>NZ_BAVQ01000001.1 GCF_000524475.1 Tomitella biformata AHU 1821 | reverse complement strand
AAACCGTCACCGGTGCACAAATCATGTTCAATCCACACCCGAACTTCATCACTCATCCGACTTGCCTTCCTCATCCACCAAAACTATTTCGAGACAATGTCCGGACGCCGAATAATCCCGGCAGCGAACTATTTATGAATAATCACGGACACACCGCCATGATCGAGCTCTTATCAGCTCTGTGAATCCGCCTGGGACAACCACACTGCGATTCACCGGAAGCCGTTTCTTTCGGCCTGGATACTACTTTCCGACAATTACTTGCCGATGTCTATACAGTTTTCCATCAAGCGGAAAGACACCACGGGCTCCTCGATCACGGAGGCGGCGATGGCCCCGGAGCGTTCTCCGTGAGGCCATCGCCGGTGGTGTGGACGCAGGGTAGTCAGGCCTCTGCAGCCGCCATGTCCAGGGCCGCCAGGTAGGAGAACACCATCGACGAGCCGACTGGGCCGCCGGCGCCAGGGTAGATCCGCCCGGTCATCGGCGCCATGGTGTTGCCCGAGGCGTAAAGGCCGGCGATTACTGAACCGTCCTCGCGCAGCACCCGGGAGTTCTCGTCCGTCTGCAGCCCGCCCTTGGTCCCGAGGTCCGACAGGACGATCTGCGCCGCGTAGAACGGCCCCTTGTCAATCACGCCTAGGCAGGGGTTGGCCCCGTCCTCGTGGCTGCCGCACATCGGCACGATGATCTTGTCCCAGGGCGCCTCGCCGCGGCCGAACGCCTCGTCCTTGCCGGCGCGCGCGTACTCGTTGAACTGCTCGACGCTCTTGACCAGTGCCCCGGCGGGCACGCCGATGACCTCGGCCAACTCCTCGAGCGTGTCCGCCTTCTTGAAGACGCCGGCTGCGAGGAACTTGTCCACATCCAGCCAGGTCGTGGACTGCGGCGCCACCGGCGGCGAGGCGAATGCCCGCTCGTTGTCCACCTGCCGCTGGTCGAACACCCAGTGCGTCGGGATGGCCGCTCCCCCGGAGGAACGCTGCTCCTTGAGGATCTCGTGCCCAGAGCGGTCATAGGGCAGCCGCTCGTTCATGAAGCGCTCGCCCGCATGGTTCACCCAGATGCCACTCCACACCGAGGTGTAGAAGACCGGGCGCTCATTCGGCACCACCAGGCCAGGGGCGAACCAAGCCTCGTCGAGCAGTGCCGTCGCCGCGCCGATCTCCATGCCGGCGAGGAGCGCGTCACCCATGTTGCCCGGCGCCCCCTGCGACCACTCGCCCGCGACCTCAGGCTGGTACTTCTGCCGGAGCTCGAGGTTCCGCTCATAGCCGCCGGCCGCCAGGAGCACGCCGCGGCGAGCGCGCAAGGTGATCGGGCCGCCATCCGAGGTCGCCTCGACGCCGACCACCTGGCCATCCTCCACCAGCAGCCGCGTCAGCGCGGTGTTCGTGCGGACGGTCCCGTTGCCGGTCGCCGTGAACGCCAGCAGCAGGCGGGCGATCAGTGCCTGTCCGCCGGTCATCGTCTCGCCCGGATCCGCGCCGGAGCGCTCGGCCCACTGCGGCCGCCGGACCATCGGCTCGAGATCGCCCAGGGCCGCCCGCTCGAGCGGCTGGGGGAAGATGGTGCGGCCGCCCGCGAGGGCTCCCGTGGCCTTCTCGAAGTAGTCGGGGACGCCCTGCCAGAAGAACTCGCCGAGCCACTCGTGGGTCTCAAGCTCATCGATCATGGGCTCGCCCACCCGCAAGAATGCCTCCCGCAATGCGACGGGGGCATCGTCGCCGATGATCTCGTCCAGGTAGGGGCGCGCGGCATCGGGACCCGAGTCCACGCCGCCCCGGCGCTCGGCGGCGTTGCCCGGCAGCCACAAGCCCGAACCCGAGTACGCGGTGGTGCCGCCGACGAACTCGGTCTTCTCGATGACCAGGGTCTTCAGACCCCGTGCGGCCGATGCGAGGGCGCCAACCAAGCCGGCGCCCGAACCGACGACGATGACGTCGTAGCTGTCATCTGCTGCTGCATTTTCCAATTTCGTGCCTCTCTCGCAATTCAGAAATAGCCGAGGACCAAGCCTGATGAATAGCCATTGCCCGCGTCCGTGGCGATCGTCAACGCGGTGATCGCCGCTAGGGCCACCACCGTCAGCGTCCACCGATTGCCGAGCGTGCTCCGCGTCAACTTTCGTCTGGCCCGGCGCTGCGCGTCGACCGTGGATACCGCCAGGCGGAATTGCGGATCAGCCACCGCGCCAATTCCCCGGGCAATGGCTCGGCCCCGCTGTTGAGAGTCGACAAAAAAGCTCGCGGCGGTCCGCAAAATGCGTGACCACCGCGAGCTGATCTGGATCTATCCTGCGGCGAACTGCTCCCGCAGATTCCGCTTGAGGATCTTCCCCGCGCCGGACTTCGGCAGCGCGGCGTCGAGGATGTGGATCACCCGCGGCACCTTGAAGCCCGCGATGAGCTCCCGCGTGTGGGCGGCTAACTCCTCCGGGGTGGTGGTCGCGGACTCGCGAAGGCACACCGCCGCGTGCACGGCCTCCCCCCAGCGCTCGTCCAGCAGCCCGAAGACCGCCACCTCCAACACGTCGGGATGTCGGTATAGGGCGTTCTCCACCTCGGTGCTGTACACGTTCTCGCCGCCCGAGATGATCATGTCCTTGAGCCGGTCCACCACGAACAGGTAGCCGCCCTGGTCGAGGTAGCCCATATCGCCGGATCTGTACCAGCCGCCGGCGATGAGCGCCTCGGCCGTCTCCTCGGGCCGGTTCAGATAGCCCGCCATGATGTTCGCGCCGCGGAGCACGATCTCGCCGACCTCGCCGACCTCGACTGGCATGCCGTTCGGGTCGCGGATCTCGACCTCCACGCCGACGATGGGCCGGCCTGCGGACCGCAGCCGAGCCGAGGCGTCGGGGTCCGTGCCGCTCAGCCCGTCGCGATGGTCCTCGAAAGTCATGAAGGACACGATCGGCGCGGCCTCGGTCATCCCGTAGACCTGGCACCAGTCGCAGCCGAGCGCCGCCGCCGCGGACCGCAACACGGCCTGCGGCATCGGGGAGGCGCCGTAGAGCACCGACTTGAGCGAGGAGACGTCGGTGCCCGCGGGAAATGGCTTGGCCAGCAGCATCGTGACCATCGTCGGCACGATCATCGCCCGGGTGACCCGCTCCGCCGACACGGTGGCCAGCCACTGCTCGGGGACGAACCCGGGCACGATGACGTGCTTGCCACCAACCCAGGTGAGCGCGACGGTGGACGCCCCGTCTGCCAGGTGGAACATCGGCCCGGCGTGCAGGTAGGTGTCGCGGTCGGTGTAGCCGAGGCAGATCAGGGCGTGCTTGGCGTTGGCCATGAGGTTGTTGTGCGTGAGCAGCACGCCCTTGGGCCGGCCGGTGGTGCCGCCGGTGTAGAAGATCCCGGCGACGGCGTCGCCGGCGACCTCGACCTGCCGCGGTTCCCCGCCGCGCGTGGTCACCTCCTCGAAGGAGACGCAGTCCGGCGGGCAGTCGCCCCTGCCCGCGTAAAGCAGGGTCGTCAGGTCTGGGCAGGACTGGATCAGTGCGCGGCCTGCGGCGAGGAAATCCTCGTCGACGATCAGCGCCCGCGCACTCGAGTCGTCGAGGATGAACTCGAGCTCCGGCTGCGAGAGCCGAGTGTTGAGCTCGTTGAGCACCCGCCCGCTGCGGGGCACGCCCAGCCACGCGACCAGGTGCGCGCTGCTGTTCTTCGCCAGCACTCCGACAACGTCCCCGAGCTGGAGCCCGAGGTCGTCCAACGCGGCGTCGAAGGATCTGACCCTGGCGTCTAGCTCGCGGTAGGTCCACCGGGCCGCCCCGTCGACCATCGCCTCGCGGTCGCCGAATAGCTGCACCGCGCGCTCGAGCGCCGCGGAGACGTTCTCATTCACTTCGGATCTCCTCGAGTCTGTGCGACTAGTTGCTGTAAGTGCAGTTGCCGCCGACGATGATCTTCGGGCGCGGCTCACCCTGCTCCTCGAGGAGCCCGAAGTACAGATCCCGGGCCGCGCCCGCATCGACGGTGTTGAGGAGGTTGCCGGACTCGTCCAGGTTCACCAGCGCGCCGTGGATGATGAAGATCGCGTCGGTCACCTCGGTGATGTCCGAGGCCACCTCGAGGGTGTGCGTGGAGCCGGGCGGCTCGTAGATGTAGGAGCCCGCCACGTTCAGCGACTCCGCGCCGTACTCGCGGTAGTGCCAGCTGCCGGACTCGGTGAAGCCGTGCACCGCGCCGGTGTGCAAGTGGGTGGGGATCACGGTGCCCGGCTGGAAGCGGGTCTTGACCACGAACATCCCGGCCTCGACGTCGGCGATGAACAGCTGAATGGACAGCCCCGGCGCCAGCGCGCCGTGCGCCCAGGGGAGGTCTTGGGTCTGCATCGTCAGCGCGGCTGGGATTTGGAATGAGGTGCTCATGGTCAGTCTCCTTGCTGTGGGGCTAATGCCCGGGGTCCGCCGATCTGTGTCAAGAGTCACAGACAAGTCGCTCCGCTTCTTGACAGTTCGCGACTTGTTCTTGACAATTGACGACCATGGCCGACCTGGTTCGCGCATCCTCGCTCGTGAACGTCCCGCAATTGATCGCCGCGCACGGCGGCGATCCCGACGCGTTGATCTCCGACGCAGGGGTGGACCCAGCCATCGTCGGCGACTACAACCGGTTCATCACCTACACCGCGCTCGCCACCGTCGTCGGCTCCGCGGCGGAGAGCCTCCGCGTCCCCGATTTCGGCCTGCGGGTCTCCCGGCTACAGAGCCTGGACATGCTCGGTCCCATCGCGGTGCTGGCCCGCAACGCCGGCTCCGTGGAGAAGGCGCTGCTCGGGGTGATCAAGTACCTGCACATCTACAGTCCGGCTATCGAGGCAGGCCTCCGCTCGAGTGCCCGGGAGTCCCAGTTCACCTTTGCCATCACGGTCCGGCGACTCCCCTACCGCGGGCACATGATCGAGCTCTGCCTCGGCGTGATCCTTGGCATGTTCGAGCTACTGACGGACTCCGGTTTCTGCCCCAACCGGATCACTTTCCGCCATTCGCGCATATCCGACGAGGAGGTGTACCTCGACTACTTCCGGTGCCCAGTCCAGTTCGACGCCGAAGAAGACTCCCTCGTGTTCCCCACTGGAGTATTGAGCCGATCCATCCGGGGTGGAGATACCCAGGCCCACGCCTTGGCCAGCCGCTACCTCGGCACGCAGCATCGCCACCTCGACATCGACCAGCAGGTTTTCGAGCTGGTCGACAAGCTCACCCCGATTGGACGAGGCAACATCGTCGATGTGGCCGACGAGTTGATGCTGCACCCCCGCGTGCTCCAACGACAGTTGGCCAGCGCGGGAACAACTTTCGAGATCCTGCTCGACGACTGGCGCCGGGGACTCTCCGAACAGCTACTGGAGTCGCTCCATATCTCGGTCGGGGAGATCGCGCAGCAGCTGGGGTACTCCGAGCAGAGCACGCTGTCCCGCAGTTGCCGCCGGTGGTTCGGGAAGCCGCCCCTCGCCGTCCGCCGAGGACTGCAGGAGGCGGCCCGGCCCAGCGGCCCGACCTTGTGACTCCCCACCGGCCAGGAGTCAGTCCAGCCGCCGATCAGCCCTGCCGCCCCTTGAATCGCGGCTCCTTCTTGTTGATCACGAATATCCGGCCCCGTCGGCGCACCACCTGCGCGCCAGGCTTGTCCTTGAGCGATTTGAGCGAGTTACGGACCTTCATTTTCTCTCCTGTACGGGGTGCACGAGGCCAAGCCTGACGGCCTTGACCAGCCGGCGGGGCACCTGGAATGTCTGCCCGTCCACGGTGACGGGCACCAGCGGGACGGGCTCCGCACGCCAGGCCGAGCGGCGGTGGCGCGTGTTGCTCCGCGAGGTGCGGCGCTTGGGTACTGCCATGGTTCTTCTCCTAATGGTCGATGGAAATTGCGCCCAGCCACGGCTCGAAGCCGTCCTCGTCGACCTCCCAGTAGCGGCCCCGGTCCTCGAGCTCGACGTCGCTGAGCAGGCAGGACCGGAAAGCCTCGGCTATCTCGTCGCCGCCGCCCTCGACGCCGACGACCGTCAGCCGGGTCAGCGGCACGGCCCCACCCCACCGTTCGGTGGCGCCGATGCTCAAGTGCCCGCCGGCCCCTTCCCAGTTGCAGATCTGCCCGTGCCGGCTGGGCAGCCAGAAGCAGCCCCGCGACCGGTGCGGCCCGCCGCCGAGCGTCTGGATCTGCTCGTACAGTCGATCGGGGTGGAAGGGGCGGCCCGAGCGCAGGTCCAGCCGCCACACCCCGTCGGGCATGGGCGGCAGTGGGCCGCGGCGCACCTCCGCGACCCACTCCTCGGCGGCCCGGTGCACGTGCACTCCCGCCGCCAGCACCGCCGCGTTGAGGTGGCCGGTGTCGACGAGAACGCCCGCGCCGGGCCGGACGAGCGCGCGCAGCAGGCCGACGCCGACCGCCGCGTCGCCGTCGATGGCGCGGTCCCCATCCGTGGCCAGGACCACGTCGGAGTACTCCACCATGGCGGTCGCTATCTCGGCGACGCCCCGGAAGTCCTCGGCACTGGTCTGCAGCCCGCGCTCGTCGACGCGGTCGTCGCCCAGCAGATCCTGCAGCAGCGTGGCGCGGCCGAGCGCGGTGATCGTCGCCGCGATCCGGGTGTGCGGGAAGTTGTGCGGGGCCCACCCCAGCACCCGGCACACCTGGACCGCCTCGGCGGTGACCGGCAGGCACGCGATCACCGCGCCCCACCGGCCAAGCCCGGCCAGCCGCTCCAGGGTGGGCACGATGTCCTCGCGGACCGCGCAGCTCACACATGCGTGCGCCAGGTCGATCTCCTCCCGCTCCAGCACCCCCGTCGCGTCGCTGACCACCCGGGTGAGCGTGCTCGCGGCGACGTCGATCCGGTGCTGCACCACGACCGCGCGGGGCAGGTCCCATTGCAGCGCGATAGTCGCGGCCGCCATCGGCTCGTCCGCGATGCCGGCGATCAGGATGACAGGCGTCCTCACCGGCCGGCCCCATAACGACGGCGGAAGCGCTCCACCCGGCCCTCGGCGTCCACGAGGCGGCTCGCGCCCGTCCAATACGGGTGGCTCGCGACGGAGATATCGACGTCGATCACTGGGTAGGTGCGGCCCTCGTACTCGGTGGTGTGCTCGCTCGTCATGGTCGATCGCGTCAATATCTCGAGCCCGCCGGCGCGGTCCCGGAAGACCACCGGCCGGTATTCAGGGTGGATCCCTTGCTTCATCTCGCATCTCCTACGCTAGTCTTATTGATAACGATAATCATTACACATAAGGAGAAGGATGTCTCGCACCTGCCAGGTGACCGGAGCCCGCCCGGGCTTCGGCCATCAGATCTCGCACTCGCATCGGCGCACCAAGCGGCGCTTCGACGTGAACATCCAGAGCAAGCGCTATTGGGCACCCAGCCTGGGCCGATTCGTGACGCTGACCGTCAGCGCCCGCGGCATCAAGACCATCGACAAGCGCGGCATCGACGCCGTGGTCGCCGACATCACCGCTCGAGGAGGAAAATTCTGATGGCCCGCTCCAACGACATTCGACCCGTGGTCAAGCTCAAGTCCACCGCCGGCACCGGCTACACGTACGTCACCCGCAAGAACCGGCGCAACAACCCGGACCGCCTGGTCCTGCGCAAATTCGATCCCGTCGTGCGCAGGCACGTCGAGTTCAAGGAGGAGCGCTGATGGCGAAGAAGTCGAAGATCGCCGCGAACGAGCGGCGCAAGGCCCTCGTCGCCCGCCATGCCCACCGGCGGACCGAATTACGCAAGGCGGCAAAGGATCTCAGCACGTCAATCGAGGAGCGAATGGCGGCCAGCCGTGCGCTGAGCCGGCTGCCGCGGGACTCGGCGGCGGTGCGGGTGCGCGGGCGGGACAGCGTCGACGGCCGCCCGCGCGGGCTCGTCGGCAAGTTCGGCCTCTCGCGCATCAGGTTCCGCGAGGCGGCCCACCGCGGCGAGCTGCCCGGGGTGCGAAAGTCCAGTTGGTGAGAGACCGCCGGCGGGGCCTCTACCGAAGACTCGGGAGGCCCCGCCGGCTGCCGGGTGGGCGGTGGTGCGGGGCGGGCCCCGGCCCCGCGCCGCCGCTATTTCGCGTCGTCGGCCCGGCCGAACGTCGCCGCCACCGCCCAGGGGTCCAGCCCCCACGAGTCGAGCGCCGCGGACGCAAAGATGCCCACCACTGTGAGCGTGTCCTCCGCGAGCGGGGCGTGCAGCGAGCAGCTGTCCTGATCAACCGGCACCTCCGGCCAGACCTCAGTGCCACGCGGCGGCGGGGACGCCTCGATGACCGAAACGACCTGGCCGTCCTCCTCGATCAGCGTGAAGAAGAACGCGGGGGTCGGCGACGCGTCCCCGCCGCCGCTCTCCACCGATAGGAACTCCCCGCGCTGCGCCGCCGCCAGCGCGGCGGCCGCGATGAAGTCCTGCAGGTCATCCCACGGATTGTTCTGCGGCGCGGCGGGCGCACCCAGGTGGAAGACCCGCCCCTTGTGACCCGCGTCGTCCGCGGTGGCGAACCGCTCCTGAACGACCAACGTGCCGGCCTCTGCATCCAGCAGCGCGACCTCGCGGAAGAGGTTATCCGACACGGCCGTTCGGGCGATGACGCCACGCCCGATGAGTTCGCCCAGCGCTGCCGGGTCATCGACACTCCACAGCCGGCTCTCCGAGTCCGTCCAGGTTCGGATCAGCCCGCTGGCGACCGGGCTGACCATCGCCACGGAAAGCGTTGTGCCCACCTCGATGCCCACTGCCTTCTCGGCTGCCATGCTGCCCTCTCTCCTGTTGCGGCTCTGGCGCTGATTGTGCCCGTACCCGGCTGCCGACCGCCACAGCAGCTCCTGGCGGATTACCCTTGCCAGATGGAATCGATCATCGACTTCGCCGCCGCGCTGCCCGGCGTGGTCGCCGTGACCGCGGGCCCGGAGACCGGCGCGCCCGAGTCCGCGTGGGGCGACACCTTCCTGTTCTACGACCCTGCCGATGACCCGCATGCCCGGCAGTTCCCGTTCGCCACCGTCGTCACGCGCGACTACGCGGGCTTTGACGAGCTCTCCCGCCTGGACCGCGACGGCGTCTACCGCGTCAACATCGCGGTGGGCCGGGACCGCTTCCACGCGCTAATCGGCCATGCGCCCAGCGCGCACGCCGAGCACCACGGCGCATTCGACTATGCCGAACTGGACGTGCTGCTCCCCCATCCGTCGTACAGTCAGCAAGCCTGGGTCTGCGTCGTGTGCCCGAGCCTTCGGACGACGGAGCAGGTCAGGGGGCTGATCGCCGAGGCCGGGAATCGCGCTGCGCGCCACCACCGCGCGAACTGACAGATTTCACGCCCCCGTCATTCCCCGCATATCCGCTGTTCACCGGTCGGACACCCGGGCGTGGGATAAGAGGGAGCACGGATTCACCCCGCCGAACCCAAGGACCCCGAGTGCCGCCAACAGCGCCGCCGAACCAGCCCGCCCAGCTCGCCGACACCGGCCTGGCGGACCCGATGCTGCGTGGCTCGCGCGCGCCGGCCCCGCGCACGCTGATCGACATCGTCGAGGCCACCGCGGCGGCGCATCCGGACGCGGCGGCGATCGACGACGGCGCCTCGACGCTGACCTACCGCGAGCTGGCCGCCGAGATCGCGACGGGCGCGGCATGGCTGGCGGAGCGGGGCGTCGGGCCGGGCGACCGGGTCGGGGTGCGGATGCCGTCGGGCACCCAGGCCCTGTACCTGGGGATCTTGTCGGTGCTGGCGGCGGGCGCGGCGTATGTGCCCGTGGACGCGGATGACCCGGAGGAGCGGGCGAGCCTGGTGTTCGGCGAGGCGGGAGTGGTGGGGGTCCTCACCGCCGACGGCCTGGCCCCGGGCACCGCGCCGAGCCGGGGCGCCCAGCCGCGGCCGCCCGCGCTCGAGGACGACGCGTGGATCATCTTCACGTCCGGCTCCACCGGCACCCCCAAGGGCGTCGCGGTGACGCACCGGAACGCGGCGGCCTTCGTCGACGCCGAAGCCCGGATGTTCCTCCAGGACGCGCCGCTGGGCCCCGGCGATCGGGTGCTGGCCGGGCTGTCGGTGGCGTTCGACGCCTCGTGCGAGGAGATGTGGCTGGCCTGGCGGCACGGGGCCTGCCTGGTGCCCGCGCCCCGCTCGCTGGTGCGCAGCGGCATGGACCTCGGGCCGTGGCTGATCACCCGCGACATCACCGTCGTCTCCACCGTCCCCACGTTGGCTGGCCTGTGGCCCGCGGAGGCCCTCGAGGCCGTGCGGCTGCTGATCTTCGGCGGCGAGGCCTGCCCGCCGGAGCTCGTCGACCGGCTCGCCGGCGGCCCGGACCGGCTCGGCCGCGAGGTGTGGAACACGTACGGCCCCACCGAGGCGACGGTCGTCGCGTGCGGGGCGATCCTGCGGCCCGGCGAGCCGGTGCGCATCGGGCTGCCCCTCGACGGCTGGGACCTCGCCGTCGTCGACGCTGAGCAAAGGCCCGCCGCGGAGGGCGAGGTGGGCGAGCTCGTGATCGGCGGCGTCGGCCTGGCCCGCTACCTCGACCCCGCCAAGGACGCGGAGAAGTACGCGCCGATGCCGACGCTCGGCTGGGACCGGGCCTACCGCAGCGGCGACCTGGTCCGGCTCGAGCGGGCGGGGTTGCTGTTCCAGGGCCGCGTCGACGACCAGATCAAGATCGGCGGCCGCCGCATCGAGCTGGGCGAGCTCGATGCGGCGCTGGCGGCCTTGCCCGGCGTCAACGGCGCGGCCGCAGCCGTGCGCACGACCCCCGCCGGGAACAAGGTGCTCGTCGGCTACCTCGCCGCCGAGGACAGCCTGGACCTCGCCGCGGCCCGCGGCGCGCTCGCGCAGTCACTGCCCGCCGCGCTGGTGCCGCTGCTGGCCCGCGTCGACGAGCTGCCGATCCGCACCTCCGGCAAGGTCGACCGCGACGCGCTGCCCTGGCCGCTGCCGAGCGCCACGCCCGCCGAATCCGACCTGACGGGCACGGCCGGGTGGGTCGCGGCCCAGTGGTCGCAGATCCTCGGTGCGCCGGCGACCGGCCCGGACGACGATTTCTTCGCGCTCGGCGGCGGCTCCCTGGCGGCCGCGCAGCTCGTCGGCGCGCTGCGGGAGCGGTTCCCCGAGGTCACCGTCGCGCAGCTGTACGACCACCCCCGGCTGGGCTCGCTGGCCGAGATGCTCGACGCGCTGGCCCCCGTCGCCGCCGCGCAGACCCGCCATGTCCGCCCGGTGCCGCGTCGCGCGCAGTGGGCGCAGATCGCCGCGACCCTGCCGCTGACCACCCTGACCGGTCTGCAGTGGGCCACCTGGCTCGCGTTCGCCAACAACGTGCTCGCCGCGGCCCGCGGGTCCGCCGGGCCGTGGGCGCCGACCGTCAGCTGGTGGGCCCTGCTCGCCGCGTTCCTCCTCTTCGTCACCCCGATCGGCCGGATGGCGGTCTCTGTGGCTGGCGCGCGCCTGCTGCTGCGCGGGGTCACACCCGGCGCGCACCCCCGCGGGGGCTCGGTGCACCTGCGGCTGTGGGCCGCCGAGCGGCTCGCGGAGGCCAGCGGCGCCACGAACCTCTCCGGCGCGCCGTGGATGGTCTATTACGCCCGCGCGCTCGGCGCGGACATCGGCCGCGGCGTCGACCTCCACACCCTGCCTCCGGTCACCGGCCTGCTGACCGTCGGCGAGGGCGCGGCCGTGGAGCCCGAGGTGGACCTATCCGGCAACTGGATAGACGGCGACCTCGTGCACATCGGCGCCATCGAGATCGGCGAGCGAGCCACCGTCGGCGCTCGCTCGATCCTGCTGCCCGGTGCCCGCGTCGGGGATGACGCCGAGATCGCCGCGGGCTCCGCCGTCGACGGGAAGGTCCGCGCGGGCCAGCGCTGGACCGGCTCCCCCGCCGTGAAGTCCGGCAAGGCGTCGAGACGATGGCCGGCCGAGCGCCCGCCCCGCGCGTCGCGCTGGGTCCCCGTCTACGGCGCGACGGCCGTCGCCCTCTCCGCGCTGCCCCTCCTCTCGCTCGCCGCCGGCGTCGCGCTCATGGGCTGGTGGGCGCGCGACGCGGCGACCCTGGGCGGCGCCGCCCTGCGCGCGCTCGCCATGCTGCCGGCCGCGACACTGCTCGCCCTGGGCGTGTTCGCCACCGCGACGCTGGCCGGCGTGCGCCTGCTCGGCATCGGCCTGACACCCGGCCACTACCCCGTCCGCAGCCGCGTCGGCTGGCAGGTGTGGGCCACCGAGCGGCTGATGGACTCCGCCCGCACCTTCCTGTTCCCGCTGTACGCGAGCCTGCTGACTCCCGTGTGGCTGCGGCTGCTGGGCACCAACATCGGCAAGGACGTCGAGGCGTCCACCGTGCTGCTGCTGCCCAAGCTCACCACCGTGGGCGACGGCGCGTTCCTGGCGGACGACACCATGATCGGCAGCTACGAGCTCGGCGGCGGCTGGCTGCGGGTGGACCACGCGAAGGTCGGCAAGCGGGCCTTCCTCGGCAACTCCGGCATGACCGCCCCCGGTCGCACCGTCCCCAAGAACGCGCTCGTCGCCGTGCTCTCCGCGACGCCGGGCAAGGCCAAGGCCGGCACCTCCTGGCTGGGCAGCCCGCCGGTGCGCCTGCGCCGCAAGGCCGCCGACGCCGAGACCGGCCGCACCTACGCCCCGCCGCGGTGCCTGCGCGTGGCCCGCGGGCTGGTCGAGACGTGCCGGCTCGCGGCGGTGCTGGTGACGTTCGGCATCGGCCTCGGCGTGCTGCTCGCGCTGGAGGCCATCGCGGTGCGCTGGGGCTTCGCCGCCGCCGGGCTGCTCAGCGGCCTCGTGCTGCTGGCCGCAGGGGCCGTCGCGGGCGGGGTCACCACCGCCGCAAAGTGGCTGATGGTCGGCCGGATCGGCGCGGTGGAGCATCCACTGTGGAGCGGCTTCGTCTGGCGCAACGAGGTGTCCGACGCATTCGTCGAGACCGTCGCCGCGCCCTGGTTCGCGCGCGCCGCCACCGGCACCGCGGTGCTGAACCTGTGGCTGCGCACCCTCGGCGCGGACATCGGCCGCGGCGTCTGGTGCGAGAGCTACTGGCTGCCCGAGGCGGACCTCGTCACGCTCGGCGACGGGGCCACCGTGAATCGCGGATGTGTGGTGCAGACGCACCTGTTCCATGATCGGATCATGAGCATGGACACCGTCACCCTCGGCGCGGGCGCCACCCTCGGACCGCACTGCGTCGCGCTGCCCGCCGCCCACATCGGCGCCGGCGCGACCATCGGCCCCGCCTCCCTCGTCATGCGCGGCGACGCCGTCCCGCCGTCGACCCGCTGGCAGGGCAATCCCATCGCGCCCCAGGCTGCAGCGCCCCAGGTGCTCCGCTGATGGGGTCCCCCGATCCCGGCGTCGACCCGTACGCCCCCGGCCACGGCCACACGGACTACCGGGTCACCCGCTACGACCTGGAGCTCGAGTACAAGGTCGCCTCCAACCGGCTGGCCGGGCAGGCCGTGATCACCGCGGTGGCCGCCGTAGACCTGACGAAGCTGACGCTGGATCTCGCGCCGTCGATGGGCGTCGCGCGGGTGTCGGTCAACGAGGCCCGCGCCGTGAAGTTCAGCCACCGGCGCCGGCGGCTGTCGATCACGCTGCCGCGCCCCGCGCCCGTCGGCTCCGCGCTGCGGATCACCGTGCGCTACAGCGGTTCTCCCGCGCCGCTCGCCGGGCCGTGGGGTGAGGCGGGCTTCGAGGAGCTGACGGAGGGCGCGCTGGTCGCGGCCCAGCCGACCGGCGCCCCGTCGTGGTTCCCGTGCAACGACCACCCCGGCGACAAGGCCAGCTACCGGATCTCGATCGCCGCCGAGTCGCAATATCTGGCGCTGGCGAACGGCGAGCTGGTCAGCAGGCGCGCCCGGGCCGGGCACACCACGTGGGTGTACGAGCAGGCCGCGCCGATGGCCACCTACCTCGCCACCCTGCAGATCGGCCGCTACGAGCTCCTCGAGCAACCCGCCCAGGTGCCGATCCGGGCCGCGATCCCGCCCGCCCGGCGCGCCGACTTCGCCCACGACTTCGCCCGCCAGCCCCAGATGATGGCAGTGTTCGAGGAGCTCTTCGGGCCGTACCCGTTCCCCTCGTACACGGTGGTGGTCACCGAGGACGAGCTGGAGATACCTGTTGAGGCGCAGGCGATGTCGATCTTCGGAGCCAACCACTGCGACGGCACCAACCCGGAGGAGCGCCTCGTCGCGCACGAGTTGGCGCACCAGTGGTTCGGCAACAGCCTGGGCCTGCGCCGCTGGCGGGACATCTGGCTCAACGAGGGCTTCGCCTGCTACGCCGAGTGGCTCTGGTCCGAGCGCTCCGGCGGGCCGTCCGCCGCCGCCCTGGCCGCCGCCGCACATGCCATGCTCGCGGCCCTGCCGCAGGACCTACTCCCGGTGGACCCCGGCCCGGACCTGATGTTCGACGACCGCCTCTACAAGCGCGGGGCACTGGTCCTGCACGCGCTGCGCGGGGCCCTCGGCGACGAGAAGTTCTTCGCGCTGCTGCGCGAGTGGACCCGCCGCCACCGGCACTGCACCGTCGAGACCGCGGACTTCCTCGAGATCGCCGCGAGCTTCAGCGCCGTTCCACTGCAACCACTTTGGACGGACTGGCTGCTGAGCCCGGCGCTGCCGCCGACCCTGTGAACAAGGCCGGCGGCAGCGTCAGGTCAATCCTCTAGGAGGCTCTGCCCCAGGTAGCCGCCGGGCTGGGCGCCGGGCAGGATCACGTACACCGCCGAGCCCACCGGGGTGGTCCACTCGTTGAGCGCGTCCTGCTCCGCCAACCGCTGCTGCACCGGCAGGAACTGAGCGTCCACGTCCTGCTGGTAGGTCGCGAACAGCAGCCCGGTGTCCGACGTCTCGCCGGGCGGCGGCGGGTCGTCGTAGTTGTACGCGCGCCGGAGGAACTGCTCGCGGTCGGTGCGCCGGTGCGCGCGGGCGATGTGCGAGGCCGGCGGAATCACTATGATCCCGTTCGCGTCGGTGGCCGTGAAGTCCGGCGCATCGCGCTCGGCGGACCCCGTCAACGGCGCGCCGGAGGTCTGCTCCCGGCCCAGCACGAGGTTCCGCAGCGGCGTGTCCACCTCGTCCCAGGTGTCCATCTCCATGCGGATTCGCCGCAGCACCAGCGAGGTGCCGCCCTTGAGCCAGGGCTGCGCGGCGCCGTCGTCCCACACCAGCGCGTCGTGATCGATCGGCGCGGGCTGGACGGTGCCGTCGACCTGGCCCATGAGATTGCGCATCGTCACTCCCGCCGGCCGGGTGCCCCGGAATCCGCGCTGCACCCAGGTCAGAGCCGCCATCGAGCACACGTTCTTGGTGAGCACCCGGACGGCGTGCGCGGCGGCCATCGGATCATCCGCGCACACCTGCAGCACGAGGTCAGTGCCCGGCCAGCGGACGTCGAACGCGTCGATTGGGAACGCCGGCAGCGGCCGCAGCCACTCCGGACGCTTGTCCGCGAGCCCGACGAAGGCTCCCGGACCCAAGCCCACCGTCACCGTCAGCCGCCACGGCGCGTCGGCCAGCTCGGGCTCCCGATCTGCGAGCGCGGGCCGGCCCTGCGTGAGCCGCCCCGCGTCCTCGGTCCACAGCCGCAGGATCCGCGTCAGCGACTCCCGGTCCGACCCGGCCCGCAGGTCCAGGCCGACGAACGTGGCGAAGGACTGCGGATCGGTGGTGATCCCCGCCTGGTGCGGGCCGAAGAACGGCACGCGCTCCCCGCCGATCGCGACCGCATCGGACGAAGCTGTCGCCGATCCGGCGCCCCAACCCAGCCCGGCGCCGGCCAGCCCCGCGCCGAGAGCGAGGGCGCCGCCGCCGAGCAGGCCGCGACGGCTGAGGCCCGACTCAGGAGCCATGGTTCATCGACCCATGGTCCAGGCCGTCCATGCCGTCGGCCGAGTCCGCGTCGCCGTACTCCTCGTTGTTGCCGCTGAAGTCCCGCGCCTGCGCCTCGAATGTGGTGGTGGTGCCGTCGCCGAGGGTCAGCGTGATCTCGACGTTCGAGCCCGGCGCGACCGCCCCGGTCAGGTCCATCAGCATGATGTGGTCCCCGCCCGGGGCGAGGGTGTGGGACTGGTCCGCGCCAATGGTGAAGCCGCCCTCCTTCTGGCGCATCTTCCCGTCGGCGACCTCGTGCAGCTCAACGGCGCCGGAGAGCGGTGAGGACGCGGACACCACCTGGATGTCCTGTCCGCCGGTGTTCTCCACGGTGGCGAACACGGCCGTCATGCCGGAGCCCGCGGCCTTGGCCCATTGATCGGTCACCACGACCGAGTCCGCCGCCGGCCCGGTGGCGTCGGACGAGCAGCCGGCGAGCACCAGCGCCCCGACGGACGCGCTGGCGATGAGGACGGCGGAGCGACGAAAAATGTTCATGTGTGATTCCTTGCCTGGGTGCGCGCCAATCAGCCCCTGGTCGCAAGGGACGGGGGCGAGGCGCGAGAGAGTTCTGTCGTTGAAGGGCGGTGTCAGGCTGGCAGCGGCGGACCGCGGGTGCCGCCGGCGCTGGCGAGCAGCAGGCTGCGGGCAACGGTGGCCCGGACCACGGGGATCGCGACCAGCGGGCGCGCCTCGCACGGCTCCGGAGAGCCGACTGGCGGGCGCACGCGCTGCCACACCGCGACCGCGGCCAGGTAGGCGTACTCGGCCGCGCGGATCAGCGCCGCGGACACCGCGACGGCGCCCGCGTGGGCGGAGAGCATGCCGAGGCCGAGGCCTGACGAATGCGGCTCCATCGGCTGCAGCGAGAGCATCAGGTGCCCGACGGCCTGTCCGCCGGTCAACGTCGCCGCCAGCAGCAGCCATTCATGGCGCGGCGCGCGGACGCTGGCCGCGGCCGTGCCAATCGCAGCGCACGCGGCGATCAGCAGCAGGACGGAGCTCATGCTGGGCCCGGGCATCGGGGCTCCGGTCATCGCCCTGGAGCCGACACCATGGGCGAGAATGCTCACCGCCCCGGAGATCGCGCCAACCAAGGTGCCTCGCACCTTGGCGACCCCGACCTGACGGCTTCTCACGCGTCAGATCGTACGTGGGACCGCGATGCCCGACGCAATCCTGCGGACTGGGCCACACACACCGCGTCCGGCGCCATAGTGGAGCGCATGTGGGAAACCTTGTCCGATTCCTGGGCGTCGCTGCTCGACCCCCTCCGCGACCCCGTCACGTTCGCCATCCCGGCCTTTGTCGTGTTCCTGCTGATCGAGTGGGGTGTCGCCATCGCGCGAGCACGCTCCGAGGCCACAGCGAACATCGGCGCGTCGGGCATGGGGCCGTCGGACATGCGCGCGCATCCCCCTGTCGGCGGCTACGACGCGGCGGACGCAAGGGCCAGCATCGGCATGGGGCTGGTGTCGATCGCGACGCTCGCGGCGTGGAAGGCGCTGGCGCTCATCGGATATGCGGCGGTCTACGTCTATATCGCGCCGTGGCATCTGCCGCCGGGTGCCTGGTACACGTGGCTGCTCCTCATCGTCGGCGTCGACCTGCTCTACTACGCCTATCACCGGATGGCGCACCGCGTGCGGCTCATGTGGGCCACCCACCAGGCGCACCACTCCAGCGAGCACTACAACCTCGCGACCGCGCTGCGCCAGAAGTGGAACAACAGCGGCGAGATCCTGATGTTCCTGCCGCTGCCGCTGCTCGGGATGCCGCCGGCGCTGGTGTTCGTCGGCTTCTCCGTGAGCCTCGTCTACCAGTTCTTCATCCACACCGAGCGGGTCCAGAAGCTGCCACGGCCGATCGAGTTCCTCTTCAACACCCCCTCGCACCACCGCGTGCACCACGGCCGCGACCAGGACTTCCTCGACCGCAACTACGGCGGCATCCTCATCATCTGGGACCGGATGTTCGGCACCTTCACCCCCGAGACGAGGCGGCCCCTCTACGGGCTGACCCAACCCGTCGACACGAACAACCTCTGGCGGCTGCAAGTCCGCGAGTACCAGGCGATCGCCCGGGATTGGCGCGGTGCGAAGGGCTGGCGGGCGAAGCTGGGGCACACGTTCGGGCCGCCCGGGTGGGCACCTGAGCCCGATCCGGCCGCCGAGCCCAGTCGCAGTCGCTCCTGATCGCCCTGAGAGCCGGAGACGACCGGCATGCCCCTCAAGTGCCCTTCGATCATTCGACTGGACGAGGCCGGGCCGAGAAACGGGCCTATTCGCGTGCCGCAGCCCCTGCAGCGCATGCGGCATGCAGGAAGGGCTGCGGGAATGGCCGCTCCGCGTCGGGCATAAAAAATCCCCCCACCTGCGTAAACAGGCGGAGGGATCTTTGGCGGTGGCGGTGGGATTTGAACCCACGGACGGGGGTTACCCGCCACGCGCTTTCGAGGCGCGCTCCTTCGGCCGCTCGGACACGCCACCGGGAAATACACTACCGGAGCGACGTCCAATCAACCCAATCGCCAGGTCAGCGACTGTTTTCACCAAGTTCAGCGCTGGTTTCTGAAGAAATCCTCGAGCAGCGCGGCGCACTCGGCCTCGCGGAGACCGCCGTGCACCTCGGGGCGGTGGGTCAGGCGGCGGTCCCGCACCACGTCCCACAGCGAGCCGACGGCGCCCGTCTTCGGCTCCCAGGCGCCGAACACGACGCGGCCGACCCGGGCGAGGACCAGGGCGCCCGCGCACATCGTGCAGGGCTCGAGGGTGACGGCGAGCGTCGTGCCCTCGAGCCGCCAGCCGTCTCCGTGCACGCGGGCGGCCTCGCGCAGCGCCAGGATCTCGGCGTGCGCAGTCGGATCGCCAAGCGCCTCACGGGCATTCGCGGCACGGGCCAGCTCGTTGCCGTCGGCGTCGAAGATCACCGCGCCGACGGGCACATCCCCCGCGGGGGCGGCCGCCGCCGCTGCCAGGGCCACCCCGACCATCTCGGCGTCGGACAGCACCGTTAGCGGGACATCTTGTCGAGCACCGCCGCGAACTCGTCGGCGAAGCCCATGCGCTGCGCGATCATGCCCAGCTGCTCGTCCGGGTACAGCTCGAACTCGTCCATGATGACGCCGAGGACGGGCTCGGGCAGATCCAGATCCGCCAGCAGGCCAAGATCACCCTCCGCCCACGGATCGATCTCCTCGAGCTCCTCGGGAGACAGCTCGGGGGCCTCGATGTTGAGGGCGTCGAGGACGTCGGCGGCGATGTCGTAGTCGATGGCGCAGGCCGCGTCGGAGATTGCCAGCGCGGTGCCGCCCGGCCCGGGGCGCACCACCAGGAAGAACGCCTCGTCGACGTCGATGAGCCCGAATACCGCGCCGGAGCTGCGCAGCTCACGGAGCTCCCGCTCTGCGTCCTCCAGGCTCGTCAAAGCGTCGGAGCTAAGGGGCGTGCAGGTCCAACGCCCTTCCTCGCGGGTCACGGCGATCGCGAAGCCGTCGAGTTCGTCGTCGGAGGTCTCGGAGTTAGTGGAGCCCTCACGTTGTGCAGCCATGCGCGCAACGGTAGCCGTCCTAGCCCCCCGGCACGAGTCCCCATCCTGCAGCGGCTCAAGATGTGCCAACCTTGACTGGTGTCGACACCACTTGAAGGACCCGCCCGCCCGCCCGTCTGCGTGCTAGGCCTGGGCCTGATCGGCGGCTCCCTGCTGCGCGCCCTCGTCGCGGCGGGCCGGACCGCGTGGGGCTACAACCGCTCCCCCGAGACCGTGCGCGACGCGGAGGCGGCCGGTTTCGACGCCACCGCGGACCTCGCCGCGGCGCTGCGCCGGGCCGCCGAGCAGGACGCCCTGATCGTGATCGCGGTGCCGACCCCCATCGTGGGGCAGGTCGCGGCCGCCATCGCCGCGCACGCGCCGGGCTGCGCCCTCACCGACGTCGTGTCCGTGAAGCAGCCGGTGCGCGACGCCGTCGCCGAGCACGGCCTGCTCCCCCGCTTCGTCGGCGGGCACCCGATGGCCGGCACCGCGGAGTCCGGCTGGGCCGCCGGCTACGCCGAGCTGTTCACCGGCGCCGTCTGGGTCGTCACCGTCGACGAGGGCGCGGACCCGCAGGTGTGGACGCAGGTCGCGACGATGGCCGTCGACGCCGGCGCGCAGGTGGTGCCCGCCGAGTCCGCCGAGCACGACGCCGCCGTCGCCCGCATCTCGCACCTGCCGCACCTGCTCGCCGAGGCCCTCGCGAGCGTGGGCGCGGGCAGCCAGCTGGCCCTGGCCCTGGCCGCGGGCTCCTTCCGCGACGGCACCCGCGTCGCCGCCACCGCCCCCGAGCTGGTGCGGGCGATGTGCGAGGGCAACTCGACGGCCCTCCTGGGCGCGCTCGACGAGGCCCTCGAGCTGCTCACCAACGCCCGCGCCTCGCTGGCCGCCCAGAACGACCTCACCGAGCTCACCGACAACGGCCACGCCGCCCGCCGCAACTATGAGCAGGCCCGGCGCAGCGAGATCCGCAACCTAGAGCCCGGCATACCCGGCTGGCGCGAGCAATTGCGCGACGCGGGCCGCGCCGGCGGCGTGTGGTGCGAGGTGACGGCATGACCCTTCGCGAACTCGCCTCCGCGCTGGCCCGTAAAGAGGTCACGGTCACCGAGCACATCGAGCACACCCTGCGCGCCCTCGACGGGCTGCACGGCACGCCGTGGGAGAACCTCGTCGCCGAGCGCTGTGACGACACGGCGCTCGCCGAGGCCGCGCTGCTGGACGCGGAGCTGGCCGGCGATCGTTGGCGCAGCCCGCTGCACGGGGTCGCCGTGGCCATCAAGGACAACATCGACGTGGCCGGGATGCCGACCCGCTGCGGCAGCGCCGCGCTAGCCGACGCGCCGCCCGCTCAGCACGACGCGCTGCTGATCAAACGCCTGCGCGAGGCCGGCGCGATCGTCGTGGCCAAGTCCCACCTGCACGAGTTCGCGTACGGCTGCACCGGCGAGGCCAACGCCGCAGGTCCCGCCGCGAACCCGCACGATCCGACGCGCATCACCGGCGGCTCCTCGTCCGGATCCGCAGCATTGGTGGCGAAACGGGTTGTGCCCCTTGCCATCGGCACCGATACCGGCTGCAGCGTCCGTGCCCCCGCCGCGCTGTGCGGAGTTGTGGGGTTCAAGCCCTCCTATGGCGCGCTGCCCGCCGACGGCGCTTTCCCGCTGTCCACGACGCTCGACCACATGGGGCTGCTCACCGCGGACGTCGTGGACGCCGGCCTGGCGTGGGGCGCGATCCCCGGTATCGCCCGCACCCCCTGGCCCATCGCCGGCCTCCGCGTCGGCCGGCTGCGCGGATCCCTGTGGGAGGTGCGCGATCCCGTGATCGCGGAGGCCCTCGACCGGGCCTGCGCGGCCCTCGTCCAGGCCGGGGTGGAACTCGTGGACGTCGAGATGCCGCACGCCGAGGAGATGTCCGCGACCTATGCCGCAATCGCCGGCTCGGAGGCCTACGAGACGCACGCGGAGCTGTTCTCTCGACGGTCCGCGGACTACCAGCCGTCCGTCGCGAAACTCCTTGCCGCGCAGGCTGACCGCTCCGCCGTCGACTATCTGCGGGCGCTGCGCTCGATGCGCCGGATGCGGGATGAGTCGCTGCGGGTCATGCGCCAGGAGTTCGGGCTCAACGGCCTGGTCACCGCGACGACCCCGATCCGCGCCACCCCCATCGGCAACGAGAGCATCGACGGGTTGCCGGTGCGCCGCGAGATCCTGCGCATGTGCATTCCGTTCAACACCCTGGGCGTGCCGGCGATGTCGGTGCCCGCGCCGGACGCGCCCGGCCTGCCCGTCGGCATCCAGCTCGCTGGCCTCGGCACCAACGAGGGCCAGCAGCGGGTGCCCGGCACGCACCCGGCGGAGGCGATCACTCTGGGTCTGGGGATGACTGCGGGTATGTGATGGTCTCGCCGTCCACCACCGCGAACGAGGTCAGCGTGTGCGGCTTCGCGGACGTGGGGCTGAAGATGTCCAGGACCTCCACCCCGCGGACCAGCAGCGCGTCGCCGATCAGCGAGCGGTGGCAACGCCACGGGACGGCTTCTGCGCACATGATGGCCGTCGTTCCGTGCAGTGCGAGCAGCTCGTCGATGCCGGCCGCGAACTCCGGCGTCTGCATGTAGTCGGCGTAGCCGCGGAAGGACGCGTTGCGCCACTCCCCGTTCACCGAGGCCTTCGTGGTGTGGCGCAGCCCGCCGAGCGCCTCCAGGCGGCGGTACTCGATGCCGGCCGCAGGCAGGCTCACGCGGATTTGGTCCTCACCGAATTGCGGGTTGTGCCGGGATTTCGCGATGGTCCGCACATCCACGACCTGCTCGACGCCGTGGGCACGCAGCAGCGCGATGAACTCGTCAATGGGGTGCGTCGAGTGCCCTACGGTATAAATCGTGACCATGCCCCACCCTAGGCCGGGCGTTGGCTAGTTTGGGCGATAACTTCAAGGAGGCCCCATGGATATTGACCAGGCTCGCGACCACTTCCAAGCGCTGCGGGTGTGGCCGGAGGGCGTCCAGCCCGCCGAGCTCGACGCCATTTGGGCCGCGCTCGACACCGTCCGGGCCGCCGATATCCTCGGCCAATACCGCGGCGCGGTATTCCAGACCGGCCACCAGATCTGTCGGCTTCTACCCGCCAGCCGCTGGCACGGCAAGACGTTCAACTCGCTGCTCGATGCCAAGCCGCTGGTCTGCCGGGATGCGGACGGCGAGCTGTTCTCCAACGTCAAGCTCGGCCGCGGCGAGGCGAGCCTGTGGGATGTCGAGTTCCGCGGCGAGGTCACCGCGACGATGGTCTACGACGGCCAGGCGGTGTTCGACCACTTCAAGCGCGTCGACGCGAACACCTTGATGGGCATCATGAACGGCAAGCCCGAACTGTGCCTCGACAATGGTCAGCACGCCTATTTTCTGCTCGAGAGGGAGTAGGCGTCCGGGGAGAGGCAACTCACGCCGCCAGGTCTCGATCATCGAGACCTGGTCGATGTGGCACGGAGACGTGGAGCCGCTCGGCTATGACGCCGCAAAGGCCACCGCGCTGTTGGCGGAGGCGAAGGCCGACGGCTACGACGGCCGCATCACCTACACCACCACCAGCAGCCCAGTGGCACGGTCGCAAGCGTTGGCCATCCAGTCCATGCTGCAGGCGGTGGGCTTCACCGTCGACATCGATTACCAGACCAGCTCTGGGGATGTTTCGAAGAAGGTACGCGTGCAGCAGGACTACGACTTGGCCTTCAGTGGCCTGAGCTTGGCCGAGGTGTCGCCGTTCATTCGGCTCTATAGCGGGCTGCAATCGGAATCCACCAACAACGTTTTCGGCTACCAAAATCCGGCGATGGATGCGGCCCTGATCAAGGTGCAAGCCGCCACGGACGAGGCTGAGTGAGGTTCCCCCGGAAAAGTGGACGGGGTTATGCCGCAGAAGCGACTGCGACTGACGCTACCTCGTAGGCAAT
>NZ_BAVQ01000002.1 GCF_000524475.1 Tomitella biformata AHU 1821 | reverse complement strand
GCTCCTACGGTATCCAGCCCTGCCTTAAAACCGCAGTTCACAATGGGTGTTGACAAACGTTAGGGAATCTCTTCCGTAATCAGAGTGCCTTGATTCGTTCCTGGAGCTGACCGGAGTGGATCAATGACCGCAAGATGTAGTGCGTGAGGTTCCTGAACCCCAGGGCGATGCCGCGCAGGTGCTCGAGCCGACCGTTGATCGCCTCCACCGGCCCGTTCGAGGCTCCGGTGTCGAAATGGGGCTCTACTGACCGATCCGTGGGTCGTTTCTTCCTGGAAGTTGCGGCGGATGACCACCAAGCCCGAGCATCGCCAACGCGATCAGAGCCTCCGGCGTTCGGAACCCGAAACCCACCCGGGTGATCAACCGGATCTTCGTGTTCACCGACTCGATCCGGCCGTTCGAGAGACCGTGCTCGATCGCCGCGAGGATCGACGCCTCGTGCTTGACGATGGAGCGCTGCAGCTTCACGAACTCGCGGGATCCGACACCGCCGCGCCCAGCTCACCCACCGTCCCAGCGCATCCCTCGCCTCCTCGTGCGGCAGCTGGAAGACCAGCCGCAACTCCTCCTTGAGAAGGTAGGCGCGATAGAGACGGCGATCGTGCAACTGGGCCTGGCGCAGCGTCAGCTTCTGCTTGGCCGTCAGGTTCTCCGGGTTCTTCAGCAGCGACCACCGCGACTTCTTCACCTTGGCGGCGTGCTCGCGATGCGGATCCGGAGCAGTGCCGGTTCCCGCGGCCGGCCGGCCGGGACCGGCATACGACTTCTTCGGAGCAGCTTTGTCTCGGGCACGGTTCCACGCCCCGCGCCGCACCTTGTCGACCGCGTCAGTAGCCCAGGCGACCACATGAAACGGATCAGCACAACGGATCGCCGCTGGACAACGCTCTACGACGACCTTCGCGATCCAGGCCGCCGCGTCGGCGGTGACATGGGTGATCTCGGCGCTGCGTTCGGGCCCGAGCAGGTCGAAAAAGGCTCGCGGCGTTTCGGCGTTGCGTCCCTCCGCAGCCCACACCAGTCGGCCAGAATCATGGTCGACGACCACCGTCAGGTACTTGTGGCCCTTCTTATAGGAGATCTCGTCGATCCCGATCCGGCGCAGCCCCGCGAACCGGTCGAACCGTTTCTCTGTGTCCGTCCAGACCCGGTCGATGATTGATCCGACAGTGCGCCACGCGACGGTCATCAACTCGCAGACCGCGGACTTCGCGCAGTGCGTGGCCACGACCCCGTGCGCGCGGCAGGACACGCGCGGCGCGGCGGCCTCCACGAGCACAGTTTTCAGCCCGGCGTCGAGGGCCCGCCACCGTCGTCGCCCGTCTCCGCTGTCATAGCGTGGGGACCGGCGCCGGCACACTCCACACCGGGACCGCGACCCGGATTTCGGTCGCACCGCGACCACCACACACCCCGAATCCTCGTCGACATTGACGGTCTCTACGACCGTGTTTTCGACACCGAGAATCTCAGCCCATATCCTGTTGTCGCGCACGCCGTTTTCCGCTCTGCAGCGAGTTGACCTTAGACAAGCCAAAACGCTACTGGGACAACGGCGTGCGCGTCTATATGCCGGTCACACGACCCACGGATCGGTCAGTAGAGCCTCTTTTGGCAGGAGGGTGGACGCCGCCGAGACCTCCCTCGCCAACTTCAACTTCAGGTCCTGGTAGCCACGCAGGCCGAGCCGCTGGCAGAACCGCACAACGGTGCCTACGGACGTCTCGGAGGCCACCGCCAAATCGCTCACCGAGATCTCCATGACCCGATCGGGACTGGCGAGAACGAACCGCGCGACCCGCTGTTCGGCCGCCGAGCGATCAGCCGAACGCATCCGCTTCTCCTCCAAGAGAGGAGAGGCGATGACGGTCTCGGCCTCGATCGGCAGTGTGGTTTCTCGCATGCCCAAACACTAAGGGCCACTTGCAAATAGCCCATGCCGCTGGGGTGAACTATGGAACAACACTCCAATGAGAGTCGATGAATGGAGCTTCCCTCCAGCGTTCATCGGCTGAAATTCGCTCGATCCGATCCCGCGGCCACGTGAAATCGACCGCGTTCGGCTTCGGCGCCACGGCCCCACGACTCCGTCCGCGCCCGGCGAGCCTTCGCTAGGCTGCCGCCATGGCCGATCTCGTGACCTTGACCCTGAACCCCGCCCTCGACGTCACCGTCGCCTCCCCGACGGTCGTCCCCTCCCGCAAGCTGCGCTGCGGCCAGCCGATGTTCGAGGCGGGCGGCGGCGGCATCAACATCGCGAAGGTCGCCCACGTCCTCGGCGTGGAGGCGGCCGCGGTCTACCCGTACGGCGGGGACTCCGGCGCGCAGATGAGCGCCCTGCTCGCGGAGCACCCCGTGGTCGAGCACCCGATCCGCATCGCGGGCACCACCCGCGAGTCGTTCACCGCGCTCGAGACCGGCGGCGACAACGAGTTCCGCTTCGTCCTGCCCGGGCCCACACTCACCGCCGCCGAGCTCGGCCAATGCCTCGACACCCTCGCCGCAGCCGTCGTCGGCGCCCGCTACGTCGCGCTCAGCGGGAGCCTGCCGCCGGGTGTGCCGACCTCCATCGTCGCCGACGTGGCGGCCATCGCGCGCGACGCGGGCGCCCGACTGGTGCTCGACTCCTCCGGCGACGCCCTGCGCGAGGCCGGCGGCGGGATCTTCCTCGTCAAGCCGAGCGTGGGGGAGCTGCGCGACTGGGTGGGCCGCGAGCTGTCCGGGGACGACGAGATCGCCGACGCCGCCCGCACCATCATCGCCGACGGGACCGTGGAGGTCGCCGTCGTCTCGCTCGGGCCCGGCGGCGCCATGCTGGTCTCCGCCGACGAGACGGTGCGCGTGCCTGCGATCAACGCGCCGGTGCGCTCCACCGTCGGCGCCGGCGACTCGATGGTGGCGGGTCTGATCACCGGCTTCCTCCAGGAGCGCACCCTCTCCGACACCCTCGCGCTGGGCATCGCGTGCGCGACCGCTGCGCTGCTCACGCCCGGCAGCGAGGTGTGCAAGCGGGAGGACATCGACCGGTTCTACAAGGAGCTCGCGGTCTGAGCCAGGGGCCCTGAGCTGGGGGCTCTGAGCTGGGATCTTGAGCTGGGTCTCCGGGCGAAGGCCTCGCCGAACGTGCGGAAGATGCACTGAATCTCGAAGAATCCGTCAATCTTCACCACGTTCGGCGCTATTTCAGAAGCGCAAGATTCCACAACCTCAAGCGTTGGGCCTACAGGGTCGTCATGTCCTCGCCGCTCCAGACGGCGCGCATCGAGGTGATCTTGGCGTCCTCGTCGAAGGTCATGACGTCGATGGGGCTGAGCTCGAACTGGTTGTCGCCGAAGTCGGTGAGCACACGGAAGTGGAACGCCGCGGTGTCTCCCGCGATGCGCAGCGTGAGCAGCTCGGTCTCCTGCTTGAGCGGCTCGATGATGCCGTAGAACTCGCGCAGCGCGGCCTCCGTGGAGCGCACGTCGGTGCCCACCGGGTCCTCGACCGTCGCGCCCTCGGCGAACAGGCTGAGGATCTCATCGACTGTGCCGCTGCCGACGAACTTGATGTAACTCTCGACGGTGGTGCGGATGGCCTCGGGGGACGGCGACATGGTGGCTCCTTAGAAGTAGAACGCGTTCTAGGAACAGTACGTCATCGACCAACTCCAGAATGCGCGCAGACGGACTCCCGCGGACACCCATTCGGCCAGACAGAGGCCCGTCCTCCTCAGGGATCAGCGCAGCTCGCCCCCGCATCTTGACCTGGCCCCTGTTGCAACGGGGGCCAGGTCAAGTTACGGGGGCGAGGCGCCCGAAGCCGCGGAAACGCTAACGCCGCGGCCTATTTGACGACGTTCACCATTCGGCCGGGCACCACGATGATCTTCTTCGGGTGCGCGCCGTCGAGCAGGGCGACAATCTTCGCGTCCGCCATCGCCGTCGCCTCGATGTCCGCCTTGGACATGTCCGCGGGCACGGTGATGTGGCTGCGGACCTTGCCGTTGACCTGGATCGGGTACTCGACGGTGTCCTCCACGAGGTACTTCTCCTCGGCCACGGGGAACGGCCCGTGCGCCAGGGACTCCGCGTGGCCCAGCAGCGACCACAGCTCCTCCGCGAGGTGCGGGGCGACGGGGCCCAGCATCAGCACGAGGGGCTCGACGATGGCACGCGGCGCGCCGGCGGGGTAGGCCTTCGTCAGGTGATTCGTCAGCTCGATGAGCTTGGCGATCGCGGTGTTATCGCGCAGCGCCGCGTAGTCCTCGTGCACGCCCTCGATCGTCTTGTGCAGCAGGCGAAGCGAGTCCTCTGTGGGCTCGGCGTCCGTCGCACGGACGATGCCGGTGTCCTCGTCGACCACCACGCGCCACATGCGCTGCAGGAACCGCTGCGCGCCGACGACGTCCTTCGTCGCCCAGGCCCGCGAGGTGTCGAGGGGGCCCATCGACATCTCGTACACACGCAGGGTGTCCGCGCCGTACTGCTCGCAGATCTCGTCGGGGGCGACGGAGTTCTTCAGGGACTTGCCCATCTTGCCGTACTCGCGGTTGACCTCGGCGCCCTCGAAGTAGAACTTGCCACCGGACTCCACGACCTGCTCCGCCTCGACGTACACGCCGCGCGAGTCAGTGTAGGCGTACGCCTGGATGTAGCCCTGGTTGAACAGCCGGCGGTACGGCTCCTTCGAGGAGACGTGGCCCAGGTCGAAGAGCACCTTGTGCCAGAAGCGCGCGTACAGCAGGTGCAGCACCGCGTGCTCGACGCCGCCGACGTACAGGTCGACGCCGCCCGGGTCTTCGGGGCCGTGCTGGGCGGGGCGCGGGCCCATCCAGTACTGCTCGTTCTCCTTGGCGCAGAACGTGTCCTTATTCGTCGGGTCCACGTAGCGCAGCTGGTACCAGGAGCTGCCGGCCCACTGCGGCATCACGTTGGTGTCGCGCGTGTAGGTCTGCAGGCCGTCGCCCAGGTCCAGCTCCACGTTCACCCAGTCGGTGGCCTTCGCCAGCGGGGGAGAGGGCAGAGAGTCCTCGTCATCGGGGTCGAAGCTCACCGGCTGATAGTCGGCGACCTCCGGAAGCTCCACGGCCAGCATGGAGTCCGGCAGCGGGACCGCGACGCCGTCGGCGTCGTAGACGATGGGGAACGGTTCGCCCCAGTAGCGCTGGCGGGCGAAGAGCCAGTCCCGCAGCTTGTACTGGATGGTGCCGGCGCCCGCGCCGCGGCCCTCGAGCCACGCGGTGGTGGCGGCCTTGGCCTCGGCGACCGCGAGGCCATTGATATCCAGGCCCTCGGCGTTGGCGGAGTTCACGGCGACGCCGTCGCCCGAGTAGGAGCCCTCGGCAACATCCTGGTCAGAGCCGACAACCTCGATAATCGGCAGGCCGAAGGCGGTGGCGAACTCCCAGTCGCGGTGATCGTGCGCGGGGACGGCCATGATGGCGCCGGTGCCGTAGCCCGTGAGGACGTAGTCGGCGATGAAGATGGGGACCTGCTGCCCGTTGACGGGGTTCACGGCGTAGGAGCCGGTGAAGACGCCCGTCTTCTCCTTGTTCTCCTGGCGCTCCAGGTCGGTCTTCGCGGCGATCTGCGCGCGGTAGGCCTGCACGGCCTCGGCGGGGGAGGAGGCGCCGCCGGTCCACCGTGCGTCGACATCCGCCGGCCAGAACGCGGTGGCCAGCTCGTCGACCAGCTCGTGCTCGGGCGCGAGGACCACATAGGTGGCGCCGAAGAGCGTGTCGGGGCGGGTGGTGAAGACCTCGATGGACTTGTCGGCCACGGCGAAGCGGACCGAGGCGCCGTGCGAGCGGCCAATCCAGTTGCGCTGCATGGCCTTGACCTTGTCGGTCCAGTCGAGCAGCTCGAGGTCGTCGATCAGCCGGTCGGAGTACGCGGTGATGCGCATCATCCACTGGCGCAGGTTCTTGCGGAAGACGGGGAAGTTGCCGCGATCGCTGCGTCCGTCGGCGGTGACCTCCTCATTGGCGAGGACGGTGCCCAGTCCGGGGCACCAGTTCACCGTCGAGTTCGACTGGTAGACAAGGCGATAGCCGTCCAGCACCGCGTTCTGCTCGGCGCGGGTCAGCTCCGACCACACCTGGCCATCATCCAAAGTGCGTGCGCCGGAAGAGAACTCGGCCTCCAGCTCCGCGATGGGACGGGCCTTGTCCTGCTCGACGTCGTAGAAGGCGCCGTAGATCTGCAGGAAGATCCACTGCGTCCAGCGGTAGAAGTCGACGTCGGTGGTGGCGACGCGGCGGCGCTCGTCGTGCCCCAAGCCCAAACGGCGGATCTGCTCGAGGTAGCGGTTGATGTTCGCCTCGGTGGTGCTGCGCGGGTGCGTGCCCGTCTGCACCGCGTACTGCTCGGCGGGCAGGCCGAACGAGTCGAAGCCCATCGTGTGCAACACGTTGTGGCCCGTCATGCGGTGATAGCGCGCGTAGACGTCGGTGGCGATGAAGCCCAGCGGGTGGCCTACGTGCAGGCCGGCGCCGGACGGGTACGGGAACATGTCGAGGACGAACAACTTGTCCTCGGGCACCGGGCCGGCCAGGGGGCCGGTCGGGTTGGGCGCGTCGAAGGTGCCCTGCTCGCTCCACCGGCCCTGCCAGCGGGACTCGATCGCCCCGGCGACGTCCGCGGTATAGCGGTGTGAGGGGATGCCCTCGAAAGCCTCGGTGCTATCCGGTGTGGCGGGGGTGTTGGACTGGGTCACTTGTTGTCGCTATCTCCTCGAAAACTGCACGCACTGCGCGGGGCCGCTGGCCATCAGCCCTGCACACAGAGTAAGGCCCGGTGGGGCCGCCTGTCGCTCCGGCGCCGCCCCACGCGCCGCCATCTCGTACCATATGGGGCGTGTTGACTGCCGCAATTGTGTTAATCGTGCTCGCTGTCCTTCTCGGCTCCCTGGCTGCCGTGGGGTTTGCCGGCAAGCTCCCGCGCAACCGCTGGCTGGGCATCCGCACCGAGGCCACGATGCGCGACGACGAGACCTTCCGCGTCGCTAACCTGGTCGCCGCCCCCACCCAGGTCGGGGGGGCCATCGCTCTGCTGCTCGGCGGGATCGCGTCGTTCAAGCTCGACGGGGTGGCGGGGATCATTATCGTCGTCGTGGCGTTGCTGGCCGCGCTGGCGCTGCTCGGGCTGGGCGCGAGCATCGGCATCCGGACCGCCGCGGCGATGCCGGACGACGTCGGAGCCTGCGGCAACTCCTGCGGCGCCTGCTCGCTGAGCGGATCCTGCGACAGCTCCACCCACGCGCACTGAACTAGATGAAATTCCTGGCGCGGTTCAACATCGACGCGTTCCTCATCGGCATCTTCGTCATGGCGGGGCTCGCCGCGATCCTGCCCGCGAAGGGCGTCGGCGAAGACATCCTCGGCTGGGCCGTCAAGATCGCCATCGGCCTGCTGTTCCTGCTCTACGGCGCACGTCTGTCCCCCCAGGAGGCGCTCGAGGGTTTCAAGCACTGGCGCCTGCACACGACGGTCCTGGCGTTCACGTTCGTGCTGTTCCCCCTGATCGGCCTGTCGCTGCGGGTGCTCGCGCCGCACGTGATCTCCGACGAGCTCTACGCCGGCATCTTGTTCATGTGCCTGGTCCCGTCGACGGTCCAATCGTCGATCGCGTTCACCTCGATCGCCAAGGGCAACGTCGCCGGCGCCATCGTCAGCGCGTCCTTCTCCAACTTCATCGGCGTGTTCCTCACCCCGGTCCTGGTCATCCTGCTGATGGAGACCACCGGGGACGTGCACATCGACGGCCGCGCGATCATCGACATCGTGGTCCAGCTGCTGGTGCCGTTCATGGTGGGCCAGCTGCTGCGCCCATGGCTGGTGGGCTGGCTGACCCGGCACGCCGCGCCCACGAAGATCGTGGACCGCGGCTCGATCCTCCTGGTCGTCTACGCGGCGTTCAGCGAGGGCATGAACCAGGGCATCTGGTCCACGACCTCGGTCACGCAGATCCTCGTCGTCATCGCCGTCTCCTGTCTGATCCTGGCCGTGGTGTTGTTTGCGACAATCCACGTCAGCCGCTGGCTGGGCTTCCCGTGGGCCGACCAGATCGTCGTCATCTTCGCGGGCTCCAAAAAGAGCCTGGCGAGCGGATTGCCGATGGCGAGCGTGCTGTTCGCCGGCCAGTCCGTGGGCCTGATCGTGCTGCCGCTGATGATCTTCCACCAGATCCAGCTTGTGGTGTGCGCCATCCTGGCCCGACGCTACGGCGACAAGACCGACCGCCTCGACGCGTTGGCCAAGGAGTGAGTTCCGTCAAGAGAATCGACCCCGTCGGCGCCGTCTTCGCCTTCGGCATCCCGCTAGTGGCCGCTGCCGTGACCATCGCGCTCACGGCCATGTGGCAGGACCGGCTACCCACGCAGATCGGCACGCACTGGAGCTCTGGACCCGAGCCCGACGGCTTCTCCGGCGTGTGGTCCAACACATGGTTCATGGTCGCGATGATCATCGTGATCGGCGGCGGCTGCTCGACCATCGCCGCATTTGCCTCGGTCCAGCTGATGCTCCGCCGGATCATGCTCGTTGTGGGCCTGACCGTCACCGGCCTCATGTTCACCGTCAACACCGCGATGATGGCGAGCCAGCTCGATCTCCAGGACTCGGCCGATGCCCGACTGAACACCGGATCCATCGGGCTCGGAGTCCTGATCGGCGTGTTCGTCGGGCTCCTCGGGGCACGGGCCCTGCTGGATCTGCGGCCCCGCGTCCAGGCCACCGCCAGGCCCGACGCCAACCTGCCCCGCGCCGCAAGCCCCCAGCTGCCGATCGAGTTCAACCTCGGCGTGCGACCGGTGTGGCTGTGGCTCGTCTGCGGGCTCTCGGCCGCCGGCACCGTGATCACGTGCATCGCGGTGGGGTCGCTTTGGCCGCTGCCGCTGTTCGCGCCCGTCCCGCTTCTCATGTTCGCCACCGCGCGCTACCACGTCGAGGCCGACAAGGATGGCGTGCGCGTGCGCTCCCTCGGCGCCGCGATGCTCTCCTACGAGCTCAGCGAGATCGAGGGCGCCCGCGTGGTGGCCGTGCACCCGTTCCGGGACTTCGGCGGCTGGGGCATGCGGTTCAAGGGCCAGGGCCGCTATGGCGTCGTCACCGAGAAGGGCCCGGCCGCGCAGATCTCCATGGCCGGCGGCGACGTCCTGACCATCACCACCGCCCGCGCCGAGGAGCTCGCCGGCGCGCTGAACACCCTCGCGGACCAGCGCTAGTTTCGGTCTACATCGATCGGGTGCGTGGCGAGCATCGCCCACGGCATCGGCTGCCGCCGCAGCACCGCCCCCCACAGGTCCGTGCCCGGGTCCGCCAACACGTCCCCGGGACGCGAGGTGAACACCATCCAGTCATCGCGCGCCAGCTCCCCGTCGAGCTGCCCGAAGGTCCACCCCGCGTAGCCGACGAAGATCCGCGCCGACTCCAGCGCGGCCGCAAAGGGCGCCGGGTCCGCGTCGACGTCGATCATCACCACCCGGCCGCTCACCCGCGAGACGCCGTCGGCGCCCTCGATGCTCACCCCCGGCTTGAGCACCCCCAGGCACAGCGCGCCCTCGAGCTTGACGGGCCCGCCCAGGTAGAACACGTCCGACGGCTTGCACAGGTCCGCCCACTGCGGCAGGCCCACTGCGATCGGGGTCTCCGTCGGGCGGTTGATGACCACGCCCAACGTGCCGCCGTCGTTGTTCTCGATCACATAGATCACGGTGCGACGAAAGATTGGTTCCAGCATGCTCGTCCCGGCGAGCAGCAGGCTGCCGGGCAGCACAGACTGGATAGATGACGGTCGAAAGCCCTCACTGTCCTCTGGCATATGCACCCCCCAATGATGGCACCGATCCTGTGGTCGGCAACCCTTTGTAGTCTGCGGGGGATGCGCAATCCTCCAGAGATGCCCGATGCGGCCGCCGGTAGATGGGCTCGGCTGCGCTGGCTGCTGGGGGAATCACCCGGCCTCGGCCGGCTGCTGACCGTCAAGCTGATCAGCATTTTCGGCGACGGCATCTTCCAGGCCGCCCTCGCCGGCGTGGTGCTCTTCAGCCCGGAGCGCGGCGCGGACCCGCGGGCCATCGCCGCCGGCTTCGCGGTGCTGCTGCTGCCGTACTCGATCATCGGCCCGTTCGCCGGGGGTCTCCTGGACCGGTGGGATCGGCGCAGCGTGCTGCTCTGGGCCAACCTCCTGCGCGCGGTGTTTATCGTGCTGTGCGCCGGGGCCCTCGCGATCGGGGCGCCGACAGCCGCCGTGCTGCTGCTCGCCCTGTGCGCGGTGGGGGTGAGCCGATTCGTCGCCGCCGGAATCTCCGCCGCCCTCCCGCACGTGGTGTCCCGTCGGCTGCTGGTGCCCGCCAATTCCGTGTTCGCCACCATCGGCTCGGTCGTCAACTCGCTCGGCGCCAGCACCGGCCTGCTCATCCTCGGCCTCGTCGGCGCCGGCGACAGGGTGGCCTCGGTCGTCGTCCTATTCTCCGTCATCGGGTCCTTCGGCGGCGCCGCGGTCGCCGCCAGCTTCGCCCGCCACGCCCTCGGCCCCGAGCGCGCCTCGGCAGGGGCCCCCGCGATGGCAGACACCGTCCTGCACTCCGTCCTGTCCGGGCTGGGGCGCGGGGCGGTCGCGGTGTGGCGGGCGCCAAGTGTGACAGGGGTCCTGCTCGCAATCGGCGCGCATCGGATCGTGTTCGGCGTGGACACCCTCGTGATGGTCTTGATCCTGCGCGGCCCGCTCGCGGGGGAGGACGGCGCCGTGGGAGGTCTCGCGGGATTCGGGGTGGCGGTCGGCCTCACCGCCGCCGGCATGCTGCTGGCCGCCGTCGCCACACCCGTACTCCTGCCGAGGCTCGGCCGCGCGCTGACCGTGCTGCTCGCGCTGGCCGTCGCGCTGGCCGTCCAACTGCTGCTCGTGGCCGCGCTCGCGGAGGCGCCGTTGCTCGCGGCCGCATTCCTGCTGGGCCTGGCGGGCCAGACCATCAAGCTCACCGGCGATGCCGCCATGCAGACCGATATCCGCGATGCGCGCCGCGGCCAAGTCTTCGCGTTGCAGGACACGATGTTCAACATGGCCTTCGTGCTGGCGATCGCCGCAGCGGCCGCGATCGTGCCGGCCGACGGGCAGTCGCGGGCCCTGATCCTCGCCGTCGGCGGCTTCTACGCGCTGGCGATCGTCGGTGTCCTGGTCAACGCAGCGTCACGTCCCACTCCCACCAATCGCCTGCGCGCAACCGGATACTCGCAGGGCTAGCGGTGTCCAGGCGGCCGTCCCCGTCCCGATCGGTCAGCCCCGTATCCAGGATGCCGTCGCCGTCGGTGTCCACGACCAAGGTCGGCACCGGCTCCGCGACCACCACCGGGGCGGTCGGCAACTCCGGCGCCGCCGCCTCCACCGGCTCGGCGCCCCCGGCCCGGTAATCCGACCACGTCCCATCGGCGTCGGGGTCCGTATACCAGCCTGCGCCGCCGCCCGCGCGGAAGTCCACCGCCACGGTGTCCGCGACGCCGTCGCCGTCGGTGTCCCACAGCGCGTCGTCGAACAGCCCGTCCCCATCGAAGTCCAATGCCACCGCGTCGAGGAGTCCGTCCCCGTTGACGTCGATATCGGCCGGCGTGGCCCAGGTGTCGACGTGGCCGTCGCCCGTCCCGAAGATGTACTCGATTCCGTCCATGCCCCACCCCCACGACCTTGGACGCGGGGGAGCTCTCCGGAGTTCCCTAAGCCGGGGCCCAGCCTGCGGCGGCGCGGAATTTGGCGCTGGACACCCGCTGGGATCGGCCGAGCGGACCGCCAAGGAATCCCGGCAGCGCGCGCAGGGACGCCCGGCCGACCTTCTCCGCGAGCGCCCGCCCGTAGTTCGCCCTGGTGATCGGCTCGGCTGCCACGTTGTAGATTCCGGCCGGCACCGCGAGGGCTGCGGCCAGGGCTGCGCCGGCGTCCTCGATCGGCAGCATCGAGAGGTAGCCGTCACGGCGGCCGGGGATCGCCAGCCAGCCCTTGCGGGCGGTGTTCTCGATCATCGCGGTCATGGGGTCGTCGCCGTGGAGCATGCCCAGGCGGAGGTCGACGCCAATGCCGCCGCCCTCGGTGAACCGGCGCAGGTGCTCCTCGCCCGCCAGATTGGCCTTCATCGGCCCGGGGGCGTTGACGGGGCTGTCCTCGTCCAGCCAGCGGTCGCCGCCGTCGCGGTAGACCATCGTGACGGTGTCGTGCACCAGACGCGGCACCCCAAGATGCATGCACGCGTCGACCACCTCGCGGACCGCCGTGTCCCGGACCGCCTTGTACTGCCGGATCGCGCCGGCCGTGCGGAGGGAGGTGGGCAGCGCCACGCGGAGGTCGAACACCGCGGCCGCCCCGTCGAGCAGGTCTCGCAGTGCCGCCCGGTCGGTGATGATGTCCCCGCTGGCCCACGTGACCGGTCCGCCGCCGGCCCTCGGCGAGCGGCTGTGCGCGGTGACTGCGTACCCAGCCTCGACCAGGCGCGGCAGCGTCGCGGTCCCCGTGACCCCCGCCCCGCCGAGCACCACCACCTTGTCCCCGGACGCAGCCTCGAAGTCGCTCATGTCTCCAGGCTAGCGTCGGGGTCAATAGCCAAGGCGGATGTTTCACGTGGAACATCATCGCGGACGAATTGTGGATTCACAGTTGGTAGTCCTGCCGCGGGCCTACGTTGCGCGGGCAGGCAACGCCCGTATCGCCTCAATCTGGAGCGTCGGACACCCGAAATCCTCCGGTGGGCGAGCCTCGAATCGGGTGTCGCCGGAAAAGCCCAGGTGGCGCGGGTGGTGATGGCTGGCCAGCCTTCGCCAACGGGGGGATTCAGGCGATTCTCCACAACAATCGCAGGTCAGGTGCCCGCTCAAGAAAATCTTGACCCGCCATTGGGCCGTTTGCCCAGGTGGCAGCGAACGAGGGCCGGCTCTGGCCGCACGACCGGGCGAAACCCGGTCCTCATCGCCTAGATTCCCGGCCAAACGGGCATTGGCAGTGCGTCCGCGAGAGAGCTTTAGCGCGCCTGCCACCAGGCCAGCAGCTCGCGCTCGGCCTCCTCGCGCGGGAGCGGGCCGCGGTCCAGACGCAGCTCCTTGAGGAAGCTCCACGCCAGGCCGACCTCGCGGCCGGGGGAGATGCCGAGCAGCTCCATGATCGCGTTGCCGTCGAGGTCCGGGCGCACGCGAGCGAGATCCTCGGCCGCCTGGATGTTGGCGATGCGCCGCTCGAGGTCGTCATAGGTGGCCTGCAGCGCGGCGGCACGGCGCTTATTGCGCGTCGTGCAGTCGGCCCGGACCAGCTTGTGCAGACGGGGCAGCAGGTCGCCGGCGTCGTGGGCGTAGCGGCGCACCGCGGAATCGGTCCACTCGCCCTTCCCATAGCCGTGGAAACGCAGGTGCAGGAAGACGAGCTTGGAGACATCCTCGACCATCTGCTTCGAGTACTTGAGGGCGCGCATCCGCTTGCGCACCATCTTCGCGCCGACCACCTCGTGGTGGTGGAAGCTGACGGCGCCGCCCGGCTCGTTGCGCTTGGTGTCGGGCTTGCCGATGTCGTGGAGCAGCGCCGCCAGGCGCAGGACCAGGTCCGGATCGCCGTCCTCGAGGTCGATCGCCTGCTTGAGCACCGTGAGCGAGTGCCAGTAGACGTCCTTGTGCTGGTGGTGCTCGTCGATCTCCAGCTTCATCTCCGGAACCTCGGGCAGGACGTACTGCGCCAGACCGGTCTCGCACATCGCGTTGACGCCGTCGAGCGCGTGCTCGCCGAGGATCAACTTGTCGAGTTCGGCGCGGATCCGCTCGGCGGTGATGCGCCCGAGCTGGTCCGCCATCTCCACGATGGCGGCCCGCACCCGGGGGTGCACGTCGAAGCCGAGCTGCGCCACGAAACGCGCGGCGCGCAGCATCCGCAGCGGATCGTCGTTGAAGGAGTCCTCGGGCTTGCCGGGGGTGTCGAGGATTCCCGCCAGCAGATCGTCCAAGCCGTTCATAGGGTCGACGAACTCCTGCGAGCCGTCCGACGCGATCCGCACGGCCATCGCGTTGACGGTGAAGTCGCGGCGCACCAGGTCCTCCGCCAGGGTCTGCCCATAGGTGACCTGGGGGTTTCTACTGACGCGGTCGTACTGGTCCGCCCGGAAAGTGGTGATTTCGATCTCGAAATCGCCGCGGACGGCGCTGACGGTGCCGAAGTCGATGCCGGTGTCCCACTGGTTGTCGACCCAACCGGCGAGTAGCTTTTGCACGTCGTCAGGCGCCGCGTCGGTGGTGAAGTCGAGGTCGGAGCCCAGGCGGCCCAGTACCGCGTCGCGCACGCTGCCGCCAACGAGGTAGAGCTGGTGGCCGTGCTCGGCGAAGATGGCGCCCAGACCGTCGAACACCTCGGAGTAGGCGCCAAGTGTCACTGCGGCGGCGGCCAGTAAGCGGGCGCGCCGCTCCAACTCGGGGCCGTCAACGGGATCAATAGAGGTCTGCACAGTGAAAAACTGTATCGCGGCAGTTCGGCGCCCCCGCCATCCGGCGCGGGATCCCCAGGTCGCTGGCCTGCCAAGTACCATCAAGACCGTGTCCCCGGCCGAGCACTCGCGCAGCGGGCGTCGTCGACGACGGCGCTCCGCCGATTCCGCGGGCGGCAAGCGAGATTCGGGCCAGGTGCCCGAAGCGCCCCGGATGCGCACCGTGCGGGAAACTTCCGCGGGCGGCCTGGTGATCAATGGTCTCGACGACGAGACCAGCCAGCTCCGCGCCGCGCTGATCGGCCGGATCGATCGCCGCGGCCGCTTGCTGTGGTCCATGCCCAAGGGCCATGTGGAGCACGGCGAGACCGTCGAGGAGACGGCGATGCGCGAGGTCGCCGAGGAGACCGGCATCCGCGGCCAGATCCTGGCCTCCCTCGGCAGCATCGACTACTGGTTCGTCTCCGAGGGCCGGCGCATCCACAAGACAGTGCACCACTACCTCCTGCGCTACCAGGGCGGCGAGCTCTCCGACGAGGACTATGAGGTCAGCGAGGTGGCCTGGGTGCCGCTGAGCGAATTGGACCATCGGCTGGCCTACGCGGACGAGCGGAAGCTGGCCCGTCTGGCCTCGAAGATGCTCACCGAGATGATGTCCGGGCCCCAGGCCGGACCCCACGCCAGAACCCAGGCCAGCGCGAAGCCCGGCCCCGCCCCGGGCCCCACGCCGGGCGATGCCACCGCACCCACCCCGGTAACAGCCGCACCCGGGCCGAACCTCAGCGCCGACTCCCGGCCCCGGCCCAGCCGGCTGCTGTCGCCGCTGTCCATGCTCCCCAAGTCCAGGGGGAAGACCGGCCACAAATGAGTTATCGGACCACCAGATCGTCCGGCCTGCGGCACGCGCTGCGCCGGGCGGCGACAGCGGTGGCCGCCGCCGCACTCCTCTGCGGCCCGGCGGCCGGCGTCGCGACGGCGGCGGGTGCCGGCACGCCCGCGCACCAGGCTCCCGCGCACCAGGCCCCCGCCGATCCCAGCCAGCAGTTCCTGCACCTGAGCATCGACTCCGTGACGCCGCAGATCGTGGAGCCGGGCAGCCCGGCGACCGTGACGGTCATCGGGTCGGTGGCCAATATCGGCGACCGGGGCGTGTCGGACGTGCAGGTGCGGCTCCAACGCGCGAACCGGATCGACGAGCCTGAGGGGTTGCGCGGTGTCTTGCAACTCGACCAGGGCAGCTACGACACGGTCGGCGAGTTCCACCAGATCACCGCCGAGCTCGAACAGGGCACCACCGCCAAGTTCGCCTTGTCGCTGCCGCTGCGAGCGACCACCGAGGCCTCGCTGAACATCACCGAGCCCGGCGTCTACCCGCTGCTCGTCAATGTCAACGGCACCCCAGACTATGGCGGCCCGGCCCGGCTCGACGATGCCCGCTTCCTCCTCCCGGTCCTCGGCCTGCCCGCCGCCCGGTCCACCACGGCCGCCACCTCCAGCGCCGACGCGCCCGACGAGCCCGCGGTCCTGCCGCGCGTGAGCTCCCCGGTTCCGATGACGATGCTGTATCCGCTGGCAAACGCCCCCAAGCTTGCCGCGGGCATCCCCGGCCAGCCGACCGTGGACTCCAACCCCGTCACCCGGTTGATCGACGATTCGCTCGCGGACTCGCTCGCGGCCGGCGGCCGGCTGCACGGGATGCTGGACGCGCTCCAGGAGACCGTCACCCCGGACAGCGCGGCGCCGGATCCCGCCGTGACCGCCGGGCTGTGTCTGGCCATCGACCCCGACCTGCTGGTCACCGTCGACGCGATGACGCACGGCTACCTGGTCACGTCGGACCCCACCGATCCCACCGCCCCTACGACGCCGGGGACCGGGCAGGAGGCCGCCACCAACTGGCTCTCCACTCTGCGCACGCTCGCCGGCGCCATGTGCACCGTCGCGATGCCGTACGCGCAGGCCGAGCTGGGCGCCGTCACGGACGCTGAGGACCCCCAGCTGACCAGTGAGGCGACGACGGCGGCGGCGGATATCGTCAACAACCTCCTCGGCACCACCGGTGTCACGGGGATGCTGTGGCCCGCGACCGGGCAGCTGAACACGGACACCGCGAACGCCCTACCCACCGACACGCCGACGACGCTGCTGCTGGCCGCGAACGCCACCAGCGCCGGTGCCCCCGCGATGCGATTAGAAGACGTGAACCCGCTGCTGAGCGCCACCTCCTTCGACCTGCCGGCCGCGGCGGCCCTCGCCGCCACGGGCGAGGACCCCGCGACGCCGACCTTCGTGCCCGAGGACCTGCGCTACCGCGTCGACAATGATTCGCGGTTCGCGCGCCTGCAGGATGCCCTCGGCGCGATCGTCTGGCCGATGATCCCGCCGTCGCGCGCCGACTCCGACGTCCCATCGGCCAGCACCCCACCCGCGCCCGCCCCGAGCCCGGTCATCCTCACGCCGCCGCAACTCTGGTCGGTCGACGAAGACGAGGCCACCGCCGTGTTGTCCGCCTATGCGCGGCTCATCGCCAACGGGCTCGCGATCTCCCGGCCGCTGCCGGAGGCGCTTGCCCTGGCCAAGGCGCCCGACGCCCCGGTGGCGGGCCTGGTGGACTCCGTGCCCGGCGATGGCGTCGGCGAGGTGACGGCGGAATCTCCCGAGGAGTCGGGCTGGACCGACCTCGCCGCCGACGTGCGCACGATGCTGCCCCGGCTGGATTCCCTGCGCGGCATCCTGGTCGATGTCCCCAATGCGGGCCTGACCCCCGACACCTACTTGCGGCCGCTAACCCAGGACCTACTGCGCTCGCTGAGCACCGCAAATCTCGACGGCCAGGATCCCCAGCCCGCCGAGGCCGCGGCGCGGACCCGGCTGGCCGCGTTGGACGAGTCGCTGACAGAGCAGTTCCAGGCGATCACCGTGCTGTCGCCGGGCTCCGTCTACACCCTGGCCTCCTCGCAGAGCCCGCTGTTGCTGGTCGCGAAGAACGACCTGCCCATCGCGGTGCGGGTGCGGCTGGAGATCACCGCGCCAGAGGGTGTGAACATTCACAACTTCACCGACTACACGCTGCCCGCCCGCGGCAGCCGCCAGATCCAGGTGCCGGCGGAGATCGAGTTCAGCCGCCAGATCGACCTGCGGGTGGGGCTGCTCGCGCCCGACGGCTCCCCGCTGGGCGAGGAGATCCACATTTCGCTGCACTCGAACGCCTATGGCAACCTGATACCGATCGTCACCGCGGTCTTCGGTGCCTTGCTGCTCCTGCTCGCCGGCCGACGTGCCTGGCACCGCATCAAGGGCAAGCCCGACCCGTCGGATGAACGCCGACCCGTGATCACCCCGCCGGACCAGCCGGGGGCCGAAGGATGAGCAAGCAGATGAGCGGTGGCAAGCCCGCACCCAGTGTCCTCGCGTCCACAGGATCGATGGCGATCGCCACACTGATCAGCCGCATCACCGGGTTCGTCAAGATCTTGCTGATGGCCGCCGTCCTAGGCCCCGCGATGGCCAGCGCCTTCAACACGTCCAACCAGCTGCCGAACCTGATCTCGGAGCTGGTGCTCGGCGCCGTGCTCACCGCGATCGTGATCCCGGTGCTGGTGCGCGCGGAGCAAGAGGACGACGATCACGGCGCCGCGTTCGTCCGCAGACTGTTGACCGCGGCGATGACCGTGTTCACGGTGGCGGCGGTGGCCTCGGTGCTGGCGGCCCCGTGGCTGACGGGGTTGATGCTGCCCGAGGGCGGCAAGGTCGACGTCGGCCTGGCCACCGTCTTCGCCTACCTGCTGCTGCCGCAGATCCTGTTCTACGGCGCCGCAGGCCTGTTCACGGCGGTGCTCAACACCCGCAGCGTGTTCAAGCCCGGGGCGTGGGCACCGGTCCTGAACAACGTCGTCGCCATCTCCACCCTCGCGATCTTCTATCTCATGCCGGGCGAGATCTCGCTGAACCCCGTGCGGATGGGGGAGCCCAAGCTGCTGGTGTTGGGCATCGGCACCACCCTGGGGGTCGTCGCGCAGGCCCTGGTCCTGGTCCCCGCGCTACGCCGGCAGAGAATCGACATGCGCCCGCTGTGGGGCCTGGACCCGCGTCTGAAGCGCTTTGCGGGCATGGGCGTGGCCATCGTCGTGTACGTGATGATCAGCCAGGCCGGCCTCGTCGTCACCAACCGCATCACCGCCGGCGCCGACGCCGCCGGACCCGCGATCTACAGCTTCGTGTGGATGCTCCTGCAGGTGCCGTACGGCATCCTCGGCGTCACCCTCCTCACCGCCGTCATGCCGCAACTCAGCCGCAACGCCGCCGCGAAAAACAACCGCGCCGTGGTCGCCGACCTCACGATGGCCACCAAGCTGACGATGGTCGCGCTGATCCCCGTCGTCGCGTTCTTCACCGCCGAGGGGCCCTCTATCGGGCGCGCGCTGTTCAACTACGGCAACTTCGGGGAGAACGACGCGTCCCTGCTCGGCCTGACCCTGTCCGCGTCCGCGTTCACGCTCATCCCGTACTCGATCGTGCTGCTGCACCTGCGCGTGTTCTACGCGCGGGAGCAGGCGTGGATCCCCACCTTCATCATCATCGGCATCACCACCGTCAAGATCGCGCTCTCGGTGCTGGCGCCCAGCCTCGTCGACCCCAAGCACGTCGTGGTCGCGCTGGGCGCCGCGAATGGCTTGGGCTTCATCGTCGGCGCCGCCGTCGGGATCGCCCTGCTGCGGCGCGCCCTCGGCCTCCTCAATCTGAAGGTCATCGCCGGCCTCGGCATGAAGGTGCTCGCCGCGTCCGCGGTGGGCGTGGCCGTGATCCTGCTGCTCGACGCGGCCCTGGGAATCCACGAGTTCGCGGAGCGCCACGGCGGCCTGTTCTCGCTGCTGGCCGTCGCCGTCAACGGCACCCTGATGCTCGGGGTCACCTTCGGACTGCTGATCTGGCTCAAGGTCCCCGAGGTCCTCGCCGTGTCCGGTGCGGTGACCGGCCTGATCCGGCGACTCCTGCCCGGCGGTGCCCCCGCCCCCGAAACCCCTGCGCAGACCGAGTCCCACGGACTCCACCCTGCCGCGTCGCACCCCATCCAGACGCCGATGGTCCCGTACTCTGAATTTGACCCATTCACCTATGTCCCGCTATTGCCGCGGGTCGACGCTGCCCTGAGGACTTTGAACGTGAGCGATCCGGACGCACAGGCTTCACCGGCACCGTCAGGTCCCGGCGCGCGTTCCGCCCGTGACCGCCGCCGCCAACCGCCCCGCGGACCCCGGCTGATCCCGGGCGCGATGATCGCGGGTGGCCGCTACCGGCTCCTTGCCCGCCACGGCGGCGCCGAGCCCCTGCAGTTCTGGCAGGCCCTGGACACCCGTCTCGAGCGCGAGGTCGCCCTCACCTTCGTGGACGCCCTGCAAGACCAGGCCGCCGGCGAGCCACCGCACAGCACCGCCAAGGACGATCCCCAGGAGATCCTCACCCGCACTCTGCGCCTGGGCCGCCTCAACTCGCCCGGAGTCGCCCGCGTGCTGGATGTGGTCCGTGGCAGCTCCGGCGGCATCGTCGTCTCCGAGTGGACCGACGGCAACCCCCTGCACGAGGTCAGCGCGCTCAGCCCGTCACCGCTCGGCGCCGCCCGCGCGATCGCCACGCTCGCCGGCGCCGCGGAGGACGCCCACCGCCTCGGCACCGCCCTCGCCATCGACCACCCCGACCGCATCCGCATCGCCAAGGACGGCACCGCGGTGCTCGCCTTCCCCGCGACCCTGGCCACCTCAGACCAGGCTCACGACGTGCGCGGACTCGGCGCCGCGCTCTACGCCCTGCTCACCAACGAGTGGCCCGTGGACGAGTCGGAGGAGGGCAAGGAGCCGCACATCGAGGTCGGCAGCCTCCGCCAGGCGCTGCTCGATCCCCGTGGGCTGCCCGTCGAGCCCCACACCATCCGCCCCGAGATCCCCTTCGAGATCTCCGCCGTGGCCATGCGCGCCGTCCAGGGCAACAGCGGCATTCGCACCGCCGCCACCGTCCAACATGTGCTGGAGCAGGCCGGCACCGCGCTCGGGGCCACGCCAGCGCCCACGTCCACGTCCACACCCAGGACCGACGCGCCGCGCCAGAGCGCACGGCCCATCGAGGAGGACGGTGACAACCCTGACGGGCCCGATCCCGCCCGCCGCAGGAAGATGACAATCGCCCTGTCCGCCCTTGGCGTGGCCCTCGTGATCGTCGCCGTCGTACTCGTGGGCACCCTCACCGACTTCTTCATCGGGTCCGACGAGCCGATGTCCCAGCAGAACATCGGGCTCACCCCGACGGAGACCACCCCGCCGGCCACCCCCTCCGACGACACCCCGACCGAGGCCCCGCCGGCCGTCCACCCGCTGGCCGTGTCCGACGTCACCGTGTACTCGCCAATGGGCGTGGCGGATTCCCCCGCAATCGCCAGGAACGCGATCGACGGCGATCCCGCGACCGCGTGGAGCACCGACCAGTACTTCCAGCAGTTGCCCGCGCTCAAGAACGGCGTCGGTCTGATGGCTCAGCTGGAGCAGCCGGCGCGGTTGCAGAGCGTCGGCATCGACTCGACCAGCCCCGGCACCCGAGTGGAGATCCGCAGCGCGCCCAGCCCCGACGCGACGCTTGAGCAGACCCAGCTGATCGGCGGCGCCGTGCTCCAGGACGGCCACACCGACATCCCCGTCGAGAATCCACAGGCCGGCCGGTATGTGCTGGTGTGGATCACTCAGTTGGGCGATTCCGGGGGGCAGTTCCAGAGCAAGCTCTCGCAGGTCACGTTCATCGGCTCCGAGTAGCCACAACCGCTGGCCGCCAGGCCCCGCCTGGCTACACTCCACGGTATGTCCACGGAGCAGGAGAGCGCGCGCGCCGACACGGCGTCTGGATATGAAGTCCGGTGGCAGCCCCACAACGTCAAGCGGCAGACAATGATCCTGCAGGCGGCGCTGGAACTGCTCGAGGAGGACGCCGACCGTTCCATGCAGCAGGTCGCCAAGCGAGCCGGGCTGGCCAAGTCCGTGGTGTACCGGCAGTTCGACGGCCGCGACGATTTGGACCGGCGCCTGCGCTCGCATTTGATCAACGACTTCGCGGCGACCATCACCACCAACCTCGACATCTCGTCCGGCTCCATCGAGGAGATCCTGCACCGGACCATCGACTCGGTCGCCGAATGGCTCTCGGAGCATCCCCGGCAGGGCGAGTTCGCGCGCACCGGCCCGACCCATGACGCGCCTGGCATCGACGCCGTGACCAACCTGAAATTGCGGGTCTCGCAACAGGCCCGCGAGCTGCTCGCCACCCTCGGCCTGGCCATCGGCATTGACGCCGCGCAGTTCTCCTCGGTCCCGTTCGCCGTGGTGACGATGGTGGAGGGCACCCTCCGGGAGTGGGTGCGCGATCCGGCGCCGGAGAAGTCCCGGGCGGAAATTGTGGGGGACTTGGCGTTGTACTCCTGGTACGTGCTCGACGGCGCCGTCCGGTCCGCCGGGTTGGTCATCGACCCCCGCCAGGAGCTCATCGCCGTCGTCGCCCAACTCTCGACCGGCCAGAGCTAGGGCTCGGAACGTCGCCTACGCCGCAGGTGGCGCCGAGCGCTCCGGCTCGCTGCGATAGCGGGTTGCTGGGCCGTCGATGCCGGCGAGGCGCCATACCCGTCGGCTCACCGGGTTCATCAGCCCAAGATCCTCGGCCAGCGCCCGCATGTCTCCGAAATAGCCCGCGAGGAGCGCCTGCGAGGTGCGGCTGCGCCAGAAGGCCTCCCGGCGCACCTCCGGCGGGATCCCCAGCTCGGCGGCGAACGACTTCGACGGAGTCATGATCTCTCCTGCCAGCCAACGCATGGTCAGCGGGAACAGGACGGCGTAGACGGATCGCTTGCCCCGGCCCATCCGGCCCATGTGGGTGCGCAGGAACTCCCCGGCGAAGGAGATGTGGCGGGCCTCCTCGGCGATGTGGATCTGCATGACTCGGCGCACGGCCGGCGGCATGTCCGCGCCCGCCCGGATCAGCGACTTCTGGTAGTGGTCGATGGGCTCCTCCCCGCCGAGGATGCCGATGAAGCCGAGGAGGGGGAAGTAACCTCCCAGGACGCCCACCAGTGGCGACAGGATGCGGAAATGCCGGCGCATACCCGGCACATCGTCGCCGATCCGGTTCACCAGCTCCTGGAACATCTGGATGTGATTGCACTCCTCGGTCATCTCGTGGAGGCAGTAGCGGAACTCCGGCGACCCGTTGGGCAGCGTCATCGCGTACTGCATCATCAACCGGATCAGGATGCTCTCGAACGCCGAGCCCACCTTGATCGAATTGGCGCCCCTCCTGCGACCGATCTCGATCTGGCGGTCCAGCGGGAGGCCCTGGTACCAGCTGGTGCCCCCGAGCGGGTCCGTCTCCGCCGACAGCAGCCAGCGGGGATCGTCCCGGTCGATCGCGAAATTGGCGGAGTCCCAGTCGATGTCGAGGTAGGGATCGAAATTCTTGTGCACCGATCCTTGCGAGAGGGTCGCCAGGAGGTCCCGATAGTCCTGGCGCAGCGGATCAGCTTGTGCCACCCGTGCGCGCGGCGCGGTTGAGAGCGTCATCGTTTCCTCCTTGCTATGACTTCGGCCACTTGACGGAAGTTTAGCGGGACTCCGCGTCTCATACAACCGTTGTGCGCGGAGTTATTCTTTTATTGGCTCAGCGCTCCAAACCGGTGCGATATGGTTCGGCTCGTGCGCGGCGACGAGGACAGAGTGCGCTCGGTCTCTGACACCGAGCTGTTGTCGGCGCATGCACAGGGCGATCCGCGCGCCTTCGCCGAGCTCGTCGGCCGACATCAGGACTACCTCTGGGGCCTCGCCCGCCGCACCAGTCGCTCGCCCGAGGACGCCGCCGACGCCCTGCAGGAGGCCCTGCTGTCCGCCCATCGCCGGGCCGGCTCCTTCCGCGGTGATGCCGCCGTGCGGTCCTGGCTCCACCGCATCGTCGTCAACAGCTGCCTGGACCGGATGCGGCGCAATCAGGTCCGCGCCGCGGTGCCGATGCCAGATTTTGCGGACGGCGGCCCGGCGGACACCGTCGACCACTATCGGCAGTTCGAGACCACCATGGTGGTGCAGGAGGCGATCGCCGCCCTGCCGGACGAGCAACGCCAGGTCATCGTCGCCGTCGACCTCCAGGGGCTCTCCGTCGCGGAGACCGCGGAGCTGCTCTCTATACCCGTCGGCACGGTCAAAAGCCGCGCCTCGCGCGGCCGCCTCAAACTCGCGCGCCTGCTCGAACACCTGAAGGACGGCCAGTAGCGATGGAACCGTGCGTCATCACAGCGCGTCAAAACAGACAAGAGGAACTTGCTCGAGGGGAGGGCCGTGCAGATGCGTGATCCTGTGCCTGGCGAGACTCCAACGCCCCCCTTCGCCCCCGAACTCCTCGCCGATCTGCACGCCGGCCTCCTGCCCGACGCGGAGGCCGACGCGCTCTGGCCGCGGGCGCGCGAGGATGCCGACGCCGCCGCCGTGCTCGCGGCCCTCGACACCACCGCGGCCGAGCTGCGCACGCTCGGCGGCCCAGTCGAGCCCATGCCGGAGTTCGTCGCGGCCCGGCTACAACGCACCTTGCTCGCACTGCCGGCGGCCGCGGACGACGCCGCCTCCCCGCCCGTCGCGCAGCGCCGCGGACCGTGGTCGCGGCTCACCGTCGTCGCCGCCGCGGCCGCCGCGGCGATTGTCGTCGGCGCGGGCTGGTTCGTCGGGCTCGGCCAGTTCGGCGGGACCCCGCCTGAGCCCCCCGTCGCCGCGCCGCCAGCCACCATCGCCGGCACCCTCGACCTGCCAGATGGCACCGTGCCGCCCAGCGCGGCACTGGCCGTGCAGGGCAGCACGGTCATGGGGCGGCTGAGCGATGCCCGGCTCCGGTCGGATTGTCTAAGCGCGAACGGATACGCGGCCGACACAACACTGCTCGGCGCCGTGCAGGCGAAGGTGGGCGACCGGCTCGGCACCCTCCTGCTCATTCCCGGCGATCGGCCGCCGATCGTGATCGCCCTGGTCCTCGGGGATCGTTGCTCCGCGAGCAATCCGGACTTGCTCGCGGTGAACACCGTCTCGGATTGACCCGCCGGGAACAACACAATCTAGGCTGGTGTTGTCTATGACGACACCGGCGCTCGCACCGCCGGCACATTCCCTGATTTTTTGCATGACCGGAAGGCCCGCATGAGCTCCTCGACCGTCCACAACTTGATCATCGTCGGCTCCGGCCCGGCTGGCTACACGGCTGGCGTCTACGCCGGCCGTGCGCAGCTGGCCCCGCTGCTGTTCGAGGGCACCCAGTTCGGCGGCGCGCTGATGACCACCACTGACGTCGAGAACTTCCCCGGCTTCAGCGAGGGCATCATGGGCCCGGACCTGATGGAGCAGATGCGCGAGCAGGCCATGCGCTTCGGCGCGGACGTGCGCACCGAGGATGTCGATGCGATCGACCTCTCGGGCGAGATCAAGTCCGTCACCGTCGGCGACGAGATCTTCTATGCCAAGGCCGTCATCCTCGCGATGGGCGCCGCCGCCCGCTACCTGGACATCCCTCGGGAGCAGGAGCTGCTGGGCCGCGGCGTCAGCGCCTGCGCCACCTGCGACGGCTTCTTCTTCCGCGACCAGGACATCGCCGTCATCGGCGGCGGCGACTCCGCGATGGAGGAGGCCACCTTCCTCACCCGCTTCGCCCGCTCGGTCACCCTGGTGCACCGCCGCGAGGAGTTCCGCGCGTCGCGCATCATGCTCGAGCGCGCCCGCGCCAACGAGAAGATCAAGTTCGTCACCAACGCCGAGCCCATCGCCGTCCTCGGCGAGAACAGCGTCACCGGCATCCGTCTCCGTGACACCGTCACCGGCGCGGAGAGCACCCTCGAGGTCACCGGGATGTTCGTCGCCATCGGCCACGATCCCCGCAGCGAGCTCGTCCGCGGCCAGGTCGACGCCGATGCCGACGGCTATGTCACCGTCGCGTCCCCGTCCACCTCGACGTCGGTCGACGGCGTCTTCGCGGCCGGCGACCTGGTCGACCACACCTTCCGCCAGGCCATCACGGCGGCCGGCACCGGCTGCTCCGCCGCCATCGAGGCCGAGCGCTGGCTCGCAGAGCGCGCCGAGGCGCCTGCGGAGACCGTCTCCGCCAGCGTCTAAATCCGAAGTTTCCCGATAGGAGCACAGGCTATGAGCACAGGCACGAGCGTCACCGTCACCGAGCAGTCCTTCCCCACGGAGGTCTTGGCGTCCGATAAGCCGGTCATCGTCGACTTCTGGGCCACCTGGTGCGGGCCCTGCAAGATGATCGCGCCAGTATTCGAGGAGCTGGCCCGCGACCACTCCGACAAGGTCACCTTCGCGAAGGTCGATATCGACCAGGCCCCGGGGCTGCAGCGGGATCTGCAGATCATGTCGATTCCCACGCTGATCGTGTTCAAGGACGGCAAGCAGGTGGCGCAGTTGGTGGGCGCCCAGTCCAAGAAGAAGCTCCACGCGGCAATCGCGGAGTTCCTCTAACCGCCAGGTGTGTTGTCGCCCAGCTAAACCCACAGGTGACAGGCCATTGACGCTGGCCTAGCCCTGTCCCCGCCAGCGCTCCGGCGAGGGTCTGACGTACCCTGTTCAGGACACTGTCACTTGTTCCAACCGACCCAGATTCCGCAATTTAGCGCAGTCGCGGGAGATTATGTAAGGAAGGCCCCAAGGTATGCAGCCACTCCGCCTTGGCGACCAGGGCGCCGCGGTTTCTGAGATTCGAGCCAAGCTGACCGGCCTCGGCCTGTTGGACGGACTCGAGGCCATCGACGCCACCGTCCAGGTCGGCAGCGATCGCTGGACTAGCCGCGAGTCTGTCTTCAACCAGGCGTTGGATCTGGCTGTGCGCACCTTCCAGCAGCAGCGCGGGCTCTTGGTGGACGGTGTGGTCGGCAACTCGACCTACCTGGCTCTCCATGGCGCGTCCTTCCGTCTGGGCGCCCGCACACTGCTCTATCAGCTGGCCGCGCCCATGTACGGGGACGATGTGGCCGCCCTGCAGTTGCGCCTCCAGGACCTCGGCTTTTACCACGGGCTCGTCGACGGCTATTTCGGTCCCATCACGCACGCCGCGCTGATCTCGTACCAGTCCGAGTATGGGCTCGCCGCCGACGGTATCTGCGGTCCAGGCACGTTGCGGTCCCTGCAGTACCTCGGGGCCCGCGTCACCGGCGGCTCGCCCAACGCCCTGACCGAGCATGAGAACGTGCGTCGCTCCGGGCCCCGGCTCGCTGGCAAGCGGATTGTCATCGACCCCGCCCTCGGCGGCCTCGAGACCGGCCTGATCATCGATGGCCCGGATGGGCCCATCAGCCAGGCGGAGATCATCTGGGACCTTGCGCAGCGGCTCGAGGGGCGGATGGCGGCAACCGGCATGGAGACCATGCTGACCCGCGGCCGGCGCAATAATCCCTCGATTACCGAACGCGCCGAGACTGCCAACGCCTTCGGCGCCGACCTGATGATCTCGTTGCATTGCGCCACCGGCTCCTCGGTGCGCGCGAATGGCGTGGCGAGCTTCCATTTCGGCACCCTGCACGGCTCCTACTCACCGATCGGGTCGATCCTCACCGGGTTCATCCAGCGTGAGATTGTCGCTCGCACAGCACTGCGCGACTGCCGCTCGCACGCGCGCACCTGGGAGGTCCTGCGCCTGACGCGAATGCCCGCCGTGCAGATCGACGCCGGCTATCTCACCAATGACGCGGACTCCGCGATCATGATCAATCCCCAGACCCGCGACATCATCGCCGAGGCCATCCTGGTGGGCATCAAGCGCCTGTACCTGCTCGACAATGACGATCAGCCCACCGGAACCTACACGTTCTCAGAGCTCCTGGCCGAGGAGCTCTCCCGGGCGGACTAGCCGGGGGCACAGGCTATTTCGCTCGCATCGCCGCGTTTGCCAGGCCGGCGCCCATGGTCCCGACGGACCCTGAGCCCACCAACGCGGCCTCGTCGAACAGCTTCTCCAGTGCGGCCTCGACCTCCGCCTTCCACCCCAGATCCCGCCCCAGCTCCAAACGCAGGCGCGGGTAGCGGTGATGCGGCGCCACCTCCTGGAAGCCCAGCTGCTCGAGCCAACCCACGGGGATCATGCAACGCCCAGGGGAGCAGTCGCCTGTCCCCGGCGTGACCACGTCCCGCAGGAGCATCGAGGGGTCGAACTCCGTCTCGGGCGCGCTCTCGCGATAGCCGAACGCCTCGATGGCGCGAACCCCCCGCCGGACCAGGTCGCCCGTCACCGCGTTCATCAGCGGAGTGATCGCGCTCCACGGCACCGACTGGTCGTAGATGTCGATGCTCATCAATAGCACTGCATCCGCGGTCACCGGAGAGGTGGGGAACAGACGGGAGCGGGGCACGTCCGAGGGCGGCGCGTATAGCGCGTGCCCGGCCAAGGCCTCGCCGTCCCAGACCATCCGGCCGCAGGATCCCCATTCGAGAAGCAGGGCAGAGAGCCAGGCTTCCTTCTCGAGCCCTGGATCCGCGGTCGTGCCGGGCGCGGACATCGCGGGGTCCATCTCCCAAAAGGTGCAGTCTCGAGAATGCCCGGCGAAGGACCCCACGGAGCTCAGAGTCAACGCCGTCGTGCTGATGGACACCGCAGATCCCCAATCGCCAATTTTGCCGATTTATCACGCTTATTAATCGGCTGGGCCGAGTCCAGAATAGTTCAGCAGCCCGCACCCCGCCGAACGATCACCATGACACGTGAAAGACTTTGTGCCCCTTAATAATTCAATAATCGTTCGACGGCGAATTCACCCACCGCAACCCATTACGTCACAGTGACACTATTACCGCGGGTACCCGGGTGCGGGTCTTCCGTCATAAAACGGTTCACTACAGATCCATCAGCTTCACGATCCGCTCGAGGTCGTCAACAGTCCCGAATTCGACGACAATCTTGCCCTTCCGCTTGCCCAAACTGACGGTCACGCGGGTGTCGAAGTTGTCCGAGAGCCGCGTCGCGACTTCCTGAAGGCCGGGCATCTGGATCGGCTTGCGACGCGGGGTAGGGGCGGCGTCCTGAGCATCATCGCGGTTCGCAAGGGTTACCGCCTCCTCCGTGGCACGCACGGACATACCCTCGGCGACGATTCGGGCAGCCATTTCCTCCTGCGCCGCAGCGCCCGCCTCGAGGGAGAGCAGGGCCCGCGCGTGGCCAGCCGAGAGTACGCCCGCGGCGACCCTCCGCTGGACCGGGACGGGGAGTCGCAACAGCCGGATCATATTGGAGATCACCGGGCGAGAGCGCCCCAGTCTGCTCGCCAACTCCTCGTGCGTGACGTCGAATTCCTCGAGCAGCTGCTGATAAGCCGCCGCCTCTTCGAGGGGATTCAGCTGGACGCGGTGGATGTTCTCCAGCAGCGCGTCGCGGAGCAGACTGTCATCCGCGGTCTCGCGGACAATGGCCGGAATCGTCTCGAGCCCCGCCAGCTGGCTGGCCCGCCAGCGCCGCTCTCCCATGACGAGCTGATACTGCTGGGGCGCGACCTCGCGCACCACGATCGGCTGCATGAGGCCGAACTCGCGGATGGAGTGCACCAACTCCGCGAGCGCCTCGTCGTCGAAGACCTGGCGTGGCTGCTTGGGGTTTGGCTCGATCAGCTCGGGCCGAATCTCCCGGTAGATGGCACCCATCTCCGCCACTTCGGGGGAGCCGGCGGCATCTTCCTGCGCGTCTTCCGCAGCGACCGAGGAGGAGCCATCTACGGGCGGCCGCATAGCCGGCAGCACGCCTGACGCGGCGTTCCCCTTGCTCTTCTTCGCGTCCGCCTTGCGCTTCCGATCGGCACTGCTCTCGCCGCCGATGACCACGCTGGCCGCAGCCTCACCGAGTCGCGGCCCGTCGGCCGGACCCGTGGGGATCAATGCGGCCAACCCTCGACCAAGACCGCCCTTGCGCTGCTGGCTCATCTCACTGCTCCTGTCCCGTAGTCATCGTGACCCCTCGTTCGCCGAGTTCCCGGCCGGCGTCCATATAGCTCATCGCCCCACGGGAGGACGGCGCGTAGTCGAGGACCGTCATCCCAAAGCCGGGAGCCTCGGACACCTTCACGCTGCGGGGAATCATCGTCCGCAGGACCATGCTCCCAAAATGGTTCCGGACCTCCTCCGCAACCTGGCCCGCGAGCTTGGTCCGGCCGTCGTACATCGTCAGCAAGATCGTCGACACGTGCAGGGCGCGGTTCAGGTGCGCCTGCACGAGCTCGATATTACGGAGAAGTTGTCCGACCCCCTCGAGCGCGTAATACTCGCACTGGATGGGCAGCAGGACCTCTCTCGCGGCCACCAGTGCGTTGACGGTCAGCAGCCCCAGCGACGGCGGGCAGTCGATCAGGACGTAGTCGATGGTGCGCTTGTCCAACGCCGCGTCGTCCAGGGCGCTCTTCAGGCGCCCCTCGCGGGCCACCATGGAGACCAACTCGATCTCCGCGCCGGCGAGGTCGATCGTCGCGGGCACACAATAGAGGTTCTCGTTGTGAGGGCTGCGCTGGATCGCCTGCTCCAGGGTCACCTCACCGATGAGCAACTCATAGGTGGAGGGCACGCCAGAGCGGTGGTCGATGCCCAGTGCCGTGCTGGCGTTCCCCTGCGGGTCCAGATCTACAACCAGGACGCCCAACCCGTTTGCGGCGAGTGCAGCCGCCAGGTTGACCGTAGAGGTGGTCTTACCCACCCCGCCCTTCTGGTTGGCAATCGTGATGATCCGCCGGTTGGTCGGCCGGGGGAGGGATCCACCCACCGTCGCCGAAAGGTGCTGGCCCATAGGAGCCTCCTCCCCGTCCATATCCGCCGATGGCGGTAGTTCGTCTGTTTCACGTGAATCGAATGTTTCACGTGAAACCCCGGCCCAAGCCTGTCTCACAATCCCTGCTCCTTCACCTTGGCTGCCGACACGCGTGCAGCCATCCAGATTGTCTGGCGGGAGCGCGTCCTTGCAATCGACCAACAACGCGATTCCCAGTACTTCCACCACTGCGGTAATTCCACCATTGCGTCGACGCCACTGGGTGCCATCGACGATCTATCCGAGAGGATCTACCGCTGCCGCAGGGTCCGCTTCGACTCCCGGGTCGCACGCACCACGGTAGTCGGTGTCGGCAGAAGATCCTCGCCGCATTGGACAACCTCCACAGATCCGGCGCCCAGGCGCCGGAGAGCCTCGGCGCTGCGGTCGATCTCCTCCTGCGCACTCGACCCCTTGATGGCGATGAACTGGCCGCCGGTGTGCACGAGGGGCAGCGACCACTGAGCCAGCTTCTCCAGCGGGGCGACCGCCCGCGAGGTGACGTAATCCGCCCCGCCGGCCTCCTTGAGCACCCCGGGCTGCTCTGCCCGGCCGCGGACAATCGCCACGCCAAGCTCCAACTCCTCAACTATCTCGGCGAGGTACTTCGTGCGGCGCAGCAGCGGCTCAACGAGGGTCACGCGCAGATCGGGCCGGGCGATCGCCAGGGGGATACCCGGCAGACCGGCGCCGCTCCCGATGTCGACGACGGTGGCGTCACGGTCGACCAACTCGCCCAGGACGGCACAGTTCAGGATGTGCCTCTCCCATAGGCGGGGCGCCTCGCGCGGGCCGATGAGACCACGCTCCACGCCGGCGGTGGCGAGCGAGCGGCCATAGGCAAGGGCAAGCTCCAGCCTGTCCCCGAAGATCTCCTCGGCCGCCTCGCGCAGCGAATCAGGCAGGTCTTGTTCCACGTGAAACATCCTCACTAGATAGATATGGTCGCAATGGGATCAGACACAGCGGACTGCCGACCGGGGCGAACACGGTGATCCGCAGACCCAATCCCAGGCGCAGCACCATTCTCCCTGCTACCGGCCCGCACACACAAGGCACCCCCAATACACCTGTGGATAATTCACCGGCGGCATCCGGGCCCATCGGGGCACTCTTACTATCCGGGACTGTTGACTGCTCCGTGCGTCATTTGCCCACCGAAGTCGCCGACGGATGACTTTGTCCACACATGGGATCTCTTGAACCTCAATCCGGCGCTAGCCAGCGGCGGAGGCTATCCATCACGCCATCCCCGTCAGTGCACAGACCGCGGGTCTCGCCGCAAATTGCCGGCCAGGCGATGGTCGCATCGATTACAGCAGAGCGAATGACGCCCTCGCGGCCCGACGGCACATATGGGAGGGCGTCCTTGTTGTGCCCGGGGCACGTGGCCGCCGAGCCAGACCATGCGGAAACGCACCATCCGTACGGCCAGGGCGGCGCCTGGGATCAGGTCCATGCCGCGCTGCGCACCGATGCCGACACCGCCGGACTCCGACAGGCCGCAACGTCGCTGAACGAGCCGTCGGTGCCCACAAGCGGTGGCGGGGGCCATCACGATGCGCCTCAAGCGATTAGGACACGCTCCCAAGCTGCGTGGGATGTCAGATTCGCCGCGGACCCAATCTCAGGTCACGCACGGCGAACGGGCGCGACCAACTCGGGGGGAGAGACGGCCTGGGCATCTCCGATGTATCCCCACTGACCAGCAAGCCCTGACGCGGAAGGCACTCAGAGACGGCGAGCGCGAGAAGTGCTGCGCCACAAGCGATTCTCATGACGACCTTGAAGGCGTTCTCAGGCGGCACCGTGGCTGCCCCGATCGGCATTGTCATTTGAGCAAGGATCACACCGGCCAGTGCGCTGGCGACTGAACTGCCGATTCCCCTCATCAACATATTGAGGCTGTTTGCTGCGGCCGTCTCGGAGACCGGCACCGCGCTCATGATGAGCGAGGGCAGGGATCCGTAGGCGAAGCCGACACCAGCGCCGATAAAAGCAGGAGACCAGTACCAGGTGCCAGACTTCCGACATCAACGCGAAGTTCAGTGCGTAGCCGGCCGCCACCGTCACGGCGCCGAGCATGAGCGTCACCTTCAGGCCCGAGACTTGGCGATGACCGCCGACAGTCCAGCCATGATCATCATCACGAAGCCCTGCGGCGCCATGACGAGACCCACAGCTAGCGACCACTTGTCCATGCCGTAACCGGTAGCGGCGGGCAGTTGAATCAGCTGCTGGATCACCAGCGACAAGGCAACGATGCGACCGTCAGCTATCACTTCGGAACCAAATCCGACCTGGTCCGAGCGATAGTCCGCTCACACACCGAACAGGTAGATCAGATTTGTAAACGTATGGTCGCCCAGGCTGGCAACTCCAGCGAACTTCAGGACTGGGTGGCCTGCATGGTCCGCCCACTCAAAGACCATTTGCAAGCCCTCGGAGGCCCTAGATGGCCGACCCGACCCGGTCCGTCCTCATGATGGAGGTAGCAGCCGCGGCTTCTTCATCGCGACGATCACTCGAAGAGGCCTCGCTAGGCAGGCGTCCTACACACACGAGGCCGGCTCCGCCGGTTGATATATGAAAGGTGGCGCCCGGGCCAATGCCCGGACGCCACCTCAATCCATCCGCCGCCCATGGGCGGCCACCGCCTACCCGGGGAGAACGACTACCCGTCGCGACGGCTCCACACCAGCGCTCTCGCTCCGCACACCCGAGACCGTGGCAACCGCGTCGTGCACGATCTTGCGCTCGAACGGGGTCATGGGGGAGAGCTCCTCGCTCGCACCGGAGGACTTCACCCGCTCGCACACGTCGAGGCCCACGATCGTCAGGTCAGCCCGGCGGCCCGCCCGCCAGCCGGCCACATCCAGCATCAACCGGCTGCGAGTGCCGGTCTGCTGCTGGACGGCAAGACGTGTCAGCTCCTGCAGTGCATCCAGGACCTCGCCCTTGCGCCCGACGAACTTGTCGAGGTCCTCGCCGCCCACGACGCTGACCATGGCGCGGTTGCTCTCGACATCGAGATCGATGTCGCCGTCGAAGTCCAGCACGTCCAACAGCTGCTCGAGGTAGTCGGCCGCGATCTCGCCCTCCTCCACCAACAGGTCGTCGCCGCCGTCGTCCTGTGACTTGTCTGCGATCTCGACCGTCTCCACAGCAACCTCGTCGGGCATTACGTGGTCCACGTCTTCCTGCGTCACGTCAGGTTCTCCTTGTCGTCAATCCCCATAAATCTGGGTGGCATGTTGGGTGTAGCGAAGGTCCCTAGCTGGACTGCACCACAGCTACCTACGCTTCTTCTTGCTCTTGCCGCCACCGGGCCGATTACCCGCGGACCTGTTCTTATTCCGCTGCTGGCCGCCCTGCTTCTGGGCGCCGCCCGCACCACCGGCGGGCTTGTCGCCAGCCGCGGGCTTCGGCTTCGGGGACTCGTCATCCTCGTCGGAGTCCTCCGCGTCGACGACCAGGACGTCGTCGACAGGCTTGGCCTTCTTCCCGACCTGGGGGACCGCACCAGGCTTGGGCGCACGCTCTGAGCGGATCTCGAGGAGCCGCTGCTTCTTGGCTTCCTCTTCCTTCTCGATCTGGCCGAACACCACGTGCTGCTGCACCACAGTCCAGCCGTTATTCGCAACCCAGTAGAGCAAGATCGCGACTGGCAGGAACGCGCCCGAGACGAGCACTCCGAGCGGGAAGACGTAGAGGGCCAGCTTGTTCATGATCTTCGCCTGCGGGGCGGCCGCCGCCTCGGGGCTCTGACGGGCCACGGACGCGCGGGAGTTCAGGTACGTCGCAACCGCCGCGATGATCATCAGGGGAATGGCAACGGCCGCGATCTGCCAGCGGGTCGGCATCTCGTCGATGAAGCCGACGAACGCGGCGAATTCCTTCGCCGGCTGTGAGATATAGGACGAGAGCGGCACGCCGAAGATGTTCGCCTGCAGGAAGTTGTGGACGTCGCCGGAACTGAACGCATAGTTGCCAAGGCTCGCGTTCAGCTCGGCACAGGTGTTGTCCGCCAGGGGGTTGGGAACGTCGCCACAGATGTCGATCTGGCCGAATCGGGTGCCCGTGCGGTTGAACGAGCGCAGCACGTGGAACAGGCCAATGAAGACAGGCGCCTGGGCCAACATAGGGAGACAGCCGAGCAGCGGGTTGAACCCGTGTTCCTTCTGTAGCTTCTGCATCTCCGTGGCCATGCGCTGACGGTCGTTCTTGTACTTCTTCTGCAGCGCCTTGATCTGGGGCTGCAGCTCCTGCATCTGCCGCGTCGTGCGAATCTGCTTCACCGCCGGCCAGTACAGGACAGCGCGCAGGGTGAACACAAGGAAGACCACGGCGAGGATCCACGTGAGGGCACCGGTCGGCCCCATCCCGGGCACCGCTTCTGGCACAAAGCTGAAAAGCTTGTACCACACCCACATGATGGCCGAGACAGGCCAATAGATGAAGTTCAGCACGACGCTGGGCACTCCTTATTCTCGGTGCAGACTGCCAGGCAGCCCTCCCGGATCAGATCCGGCTATGAATGTTGATCTGTGGGCGCCGATGAAGCGGTCGCGACGCCGAGGCTCTCACTAGAGGCCTCCAAGCGTTCCACGTCCAACTCCTCCGAAGCGTTGTTACGGTCATGTCTTCTCTGCGGTACGGGGTCCCAGCCGCCACGATGCCACGGACCGCACTTCAGCAGTCTCCACATGGCCAGGGCCAGCCCTCGCAATAGTCCCCAGTCTCGCAGAGCCTCCACCGCGTACTCGCTGCAGGTCGGGGTAAAACGGCACGTGGGCGGTCTCATGGGGGAGATATACGTGCGATAGAGCTCGATGCAGAACACCGCGGCCCGCATGGGCCACGACCGGATCCTGCGCAGCAAGCTCGGCGCCGTCACGACCTGGGCTCCCGCACCCGGAGCTTCAGCAAGGCCGACTCGATCTGTTGCCGCAGCTCAGCCGAGGTCGCGGTGGCGGCGCCAGGAAGGGCACGCAAGACAATGTCGATGCCGGGATCGAGGTCACCGAGCACGGTGCACGCGACATGACGAAGCCGCCGGGCCACGCGGTGGCGAACCACCGCGTTCCCGACGGCTGTGCTGACTATGAGGCCGACACGCGGCCCAGTCTTGACTAGATGGCGGTCGGCCGCCTCGCCGCCGGCCGACAAGGCTGCAGAATCGACGAAACGTGGCAGTGCATTGATATGCACCACCACGTCATGTCGACCACAGCGTCGTCCGCCGCGCATCACAGAGGAAAAATCCTTGCGATGACTTAGACGGTGCCGTTCTGGCAGCAACTGTGGATCCGCGCTCGTGCCCGCTATTAGGCAGTCAGCGTGGCGCGGCCCTTGTTGCGACGAGCTGCCACGATTGCACGGCCCGCACGGGTACGCATGCGCAGCCGGAAGCCATGAACGCGCGCGCGACGCCGGTTGTTCGGCTGAAATGTCCGCTTGCCCTTGCTCACGGTGATTACTCCTCGATCTATGCCGGCGCCCTTGCGGCGCCACTAACTCTGACTGGGAACCCATCATGTCGACGTGCACCGAATCCCCACGTGTTACGAGGGATCCGCGAAACCTTCAAAGCGGTCAAATTAATGACCAGCATCGACAGAGCTCCCGACACAACGGGTGACTGCCCGAGACTACTCAGCAGCGGTGTGAAGGTCAAACTGGGGTCGGAGCCTCATGCCCGCCCCGCCAACACGCCAAGAACCCGAGATCCTTGAGAACCTCAGAATACTGTGCTTGCCCCGATTGCAGACCGACGCCATCCTTGTTAGCGTTCGGCCCAACAGTATGGACCGCCCTCGTCACTGGGGCACTCGGATGATGCCGCGGCCCAACAGCCTGGCACACCCGAGCGCGCTCAAAATGGGGTCCTGGTCTGCCCGCAAAACGGGTAGGCCAGACTTGTCCACAGCTGGGGATAATCGTGTGGAGACAGGAATACCCCTGAAAAAGCCCTGCGGAGGACCATCGTTTCCGCAGCTCGAGATAGGAAAGCTGGAGAGGCAGAAGCCGCGTGGATAGTAATCCCGACGTGTTGTCACGGGTCTGGCCACTCGTGGTCGCGGAACTGACAAGTCCTGCTAGCGAGGCGTCTTCGTCCCCTGACGGAACTGGGACTCTGCCCCTGACCCGCCAGCAACGAGCATGGCTGCTGCTGGCCCGCCCCATCACCTTGGCCGGTGGCTTCGCGTTGTTGTCCGCGCCCTCGAGTTTCGCCCGAGACGCCATCGAACGAGTGCTCCGCACCCCCATCACCGAATCCCTCCAGCGCCATCTCAACCAGCCGATCGAGATCGCCGTCCGCATCGAGGCGAACGATCAGGATGAGGCAGGGCAGTTGAGAAAAACAGGGTCCACCGACGCCGATGAGGCGACGCCCACGGACTCCGGCCAGCATCAGTCCCCGTCCCGTCCGGCCCCCGACACGTACGGAGACCCTTATGGCGAGGATGCTCGCAAGGACTCCGACCTGCTCGAGGAGGAGAGGGAGGCTCGCGAGAGCCTGGACCGCTCCTGGCCGCCCCGGTTCAACACCCCGGCGCCGCACAATCCGGGCGATAAGGGCAAGGGCGCGGGCCTGAACAAGAAGTACACGTTCGAGACCTTCGTCACCGGCCCGTCCAACCGTTTCCCCCATGCGGCGGCGGTCGCGGTTGCCGAGGCGCCGGCGCGCGCCTACAACCCCTTGTTCATCTGGGGGGAGTCCGGACTAGGCAAGACACATTTGCTGCATGCGACGGGCCACTACGCGAAGCGCCTGTTCCCGGGGCTGCGGGTCAAGTACGTGTCGACGGAGGAGTTCACGAACGACTTCATCAACAGCATCCGCGACAAGCGCAAAGAGGAGTTCAAGCGCCGCTACCGCGATGCCGATGTGCTGTTGGTCGATGACATCCAGTTCATCGAGGGCAAGGAGAGCACTCAGGAGGAGTTCTTCCACACCTTCGAGGCCCTGCACAACCACGATAAGCAGATCTTCATCACCTCCGATCGCCCCCCGAAGGCGATGGGAACGCTGGAGGACCGACTGCGCACCCGTTTCGAGTGGGGCCTGATCGCCGACGTGCAGCCGCCGGACCTCGAGACCCGCATCGCCATCTTGTCCAAAAAGGCTCAGATGGAAAAGATCGACGTCCCGTACAGCGTCCTGGAGCTGATCGCGAGCAGGATCGAGCGCAACATTCGCGAGCTCGAGGGCGCCTTGATCCGGGTGACCGCATTCGCCTCGCTCAACAAGCAGGCGCTCGATCTGAAACTGGCCGAGGTGGTCTTGCGCGATCTCGCGCCGGACTCGTCGACGATTGAGATCTCTGCGGCCACGATCATGGCGGTCACCGCCGAGTACTTCGACACCAGCATCGACGAGCTCTGTGGGCCCGGACGCACCCGTGCCATCGCGGGCGCCCGTCAGATCGCCCTCTACCTCTGCCGTGAGCTAACGGATCTATCGCTGCCCAAGATCGGGCAGCAGTTCGGCCGCGACCACACCACGGTCATGTACGCCGATAAGAAGATCCGCGAGCAGATGACGGAGCGTAGGAAGGTCTACGACCAGGTCCAGGAGCTCACTGCACGCATCAAGCAGCGTTCCAAGCCCTGATATGTAGTATCTGCCACGAACGCATGGAGAAGCGGCATCCCGACGACGGTCGGGATGCCGCTTCTTTTGTCTGACGCAGAGGGGCAGCTGACACCTCTCAGCTGCCCCTCTGCGCACTAGTGAAGACCCCGGGCCGCTCTCCGCCAGCTACCCGTTCCCAGCCCAAAGTCGACCGATTCACGGAGATCGCGGTGATTTGCCCGCCTCGACGCCAACAATTTTTGGGACGCGTGTGACTCCTGAGCAGAGATTCCACATCTGTGCATAACTATGTGGACAAGTCGGGAAAACTGGGGACAAGCCGTGAACAACTTCTGACTCTCCCCAACTGTCCCCAGATGGCCCAAAACTGTCATACCAACCGTCCACAACCGGATACGCATCGCGACCAGCGTGGGAGACGGTCGGCTAACAAGTTGCACAGGAGCTATTACTGCTTCTGTTTACATCCCTTAAGAACATCTTTTAAAAGAGCCTGTGGGGAAAGTTCCGCTGCCGCCCCGGCCCCACCGGCTCAGACCAGCGCCAAGTCCGAGGATCCAGCTTTACGGAAGCCCCTCGAAGCCTTACGGTGGACGAGCAGGCATCAGCCGGCACCAGTTACGCTGGCTGACACCGATCGACATCTCGGATGCAGCTCCTTTCGTTGGAGCACGGCACCGACATCACTGGAAGGACCCCCGGGACCGATGGAGCTTGCAGGCATGAGGTTTCGCGTTTCCCGGGAAGATTTCGCAGACGCGGTGGCATGGGTCGCGCGCAGCCTTCCGGCCCGCCCCACCACCCCCGTCCTCAGCGGCGTCCTGATCGAGGCCTCGGAAGACACCGTCACCGTCTCCGGCTTCGACTACGAGACCTCCGCACGCATGCAGATCTCCGCCGAGGTCAATGAACCCGGGTCGATTCTGGTCTCCGGACGACTTCTCGCGGACATCACCAAATCGTTGCCTGCCAAGCCCGTTGACGTGTCATTCGATGGCACCCGCCTCGCGATCACCGGTGGCAGTGCGAAGTTCTCCCTGCCGACGATGCCGGTTGAGGACTACCCGCAGCTGCCCTCGGCGCCCGCGCAGACCGGATCGCTGCCTGCCGACAAATTCGGTGAGGCGATCACGCAGGTCGCGGTCGCAGCGGGCAAGGACGACACGTTGCCGATGCTCACCGGAATCCGGGTGGAGATCGAGGGCAGCAAAATTGTCATGGCCGCCACCGACAGGTTCCGGCTGGCCGTCCGCGAGCTCGAATGGAACCCCGCGGACTCCACGGTGGAGGCGGCCATCTTGGTCCCGGCTCGCACCCTGTCCGAAGCCGCGAAGACCATGGCTGGCAGTGCCGCCGGACCGATCGAGCTCTCTATGGGCAACGGCGCCAATGTCGCCTCCGAGGGCCTCCTTGGCATTGTCGGCAGCGCCCGTCAAACCACAACGCGCCTGCTCGACGCTGAATTTCCCAAGTTTCGGCAGCTGCTGCCGACCGAGCACACCGCCCTCGCGGCAGTCGAGATCGGCCCACTGGTCGACGCCATCAAGCGTGTCGCCCTCGTCGCCGAGCGAGGCGCCCAGGTCCGCATGCAGTTCTCTGATGAGGGACTGCTCATGTCCGCCGGCGGCGACGATGCCGGCCGCGCAGAGGAAGCATTGATGGCGGAGTTCCAGGGCGAGCCGCTGACCATCGCGTTCAACCCCGGATATCTCCTCGAAGGACTCGGCGCCTTGCACACCAGCAAGGTCCAGTTCGGCTTCACCAGCCCCAGCCGGCCCGCCGTGCTGTGCCCCACCGTGGCGGAGGAATTGCCGGCCGCCAACGAGTCCGGCACCTACCCGGCCTCGGACGGCGACTACACCTACCTGCTGATGCCCGTCCGACTGCCGGGCTGATGCACACGTGTTTGTCCGGCAAGTCCAACTGCACGATTTCCGCTCCTGGGAGTCTTTGACCGTCGACCTAGAGCCCGGCGTCACCGTTTTGCTCGGCGCCAACGGGCGGGGGAAGACAAACGTGCTCGAGGCGTTGAACTATCTCTCCACGCTCACCTCGCATCGCGTCTCCTCCGACCAGCCCCTGATCAGAGCGGGCGCCGAGGGCGCCCGGATCGCCGCGACCGCCGTCAACGAGGGTCGCGAACTCAGCGTGAACCTGGCATTGGTGCCGGGGAAGGCGAACCGGGGCGGGATCAACCGCACGCCGGTGCGCCGCACCCGGGAGATCCTCGGCATCGTCCAGACCGTGTTGTTCGCGCCTGAGGATCTCTCGCTGGTACGCGGGGACCCAAGCGATCGGCGCCGTTTCATGGATGAGTTGCTCACGACCCGGTGGCCGCGAATGGCGGGCGTGCGGGCGGACTATGACAAGGTTTTGCGTCAACGTTCCGCGCTGCTGAAGACTGCGGGGCCGTCCATGCGGCGGGGAAATTCCTCGGACGCAGCGAGCGCGTTGGCGACGCTGGAGGTGTGGGATGGCAACCTCGCGCGCTTCGGCGCCGAGCTGATTGCGACCAGGCTGGACCTATTGGCGCAGTTGGCGCCCCATATCTCGGCCGCCTATGCGGACGTGGCGCCCGAGTCCCAGCACGCGGCGATCAACTACCGCTGCAGCCTGGGCGAGTCCATGCCACCGCAGTACCAGGACGTCAACGACCACACCGGCCCGGCCGACATCGACCTCTTAGAGGCTGCGTTTATGGCCGAGCTGGCACGGGTCCGCGACCGGGAGATCGCCCGCGGCGTGTGCCTCGTCGGGCCGCACCGCGATGAGCTGGAGTTGCGTCTGGGCCAGCACCCTGTCAAGGGTTATGCCAGCCACGGCGAGTCGTGGGCCTATGCCCTCGCGCTGCGCTTGGCCAGTCTGAGCCTGTTGCGTGAGGACGGCACGGACCCGGTGCTGATGCTCGACGACGTCTTCGCCGAGCTCGACCGGCAGCGGCGCAGCGCGCTGGCGGCGGTCGCCGCCCACACGGAGCAGGTGTTGATCACCGCCGCAGTCCCCGAGGACGTGCCGGCGGAGCTGCACGCGCGCAGACTGTATGTGGAGATCAGCGACCGGGACGGCCAGCGGGTTTCCAGCATGAGCTCAGATCCACCGGGGTCGGTCACGGCCACAGTGAATTCCGCGAGCATCGATAGGGATAGGAGGTCGGCGGATGACTGACGAGAAAGAGCCCGAACGCGGCTACGACCTGGCGCGTCGGGCACTCGAGGAGGCACGTGCCAACGCCCTCGCCAAGGGCAAATCGGTGGGCCAGGGCAAGGCCTCGCCCAAGCGTGGCAATTCCACGAGCCGCCGGCGCTGGTCGGGATCTGGCCCGGACGCGCGCGATCCGCAGGCTTTCGGCTCCGTGACCGCATCGATAGCCAAGCGCCGCGGCTGGACCCCGCACGTCGCCGAGGGCAAGGTGCTGGGGCTGTGGGAGGAGGTGGTCGGCGCGGACATCGCGGACCATGCGACGCCCACGGAGATCAAAGAGAACATCCTCTACATCACCGCGGAGTCCACGGCCTGGGCCACGCAGTTGCGGCTCATGCAGTCCACGATCATCGCGAAAATCGCGAAGTCCGTGGGGCATGGCGTCGTGAAGCAGGTCCGCATCCACGGGCCCAAGGCACCCAGTTGGAAGTTCGGTGATCATCACATCTCCGGCCGTGGCCCGCGCGACACCTACGGGTAGCCCCGCGCAGCGCGGCTCAGATTTCGGTGGCGTCAGTTCTGGTCCTCGCTTCTCTACCCGCGAGCCTTTGAGGCGGCTGTGGGCGTGTCAGGACGGTCTTAGTGGCACCGTGACCCGGGCATGGCAGTAGACTGGCCAGGAACTATCGCATCGCCTCTCCACCGCCCGCACTATGGAGTCCGCTCCCGGGTGGTGGATCCATGTGTGTGCCTTGATCGAGAAGGAGTGCTACCTACCCGTGGTTGCCAAAGACAAAGATCAGTCCGCAACGAGCTCTAACGGCTCTAGCAGCGGTTATGGCGCTTCCTCGATCACGATTCTCGAGGGCCTCGAGGCAGTGCGTCTGCGTCCCGGCATGTACATCGGCTCCACCGGCGAGCGCGGCCTGCACCACCTGGTGTGGGAGGTCGTGGACAACTCGATCGACGAGGCGATGGCGGGTTACGCCAGCGCAGTGCACGTCAGCCTGCTCGATGACGGCGCGGTCCAGGTCAGCGATGACGGCCGCGGCATCCCCGTCGAGATGCACGAGAGCGGTGCGCCGACTGTCCAGGTTGTCATGACGCAGTTGCACGCCGGCGGCAAGTTCGACTCCGAGTCGTACGCGGTCTCCGGCGGACTGCACGGCGTCGGCATCTCCGTAGTTAACGCGCTCTCGACCAAGGTCGAGGTCGACATCGCCCGCGATGGCTACAACTGGAAGCAGAACTTCAACAACGCGGTGCCCGAGCCGCTGGAGCAGGACGGGCCCACCTCTGCAACGGGTACGACGGTCCGCTTCTGGGCGGACCCGACGATCTTTGAGACCACCACGTACGACTTCGAAACCGTGTCGCGGCGCCTGCAGGAGATGGCCTTCCTCAACAAGGGCCTGACGATCACCCTCACCGACGAGCGCGTGACAGCGGACGAGATCACCGACGAGGTCGTCGGCGACGTCGCCGAGGCGCCGAAGTCCGCGGAGGAGCAGGCGGAGGAGACCAAGGCCGCCAAGCCCCGCGTCAAGCAGCGCACCTACCACTACCCGGGCGGGCTGGTGGACTACGTGAAGCACATCAACCGCACCAAACAGGCCATCCACACCACGATCATCGGATTCAATGCCAAGGGCACCGGCCACGAGGTCGAGGTCGCGATGCAGTGGAACGCCGGGTACTCCGAGTCCGTGCACACGTTCGCGAACACGATCAACACGGCGGAGGGCGGCACCCACGAGGAGGGCTTCCGTTCCGCGCTGACCACCACGGTCAACAAGTACGCGAAAGAGAAGAAGCTCCTCAAGGACAAGGACCCGAACCTCACGGGCGACGATATCCGCGAGGGTCTGGCGGCCGTGGTCTCCGTGAAGGTTGTCGAGCCGCAGTTCGAGGGGCAGACCAAGACCAAGCTGGGCAACACCGAGGTCAAGTCGTTCGTGCAGAGGGCGTGCAACGAGCACATCGACTACTGGTTTGAGGCGAACCCGGCCGAGGCGAAGGTCATCGTCACGAAGGCCGTCTCCTCCGCGCAGGCCCGCATGGCTGCCCGCAAGGCCCGCGAGCTGGTGCGCCGCAAGTCCGCGACGGACCTCGGCGGGCTGCCCGGCAAGCTGGCCGACTGCCGCTCCAACGACCCCTCCAAGTGTGAGGTGTACATCGTGGAGGGCGACTCCGCCGGCGGTTCCGCGAAGTCGGGTCGCGACTCGATGTTCCAGGCTATCCTCCCGCTGCGCGGCAAGATCATCAACGTCGAGAAGGCCCGCATCGACCGCGTGCTGAAGAACACGGAAGTCCAGGCCATCATCACCGCGCTGGGCACAGGCATCCACGATGAGTTCGACATCGCGAAGCTCCGCTACCACAAGATCGTGCTGATGGCGGATGCCGACGTCGACGGCCAGCACATCTCGACCCTGCTGCTCACGCTGCTGTTCCGCTTCATGCGCCCGCTGATCGAGGCCGGTCACGTCTACCTGGCGCAGCCGCCGCTGTACAAGCTCAAGTGGCAGCGGATCGAGCCCGAGTTCGCGTACTCGGACCGTGAGCGCGATGTGCTGATGGAGGCGGGTTTGGCCGCCGGCCGCAAGATCAACAAGGACGATGGTATTCAGCGCTACAAGGGCCTCGGCGAGATGGACGCCCGCGAGCTGTGGGAGACCACGATGGATCCGTCCGTCCGCATCCTGCGCCAGGTCACGCTGGATGACGCGGCCTCGGCCGACGAGCTGTTCAGCACGCTGATGGGCGAGGACGTGGAGGCGCGCCGCAGCTTCATCACCCGCAATGCCCGCGACGTCCGATTCTTGGACGTGTAATCGCTTGGGCGTGTAACTGATCCTCCAGCGCAACGGTGCTTGGGTGCATAGTCTTTCCATATGGACTATGACCTGAGCACCGTTCGCATTGGGACGGAAAACTTCGATTGCCCTATCGATGATCGCTGGTTCGAGGACTACCGCGTGGGTGCCGTCTACGAGTACGGCCACGTGGAGGTGACGGAAGCGCAAATCGTGCACTATGCGAACATCTATGATCCGCAGTCGATCCACACCAATCCCGGCACGGCAGAGGATGGGCCGTTCAAGGGGCTGATCGCGTCCGGCTGGCAGACCGCGTCGATCTTCATGCGCATCTTCGTGGACCACTATCTGACGGCTGTCGGGTCTCTCGCCTCACCCGGCATCGACGAGTTGCGCTGGACTGCGCCAGTGCGGCCAGGCGATCGACTGTGGGTGCGGATCACGGTGGAGGGCAAGAGGCTCTCGAACTCGAAGCCGGATCGGGGGATCGTCACGACTACCGGCGAGATGTTCAATTCAGGTCACACGAAGGTGCTCTCGCTCCGCGCGATGAACATGATCGCCATCCGCCCCGAGTAGGGGCTGCGCGCGGTGTGAATGTTTCACGTGGAACATTCACCTTCGCTGCGCAGCGGCCAGACGCCCCATTCGTCACGGATCGATATTTCGGCGCGATTCGGAACTACCGGACATGGCGGGTCGAAACGTCACTGTGACATCAGGTGGGAACATGAGCCGGGTCGTGCGGGCGGCGGGGAGTTCCCGAGCAAAAGTCCGGCGCATTGACACTCTACAAAGCTGTCGCGACACTCAACACTGCTGTAGAGTCATTGCTAGTGGAGAGGTTGCTCTAATCCGAGGCGAAAAAAGGTGGGTCTAGGTGATCGACGGTCGATTGGTGGTTGACGCGCATGTGCACGCGCCGCGTCTGGACACGCTCAAGCCCGCCTGGCTGGAATGGGCTGACACGTTCTCCGGTGTGGAGTCCTGGCGCTCCGCGTACGACGAGGACGGTCGGGTGGACCCGACGCGCTTCGATGCGCTGCTTGCTGGACAGGGAGTGGACCACGCCCTGTTGTTCTGCGAGTACAGCCCGCGTGCGACGGGCATCCAACCGTTCGAACACCTGCTGCCGATCCTGGAGTACAACCCGGGTCGCTTCCACCTGGTGGCAAATATCAATCCGCACCTGCACTTTCCCCTGCTCGAGGAGCTGGGCCGACAGCTCGAGCACGGTGCCGTGGCACTGAAGCTGCATCCGGTGCACGGCGCCTTCGATCCCGGCGACAAGGAGCTTTACCCCGTTTATGCCCGCTGCGCGGAACTCGGGTTGCCCGTGATCTTCCACTCCGGCACGTCGAGCTTCCCCGGCTCACGCACCAGATTCGGCAACCCGGAACTGCTGTTGGATGCCATCGACTACTTCACCGATCTGAACTTCGTGTTCGCCCATGGCGGCCGGGGCTGGTGGTATGACGCGGCGGCGTTCATGGCGCAGAGCAAGAAGAACGTATGGCTGGACCTGGCCGGACTGCCCCCCAAGAAGCTCCCGGAGTACTACCGGGCGTTCAATCTGCCCCGTCTCGCGGAGAAAATGATCTTCGGGACCGACTGGCCCGGCGTGCCCGGCACCCGGAGCAACGTGGCGGCCCTAGCCGCGCTCGGCTGGTCGGAGGACACGCTCAGCGGCGTCCTCGCCGGGAACGCCACCACGGTATTCCCCCGTCTCGGCCTCTGCCCCAGCCCTCCCCTGAAACCCAAATGAGAAGGACAGCATCCATGAGCACAGCCCCAGTGACCTCGGTTGGCGTCGTCGGCGCCGGCACCATGGGTATCGGCATTGCGTATGTCTTCGCCGCGGCGGGCTGCGACGTGACGCTTGTCGAGCCCGACGCGGACCGCCGCGCCGCAGCCCGCGGCGCCATTGTCGGTCGGGCCGAGCGCATGGAGGAGCAGGGGCGCCTCGAGAGCGATCGGGCCAGCCATGTCAGCGACACCGTGGACACCGCGGAGTCCGTCTCGGACCTCGCGACGGGGCTGGACCTGGTGGTCGAGGCGGTACCGGAGATCCTGGAGCTCAAGCACTCGGTGCTGCGCGCGATCGAGGAGCGCGAGCCGAAGCTGTTGGGCACCAACACAAGCGCGCTCGGCATCGCCTCCTTGGCGACGGTGCTGGCGCGTCCTGAGACCTTCATCGGCATGCACTTCTTCAACCCCGTGTGGACGATGCCGCTCCTCGAGCTGATCCGCGGCGCGAACACCTCAGACGCCACAGTGGCGCTGACCCAGCGGATCGGCGAGTTCATCGGCAAGGACACGATCCTGGTCAACGACATCCCGGGGTTCGCCACGAGTCGGCTGGGCGTCGCTCTCGGCCTGGAGGCGATCCGCATGGTCGAGGATGGCGTCGCCTCGCCGGAGGACATCGATCGGGCAATGGTGCTCGGGTATCGGCACCCGATGGGACCGCTGCGGCTGACCGACCTGGTGGGCCTGGACGTGCGGCTGCACATCGCCCGGGGGCTCTCCGAGAGCCTCGGACCCCGCTTCACGCCGCCGCAGCTGATGATCGACATGGTCGAGCGCGGTGACATCGGCAAGAAGAGCGGCCAGGGCTTCTTCGATTGGAGCGGGAAGTGAGCATCCCGAAGCCGAACACCCTGCGCGTCGAACAGGGGGAGGGCCATGTGCTCGTGACCCTGGATCGGCCGGCGGCGAAGAATGCGATCGACGCCGAGATGATCGGCGACCTGCACGCCCTGTGCGCAGAGCTGGAGCGGGCACCGCAGCTGATGATCCTCACCGGCGGCGCGGACGGGGTCTTCGCGGGCGGCGCGGACATCGGCGAGCTGCGGGACAGGCGTCGCGACGACGCCCTAGCCGGCATCAACTTGAACCTGTTCAACCGCATCAGGGCGCTGCCGATGCCGACGATTGCCGCCATCGACGGCTACGCCTTGGGCGGGGGCGCCGAGCTCTCGTACGCGTGCGATCTGCGCATCATCACCCCCCGCACCGTGTTCGGCCAGCCGGAGCCGGGACTTGGCATCATCGCCGGCGCCGGCGCCACCTTCCGGCTCGTGCGCCTGCTCGGGGAGTCCGTGGCGAAGCAGATCCTCCTGGCCGGCGATTGGGTGAAGGCGGATCGCGCGTTGGCCCTGGGCCTGGCGCACTCCGTGGTGGAGCCCGCGGAGTTGCTCGACGCGGCCCGCGCGCTCGCCGCGAAGATGGGGCGCAACTCGGCGATCGCGATGCGGATGACCAAGCTGGCCGTCGACGCCGCCGAGTCCGCGCACCCGCAGCTCGACCTCGCCATCCAAGCGCTGCTCTTCGAGGACGAGGAGAAGATCTCCCGAATGACGGACTTCCTCGTGAAGAAGTCCCAGCCGAAGAATCCTCGGCCATGACTATCTACGAGCTCCAGGGGCAGCGGCCGCGGATCCACCCCAGCGCGTTTATCCACCCCGACGCGGTGCTCATCGGCTCGGTGACCATCGGAGCAGATAGCTCTGTATGGCCGAATGCGGTGTTGCGGGCGGACTTTGGTGAGATTCGCATCGGCGCTCGCACCTCCATCCAGGACGGCACCGTCCTGCACACCACGGAGGAGTGGCCCACCGTAATCGGCGATGAGTGCGTGGTGGGGCACAACGCACACCTAGAGGGCTGCACGGTGGAGGATCGCTGCCTCATCGGCTCCGGTTCGGTGACGCTCAATCGGGCGATCGTGCGCCGCGGCTCGATTGTCGGCGCGCAGGGGCTGGTGCCCGAGGGCTTCGAGATCCCGGCGCACAGCAAGGCAATCGGGGTGCCAGTGCGGGTGAGCGGGCCCATCGACAACGCATCATGGATTGACTACGGCGTAGGCGAGTACCTCTCGGCACGCCGCCGCTATAGGGCGGAGCTGAGCGCGGTGTCGCTCGAGCAGTGCCTGACGGAGAGCTCCTCCGGTAATCCCACAGCAAGGAGTCCACAATGACGCAGATACTCAGCAGCTACATCGGGGGAGTGTGGCAGGCGCCTCGGGACGAGGGCACCACACTTCTCGACGCGGCCACCGGCGCCCCCGTCGCTCGCATCTCCACCAAGCCCGTTGATTACGCTGCTGTGCTCGGCCACGCCCGCAATATCGGCGGCCCAGCTCTGCGTGAACTCAATTTCCAGGAGCGGGCCGGGCTGCTCACGGCGCTCGCCAAGCACCTGTCCGGGCTGATCCCGGACTTCACCGAGCTCTCGCTGCGCACCGGCGCCACCCGCCGGGACGCGACCGTCGACATCGACGGTGGCATCGGCACCCTGTTCGTCTACGGCGGCAAGGGCGCCAAAGAGCTGCCCGCCGGCAAGATCCTCCTCGACGGGGAGTATGAGCAGCTGGGCAAGGGCGGTACCTTCGGCCTCCAGCACATCAGCGTTCCGCGGCTCGGCGCCGCGGTGCAGATCAACGCCTTCAACTTCCCGGTTTGGGGGATGCTGGAGAAGCTGGCGCCCGCGCTGCTGGCGGGCGCGCCCAGCGTGGTCAAGCCGGCCAGCCAGACGGCGTACCTGACGGAGATGGTGGTGCGGGCGATCATCGACTCGCAGATCCTGCCCGAGGGTGCGTTGCAGCTGGTGTGCGGGCGGCCCGACGGTCTGCTGGACCAGTTGACGGGTCAGGACTCACTTTCCGTGACCGGTTCCCGGGACACGGCGGCCGCACTGCGCCGCCACCCTGTCATTGCGTCCAACTCGGTGCGGTTCACCGCGGAGGCGGATTCGCTAAATTCCAGCATCCTGGCTGAGGACGTCAAGGCTGGCGATCCCGAGTTCGACATTTTCGTCAAGGGCCTCGTCACCGAGATGACCCAAAAAGCGGGCCAGAAGTGCACCGCGATCCGCCGCGCGTTTGTTCCGGCCGGGCTGATGGATGCCGTCCAGGACGCCGTCGTTGCTCAGTTGGCGAAGATCACGGTGGGAAACCCGGCGGACGAGTCCACGCGGATGGGCGCGCTGGCCAGCCAGCGCCAGCGTACGGACGTGCGGGCCGCAGTCGCCACGCTCATGAGCGCGGCGCGGCCCGTCTTCGGCGATCCCCAGACCGTCCCAGAGAACTTCGGCGTCGACGCCGATTTTGAGGCGGGCGCGTTCATCTCGCCGGTGCTGCTGCGCGCGGACGACCCAGACCGCGAGGAGGTGCACGCGGTGGAGGCCTTCGGCCCGGTGAGCACGCTGCTGCCCTACGAGGGCATCGAGCAAGCGCTGGACTACGTGGCGCGCGGGCAGGGCAGCCTGGTGACGTCGATTGTCACCGGAGACGATGACTTCGCTACGCGCGCGGTGCTGGGATCCGCGCCGTGGCACGGCCGGTTGCTGGTGGTCAACGCCGACAACGCGGCGGAGAACAGCGGCCACGGCTCTGCGATGCCGCACGCCGTTCATGGCGGCCCAGGCCGCGCGGGCGGCGGCGAGGAGCTCGCTGGCCTGCGCAGCGTCCAGCACCATCTGCAGCGTACTGCTGTGCAGGGCAGCCCAGATTTTCTGGCGAGGCTCGGCGGCGGAGAAGAGGGAGCATGACTATCAACAGCGCACTCGTGATCGGCGGCGGCGGCGGGATTGGCGCCGCCGTGTCCCGCAAACTGGCGGCCTCGCATGCGGTGGCCGTCGGCTATCGTGACCGGCAGGACCGGGCCCGCGCGGTGGTCCAGGAGATTCAAGACGCCGGCGGTTCCGCGCTCGCCGTCGGCTCGGATGTGCGGACCGCCGCAGGTGTGGACCAGGCTTTCCACGCGGCGGAGGAGCTGGGTCCGCTGCGCACGGTGGTGCACTGCGCGGGGGCGTGGGATTACACCCGGGTCTCGGACCTCACCGAAGAGTCCATCGACGCGGACTATCAGACGAATCTTCGCTCTGGGCTCCTCACTCTCGCGGCCGCGGCAAATAGAGTCGCTGACAACGGCCGCATTGTGATGATTTCCAGTGCGGCGGCCTATATGGCGCCGGGCCGTCAGGCCTCCTACGCCGCGATGAAAGCCGGTTTGGAGGCGGCGTCGCGCTCTACTGCAAAGGAGTTGGGTAGGCGCGGCATCACGGTGAATGTGGTGCGACCAGGTGCCACCGACACTGAGCGGCTGCGGACGAGCACTGCAGAGAAGGCCGTCGAGGCGATGTCGGCGGCACCTGCCCTGCGCAGGCTTGGCACGCCGGAGGATATCGCGGAGGCCGTGGATTGGCTGGCCTCGGAGAAGGCTCGCTGGGTGACCGGCACAGTTCTAGACGCCACCGGCGGGTTGTGGTGAATCAGGCTCTTCTGAACTGAGCTAGACCCGCACCGACACCTCCGTGGTCCACGTACCCCGGAGGTGTCGGTCGTTTCTGGCCGCAGTCTAACGAGCGCTGCGGCCGGCTAGAGAAATTCCAATGGTTCGGTGAGGCTGATCAGGGTTACCGAATCCGCCAGCGCACGGATCTCATGGACCTCGCCCTCAGCGGTGCGCAAGAAGTCGCCAGCTTCCAGAATCAGCTCGCCGATCTTGAGCCGACCAGAGATGACGTAGAGCTCTTCGCTGGATGGATGCCTGTGTTTGTGGCTGACGCCCCCGGCATCAAAACGTAGGAATGCGGTGCCCGCGCCGTCCTTGATCTCGTGCAGCGGTGCGAGATACACACCACTGCCCACAATGATCCAGTCGACCTCGTCCAGCCGAATCGGTGCGGCCATCTCAGCCCCCTTCGCTATCTTGTGAGTCTCGTCACAATAGCCCGATTTGGGGGTTGGCACGGTCGATTTTGAGATACCAGCACATGGTCGGAATGGTCGACCTACGCTGAGATGGAGCACACGCGATGGGATTTTGTGATGGCTGATCAAATGTTTGGGGCGTGCATCGAGCCGCTGCCGGCACCCTCCGCATCCACCGCCGCGTCGGGGTTCGCCTCGTGCCGGGAGGCCGGAAGTGATCGTGTCGCCATGATTCGCGAGCCCGGAATTCGGGGTGATTCCTACCCCTGATGCCAGATTGAGACGCCCAGTGCCCGTGATTATTCGGCCTTGAACTGGCATTATGACTTGATAGTCTACAAAAGACTAGACGTGTCACCAAAGATCTGTAGAATAACAATCATGGCCGGTCCAGTAAGACGGCACACATGGCGGCGCAGACGACGAGGAGATCACGATGTCAGTACAGGATCGAATGGGCGCGGCACCGAAGCCGACCGGCCCAGTCAGCACAATCGATTACAGCGAGCGCATTCCCAACAATGTCGATCTGGCGAGCGACCGGCGGCTGCAGCGCGCACTGGAGGGCTGGCAGCCGAAGTTCCTCGAGTGGTGGCGGGACCTGGGCCCACAGCTCCCCACCCAGGACGTGTATCTGCGCACCGCGATCGCGGTCGGCCGTGACGGCTGGGCGCACTTCGACCACGTGCCGATGGAGCAGTACCGCTGGGGCATCTTCCTGGCCGAGGCCGATCCGGACCGTGTCGTGAACTTCGGCAAGCACAAGGGCGAGCCCGCGTGGCAGGAAGTCCCGGGCGAGTATCGCTCAGAGCTGATGCGCCTGATCACCGTGCAGGGCGACACCGAGCCTGCATCGGTCGAGCAGCAGCGTGTGCTGGGCGGGACCGCGCCCAGCATCTACGACCTGCGCAACCTCTTCCAGGTCAATGTGGAGGAAGGCCGGCACCTGTGGGCGATGGTCTACCTGCTCCACGCCTACTTCGGCCGCGAAGGCCGTGAGGAGGCCGAGCAGCTGCTCAAGCGTAACTCCGGTGACATCGACGCGCCTCGCATCCTTGGCGCGTTCAATGAGGAGACCACCGACTGGCTCCAGTTCTTCATGTTCACCTACTTCACGGACCGCGACGGCAAATACCAGCTGGGCACGCTCAAGGAGTCGGCGTTCGATCCACTTGCCCGCACCTGCGAGTTCATGCTCAAGGAGGAGGCGCACCACATGTTCGTGGGCACCACCGGCGTGCAGCGCGTTGTCGAGCGCACCGCGGAGCTGATGAACGAGCATGGCACCGACGATGTCTTTGAGCACGGCGGCATCCCGCTCGAGGTGATCCAGCAGTACCTCAACTTCCAGTACTCCGTGTCCATGGACCTGTTCGGCTCCGAGCAGTCCACCAACGTGGCCGCGTACTACACCGGCGGGCTCAAGGGCCGCTGGCAGGAGACTCGCCGCAAGGACGACCATGAGCTCAAGGAGGCGGAGTACACCATCCGCACGATCAGGGACGGCAAGTTCGTCGAGGAGCCGGTGCCCTATCTGACGGCCTTGAACCTGGATCTGCGCGATGAGTACGTTGCCGACTGCGAGAATGGCGTGCGGCGCTGGAACCAGGCGCTCGAGGATGCCGGCCTAGAGCAGCGGCTGAGCTTGCCGCATGAGGCGTTCAACCGCAGGGTTGGCAACTACTCCGCACACCATGTGAGCCCGGAGGGCGAGATCCTCAGCGCGGACGAGTGGAACGCGCGGGCCGATAAGTGGCTGCCGTCGGAGGAGACGCGCGCGAAGGTGGCGGCGCTGATGGTGCCGGAGTATGAGCTGGGCAAGTTCGCTGGCTGGATCGCCCCGCCCCAGACGGGGATCAACGACCAGCCGGTGGAGTTCGACTACGTCCGTCTGGCCGAAGAGGGCCTGGCCTAAGCGGCCGGCCCCGTAACGAGCAGGGGTGTAAGGCAATGGTTGGTTTCACGTGGAACAAGGAATCCGATCCCGTGTGGGACGCGGATAAGCGCCGAGTGATCGGAGGCGCCCCCGCGGGAGCATTCGATCTGAACTACAAGGACGGGCAAGGGCTCCCCGGGGAGTGGTGGTCTGTCACCGATGGCGGCAGCGTCGTCGGGTACGGCTGGCTCGACAACTCCTGGGGTGACGCGGAGATACTCCTCGCCACCGACCCCGACACGCAGGGCAAGGGCGTTGGCAGCTTCACGCTTGACAACCTTGAGCGTGAAGCCAGTTCCCGGGGAGTCAACTACGTGTACAACACGATCCATGCGGGGCACCCCAACAAGGCTGAACTGCACAACTGGCTCGACTCCCACGGTTTTCGGGGCAGTGCAGCGGACGAATCGCTCCGGAAGAGGGTGGGGCGCGACGCATCCGAGCCACCTCGAGGGCCTAGCCCGACTTTTGATTCCGCCGTCGATATGGCGCCAGGTCGAGAGTCGGAGGGCGGGTACGTCGATCCCGAGGATCAAAAGTACTGACTCGCGATTCCATCGCGGTTGGTGAATAAGCAATGACCTGTGTGCCCTATCGGCGAACGCTGATGGGGCACACAGGCGTCCTAATGGCGCCCTGACAGGGCTGGCAGCGCTGCGGCGAGCCGGCCCGGGATGTGGCAACCGGTAGTAAGGAGACGTGAGATGCAGGTCTACATCAGCCTGGGCCCTGATCAGCAATCGGTCGCGGCAGATGCCCGCCACGCGGAAGATGCCGGGTTCGACGGGGTGTCGTGGGGTGAGCATCTCTTCTTCCACGGTGCCACCCCGAACTCATTCATCACAATGGCGGCCGCGGCTGGCGCCACCAGCCGTGTGCGGCTGCTGTCCTCGGTGGTGATCTTGCCCCTGTACCCCGCGGCGCTCGCAGCCAAACTCGCCACCACGCTCGACCAGGTCTCAGGTGGCCGGTTCGACTTCGGGGTGGGGGTGGGCGGGGAGTTCCCGGCGGAATTCACCGCGGCAGGCGTCGACGTTCGCACGCGGGGCAAGCGCATGGACGAGTCGCTGGCCGTCCTGCGTGAGCTGTGGACGGGCAAGCAGGTGGACTTCGACGGTGACTTCGCCCGCATACCCGGACTGGCCCTAGAGCCGCAGCCTGTGCAGCAGGGCGGCCCACCCGTCTGGCTGGGCGGGCGCCGGCCTGCGGCGATCACGCGGGCAGGACGCCATGCCGACGTGTGGCTGCCCTACATGTACAGCCCTGAGCAATTGGCAGACTCGCTCGCCCAGGTCCGCACGGAGGCGGAGAAGGCCGGTAGAGACCCGGCTGCGGTCCGCGGGGCCATCTTCTGCTGGGGCGGAGTCGGTGAGGATGCGGCGGAGTCGAGGCGCGAGGTGGTGGAGGGTGTCGGTGGAACTTATCAGCAGGACTTCGAGCGGATTGCCGATCGATACCTTCTGCACGGCAACCCGGATCAGGTTCTTGCCCGGCTCGCGGAGTACCGGGACGCGGGCGCTGAGACGGTGGTGTTCTCGCCGGTCGGTGAGGATGAGCGACGCAAGGAGATTGTGGACCTGTTCGTCCAGGCCGTGCTCCCCGACCTCCAGAGCTGGTGACGAGCCTCACCCTCACTGTTAGCTAGAATCGTGCTAACCTGCTAACAGCACTTCGACACCGACACACAAGGAGAACAGAAATGACGACCAACACCAAGCTGGGCCAGGACATGATCGACGCGATCGAGGGCTTCGATGTCTTCACCGAGAAGTTTAGCGGCTACGCCAAGCAGTCCGCCACCCTGTCGGTGGACGTGTTCGACAAGGCCGTCGACAACGTCCTCGAGCTCCAGGGGGAGCTGGCCAAGTCGACCAACGTCGCATGGTTCACCGATGTGGCGGAGTCGAACCAGAAGCTGGTCAAGACGCTTACCGACACCGTGACGGGAACCGCTCGCACCTACCTCAAGTAGAGACTGCCGCAGCTATTAGCTGGCTGCCAGGAGATCACGCAAACGCTCGGTTGGGATATCCCAACCGAGCGTTTGCGTGATCTCCCATCTCGGCGACACGATCTCACGGACTGTTCGTGCTGCTGGGGTTCGCCTGTCGTGCGCGTGAGCGCCATGCCCAGACTGGGCCACATCAGATTTCGAGTACGTGCACCGTGAGCCGGCCAGCCCGTCGGGGACACTGCTACTGCTGTGGAACGAATACGTCGCAATCTACCGCGATAGCGGCGATGTGGACGCACGGGATGCCCCGGCTACTTGGTCTCGTTCGGGTGGATGGTGTGGACCGGCTCCAGGAAGACCGTGCCGAGCTCGCCCTTGAGCCGGTAGTTCGTCGGCGTCGTGGCCAGGGGCGTCCGCGTGAGGAAGTCCCACGTCTCCGTCATCGGGTTGCGGATCGTCGCCACGAGGTCCCGCCACCCCTTCTTGGCGGCCGCCACGACTACGGACGCGCCACGGTCTCATCTTCGTCGAGCCACTCGAGGTCGGCGCTGCCGAGCCCTGCGGCGACGGCCGTGGCCGTCTCCTTCCAGGACGTCAGCTCAGCAAGCGCCAGGTGCGGCTGGTCGGTGGAGAACGAGGCACGCGCCGCGTCCACGAGGCCCTGCGCACAGGACTCCCGGTCCACGGGCGACAGGGCGAGCATCCACGGTAAGGCCTAGGCCATGCGCTCGGCGAGCGAGCCGCTGTCGTCGAGGGTGACGGTGATGAGCTGCGCGGCGAAGTTCAGCAGCCGCGAGCGGTCCTCGGCCTCGGCGAAGACCTCGACGGAGTGCTTGCTCAGGTCAGGTCATCCACATGGATCACGGTCGACGGTGATCTCATCCCGCCTCGCCGTTGACACCCTCGAATAGGCGATGTCGGCAACAGCGGGCGTGGTTGACGCCGTCGCTCCGACGGAACCTGGGGAGGGGAAGAAACGGTCGTTGCCACACACTCAAATTCAGTGTGTGGCAACGACCGTTACAGTCTGTCAATTCTCCGATGTGGAAGCTCTCTACCTCACCGACTGTCCTTCGAGTTCGACCTGTCGACGCGCTTCTTTTCCATCGTGACCGCCTGGAATGTTTGATACATCTCTTCCAGGGCCTTGCGCTGGGCGGGAGACAGATCCTTGTCGCGACGGATTGCCGCCACGGTCTCGGGGACTCCGTCGGCCGTGGCGCGGCGTGATTGGGACAGCAGGGTATCGGCGGATATCTGCAACTGTTCCGCGATGGAGTGGAGGACTCGGTCGCTGGGCTCCCGAAGGTTTCGCTCGATTTGCGACAGATATGGGCCGGAGATGCCTACCATCGTCGCAAGTTGGCGCATCGGAAGTTCAGACATCTCGCGCTGAAGACGGATCAGTTCACCGAGGGTGGGTGTATCGTTCGAGCGTTCGGACATGATGTGAGGTTAGCGGTAGGTCGACACGACGTGCTCATCCACCGTCCGCCATGAGAGGTTGTCGGCCATGACATGGCTGTTCGGGGGCCCGTTGTCGGTCGGGACCGCTTAGCCCTCCTTCGCGTATTCGCCGGGGGCAGGACCCAGCGACGGGTGTGTCGCAGACCCTGGTTCAGTGGGCGCAGAGATGAGCTCCCCGGAACGTTGTCCTAGCCAATCGGAATAGTCGGTCCACCAGGATCCGCGAACCTCCGTGGCGCTGGCGAGCCAGGTGTCGGCATCGCCGTCGGTGGTGCTGGTGAAGTACTTGGCCTTGGCCGAGTTCAGCGGGCTCACCTGCGTGGGCAGGTGACCACCTGCGCCCAGGATGAAGCGGCTGTTCCCCGCCAGCAGCTCGGTGGCGGCGTGGCAAGACCGCCACGGGGAGATATGGTCGCCGCGACCACCGACCACGTAGTTGTCCTGCTTGAGAGCGCCTAGGTCGACGGGTGAGCCCAGCGAATGCAGTCGATCCGGGTGCCGGAAGCTGTCGTGGAGGGAGATCTCGATCAGGTCCGCGGCCAGTCCGGAAGCGATGGCAGTCGGAGAACTGCTCCACGCCAGCACCTCGTTGCCGACAGGCTCCTCGCCCATTAGCCACCTGCTTCGGGCGAAGCTCCACACCAACTGGTCTGGTTTCAGGAACCCGAAGCCGCGCTCGATGTCGCGGGCCTCGACAATTGAGCCATGCGTCGCGTCCCGGCGGAGGTCGGCGACGGTCTTCTCCCCGGCCAGCATTCCCACGGAGGACGGCTCGTCGTAGCCGACCATCGTCACGCCCAGCCCGATGGTCTTGATCAGGTCGTCATTCCGATCGGCCGAGACCGCGGCGGCGGGCAATAAGATGTTCCCCGCGGTGCAGGATGCGAAGACGTTGACCTGGCTGGTGACGCAGATGTCCGCCGCCGTTGCCAGCACGTCGAGGACGGCAGTCACATAGTCATCCAGGGTGTATCCACCCTCGCCGCGCACGGGGTTGTGCCAGACGGGGAGGAAGACGGTGAAGCCGGCGCTGACAAGGTACTCGACGAAGCTCATGTCGGGCGCCATGTCCACGAAGTAGTGGCGATTCACCACCGGGGGGAGGACGACGATGGGTATCTCCCGCACCTGCTCTGTGGTCGGGGAGTACTGGAGCAACTCGTACAAGGCGGTGTGATCAACGATGGTGCCCGGAGTGGCGGCCAGATCGCGGCCCACCACATACTTCTCCGGATCAACTTGGGTGGGGGCACCGTGATTGGTCAGCGCGTCGTGGACGAAGTTCTGGGTCCCGCGGAGCACGCTCGCCCCACCCGTCTCGAAGGCGCGCTTGATGGCCGACGGATTCCCTGGGAAGAAGTTGGCCGGGGATAGTGCCGAGGTCACGAGCTCCATGCCGAAGCGTGCGCGTGCCCTCTCGCGCCAGGGCACGTCGGGGGCGTCGACCATCTCATTCATAAGCTCTGACCAGGCGAGATAGGCCTGCATGATCCTGTGGTACGCGGGATTTCCCTGCCAGGTCGGATCTTGGAACCGAGCATCCTTTGGGTCGGCTTCGATACCGGAAACCCCGGTGGCAATGCCGCCCAACTCGCGCAGGAACTCTGCGGCGAGACCGAGGTTTTGGGGCCGGCGGGCAGTGACCCCAATGGCCGAGCCGATGAGCTGGACGGCGCTCATCCGCGCGAGGACATTGCCGCCGCCGACCGCGGACAAGGCTCCCGCGGCGGCGTCGCGCGCCGACCAGTTTGTTATCTTGGCGGGGTCATCATCAGTCGAATACGACGACATTCCGCGCCACCTCGCCTCGGCGAATCTGGTCGAATGCGTCATTGATCTGGTCTAGGCGGATCGTGCCTGAGACCAGCTCGTCGAGCTTCAGCCGGCCTTTGAGATAGAGGTCGACGTAGCGGGGAATATCGACCTGGAAGCGATTCGATCCCATCAGGCTGCCTTGGATCCGCTTCTCGGACATGAAATCGATCCCGGGCACCTCGATCTTGACTCCCATCGGAATCATGCCGACGATCGTGGCGGTGCCGCCGATCCGCAGCATGGCAAAAGCCTGCTCGGTGGTCGGCTTCAAACCAATGGCCTCGATGGCGTGGTCGACGCCGCCGCCGGTGAGTTCCTGGATCTGCGCGACGGGGTCTCCATCGGCCGGATCAACCACATCGGTGGCGCCGAAAAGCAGTGCCATCTCCCGTTTGGAGGGGATGGGATCGACGGCGATGATGCGTGCGGCACCGGCGATGCTGGCACCTTGCACCGCGTTGAGCCCGACGCCACCGCAGCCGATGATCGCGACAGATTCGCCGGGAGATACTGCGGCAGTGTGGAATACGGCACCGAGGCCGGTGGTTACCGCGCAGCCGAGCAGCGACGCGCGATCGAGCGGCATCTCCGGATTAACGACGGCCAACGCGTTCTCATGAACCAGCATTTGCTCACCGAACGACGATAGGTCGAGGAACTGCCACATGGCTCCGCCGTCGCCGTCGGACAGGCGCTGTGGGCCGCCCCTGCCTCTGCGCAGTCCCCGTTTGCGGCACAGCACGAGGCGGCCGGACAGGCAATATTCGCAGGTTCCGCAGTAGACGGACAAGCAGCTGACCACATGATCGCCGGGCTTGACGTGGGTGACCCCGGGGCCCACTTCCTCGACGATGCCGGCCGACTCGTGTCCGAGGACAGTGGGCAGCCGCGTGGGGAAATGACCCTCCGCGTAATGCAGATCGCTGTGACAGACGCCTGCCGCGGAAGTGCGGATCAGGACCTCACGCTGTTGGGGCTTGTCGATGGAGACATCTTCGATGGTGACTTTGCCAGGTGTGTTTCGGAGTACTGCAGCTTTCACGATTCCGCCGTCCCTCGGCCCGCGTGGTTCCCGCGAATCGATGTGTCGATGCTGGTGATGGTGTTAGCTAGTGAAACAGCGTTTGCGGGCGGTGTCAACCCGTCTGAGCGCATTTAACGGCAGATCAATAGTGTTTGATGATCGAGGTTGTAACAAGCCAAAGATGCAGGTGAAGTGGACTAACGTGCAATTAATCGCCCGTCGCCGAAGCGTCGAAGAGCCGGAAATTCGCAATCCTGAGACAGGTGTTAGCTAGCCGGTGCTACTGTGTTAAACATCGAGCTTGGTAGCGACGCCCGTCATAGCTGACACATGCCATCGGGTGCTGCCGAGTCGAGGAGAGCGATGCCCAAAAGTCCATATCGGGCATCGCCGAGACAGGACAACTAGAAGCTCGCGGTGTAGAGATCCCGGAGGACAAAATGAAGACTAAAGCTGCTGTGCTGCACGGGCCCCATCAGCCATTCGAGATTATGGAACTGGACTTGGATCCCCCGAAGGCTGGCGAGGTGCTGGTGAAGTTCGCCGCTGCCGGCCTGTGCCACTCGGACCTCCACCTGGTCGACGGCGACATGACGCCGCGCTTCCCGATTGTGGGCGGACACGAGGGGTCCGGCGTCGTGGAGGAGGTGGGACCCGGGGTCACGCGCGTCAAGCCGGGCGACCACATCGTGTGCTCGTTCATCCCCAGCTGTGGGCGCTGCCGGTACTGCTCGACGGGGCGTCAGAACCTATGCGAGATGGGAGCGACGATTCTGCAGGGCAATCTACCGGATGGGACCTTCCGCTTTCACCACGGTAAGACGGACATCGGCGGCATGTGCATGCTCGGCGTGTTCTCGGAGCGGGCGACGGTCTCCGAGTACTCCGTGGTCAAGATCGATGACTGGCTGCCCCTCGACTCCGCGGCGCTAGTGGGCTGCGGCGTCCCCACGGGGTGGGCGACGGCGAATTACGCAGGCGGGGTGCGCGCCGGCGACTCGGTGGTTATCTACGGCATCGGCGGCGTTGGGATCAATGCGGTCCAGGGCGCCCGGCACGCCGGGGCAAAGGATGTCGTCGTGGTGGACCCGGTGCAGTTCAAACGCGACGAGGCGATGAGGTTCGGCGCCACCCACGCGTTCGCGACGGCGAAGGAGGCCGCGGTCAAGGTCGACGAGCTGACCTGGGGAAAGGGTGCCGACCAGGCGCTGATCACCGTTGGCGTGGTGGATGAGGACGTCGTCAAGGCCGCATTCCAGGTGATCGGCAAGGGCGGCACGATGGTCATCACCAGCATCGTCGACGCCCGAAAGACGACGATCCAGCTGTCCGCCGGGATTCTGACGCTCTATGAGAAGACCATCAAGGGCACGCTGTTCGGCTCGGCGAACCCGCAGTACGACATCGTGCGGCTGCTACGGCTCTATGACGCCGGGCAGCTCAAGCTGGATGAACTGATCACGACCAGATATTCGCTGGAAGAGGTAAACCAGGGATTTCAGGACATGCGCGACGGTAAGCTGATTCGCGGGATGATCATCTTCGATTAGTGATCATTGCCTGAGGAGCCATCATGCGATTGAACTCCGTGGGCTCAGCCTCGAGCCCCTTCGTCCTCCCACTGATCCCATGCTGTTTGGGCGGCCTCATGCCACGTGGCATGGCAGCTGCGGAAGATGTCGGCGGCTTCCTGTCCGTTCCAGTTCGACGGCAGGAGGCTCGCCGGCAGGTCGGGGTCGAGGAAGGGGAATCGGCGCCAGGCCTGCACCAGATGCACCTGGGCGGCGAACGCATCGGCGGGCGGCAGGCCATCCGTCGGCTCGAAGGCGTGGAGGAACTCGGCGTACTTCTCCGCCACCGCGTCGAGATCCCAGGCGGCGGCGATCAGGTCCTCGCGCTCACCGATGTCGAGCCAGGTCCCAGACCACACGAATGCGCTTTTCCGAAGGCCGAGCGACGCCAGTACCGTGCTGACCTCATCGGCCTTCTCCGCGGCGGGGATGACCCACAGGCCAGGCGAGGGGGAGCCCATGCCGAGCCACGTCAGTTGGGTGCGCAGCCGGTGCCTGAGTTTGCGTTGGGACTCCGGGACCGCGACCGAGACCAACAGCCACTGCCCATCCCACTCATGTTCGTTGGCGAGGAAGCTGTAGATGCGCGCGGAGCCGCCGCGCAGGAGTTCCTCGCCGGCGGGGGTCAAGCTCCAGCGGACCCTGCGGCCGCTGCGAGCGGAGTCGATGAGGCCTTCAGAGGACGCCCTCGAGATTGCCTGGCGGGCAGATTTCTCCTCGATGTGGAGCGTTCCCAGCGCGTTGAGCAGCGTCGACGTCCAAAAATGGGACCCACGCGGATAGACGAATTCGCCGAGCACCGTGAGCAGGAGCGAGCGAGCGCTCGCGGTGCCGAGATCGCGGCGCCGGCTCTGAGTAGTCGCCGCCGCCATCGCCGCCGCTGCGTCTGTAGCCGTCACGTTGCACCGTCCCCAATCTCCGTATAACTGCTGGACGATCGTAACACCAGCCCCACACCATAGTAGCTCCGGCGCGCTGATTGTCTACAAACTATTGACGAATCACGATATGAGTGTAGAGTGATCTGCATCGCAACGAACTCTTAGTTGCAGCGGCCGACGATCCCCGGTACATGATCCTGAGAGGCAGTCCAATGACAGTTCTAGACCACAGCGAGACGAAGACGCCCGTCGTAAATTTCGATACGGAGCCCTCGCGCTATAAGCACTGGAAGCTCAAGTTCGACGGTCCCGTCGCAACGCTCATCCTTGAGGTCGACCCGCAGGGCGGCCTCGTTCCGGGCTACGAGCTGAAGATGAACTCCTATGATCTGGGCGTCGATATCGAGCTCTACGACGCGGTCCAGCGGCTGCGTTTCGAGCACCCGGAGGTCAAGTCGGTGGTGCTCACCGGCGGGCTGGAGCGGATGTTCTGCGCAGGCGCCAACATTCGGATGCTGGCCGCCTCGCCCCACGCCTGGAAGGTGAACTTCTGTAAGTTCACCAACGAGACCCGCAACGGCATCGAGGATGCCACCGCCAACTCCGGCCAGACCTACATCGCGGCCGTCAACGGCACCGCTGCCGGCGGCGGCTACGAACTGGCCGTCGCATGCGACCAGATTGTGCTCATCGACGACGGCTCCTCTGCGGTCTCGCTACCCGAGGTCCCGCTGCTCGGTGTGCTCCCAGGCACCGGCGGCCTGACTCGCGTAGTGGACAAGCGCATGGTCCGTAAGGACCGCGCCGACATCTTCGCGACCCGCTCGGAGGGTGTGCGCGGGCAGACAGCGGTGGACTGGGGCTTGATCGACGAGACGGTCAAGGCCACCGTATTCCAGGAGGCTGTCGCCACCCGCGCCGCCGCCGCCGCGAAGACCTCGAGCCGGCCGGACAGCGGCACCGGTGTTGTGCTTACCCCCCTCAATCGCACCGAGACTGACACAGAGATCTCCTACACCACGCTCAATGCGGCGATCAACCGCGACGAGCGCCGCGCGGACATCACGATCAACGTCACCAATGACGCCCCGCCGGCTGACGCCGCAGCGGCCATCGAGCAGGGCGCCGGCTACTGGCCCCTCACGCTGGCCAGGGAGCTCGATGACCTGATCCTGCGCCTGCGCACGAATGAGGCCGAGATCGGCACCTGGGTGTTCCGCGTGTTGGGCGAGCACGGCAACGCGCTGGCCTATGACGAGCAGCTCCGTGAGCAGGGCGAGAATTGGTTCATCAACGAGGTCAACCATTACCTCAAGCGGACCTTCAAGCGGCTCGACGTCACGAGCCGCAGCATCTTCGCCGTAATCGAGCCGGGCAGCGCGTTCGACGGCTTCCTTTTCGAGATCGCGCTGGCCGGAGATCGCCAGTACATGCTCGAGGGTGTCTATGAGGACGTGGATGCGGACGCCACACCCGCAAGCGTCACAGTGACGGAATCCAACTACGGGGCATTTCCCATGGGCAACGATCTCACCCGCCTGCAGTCGCGGTTCTACGGCCACGAGGATCTGCAGGCCGCGGTGCGCGCGGAGAAGGGCCTCGCGCTCGCATCCCAGGACGCAGATCGGCTCGGGCTCGTCACCATGGCGCTCGACGACATCGACTTCGAGGATGAGCTGCGCATCGTCCTCGAGGAGCGCGCCGCGCTCTCGCCCGACTCGCTGACCGGCATGGAGGCCAACCACCGGTTCGTCGGCCCGGAGACGATGGAGACGAAGATCTTCGGCCGTCTCACCGCCTGGCAGAACTGGATCTTCATCCGTCCCAACGCTTCCGGACCAGAGGGCGCTCTGGGCCGCTTCGGTTCCGGTGAGCGCGCCAACTACGACATGAAGAGGGTCTAGGACCATGGCGCAATTCAACGCGGCCGAGTACCTGGTGCACCGCCAGGCACGCGGCGAGCACGCGGACAAGGTGGCGGTGATTGGCACCCGCACACGGACGTATGCGGAGTTGTCTGACGAGGTGGCGCGCGCGGCCGCGGGATTGCGCCAGCTCGGACTGCACAATGACGACCGGGTCCTGTGCGTGATGGGCGACGATGTGGAGTTGGCGGTAACCATCCTCGCCGCCTTCCACGCCGGCCTGGTCGCAGTCCCCATCTCGACAATGTATGTGGGCCACGAGCTCGCGGAGATCGTTGAGGACTCGGGTGCGCGGGTGGTCGTGGCCACCCCGGAGTTCACCCAGGCCGCCGCGGAGGCGGTGTCAGCGGCGCCGGAGGTGGAGAACCTGATCGTCGCCGGGGATTTCGAATTGGAGGTCCCGGACCGGGTGACCGTGCGGAGCTGGAACAGCCTGCTCGAGTCAGAGCCGCTCGCGGTGGCGGACACCAACGCGGACGCCTGGGCGCTGTGGCTGTACACCTCGGGGACGACGGGCAAGCCGAAGGGCGCGATGCACCGGCACGCGAATATCCGGCACGTCTTCGAGACGTACGGCAAGCAGGTGCTCGGCATCACCTCGGCAGATCGCTGCCTGTCGGTGGCGAAGATGTTCTTCGCCTACGGCATTGGCAACTCTCTGTTCTTCCCGCTGGCCGCCGGTGCCACCACCATTTTGGAGCGGGGCAAGCCCACGGCAGAGAGCATGGCCGCCCGGACGCAGACCCATCAGCCGACGCTGTTCTTCGGCGTGCCGACGTTCTACAACGTCCTAGTCAACTCGGACCTGCCGGACGACACGTTCGCCTCGGTGCGGATGGGCATCTCGGCCGGCGAGGTTCTGCCGGTGGCACTGCAGCAGAAGGTGCTCGACCGGTTCGGCTTCGAGATCCTCGACGGAATCGGATCCACGGAGGCACTGCACATCTTCCTGTCGAATGTGCCCGGCGACATCAGGCCCGGGACCACGGGCCGGCCGGTGCCCGGCTATGACATGGAGATTCGGGACGAGGAGGACGGTCTCACCCCAGTGGGCGAGCCCGGCCAACTGTTCATTCGCGGCGAGTCCCTCGCGATCGGCTACTGGCGGCGCACAGAGGCGCAGCGCACCGTGTTTCTTGGGGAGTGGATGCGCACCGGCGACACCTACTCCGTCGACGAGGAGGGAATCTACCGGTGCCTGGGCCGCTCCAGTGACCTGCTCAAGGCTGGCGGAATCTGGGTCTCGCCCGGCGAGGTCGAAGACCGACTCCTGCGCCACGACGCCGTCCAAGAGGCCGCGGTCGTCGGCATGGAGGATGAGGCGGGATTGGTCAAACCGGTGGCCGCTGTGGTGCTGCGGTCCGGACACGAGCATGTGACCGAGAGGGACCTGATCACCTGGTGCCGGGATGGTCTCGCGCACTTCAAGAGCCCACGGCAGGTCCATTTCGTGGACGATCTTCCCAAGACCGCCACTGGGAAACTACAGCGCTTCCGCGTTAAGCAGGCACTTGTGGAGAAAGAAGCCAACGATGCGAACACCGTTACGGAAGGCGTGGGTGAGCGGCAATGACCACACATAAAGTCGATCTGTTGATCGTCGGCGCCGGGCCCGTCGGGCTCTACGGCGTGTACTACGCGGGAGTACGCGGCATGAAGGTCGCAGTGATCGACTCGCTCTCCGAGGTGGGCGGGCAGGTCAGCGCGCTGTATCCGGAGAAGCTGATCTTCGATATCGCGGGCTACCCCCGTGTGAAGGGCCGGGAGTTGGTGACGGCCCTCGCGGCCCAGGCGGCCAGCGCGGATCCGGTGTACCTGCTAGGCCAGGAGGCGCAGGAGGTACAGGAGATCGAGGGGGAGGGCCCGCCACGTTTTTCCGTGCAGACCAGCTCCGGCGACGTCGTCGAGTGCGGCGGCATCGTCGTGACCGCCGGCATCGGCACGTTCACCCCCCGCAAGCTGCCCGCCGGCGAGGAGTTCCTGGGCCGCGGCCTGGAGTACTTCGTGCCGGACCCCACCCCGTATCAGGACACCGACGTCGTGATTGTGGGCGGCGGCGACTCCGCGCTGGACTGGGCGCTGATGCTCGAGCCCCTCGCCGCGAGCGTCACCGTGGTGCACCGGCGCAAGGTGTTCCGCGCGCATCAGGCCACCGTCGCCCAGGTCGAGGCCTCCCGGGTCCGGATGATCGTGGACGCGGAGGTCAGCGAGCTGCGCGGCGATAGCACCCTGCAGAAGGCCCACATCACGGTGAAGGGGACGGACGGCGCCGAGATCGTGGACTGCCAGAACGTGGTGGCCGCACTGGGCTTCATGGCCAATATCGGACCGCTGCGAGAGTGGGGCATGGAGCTGCACGACAACCGGCACATTGTGGTCGATTCGGCCATGCGCACGGCCCGCAGGGGTATCTTTGCGGCAGGAGATATCACGGAGTACGACGGCAAAGTCCGGCTGATCGCGGTGGGTTTCGGCGAGGTCGCCACCGCCGTGAACAACGCCTTTGTACTGATGAATCCGGACGAGCAGTTGTTCCCTGGGCACTCCACCGACGAGCAGCCCGCCCCAGAACCGGCGTTGGCCCAGCCGGCCGGTTAGGAAGGAATACTCACATGCCCTATGTTATTGCCGGTCCCTGCGTGGACGTGATGGATAAATCGTGTACCGAAGAGTGCCCTGTGGACTGTATCTACGAGGGCGACCGCAAGCTGTATATCAACCCGAAGGAATGCATCGACTGCGGCGCCTGCGAGCCGGTGTGTCCCGTGGAGGCGATCAGCCAGGACCGGCGAGTGCCGGAGGAGGAGGGTGCGCACGTGGCCGACAACCGGGGGTTCTTCGAATCGGTGCTGCCGGACCACGACGCGCCGCTGGGCGCGCCGGGCGGTGCCCACAAGCTGGGCCCAGTGGGCGTCGACACGCCGATGGTGGCGGGGCTGTGACGGCCCCGCTGGGCCGGCCGGCCCGCGAGCTGTCCGACGAGGAGCTTGAGCACCAGGGAAAACAGGCCCATGAGACCCGGAACTGGGTGTTCTTGCACGGCACTGCCGCGCAGTTCGCGACCCACACCGCGCGGATGCTCGAGCTCGAGCAGGAGTATGTGCGCCGGTATCCGAAGCGGACCTGGCAGGGCTCCGGCGGCGCACCGACCGCGCCAGGCGACGCCTTGGAGCAGGTCAAGACTGCATTGCTGGGCGTGATCGTGCAATTGCAGGCGCTGGCACATGAGACCCCGGTGGCCCCGCACGTGGAGGGGACCCCGTCCGAGCCGATCAACGAGCTGTTGAAAGAAGTGGCCGCCAAGCCGGGCGGGCGTATGAACAAGCTCGAGGTGCACCAGTTCGCCCGTGAGCTGGGCATCAGCCGCGAAACGCTGGCGACACTGTACACCGGCGATCCGCGGTTGTTGGCGACGGAGAAGGGTGACCGCGTGATCACCGCTGCAGGCAAGGCCCGCATCGGTCAGTAACTCCTACGCGTCTTCCGTTGAAAGTCGTTGGCGCAGTCCATTATTCGGACTGCGCCAACGACTTTTCTGCTTTTCCGGGCCGGAAAATTCGTGATGTACACCACTGGGATAATAGTCTACAATTCAAATACGAACCGCAAAGCTAATGTAGAGCAATGGAAACCACTGGAGGCAGTCATGAGTGAAACAACAGTCGTAGCGAAGCCCGGCGGCATCGCCGCGCAGATAGGCGACCCCGGTGCGGCCGCCCTATTCACCTTCGGCCTGGCCCTGAGTTGGGTCTGGGTCGCGGAGGTCATCGATCACAGCGCAGCTGGCGCCCTGGTCTTCGGACTGCTTGTCGGCGGTATCGGCCAGACACTCGGTGGCATCATCGCCATCATCCGCAGGGACAACTACCTGGGGAACCTCCTGCTCACGTACGGCATCTGGCTGATCGGCTTCCACCTGCTGTCCGTCAGCGAGGAGCTCGGCAACACCAACTCGCGGGCCTGGTGGTCATTCGCGCTGGTCATCCCGTCGCTGTTCCTGATGGTGCCGGCAATCCGTGAGCGCTCCGTGCCGATCATCCTGGCGTTCATCTTCCTGATCACCCTTGAGGTGTTCCTGGGCTTGGCGCTACTGAACACAGGCGTCGGCTGGCTGCCCAAGGCGGTGGGCTGGAGCGCCTTCGCCTCCGCGTTCCCGATCTACTTCCTGGCCTACGAGCGCCTGATGAAGGCCGTCGAGCCTGCCCATGCGCCAGCCGTCGCAGAGTTCGACGCGGTCGAGAGCCGGGGGCACGCCGGCTAACTCCGCGATGCCTGATGGGTCCGTCTGCCGAGAGTTCTCGGTGGCCGGGCCCGTCGGATTTTCCATGGAAGGAGGGTGTTGTCGCAGCCCCAACGAGGAGGACCATGGAGGGCGGCGCTCGATAAGTTTCGCGTCGGCGCCGGGTCTGTCCCCCTGACTGCGAAACCTTCTGTAAGGAGCAGCGATGACCAAGCGAGCGGAGGCGCCGATCGGGGCGCCGTGCTGGATCGATTTGATGACCTCCGATACCGCGGGGGCGCGGCAGTTTTACGGCAGCCTGTTCGGCTGGGAGGCGCAGGAGCCGAATCCGGAGTACGGCGGCTACTTCAGCTTCCTCCGGGACGGCGGGGAGATTGCGGGTTGTATGACGACCCCGGCGGAGGTGCCCGGCCCGGATGTGTGGTCCGTGTACCTGGCTGTAGAGGACGCCCGCAAGTCCGCGGCAGCGGCTGCCGCCCGCGGTGCCACGGTGGTCGCCGAGGCGATGGACGTGGGGGACCTCGGCACGATGGCGGTGCTCGTGGACCCGGGCGGCGCAGGTTTCGGCCTCTGGCAGCGGAAGGAGCATCGCGGCCTCGCGAGTGTCTATGCGGAGGGCGCGCCCAGCTGGTTCGAGCTGCACACCCGTAACTATGAGCCGGCCCTCGAGTTCTATCGGGAGGTGTTCGGCTGGACGACCCAGGCGGTGAGCGACACGCCAGAGTTCCGATACACGGTCCTGATGGACGGCGAGGAGCAGCTCGCGGGTGTCATGGACGCCAGTTCCTTCCTGCCGGCGGGCGCGCCGGCCAAGTGGTCGATCTACTTCGGCGTGGGGGACGCGGACGTGGCGCTTGCCAAGGCTGCCGAGCTTGGGGGAGCGGTCGTCCTGGAGGCCGAGGACACCCCGTACGGCCGCTTGGCGACCGCGGCGGACCCCACCGGGGCGGAGTTCAAATTGGTGGCGCCCAACGATCAGATGCCGGCGAGGTAGGCCGGGGTCGGCGATGTTTCACGTGGAACATTCGCGCGGTCCGGGCTCATATCACCGCCGCGGACGCGGAAATTTCACGCAGTTGCGGCCCGTCACCTGTTCTTATGGGGGTTCGCCTATAGACTTGGGCAGTTGCGTTAGGTTCACGACCAGTTCGTGAGCGTCAGGCCAGGTAAGAAGAGGAGCCCATGACCGACACCACGTTGCCCCCGGAGGGATCGCATGACCGGGTAGAGCCGGTCGACATTCAGCAGGAGATGCAGCGCAGCTACATCGACTACGCGATGAGTGTCATCGTCGGGCGCGCGTTGCCGGCGGTCCGCGACGGTCTCAAGCCCGTGCACCGCCGCGTCCTGTACGCGATGTACGACTCCGGATTCCGACCCGACCGCGGCTATACGAAGTCGGCCCGCTCGGTCGCCGAGACCATGGGCAACTACCACCCGCACGGCGACACATCTATCTACGACACCCTCGTCCGCATGGCGCAGCCATGGTCGCTGCGCTATCCGCTGGTCGACGGCCAGGGCAACTTCGGCTCCCCGGGCAACGACCCCGCCGCAGCGATGCGTTATTGCGTCACCGGCGACGCCCGTGTCCGCGTTGCGACGGGCCAGTCGGTCAAGATCGCCGACATCGTGCCCGGCGCGCGCGCTAACAGCGACAACGCGATCGACCTCAAGGTCCTCGACCGCCACGGTAACCCCGTCATGGCCGAGATGCTGTTCCACTCCGGCGATCACGCCACGTTCGACCTGTCGACGGTCGAGGGCTACGAGCTCAGCGGCACCGGCAACCACCCGGTGCTGTGCTTGGTGGACGTCCTGGGCGTGCCCACCCTGCTGTGGAAGCTGATGTCGGAGATCCGGCCAAGCGACCGCGTCGCGCTACAGCGCACCCCGGCCCAGGAGTACGGGGCCGGCGAGTGGGGCGAGATCGCGACCGCGCTGCTGGCGGGCGCCTTCGTCAGCGAGGGCTTCGTCTCGGAGAATCGGGCCGGGTTCAACAACCTGGACCGCGACTTCTTCAACATGGTCGTCGCCGCCTACGACACCGTCGTCGGCGGACCGCGCTACACCTCGAGCCGCACTATCGCGTCGGGCTCGCTGCTGCACGAGTTGGACATCCACAACCTCACGGCGCTGAAGAGCAGCATCCTCCGCGAGATGATCGGAGTGCGCAGCGCCGCCAAGCGTGTGCCGGAGATGATCTGGCAGTCCGCGTCCGCGACCAAGAAGGCCTTCCTCCAGGCATTGTTCACCGGCGACGGTTCCTGCTCGGCACTACCGCGCAACACGGTTCAGATCTCCTATTCCACGCGCAGCGAGCAGCTCGCAAAGGACGTCCAGCAGCTGTTGCTGGAGTTCGGTGTGGTCAGCAAGCGCTACCTGCACGCCACCGGCGAGCACAAGGTGGCCGTCACCAACCGCCGCGACGCGTACCTGTTCGCGGACCGTATCGGCTTCGGCGGCGACAAGCAGGTCAAGCTCGAGGGCATCCTCGCCGCCGCGGAGCAGTCGAGCCCGCGGGCCGCCTCGCGCGCGATGAGCGCCGACTCTGTGCCCGGACTCGCGGAGTTCCTGCGCGAGCACGGCGCCACCGACGACGCCGACCGGCGTTGGCTCCAGCGCCACAACATCGACCGCATCGAGCGCTGGGAGCACCGCAGCGCGGAGATCCTCGCGCACATCAGCGAGCCCGACGCGCGCGAGATCGCCCGCGAGCTGACCGACGGCCGGTATTACTACGCGGAGGTCGCCGCCGTCGAGCAGGGCGCGGTGCGCCCGGTGTACAGCCTGCGGATCGACTCCGAGGACCACGCTTTCATCACGAACGGGTTCGTCAGCCACAACACCGAGGCCCGCCTGACCCATCTCGCGATGGAGATGCTGCGCGAGATCGACGAGGACACCGTCGATTTCATCCCCAACTACGACGGCAAGACGCAAGAGCCGGTGGTGCTCCCCAGCCGGTTCCCCAACCTGCTGGCGAACGGGTCCGGCGGCATCGCGGTCGGCATGGCCACCAACATCCCGCCGCACAACCTGCGCGAGCTCGGGGCGGCCGTGTTCTGGTGCCTCGACAACGTCGAGGCGGACGAGGAGACCACCCTCGCCGCGCTCATGGAGCTCGTCAAGGGCCCCGACTTCCCGACGCACGGCCTGATCGTCGGCACGCAGGGCATCCACGACGCGTACACCACCGGCCGCGGCTCCGTCCGCATGCGCGGTGTGGTCGAGATCGAGGAGGAGTCCAAGGGCTCCACCCAGATCGTCATCACCGAGCTGCCGTACCAGGTCAACCCGGACAACCTGATCCAGTCCATCGCGGACCAGGTGCGCGACGGCAAGATCGCCGGGATCTCGAAGATCGAGGACCAGTCCTCCGAGCGCGTCGGCATGCGCATCGCCGTCACGGTCAAGCGCGATGCTGTCGCCCGCGTGGTGCTGAACAACCTGTACAAGCACAGCCAGCTGCAGACCAGCTTCGGCGCGAACATGCTGTCCATCGTCGACGGTGTGCCGCGCACCCTGCGCCTGGATCAGATGATCCGGCTGTACGTCACGCACCAGATGGACGTCATCGTCCGGCGCACCCGCTACCGGCTGCGCAAGGCCGAGGAGCGCGCGCATATCCTGCGCGGCCTGGTCAAGGCCCTGGATGCGCTGGACGAGGTCATCGCGCTGATCCGGGCGTCGCAGACTGTCGATATCGCGCGCGCCGGCCTGATCGAGCTCCTCACGATCGACGATATCCAGGCGGACGCGATCCTGGCGATGCAGCTGCGTCGCCTGGCCGCGCTGGAGCGCCAGAAGATTGTCGACGAGCTCGCCGAGATCGAGATCGAGATCGCGGACCTCGAGGACATCCTCGCCAAGCCCGAGCGTCAGCGCCTCATCATCAAGGAGGAGCTGGGGCAGATCGTCGACAAGTATGGCGATGACCGCCGCTCGCGGATTGTCCCGGCCGACGGCGACGTCTCCGCGGAGGACCTCATCGCCCGCGAGGACGTGGTCGTCACGATCACCGAGACCGGCTACGCGAAGCGGACCAAGACGGACCTCTACCGCAGCCAGAAGCGCGGCGGCAAGGGCGTGCGCGGGGCGGAGCTGAAGCAGGACGACATCGTCAACCACTTCTTCGTCTGCTCCACGCATGACTGGATTCTGTTCTTCACCACGAAGGGCCGCGTCTACCGTCTCAAGGCCTACGAGCTGCCCGAGACGAGCCGCACCGCCCGCGGCCAGCACGTGGCGAACCTGCTGTCCTTCCAGCCGGAGGAGAAGATCGCGCAGGTCATCCAGATCAAGACCTACGAGGACGCCCCCTACCTGGTGCTCGCCACCAAGGCTGGCCTGGTCAAGAAGTCCAAGCTCGAGGACTTCGACTCCAACCGCACCGGCGGCCTTGTCGCCATCAACCTGCGCGAGGACGACGAGGTTGTCGGCGCCCGCCTGTGCAGCGCCGAGGACGACCTCATGCTGGTCTCCCAGAAGGGCCAGTCCATCCGCTTCGCGGCCACCGACGAGGCGCTGCGGCCCATGGGCCGCGCCACCTCCGGTGTGCAGGGCATGCGGTTCAACGGGGAGGACGCGCTGCTGTCGATGAGCGTCGTCAGCCGCGGGGACTACCTGCTGGTGGCCACGTCCGGCGGCTACGCCAAGCGCACCTCGCTGGACGACTACGCGCCCCAGGGCCGCGGCGGCAAGGGCGTGCTGACGATTCAGTACGACCCGCGCCGCGGCAGCCTCGTTGGCGCCGTCATGGTCACCGACGAGGACGAGCTGTACGCCATCACCTCCAGTGGCGGCGTCATCCGCACGACGGCCAAGCAGGTCCGCAGGGCTGGGCGCCAGACCAAGGGCGTCCGCCTGATGAACCTGGCCGAGGGTGACACGTTGCTGGCGATCGCGCGCAATGTTGACGAGCCGGAAGACCTAGAAGAGATCGCCACCGAGAACGACGCATCTAAGGAGTCCTAGTGAGCACTCCAGGAACGCCGGGCGAAGGCCCGGCGTCGGGTCCCCCCGCAACCGAGCGCAGCGAGAACAGGGGTAAGGCGAACGGCCCCAACCCCTCTGGCGGCGAGGTGGCCGGCAGGTCTGCGGACGCGGCCCTGGCCGAGCAGGCTCGTACCATGCGGGAAAGGGTGAGCCAGCAGGAGGCGGCCTCAGAGGCCGTCACCAAGGCGCGCCCGACGGTCCAGCGGCCGCCTGCCGCGGCCGCACCCCAGGGACCCGTCGCGCCGCAGCGTCCTGCGCAGCGTCCCGTGCGTCCAGTGATCACCGGGACCGCGGCGCCGCGCGGCCAGCAGGGGCCGTTGCCGACGAGCCCGCAGGCGGGCGGTGGCCCCGGCCCCACCGCGGCGGAGACCGCGGATGCGGTGGATGCGCCGACGAGTCATATCTCGCGGAGTAAGGTGCCGACGACCGGGATGCAGGACCTCTCGGCAGTCCAACACCCCTCTACCGCGTCCGCAGAGGCCGGCAGGGACCATTCCGAGGGCCGGCCCCGGCCAGCGGTCTCAGTGGGCAGCAGGCGAGGCCGTGGGCCGCTCCGGGCATCGATGCAACTGCGCTCGATCGACCCGTGGTCGACGCTGAAGATCTCACTGCTGTTGTCGGTGGCGCTGTTCTTCGTGTGGCTTGTCGCGGTGGGCATCATCTATTTGGTGCTCGACGGCATGGGCGTCTGGGATCGGTTGAACACCGGCGTGACCGATATCATGCAGAGCTCGGACAGTGCTCCGACGCTGATCGGCCCCGGGCAGGTCTTCGGCGTGGCCGCGATCATCGGAATCATCAACGTCGTGCTGTTCACCGCGATGGCGACCATCGGCGCGTTCGTCTACAACATGTCGGCGGACGCGGTCGGCGGCGTTGAAGTGACGCTCGCGGATCGGGACTAGCCGCAGCGGATCGCGGCCCCCAATAGCCTTTTGACCAGGCGATTTGGGTCGGCCGCGATTCGTACGGTAATGTCTCAACTTGTTCGAGGGCCCATAGCTCAGGTGGTTAGAGCGCATCGCTGATAACGATGAGGTCGGAGGTTCAAGTCCTCCTGGGCCCACTCCACAGCGCCGACGAAGGGAACACCGGTCGTGCGGTTTCTTCTTCTAGCCGGTGCTGCGGCTGCAATTCTGGCAGTCATTCTTAAGGCGCGTTCGCGCGGCGAGGTATGGCACCAGAACGCCGATCGCTGACAAGCGGTTCGGGGCCATAGCTCAATTGGCAGAGCACTGCCTTTGCAAGGCAGGGGTTAGGGGTTCGATTCCCCTTGGCTCCACAGCTAGCAGTTCGATTCTGGGATATTCCTAGCGTGACGCGGTCCGGCCCACAGGTGCCTGGGCCGCGTTTTTGTTTGCGGGGCATCCGCCCCCGTCCAGGCTCCGAGCGGGCGGCCGAGGTCGGTGCCATAGGCTGGGGCCGTGAACGCCCCCGGGTCAAAGAGCGAGTCCATGGTCTCCGTCTACGAGGCGATCCGCCGCCGTCGTGATGTGCGCGCAGAATTCTCCGGCGAGCCGGTCGCGGACGACGTGCTCCTGCGAATCCTCGAGGCCGCCCACCACGCCCCCAGTGTGGGAAACACCCAACCCTGGGACTTCGTCGTCGTCCGGGACACCGGCACCCTCGACACGTTCGCAGAGCACGTGGCGACGGCGCGCCGCGACTTCGCCGAGTCGCTGCCGGCGGATCGACTGGACACGTTCAACCCCATCAAGATCGACGGGATCAGGGAGAGCGGCATGGGCATTGTCGTCACCTATGACGGCAGCCGTGGCGGGCCCAACATTCTCGGCCGCCACACCGTCGACGACACCGGCCTCTTCTCCGCAGTGCTCGCCATCCAGAACCTGTGGCTGGCGGCCGTAGCCGAGGAAGTGGGCGTCGGCTGGGTGTCCTTCTACGACGAGGACTACCTGACCGAGCTGGTCGGCCTCCCCTCGACGGTGCGGCCCATCGCGTGGCTGTGTGTGGGGAAGGTGACGGCCTTCCAACAGGTCCCGGACCTCGAGCGCTTCGGCTGGCGTCAGCGGCGCTCGCTGTCCGACGCGGTACATTTCGAGACTTACCGCGCCTGACCGGCGGCTCACCCGTGCGGCTGGACCATTTCCCATGGCGCCTGCGGCAGCACCTCGCCCGTCTCGAGCAGCGACTTCAGGTTCGCCAAGACCGCCGGCCAGCCCTGCGAGATTCCGCTGAGCATCTCGGAATTGGGGAGGTTCTCGTGGGTCACGGTGAGTCGGATGATGTCGAGATGCGGTTCCACGAGGAAGGTCACCACCGACGGGCCCCCGGGCGTGCTGGACTCGGGGCTGTCATCGAACGTGATGACCAGGCGAGTGGGCGGCTCGGCCTCGAGCACGCTGCCGACGACGTCTACGGCGCCGGAGCCATCGACGCGGCGGTGCTCCCACGGTGAGCCGGGCTGCCAGTCCGAGATGTTTGCGTGTCCCCAGTATCGCGCGGTCAGGTCGGCGTCGGTCAGGGCCTGCCAGACCTGCTCGGCGCTGGCCTGGATGTAGGTGACGTAGACGTAGGTCGGGATGGACTGCTGGTCGTTGGACATGGCGGACTCCTCTGCGTGGTGCCGGATGGCACTGATCGTGTGTAGGCGGGGCATATCGAACCCCGAGATCCAGCGCTCCTCGATGTCATGGATGGGCATCGGGTTGAGATAGTGCAGCCGCTCTCGGCCGCGACGGAGCACGGTCACGAGGTTGGCCTCCCCGAGGAGGTCGAGATGCTGGGTTGCGGACTGGCGGGTCATGTCCAGTCGCGCGCACAGCTCGCGCAGCGTCTGGCCGTTGTGCTCGCGTAGACGGTCCAGCAAGAGTCGGCGGGTCGGGTCGGCCAGCGCCTTGAAAACCAGGTCCATCGCGGTCGATTCGGGGTTCACCCCTCCATTATGCAGTCATTTGCCTGCCTATGTCGAGGGTTGATTCTGCTGACCGCGCGGGCGGTGAGATGCCGGCGGCTATGGGGAGGGCTGACGCGCCGCTATCCGCCGCCGATCTCGATAGTGCCGTCGAAGACGAACGGCGTGGGTCCGGGCTCGCAACCCTCGAACGACGAGGTGGGCATCGGCCCCATCAGCCCGACATGGCTCGGCTGGCCGTCGATCCCGCGGGTGACCGTGATCTGCACCGCCAGCGCCCCGCTGAGGGAGCCGGTGACCACCGGGGGCACGGTGCTGGCGATCGGATAGATCAGCGATGCGGTGTCGCCGTCGAAGCTAAGGCAGGTGATGGGCCCCGCGACCTCGATGGGCAGCGCGAGACCGCCCAATTCCACGTTCGCGTTATAGGTTCCGGTCGTGTCGCCATTGGCCGCCTTCTGGCCGTCGGCCACGATGTGGAGCACGCTGAAACCGGGCACTGGCTGCAGGCTGCCATCGATGGAGAGGGAATCCGGGCTCGCCGCGGCCGCGGTGGTGGAGGTGGCGATGGCGGCGGTTGCCGCGAACAGCGGAATCGCTGCCGCGACGGCGACCCGCCGGGCCCTCCCGCTGGCGATTCCGTGGAGTCGTGCATGTGGTGAATTCATGGGACTTCCCTTCTGGCTAATTTCTCGTAATCCCAAAGCCTAGGACGATGGGGACGGAACTGCGACCATCGAGCAGGAAGTGGCGCCGCAGTGCATATCGCCTATCGGCGGTATCGCCATGGGAACAAGAACCACAAAGCAATAAATAGCGCCGCGGTGCACACACCGGCGATATTGCCGGCGGAGTTGCCGACGACCAGCGTCACCACCAGGATCACCGAGCCCGTCAAGGCGACACCGAGGTATAGCAGCCCGATCAGGGTGCACCAATGGGCCGCATGCACCACGCGGGCAAGGAGTCGCCGCCGGAACAGCAACCTGTGCATGGAGATCGGGGCGACGAGCAGAATGGTCGCCGTAATCGATGACAGCACCGTGACCAGGTAGACGCCGCGTAGATAGTCGGAGAGTTCCGCGAACCGGGCCTGAAAGGGCAGGGTGAGCAGGAACCCGGTGAGCAGTTGCACGCCGGTCTGGACCACTCGTAGCTCTTGCAGCAGGCTCGACCAGTTGCGATCCAGGTGCTGCGCGGGGGTCTCGTCGCGGACGCGGTCGCTCCAATCGTCGTGCGGCTCTGCGTGGCTTGATGTCATCTAGTGGCGCCGGGACTGGTCGAGGTCGGCCAGAATGACGTTCGCCGCGTTGCGTCCGGGCATCATCGAGACTCCCGGCCCGGGGTGGCTGCCGGCGCCGCACAGATAAAGCCCTCGTGCCGGGCCCCGGTACTGCCCCAGGCTCAGAGTCGGACGCAGCGATCCTTGCTGGTAGAGCGTCATCGCTCCGTGGGTGACCGTCCCGTGCAGCGCGGAGGCCAGATCGGCGGCGAAGTCGAGCGGCGACATGACAGTCATCCCGATGATCTTCTCCTTGAGGTCGGGAACGTGTTGCCGACAGATCTGTTCGATGACCTCTTGTGCGTACGGGATGCGCTGCGCGGGCCAATCTGCCGTGTACGGCACCGTGGTGAGGATCACCTTCAGGGCGGACTTGCCCTTCGGCACGCGACTGGGATCAACGGCCGCCTCGTTGACCACGAAGGCCGACGGCACCGCGGGCAGCTGGCCGGCCCGCACCGCCCGGAATGCCTCGGCGAGGCCGTCCGTGGTCGAGGGCATCAGGTGGGTCTGCGTGGCCGACCCGGCCTCGGAGCCCGCGGCATATGCCACGGGGCCGGAGAGAGCGAGATAGATGCCGAACTGCGATGCGCCGATCTCGTACCTCTTGATGTCTTCGACGATCGAATGATCGAGGTTGGCCTCCCGCAATAGATTCAGGATCAGATGACGCGGATGGATGCTGGACACAATGGTGCCGGCGCGAAGGATCGCTCCGTCGGCGAGCTCCACCCCGGTCGCGACCCCGTCCGGGGCCAGGATCCGCGTCACCACGGCGCCGGTGCGCACCTGTCCGCCAGCGGCCGCGAGGCTGGCAGCCAGGGCTGTCGGCAAGCCGCCCATGCCGCCCTTCACCGCGCGGTTGCCGGCGTCCTGGATTATCGACAGGAACAGGAGGGCGAAGGACGCGCCGCCGGCATCATCGGGTGCGAAGCCGGCGTGGCCCGCGAAATCCGCCATTAGATCGCGCATCTCCTCAGAATCAAAAGTCTCCCCAGCCCAGGAGCGCACCGATTGATATCCGAAACGGGTGCGCTGGAAGCCGCGTGGATCCTGTGCCAGCTCCGCGGAGATGGCCTCGGGTGGGCGCGGCGGGCTCTCTAACTCCCGGCGCAGTCGATCTCTCTCGGAGAGGTATTCGCCGTAGAGCGATCGCCAGGTGTTGGCGTCGCGGGGTGAGAACTTCGCGATGCCGGCGCAGGTGTGGTCTAGGGATGTCCGGATGCTCAGGGAGCGGTTGTCCGAGAAGACCTTGCTGAGCGATACGTCGGGTCGAATGAGCTCGAGGCCGAACCCGGCCAGGTCGAGCTCGTCGGTCGCGGAGGAGAGATTGGCGAGTTGATAGCCGCTGGCGTGGACATCCGTATGGAATCCGGGGAGGACCAGCTCGCGGGTGCTGGTCATCCCGCCGATCGCGGCCGCGGCCTCGACCACGAGCACCTGCAGGCCCGCCCGGGCCAGGTAACACGCGCAGGCTAGGCCGTTGTGCCCCGCGCCCACCACGATCGCGTCATAGTGCGGCATCTAGAACCTCTGATCCCAGTGCGTCCGAGCTAGCCAGTGCAGGTCAAGCGTATGCCGATCGGGTGCGGGGCGGAAGGCCTAGCCGCGGCGGTGACATCCCATGAGATGGGTATTGACCATGCCAGTGGCCTCCATCAACGCGAAACATGTCGTGGGGCCGACAAACCGGAAGCCGAGCGCCTTCAGCTCTTGCGCCATCCGCACGGACGACGGGGTCTGCGCCGGGACATCTAGGGCGGTGCGAGGGTGGAATGCGCCGGGATCGGCGTAGGACCAGAGCAGCGCGTCCAGGCCGCCGTGCGGGCGTAGGCCGAGCACCGCCCGGGCATTGCCGCGGGCCGCGTTGATCTTGGCGCGGTTGCGGATGATCGCGGGCAGCTGCGCGAGGGCCTCGATCTCGTCGTCGGTCAGCGCCGCGACGGTGTCGGGGTCGAAGTCGGCGAACGCGGCGCGGAAGGCGGGGCGTTTGCGCAGCACGGTCAGCCAGGACAACCCCGCCTGGAAGCCCTCGAGGCAGATCCGCTCGAGCAGCGCCTGCTCGCCGTGTACGGACCGGCCCCACTCGGTGTCGTGGTACGCGCGGAGCAGAGGGTCGGCCACAGCCCAGGAACAGCGCAGCACCCCGTCCTCGCACCGCACCGCGCCCGCCGTGGCAGAGGCGATTGTTGGGCTAACCATCGCGCGCCTCCAAGTCCAGGAGCAGCCGCTTGGCATCGGCGCCGCCCGCATAGCCGCCCGTGGAGCCGTCGCTGCGGAGTACCCGGTGGCACGGGATCAGGATCGGCACGGGATTCTTGGCGCACGCGGTGCCCACCGCGCGCACGGCCCGCTCGCTGCCCGCGGCGGCGGCCACCTGCGTGTACGTCGCGGTCTGTCCATAGGGGATCTCGCGCAGGTGGTCGAGCACGGTGCGGCGGAAGCCGTGGGCCAGCCGCAGGTCCAGGGGCAGGGCGAAGTGGTCCCGCGTGTGGGAGAAGTACTCGTCGATCTGCCGGGCGGCGTCGTCGTAACCCTTGTTAGAGCGCAGGATCCGGGAGCCGACGGCGGCCGCCAGCTCGTCGAGCACCCGCTCGTGGTCTTGGGCCTGGAAGGCGAGCCGGATCAGCCCGCGCTCGGTGCCCGCGAGCAGCAGCGGCCCCAGGGGGGAGTCGAGGATGCGGTAGGTGGCATCGGTCAGCTGATGGGACTCCGCGGTGGCGAGCAGCCGCTCGAGCAGTCGTTCCACGGTGGAGGCCTCGGCGGTGTCGGGCCCGGCGGAGCGAAGCTGGGACAGTACTTCTCCGGGGTCGGTGTGGTTGGTGGAGCCAGTCATCGAGCCACCCCTTTCGCGGTGTCGCGGGCTACTTGGTCGAGGATGGCGGGGTCGGTGGTGAGGGTATGTCGGAGGGCGGCGATGCCGTCCGAGCCGGCGCGGCGGGCGGCGGCGGGGGAGTTCCCGATCTTCTCGGCCACCTCCGCATAGGGCAGGCCGATCAGGTGGTGCCACACCACGGCCTGACGCTGGATCATGGTCAGCTTCCCGAGCGCGGACCACAGCTCGGCATGGGTGTCGCCGCGGCCGGGGATGCCGAAGGGGCTCGGGGCGTCCGGAAACTCGTCGCTGGCAATGGGGACCGGGTCCCGGGTCCGCCGGCGCAGGATGTCGATGGCCTTGCGCTGGGCGATGGTGACCAGCCAGGCCTCCACATTGCTGCCTGGCGGCAGGTCCGGATAGGCGCGCAGCGCCGCGAGAAACGTCTCCGACCAGGCGTCCTCCGCATCTACCGGGCCGACGAGGGCGCGGCAGACCCGCAGCACGGTGGCCCCGTGTGCGGTGGCGACGGCCTGGAATGGATGCATGATCACACTAAGTAGACGTGCTGGCGGGCCCAAATGTGAGGCGCCCACGCAAACTCGTCGCGCGCGGCGGCTAGAACAGCATGTTCGCCGCGGGGAGCGCGCCCTCGAGCTCGAGTAGGCGGCGCTTGCGCTCGAGGCCACCGGCGTAGCCGACCAGGGCGCCGTCGCTACCGATTACCCGATGGCACGGCACCATAATGCTCACCGGGTTGCGCCCATTCGCGGCGGCGACGGCACGGATCGCGGCGGGGTTGCCCAAGTCCGCGGACAACTGCGCATAGCTGCGGGTCTGGCCGAAGGGAATCAATCTCAACAGCTCCCAAACCTGGCGTTGGAACTCCGTGCCGCGCAAGATGACTGGCACCGTGAAGGCGGTCCGCTCGCCGGCAAAATACTCGGCGAGTTGGGTGATGGCGGCGTCGAGCCCCGTCTCCACGCGAGGACCCAACGCGGCTGCGGCCGGCGGGTGGGAGTGCTGGGGCAGGTAGAGCCCGCTGAGCACGCCGTCCGTGCTGATCAGGGTCAACTGACCGATTGGCGAGGCCACCAACCGATGCTGGGAGGGCACTAACTCGCGCGCCACACCTGGTAGCCGCCATCGACAGCGGATACGGCGACGGCGCCGAAGGTGTGCGACGAGTCCGGCAGCATGGCCGGAAGCACGAGGTCCACCACCACGGTGCGGCGCTGCACGTCGACGCCGCAGTCCCGGATGATCTGCTGGGCCATTTCGCCGGAGTCAGATCGCGTCGCACCGACGGCGTAGCCGCCTGCGGTGTCCCGATCCGGGAATGCCTCGGCCGACTGGGAGACCGCGGAGCCCATGGCCTGCTCGAGTGCGTCGGGTGGCAGGTCGGACTGCTGGGCCGGGCAACTGGCGGCGGGGCTGGGTTGTGGGGCGGTGGTGGGGCTGGCCTGGGCCACCCCGGTCGTCGCGGTGAGGGACGCCGTGACCCCGATGAGGGTGGGCACCGCGATCCGGATGATTCGTATTGCTGTGGCCTTGCGCATAAATGTCCACTCGTTGAAAACAGGTCTCCTCACCGTAACCGATTCGTTATCAAATCGCAGCCCGAGTGACCCCGCCGGCAAAAAAGGTCCGGGCCCCGAACTATCAACGGAGCCCGGACCTTTCCGGGAGCTACTTGGTGTGCGCGGGGGCGCCGGAGAGGGCGCGGTAGGCGTACGAGACGGCGATTCCCGTGATCGGGAGGGTGACCAGCAGGCCGACGAAGCAGACGAGAATGCCGATGATGTTGATGCCGATGACGGCGAGCGCCAGCAGCAGCAGCGGCCCGACGTTCTTGGAGATCACGCTCCAACTGCTCTTGACGGCGTCAATCGCGGGGAGCTTCTTGTCCACCACGAACTGCATCGCGAAATACGACAGGAACAACACGATGACGCCGGGGATGAAGAGCAGCGCAAAACCGATCGTGGTCAGCACTCCCACAATCAGTCCGGTCAGCAGGATCATGCCGATATTGGGGAGCTGGAAGAAGGCTCCGAAGCCGGGCTTCCGGCCGTCGACCTCATCCAGGGCGCCGCGGACCATTGCGGCCTGGAAGATCCAGCCGACAATGAGGGTGAGCAGCATGAAGAGGACGTAACGGGCGCCGAAGCTCGTATTGATCTCGGTGGTGCCATCGGAGAAGCTCGTGGTGGAGAAGCTGCCGCCGCCGAGCAGGGACAGCACACCGGAGACCACGGCGGTGAGGAGGACGATGCCGATCCAGGGGAGGGCGTTGTCCTTGAACCGCGACCAGCCGAAGCCGAGGGCGTCGCCGACGTTCAACGTCGGGCCGGCAGCGGGGTAGTCGCCGAACCCGCCAGCGGGCGGGGGCGGGTAATTGCCAAACGGGGGTTGAGTCATCGTGTCCTCGGTAGTTATGCACTTCCAGAGTGAAGTGATGGCAGATTCACCTTAGCGGTGGAATTGCGCGATTGAGCGGAGATCCGGGCCGTGTGGACCACAATTTTCATGGGAATGTGACTTGTATCATGGGTGGGAATGTGCGAGCCGTCGACGGAGAGTGGATGTAGATGACCCAAGAGTTCCTAATCCAGGGCGAGCAGGTGCGCCTCCCCGTGCAGGTTCGGGACGCGGAGACGCACATGGCGATGTTCTCGGTGCCAATCGCCAAGGCCCAGTCCGTGATCGACTATTCGGGCTTGGACATCCTCGCGATTCGGCCGGGCCGCGCGGTCTGCGCGCTGATGTTCATCGAGTACAAGGACGGGGATCTTAAGCAGTACTTGGAGTTCGCCGTCGGGTTCATGATCCGGCCGCCCGGGTCCGAACAGTCGGGTGCTGTCGGCTCTGGCGCCCTGGGGGATGCCCGACGCCTGCTGACGGGCAACACCGGCGTGTTCGTGCATCGGCTGCCCGTCACCGAGGAGTTCACCTTGGAGGCCGGCCGCACTATTTGGGGCTTTCCGAAGCGACTGGGGGACATCAAGATTCAGCGATCCGCTGCGTCCACACGCGGCATCGTGCACCTCGACGGGCAGCTGGTCGCGGATTTGCGCGTCGCGCACGGGGTGAAGGTGCCCGGCGCGGGAATCTCCTCCGCGCTGGACACCTACTCCCATCTTGACGGGGTCACGCGGCGAATTCCCTGGCAGCTCAACGCCTCTGACACCCGGTTGCGGCCCGGCGGGGCGCACCTGATGCTGGGCTCGCATCCGTGGACGGACGAGTTGCGGCACTTGGGGCTACCGCATTCGGCGATGTTCAGCAGCAGCATCGGTCACATGCGGATGACGTTCGAGGAGGCTGCGATCGTGGCGGCGGGAGCCGGATGAGCGCCGCCCAGATGATCCACGCACGGGGGCTCGCTCGCACATTCCGCAAGCGCAAGCAAGAGGTCCGGGCGGTGGACGGCGTGGACCTGGACGTGGCGCGCGGCGAGATCGTCGGATTCCTCGGGCCCAATGGCGCGGGCAAGACGACGACCCTGCGGATGCTGACCACCCTGATCGAGCCGAGCGAGGGCACCGCGACGGTGGCCGGCTGCGATCTGCGGGCCGACCCCATCGGTGTGCGCAGGCGCATCGGCTATGTGCCGCAATCGGGTTCGACGTACCAGGAGGCGCGGGCAGGTGAGGAGATCGTCGACCACGCGCTGATGTACGGGATGGACAAGGCGGCGGCGATCAGCCACGGGCGCGAGCTGTTCGAGACCCTCGACCTGGAGGGGATGTGGAAGCGTCAGCCGAAATCGATGTCCGGCGGGCAACGACGGCGCCTCGATATCGCGATGGGCCTGATCCACCGCCCCGAGCTGGTCTTCCTCGACGAGCCGACGACGGGCCTGGACCCGCAGGCCCGCGCGAACCTATGGGAGCACATCTCCGCGCTGCGCACCGAACGTGACACGACGGTGTTCCTCACCACGCACTATCTGGACGAGGCGGACGCGCTGTGCGACCGGATCCTCGTGATCGACCACGGCCGCATCGTCGCCGAGGGGACGCCCGACGCGTTGAAGGCGGGCGTGGGCGGCGACGTGATCGAGGTGGAGCTCGCGGATGAGGCCACCGCGGCCCAGGTCCGCTCGATGATCGAGGGCATTGCCGGCGCCGAGCTCACCGAGGCGGACGGGCGGCACGCGCGCGGCCGAGTCCCCAACTCTGGCACCGCGATGATGGAGCTGGTCCGCGGGCTCGACGCCGCGGCGATCACCCCGGTCGGCATCCAATCGCGCCGGCCCAGCCTCGACGACGTCTTCCTCACGCTGACCGGACGTTCGCTGCGCGACGACAACACACACAACGGCGGGGCACACGAGAACGGAGCGCGGTGATGGAGCACATCCAGACCACCAACACCCTGGTCCGCGACACGTTGACGGTCTTCCGCCGCTCGATGCGCCTGTCCGTGCGCAACCCGGCCTGGGTGGTGATCGGGCTCTCGCAGCCGGTGCTCTACGTGCTGCTGTTCGGCCCGCTGCTCAAGCCCCTTGCCAGCCAGCTCGGCACCGGCAACGCCTATCAGCTCTTCGTCCCGGGGATCCTGGTGCAGCTGGCCATGTTCGGCGCGCTGTTCGTGGGCTTCGGGCTGATCGCCGAGTACCGCGCGGGGGTCATCGAGTCACAGCGGGTGACGCCGGCCCCCCGGCTGGCGCTGCTGCTAGGCCGCGTCTTGCGCGACGTGGTGGTGCTGGTGGTGCAGGCGATCGTGCTCACGCTTGTCGCGATCCCGCTCGGGCTACGGGCACCGGTGCTGGGGGTGATCCTCACGATCATCATCGTCGCGCTGCTGGGCTTCACGTTCGCCGCGATCTCCTATGGGCTGGCGCTCACGCTCAAGAGCGAGGATGCGTTCGCGCCGCTGCTCAATGCCTTCGTGATCCCCGCGCTGCTGCTCTCCGGGATCCTGCTGCCGATGACGCTGGCACCGAGATGGCTGCAGTGGGTGAGTGATATCAACCCGCTCAAGCACGTGGTCGACGGCGTCCGCGCCTTCTTCAACGGCGAGTACACCTCGGCGGCCGCCTGGTGGGGTGTCGGGCTGACCATCGCGATGGCGGTGCTGGCCGCCTGGTTCGGCGCGCGGCGATTCAAAAAGGAGGCGGGATAGCCGAGCACGTTCTAAAGTGAGAGCTGGGATTTTCAGATCAGGCACGTCGATGAGAGGACAACGGAATGCTTAAAGGCTTTAAGGGTTTTCTGATGCAGGGCGAGGTCATCATCATCGCCGTCGGCCTGGTCGTCGCGACCGCGTTCAGCACGCTGGTCAAGGCGTTCACGGACTCGGTGATCAATCCGATCATCGCGGCGGCCGGCGGGGCGGACAGCCCGGGTCTGGGTGTGCAGCTGCGGGACGAAGACCCGTCGACGTTCATCGACTTCGGCACGTTCATCTCCGCCATCATCTACTTCATCATCTTCATGGCGGTCATCTACTTCGTGCTGATCGTGCCGTATCGCGCCTTCGAGGCGCGCCGTGGCAACGAGGTCTTCGGCGATCCGGCCCCCACCAAGGCCTGCCCGGACTGCCTCTCCAGCGACCTGCCTATGGGCGCCACCAAGTGCATGCACTGCGGATCGGCTGTCGCCGTAGCTTGATCGAGAAGGACTGAAGGCGGGCCCTAGTTTGGGCCCGCCTTCAGTGCTGTCTTGCCAGCTTTTGTCGGCCTAGCGCAGGGGATCATCCACCCGCGGCGGTGCCTCCGCGGGCTCCGGTGGCTCAGGGCGGCGACGCATGGCGATCACGGCCGCGGCCGCGCTGGCAACCAGGGCGGACAGCAGGACCGCGGAGGTGATCTTGGCGGCCTTGCACCCGCGGTCAGATGTGCGGCATCGGGCGCGCTGGGAGGGGCAGAGGGTGAATTTCATGCTTCCAGCGTGGCACAGGGCCCGACGTGCGGCCACCGAGCCCGTCAGGTCTGCGGGTATGCCGGCACCCCGTGTTGCCCGCCCAGGGTGGCGAGTTCCTCGCGGTGGCGCTGGAAGTAGACGCCGGCGCCGATGACGGCGGCTGCGCCGACAAGGAGGGCGACGGTGCGCGCGCGATGTGGGCGGCCGGCCGATAGGGCCTCGTGGGCAGATGTGGTCATGGAATCCGAGCCTAACCACATCTAGGTGGCGGTGTCGCAACACAGAGAAGGCCGCTAATGGCACCATGGTGGCGTGACTTCCTCAATTGCGACAGCAACCGCGACCCTGCACACCAACCGTGGCGACATCAAGATCGCCCTCTTCGGCAATCATGCGCCCGAGACGGTGGCCAACTTCATCGGCCTCGCCGACGGCTCCAAGGACTACAGCACCAAGAACGCGTCGGGCTCCGAGTCCGGCCCGTTCTACGATGGCGCCGTTTTCCACCGCATCATCGCCAACTTCATGATCCAGGGCGGTGACCCCACCGGCACCGGCCGCGGCGGCCCCGGCTACAACTTCAAGGACGAGTTCCACCCGGAGCTGCAGTTCGACCGTGAGTACCTGCTGGCCATGGCCAACGCCGGCCCGGGCACCAACGGCTCGCAGTTCTTCATCACCACGGCCAAGACGCCGCACCTGAACCGCAAGCACACCATCTTCGGTGAGGTGCTGGACGCGGACTCGCGCACCATCGTCGACGCCATCGGCACCACCGCGGTGGACCGCCAGGACCGTCCGACCGACGAGGTCAAGATCAACTCCATCACCATCGAGCAGGTCTAGTACGTGAACGCTCCCGGCTGGGGACATCAACAGCATCCCCAGCCGGGATGCGTTCGCCACCCTGATAGACCCACGGGCCTGTCCTGCGCGCGGTGCGGGCGGCCTGCCTGCCCGGACTGCCTGCGCCCGGCGCCCGTCGGCTTCCACTGCGTCGACTGCGTCGCCCAGGACCAGCGCGGCCACGCGCAGGCGGTGACCGCGGCCGGTGTGCCGCAGCGGACGGCCGCCAAGACGCCCTTCGCGGGCATCCCCATCGTCACCTACACGCTGATCGTGCTGAACGTGCTGGCCTATGTGGTCACCGCGGCGCAGTCCTCCAGCATCCTCGACAACCATCGCGGCTCAGACTTCTTCAACCGTCTGGTCCTGGTCCCGGGCATGGTCGCCAACGGCGATGTGATCCGGTTGATCGGCAGCGGCTTCCTCCACTACGGCCTCATCCATCTGGCCGTGAACATGTACGCGCTCTATGTCGTGGGCATTGCCTGCGAGAACGCGCTCGGCCGGATCCGATACAGCGCCGTGTATCTCCTGGCGCTGCTCGGCGGCTCGGCGGCCGTGATGTTCGGCGCGGTCAACTCGCAGACCGCCGGCGCCTCGGGTGCGGTGTTCGGCCTGTTCGGCGCGATCCTGATCATTCTGCTGCGCCTCAAACGCAACGCCAACATGATCATTGGCGTGATCGTGCTCAACGTGATCATCTCGGTCACCGTGCCCGGCATCTCGTGGCTGGGCCACGCCGGCGGCCTCGTCGCGGGCAGCGTCGCCGTCGCGGGCATCATCTACGCGCCCCAGCTCATGCAGCTCATCGGCCGCAAACGCCCCACCGTCGCGCACATCGCCCAATTGGGCTTCGGCATCCTCGCCGCCGTCCTGGTGGTGGAGGTGGCGCTGATCGCGCTACGAGTAGTCGGCCTCCGTGAGCAGTACGGGCCGGTGCTGGCGACCCTGCACTTCTAGCGCAGGGTCTGCCGGCTACTTCGTGAGCACCCCTGTATCCCAGAGTTGTGCGGCCACGTCGTCGTCAACCTGGAACTCTGCGAGCAGTGCCTCGGTGTCGGCGCCCCGCGCGCGGGGGCCGAAGCGGACGGATCCCGGCGATTCGGACAACTTCACGGGGATGCCAACACCCCGGTAGCCATCTAGCTCCACGACCATGTCGCGGTGCCGCACCTGCGGCATATTCAATGCCTCCCCGACATCGTTGACGGCGCCCGAGGGCACTCCGGCCGCTCGCAGGGCATCGGCGAGATCATCACGTTGCCAGCGCGAGACGAGGTCACCGAGGATCTTGCGCAACTCGGCGGAGTGCGCCAATCGGTCTGAGTTGGTGATGAACCGGCCATCGTCGAGAAGATCATCCGCATCGAGGGCGGCGACGAGAGAGCGGAACTGGCGGTCATTGCCAGTGCCGATGAAAAACGGCCCGTCGGCGCAGTAGAAGGTCTCGTACGGGCAAATGGTGGGGTGCGCCACCCCAGTTCGCTCTGGAGGCATACCGGTGGCGAACCATTTCCCGGCGTGCGGATGCAAGATCGACACGGCGTTGTCGAGCAATGCGAGATCTACGAGTTGGCCACGCCCCGTCTTTTCGCGAACATGCACCGCCATGAGGATGCCATTCATCGCATTGAGGCTGGTGATGATGTCCACCAAGGGGATTCCGATGCGCATGGCCTGGCCGTCGGCCTCGCCATTGATGCTCATCAGGCCTGACATGGCCTGCATGATGGCGTCGTAGCCGGGCGCGCCGCCAAGCGGGCCGGTGACCCCGTAGCCGGTGATCCGGCAGTGGATAAGGCGGGGGAACTCCGTGGCGATCACCTCGTCGCTCAGGCCCCACCTCTCGAGCGTGCCAGCCTTGAAGTTCTCAACGAGCACGTCGGCCTCTGCCAGCATGGTGCGAAGTAGCTTCTGGCCGGCTTCCATACGCAGGTCGATGCTGATGTTCCGCTTGTTCCGGTTGAGGCCGTCGAAGTAGGCGCTGTGTCCGGGCTTGACAAACGGTGGGCCCCACTCCCGGGTCTCATCACCGGCGGGCGGCTCGACCTTGATGACGTCCGCGCCGTGATCCGACAACATCTGTGCGCACAGCGGCCCGGCGAGCACGCGCGACAGATCGACAATCCTGAGGTCGGTGAGCGCCCCGGAGCGTGGTGGCAATGCTTGCGCGGTTGATGATTCGGACGCGGAGGTGGTCATGGCTGCACTTTCTGTTCGTGTTCGGAGTGATTCTGCGGTCATGGTCGGCGGGGAGCCGAGGAGCTATCGGCTGGCAGCGCGAGCTGCAACCTTCCCCAGTTCTGCGACAGGTTTTCGCCGCAGTGAAAGAGTGGTCGACACAGCGGATGCTGCGGTGAGTGCGCCGGATACTAGAAAGACGCTCCCTGCCCCGGCGAACCCCGCGACGGCGCCTGTGCCGAGCGGGATCACCACCTGGGCGGCCCGGTTTCCGGTGAGTCGAAGGGACAAGGCTGCGGCCCGGTCGGCGGCAGGCGCGGCGGTGATTACCCAGTTCATGGTGACGGGCTGGTTCATCCCCCAGAAGTAGCCGACGAGTGCCAGGCAGAAGCCCATCACGTAGACATTCTGGGAGATACCGACGAGCAGGACCGCCGGCGCGGTGATCGCCGGCGAGGCGATCAGGATCGCAGTTTGCGACCAGCGGCGAAGGGCCCAGGGCATGGTGGCTCGGGAGATCATGGAGAACACCGATCGAAGCGCCACCAGAAGCGCGATGACCATCGGGCTCAGGCCGGCGGCCTCGCCGATGACAGGAAGATACGCGGTGATCAGGTCGATCCCGGTGATGACAATGAGGGCCGCGAAGATGGCGGGGACCATGCCAGAACGTCGTAACAGGGCGGGCATCGTCGCCACATCTGGCCGGCCGGACTGTCGAAGGGAAGCGTTGGAACGCGGTAGTGAGAGTACGAGGGGGATAGCGAGCGCGATCGCAACTCCCATGACGAAAAGCGCGACGTTGGTGTTGACGATGTCGCCATCGCGCCCGGCCTGTAGAAGAGCGCCCATGGCCGGAGTGCCCACCGACTGGCCGACGGACACGGCAAGCGTGAACATCGCAAACCCATTGACGTGCCGGCCAGGCTCTGTGAGCTCCATGATGAAGCCCTGAGCGCCAATCATCGTCAGGACCTGGCCCAGTCCAAGGGCCGTGTTCGCGATAGCGAGGATGGCGATCGTTGTGGACAGAGTTGCGAGGCCGACGGCGGCCATCGACAAAATTGTGCCGGCGGCAAGGACTCCCCAGCTGCCCTTTCGGTCCACCAGCCGGCCGAAGTAGAGCGCAAGGAGCATCGGCAACACAGAGAACATCGCGGTCACTACGCCGACGGAGACACCGTCGCCGCCTAGCGCAAGCACCCGGTACGAGACCGCCAACCGCACAGCGTCATACGCGCCGTTGATGAGCACGGCGGCGATGAATAGCCGGGCGAGCGGCGGGACCATAAGGCGGTTCTCTACTTCCGGCGGGAGGCTGGCGGACTCAGACTGTGGCTACGGCCTTGAGATAGGCGGCGGCGGCATTGTCGATGGGGGTTCCTTCCACGACCATTCGCCATGCGCCGTCCATGCCGTTGGCCACGGCAGTGTGCGTGAGGAACGATTCCCAGAATGCGGCCGATCCGAACTCGCCGCGCCACTGCAACACGGGCAGTGTGAGTCGGTGCAGGGTGTGTTCATGCGTGGTGCCGATCGCGCCATGCACCTGGTGGGTGTTTCGGACGGCAACCGCGATGGCTTGGGACACGACACTGCGGGCCACGGCTATCTGGAACTCGGAGAGTTCCCCGGTGAGGTCGTTGGCGATGGCTCCCGCCAGCGCGGTGTCGACGGCGGCGCGCGCGAGAACGGACTCGGCGGCGACGTCGACCACCAGGTTCTGAACCGATTGGAATTTTGCGAGCGCTCGGCCGAACTGATTGCGGGCGACGCTGTGCTCGATCGCCGAGGCCAGCATCCCCTCCATCGCACCCACGCACTGCAGAGCGCGAACAAGGGCACCGCGCAGGACATGAGCGTTGACCGCGTCGGCGTCCACGGGTGTCCATTCGACGTCCTTGGCAACGCTCACCGTGCCGATTGGCACGGCGGAGAGGCCCTCGCCGGGCACGATGCTGAGGTCCTCGGTCTTGATGTCAGCGAGTTCGTAGCCTTGTCCAGCCTTCCGCACGCACGTGATGGTCGTGGTGCTGCCGGCCCATGGGACCTCGAACGCGGTGCCATCGCTATCGAGCAGCGCGACGGTGGCGGTGGAATCCGACGAGTCATCCACACCGGCCGCCCGGCGGAGCGGCCCGGCGAGCAGGTCCGTCTCCGCATAGGGGACGGCGACACCGGCAGCGGCCGCGGTGCGCAGCAGTGCCGCGGCCTCGGCCCAGCCTGCCCCGCTGCCCCCGGACAGTTCAGAGGCAGTGAGCCGGGCGAGTCCCACCTCTGTGAGCGCTGACCACACCGCATTGGGGGCGGGGTCGGCGGTGGGGCCGGAGAACACGGCCAGGACTTGCGTCATCATCTGCTGGAGGTCGGCATCGACCGTGAGGTCGGCCGTATTGGTCGCGGTGGTCATCAGCGCATCCCCAGTCCCCGCGCGATCACGCCGCGCAGAATTTCGTTGGTGCCGCCACGGAGCGTGAAGCCCGGGCGCTGGTGGAGGCCGGCGCGGAGCAGGCCCTTGATCTCCGATAGCGAGGCGGATCCGCCGGCTGCCGGCCGCACGTTGTCGCCGAGTTGTGTTGACACAGCGTCCACGAGGTCGCCCTCCGTGGTTGTGCCGAGCAATTTCACTAGCGCGGCGGCCGTGTCGGCTGGCTCGCCCCGCTGCAGCGCGCCGGCGACGTTCTGGCTCAGGTTGTGCAGGCTGGCCATTCTGGCGACGGAGCGGCCAAGGTCTGAGCGTTCCGGCAGGGTCCCGGCGGAGATTGCGGCGATCTCGGCGGCGAATAGGCGGAACGATGAGAGGAACCGCTCCGGGCCGCTGCGCTCAAAGGCAAGCTCGGAGTTGACTTGCTCCCAACCGTTTCCAAGCTGACCGAAAACCATCTCGTCCGGGACGAAGACGCTCTCGAGGACCACTTCATTGAAGTGATGGTCTCCGGACAGAGAGATGATGGGCCGGATTGTGACGCCCTCGCCGCGGAGATCGACGATGAACTGGCTCAGCCCGGCGTGTCTGTGGGATGGGTCGAGCGGCTCTGTCCGCGCGAGTGCGATGAACGCCTCCGCGTGTTGGGCCCCGGAGGTCCAGACCTTGGTGCCGGTCACACGCCAGCCGCTGTCCACCTTGATGCCCTTGGTCCGGACACTGGCGAGGTCGGAGCCAGAGTCCGGTTCGCTCATTCCGATGCCAAAGCAGCATTCGCCCGCCGCAATGCGGGGCAGGTACTTCTCCTTTTGCTCCTCCGTGCCGTAGCTCAGGAGCGATGGCGCGATCTGCCTGTCGGCAACCCACTGGGCGGCGACGGGTGCGCCCACCGACAGCAGTTCCTCAGTGACGACGAAGCGCTCGAGGTGCGTGCCGCCGCCTCCGCCGTACTTGGTGGGGATGGTGATGCCGACCCAGCCGCGCTCCGCGAGTCGGCGTGTGAACTCTTCATCCCAGCGAGTGAGCCACGTATCGATCCACGGGGTGAGGTGGCCGGTGGCGATCTCGTCGGCAAGGAAGGCGCGAACCTTGGCGCGCAACGCGTTCATCTCGTCGGTCGCCACTGTGGTCCGTGGCGCGAGGGTGGAACTCATGGGTGCTCCTGGTGAAGGCGGATGGGAAGTAGATGGGTAAATCCGGGGCTCTGATCGACTATTCCCGATCACTTATGATTACGCAATACCGGAACCTATTACCTACATAGGTAGGTAGGGGTCTTGCTAACCTGATCGCATGACAGACGCGATAGATCACGGAGCCGGCCCTCCGAACGGCAAAGGCACTGGCATAGCCCCCGCAGAGAAGGTCGCTGAGCGTCCGCGCCATCGGATGGTCGATCGCGTTGCCGCCATGATGGAGCTCGTCGCCCGTTCCGGCACTGGGCTCACCTTGACGTCGATCGCCAAGTCGCTGAATGCGCCAGTCAGCTCGGTCCAGGGCCTGCTCAATGGACTGGTGGCAGTGGGATACCTCGACGAGCGCGACCTCATCTACACGCTCGGCACCGCGCCCTACCTGCTTAATGTGCTTGCGGGACGCCCGCCGGTGACTTCGATCAGTCACGAGCAGCTGGAGCAGGTCCACACCGAGACCGGGTTGACAACCGCGCTGTCCACCGCGGTGGGAGACAACCTCTTCTATATTGATCACGTCTCCTCTGACCCGCATTTCGCATACCTTGCCGAGAACCGGCTACGACGGTCCCTGCTCCGGACATCGGCGGGATGGCTCCTGCTCGCGGACCGCGAACGCCGCGATATCTGGTCCTATCTCAACTCTCGCCCCGCCGAGGACGCGGAGTTTGCCGAGCAGTTCCTCCGATCGCTGGATGAACTCCGCGAGACCGGCGTTTGCGTCGCCCCGACGGTCGCTGTGGATAGCGGTGATGGAGTCTCCGTGGCGCTACGTGAACGAGGGCGAACCATCGCCACCGTTGGTGTCATCGGTTGGGCAGGTGTGATCAGCGAACGCCGTGATGAGCTCACCGAGATATGCATTCGGCACGCCCAAGCGTGGGGATTCCGCTGACACGGCCGGAATGGGCACCAGGGCTTGGCGATGTCGCGCCAAGCCCCGCCGTCCGGCTTACCGCCCGATGTAGTTGCCGGCTCTCTTCTCACTGAAAGCGGCGAGCGCCTCCCGGTGGTCCTCTGTGTGATGGGCGAGGGATTGCATCGCGGCGGACAATTCGAGCACCGACTCCAGCGACTGTTGCTGCGACTCCCGCAGCAGCTTCTTCGACATCCGCACGGCGTGCGGCGGGTTCTTTGCCACGCGCGCGGCAAGCGCCGTCGCGGCGTCGAGCAGTTCCTCCGGCTCGACAACCTGATTCACCAGGCCCCATTCGAGGGCGCTCTCCGCGGACACCCGGTCGCCGGTCAGCGCCATTTCGGCCGCCCGCGCTGGTCCGATCGCCTTCGTCAGCAGCCAAGCGCCACCGTCGCCGGGGACGATGCCAAGTTGCACAAAGCTCTCGGCGAAGAACGCCTTCGTCGACGCCACCCTCATATCGCACATCAATGCCAGATCGCAGCCGGCGCCGACCGCGGGGCCGTTCACTGCGGCGACCACGGGCACCTCGCAGTGGTACAGCGCGCGGGGAATTCGCTGGATGCCGTGACGGTAGCCATCCCGCAACTGGTACGGCGTACCGCCGAACATGCCTTCCCTGTCGACCATATGTTTGACGTTCCCACCGGCAGAGAAGGCCTTGCCGGATCCGGTGAGGACGACCGCACGGACATCCGGGTCAGCGTTGACAATCGCGATCTGTTCGCACAGCGCCTCGATCATGGCTGCGTCGGAGATGGGATTGCGGGTGTCCGGAAGGTTCAGCGTCCACGTCTCCACGTGGTTATCGCGGTGGACGAGGAGGGGGGCGGAGTCATTCATTGCGCAGTTCCTGTTCATGGTTGTCGGGACGTTGGATAGGGCACGAGAAGCTGGGTGAACTAGCTACGCCGTTCCGGGAATCCACAGCACGATCTCGGGGAATATAAGGAAGGTCAGTGCAACGAGGAGCATCGTCACGACATAGGGGGCGGCGCCGCGGAACACTTCCTCGACACGTTGGCCCGCCGCCTTGGCGACAACGAAGACATTAAGTCCCATGGGGGGAGTGACCATGCCCACTTCGGCCAGGAGGACGACGAAGATCCCGAACCAGATTGGGTCATAGCCAAGGTCCAGAACCAAGGGGAGCACCACGGGCACCGTGAGGGCGATGATGGCGATTTGGTCCATAAAGAACCCCAGAACCACATAGATCAGGGCAATCGCCAACATGACCACGAAGGCCGGGACAGCCAATGAGCCAACCCAACTCACAATCGACACCGTAACTCGAGTCTCAGTGAGGAAGTGTCCAAAGATGTGGGCGCCCACGATGATCGCGAAGATCATCGCCGTTGTTTTCACCGTCTCCACAAGAACTCTTCCGACGGCGACCAGAGTGAACCGACGCTTGGCGACGACGAGGAGCAGTGCGGATAGGCAGCCCAGCGCTGCGGCCTCGGTGGGCGTGGCAACCCCGATGTAGATGGATCCGACGACCGCGACGAACACCAAGATGAGGGGCGAGGCGGTCATCACCGCGTGGCCCTTTTCCTGCCACGACGCCCGCATGCCCACCGGCACTGATTGCGGGTTGCGGGCCATCGTCACATACAGCGTCACGATGAGTGCGGCGGCGATAATGATGCCGGGAAGGAAGCCGGCGATGAGCTGGTCCCCCACGCTTACCTCAGCGGTGATGGCATAGAACACCAGGATGATGGATGGCGGGATCATGGCGGCGAGCGTGCCGACGACGGCGACCATGCCGCTCGCGGTCTTGGGGCTATAGCCCTCGTCGATCATTTTGACAGTGGTGGTCTGGGCCAAGGTGGCAGCTGACGCTGTCGACGATCCTGAGACGGCGGCAAATGCGGTGCCAGCCGCCACCGAAGCGACGGCGGTGCCCCCTCGGACCCGGCCGACCATGGCCCTGGCGGCGCCGAACAATGAGTCCAGCAGTCCCGACAGCATGAGTAACTGCGCCATCAGGATGAATAGCGGCACGGCGGAGAGAGAGTAACTCATAATTGAGGTCGCCGGCGCAGTCTGCATGACGCCATCCACAATTGGCAGACCGCCGATGAGGAAGAGCCCTACAATGCCAGCCCCGATGATGGCGAACGATACGGGAACGCGGATAAGGATGAGGAGGAGAAGTAGTGCGACAATTCCGAGTGCGAGCATGTCAGTGTCCCTCCGGGATTTCGCCGGCTTCGTAGTCGGTGACGACGTCCTTCAGCGGAGCTGTGAGCTCGCGAAAGAGGTCGATTGCGACCACGATGAGTCCAAGGATTGCCGCTACGGGGATGATCGATTTCCACCACCATGTGGGCCATGACAGATCTGCCATGCCGGGCGGCGGAGCTTCATCGGTGATGAATGAGAAATTGGCTGCGCGGGTTCCGGAGTAGATGAAGAATACGAGCCCCAGGATAATGACGATGTACGCCACGATCAATAACATCTTGCGCGCAATAACCGGGGTCTTCTCGAAGATGGATGTGACCGCGACGTGAGCGCCAGAACGGTACGCGGTCACTGTGCCGAAGAACGCAATGGCCATCATCAAGTATTGCTCTACGAAGCCGACGTTCCAGCCGAGCGGAGTGCTGAAGAGCACGCGGGCCACAACCTCTGCGACAGTCAGCAAGGCGATCAGAACCACGGCGATGCCGGAGATCGCCGCGCAGAACGCGGATATTCCGTTTTGGAATCGGTCGAGCCGTGGGTGATCCGGGGTTAGGTATCCGAAGGTGGTTCGCTGGCCCGCTCCGCGCCCCTCGGCGTGGACGATTGTCTCGAGGACTTGCGTGCTCACTGGTCCATCCCTCCGTGCTGGTCCTCTGCACGTGCGAGTGCGTCGGAGAATTCGTCGAGAACCTGCTGGGCGGGTAGCCCCATGCTCTCCAGGTCCCGGGTCCACTCCTGCTGCACCGTCCCGTAGATCGCGGCCCAGGCCGCACGGTCCGTGTCCTTCACCTCAGACATCTGCACTCCGGCCTCGCGCATCGCCACCTTTGATGTCTCCATCGCCTGGTTGATTTCGACGCAGACTGCGCTCTGGGCGGCATCGGACGCTTTTGTCATCAATGCCCGTTGCCCGTCAGTCATGCTTAGCCACTCGGAGTGGGACATGGAGTAGGTGGCGGTAAATGAACCCAACTGGGCACCGTCTGTGGAGTACCGCAACACCTCCTCGAGTTTGTAGGGAGTGACGCTGAGGGGGCTGGCAAGGGTTCCTTCGACAGTGCCTCGGGAGATCGACTCGTACAGGTCGCCGAGGGGCATCGATACGCCTGCGGCGCCAGCCACATCGACCACGCGGTCGGCTGCGCCACCGGTCGAGCGCATGATCTTGCCGTGGAGGTCTGCGACGGACTCGATGGGGAAGTCGCCGCTCATCGCCTCGTAGCCGGGGATGAATGCGACCCACAGGGGGTGAATGTCCTGGCGCAGGAGTTCTGCCTCGAAGAGTGTGCTGCCGGGTTGCATGATCTCGCGGACCGCATCGGCCCCAGCGCATGAATCCTGGGTGAAGCCGGGGAGATCGCCGACATTGGACAGCGGCAGCTGGGTTCCGACATACGCGGGCGAGACTGCGGCGATTTGCGCGACGCCCGTGCGGAGGAGCGCGGGCATGTCGCGTTGCTTTCCGAGTTGGCCGGATGCGAAGTGCTCAATCTGAAGGTTGGCTACGGGGCCCTCTGTCTCGAGGATGTCCAGGAAGACTTTTGTGCCACTGCGACCGATGGGGTGGGTTGCGGCGAAGCTGTCGGCGACCTTGAGGACGGTGTCGCCATCGGCGTTAGTTGTTGTGGCGGTACAGCCTGCGATTGCCGTGACCGATCCGACGAGGAGGGCGGAGACCCCGGCCTTCAGTAGCTTCCCGCGGGGACGAACGCGAGAGCGGTTGCGACCCCGGACGCTGGCGTGTGGTGGGGAGTCGCCACTCTCGGAGGGCGTATCGGTCATCTCGAATCCTTAACTAGGGAAGAGTATACGCATATGCGGAACTGAGGAATGACAGTACTAAGTGATCGGAGTCACGTCAATGTGTGCGTGCAGGAAAGCAGAAAGCCGCCGGTAGGGGCTTTGGCCGGAACGCGCCGCTGTGCGTGTCCGAGGCATAGTCGTGCCACGCGGGCCTTGCTTGGGGTCCATCGGCCGAGGATGCGGATCCTTGGAGAACACCGCAGGGAGCAGTGGGGCAACGCCGCGCCGCGATCGTGGCACGGCGTTGCGAGCGGGCCGAGGCTAGAGGGCTTTGGGGGCCGGCGGCACCATGCCGGCCTCAGCCAGCACGGTGAAGACGCGGTCGGGGTTCATCCCCAGATCCCAGCGGGTGAGCAGGAGGAGCTTCTCCTCGGGCTCGCGGACGTCGATCTCGAGGATCGGCACGCGGCGGCCCATGCGCGGGTACTTCACGACGCGCAATCGGTATATCTGGCTCGCGTCGTACTCGTGGCTGCTGAATAGCGTGCGGACAGCGATACGCGGCCGCGCGCCGGGCAGGAGCGCCAGCCGGGGCCGGACAATGAAGCCCGTCACGGCGATCACCGCGAGGATGACTGCCGCGAGGCCTAGCAGGAACCACCCGATGGGGTCGTTGCCGACGCCGACCGTGGCGATCGCCATGACGACGGCGCCCACTCCGGCGGCGACCACGCTCGCCATCTTCGGCGCCCATTCGGTGGAGTTTGGGGAGTTTGGGGAGTTATCCACCGCAGTTCCACAACCTGTCCACAGACTTTGGGGAGTTATGCACAGGGGTTATGCACACTGTGCATAAGTTACACCCATGTAATTTCGCTCCCTGTGGACACACACCTAGCGCCAATTCATGGTCATAAGCAGGCCGGAGACCATGAATCCGAACCCGATCAGGTAGTTCCAGGCACCGATGTTGTCCATCCATGTGAGCCAGCTCGCGGAACCCGCCAGATACATCACGACGAGCCACAACAGGCCGAATATCATCAGTCCGAGCATGATCGAGACATAGAGGGTGCTCGAGGGGCCGCCGGAGACCTTCACCGGAGTCCGATTGTTCGCGGTGGCCGCGGCGGCCGTCTTCTTCTTGCGGACCTTGGACTTTGGCATGACATCCTCACTGGCTCATGTGGTTGCGGGGTCGATCGCCGCCGCGCGGTGTTGATGAGTGGAAAAGCAGACACTCCTACACACACGCTAACCTAACTGTGGCCAGCCAGACATCTTCGGCCAGCTTTCCCGCGCGTAGAGAGGGGTCCGCGATCGCGAACGCAGATGGCCCCAGGAAGCGACCGCCGCGACCGAATTGGCGGTGGGCTGTTCCCGTCATCTTCCTGGCGATGGGTTTGCTGTTGTCGGTGACGTATGCGACCTCGCAGGGGCGCGAGTTGCGCACCGCGGACTCCGCGCGGCTCTCCGACCTGGTTCGGCAGGCCCAACTCGGGGTCGAGCAGGCGGAGAGCACGCTAGACGGGCTGCGGGGCGATATCGACGGCGCGCAGCAGCAGGCCGCCGGAGCGGACGCGGGCGTCGCCGGGCTGCTGTCGCAGGCTGGCGGATACCAGGTGGCGGGGACACTGACCGAGGTCTCCGGGCCGGGGCTCACCGTCACCCTCACCGACGCCGTCCGCGACGACTTCGGCGACTACCCGGCCGGGGCCACCCCGAACGATCTTGTGGTGCACCAGCAGGACGTGCAGGCCGTGCTCAACGCGCTGTGGGCAGGCGGGGCGACGGCTATCCAAATGCAGGACCAGCGGATCGACGCGATGACGGCACCGCGCTGCATCGGCAACACCCTGCTGCTCGGCGGCCGGACCTATAGCCCGCCTTATACGATGCGCGCAATCGGTCCGATCGACGAGATGAAGGCCGCGCTCGAGGCGCAGCCGGGCGTGCAGGTCTACCGGCAATACGCGGCGCGCTACGGGCTCGGCTACCAGGTGGAGGCCGCGCAGAACCTGACCGTGGCCGCGAGCACCGCGTCCCCGCGGCTGCAGTTCGCGACTGTCCCCCACAGCTGACGATGGCGCTGGCCAAGGGTCTGCCTGCGGCGCTGGGTAAAGTTGCCGGCATGCGCATCCTCGTGATCGACAACTACGACAGCTTCGTGTTCAACCTGGTCCAGTACTTGGGCCAGCTTGGGGTCGACGCGCAGGTGTGGCGCAATGACGACGAGCGGCTGCAGGATCTGCCGGCGGCGATCGCGGACTTCGACGGCGTGTTGATCAGCCCCGGTCCCGGCACCCCAGATCGCGCCGGCGCCAGCATGGACCTGATCCGCCTGTGCGCGGAGCTATCGAAGCCGCTGCTGGGCGTGTGCCTGGGCCATCAGGCGATCGGCGCGGTGTTCGGCGCCGTCGTCGAGCGGGCCCCGGAGTTGCGGCACGGCAAGACCAGCCCCGTCACCCACGACGGCACCGGCGTACTCGCCGGGCTGTCCAACCCGTTCACGGCCACGCGCTATCACTCGCTGACGGTCCGGGAGGACACGATCCCGGCCGAGCTGCTGGTGACCGCCCACACTGACACCGGCGTCGTGATGGCCATGCGCCATGCCGAGCTGCCAATCCAGGGCGTGCAGTTCCACCCGGAGTCGGTCCTCACCGAGGGCGGGCACCGGATGCTGGCGAACTGGCTGGCCACCTGCGGGACCGTCATCAACCCGGTCCTGGTGGATCGGCTCGAGGCGGAGATGGCCGCGACGGTGCAGTCCACCCTGCGCTAGGCCCGCCCCCCGCCTCCGCTCCCGCCCCACCGACGAGAACGCCGCGATTCCATCGATCGGCCGCACTTGCAAGTGCGGCGGCTCAACGGAATCGCGGCGTATTGGTCTCGGGCGAGGCCGGCGCAGGATCAGGGGATCCCGAGGACTCCGACCTCCACGGTCACGTTCGCGGTTTTGGCCACCGGCCCACCGGAGGCGGGCTGCTGGCCTCGGATCTTGCCAACGGCTCCCGGGTCCAGAGTCTGGATGGGGCGCTGCACAATATTGGCCTCGGTGCCGGTCCAGCCTGCCGCGCGCAGCGTGTCGACGGCCCGCGAGATGGTCTGCCCGTCCAGGCTGGGCATGGAGATCTGGTTGCCCTTTGACACGGTGATGGTGACGATCGAGCCGCTGTCGGCCTTCGCGCCGCCAGCGGGGCTGGTGCTCAGGACGGTGCCTTCGGGCTCGGCCGAGTCGGCCTGCGTGGTGCTGGTCTTGAACCCGGCGCCCTCGATATTGCCGACGGCCTGTGTCTGGGTCTGGCCCTTCACATCGGGGATGCGGACCTGCTCAGGGCCGCTGCCGACGATCAGGGTGACGGCGGAGCCCTTGCTGACGTTGGCGGCGGCGGACGGATTCTGGCCGACCACCTTGTCCAAATCTTCCTCGGTGGAGGCCTTGTGCTCGATTTCTTCGCCGACCAGCAGGCCGGCGGCGGTCAGGGCCTGGTGCGCCTGGTCCTGGGTCAGCCCGACGAGCGTGGGCACCGCGACCTTCTCCGGCCCGGAGGAGAGGTTCAGGGTGATGATCTCGCCCTTGTCGACCAAGATGCCCGACGCGGGCGAGGTGTTGATCACGATCCCCTCTGCCACCTGCGGATCCGGCTTGGTCTGCACGGACGTCTTGAAGCCGTCCTGCTGCAGCTTGGCCTGCGCATCGCTGATCGCCTGCCCGGACACATCGGGGATGGCGACCTGGATGGCGGAGTCGGGACCCCGGAAGGCGAAAAACAGCCCCAAGCCCGCGATCAAGACGACGGCGAGGGCGGCGGCGATCCAGCGCAGACCCTTGTTGCCCGGCTTGTGCTCGTCGACGTCCTCCCGCGCGACGGCCGCCGGGATGGGGGCGGCGGCGCGCTGCGGGCCGGGCTGCACGGCGCCGAAGATGGTGGTGCGCTCCTCGTCCGTCATCACCATCGGCGCGGACGGGCGCTGCCCGGAGAGCACGCTTACCAGGTCCCCGCGCATCTCGGCGGCATTCTGGTAGCGGTTCGCCGGGTTCTTGCTCATCGCCTTGAGGACGATGGAGTCCAGCTCCGGAGAAATGTCCGGGTTTATCGACGACGGCGCCGGGGGCTCCTCGCTGACGTGCTGATATGCGACGGCCACGGGAGAGTCGCCGGTGAACGGGGGCTCGCCGGCGAGGATCTCGAACAGCACACAGCCCATGGAGTAAATGTCGGAGCGGGCGTCGACACGCTCGCCGCGGGCCTGCTCCGGCGAGAGGTACTGCGCGGTGCCGATCACGGCCGCGGTCTGCGTCATGGTGCTGGTCGCGTCGGACATCGCGCGGGCGATGCCGAAGTCCATGACCTTCACCTCGCCGGCGAGGTTGATCATGATGTTCGCCGGCTTTATGTCCCGGTGGACGATGCCGTTCTTGTGGCTGAAGTCCAGGGCCGCACACACGTCCGCGATGACGGCGGACGCGCGGCGCGGGTCGAAGGGGCCGTCGTTGCGCACGAGGTCCCGAAGTGTGTCGCCCTGGACGTACTCCATGACGATGTACGGCAGCGGGCCCTCGTCAGTGTCCGCCTCGCCGGTGTCGTAGACCGCGACGATGGACGGGTGGTTCAGCGAGGCCGCGTTCTGCGCCTCGCGGCGAAACCGCAGGTAGAAGGATGGATCACGGGCGAGATCGGCGCGCAGCACCTTGATCGCGACGTCGCGATCGAGGCGCTGATCCCGGGCCAGGTGCACCTCGGACATGCCGCCGAACCCGATGGTCTCGCCCAGCAGATACCGGCCGGAGAGCTCCTGCGGTGTCGTCATTCCTATTGCTCCCCGTCGTAGGCCGGGGTGTGACCGGCTGGCATTTCATCAGAGTATCCGGTCGCGCCGCGTGGTGCCTGCGCACCTTGAATGTTGAACATCGCCCCCGTGGCACTGCTCGACGAGGCGCTCGACGAGGGGCTCGTCGACGTGGAGGTGGTGGACGGCTCGGTGGTCGTCGGCTGCGTTGTGGTTGTCGTCGAGCGGGTAGTTGTCGGGGTCTCGCGTGTGGTCGTCGGCTCGGTGCTGGTCGGGCTGGACGTCGTGGTCGGAGCCTGACTGGTGGTCCTGGGCGGCGGCGTCGTCCGCGTTGTGGTGGGCACGGCCGAGGTGGTCGTGCGCGTTGGGGTCGCGGGCGTCTTGTCCACGGTGGCGGACTGGGGCAGGTTCGCCAGGACGATGCCGCCAGCGATCATCGCGGCGAGCAACAGCAGGATGCCCGCGGTGATGGCGAGGTTCTTCTGGCCCTTGGACATGCCCGACGGCGCGTCGTCGGGGTAGCCCGTGTCGACGGGCGGGCGGTATTGGTCGGCGCGCATCTGCGCCGAGCTGATCATCGCGGTCGCCGGGGCGTCCGCGGCCCTGGCGGCAACCATGGAGGCGCCGACCGGAGGTGGTGGCCGGCGGCCCGCGCGCACGGCCGCAACGGCGTCGGCGAACGCCCCGCCGTCGGGATAGCGCTGCGCCGGGTCCTTGGTCAGGGTGTAGTCGATCAGCTCGCGCACATTCGCCGGGATCGTGTTCGGCAGCGGCGCCGGGGTGTCGTTGATGTGGGCCTGGGCGATCGCGAACGTGCTGTCCGCCTGGAACGGGCGGCGTCCGCCGAGCACCTCGTAGCCGACGATGCCGAGCGAGTACACGTCCGACGCGGCAGTCGCCTCCTGGCCCATGGCCTGCTCGGGCGCGATGTACTGCGCGGTCCCCATCACCATGCCGGTGCGGGTCACTGGCGCGGCGTCGACGGCCTTCGCGATGCCGAAGTCGGTGATCTTCACCTGGCCTGTCGGCGTGACGAGGATGTTCCCGGGCTTGACGTCGCGGTGCACCAGGCCGGCCTGGTGGGCAACGTGCAGAGCCCGGCCGGACTGCTCGAGCATGTCCAGCGCGAGGTCGACGGGGATCACGCCCATGCGTCGGATCACCGCGTTGAGCGCCTCGCCGCGGACCAGCTCCATCACGAGGTAGGGAATGGAGGAGCCGTTGGGGTCGGTGGTCTCGCCGTAGTCGTAGACGTTGGCGATGCCGGGGTGGTTCAGTTTGGCGGTGGTGCGGGCCTCCGCGCGGAAGCGCTCGAGGAACTCGGGGTCGTCGGAGTACTCGGGTTTGAGGACCTTGACGGCGACGGCCCGGTCCAGCCGCAGGTCCATCGATTCCCACACGGCGCCCATGCCGCCAGTGGCGATGTGCCGCTGCAGGCGGTAGCGGTCCGCGATAGTCGCGCCACTTTGCAGTGCCATGTCAGCCTCCCTGCGTCGCGGCGGCCATCACGGCGCGACCGATCGGGGATGCGACGGAGCCGCCGGTGGCCGCCAACCCCCGGTCACCGCCGTCCTCGACGAGGACTGCGATGGCGATGGTCGGGTTGTTGGCGGGCGCGAAGCCGATGTACCAGGCGTGCGGCGGGGTCTCCTTGGGTGTGGAGCCGTGCTCGGCGGTGCCCGTCTTGGAGGCGATCTCGAGGCCGGGGATGCTGCCGAAGCCGGAGGTGTTCTTCTCCGACTCCACCATCATCTCCGTCAGGGTGGCGGCGATCTCAGGGGAGACGGACTGGCCCAGCGACTTGGGCTGCGTCGTGGACAGCGTTGAAAGATCTGGGCCCTGCAGCTGCTTGACCAGGTACGGCTCCATGCGCACGCCCCCGTTGGCGACGGTCGCGGCGACCACCGCGTTCTGCAGCGGGGTCATCGCGACGTCGCGTTGGCCGATACTGGACTGGCCGAGCGCCGCCGGGTCGGGGATGGTGCCGACGGTGGAGTCGGCGACGGCGAGCGGGATGGCTGGCGAGTCGGGGCCAATGCCGAACGCGGCTGCCTGTGCCTTGAGGTCGTCGGCGCCGTACTTGATGCCCAGCTCGGCGAACGCGGCGTTGCAGGAGAGCTTGAACGCGGTCATCAGCGAGACGGTCGGGCCGGACCCGCAGGGGGCGTCGCCGAAATTATTGAGCACCGTGTTCGTGTCCGGCAGGGTCAGCCCGGCGGCCGCGGTCAGCTGCTCGTCGACCGTCCCGCCGTGGGAGAGGGCCGTCGCGCTGGTGACCACCTTGAACGTGGACCCGGGCGGGTACGTCGCCGAGATCGCCCGGTTGAGCATGGGGTTGGCGGGGTCGTCGACCAGTGCGTTCCAGGCCTCGGTGCGCACGGTGCCGTCATGGCTGGCCAGGGGGTTCGGGTCATAACTGGGGGTGCTCACCATCGCGAGGATCGCACCGGACTTGGGATCGAGCGCGACGACGGACCCGGTCAGGTTGCGGGCGGACAACTCGTCGTAGGCGACCTGCTGGAGCACGGGGTTGATAGTGGTCAGCACGTTGCCGCCGCGGGGGTCCCGCCCGGAGACCAGGTCGAACAGGCGCGCGCCGAACAGCCTGTTGTCGGAGCCGTTGAGGATCGGGTCCTCGGCCCGCTCGAGGCCCGTGCTGGAGTACTGCATCGAGTAGTAGCCGGTGACGGGCGCGTTCGCGAGGGCCTGCGTGTTGTCGTTCGGGTAGGCGCGCAGGTACTTGAAGCGGTCCGCGATGGTCTCGGAGAACGCCAGCACCTGGCCGTCGGCGGAGATCAGGCCGCGCTGGCGGGAGTACTCGTCGACGAGCACGCGCTGGTTGCGGGGATCGGCGCGGAGGGAATCAGCCTTGAACACCTGGACGTAGGTGGCGTTCGCGAGGAGGGCGACGATCATCGCCATCACGGCAAGCGCGACGCGGCGCAGTGGGGTGTTCAACGGATCTTCTTCACCATCTCGGTTGAGGCGTCGGCCAGTGGGGTGGGGGGCGCCTTCCGAGTCACGGCCTCCGGCGGGCGTCGGGCCTCGTCGGAGATGCGGACGAGGATGGCCAGCAGGATGTAGTTCGCGAGTAGCGAGGAGCCGCCATAGGAGATGAACGGCGTGGTCAGGCCCGTCAGCGGAATCAGCTTCGTCACGCCGCCGACCACCACGAACAGCTGGAACGCGATGGTGAAGGACAGGCCCAGCGCCAGTAGCTTGCCGAAGCTATCGCGTACGGCGACCGCGGTGCGGATGCCGCGGACCACCAGCACCGTGAACAGCAGCAGCACGGCGGCGACGCCGATCAGGCCCAGCTCCTCGCCGATAGCGGACATCACGAAGTCGGTCTTCGCGAACGGCACCGTGTTCGGCTGGCCACTGCCGAGCCCCGTGCCCGCGAGCCCGCCCGTCGCCAGGCCGAACAGCGACTGCGCGATCTGGTAGCCCGATGTGTTGTAGGTGGCGAAGGGGTCCAGCCAGATATCCACTCGCACCCGGAAGTGCGAGAACACGAAGTAGGCGGCGACGGCGCCCGCGAGGAACAGGGCGACACCGATCAGCAGCCAGCTGCCGCGGTCGGTGGCGACGTAGATCATCACGAGGATGGTGCCGAAGATCAGGAGGGCGAAGCCGAGGTCCTTGTTGGCCACCGCGACGCCGATCGCCAGGATGACGGCCACGAGCAGCGGCGCGAGGTCGCGGGCGCGGGGCACGTCGAGGCCGAGCATCTGCCGGCCGGCGGTGGTGAAGAGATCGCGCTTGGACACCAGGAACGACGCGGCGAACACGATGAGCAGGATCTTGGCGAACTCACCGGGCTGGATAGAGAAGCCGCTGAAGCGGATCCAGTTGCGGCCGCCGTTGATCTCGGAGTACTTGGCGGGCAGCAGGGACGGGATGATCAGCAGGACCAGGCCGACGAGGCCCAGCGTGTAGGCGAAGCTCGATAGCACGCGATGATCGCGCAGGAAATACAGCACCGCGGTGAAGGCCGCAATCGAGATCGCGGTCCAGATGACCTGCTGGTTCGCGTCGAGGTTCGGCAGCTCCTGGCCCAGCAGCTCGGCGGTCTGCTGGTCTGAGAGGTCCAGGCGGTGGATCATCACGAGCCCGAGCCCGTTGAGCAGCGCCACAATCGGCAGGATCACCGGGTCCGCATACGGTGCGAGCCGGCGGATGACGAGGTGTGCGACAAGCATCAGCACGCCGAAGCCCAGCGCGTACTTGCCCAGCTCCCACGTGACCCGCTGCTCCATCGCGGCCTCGACCAGCACCAGGGACGCGAGCACCACGGCCATCGCGAAGGTCATCAGCACCAGCTCGGCACGGCGCCCGCTCTTGCGGGGCGGTGCGGGCGCGAACCCGCCGGGGGGACTGTTGAACTGCGAGCCTGCCTCGGCCGGAGTGTTGCCGGGGTTCGGGTTGGGGGTGCTCATTAGGCAACTACCCGGCAATTATGCCCCGGCACCTGGCCGTCGGCATACGGTCCTGGAGCAGGCGCCCCACTGGTCGGCGCAGGAGTTGCGGGAGCGGGAGTCTCGGGGACTGGGTTCGCAGGCGCGGGACTCTCGGGCGCCGGCGTCTCCGGCGGTGGGGCCGGCTCGGCCGCGACGCACATCGGCAGGAGGTCGGACACGGCGAGCTGGCCGATCTGCTTCTGCGCGTCCTCGAGGGATCCGCTGGGCAACCCGGAGCGGACCTGCTCACGGGCCGACGGCCGCAGTTCGGCCACGCCGAGCACGGAGCAATTCGAGGAGGTGGCGTCTGGCGCGACGAGCTGTAGGTTCCCAGCACTGTTCAGGCAGCCGACTTCGCGGACCTCATGGAGCGAATAACCCAGAACGGAGCCGGGGACGCCGCGGAAGACGACGACGTTGCCGTCGTCCTCGCCGACGTAGTAGTTGCTGCGAATCCACATGTTCGCGACCACCACGCCGACGCCCAGCAGTACCACCACCAGCAGCGAGAGCCCGATCGTCAACGCCTTGCGGTGACGCTTCGGCGGCTCGGGGACGGGGGCCGGGGTGACCCGGCGGGGCTTGGCGACGGGTGGGCGGATCGCCGCGGCGCGGCCGGCGGCGGTGTTCGGGGGAGGGGTGTAGTCCTCCTCCTCGTCGGACGCGGCGCCGCCGACGATGGGGGCGGACTGGCCATAGTCGAGGTCGATCACATCCGCGATGATCACGGTGATGTTGTCCGGCCCGCCGCTGCGCAGGGCCAGCTCGATGAGCCGGTCGGCGCACTCGCGCTGGCCGCCCTCGGCCATGGTCTCGCCGATGGTCTCCTCGGAGACGACATCGGAGAGTCCGTCCGAGCACAGCAGGTAGCGGTCGCCGGCGCGGGCCTCGCGGATAGTCAGCGTCGGCTCGATGTCGTTGCCGGTGAGCGCGCGCATGATCAGCGAGCGCTGCGGATGCGTCTTCGCCTGCTCCCGGGTGATCCGGCCCTGGTCGACGAGCGATTGCACGAAGGTGTCATCCCGCGTGATCTGCGCCAGCTCGCCATTGCGCAGCAGGTACGCGCGGGAGTCGCCGATGTGGATCAGCCCTAGGCGGCGGCCGGCGAACAAGATCGCGGTCAGCGTGGTGCCCATCCCCTCGAGCTCGGGCTCCTCCTCGACATGGTCCGCGATGGACGCGTTGCCGGCCCGCGTGGCCGCGTCGAGCTTGCCCAAGAGGTCATCGCCCGGATCGTCCTCGTCGAGGGGGGCCAGCGCGGCGATCATCAGCTGGGAGGCGACCTCGCCGGCGGCGTGCCCGCCCATGCCGTCGGCCAGCGCCAACAGCCGGGCGCCTGCGTAGACGGAGTCCTCGTTGTTGCCGCGGACCAGGCCGCGGTCGCTGCGCGCGGCGTACTTCAAAACTAATGTCACGGGCGCAGCTCAATCACTGTCTTGCCGATGCGAACCGGCGTGCCGAGGGGGACGGGTACGGCGGTGGTGACTTTGACCCGGTCCAGGTAGGTGCCATTGGTGGAGCCCAAATCCTCCACGTACCACTCGGCGCCCCGGGGGGAGAGCCGCGCATGGCGGGTGGAGGAGTAGTCGTCAGACAGGACCAGCGTGGAATCGTCCGCGCGGCCGATCAGCACGGGCTGGGTGCCCAGGCTGATGCGGGTGCCGGCCAGCGTGCCCTCCGTCACCACGAGGAATTTCGCGACCTTTGCCCGACGGCCGCCGATGCGCGCCGGCTTGACGGGATAGCGATTCGCGCCGATCCGCGAGCCCGCCGCCGCATAGACGTCGGTGCGCAGCACGCGCAGCACCGCCCAGATGAACAGCCATAGGAGCAGCAGGAATCCGCCCCGGGTCAATTGCAATACGAGCCCTTGCACCCGCGAACCCCTCCTCGACTCGAGATGTCGGCGATATCGCCGACATCGAACTGGACACTGCCGTGATCATCGTACTGGTCGATACGAGACTCGCAGCCCGACCGCGGCTGTTTGGCCGGAACGGGCTGTCAAGTGTTGTTCCTTGAAGTCCCTAGTGGAAGCGGACTGTGATGTTGGAGTGGCCGATGCGGATCACGTCGCCGTCCGCGAGCTGCCACTCATTGACGGGCACGTCGTTGACGACGGTGCCGTTGGTGGACTGCATATCCACGATCAGTGCGACTGTGCCGTCCCACTGGATGTCCGCGTGCTGGCGGGAGACTCCGGTGTCCGGGATGCGGAAGTGCGCGTCCTGACCGCGTCCGATGACGTTCGAGCCGTGCCGCAATTCCAGATTTCGGCCGCTGCCATCGCTCAACTCGAGTGAGACCGCCAGAGCCGGGGCCCACTGCTGCTGGGGCGGGGCGGGCGGCGCGTACCGCTCGTCGGCGTAATAGCCCGCCGCGGAATCGCGCAGCGGATACTCCTGGCCCACATACGCTTGGTCCTGATAGCCGTAGCCGGGCTGCGGGTACTGGCCCGGCTGCTGGTTCTGGTCCGGCTGCTGGTTCTGGTCTGGCTGCTGAGGCGCGGGCTGGCGGCCTTGCGGCTGCTGCGGCGGATAGAGGTGCGCCGGCGGCTGGAAGCGCGGGTCCGCATACTGCTCGCTGCTGTAACGCTGCTGGTGGGGAAAGTTCTGGCCGGGCTGCGGGCGCTCCGAGTAGGCCTGCGCGGGAGGCTCCTGGTAGTTCGGCTCCGGGGGCTGGGGCTCCCGGTACTCAGGCTCCCGGTACTGGGGCTCCTCATACTGCGGCTGGCCGTACTGGGGGTGCTGGGAGTATGCCTCGGCCGGAGGCTGGCCATAGGGCTGCTCCGGCTGCTGCGGCGCCTCATATGGGGTGTTTTGGTACTGGCCGGCGCTATAGGCCTGCGGTGGGTAGTGCGGGGGCTGGTGCTGCTGAGGGCCTGGCTGCGGCTGATAGCGAGGCTGCGGTGCGTCCTGCGGCTCCGAAGGCATCGGCGTAGCTCCTGGTTGTGAGGGGGAAAAGGCGGTGGGGGCCGGCGCTTGAGGGCCAGGCTGAGCCGCGTGGGCGTCGGCGTCGGGAGCGATGATGCTGCGGGCCCGGAACTGCCCGGTGTGCAGATCAGGGGAGGACTCGAGCTCGACCGAGACCGCTCCGTACGTCTCCCATCCCTGCTCTCCGATATAGCCCGTCAGGTGCTTGGCGAAGGCATTCAGCGTCAGCTCGGTGTCTGATGTGAGGTTCTCCTCGTCGGACTCGCTGACGGTGAGCACGTACTGGTTGGGCGCCAGCCCGTGCCCGCTCAGGTTCTGCAGGCCGCGCGCAGCCTCGCGGTGCAGCGCGTCCTCGACCTCCGCCGGCACAATCTTGCCGCCGAAGACACGGGCGAAGGTGTTGCCCACCGCGTCTTCCAGCTTGCGTTCGAACCGTTGCATGAAACCCATGACTTGCCTCCCTTCAGCCACCTATCCCACAAACAATACTGGTGCGGGGTTGAACAGGGGCGCTGCACGTCTGATCAGGCCCGGCAGCACTGGCGCCAGGCCGCTGCGTGTTCAGCATTACCGCAGGTCGACACTAGTTTGATCGCCGATTTTGGTGTGATCCAGTGCGCGTGTTAGCCTATTCATCGTTGCTCGGGCGAGTGGCGGAATGGCAGACGCGCTGGCTTCAGGTGCCAGTGTCCTTAGGGACGTGGGGGTTCAAGTCCCCCTTCGCCCACCTGAATAAAGGCCACGAACTCTCACGGGTTCGTGGCCTTTGTCGTTAGCCGGGCTCGACGGCATCTGTTGTGCAGTTGAGCAGAGGAATCGCGCTCAATAGCCGAGTAGGTGCACAACAGATGCCGTCGAAGGCTTAGCGGACATACAGAATTGGAAGTCGAGAGATGATCGAATTTATTCGCGGTCTGCCCAAAGCAGAGCTGCACCTGCACATCGAGGGGACCCTCGAACCGCAGATGGCCTTCGATCTGGCGAAACGCAACGGCGTCGCCTTGCCGTATGCGAACGTCGAAGCGCTCACCCAGGCATATAACTTCAGCGACCTGCAGTCGTTCCTTAATTTGTACTACGCGTGCATGGACGTCCTTCGTCGTTCCGAGGACTTCGCGGATCTCGCCAGTGCGTACCTGCAGCGGGCGGCGGCCGACGGAGTCCAACACGTCGAGATGTTCTTCGACCCGCAGGCCCATGTGAACCGCGGAATCCCGCTGCGCGTCGTTATCGAGGGGCTGAGCAGCGCCGCATCGGCAGCGCGAGAACGCTATGGAATCTCGGTCCTGCTGATCGCCTGCTTCCTGCGCGACCGTCCGGCCACGGAGGCGATGTCCACCCTGGAGGCGCTGGCGGAGCACCGGGATGCGATCCATGGCGTGGGACTGGATTCGGCCGAGCTGGGCCACCCGCCGAGCGACTTCGCGGAGGTCTTCGCCGCGGCCGGCGAGATGGGGCTGCATCGTGTCGCCCATGCGGGCGAGGAAGGGCCTCCCGACTACATTTGGCAGGCTCTCGACGTCCTCGGAGTCGAGAGAGTCGATCACGGCATCCGAGCCGCTGAGGACCCGGCCCTGCTGCGGCGCCTCGCAGTCGACAAGATTCCGCTGACCGTGTGCCCGCTCTCGAACGTGCGATTGAAATGTGTCGAGAACCTATCGGATCATCCACTGCCGGCATTGCTGGATGCAGGCGTTGTGGTCACCGTGAACTCCGATGATCCCGCGTATTTCGGCGGTTACGTCGTCGACAATTATGTCGCGCTTCAGCGTGCATTCGATCTCGACACCGCGACCCTCGAACAACTCGCCCGCAACTCGCTGGACGCGAGCTTCAGGGGAGATGTCCGGGGCAGCTGACTCGCAGGGCTTCGCGTGGCTTATTCGGTGGTCCACGCCTTGTCGAATAGCAGGATGCCGTCGGAGCTCAATTGCACCCCGCGCACATTCTCGGTGAACGGCATGATGAACCGGTACGGCGCGGAGACGGCCATGGGCGCGGTCTCGTCGACCAGCGTCTGAATGTCGGCGAGCACCGTGCGCAGGTTGTCATCGTCGGTCGCGGTCTGGACCTGCTCCAACAGCGCGTCCATCGCGGGGTTGCTGTAGCCGAGGACGTTGGAGCCCGACTGGCTGTGCAGGTTGCCGTACAGGCGGACGAATGGCGAGTCGTCGAGCACGTTGAACCCCGAGTACGAGATGTCGTAGTCGTGCTGCGCGTACAGCGTCTTGACCAGGTCGGCAATGCTGGTGGTGTAGGTGATCTGGACATCGAACCCGACGGAGTTGAGCATGGCCTGGACGGCGAGGGCGCTGTCCTTGGTCTCCGGGTCGTTCATGCCGACGTAGTTGAGCTTGCCGTCGAACCCATCGGCTTTCGCCGCCTCGAGCAGGCTCTTCGCTTTCTCCGGGTCATATCCCGCGGCCGCCACCTGGTCGTCGTGCCACCGCGACTCCGGTCCGAACAGGTAGCTGCTCGGCAGCCCGTCGCCGCCCTGGACCCGCTGGTTGAACGCCTCGGGGTCGAACGCCGCGACCAGGGCCTGGCGGACGCGCTCGTCCTCGCCGGGTCGGCCCTCGCGGTTGTTGATGATCATCGTCCCGCCAATATTGACGGTGTAGACCGCACCCGGGTCGCCGGCGTTCTCGGCGGCCCGCACGTTCTTGGGGTTGCGGATATAGGCGGCCTGGATGTTGCCGGAATGCAGCGAGTCCAGTCGCGTCTGCTCGCTGACGATGGCGGGGAAGGTCAGTGTGTCCAGGTAGGGCGTGCCGCCCCAGTAGTCCTTGCGAGCCGTCAGCGACAGCTCCTCCTGCGGTGTGTGCTTCTGCAGCGTGAAGGGGCCGGCGCCGACGGGTTGGAACTCCCCGCTCGCCATGGCCGAGGGTGCCACGATCATCCCGGGGCCGCTGGTGAACAGCGCCGGGAACTGGGCCCAGGGGCGCTTGAGTGTGAACTGCACCGTTGAGGGTCCGGTCGACGACATCGAGTCCACCGAGACCGCCCACACCTGGGCGTGGGTCCCCTTCTTCTGCAGGTAGCGCTCGATGCTCCAGATGACGGCGTCCGCGTCGACGCTGGTGCCGTCGCTGAAGGTGGCGCCGTCGCGGAGCGTGAGCGTCCACACGGAGTTGTCGCCGTTGGCTGTCAGGGACTTGGCCAGCTGCGGAACATACTCGTGTGTGTCCTGGTCGTAGCGGACGAGCAGGTCGTAGATGGCAGCCATCTCTGTGCCGCCGGTGGAGCCGCCGTCCTGGCGGTCGGCCGGGTCGAGGGTGTTCACCGAGGAATAGCCGGCGTACGCGATGGTGCCGCCGGAGCGTGGGTCGCCGTCGCCATCCGGAACGCCGATGACCCCGTTGGTGACGCTCTCGGCGTTGGGCTTCGCGTCCGAGCCGCTGCTGGAGCAGCCCGCGATGAGTAGCCCGGCAGCGGTGAGCGCAGCCAGGAGTTGGTAGGTGCGAGCGAGTGGTGGTCTACGCATTTCGCTTCTTTCTCGGCGAGCATCGCCGTGCAGCAGGCATGACCGCGCCTGCCCGCGACTGCCCGGGGGGCGCTGGGAAATTGCCCCAAGCACAACACATATGGCGCATCCCGGTCATGGTTTTGCGAAGTGCTGTCGTGAGGAAAATTCGGAAGAAGTGGAAAGTAATTGGGACACAATAAGTTTCAGAGAAATTACCCGCGACGGACAATGGGACGGGAGAACCAGAATGGCTGCGGTATCGAGGTTCGCGAGCAGCGTGGTCGCGGCGGCGCTGTCGTCCTGACCCCGGTTCGCTCGACGTGGCGTAGCGCACTTGGGGCGCAAGCTTCCCGAACTGGACACCATGAGGTAGCTTAGGCTCACCTTGCTTAAGCAAGGCTTACCTAAGCTGTCGGATTCTGGCCGTTTGCGGCCTCGATGCAGCGGTGAACAGGAAGAGGACGAATGCGCGTGCTTAGCAGGGTTGCTCTCGCGACGATGGCGGCCGCGGTGGTGTTGGCGACGCCTGTGGGCATAGCCACCACCGCCTCGGCTGCCGACACTCCAGCTGTGACGTTATCTAAGGCGGCAGGCCTGGATCCTGATGGCGAGAAGATCACGGTCTCCGGCTCCGGCTTCTCCGGTGCGGGCGCGGGCATCTACGTCGGCCTCGTTCAGGACAATAAGTTCTCCGCGACCAACGCAGATGTGTGGCTGACCCAGGAGTTCATCAGGTCGGCGAGCATGACCGCGGGGTCGTGGTCCGCCACGGTGGACGCGAAGGCTGTGGTGGGCGATTCGGACTGCATCACTAACAAGTGCTCTATCTACACTGTCGCCGCCCATGGCTCGGCGGACCGCTCACAGGACACCGTTACCCGCGTCGCCTTCGAGGCGGCCACGACGACGCCACCCACGACGACGCCGCCGCCGACCGAGCCGCCCGTCACGACACCTCCCACGACTAAGCCGCCGACGACCAAGCCGCCCACCACGAACCCGCCCACCACCAAGCCGCCGGCGGGCAATGGGCCGAACGTGACTTTGAGCAAGGGCAGCGGCCTCAACGCGAGTGGCGAGTCGATCACCGTGCGCGGCACTGGCTTCTCGGGCGGCGGGTACGGGATCTATGTCGGTCTCGCGCAGAAGAACCAGTTCTCCCACACTGACGCCGCGGTGTTCCAGGACGCGAAGTTCATCAAATCGGCAGACATGTCGGGCGGCTCCTGGTCGACAACGCTCAACGTCAACTCCGCGGTTCCCAACGGCGACTGCCTCACCAACGCCTGCGCCATCTATACCCTTGCGGCGCACGGCTCTTCGGATCGCAGCCAGGACACTTCCGTCGACGTCAGCTTCGTCGGCACGCCCCCTCGGCCCGGTAGCGGCACTCCCGACGGTGGCACCGGCGGCGGTGGCGGAACGGGCACGTCCGGCGGCGGCACCGGTGGTGGCGCCGAGGCAGCCGGCGGCGGGACCTTTGCGTCCAATAGCGCTCTGACGGTGTCGCTTTCGAAGTCGACCGGGCTCAACCCCGGCGGCGACATGGTCACCATCTCCGGCTCCGGCTTCTCCGGCGCCGCGCCGGGCCTTTACGTCGGGATGGTGCAGGACAGCAAGTTCTCCTCGACCAACGCGGATGTGTGGATGACGACGGCATTCCTCAAGCCCGACGCGATCTCGGGCGGGTCCTGGTCCACCACGATGGAGCTCGCCGCGATCATGAACGGCTCCGACTGCATGGTCAGCACCTGCTCCATCTACACCGTCGCGGCGCACGGCTCCTCCGATCGCAGCCAGGACTCCCGGACTCCAGTGGGCTTCCTCGGCGGCGTCGCGCCCGACAACGCGTCCGGCGCGCCAGCGGGCGGGTCGGGCGCGCCAGGCGGCGCGAACGCGGCACTCGCCGGCAAGGTCGGCGAGGGCAACTCCGTGGTGGTCGAGGTGTCGAAGGCTGAGGGCCTGGATGTCAACGGCGAGACCATCACCGTCAAGGGCAGCGGCTTCTCGGGCGAGGGGGCGGGCATCTACGTCGGTCTGATCCAGGACGACAAGTTCTCCGTGACGGACGCCGGGGCCTGGATAGTTACTGAGTTCGTTAAGGCCGCGGATATGAAGGACGGCGCCTGGACTCGCGAAGTCGAGGTGAAGGCCGTGATGGGGGATTCGGACTGCACCAAGAACGCCTGCTCCATCTACACCGTCGCCGCGCACGGCTCCAGTGATCGGACCCAGGACAGCCAGACGCCGGTGGCGTTCGGCGATGGCGTGGTCACCCCCGTTGCCGCCGCCGCGAGCAATGGCACGGTCGGCTCGGCGGGCGGCGCCGCGGAGGTCCGAAACTTGGCCAGCACGTTCTCCCAGGGCTCGACCTGGCTGGTCCTGATGCTCGGCGCGATCCTCGGGGCGAGCGTCACAGTGGGCACGATCTTCGCGAGCCGCCGCAAGGCGTAGTCAACGGTCGCCGATCGGGTGCGACGCCGCGCAGTTACCAGCAGCGCACCCGATCGATGACGGCTGCCCAGAATCCATGTAAGACCAGGTCAGCACGTCGAAATGTCGGCTGAATCTCGCTAGTCGAGCCACTAGACAAACCCTGAGTAATAAGGCTAGCCTTGCCTAAGTTTCAACTCTCACAGGACGCGCCACCCTGGTGCGCCACAAACGAAAGCAGGACAATGCGCGCGTTCAACAAGGTCGCCATCGCGGCGGCAGCCGTCACCATTGCCTTCGCGGGCTCCGCAAGTGTTGCCGGCGCGGCGTCGCCGTTTGAAGGTCTCGGCGCGGGTTCGCTGGGCAGCCTCAGCAACCTATTCCCCACGCCCGTGGATCCCGGCCCCGTGGATCCCGGCCCCGTGGACCCCGGCCCGGTGGATCCGGAGCCTGAGGAGCCGGCACCCGAGGCGTGCTCGATCGATCTCGGCACGCCGGAGGCCGGGGAGGGCTTGGCGGTCGACGCGACAAAGCTGACGTGCCTGGTGGATGGCGACAAGATCACTGTCTCGGGCACGGGCTTCTCCGGCGCGAACTTCGGCATCTACGTCGGCCTGGCCCAGGACGATCAGTACTCCGCCACCGACGCCAGCAAGTTTCTCTCCACCCAGTGGGTCAAGGCGCCCAGCATTGTGGACGGTTCCTGGAGCGTCGAGCTCGACGTCGTGGCCGCCAACGAGGCGAACGAATCGGACTGCACCGTGAACGCGTGCTCGATCTACACCCTGTCCGCCCACGGCAACCCGGACCGCACCCAGGACACCAAGACCCCGGTGACGTTCAAGTAGCCGCGCAGTATCGAGAGGGCCTGGACTTCGCTGGACTGAGCGAGGTCCAGGCCCTTTTAGTTCAGCCGATCCCCATCAGCCCTTGACCAGGCCGCCGTCGACCACCAGGTTCTGGCCCGTGATCGCGCGTGCCCACGGGGAGGCGAAGAACAAGATCGCGTCGGCGAACTCGGCCGGGGTGGTCACCCGCTGCAGGGGAGTACTGGCGGCGATCAGGTCGAAGACTTCGTCGGGCGTCGCCGCGCTGGCGTCGGTGGTGCGCAGCAATCCACCGGAGACCATGTTGACGGTGATGTTGTCTGGCCCGAGATCTGTTGCCAGAGTGCGGGTTAGCGACAAACCGGCGGCCTTGGCAGCGGTGTAGTCGTGGTATGGCACCACCGGGTTCTGGAACAGGTTGGTGCCAATGTTGATGATGCGGCCGAACCCTGCCGCGCGCATGCCAGGCAGGGCCGCCTGGGTGGTGTGGATTGTCGCCTTCACGGTGCCGCGCAGTTGCGCGGCGAAGTTGTCCCACGTGATGGTGTCCGGCTTGGGTCGGGCGTCGCCGTTGAACGAGAATTCCGGCAGGGCGTTGTTGACGACTGTGGTCACCGCCGTGCGGAAGTGCTTGTGCGCCTGGAGGAACAGCTGCGCGACGGCGTCCTCATCGGTGACATCCGCCTGGATCGCGACGGCCCTCTCGCCGCCGATCTCTGCCACCAGATCCTGGGCGGCCACAGCGCTGCGGTGGTAGTTCACGACGACCTTGGCGCCCTGGCTCGCGAAGGCCCTGGTGATCGATGCGCCGAGGCCGCGCGCGCCTCCGGTCACCAGGACAACTTGCTGATCGAGATTCATTGGAGGACATCCCTTCGCTAGTTTTACCTAGATCAGGTTCGACGGGTGTGTTCTCAGCTGCCCGGTCGGGCGGCACCCCGTGTCACAAGGCCCACCATAGCCATTGAGATTGCCATCGAGCAGATCTGCGGGGCGCGCGAGCCGGGCCGGCGCCACCCGGTGCAGTTTATTGGGGCCGCGGCTTGCCGGTGTCGCTGGCAAGAACCACCTGCGGGCGGTTGTGGGTGAGGTAGGCGGCGCCCCAGGAGGCGAAGGCGCCGACGCGCTGCCACACCCCGGACAGCAGCGCGGCGTGGACCCCGAGCCACGCGAGGAAGGCGAGCGGGCCCTGTATCTGGCGGCGGCCCGGACCCACCTCGGCCACCGCGGCGCCGCGCCCGATCATCGCCATAATGCCCTTGTCGCGGTAGCGGAACGGCTCGCGGTGACCGCCCGTCAGGTCTGCGTGGATGTTGCGCGCCGCCCACTTGCCCGATTGCTGGGCCACCGAGCCGAGTTGGGGCAGCGCCCGCCCCTTGCTGTCGGTGATGTTGGCCGAGTCCCCGAGGACGTACACGCCGGGGAAGCCGGGGACGGTCAGTTCGGTGTTCACGTCGACGCGCCCGCCCCTGCCTTGGGGCATGCCGGACTCGGCGATCAGCCGCGACGCCTTGAGCCCTCCCGCCCACACAATGATCGTGGCGGGGATGGTCGACCCGTCGGCGAGAGTGACCCCGTCGGGCTTCACCTCGGTGACGCCGACGCCCAGCCGCAGCTCGACTCCGAGCTCGCCCAGGTGCGCGCGCGCGTACTTCTGGGATTTCTCCGAGAACGGCCCGAGCACGGTGGGCACCATGTCCACCAGGTGCACCGTGGTGGCCCGGGCGAAGTCTGGCGAGAATAGCGTCGGCACGACGGAGCGCAGGTTGTCCGCGACCGCGCCGGCAAGCTCCACGCCGGTGGCGCCGCCGCCCACCACGACTAGGTCCAGCGATCGGCTCGCGTCGTTGGCCGTGTCGGCGTGGTCGAGCTCGGAGACCATTTGGGCGCCCAGCCGAAGCGCGTCATCGAGCGTGTACATCGGGTACGTGTGCTCCTCCGCGCCGGGGATGCCGAAGTAGTTCGCCTCTGCGCCGACGGCCACCACCAAGGTCTTCGCCTGGCAGACCCGGCCGTCCGCGAGCGTCACGGTTTTGGCCACCGGATCGATGGCGGAGACCTCGGAGACGAGCACCCGCACGTCGGCGTGGCGCCGGAACATTTCCCGCAGCGGGCGGGCCACTTCCGACACCCCGATCTGGGAGGTGGCGACCTGATAGTGCAGGGGCTGGAACTGGTGATAGTTGTTCTTGTCGATTAACAGCACCTCTGCGCCCTTGCCTGCAAGGTGTTGCGCGGCGGCGACCCCGGCGAAGCCGCCGCCGAGAACGATCACGTCTTTGGAAATCATCGTGGGCATAGAGGCCACGCTAGCGGAAACGTCGCTCGCCACCTGATGGTTCGCTCCTTGAACGCTGCCTGGGAGCGCGATGGAGCCATGACAGCCCTCACAACGCCAAAAGTAGTTGTAGATGGCAACGAACTTGTATGGTTGACGAAAGCAACTATCTCCGCGCCCTGAGGAATTCACTGGATGAGTACCGAGACCCAAGAGAACGACGCCGTCGGAACGGCCCCGATGACCCACCGGCAGGTCCTCGTAGCGCTGTCCGGCCTGATGATGGCGATGTTCGTGGCCATGCTGTCATCGACCGTCGTGTCTACCGCGCTCCCGCGTATCGTCGCCGACCTGGGTGGGACCGAGGCCGGCTACACGTGGGTGGTCGTCGCGACGCTGCTGGCGATGACCGCGACCACGCCCATCTGGGGTAAATTCGCCGACCTGTTCAGCAAGAAGGCGCTCACCCAGCTCGCGCTCATGATCTTCGTCGTCGGCTCGGCGATCGCCGGGCTGTCGGACAACATGGGAATGCTCATCTTCGCGCGGCTGATCCAGGGCGTCGGCATGGGTGGCCTCTCCGCCCTCGTGCAGATCGTCATCGCCAGCATGGTCACTGCCCGCGACCGCGGAAAGTACTTCGGCTACCTCGGCGCTGTGTTCGCCGTCGCGACGGTCAGCGGCCCCCTCCTCGGCGGCCTGCTCGTGGACGCGAACGTGCTGGGCACCATCCTCCCCGGCTTCATGAACGGCGACGCCTGGCGCTGGTGCTTCTACGTCGGCATCCCCTTCGCGGTGATCGCGCTGTTCGTCCTGCAGAAGACCCTGCACCTGCCCACGATCAAGCGCGAGGTCGCGATCGACTACATCGGAGCCCTGTTGATCACGGCCGGCGTATCCGTGCTGCTGATCTGGGTCTCGCTGGGCGGCAGCCAGTTCGAGTGGGCTTCGTCAACGTCCATCTGGATGGTGGCGGTCGGCATCCTGCTGCTGGTCGCGTTCGTCTTCGCGGAGACCAAGGTCAAGGAGCCGATCATCCCGATGCGGCTGTTCAAGGACCGCACCACGAGCCTCTCGGTTTTCGCGTCGGTGATGGTCGGCGTCGCGATGTTCGGCTCCACGGTGTTCCTGGTGCAGTACTTCCAGCTCTCCCGCGGCATGAGCCCGACGAGGGCCGGCCTGATGAGCCTCGCGATGGTCGCCGGCGTGCTGGTGTCATCCATCGTCTCGGGCCGTCTCATCGCGTCGAAGGGCAAGTGGAAGCGCTACCTGGTCGGCGGCGGCACCATGATGGTGATCGGCATCGCGCTGCTCAGCACCGTCACCTCGGATATGAGCCTGGTTCAGGTGGGCGCCTACATGGCGATCCTCGGCCTCGGCGTTGGCGCGGTCAATCAGAACCTCGTCCTCGCGGTGCAGAACAATGCGGCGCAGGCTGACATCGGGGCGGCGAGCTCGTTGGTCGCCTTTATGCGCACGATGGGCGGCTCGATCGGCGTATCCGCGCTGGGCACCGTCCTTAGCCATAAGGTCGCATCCAGCCTGGCCGGCGCCGCGGAAAGCGACCCGCAGGTGGGCGCAGAGCTCATGGGCGTGAACAGCGAACAGATCCCGGAGGTGCACACACTGTCCGGGATCTTGCGCCCCGCCTACGAGATGGCCTTCGCGGACGGCACGGCCCGGGTCTTCCTCTTGGCCACGCCGTTTGCCATCATCGCGCTGATCGCGATCCTCTTCATCAAGGAGGTCCCGTTGCGCGAGACCATCGAGCGCGAGGACGAGTTGGAGACGATGCGGGCCGACGCGCGTGGTGAGGTCGCGCTGGAATCCGACGCGCCGGAATTGACCGCAGGGGAACGGGTGGTGGCTGATCCGCGATGACATTCCAGAAGCTTGAATCTGTGCGGATGTTCGAGCGGGAGATTCGGGTGCTGATGCGCAACATCCGCCAGTCCGCGGAGCACCGGGCACGGCTGATTCACCCGGAACTGCAGGCGTCGACGTACCAGGTGCTGCTGTTTGTGGCCGAGAACCAGCCCACGCGGGCCTGGGCGATCGCCGACTGCCTCAACATGGACAAGGGCGCGATCAGCCGGCATGTGACCACGCTGCAGGAACTCGGGTTCATCGAGCGGGACTGCGATCCGCTGGACCGCCGGGCACAGGTGCTCTCGCTGACCTCTGTCGGCAAGGAGCAGATCGGCGCGGCGACCGAGCGTCGTCGCGCAGAACTCGGGCATCGCCTGCAGGGCTGGTCCGAGGGGGAGCTGGGGCACTTCACCGAGCAGCTCGCCCGGTTCAACGCGGATATGGCCCGGTGAGGGCCTCACCTGAGCGTGGCCACCACCGCCCGTGTGAATTTTTCGGTGGACGCCTCGCCGCCGAGGTCCCTTGTCCGCGTTCCATTCTGGAGTGTGGCATGCACGGCCGAATCGATGTCGTCGGCCGCGCGGGTCAACGCCGGTGGCCCGCGCCGCTCGCCGAGCCAGCGCAGCAGCAGTGCAGTCGACAAGATCATCGCGGTGGGGTTCGCCAGCCCCTGCCCGGCGATGTCGGGGGCCGCCCCGTGCACGGCCTGCGCCATGGCCTGGGTGCCTGACGCGTTGAGGGACGGCGCCGCGCCGATGGACCCGGCCAGCTCGCCCGCGAGGTCGGAGAGGATGTCGCCGAACATGTTCTCCGCGACGATCACATCGAAGGTATGCCCGCGGCGCACGAGCAGCGCGGCCAGCGCGTCAATGTGCTCGCCGTCGACGGGCACGTCCGGGTATTGCGCGCCGACCTCCTCGCACACCCGCTTGAACAACCCCGTGGTCATGGCGAGCACATTGGCCTTGTGCGCGATGGTGACGCGGCCGCCGCGGTCGCGGGCTGTCCGGAACGCCTCATGCGCGATGCGCTCGATCGCCGGCCGGGTGAACACGCCGACGGCCATCGCGACGTCCGGGGTGGGCATGAACTCTCCGGAGCCGGCGAACATATTGCGGTCCGCGTAGAAGCCCTCGGTGTTCTCGCGGACGATCACCAGGTCCAGTGCCCGGTCCGTCGCGGGTCCCAGCGAGCGGGCGGGGCGAATGTTCGCGAACAGGTCGAATCGCTTGCGGATCAGCCCGCCGGGCGCGACCCGGCCCGCGAATTGTGTTGGGTAGGAGACGTTGTCGTGCGGGCCGAGCAGCCAGCCGTCGAGGCCGGCGAGAGCCTCCAGGGTGGACTCCGGCAGCGGGTCTCCGCACTCCGCGATGGCCGCGTGCCCGATCGGCAACCGCCGCCACCGCACGGCGATCCCGCGCGCCTCGAGGGCGGCCTCCGCGACCTGAGCGGCGGCGGAAACCACCTCGGGGCCGATGCCGTCACCGTCCAACACCCCGAGCTCAATATCAGTCAGTCCCATCGCCCGACGGTACTCCAGGAACCCGTAGTGCTTGGTACTCTGGCGGCCATGGCCGTACAGCGAAATCCGCCCCCGATGACCGCCGACGAGCGGGCGACGCTCGACGGCTGGCTCGACTTCTACCGCGCCACGCTGGAGTCGAAGTGTGAGGGGCTGACAGACGATCAGCTGCGCACGGCCTCGTGCGCGCCGTCGCCGCTCAGCCTGTTCGGACTGGTCCAGCACCTGGCCGAGGTGGAGCGGAACTGGTTCCGGCGGGTCCTGGCGAGGGAGCGGGTCGACGCGATCTACCCGTCGACTTCAGATAACGGACGCGACGACGGATTCACCGTGGCCGACGGCGCCGGCTTCGGGGAGGCCCTGGCCACGTGGCGGGCCGAAGTCGCGGCGAGCCGCGCGAACAGCGCCGGCCGGGACCTGGGGGCGACGAGTCCCTATGGCGGCGGGGAGGTCTCGCTGCGGTGGATCTTCAGCCATATGATCGCGGAGTACGCCCGGCACTGCGGGCATGCCGACCTCATCCGCGAGCGGATCGACGGGGCTGCGGGGATTTAGGCTGCGGGGGGATTTAAGCCGCGGGGGTCAGCCGTTCTGGAGACTTTCACCGCTGTTCCACGTGAAACAAATCCGGAGTGCCTTCGACGCCCAGGGTCGGTGGTGCGTTGAGTCCACCAGCCCCGACCGCGACTGAGACGACTAGCGTCCCGTCCAGCGCGGCGGCCGCTTCTCGAAGAACGCGTCGATGCCCTCGCGCTTGTCGGCCGAGGCCAGGATGACCTGCTTGGCGCGCTCCGTGATCTCCCAGCCCGCCACGTCGTCGTCGGCGGTGAGCGCGTGCACCGCGCGGAGGCTCTCGCGCACCGAGACCGGCGAGGACAGGCAGATCTGCTCGGCCATCCGGAGGGCGGCGGCCAGGGCGTCGCCGGGCTCCGCCACCTCGTTGACCACGCCGAGCGTGAAGGCCCGGTCAGCGGTGAGCCTGTTGCCGGTGATCAGCAGCTCCCGCGCCACATTGACCGGCAGCGCCCGTGGGGCCCGGAACAGCGCGCCGGAGGTGGCGACGAGCCCGCGTAGAGATTCGGGCAGCCCGAAGGTGGCGTCGCGGGCCGCGACGATCAGATCGCACGCCAGGGCGATCTCGAACCCGCCGCCGAGCGCCATCCCCTCCACTGCGGCGATTAGCGGGGTGTCGCGTGTGCGCCGGATGATTCCGTACTCGCCGCCGCGCTCGGTGAGCGGCCCGGAGCCTTCCTTGATGTCGGTGCCCGCGCAGAACACCGCCGGGGTGCCGGTCAGGACGCCGACCCAGAGGTCCGGATCGTCATCGAGCCGGTTGAGCGCGGCGTCGATGCCCGCGGCCATGGCCTCGTTGATGGCGTTGCGCTTGTCCGGGCGCTCGAGGTGGATGACGAGGACCTTGCCGTGTACCTCTTGCCGTACCTGCATGGGTGTCCTCTCGGTGGATCTCCGGGGCGGCGAGCTGTCTAACCACGGACGATAGCCAGTCATGCGCGACCCGCATCACAGGGGCGCGCGCTGGCCTCGCGTCCCCCGCACCGCCACCAGCACGCCCAGCACCGCGATCACCGCGAAGCCGACGGTCAGATACCGCGCCGAGCCCACCAGCCCCGGACCGCCGACGGCGACCAGCAGCCCCGCCAGCGCCGAGCCCAGGGTGTTGGCGATCAGCTGCACGGTATTCACGCCGGCGGACGCCTTGGCCGCGTCGTCCTCGTCGTCGGTGCTCGAGAGCGCCGCCGTGATCAGGTGCGCGAACGCCATGCCGATGCCCGCGCCGGTGACCACCAGCGCCGCGAACCAGCCGGTGATGACCCACGGCCCGGGATCGACGCGCTGCAGGAACCCGTAGGCCAGCAGTCCCACCGCCAGCACCGCGGGGCCGGAGATCTTGATGGCCGCGATGGTGCGGGGAGCGGTGGCGTAGGTGGCGGTGATCGAGGCGGCCGACCAGCCCCACGACAACGCGGCGCCGAGCAGCCCGGCCATGAGCGGCGTCATCCCGCCCAGCTCCTGGCCGAAGAGCGGGACGAACATCTCGACGGTGCCGCCGATGGCGAGGAAGAGGATGCCGAGGTACACCCACGGCAGCGGCGAGGTGCGCGTGTAGGTGAAGCGGGGCAGGACGGGGTTGCGCACGCGGCGCTCGCTCACTATGAATAGCCCGAGCGCGACGGCCGCGGCCGCGATCAGCCCCACGCGCAGGCCGGTCCCGGCGACGACGCTCGCCACCGAGATGGCGCCGGCGACGACGGTGAGCAGCACCAGCCCCTGATAGGGCACGCCGAGGCCGCCGCGTCCGGCCCGGTGGGGCCTCGTGCGCGGGAGGGCACGCTGGGACATGAGACAGAGGGCCAGTGCGGCGGCCGCGAGCAGCCAGAACGCGCCGCGCCAAATTCCGAGTTGGGCGAACAGCCCGCCCAGGATGGGTCCCAGGATGTTGCCGACGGCCCACATCGCGGAGATCAAGGCGATCGCCCGCGGCCACAGCCGATCCGGCAGCGCCGAGCGCAGCACCCCGAACGCCAGGCCGGTGAGCAGCCCGCCGCCGAGGCCCTGGACGGCGCGCCCGACGAGCAGCAGCTCCATCGTGGGCGCGAGCGCCGCGGCGGCGGACCCGACGGCGAAGACCCCGAACCCGGCCAGGTAGCTGCGCCGCGGGCCGTGCGTGCGCAGCGCGAGACCGACCAGCATCGACGAGATGACGGAGGCGAGTAGGAACACCGTCATGGTCCAGGCGTAGTACCGCTGGCCGCCGATGTCCGCGACGGCGTTCGGCAGCAGGCTGGTGGTGACGAAGATGTTGGTGGCGTAGACGGCGACGCCGCCCGCGAGGACGGTCGTGATCGCGCGGTGCCGGGGGCCGAAGAGCTCGGACCAGGTGCCCGGCGTGTGGGGGGTGGGCTCGGGGGCGGGGGTGTGGTCCATGGCGCTGCTCAGTCTAGGTGCGCCGCCCGCCGCGGCGAACCGCTCGCGTCGGGCATCTCAACCGCTGATGAAATGTTGGACAAATCTTGGCGGGCCAGCGCCTTTTCGGTTCCGCGGGACCTCGATGGACGTCAGGATGGGCGCATGGGCAACGTGAAGTCAAGGCCACGGAAGATCATTCAGTCAGAGGTGTTCCTGTCCGAGGGCGACCGCTCGGACCTGGAATACGCAGCGACGTCGTCGTCGGCGGCGGCGGCCACGGCGGTCGCGTCGTCGATCGTGCACTTCTCCGCGAAATCCTTTGCCGAGCACGGCAATAGCGCCGGCTATCTCATCATCCACGGCCTGCCCCACGAGTGGCGGGACACGCCGTCGACCCCCACGGAGGCTGGCTACCGCATGTCGGACCAGCACCCGTCCTCCCGGCTGCTGCGGGCGGTGGCACGGAGCTGCGGCACGCTTGTCGGCTACGAGGACGAGCTGGAGGGGACGCTCCTGCGCGACGTGTACCCGACGCGCGGTGGGGAGAGCGGACCCGTCGACTTCCGCACTGAGAACGTCCACCATCCGCTGCGTCCGGACATCCTCGGCCTGTACTGCCTGCGGCGGGACCGCGACGGCGTCGGGGCGATGCGCGTCGCGTCGGTGCACGACGCGATCGGCAAGCTGGGGGACCAGGTGGCGCAGACCCTGTCGGAGCCGCGGTTCCTGAGCGGCAGTCCCTCGAGCGACGGCCTGGGGCGCGGGGCGACGACGGCCCACCCGGTCCTGTTCCGGCACAGCGCTGGCGCCTACCTTCGATTCAATGGGCGCAACACGATTGGGCTCGACAGGGCCGCCACCGAGGCCATCGTGGAGTTCCGCGGGATCATCGCGGAGAGCGCTCGGACCATCGTGCTGGCACCCGGAGACATGGTGCTGATCGACAACCACGCCGCGGCCCACGGACGGACGGCGTTCACGCCTCGGTACGACGGCTCGGACGGTTGGCTGCGCCGGTTCCACACCGTGCACTCGATGCCGCAGTGGGCGCGCCGGCTGATGCCGCGGCCGGGCGTGATCCCGCGTTGCGACGTCGTGATCGGCATGAGCTGACCTGAGCCCCAGGGTATTCCAGTCGGTCCTGCATTCCGGTCAGCAGGACTTCCGCCGGGGGTGACCGACGCCACCTCCTAGCGTCCACCAGATGGACCCGAACAGCACCGCGGAAACGCGCATCGCCGATCTCCTCGACCGCCAGCACACGGCCTTCAGGGCCGAGGGGCAGCCCACGGCCGAGCAGCGCCGCCAGCGCATCCAGGCGGTGATCGACATGCTCGTGGCACACCATGAGGACCTGGTGGCGGCGATCGACGCCGACTTCGGCGGGCGGCCGCGGGGCTACTCGCTGATGAACGACGTGCTCGGATCGATCACCACGCTCAAGGACGCGCGCGAGAACCTCGACGCCTGGATGGCCCCGCAGGATCGCGCGGCGTTCGCGCCCTACGACCAGCTCGGCGCCGGCGCCCACGTGCGGTACCAGCCGAAGGGCTCCGTCGGCATCATCGGCACCTGGAACGCGCCGCTATTCACGCTGCTGAGCCCCCTCGCGGGCGTCCTCGCCGCAGGCAACCGGGCGGTGCTCAAGCCGTCCGAGGTGGTGCCCCGCACCGCCGCGCTGCTCGCCGAGATCGTCACGGCCTCGCTCGACCCGGAGGTGGTCGCGATCGTCACCGGCGGCCCCGACGTCGCCGACGCATTGACCTCGCTGCCGTTCGACCACCTCGTGTTCACCGGCAGCACCGCCGTCGGCAAGCTGGTGATGGCGAACGCGGCGAAGAACCTGGTCCCGGTCACCCTCGAGCTGGGCGGCAAGTCCCCGACGATCATCGGGCGCAGCGCGGACCTGGAGACCGCGGCCTTCCGGATCGCCGTCGGCAAGGCCACCAACGGCGGCCAGATCTGTGTCAGCCCGGATACCGCCTTCGTTCCACGTGAGCTGCTCGAGGCGTTCATCGCGGCCGTGCAAAAGGCCTATGCGGAGCTGCTGCCAACTACCGAGGGCAATCTCGACGCCGTCGCAGTGGTCAACGACAGGCACGTGGCCCGCGTCGACGGCTATATTGACGACGCGATCGCCCGCGGCGCCCGCGTGGAGACCGCGCCGACCGGCCCGCCGCCCACCACCGGCCGACGTCGCCCGCTGCGCTTGGTCGTGGACCCGCCCGCCGACGCCGCCATCCGCGCCGAGGAGATCTTCGGCTCCGCCATGGTCGTGCTCGGGTACGACGAGCTCGACGACGTCATCGCCGAGATCAACGCCAGCCCCCGCCCCCTCGCCCTGTACTACTTCGGGACCGATGCGGCCGAGCAGGCCCACGTGTTGGACCACACGCTCTCCGGCGGCGTCACCGTCAACGAGGTCATGATGCACCCCGGCCTGCAGGACGCCCCGTTCGGCGGCGTCGGCGCCTCCGGCATGGGCCACTACAACGGCCGCGAGGGCTTCGCGGAGTTCAGCCACACCCGCGCGGTCTTCGAGGCCGCCGCCGCCGACCCGCGCCGTGAGTGGGGCATGCTGCCGCCGTTCCACGACGGCTTCGAGGCCCAAATGGCCGCCCAGGTCACCCCGTGAACCGTCTAGATTCCCGCACTCACCCAAGGAGCATTCTGTGAAGACCCGCGGCGCGATCATCCGCAGCACCCCCGGCATCTACGAGGTTGTGGACCTCGACCTCGACGCGCCCCGGCGCGGTGAGATCACCGTCAAGATGGTGGCGTCCGGCCTGTGCCACTCCGACGACCACATCGCGCTGGGCGACCACGCTGTGGGCGTCTACCCCATCTGCGGCGGACACGAGGGCGCGGGCGTCGTCGTCGAAGTCGGCCCGGAGACAACGGGATTCGCCGAGGGCGACCACGTGCTGTTCTCCTTCGTCGCCGGCTGTGGGCGCTGCCGCTGGTGCGCGAAGGGGATGCAGAACCTGTGTGACAAGGGCGCCGCGATCATGGCTGGCAGCCGCCCGGACGATCCGACCAGCTTCCGGTTGAGCCTGGACGGTGCGCCCGTCGCGCAGACCTGCGGGCTGTCCACATTCAGCGAGTACACGACCGTCAGCACCGACTCCGCGGTCAAGGTCCTCGACAAGTCCCTGCCGCTGGAGACGCTGTGCCTGCTGGGCTGCGGTGTCGGCACGGGCTGGGGCGCGGCCGTGAACTCGGCGCAGGTGTACCCGGGCCAGACGGTGATTGTGATGGGTGTCGGCGGCATCGGCATCAACGCTGTCCAGGGTGCCGCGCACGCCGGGGCCGCCCACATCCTGGCCGTCGACCCGGTGGCGTTCAAGCGCGAGAGCGCGCTGAAGTTCGGTGCCACGCAGGCGTTCTCGAGCATGGCGGAGGCCGCCGAGGTGGCCCGGTCGCTGACCAACGGGCAGGGTGCCGACGCGGCCATCATCACCGTCGGCGTCACCACCGGCGAGCACATCGCGCAGGGCTTCTCCGCGATCCGCAAGGCCGGCGTGTGCGTGGTGACCGGCCTCGGAAAGATGACCGACGTCGGCATCCCCATCAGCCCGATGGAGCTGACGCTCTACCAAAAGCGTTTGCAGGGCTCACTTTTCGGCGCGTCGGCCCCCAGCGCGGACATCCCGTGGCTGATCGACCTCTACACCGCCGGCAAGCTCGAGCTCGACGGCCTGGTCACGCGCAACTACACGCTCGACGAGGTCGCCAAGGGCTTCGAGGACATGCACGCGGGGGTGAACCTGCGCGGCGTCATCGTGTTCTAGACGCTGGGCCGCTCCACTCGGCCATCGACGTGCCGGGCGAAGCGGCCCTCCTCGCGGGGGTGCACCACGTCGTCGCGGTCCCACGGCCAGCCGCCGAACTGGGTGCGCTGGTACTCCTCGAAGGACTCGACGAGCTCCTCGCGGGTGTTCATCACGAACGGGCCGTGCTGGGCGACGGGCTCGTCGATCGGGACGCCCTGCAGCAGCAGGAGTTTCGCGCCGGACTCGCCGGTCTCGATGAGCGTGGTGTCGCGCCCGTTTTGGGCGAAGCCGAATCCGCCCGCCACCTCGAGGCCCTCGATGGTGGCGTGGGAGTCCTCGCCGTAGACGTAGAGGACCCGCTGGGCGCGGTCTGCGGCCTGGGCGGGCAACTCGACCTCGGCGTGCGGCTCCAGCTCGATCAGCCAGACGGCGACGTCGGAGGCCGGGTCCGCGGCCCAGGAGCCGACGGGCGGGGCGAGGGGGTCGATGCCGACGCCGGTGTCCCGGCGGGTCTCATAGCGTCCGGCGATCACCTTGACGCTGGCCGCGCCGCCGTTGGGCCCCACGGAGCGCACCACCGGGATGTCCTCGCCCCACAACATCCGGAACTCGGGGTCCACCAGCTTCGACGCGGCGGGCAGGTTCAGCCAGATCTGGAACAGCTCGGAGGGGTTGTCCTCATCGGTGTTGAGTAGCGGGAACATCTCCGAGTGCGAGATGCCGCGCCCGGCCGTCAGCCACTGCACGTCGCCGGCACCGAAGCGGGCGACCGCGCCCAGGGAGTCCGCATGGTCGATGTAGCCGCGCTCGACGATGGTGATGGTCTCGAAGCCGCGGTGCGGGTGCGCGGGGAAGCCCGGCACGGTCTGGCCGTGGTACATGCTCCAGCCGGACGGGTGCCCGAAGTCTGCGCCCAGTTCGCGGCCCCCGGAGCCCTCGGCCGGGGCCATGTCCTCGTTGCCGGCCGGGTAATGGTCCACGTGCCAGTTCGCGAACAGGAAGGGCGGAATGCCCTGCCAGGGCTGGCCGAGCCGGAAGACCTGGCCACGCTCGTTCGATGTCTCCATGTGGTGCTCCATCCTGGTAGTTCCGCCAAGGGGCGATAGTCCGCATAACCTACTTGCTCCCGCAACTATTCCAGCGGTCGGCCGCGCCGATAAGCTCTGCGGGTGTCCACCCTCCTGCTGGCAATACTCTGCATGAGTTTCGCATCGATCATCGGCGGCGCCACAGGCTTCGGCACCGCGCTGATCGCGACTCCGCTGATGTTGCTGGCCGGCATCGACGTGACCGACGTCGTGATCGTCAACCTGGTGGTGGGGCTGGCGACGAGGATCGCGGCCGTCATCCAGTTGCGGGCACATGTCGAATGGCGCCGCGTCGGGTGGCTGGGCGGCGCGAGCCTGCCGGGCGCCTGGCTGGGGGTGCTGACTGTGGCGCTGCTGCCCGTCGCCTATCTCAAGCCCGCAGTCGGGGCGTTGACGGTGCTGTGCGGGCTGGCGCTGGCGATTCAGCCGTCCGGCGGCCCGCGGCCGCCGTCGCGCCCGGCCCTGTCCGTGGCGGGATTCGTCAGCGGCTATTTCGGCACCACCACCTCGCTGAACGGGCCGCCCGTGGTGCTGTTGCTGGGCCGGGCCAAGCTCCCGCCGATGAGCTTTATCGCCGACCTCGCAGGCTTCTTCGTCATCACCAACACGCTGTCGCTGGCGCTGCTGTGGATCTACTCCGACGTGGGCCTGGCGGCGATCTGGCCCATGCTCGTGGGCTGTCTCGTCGTGGGGTTGATCGGCAACCGTGTCGGCATCGCGATCGCGCAGCGGCTGTCCGTCGGGACCTTCCGGTGGGGCGTGATCGCGCTGGTGCTGGCGGCGGGGATTCTCACGATCGTGACTGCTTAGGGCGCCGGCGGCCAGCTCTGGCCCGCCACCTCCAACCGCTCGACCCGCAGTGACCGGATCTCGATCTCCTCGGCCTTCAGCTTGCGGATCACGGCGTTTGCGATGACTAGTCGGCCGATCGCGACAGTGCCGATAGCGACCGCGCCGATCGCACACGCGGCGATGGCGACGGGGGCCATCGCGGTCGGTGCGAGGAGCCGCGGCCCGACGATCTGGGGCCCGACGATCTGGGACTCCGGGCGTCGGCATGCGTGCTGATGGGTTCTCATGGGGATGCCTCCAGGGGTTTGCCGTCGACGGTGATGTCGACGAGCCCGTTGTAGAACGCGATGCGGCCGGCGATCGCGCCGACCGCCGGGAAGGGGCGCGGGTAGGACCAGGCGACGGACTCCGCGCCCGGCGTGTCCCAGTACTCCTCCGCGTCGCCCTTGTACGGGCAGTGGGTGCGCCGGCGCCGGGCGGTGAGCTTGCCCAGGTCGACGTCCTCCCGCGGCAGGTAATAGCGGGTGGGCAGGCCCGTCTCGAACAGCAGCACCGGACGCGAGGACTCGGCGAGCACGTCGCCGCCGCGCGCGATGCGGACGTGCCGGGAGCTGGGCAGCGCGTCGACCCGCTTGTGCGGGTCGCGGGGGTGGCCGGAGACCTTCTCGTCCTCCTCGAGCCAGCGGTCGAGCACGCCCGGCTGCCACGAGAACACGATGCGGCCGGCCAGCGCCGGGTCGGCGCGCACCCACGCGGCGCGCTGGCGGGTGTGGCCGTCCAGGTGCAGGTCGAACCATTGGCCTACCGGGCCCCGCGGCCCGAAGAAGGGGTGCCGCTCCGCTGGCGGCGAGCCGGGTCCGAGCAGGTCGGTGCGCACGTCCACGCGGGCGAAGGCGTACGAGGGCACCGGGAAGGACTCCTCCCAGAACAACAGCGGGGTGTGGCTGTCGACCACGGCCGTCTCGCCCACAAATCCCCGCACCCAGCGATCGCTCGGCTCTACTCGCATGATGTCCACCTCGTTCGACGCTCTGGTGGCCATTGTCCCCCCATTGAGATCTTCCCCGTTGGGAAGCGCGACGTGGGATGGGAACATTTATCGTCATCGCCGCATCTGATCTTCGACGAGCACCCGGCCAGACCCGAGAGACGGATTTCCATGCGCACTCGAATGCTGGCCCCGATGGTGGCCGCCGCGGCGGCAGGGATGCTGCTGATCACCAGTTGCAGCTCCAGCACCGAGGGCGGCGCGAGCGTGGCGGGCGCGTCGGACACGGCGGTCGCGAAGTAGACCGGGGAGCTGAACCTGGACACCGGATCGTTCCTGACGACGCCGCAGCCGGAGTTCTCGACGGTCTCGAGCGCGGCGGCGGGCCGCTACGTGGAGGGCCAGCGGATGGCCGAGTACATCGTGCTGCCCACCGAGCTGGACCCGCTCATGACCCGATCGGTGTCGATGTCGACGCAGGTGCTGAAGGGCCCGTCCGCCCTGTCGATCCTGCTCTCGGGCGACGCGCCCGCGATCGCGGAGCGGGAGGGCATGCTCATGGGCTTCTCCACCTCCCGAACCTATGAGGACCGGGACTCCGAGAACAGCGTCGTGCACGCCGTCTACCGATTCCCCGATGCCGAGGCCGCCAAGCGGGCCGCGAAGGACATGTCGGACGACAGCCTCAGGCCGGTCGAGTACGGCGAGCCCATGGTCCCGTACCGGGCGCTTTCGGCACGCTGACGGCGCGGCCCATGCCGTAGCGTCCACATCGACAGTCTTAGCTGAGGGTCCGAACTCGGCGCCCGCCAGGAGGCTGCCGGGCGCCTTGGCCTCCTGGCGTCGGGGCGGACTGGTCCGAGCGCGTGAGCTGGCCCGGCGATGTGATGCGCACCGCGCTGGTCGCGGTCCGCCTCTGCGAGCTGCCCGAGCAGCAGAGCGTAAACGCGGACGTCCACGGCGGCCTTATCCGGGTCCTCGCGGAGTCCCCGCTGGGAGCGGCGAACCCCGACGCGATCCGGCCGGGCGCGGCGATGGGCCAGCGCGGGGCGGCCGCCACCGTCGGCGCGCTGCTCGACTCGAGCACCCTCCGCCAGGCGGCCCGCAGCCTCGGGGTCCACCATTCCACGATGCAAACGCGGGTCGAGACGTTGGCCGGGGCGGTCGGCTTCGACCCCATCGACGGGTACGGCAAGGCCCGGCTCGGGATGGCCTTCCTGGCCTGACGGCTCGAGCACTCGCGGGTCCTGGAGCTGCCGACTCCGGGTGGGCCGGCGCCGAACCGTCCGCGGTGCTGAGAGCGGCTTTGCTCAGGGCTCCTGCAGCCGCGCCAGCACGGCGAGGACCCGCCGGTGGTGCGCGTCCGAGGGCGGCAGGTCCAGCTTGGCGAAGATGTTCCCGATGTGCTTGTCGATGGCCCGAGCGTGACCGTCAGCAGGCCCGCGGTCACGCTCGTAGTGTGGGTCATGGCCGCAGGCGGCGGTGGCGCCAACCCCACCATGGGGTGACATCGCGGGCGGCGGGATTTAGCGTGGGTTATGGACACCATCATCGACGCGTGGTCCCAGCACCCCAACGAGCTATTCATGTCCCAACCATGGCTGGGCTCGATCCTGCGTTGGACCGGCCAGGAGGACCTGGGGCCGCTGCCGCTGTCCGCCACCCTCCGGGCCATGGACGAGGCCGGGGTCGAGCGCTCACTGCTGTGCGCGTGGTCCGGGCCGTACGGCATGCTGATCAGCAACGACGAGGTGGCGGCCGCCGTCACGGCGCACCCGGATCGATTCGCCATGGTCGCGGCCGCGGACCTGCGCTATCCCGTCGCGGCGGTCGCCGAGCTGCGGCGGGCCGTCACCGAGTTGGGGGCGGTCGCCCTGCGGATCGTGCCCTGGCTGTGGAACCTGCCGCCGGACGATCGCCGCTACTACCCGCTCTACGCCGCGTGCGTGGAGCTCGGGATCCCGTTCTGCACGCAGGTCGGCCACACCGGGCCGCTGTGCCCCTCGGAGCCCGGCCGGCCCATCCCGTACTTGGACACGGTGCTGCTCGAGTTCCCCGAACTGGTCGTTATCGGCGGGCACGTCGGCTACCCGTGGATCGACGAGGTCATCTCGCTTGCCACCAAGTACCCCAATTTTCACATCGACACGTCGGCGTACGCGGTCCACAGGCTGCCGCGGCCGCTCGTGGAATACCTGCGTGGTCGCGGGCGGACCCGGGTGCTGTTCGGCTCCAACTGGCCGATGATCTCGCCCGCGCGATGCCTCGAGCGGATCGCGGAGTTGGGGCTGGACCAGGAGGCGCAGACCCTATTCCTGCGAGGCAACGCGGCGCGGGTGTTCAGGCTCGACGGCTGAGGAGCTGGCTCAGCCTGCCCGGCGGACGAGCGCCTCGACACCGTCGAGGATCCGCTCGAGTCCGAATTGGAAGCCGGCGTCAGGGTCGGTGTCGCCAGCGCCTTCGAGCTCGCCCGACCACGCCGCATGGTGCAGCGCCGGGTACCCGCGCTCGTCCGCTACGGCGCGCAGCACCGCGCCGTAGTCCATCGGCTTCGCCGTCCCGGCGGCCTTCGTCTCCTCGTGGGACATCCGTGCCTCGCCGAGGGTGAACGAGCTCAGCAGCCCGACGCAGCCGAGCTTCTCGGCTTCCGAGAGCGGGGTGTCCGCCAGCGCCTGCATCGCCTGTTCGACCCAGGCCAGCGAGTTTGGCCCGGCCGGCGGCGCGATCATGGGCATCTCGAGGACCCATCGGCGGACCTTGAGCATGTTCCACTGCCCGACGGCCCAGCTCCGGAGCCTCGCGCGCCAATCGTCGCCAGTGATAACGGGCGCGTCGATCGCGCTGGCGTTCCACATCAGCTGGAGCAACTCGTCTTTGTTCTGCACGTGTCGGTATAGCGACATCGTGGAGAACCCGAGATCCTTGGCAACGCGCGCCATGGAGACTGCGGCCAGGCCCTCGGCGTCGGCGACGGCGATGGCGGCCGCGATGATCGCGTCCAGGCTCAGGTCCGCCTTGCGGCCCTGCCTGCCGCGTTCGCGCCGGCCCCACAGCAGGTCCAGCCCGGGCGGGAGGGCGGCCACCTCGTGGTCGGTCATGCCGATCGCCTCTCTCTCGCTGTTCGGAAATCTCTCCAAAATTACCCCTTGGCAAATCAGTGTATGCCATATACTTTGATGTGTATGACATACGCAATTAGGGCTACGGGGATACGCAAGGCCTATGGGGACCGTGTTGTCCTCGATGGTGTCGACCTAACGGTGGAGACGGGGACCATCTTCGCGCTGCTGGGGCCGAACGGGGCGGGGAAGACCACGATGGTCAACATCCTGGCCACGCTGGCGCGGCCGGACGCGGGACAGGCGACCGTCGCCGGACACGAGCTGCTGGCGGACCCCGTCGGCGTGCGCCGCTCGATCAGCCTCACCGGCCAGTACGCCGCCGTCGACGAGCTCCTCACGGCGGAGGAGAACCTCGTGATGATGGCGCGGCTGCACCGGTACCCGCGGGCCAAGGCGCGGGCGCGGGCCGCGGAGCTGCTGGTCGAGTTCGACCTGGCCGAGCACGCCGGCCGACGGGTGAAGGCCTTCTCCGGCGGCCTGCGGCGGCGCCTGGACCTGGCCGTGAGCCTGGTCAACCGCCCGACGCTGGTCTTCCTCGACGAGCCGACGACGGGTCTCGACCCCCGCAGCCGCGAGCAGGTCTGGGCAACCGCGCGCGGACTCGTCGCCGCCGGCACGACCGTCTTCCTCACCACCCAGTACCTCGAGGAGGCAGACCGGCTGGCCGATCGCATCGCGATGCTCGACGGCGGCCGCATCGTCGTGGAGGGCACCGCGGACGAGCTCAAGTCGAGCCTGGCCGGGGAGATCGTCCGGCTGGAGTTCGACGCCAGCGCCACGTTCGAGCGGGCCCGCCGCGTCCTCGGGGCCCGGGTCTCGGGTGCGCCGGACGAGTCCCGCCGGACCCTCGAGGTCGCCACCGACGGGACAGCGGAGCGCGTCCGGGTCCTGCTCGCGGACCTGTCCGCAGCAGGCGCGGCGGCGGCATCGATCTCATTGCACCGCCCGAGCCTCGACGACGTGTTCCTCGCCCTCACCGGCGCCAGCCACAACCAGAAGATGGAGTCAGTCGCATGAGCCTCGCCTACGCCGCGTCGGACGCGGGAGTGATGATCGGCCGGAGCCTCCGGCACAGCACGCGCAATATCGAGACCATGCTGACGGCGATCATGCTGCCCGTGGTCCTGATGCTCATGTTCGTCTACGTCTTCGGCGGCGTCATGCAGACCGGCACCGACTACGTCGACTACGTGGTGCCGGGGATCGTGCTGCTGTGCGCGGGCTTCGGCGCGGGCAGCACCGCGATCGCGGTCGCGAACGACATGGAGAACGGCATCGTCGACCGGTTCCGCTCGATGCCCATCGGCAGCTCCGCCGTCCTCACCGGGCACGTCACGGCGAGCGTGGCCCGCAACCTCGTCGCCACGGCGATCGTCATCGGGGTGGGGTTCGCCGTCGGCTGGCGGCCGACGGCCACGCCCCTTGAATGGCTGGCCGCGGCCGGGATGATCACGCTGTTCATCACCGCGATCTCCTGGCTGGCGGCCGCGGCGGGACTGGTGGCCAAGTCCGCGGAGGCCGCCAACGCCTTCACGTTTGTGCTCATGTTCATCCCCTATGTCAGCAGCGCCTTCGTCCCCACGGACTCGCTGCCGACGGTGCTGCGCGGGTTCGCCCAACACCAGCCCGTCACCCCGGTGATCGAGACGATCCGCGGCCTGTGGATGGGCACCGAGATCGGCGGCCAGGCCTGGTGGGCGCTCGGCTGGTGCGCCGGCATCGGCCTGGTCTCCTACCTGGTCGCGGCCTGGCTTTTCCGGCGCCGCACCACGGGCTGACGGTGGGAGAACAGCCGCCTCGTGGTGGTCGTGGGCATCATCCGGATGACCGTGGTGCCCGCGGCGATCTCGCTGCTGGGCGACCGCGCGTGGGGGCTGCCGAAGTGGCTCGACAAGGCAGTGCTCAACTTCGATATCGAGAGCAGCGCCGTCCGGGACCGCGGCATCCCGGCCAGCTCGGGCGAGCCGGATGTGGTGGGCGTCCCGAGCTAGGACCTGCTCGCGCCGCACATTCCCGCCGGAATTGTTAGTGTCATGGGTCACGTACATCTCGGAGGTGGCTCAGATGCGCAGGACAATCCGATCAGCAGTGGGGGCGGCGGTGCTGGGGATAGCGCTCGCAGTGGGCGCCAGCACCGTGGGGACGGCGGCCGTGGCCCAGGCAGGGCCGATCACGATCTTCCAGAGTCCGGTGGTCTCGGGACCGGACTTCGGCCCGACGTCCACGCCCTCCGGGATGTTTCAATTGATTTCTCCGGTCGCGGTGACAGGGGAGACGCCTGGGGTGACGACGTTCGCGGTCCCCGATCTCAAGCCGTATTACTTCCTCTACAACTATCGGTTCATCGCCATCCATTGGCAGAACCTGGCGACCGGGGCCAGCGGCCACGTGGATCTGCGGTATTGGCAGGGCAACCCTGACACGACCGGCGTGACGTATCCGTCGACGCTGCCGACCTCGGCCGCAGCTGAGACGGGCACAGGTCCGATCGTGGCCACCGTCACGCACCACAACATGTATGGATCGCCGCCACCCTCGGACGCGCTGATCGCGGGCTACTGGGCGTTCTGGGCCTGACCTTTAATCCACCGGCCGCATTCACGGCCTCTTGGTCCGGAGCCGGCACCGGATACGATGGGCGCGACCCGTCGATCCGAAAGGCCGCCCCATGCTCAGACTCGGTGACCTCGAGGCCGCGGTGATGGACGTCTTGTGGTCTGCGGCCGCGCCGCTGCGGGTGCGCGAGGTGATGGGCCGGATCGACCCGGCCCGTCCGCTCGCCTACACGACGGTGATGACCGTCCTCGACAACCTCCACACCAAGGGCCTCGCCGATCGCGACCGCGACGGCCGTGCTTACGCCTACCGGGCGGCGAAGTCCCGCTCAGAGCTGGGTGCGGAGCTGCTGCGCGAGGTCCTCAACACCAGCGGTGACCCGGAGCGGGTGCTGCTGCACTTTGCGCAATCGGCGACTCCCGAGGAGTCGCAGTTTCTGCGCCGCGCGGCCCGCAAGGCCCAGCGATGATCCTGGCCGCCGGCCTACTGCTGGCCGTCGTCGTCATCGGCTATGGGGCACCTCGATACCTCCAGGTCACCGTGGCGCCCGGGCTGAACCCGCGGCTCGCGATGGCGGCTTGGCTCGGCTCTATCGGGGCCTTCCTCGCCGCGCTGGTCGCAGTCCCCGCCGCGCTGTTCCTGCGGCCTGGCCGGAACTTCCTCACTGCGGCGAGCGCGTGCGTGGGCCGGATCCAGGAGGATCGCGCCCTGCCCTGGCTCGAGAGCGTCCAGGTGGTGCTCACGCTGGTGCTCGCCGCGGTGCTGGTCCACGTCCTCGTGGTGGTCGCGCGCAGGCTGCGCCGCCACCGCGCGTGGAGCGCAGAGCACCTGCGGATGCTGCGCCTGCTCGGCGAGCCGGCGGGGGCGCACCGGGGCATCGAGGTGCTGCGGCTGGGCGCGCCGGACGCCGTCTTCTACAGCGTCGGGGGTGCGCACTGCGGCACGATCGTGGCCAGCGGCGACATCGGCCTCTTGGACCACCGGCAACTGCAGGCCGTCCTGGACCATGAGGAGGCGCACCTGCGAGGCCGGCACCACCTGATCGTCGTGGTCGCGGAGTCTCTCGCCGCGGCACTGCCGTTCGTCCCGTTGTGCCGGCAGGCGCCCGACGCGCTGCGCACCCTCGTCGAGTTCGCCGCCGACCACCGGGCGGCCGACCGCTGGGGCGCCGACGCGGTGGGCTCCGCCCTGTTGGCGCTGCAGTCGGCCAGCCCCGCCGCCGGGGCGCCGCAGTCGGCGCTGGCGATGTCCCGGGATGCCGTGAACGCTCGGCTGTGCTGGCTCACGACGGGGCCGACGCGCCGCCAGCGGCTGCTGGCCGCCGCGGACTACCCGCTGGCGATCACGGTCTCGCTGGCCCCGGTGCTGGTCTCCGTGCTCACGATGGCGTTGGGCGCGACTTTGCTGTGCGTGTGGCTGGGCGGTTGAGATTTGGGCGGCTGACCGAGCAGGTGTCGCCCGCGCAGGCGTCCCCGCAGTCCCGCCGGCGCCACCGGTAGGCCACTGCCCCCGCCATCAGCACCACTGAGGCGGCTGCGACCACCGGCTGCAGCGGTGCCCAGAAGCCCATCGCGCCAGAGGTGCCGATCGCCAGGAGCACCAGCTTGTTGCACACCGGACAGCCCACCGCCAGGAACGCGAGCACCGCGCCGGTGGTGGGGACCGCGCCGGAGTTCTTGACCGACGGCCGGGTCTGGATGCCGAACCACGCTGCGGTCAGCAGGACCGTCACCCCGAACACCGGGTACTCCCACCAGCGCACGGGGATCTCCCTGCCGAACAGGGGGTTGGCGATGATGTCGGTCGGGATACCGATGGCCAGGGCCGTGACCGCGGCGGCAAAGAGTGCTCGGCCCCAGGAAAATGGGAATCTGGTCGCCATCGTGATGCCCTCACCTCAACGTTTCGGAGAATTTACTACTATGCTGCATAGTAGTTGATGGGCGGCCGCGCTGCGCGGAACGATGCCTTTTGCGCCTTCACAGACCAGGATCGGAGACTCAGGTGAGCTCAGCGCCAGAACAACGGCAGCCGGCATCGAAACGATTCCGCGTGGAAATGATCATCGTGGCCGTGCTGGTGGCGATCGCGGCGGGATTCGGCATCTACCTGGCAGTGGACTCCGGCGACGAGCCCGAATCCGCGAACCCGGCGGTGATCGTCGAGGAGAGTCCGCTCGCCGCGATGGGGCCGCTGGGAGACCTCGCCCACCGGGTCGACGGCGACCCCCTCGCGATCGGAGCCGTCGACGCTCCCTTGACGCTGGTGGAGTACTCGGACTACCGGTGCCCGTTCTGCGCCAAGTTCAGCCGGGACACCGAGCCGGAGTTGGTCCAGAAGTATGTCGACGAGGGCACGCTGCGCATCGAGTGGCGGGACATGCCGATCTTCGGCGAGCAGTCGCTCGTCGCGGCCCGCGCCGGGCGCGCCGCCGCCGAGCAGGGCATGTTCTGGGAGTTCAACACCGCGGTCTTCGCCGCCGCGCCCGCCTCGGGGCATGCGGATCTGAACCCGGCCGCGCTGCGCGGGTTCGCCGAGCAGGTGGGCATCCCCGACCTGGACCAGTTCGACCGCGACGCGGCGAGCGAGAAATTCGACGACGCGATCTGGAGCGATGCCGCGGCGGCGCAGGCGATGGGGGTGGTCAGCACGCCGTCGTTCTCCTTGAACGGGCACCCGATGATCGGTGCGCAGCCGACGACGCTGTTCACCCAGGTGATTGATGATCTCCTGAAGGCACAGGACTGATGACGGACATCGGCCTGCTCGGCGCGCTTTTCGGCGGCATCTTGTCGCTGGTCAGCCCGTGCTCCGCGCTGCTGCTGCCGTCGTTCTTCGCGTACGCCTTCGACAATGTGGGCCGGCTGCTCGCCCGCACCGCGGTGTTCTGGCTCGGCCTCGCCGTGGTGCTGGTGCCGCTGGGCGCGGGCGTGGGCGCGATCGGCTCGGTGCTCACGCAGTACCGGGGCATTGCCACCACCGTCGGCGGAGTGGTGCTGATCGGCCTGGGCGCGATGTCGATCCTCGGCAAGGGCTTCGCGTTCGCCCCCGCCCAGCGGGCCTCGGGCGCGATCAAGGTCTCCGGCACGGCGTCGGTGTTTGCGCTCGGCGCGGTCTACGGCCTCGCGGGCTTTTGCTCCGGTCCGCTGCTCGGCAGCGTGCTCACCGTCGCGATCGCCGGTGGCCAGGCCAGCTATGGCGGGCTGCTTATGGCGGTCTACGCGTTCGGCATGGCGCTGCCGCTGTTCGTGCTGGCCCTGCTGTGGGAGCGCTTCGACCTGGGCAATAAGCGCTGGCTACGGGGTCGCGAGATCACGATCGGCCGGTTCACCACGCACACGACCTCGCTGGTCTCGGGGCTGCTGTTCATCGGCATCGGCCTGCTGTTTCTGCTCACCGACGGCACGGCGAACCTCGGCGGCGCGATGGGCGTCGACGAGCAGTTCTCATTACAGGTGTGGCTGGGCGGCATCGCGGACACGGTCCCGGACGCCGCGCTGATCATCGGGGCGCTGCTCCTCGCCGCGCTGGCCGTCGCGGCGAACGCCATGCGCCGCCGGCGGGCCGAGAGCCGCCGGGAGATGTGAAAAAATCCTCCACTCTCACCGGCAGGATTGCCGATAATCGGCAATCCAGGGGTCAAGAGTGGAGGATTTCTTCGCCTGGCCGGGTTCGGGGAGGACAATGCGACTACGCCCCCGAGTGGCCGATCGCCAGTGCCACTCGCATGCCGTACTAAACGAGGAGCCCGCGATGACCCACAATCTGTGCCTGGCCCAGGACCCCGCGGCGGACGCGCTCCTGGCGGACAACCCGGCCGCACTGCTCACCGGCATGCTGCTGGACCAGCAGGTGCCGATGGAGAACGCGTTCAGCGGCCCGAAGAAGATCGCGGACCGGATGGGCGGGTTCGACGTGCGGGCGATCGCCGCCGCGGACCCCGAGCCGTTCGCCGCGATGTGCGCGACGACCCCAGCCGTGCACCGCTTCCCTGGCTCGATGGCCAAACGGATCCAAGGTCTGTGCCTACACCTCGTGGAGCACTACGAGGGCCGGGCCGAGGGCGTCTGGACGGACGGGGACCCGGACGGGCGCGAGGTCCTCAAGAGGCTCAAGGCGCTGCCCGGCTACGGAGACCAGAAGGCCCGCATCTTCCTGGCGCTGCTCGGCAAGCAACTCGGCGTGGAGCCCGACGGCTGGCGCGCGGCGGCCGGGGACTATGGCGAGGCGGGCTCGCACCGCTCGATCGCGGACGTCGTCGACCAGCAGTCGCTGCGCGAGGTGCGAGAGTTCAAGAAGGCCGCGAAGGCGGCGGCGCGGAAGTAGCCGTCCAGGCCGTGCCCTACGCGAAGCCCTCCGCCAGCTAGCGGCCTAGCAGCTCCTCCGCCTTGGTCAGCCGCACCACCACGGGATGGGTTGGCGACGCGGTGAGGCCATTGCGCCGGGCTTGCCGGATCCAGCGCTGGAGCACGGAGACCTCCCCGCGGTGGTCCCGCTGCTTGCGGTAGACGATGCCCGCCTGCAGGGTCCACTCCGGCTCAGGCTCGCCGCCGACGCAGTTCTCGGCCCGTTCGGCCACGATGACGCACTCCAAGAGCAGCGTCAGCGCCTCCTCGAGGTTTCCGTCGCGCTTGAGCTGGTCGATCACGGGAACCCACGCGTCGATGTGCTTGCTGCGCACCATTTTCCGGGGATTCTCCCGGTCCTCGGCGCTGACTCGGCGGGGGTTGGCGAGGGTCATGGCGGTGTCGATGGGCGCGGTGCGGAGCTTCGGGAGGGGGATCTGGCGGTCGCCGGCGAGCACCGCCGCGAACTGCGCCGCGTCGAGAATGGCCAGAGGTTGGCCGGCCTCGATCAGGCCGCGCGCCTTGGCGAGCTTCCCCGTCGTGATCGGCTGGCCGTCCGCGTCGAGCCAGGAGCCGACGACGAGCACGCTGGTCGTCTTGGTGACGGACTTGGCGGGCGTCGCGCCCCGCTCGGCGATTCGCGCCCACAGCTCGTCCCGGCCCATGTTGCCGACGGCTCCGGTGAGGACGACGGTGTGTCCGAAGAGCGAGTGGCTAGGGTCCGCGCCCGTCAGCGCCCGAGGGGCTCTGGCTTGGGCCGCGGGAGCCGCGGCGGCGCGTGCCGCTCGCGGACGGGCGTCTCGCGGCGGCGTGGACGCGTCGACGGTGGCGCTGCCGAGGGCGCTCCGGTGCTTTGCGAGGTAGTCGTTGACGCTCACCGCGCCCTGGCGCTGCATCAGCCGCAATGCGACCTCGGCCGCAGCGGTGGCGTCGGCGGCCGCGTCATGGTGTTGGCGCAGGTCGACGCCGAGGGCCCCGGCCACCGTCGGCAGCTTGTGATTGGGCAGCTCGGGGAGGTCGCGGCGGGACCAGCGCAGGGTGCAGTCGTAAGCGAGCGGGCGCCAGGACTGGTACTCGGCGGCGGACGCCTCGCGCAGCGCACCGATGTCGAAGGACGCGTTGTGCGCGATCAACGGCAGGTCGCCGACGACGCTGAGCATGTCGCCGAGCCGCGAGCGGAACGTGGGCTGCGCGATCACGTCGCGGGCCGTGATGCCGTGGACCCCGGTGTTGCGGGCCTCGAATCCGTCCAGCCCGGCGGGCGGCTGGCACAGCCACGAGTGGGTGGCGGTGGCGGTGCCGTTCTCGACGACGGTGAGCCCGATGGCGCAGATACTCCCCCGGGCACGGTTCGCGGTCTCCACGTCGAAGCCGACAAAGCTTGGGCCGGAGCCGATCTGGCGCACAGGAGCGAGAGCCCGCGGCTGCTCGCTGGCGCGGGCCCGATGTTGGCGGTTGTGCGTGACGAGGCGGTGCAGGTACTCGGCCAGGGCCCGCATCTGCTCGGACTGGTTGCGGGTGAACAGCATGGAGTGGGGGTCCCCGGCTGCGGCATTCCCGGACAGCGCCGGGCGGAGTGCCCCGACGGAGAGCTGGATCGAGCCATTTGTGAGCCGGCCGGGCTCCTGGACGTGGTAGCCCACGATGTCGCCCAGCCCGATGGACTGCTGGCGACCAGCCGTCAGCGCGGCCACCATATTGCGGTCGATCACGAGATGCTGGCTGGTGATCGTCACCGTGGCGCCATAAGCCTTGAATACCGACACTGCTGCTGCGCCCCCATTTGTTTTCGAGCCGTGCCTGATGAATCGCGGCATGTCGACGATAGCCAATGCCGAATTGGAATCGGCCCGTTCGCCGATGTCGAGAGGGGCCCAGGCTAGTGGGGTCCTGGGGCGCGCACGGGCGCTCGTCGGCGATACTGGACCCCGCACACCGCAGAGAGGGAGAGTCATGAGCGAGAGCAACGAGCCGGGCATCCAGGAGTTCTTGCAGCAGTCCGGCGTCACGCCGGTGACCGAGGGCGAGGGCCTGCCTGCCGCGTCGATTCCTGTGCCGGAGGGCTGGACAGATCTGGGCGACGGCGTCGTGCCCGGAGCCCGCCAGGTGTTGGCAGCGGTCGATCGCGCGTCGGGTGGCTGGTCGCCCAACGCGGTTCTGTTCGACAGCACCGTCGCCGGCCCGTTGGACGTCGACGGGCTGCTGCAGTCCTTCATCACTGACGCCCGTCGTCTGCCCGGCTGGCAGGAGGACCTGGCCCGCGTCGACGAGGGCGCCGATGGGCAGCGCGCGATCGTGCGCGGCGCGTATGAGGCGGAGGGCCTCGCGGTGCGGGTGACCACGACGCTGCTGGTGAGCACGCATGGTGAGAACCACCACTTGGCGCAGCTCACCGTGACGATCAAGCAGGATGCGCACGACATGCTCGACGGCGTCGACGCGATCATCGACGGGCTCACTGTCACCGCCTGACAGCGCCCAGCCTCGAGGATGCACACGACGTGCTCCTGCAGATGTGCACTCTCGCGCAGGGCTGGGAAAGGTGGGCTGGCAATGGCGGGGTGGCAGGCGCGTGGCCGTGGCCTGACCGCCAGGCGAGCCGCAGGTGAACTCTCGCAGAAACCTCGGCAAAGTCGTGAATCCGGGGCCGTGAATCGGGCGACGGCAGGTTGAAATGGACTAGTGACCACCAGAGCTCGAGCTTTCAGCCGTCGTCGACTCCTCCAATCCTCCGCCGTTGCCGCGGGCGCGGTGACGCTCACCAGCGCCGTCGGAGCAGGGTCTGCATTCGCGACTGGGATCGAGGCGGGGAACGTCGAGGTCTTCCGGCACTCCGTCGGCTCCGGCGACCCGCTACCCGACGGCGTCGTGCTGTGGACCCGCATCACCCCCAGCCCGGACGCGACGCCCGGCAGCGGCATTGGGCCGTCGTGCACCGTGGCATGGGAGATGGCGTCGGACAACGACTTTAGGAAACTGGTGGCCCAGGGGACTGTCCGCGCCTCGCCCGCGCGTGATCACACCGTGAAGGCCGACGTGCGCGGGCTGCAGTCTGCGACGGGTTACTTCTTCCGCTTCCGGGTGCTGGATGGGCCGGCGGTGGGGGCGGTCTCGCGCGTCGGGCGCACGCGCACGGCCCCGGCCGCGAACGCCGACGTGGACCTGCTGCGCTTCGGGGTGTGCTCCTGCAGCAACTGGGAGGCCGGGTACTTCGAGGCCTACCGGCACATGGCTGCACGCGGGGACCTGGACGCGGTGGTGCACCTCGGGGACTTCATCTACGAGTACGAGCGCGGCGGCTACACCGGCAAGTCCGGGGCGATCCGCGACCACGAGCCGGCGCACGAGATCGTGACGCTCGCGGACTATCGGATCCGGATGGGCCAGTACGCCACCGACCCGGACCTGGCGGAACTGCGGGCGGGCGTGCCGTTCATCGTCACCTGGGACGACCACGAGTCTGCGAACGACGCCTCCCGCGACGGCGCCGAGAACCACCAGCCGGCGGAGGGGGACTGGCAGGTGCGCCGGGCCGCGTCGGCGCAGGCCTACTTCGAGTGGATGCCCACCCGGCCGCAATCCCTCGACGGCGGCGGGCATCTGTACCGGGCGCTGCGCTTCGGCAACCTCGCCGAGCTGAGCATGCTGGACCTGCGCACCTACCGGGACAAGCAGCCGTCGGGCCTGGGCCAGGTGGACGATCCGGACCGCACGATGACCGGCGCCGCGCAGTTCGACTGGCTCGTCGGCGGGCTGACCACCTCCGCCGCACGCTGGAAGATCGTCGGCACCTCCGTGATGATCACCCCGGTGCTGATCCCGCCGCTGGACCCGCAGGCCACCGAGGCGCTGACGAAGATGGCGGGCCTGCCCCGCGGCGGCATCCCGTACAACACCGACCAGTGGGACGGCTACCCCGCGGAGCGGCGGCGGCTGTTCGACGCGTTGACCGGCGCGGGGATCGACAACGTCGTGTTCCTCACCGGCGACATCCACTCCAGCTGGGCCTGCGAGGTGCCGGTGGAGCCGGGGCGCCCGGGCGGGGCGGTGGTGGGCACGGAGTACGTGGCGCCGTCGATCACGTCCTCGAACATCGACGACATGCTGGACCTGCCGGAGGGCAACCCGGTCTCGCGCGCGGCGGAGGAGGCGCTCAAGCTGGCCAATCCGCACATCAAGGCGGTCGACCTCGACCGGCACGGCTACCTGGTCTTCGAGATCACGCCCGACGCGGTGCGGGCCGACTACTGGTTCGTCGGCGACAAGACGGCGCCTGCGTCCGGCCTGGTGCCTGGTCTGCGGTTTCGGACTCCGGCGGACCGCCCCATCGTGCTGCCCTCCTGAACTACCGTCTAACCCACCATTGATCTCGAGAAGAGGCAGCAAGTGACTCGCACCCGCCGGACCATCGTCGCCGCCCTCGCACTGGCGGCCGTCGCGCTTCCGCTGGCGGCGCCGTCCGCGCTGGCCGCGCCCGCCCAGCCGAACGCCCAGCCCAGCTCGGAGCCGTTCGGGCTGGACCGCCTACTGCGGATCTACGAGTCCGACAACTCCGAGACGGGACGCGCCTACCTGCACGTGGTGGACTCGTTCACCGCGCTGCGGGCGGAGCGGCCGGACATCATGGCGGAGAACCTCGACCTCACCGTCGCGTTCAACCAGTCGGCGGTGGAGGACCCGGCGCTGCAGGCCCGAGCCCTGGACGATGCGCATGACGATGTGCTGGTCACGATGTCCGACGGCCTCGGCGCGGAGCTCGGCGCGCACTTCCGCGCGGCGCTCGCGGAGGGCCGGCTGCCGAAAACCTCCCAGCTGCTGGCCGGAACCTTCGCCCGCGGCGGCGGCCTCGCGAACTCGACATTCATCGAGAAGTACCTCTTCGGCTACGATCGCCCGTTCGTCGTCGCGCCCGAGCGCATCACCCGCTATGAGCGCGCTGGCGAGGATGGCTACGGCACCACACCCGCCTTCCCGTCCGGGCACACCAACCAGGCGACCTGGAAGGCCGACCTGCTGGCCATGATGGTGCCCGAGCTAGGGCCGCAGCTGGTGGCCCGTGGCAGCGAGGCCGGGCAAAACCGCCTGGTCATGGGCGTGCACTACCCCCTCGATGTGATCGGCGGGCGCATGACCGGCGACGCCGCGGCCGCCGACCGGTGGCACGACCCGCTCTTCCGCCAGCTCATCCTCGAGGCCGGCGACGAGTTGCGTGCGGAACTCGAATGGCGCTGCGGCGCAGAGCTCTCCGTGTGCATCGCGAACGACACCCCGTATCTGTCCACGGAGGACGCCGTCGACGTGTTCACGGCGCGGATGACCTACGGCTTCCCGACAGTGGCCGCGACCGACGCCCCGATGGTGGTGCCGACCCGCGCCGTCGCCCTGCTCGCGGCGCAGTTCCCGGAGCTGACAGACGACCAGCGTGCCGAGGTGCTGCGGCAAACGGCGCTCGAGTCCGGATATCCGCTGGACGACCAGGGCGAGACAGGCTCATGGCAGCGCATCAACCTGGCCCGCGCGCTGGCAGCGGACGTCGCGGTGTCGGGGGATGGGACAGTCACGATCCGCGGGTAAGCGGCTGGACGTGGTTACCCTGGGAGCAGGAAGCCACGTGGTGATACTGGATATCTCCCTATTGGGAGAGCAAGCGATCTCCGACGGCGCGACCAACATCGTCCGGGCGCGCTCGTCCCGTGCTGTCGCGCTCGCGAGCGTCCTCGTGGTGCACGCGGGCCGCCCGCAGCCCCGGGCGAGGATCGCGGGCCTGTTCTGCACCTGCTGCGGCGGGTCCTGGGCGAGGAGCCCGCGCTGGTGGCGACGGCGACGGACCTGTGGTGGCGCGCCACCAACACCTGTCGCGTCGACGTGCTGGTCTTCGACCAGGCGCGGCGAGCTCGACGGCATCCTTCTGCACGGCGGGGCGGCGCTCGCGGCAGCCCCGGCCTGACGGCCCTTTAAATCTGCCTGACAACGTTCTATAGTTTTAACTATGTCAGGCAGATTGACGAGCGCGGCGCAAGACCGCCGGGCGAGGCGTCAGGAGGCGACCCGCCAGGAGATTCTGGACGCCGCGTGGGAGCTCAGCCGTGAGCTGGGGCTGGCGGGTCTCACCATGCGCGGGCTCGGCGGCCGGGTTGGCATGACGGCCCAATCCCTGTACTCGTATTTCGCCTCCAAGAACGAGATCTATGACGCGATGTTCGCCGCCGCCAACCGGGACGTGCTGGCGCGCGTCGCCGTGGCCAGCGGGGAGGGGCCAGAATCGCAGCTGCACCAGGGGATTCGCACGTATTTCGAGTTCTGCGTCGAGGACCCGGTGCGGTACCAGCTGCTGTACCAGCGGACCATCCCGGGATTTGCGCCCTCGCCCGTGGCCTATGCGCCAGCGCAGGAGCTGTTGAGGCTGCTCGCCGCCCACCTCGCGGGGCTGGGGCTGGACGGCCGCGTGCTGGATTTGATGACAGCGGTGATCGCCGGGCTGGCGGCCCAGCAACTCGCGAACGAACCCGGCGGTGACCGGTGGGCGCGGTTGCTCGACGACGCGGTGGAGATGGTCTTGCGTACGGGGGACCCACGGCAGAGGACCCAGTAGTCAGAGGAGTTGATCGCGATGGATACCACGGTGGCCAAGCGGCTCGCGGAGACCGAGTATGGGCGGCTGGTGGAGTTGGTGGAGGCCTTCGACCCGGTCGACTGGTCCCGGCAGACGGACTGCGACGAGTGGGTCGTCGAGGATATGGCCCGGCACCTGCTCGGCAACATGCAGGGGCCCGCGTCGATGCGGGTGATGGCGCGGCAGATGCGGGCGGCAAAGCGATGGTCGAAGGAGCGTGGCCGTCCGGTGATAGACGGGCTGACCGCGACACAGATTGCCGACAACGCGTCGCTCACACACCCAGAAATCGTTGCTACGCTGCGCGATACGTGGCCACGTGCCGTGCGCGGCCGCTTCGGGATTCCCTCGCCAATCGGTCGGTTGGTGAGACTGTCCACCGACACCCCCGCCGGTGTGGAGCGCTGGACGCTCGGCTTCCTGATGGGCACGATCTTCACGCGTGACACCTGGATGCACCGGGTGGACCTGAGCCGGGCCACCGGCCGGGACTTCACCCCGGACGCCGAGCACGACGGGGCGCTGATTGCCGACATGGTCGCGGAATGGGCTCGCCGGCACGGCAATCCGTACTCGCTGGAGTTGACCGGGCCTGCGGGTGGACAGTTCTCGGGAGCCTCTGGTGGTCCGGCGCTGTCCTTGGACGCGGTGGAGTTCGCCCGCACGGTGGCGGGCCGAGCGTCGGGTACGGGGCTGCTTGCCACCCAGGTCGCATTCTAGTTGCGCACCGTATGGCCCATGGCCGGGAGCGGTTCGGCTAGCGTGGCGGGCATGGCGAAAACTGTGTTTCGAGATGTCGTAGTGGTCGGTGGCGGCTTCGCCGGCGTCGCAGTGGCCCAGCGGTTGGCCCGCAAGGGCATCGAGGTTTTGGTGATCGACAAGAACAACTACCACCAGTTCAAGCCGCTCAACTATCAGGTGGCGACCGCCCAACTGGGGGTCTCCGAGGTTGCGCGCCCGCTCCGCGAGATTTTTCAGCGTCACGCGAGCGCCCATGTCGCGGTCGCCGAGGTCACCGCGATCGACGCGGCGGCCAAGACGGTGACGCTCGCCGACGGCACGGTGGTCACCTCGCGGGTCCTGGTGCTCGCGCTCGGCGCGGAGGCGAACTTCTTCAACACGCCCGGCGCCGAGGAGCACACGTTCCCGATGTACACCATCGCGGACGCGAAGCGCTTGAGCGCGAAGATGATCCACGAGCTGGACCGCGTCGACTCGCCGGCCGGCATGAAGGAGCCGCTGGGCCTCGTCGTGATCGGCGGCGGACCCACGGGCGTCGAGCTCGCGGGCGCGGTGGCCGAGAATCTGCGCACCGTTGTCGCGGCCACCTATGAGGGGGAGATCGCAAAGGGGACCACAGTGCGCCTCGTGGATCGCGGGACGGCGCTGCTCAACCCGTTCTCGGCGAAGACCCACGCCTACGCGAAGACTCAGCTTGAGCGCATGGGGGTCCAGGTGCAGCTGGGCGCGGGCGTCGCGGAGATCACCGAGGACGGTGTGACGCTGGACGACGGCTCTAAGATCCGCGCCGAGATCGTCGTCTGGGCGGGCGGGCTCAAGGGCTCGAACCTGCTCGCGGACTCCGGCCTGACTGTCGGGCGCGGCGGCCGGGTGGACGTGGCGGCGAACCTAGCCGTGCCCGGATTCGAGGGCGTGTACGTGCTGGGCGACGCGGCGAACATCCCCGACGGCAAGGGTGGCTCGCTGCCCCAACTGGGCTCCGTGGCCCAGCAGTCCGGCAACTGCGCTGCGCACAACATCCACTCGGACCTGACGGGCGGCACGCGAAAGCCGTTCAGTTACCTCGACAAGGGCATCATGGCGATGGTCGGCCGGGGCGCTGCTGTCGCCGAGATCGGACCCAAGCGGCGTCAGATCGAGGGACCCGCCGCCTTCCTGGCATGGCTCGTCGTACACGTCGCGCTGCTGTCGGGGACCACCCAGAAGATCGGCGCGGTCGGCAGCTGGATAGTCGACTACGGCAGCCGCCAGCGCTCGCGGCGAAGCCTCCGATGACTGGCAGGCGCATCGACCCGACCCTGGCCCGCTCCTGGCTGCTGGTGCCCGCGCTCACCCATGACGCGCTGGCCGCCGCCGAGGCGTCGAGCGTGGACGCCATCATCCTCGACCTCGAGGACGGGGTGCCCGCCGGCGAGAAAGCGCAGGCCCGCGCGGTCGCCGTCGAGTGGCTGCAGGAGCACCAGGGCTGGGTGCGCATCAACGACGTGTCCACCATGCACTGGCTCGAGGACGTCCGCGCCCTGCGCGAGGCTCCCGGCCTGCTTGGCGTGATGCTGGCCAAGAGCGAGACTGCCCATCAGATCGCGGACACCGCCGCGCAACTGCCGCGCGGGACGGCCCTGATCGCATTGGTGGAGTCGGCACTGGGCATGCAGGCTGCGGATTCGATCGCGGCGGCCGCCGGGGTGCTGCGGATTGCGTTCGGCGTGGGTGATTTCCGCCGCGACACCGGGATTGGCGACAGCCCGCTAGCCCTGGCCTACGCGCGCTCGCACCTGGTGATCGCCAGCCGAGCGGCCGGGATCGCCGCCCCCATCGACGGTCCGACCCTCACCACGGACGATGACGTGCTGCGCGCTGCGACTGCCGTCACCGCCGACATGGGCATGGCCGGCAAGCTGTGCCTGCAAACCGATCAGGCGGCGGTGATCAACGCCCAGCTCAGCCCGGGCGTCACCGACCTGCGCTGGGCGCGGGCCACCGTCGACCGCCTCGGAGAGGACGGCAGCCGGGTCACCGACGGCAGCGACCTGCCGCAGCTGGCGCGGGCCAAGCTCCTGCTCAAGCACGCGAAGGACTTCGGGGTGGAGCTGCCGGACTGACTCGTGGTGGTGGGCTCGCCAGAAAAGTCGCAGTACGCTGGGGCTTCTAGCGTTTCAGAAGGGCAGCCATGGACCCGACGACGACCCACCCCGTCCAGTTCTCCGTCGATTTCCCGGATCGCGAGCTGAATCGGTTGACCACCGCGTTTCGCATCGTGGTCGTGATCCCCATAGCAATCGTGCTGGGCGCGGTCTCGGCGGGGACGATGCAGTGGGACTCGGACGGCAGCACCATGACGGTGGTCGCAGGGGCCGGCGGCATCCTGTTTCTGGCGCCGCTACTGATGATTCTGTTTCGCCGGAAGTACCCCCGGTGGTGGTTCGATTGGAACCTCGAGCTGCAGCGCTTCGCCAACCGCGTCGGCGTCTACCTGATGTTGATGGACGATCGGTACCCGTCCACCGACGAGCACCAATCGGTGCACCTCGACTATCCCTACCCGGACGTGGAGCGCGACCTGAATCGGTGGCTCCCGCTGGTGAAGTGGTTCCTGGCCATCCCGCACTATGTCGTGCTGTTCTTCCTGGACATCGCGGTGATCGTGGTGGTGATCGTGGCCTGGTTCGCGGTCCTTTTCACCGGCCGCTACCCGCGCGGTGCCTTCGACTTCGTGCAGGGGGTCATGCGCTGGCACAACCGCGTGATCGCCTACGCCCTTGTCCTGGTCACCGACCGGTACCCGCCGTTCAGTCTCGCGGCTTGACCCGCGGTCAGTGCTTTTCGATGACCCGCTCCGAGGCTCCGGGCTTCCAGACAGTGACGTCGAGGCGCTCGCCGATCACCTCGACGGATGATGCGCCGAAGATGTCGACCTCGTAGAAGTGGTCGAATGCCTGCCCGCGCAGGTCCATACCGCTCTCCACGAACAGGGACTCGGCGAACTGCTCGAACAGTGCGGGGTCCGGCACGTCGCGGGCCTCGCCCCAGAGCTTCGCGTCGCCGTCAGCGACTTGGGTGTCGACCGTGGCGGTGTGCAGGCTCAGCCGCGGGTCGCGCCGCAGGTCCTCGAACTTGCGGGTGCCGGGCATGCCGATCAGCAGCAGCCGGCCGGCGAAGATCTGCGGCTCCATCGGACTGATGCGGGGAAAGCCGTCGGCGCGCAGGGTGGCAAGCATGCAGAGCTTGCCCGTGGCGGCATGGCGGCGCGTGAAGATCTCGGCGATCCGGGGGGCGTCGGCGGTGAATTGCGTCCAGGTGGCCATGGGTTCGAGGCTACCGTTTGGCACGCTGACTTAGCGGCTGAGGTCGCGGCGATTGTTGCGGTGGAGGATTGGTCGTCGGTGGACAACGAACTGTTCGATTTGGCGGCGCGGCCAAAAACCCTGGATACCTTGGTTCAGAGCTGAGGCGAAGCGGGCCGGAACTCACGCTCGACCAAGTGCAGGACATCGCCGGTATCCGGATCGACGCGGACATGACTTTGGATCAACAACTTGCCCTCGCTGAAGAGATCGGTGCGTACTTCGGGACGGCATCGAAGATTAGGGACATCCGCGAGTTGCCGCATAGTGGGTATCGTGCGGTGCACGTCTGGGTCAGAGTGCCTGCAGGCCGTGCCGAGATTCAGGTGAGGACCACGGGCCAGAGCGCATGGGCTAACGCGTATGAGCGTCTCGGTGACCGCGTGGGCCGGGGGATCAGGTACGGACAAGCCCATGAGGTTTCAGAGGTGCAAGATCTCGTGGACTTGCTGCACAGGATCTCGACGAATCTAGCCGAAGTGGAGCATCTGCATCAGGAGATCGCCAACGCGGTGGCGGTCCTAAGCCAGGTGCCGCAATTCGAATTGAACAGGCACGATGAAAGGCTGAACCGGGAACGTGAGTAGGCAGAGTCGGATCTCGAAGTGGCGAGGGTGCGGCTGATGGGGCACCGCGAGGGGTACGTTGGGATGCTGCTGGAGCTTGAACGCGAATTGGATGAAATGGAGCGTGACTGAAGATGCCTAGTTACGTCATCGAGTTCAATCGGCGGACGCGAGAGCGCCGAGTGCAGGAGTTCCACGGCCATCGCGAGGCCATGGAGTGTCGGCTTCGGCTTGAGGCCGAGCGCGTGGACACTGATGTCGAGATTGTAATGTTGATCAGCAAGTCCCTCGAGACGCTTGGCCGCACGCATTCGAGGTATTTCACCGGCAGAGAACTGACTTCGGCCTAGTTCCGGTCGGGCACTAGGCCGGGTTCCGGCACCCCGGGTGCTCAGCCGCGGGTGCGGAAGCCGTCGACGAAGACCCCGACGATGTCCCGCGCGAGGGATTCCGTCGAGTAGCCCGGCGAGTCCTGGTGCCAGTTTGGGGCCAGCCAGATGGCATCGCGCAGCAGCCGGTAGAACAGGTCGGCGCTGATGTCCGTGCGCAGCGATCCGTCGGCCAGGGCCTCGGCAATGGTGGCGCGGAAGTCCTCCTCGAGCTCGTCGGCGGTGGCGTCGAGGCTGGCCTCGACGACACGCTCGCGCATGTAGGTGGCCTCGCGCTGCCAGACGGTCGTCGCCGCCCTGTAGTCCGCCGAGCAAGTCAGGGCGGCCAGGATCAGCGCCTCCAGGCGGGGAACCGGCGCGAGGCCCTGGGCCATCACGGCGCGGCCGCGGGAGGTCAGGTCCACGACGTACTCCCGGATCAACTCGGTGACGATGGCTTCTTTGGACGGGAAGTAGTGGTAGAGCGCGCCGGAGTGCACGCCTACCGCGACGGCGATCTCGCGAACCGTGGTGGCTCCAATCCCCTTGTGCGCGAACAGCTCCGCCGAGCAGTCGAGAATCTGCCTGCGGCGGTCCTTCGGATTCATGCCTTCTCCCCTTGCGATGCCGGAAATTCCCAGGGCAGCGCGGTCGGCGCGCAGCGAATCATGTTACCCGCGGCCACATTTATGGTCCGACGGCAATACATTTCCAAGTTTATGATTGAGCGCTTGCTCAAAACGGTGATCACAGTCACACTGTGCTCGGCAGGGTCGTTGAATGAAGGGAATGGATATGGGCGTGCTTGAGGGCAAGGTGGCGTTGGTGACGGGGGCCGGGCAGGGCGTCGGCCGCGGGATCGCCTGCGCGCTGGCGGCGGAGGGCGCCCGGATCGCCGTGGTTGGCCGGACCTTGCAGAAAGTCTCGGACGTGGCCCAGGAGATCCGCGACCGGGGTGGCGACGCGCACGCCTTCCTGTGCGATGTCATAGACCCGGCACAGGTTGAGAGCGTAGTCGCGGACGTCGTGCGGCACTTCGGCTCGGTGTCGATCCTGGTCAACAATGCGCAGACCACGGTGCACGGCCGCCTGCTGGACCTGCCCGAGGAGGACTACCTGCGCGGCATGGAGTCCGGCCCGCTGGCGACATGGCGGTTGATGCGCGCGTGCCACCCGCACCTCGCCGGCGGCGGGGCGATCGTGAACCTCGGCTCGGCGGCGGGCGTGCGCTGGGACCCGTCGGGCTACGGCGGCTACGCGGCGGCCAAGGAGGCGATCCGGGTGCTCACGCGGACCGCGGCCTGCGAGTGGGCGGCGGACGGCATCCGCGTCAACGCGATTCTGCCCCTTGCCGACTCGCCTGCGCTGGAGGAGTGGGCGCGGTTGAGCCCGGTGGAGGCGGGCGAGTATCTCGCGACTGTGCCGCTGGGGCGCTATGGGGACACGGAGGCGGACATCGGGCCGGCGGTGGTGTTCCTGTGCGGGGAGGCCTCGCGCTACATCACCGGCCACTCGCTGCCGGTGGACGGCGGCCAGGCGCTCATGCGATGACACCCGGACCCCACGCGTTGGAATCGCGTTACCGCACAACGGAAACAGGCCAGGCAGGGCCCAGTCCGCTTTCTAGGCTGCGCTGTGACGGCGAGCACGCGACGATCAAGAAGGCAGGCATCGACCAATGACGACCGCTGAGCGTGTCCCGGCCGCCGACATCCTGGCCCCCGCGCGGCTGGGCCCGGTGACGGTGCGCAACCGTATTATCAAGGCCGCCACGGCGGAGGGGATGACTCCCGACGGCCTCGTCACCGACGAGCTGATCGACTTCCACCGCCGGCTGGCCCAGGGCGGCATCGGCGTGACGACCCTCGCGGGCTGCGCCGTCGCCCCGGACGCGCCCAGCGCCACCGGCCAGATCGTCCTGCGCCGCGAGGCTGTGCCCGGGCTGCGCCGGCTGACGGACGCCGTGCACGCGGAGGGCGCCGCGGCGTCGGTGCAGATCAACCACGCCGGGCCAGTCGCGGACGTGCGTGCCAACGGCCTGCCGGCGATCGCCCCCGGCAAGTTGTTCAGCCTCATCAGCCTGCGCAACAGCCGCCCGGCCACGGCGGCCGACATCGAGCGGGTGACGCAGAACTTCGTCGACGCGGCGCTGCTGGCGGTCGAGTCCGGGTTCGATGTCGTCGAGCTGCACATGGGCCACAACTACTTCGTCAGCTCATTCCTGAGTCCCAAGCTCAACAAGCGGACCGACGGTTTCGGCGGCGCGCTCGAGAACCGCGCCCGGGTGGCCCGCGACGTGGCCCGCCGGGTGCGAGATGCCGTGCAGGACAAGGCCGCGATCATCGCCAAGCTCAGCATGGACGACGGCGTCCCGGGCGGCACCTGGCTCGACGAGGCACTGCAGACCGCGCAGTGGCTCGACCAGGACGGCAGCCTCGACGCGCTGGAGATGACCGTCGGCAGCTCGCTCTACAACCCGATGTACCTGTTCAAGGGCGAGGCGCCGGTCGCCGACTTCGCCGCAGTCATGCCGCAGCCGGTCAAGCTCGGCGTGCAGATGTTCGGCAAGCTCGCCCTCAAGGAGTACCCCTACCGGGACCTCTACCTCCTGGAGCAGGCGCGCCAGTTCCTGCCGGTGGTCAAGACGCCGCTGATCCTGCTGGGCGGGGTCACCGATCGGGCCGGCATGGACACCGCGATGGCCGAGGGCTTCGGCTTCGTCGCCATCGGCCGCGCCCTGCTGCGCGAGCCCGACCTGATCAACCAGATCGCCGCAAACCCCGGCAAACGCTCGCTGTGCGTGCACTGCAACCGCTGCATGCCGACGGTCTACACCGGCACTCGCTGCGTGCTGACCACCCCGTGACTACCAGCGCCGAACCCGGCGCGACACCCCGATTTCCCGCATCAACAGGAGAGAGCAATGACTACTGATTTGGGCACGGATCTGACCGAGGCCGACGACGAGGTTCGCCAGATCGAGAAGGGCAGCAACCCGACGCGATTCGCCCGTGGCTGGCACTGCCTGGGTCTGGCGAAGACCTTCCGCGACGGCATGCCGCACTCTATCGAGGTGTTCGACGGCAAGATTGTGATTTGGCAGGACTCGACGGGCAAGCTCAACGCGCTGGACTCGTACTGCCGGCACATGGGCGGGGACCTGTCGCAGGGCACCGTCAAGGGCGATGAGATCGCGTGCCCGTTCCATGACTGGCGCTGGGGCGGCGACGGCAAGTGCAAGGACATCCCGTACGCGAAGCGGGTGCCGATGCGGGCGCGGACGCAGGCGTGGGAGACGTTGGAGCGCAACGGATTGCTGTTCGTCTGGCATGACTCGCAGGGGAACCCGCCGCCGCCCGACGTGACGATCCCCGAGGTCCCCGGCTACGGCACGGACCGCTGGAGCGAGTGGACCTGGAACACCTTCCTGGTGGAGGGCTCGAACTGCCGCGAGATCGTCGACAACGTCGTCGACATGGCGCACTTCTTCTACGTGCACTACCAGATGCCGCAGTACTTCAAGAATGTCTTCGAGGGTCACGTCGCCGCGCAGCACATGCGCTCGACCGGCCGCGACGACATCAAAACCGGTGTGCAGCTTGACCTCCCGGACTCGGAGACCATCTCCGACGCGATGTACTACGGCCCGTCCTTCATGCTGGACACCGTCTACACGGTCGCCGGCGACACCACCATCGAGACCAAGCTGGTCAACTGCCACTACCCGATCACCCAGGACTCCTTCGTCCTGCAGTTCGGCACCATTGTGCAGACGATCGACGGCGTCACGGCGGAGACCGCCGCGGAGATGGCCGAGATGTTCACCGAGGGCGTCGAGACGCAGTTCAAGCAGGACGTGGCGATCTGGCGGCACAAGACCCGCATCCAGAACCCGCTGCTGACCGAGGAGGACGGCCCCGTCTACCAGCTGCGCCGCTGGTACGAGCAGTTCTTTGTGGACGTCGAGGATGTCACGCCCGACATGACCGCCCGCTTCGAGTTCGAGGTGGACACCACCAAGGCGCTGGTGAGCTGGCAGGCCGAGGTCGAGGCGAACATCGCGGCGGCCGCCGCGGCGGCCACCCAGCCGTAGGCAGGGGGCGGGCGCCGAGCACCGCTCGGCGCCCGTCAGGCGATCAGCTGGGGGAGGCCGAAGGCGGGGTCGACGCCGCGCGCGCCCGAAACCCTGCGCCACGCGTTGAGCGCGGCCATCTGCACGGGTCCCGCGAGCGCGGTCCCCGTGATGAGGTTGGTGGGGCCGCAGACCGAGATCGCGCCGACGGTGCGGTACCCGTCGCCGATCGCGGCGGCGACGCAGGCCACCCCGAGGGCGGTCTCCTCCCGGTCCAGCGCCACGCTCTGCTCGCGGATGCGGGCCAACTCCTGGCGCAGGCGGGCCGGGTCGTCGATGGCGTTCGGCGTGCCGGGGGAACGGCGGTCGGCGCGGCTCGAGACCTCCACGCGGGTGTGCGCGAGCAGAGCCTTCCCGACGGCCGTGCGGTGGGCCGGCTGCCGCCCGCCGACCCGGGAGGGCAAGGACAGGCTGAAGCTGCCGCCGAGCTTCTCCAGGTAGACGACGTCGGGGCCGTCGAGCACCGCGAGGTGCACCACGAGCCCGGTGGCCCGCGCGAGCTCGTGCATCACCGGCAGCGCGGAGCGGTGTACCTGGTTGCGGTGCTGCGCCACGGAGCCGAGCTCGAAAAGCTTCATCCCCAGCTCGTAGTGGTTGCCGTTGCGCTGCAGCCACTCGGCGTCGACGAGCTGGCCGAGCAGACGGTGCGTCGAGGATCGGGGGAGTCCAGTGCGTCTGGCCAGCGTGGACAGGGTGAATCGCTCACCGCCTCGGAACGCGTCGAGCAGGGTGTTTACCCGGGTGATGACTGCGATCGGCGTGTCGGTGTCCGTCATAAATTGACCTCCAGTTGTGCGCCCGAAATAATTGATCAAGCGCTCAATCAATCAAGCCCAGACTGTAGCAGGGGTCACAACCGGGTGCCGGGTTCCTTCCGCTCGTTGGACTCGAGACTGTCCCGTGGGGGCCGTCGGGCACGGCGCTGGTCTATCCTTCGAGGCGTTGTCACGGTGTTCGGGAAGTCCGGTGTGAAACCGGCGCGGTACTCGCCACTGTGAGCAGGTACGTCAATCGCATGCACGCCACTGGACTCGGGTCTGGGAAGGCGCGGTTGACGGCTATCCCTGCGAAGCCAGGAGACCGGCCGTGACACGTAACCGAAGTTTTCCACGAGTCATGGAAGGCGGGTCGCTTTGCGCACCCCACTTAACACCCGGTCCCTCTCCGTCGCGGCTGTGTCGATTGCCGCTGCGCTCGCCCTGTCCGCCTGCGCCAGCTCGGATAATTCGACGAGCAACGCCGCGCCGCGGATCACTCTCGAGAATTGCGGCGAGCAGATCACCCTGGACGCGCCGCCATCGCGGGCGGTGACGATGAACCAGGGGGCGACGGAGTCCGCCTTGTCCGTCGGCGCACAGGACCAGATGATCGGCACCGCATATCTCGACGACGAGATCGCCCCGCAGTGGGCCGCCGCCTACGCGCAGATCCCCGTGCTCGCCCCCGCGGCGTACCCCAGCCGGGAGACGCTGCTCGAGCTCAAGCCCGATCTGGTGCTCGCCTCCTATTCCACGGCATTCGATGACAAGGAGGGGGTCGGCATGCGTGACTCCCTGAGCGAGTTGGGAATCGCGACCTACGTCTCGCCGTTCTCGTGCGAGGACAAGGCCAAGCGCCTACCCGCCTCCTGGGATTCGATCGCGTCCGAGATCGCCGACTACGGCACGCTCTTCGGCCAGACCGCCGTCAGCGAGGAGGTCAATACCCAGATGCGGGCGACACTAGAGCAGGTCAGTGCCGCCGCGCCCGCCCAAGGCAAGACAATCCTCTGGTACGACAGCGGCACCGACGAGCCCTTCGTCGGCGCTGGCGGCGGCGGCCCGCAGCTCATCATCGACGCGCTCGGCGGCGTGAATATCTTCGCTGACAGCACCGGCGCCTGGGACACGATGAACTGGGAGCCCGTGCTGGTGGCCGACCCGGACGTGATTGTGCTCGCCGACGCCTCCTGGTCCACGGCCGACGAGAAGAAGGCCTACCTCCAGAACGACCCGGCACTGCGCGACCTGAAGGCGGTGCGCGGCGATGCGTTCGTGATCCTGCCGTTCTCCACCACCACCCCCGGCCCGCGCACGATAGAGGGCGCGATCATGGCCGCCGAGCAGCTGAACTAGAGGCCGCGCGATGTCGATCGGCGTGGCGGAGAGGCCAGCCACGGTCCCGCTGGCGACCCGGGCCACGGCGTTGCCGCTTGCCGGCTGGGTCCTCGGCCTGGGCGTTCTACTGCTGGCCAGCCTCGCCGCGGGGGTCGTGATTGGCGCGGCGGACCTGTCGATAGGCACGGTCCTGAGCTCGGTCGCGGGGCGGCTGGGAATTGGCGCGGGCACGGACGTGCTCACCACCCACATCGTCGTGGACCTGCGCCTACCGCGGGTGCTCGGGGCCGCGGCGGTGGGGGCGGGGTTGGCCCTGGGCGGCGCGGTCCTGCAATCGCTGACCGGCAACACCTTGGCGGACCCCTACATCCTGGGCATGGCCAGCGGCGCGTCGCTCGGCGCCGTGCTGGCGCTGACCTCCGGGATCGGGATGGTCAGCGTGCTCGCGTTCAGCGCCGTGTCCGCGGCGGCGTTCGCCGGGGCGATGATCACCCTGCTGGCGGTCTTCGTCATCGCGACGTCCCGCTCCGGGGCGCTGCTGCCGGGCCGGCTGATCCTCGCCGGCGTCGCCATCGCGCAGTTGGCGTCGGCGCTGACGTCGGCGCTCGTGTACTTCGGCGACCGCGACGCCGCTCGGCGGGTGCTGCAGTGGACGCTGGGCTCCGTCGCCGGGGTGCGCTGGGACGGGCTGGCGGTGATCGCCGTCGTGGTGGGCGGGACCGTCGTGGTGGTCCTGGCCCATGCCCGGATCCTGGACGCGTTCGCGTTTGGGGAGCGGGCGGCGGCGAGCCTGGGCGTGGGCGTCACCAGGTCCCGGTGGGTGCTCTATTCGACGGTCTCACTGTGCACCGCGGTGCTGGTCGCGCAGGTAGGGGTCGTCGGCTTCGTCGGACTGGTGGTGCCGCACGCGGTGCGGATGCTGGTGGGCCCGCTGCACGCGCGGCTCCTGCCGGTGGTCGCGCTCGTCGGCGCGGTGCTGCTGGTGTGGGCCGACATCGCCGCCCGCAGCATGCTGGCCGGCCGGGAGCTGCCGCTGGGCCTGGTCACCGCCATCGTTGGCGTGCCGGCCTTTGTCTGGTTGCTGCGCAGACAGGGCGGGCAGGGGTGATGGGGCAGGCGCCGGAGGTGCGGGCCGATCGGATCACGTGGACGCGTGGCGGACGGACGATCCTCGACGCCGTCTCCTGCACTGCCCCCGCCGGGAAGCTGACCGGGCTGATCGGGCCGAATGGCTCCGGGAAGACCTCACTGCTGTCGATGCTCGCGCGGCTCGAGCGTCCCGACGCGGGCCAGGCGCTGCTTGGCTCCATGCCGGTCTCGTCGGTGCCGCGGCGCGCGTTCGCCCAGGCCGTCGCGGTGGTGGAGCAGCACTCGGTGACGGAGTTGGAGCTGACGGTGGCGCAGATCGTGGAGCTGGGCGCGATCCCGCGGCAGGGCGGCTGGGCGCGCTCGTTGGCCTCGGTCGAGCAGGAGCTGGTCGATTGGTGCCTGGAGATGGCCGGCATCACCGGGCTGCGGGAGCGTGTGTGGCAGACGCTCTCGGGTGGGGAGAAGCAGAAGACGCAGCTGGCGCGCTCGCTGGCGCAGCAGCCGGCCGTGCTCCTGCTCGACGAGCCCACCAACCACCTCGACGTGGCCGCCGGGCTCGAGCTGATGGCGCTGGCCCGGGAGTTGGGCCGCACGACGGTGGCCGCGATGCATGATCTGCAGCTGGCCGCGATGTACTGCGACCATCTGGTGGTGCTGCGCCGTGGTCGGGTGGAGGCTGAGGGCGCGCCGGTGGACGTGCTCACCCCGGAGCTGTTGGACCGGGTGTACGGCGTCGAGGCCCTCGTTCAGGCCCATCCGCGCACCGGCCGTCCGCTGGTGATTCTGTGCGGGCCGAGCGTGGGCTCGGCCTGACGCGCCGCGGCCTCGCGCGGTCCTCACCAGGGACGGTGGTGCGCGACGGGGTTCTTCGGTACGTGTGGTGAGACCGAGAATTCCGATGAATGGAGCACTATGTCGCACGTTGTCTACCAGTTCTTGCTCAGCCAGGGCGTCCCCGAGGACGTCGCCGTACAGCTCGCGACGGAACTGGCCTACCGCCCCTGACGGCATAGCGTCAGCTGAACTCCAGCTCGCTCGCGATGGATTCGCGGCCCGCGAGCCATAACGCCAGATTCTCGGTGGAGCCGCGCACGACGCGTCCCCGTCCACGCTCCTTGCCGCCGGGCGTGGTGGGGACGACGCGGTGGCTCAGCAGCTTCGCGCCCCACCGCCAACTCCAGACCGTGCCCTCCCGAAAGGCCAGGCGGGCGGAGTTCTCCGGCAGGTTGTCCATCCGGCCCAGACCGCGCAGCACATCGAGGTGGTGCACCGCGACATCGCCGGCGAACAGCCAGCTGCAGGCTCGAGAGGCGGCGACGGGGTTCTCAGCCGTCGCCTGGCCGCGGGCGGTGAGCTCCTCGCGGCTGAGCGCGCGGGCGGTCTTGACGGCCCGCGCGTTGCCGCGGTTGATCGTCAGCGCGTTGAGGCCGAAATAGCCTGCGGTGTCGTCGATGCCGATCAGGTGCGCCAGGACGTCGCGGGGCGTCCACCCCTCGCAGAGAGTCCGGCCGTGGGCGAACTCGTCGTCGGTCAGCGTCTCGACAGTGTCCATAAACCGGGAGCGTTCGCGACGCAGGTCGTCCTCGTGGGGGAATCGCATCCCCTCAACCTAGTGTGCTTAGGCGGGCTCGCACACGATCACGGGAATGACGCGGTCGGTCCAGGATTGGTATTTGGCCCAACCTGGATAGGTCGCGATCAGCCGGGGCCACAGCGCGGTGCGCTCCTCGTCGCCGGCGATCCGCGCGATCATCTCGACCGTTCGGCCCGCGGTCCGCACGTGCACGCGCGGGTTCGCGCGGATATTCCAGTACCAGGCGGGATGCTGGGGCAGCCCGCCCTGCGCGCCGACGAGCACGACGTCCTCCCCATCCCGCATGAACAGCAGCGGGAGCGTTCGCTCGAGGCCGCTCTTGCGGCCGGTGGTCGTGAGCAGGCAGAGCTCGCGTCCCCCGATCTTCCCGCCCAGGCGTCCGCCGGTGGCCTGGAACAGCTGCACGTTGGCCTGAGACACCATGCGGAGCATGCGTGGGACCAGCGCAGACACGACGAGGGGCGGCTTTTTAGCGGACATAGATCCACAATAGTGCGAGGTGAGGTTCCCCAGGGTTGGTGGACATCGAGATAGCGGGATCATAGGTCCTGCTGGAAGGATGTTTCCATGTCAG
>NZ_BAVQ01000003.1 GCF_000524475.1 Tomitella biformata AHU 1821 | reverse complement strand
GCCGCGGCGCGATCCCCGCCGCGGCGCGATCCCCGCCGCGGCGCGATCCCCGCCGCGGCGCGATCCCCGCCGCGCCGCGCAGGCCGGCCGCGCAGATCAACCGGGAGTGCGCCCAGTGTCCGTCGTGCAGCTCCCACACCCCGGCGTCGGGCTCGGTCCACCTCCGTTCGATGCCCTGCGCCGCCTGCCCGATCGCCCGCCAATGCCGCGTTTCAAGCCGCTCCTGCCGCCCCGCCGCGCTCAGAAGTAGCAGCGACTCGCCGAACGCGTCGAGCTGGAACTGCCCGTTGACCCAGTTCCCGGTCTTCACGGCACCGCCGGGATACCCGGGCAGCGTGAGCGCCTCCTCACTGGGCACCCGGCCTCCGCTGGCGGTATAGGCGGGGCGCAGGTCGGGGCCGTCCTCAAGCAGCCGGTCGGCGACGAAGCGGACCGCGTCGTCGAGCAACGGGTGCGGGCCGCTCGCCGCGATGGCCTGCCCGGTGTAGCACTGGTCGCGGATCCACACATAGCGGTAGTCGTAGTTGCGTCCCTGCTCGGCCCGCTCGGGCAGGGACATGGTCGCCGCGGCGACCATCCCGCCGCTAGCACTGGTAAGCCCCCGCAGGACGGCGTACGCGTGCCGCGCATCGGCCGGCGCCGCGGGCGCCCCGATGTCGGGAACCACCGCCGACCAGGCATGCTCAGTCTCGCCCCACAACATCTCGGCCGACGCCAATCCCGGCAGCTTCTGCTCCGAGACTTCGAGGACCAGGTCGTGGCTGCTGCCCGCAGGGACCGTGATCGTTTGCTCGAGCGTCCCGGCGTCCGTGCGTTCGGCGCCGGGAGCGCCCGCCCACCGCAGCCGCAGCGGCCCCGAGCGCGCGGACCAGACGCCATCGTCGCACTTGACGTCGGACATCTGATAGCGGCCAAAGCCCGTGCGTACGTCGAGGGCAATGCGGACCCGCGCGTCGCCCTCGACGGCGAGGACGCGGCGCAGCAGCACCGCCCGATGCGGATCGCCGGGGAACGCGAGCGCCTCCCGGCACTCGACGATGCCGTCGTCGGTGACCCACCGGCTGTGCCAGATCAGCGTCCCATCCTCGTAGTAGCCGCCCCACACGAAGCGCGCCGTCGGTGTGACCGCATAGCCGCCGGGACCACCGATCAGCGCGGCGAAGACCGCGGGGGAGTCCCAGTGCGGCGCGCACATCCACGCGCACTCGCCCTGCGAGCCGACGAGCGCCCCGCGCTCGCCGTCGGCGAGCAGCGCGTACTCGCGCAGCACCTGGGGCGCGAACATCGCGGCACCCAGGTCCGGCGCGACGGACCCGTGCTGGCGCATCTCGTGCTCGCGTCTGGGCAAGTGCGCCTCCGGTGTGCTCACGCTGTTGGGCTTATCGGCTACCCCGTACGACCGTGTCCGAAACGCCCCGGTCGAGACCGCGTGGCAGGCATTCTTCGGGCGTAGGCTTCATTCATGAGTGCGCACAAGCGCAGTTTTGAGCTCCGGGACCTCGTGGAGCCGGCGACTCGGGCCAGCGAAAGACTGGAGTGGCTCGACCGGCCGAGCTACCGCCTCGAACATGTGATGGCGCTATCGTTCAACATGCTGGGCGGGGCGGGGAGACCGGTGCAAAGCCTATTGAACGGGACCCCGGTCGGACATCCCGTGCGCCCTGTGCTGGCGGCGCTGCCGGTCGGCTCGTGGACGGTGGCACTGGCCCTCGACGCCGCGGACGCGCTGGCCCCCTACCACTTCGGGTTCCGCGAGGGTGCCCAGGTCGCGGTAGCTGTCGGGGTTCTTGGCAGCGCTGGCGCGGCGGTCACAGGCCTGACGGATTGGCAGTACACCCACGACGAGATGCGGCGGGCGGGATTGGTCCACGGACTTGTCAACCGCACAGCGCTGGCGCTGTGAGCGGCTTCCCTGCGGGACCGTCTTATGGACCGCCACGGGCGGGCGCGGGCGCTGAGCCTCATGGGCTACGGGCTTACTGTGGCTGGCAGCTTTCTAGGGGGAAACCTCGTCTATCGGCACCAGCTCGGCGTTGACCACTCAACCAACGAACTCGGTCCGTCCCTGTGCTTCCCATAGTTGAGCTCGAGCAGGGCCAACCACGCGGAGTTGTCGCAGCCGGTGTGGGAATGGTCCTGGTCCGCAACGAAACTCAGACGTATGCCCTCGGCGAGCGGTGCCCGCATCTCGGTGCTCCGATGGTTGACGGTTGGCTCTATCGCGGGGATCTGGTGTGCCCCTGGCACGGGTCCTGCTTTGAATTGGACTCTGGCGCCGCAACTCGCGGGCCGGCAAGCGCGCCGCTGCCTTGTCATGACGTCCGCGAGCGCGATGGTCAGATAGAAGTTCGTCGACGTCCGGGGGTGCGGTCAGAACCCTAGAGAGGTCAGCGACTATGAGGGCTAGCAACGCCAATGAGGTGCTCGCCGGGCAGCACCGCCTTCTGCGCGCGCTGACCGACCAGCTCGATGAGACGACTGCCGGATCGTCTGAGCACCGGGGACTTGTCGACCAGGTGAAGTTCGAGCTGGATATCCACATGCAGATCGAGGACAGGCTCTACTATCCGGCGGTCCGCAGGGGCAGCCCGCTAGTGGGAATCGCCCACGCCGAGCACCGGGCACCGTCAGGATCGTCGACGAGACGCTGGGCGCGGCGCAGCGAGTCGAGCGCGGTGGCGGCCGCGTCGGGCCCGTCGAGCGCGAGGTTCACCTAGGCGACGTCATAGTCGGAGAGGGCGTCCCGCGTTCCTGCGCGAGAACGCCATCCGCGCGTTCCAACTGCCCTTCGCCTGACTGAAAAAGCAATTCCATGTTCACCACCAGCTTTACCAAGACCTTCGGCATCGAGCACCCCATCGTGTGCGGCGGCATGACCGCCGTGGGCACCGCCGACCTGATCGCCGCCGTCGCCAACGCCGGCGTGCTCGGCTTCCTCACCGCACTCACCCATCCCAATCATCGCCAGCGGCGGCATCTCCACCGGCTCCGGCCTCGTCGCGGCCCTTGCGCTCGGCGCGTCCGCGGTGAACATGGGCACCCAGTTCATGGCCACGACCGAGGCCCCCATCCACGAGAACGTCAAGCGCCAGATCGTGGAGAACACCGAGAGGGACACCGTCATGGTCTTCCGGGAGTTCAATAACTCCGCCCGCGTGGCGCGAAACTCGGTCTCCGAGGAGATCGCCGAGGTCTCGAGCCGGCCCGGGGCCACCGTCGACGACATCGCCCACCTGGCCAACGGGAAGCGCGGCGGGGAGGAGGTCTACGAGAACGGCAACGTCGAGGGCGGCCCGTGGTGGGCAGCCAGGCGCAGGGGTTGATCCACGAGATCGCGAGCTGCGATGAGGTGGAGGGGGCGATCCTGGCGGAGGCCCGACGGATCATCGCGACTGACCTTCCTGGCCAGCTTGTGTGAGCCAGGGACTGGATTGGCGTTGCGGAGCCATGGGATTGGGCTCCGCAACGCCATGTGTAGTTGGTGGCTCTAATGTGCGGTCCTGGCCAGTTCCGCAGTGAGCTTGTCGAGCCAGTCCCGGGTGCCGGCCTCCCCGCCAGTCCGGTTGCTCGAGCCCGTCGAGGAACACCCCGTACTCGGTAGACGATGCGGGCGTCCGCCGCGATGTCCTGGTGGGTCGCTGCGAACGTGAAGTCCGGGCCGTCGTCCTGCTTGTTCTCGGTCACGAGGCTGGCGAACCAGCGTGCCTTGACCGCCGGGTCCGCCCTGGCGGCGAATGCCTGGCTGGGCGGACCCGGGTAGGTGTGCTCGATGGAGAATGTCGCGTGCTTGGCTGGAGTGTTCGGTGGTTCTTCCGTTGTGGCCGCCAGGCGAATCACCCACTACGAGCTGCCCCACGGCCTGCTCATGGTCGGGAACCACTCGTACCCACGGGAACCTGAGATGGGTCGCGGGAGGATTCTGCCTCCCACAGGCGGTAACAGGGAGTATTGTCCGACATACTGCGTTGCCCGGTCGGCGCGACCCCGCCGTCTTGTGGAAGCCCATAGGAGCGGAGTGCCCATGCGAGTTCTTGTGCTAGGCGCGGGTTTCGGCGGACTGGAACTGACGACCCTGCTGTCGGACGAGTTGGGCGACGAGGCGGACATCGTGCTGATAGACCAGGCCGATGGATTCGTGATGGGCTTCTCGAAGCTCGACGTCATGTTCGGGCGCACCACCGCCGACGCGGTGCACCACTCCTACGGCGACATGGTCAAGCCGGGCGTACGGTTCGTCCAGAGCGTCATCCGTGCCATAGATCCCGTCAATCGCGCGGTGGAGACCGACGCCGGGCGCTTCGAGGCGGACGTGATGGTGGTGGCACTCGGCGCCGATCTCGATCCTGCGGCGACGCCGGGACTGGCGGAGGCCGGACACGACTACTACACGCCGGAAGGCGCGTTCGCGGCACGGGAGGTGCTGGAATCCTTCGGCGGCGGTCGCGTGATCATCGGCGTGACGTCGACGCCGTTCAAGTGCCCGCCCGCGCCGAGCGAGACTGCGTTGATGCTGCATGATTACTTGGTCGGCCGCGGCCTGCGCGAGTCCAGTGAGATTGCCCTGGTGATGCCGCTCGGCAGCCCGGTCCCACCGTCCCCGGCGGCGTCACAGGCGCTGCTCGCAGCGTTCGCCGAGCGCGGGATCAACTGGTGCCCGGATGCCGTCGTGCGCAGCCTGGACCCACAGCGCCGAGTCGTGGTGCTCGCCAATGGCGGCGAGATGCCCTTCGACCTGTTCTTGGGTGTGCCCGTGCATCGGGTGCCCTCGGTCGTGGCCGAGTCCGGGATGTGCGTCGACGGCTGGATCCCGGTCGACCCGCTGACGCTCGAGACGCACTACCCCAACGTGTATGCGGTGGGTGATGTCACCAGCGTCGGCACCCCCAAGGCCGGCGTGTTCTCCGAGCGCCAGGCCGCTGTCGTGGCCGATCGGCTGATCGCCCGCCATAGGAACTTGGTCTCGGCGTCGACCTACGACGGCACCGGAATCTGCTACGTCGAGTTCGGACAAGACCGCATCGGCAGGGTCGAGGTCACTTTCCGAAGCGGCGAGCCGCCGACCGGGACGTTCGACGAACCGTCGCAGTCATTGCGTGCGGCCAAGGCCGACTTCGGCACCCTTCGCGCCCGCCGGTGGTTCGGGCGGGAGTGGACAAGCTACTGAGCTCAGGACGGTTGCTGAAACCCTATGAGCCGCGAATACTCGGCCGCTGCCGAACAGTCCGACACGATCGACAAGAGCAGGATCGAAGCGTTCTCCGACGGTGTCATCGCGGTCGCCATCACCCTGCTGGTCCTCGACCTACAGGTGCCGGCGCCCGATGACACCGGCAGCCTCGGGCACCGACTAATCGACCTGTGGCCCAACTACGTGGCCTATGTCATCTCCTTCGTCGCGATCGGCATCATGTGGACCAACCACCACACGATGCTGCGACGTCTTGTGGGCGTGGATCATTCGATCCTCGTATTAAACCTGCTGCTCCTGTTGTGCATCGTGGTGCTGCCGTTCACCACCTCGCTCATGGCGAGCTACCTCGACGCACCCAGCGGTGGTCACCTCGCTGCCGTCGTCTACGCCGGGTCGTTCCTGGTGACCTCCTCGGTGTTCGCCGGACTGCAATGGCACCTGCTGTTGCGTCGTCCGCACCTGCTTCGCGAGCCGCTGACGGGTGCTGACCGGCGCTCGATCCTGTTACGCAGTGCCGTCGCACCACCGACGTACCTGGTCGCCGGAGTCATGGGCCTCGTGACGCCTTACCTGACGCTGGCGGTCTGCGTCGCGATGGGCATGTTCTACCTGCTGGCGCCGCTGCTGGTTCGGCGCCAGCAGACTCCGGCAGAGGCTGGCCGGTCGGGATCGACGCAGGACGGCGGTGACGGAGCCAACGGGTAGACCGCCAATGCGTGTGCACCTACCGCTCGTTGCACCTCTGCGCCCGGAGGTCCCGTGCCAGATGATCACGCTGCTCGATCACCAACCGGCGCGGCAGAGTAGTCCGCGAGCCACTGAAGATCAGCGACCACGCTTTCGTTTTCACGTCCTCTGTGGGGCGCGAGGCGAGAGCCTGTGAATGCGCCGAGCGGCCGGAGTCGGTGTCGTCTTTGACCAGTTCGCCGTCGAGATCCTGCAGGTTGACGCGGCCGGGGCCGTTCTGGTTGTGGGAAACCAGCGCCACCGAGGTCGGAGGAGTGCTCGAGAAGAATCCTAAGGGAACCGCACGTCGGTCAAACTCTTGAAAACATAGTATGACCTGCGTGAAAAGGTGGTGCCCCCGGCAGGAATCGAACCTGCGACCTAGAGATTAGAAGGCTCTTGCTCTATCCAACTGAGCTACGAGGGCATTTGGCCAGCGCGTGGCGGACCGACTTGGCAGTGTACTAGGCGCGTGTGGGGCTCTGCGCGCGAAGTGTTGATTAGGTGCGTCACCTTCCTGAGTCGCCGCGATGGGCGCCGCCTACCCTAGTACGCATGGCCACGTCCGACCTTGCTTCCCCGCAGACCGCCGAGCCCGACCGTTCCCCGGTCAGCCGCGGCGATTCGAGCACCTCCGCAATCTTCTTCCTGTGTGCGCTGATCGCCGGCATCGTCGCCGTCGCGCTCGCGGGGCTGTCGATGACGGAGGCCTTGACCCAGCTCGGCGTCTCCGACCCCGGCGAGATCACGAACCGGGGGTTGCCGTTCCTGCGGGCGGCGGGCGAGATCGTCGCCGTCGTTGCCGTCGGCTCCCTGCTGCTGGCGGCGTTCCTGGTGCCGCCGCAAAAGTCCGGTGTCCTAGACGTCGACGGGTATCGGGCGGTGCGGATGGCTTCGACCGCGTCGGCGATTTGGGCGGCGATCGCCCTGGTGATGGTGCCGATGGAGCTCTCGGCAGCCTCGGGCATGAAGATCAGCGAGGCGATGCAGCCCGCGAACGCGCTCGATGGCCTGGAGCAGGTCAATAAGTCCGGCGCGTGGCTGGCCGTCGCAATCATTGCGATCCTCGTCGCGGTGTTCAGCCGCCTTGTGCTGCGCTGGGGTTGGGTGCCGTTCCTGCTGGCCGGGAGCATCCTCTCGATCCTGCCGCTGGCCATCACCGGCCATGCGGCTGCGGGCGGCGGGCACGACTACGGCGTCAACTCCTTGGCCTTCCACCTCGTGGGGGCCTCGCTATGGGCGGGCGGGCTGTTCGCGGTGCTCGCGCACGCGCGCCGCCGCGGGGCTTACTCGGATGTGGTGATCCGGCGCTACTCCCACATGGCGACGGTCGCGTTCGTCGTGGTCGCGCTCAGCGGCATCGTCAATGCCCTGGTGCGGGTGCCGCTGGGAGCCCTGTTCACCACCACCTACGGACTCCTCATCGTCGGCAAGGTCGCGGCGCTGCTGGTGTTGGGCATCATCGGCTACCTGCAGCGGCGCAGCTCGGTCCGTGCACTGCAGGACGACCCGACCGCGCGTGGCCCGTTGATCCGCCTCGCGAGCGTCGAGGCGATTGTGTTCGCGGCGACCTTCGGCCTGGCCGTCGCGCTCGGCGCGGCCCCCACCCCGACGCCAGAGCAGGGGGCAGCGGTCCCCTCGGACACCGCGATGGCCCTCGGCTACGACCTGAACGGCCCGTTCACCCTCGGCAAGATGATGTTCGAGTGGCGCTTCGACCTGATCTTCGGCACCGCCGCCATCGTGCTGTTCGTCGTCTACCTGCTGGGCGTGCGGCGTCTGCGTCAGCGCGGCGACGCCTGGAAAATGGGCCGCACAATCTCCTGGGGCCTGGGGTGCGCAGCCCTGCTGATCACCACCTCCTCGGGCGTCGGCAAATACATGACGGCGATGTTCTCTGTCCACATGGGCGCGCACATGGCGCTGTCGATGCTGGTGCCGGTGCTGTTCGTGCTCGGCACGCCGATCACGCTCGCGCTGCGCGCGCTCAGGCCCGCAGGCAAGAACGGGATCCCCGGGCCCCGCGAGTGGCTGCTGATCGGGCTGCAGAGCAAGTTCTCCAAGTTCATCACCCATCCGGTGGTCGCGGCGACGCTGTTCGTGGGCGGGTTCTACGGGCTGTACCTAGGCGGGATTTACAACATCATCGTGCCGATGCACACCGGGCACGTGCTGATGAACGTCCACTTCCTACTCAGCGGCTACCTGTTCTACTGGATCGTGCTGGGCCTGGACCCGGCCCCGCGCAAGCTCGCCCCAGTGACGCGACTGGGCATCGTCATGGCGACGCTGCCCCTGCATGCGTTCTTCGGCATCGCGCTGATGATGACGGACACCGTGATGGGCCTGGAGTTCTACAACCGCCTGGCCCTGCCGTGGGTGCCGGATCTCCTCGCCGACCAGAAGACCGGCGGCGGCATCACCTGGGCGGCCGGCGAGCTGCCACTGCTGCTGATCATGACCGCGCTGGCCGTGCAGTGGTTCCGCGCGGACGACCGCGAGGCCAAGCAACACGATCGGCGGGCGCTGCGCGACCACGATGAGGAGCTCGTGGCACACAACCGCATGTTCCAGGAACTGGCCCGTCGCGATGCCGAGGAGCAGAGGAACCGCGGCTAGCACGTGGCACCGACAATTCTCTGGAGAACCAGCGCGTAAAGCGCTGGTTCTCCACATTTGGCCCGCTCTCCACAGGAGTCCCGAAACTAGCCCGAATTAGGGGCTTGCGCTCCGTGGCCCCCGGCATCGTTCTCTCCAGGCGGCACGCACGCCGCCGGCTCCCGCCCAGGCGGGAACGACCGAGGGGACGGCATGACATGTACGAGACATATTCGACGGTGATCGGCACGGTGATCACCCAGCCGCGACGCAGGTCCACGCAGGGCGGTGAGGAGGTCATCAGCTTCCGGATGGCCAGCACGGTGCGATATCGGTCGCCGGGCTCTGACACTTGGCAGGACGGCAGCACGCTGTACCTGACGGTGAGCTGCTGGCGGCGGCTCGTGGTGGGGGTCGGCGCGGCCATCGGCATGGGCTCGCCGGTAATCGTGCACGGCCAAATGAGCAGCAGCCAGTACACCGCGAAGGACGGCACCGCGCGCAGCGACCTGGAGATGCGGGCTATCGCCATCGGCCCGGACCTCGCACGCTGCATCTGCCAGATCCAGAAGGCCGCCAAGGTGGGGCCAACCGCGGACGAGGAGGCCGCGGTGGCCGAGCAGTCGACGGCCGACGGTCCCGGCGGCCTCGGTCCGGAGCCCGACCCCACCGAGCCGGAGGCGGAGCCCGCGGAGGTCGCGGAGATCGACGGGTTGGAGCCTGCGCCAGCGTGATCGGCCTGGCCCGTCACCGGACGTTCCCGTGTGCGAATCCCATGGTCACGGGCGCACTCGGGAGCGTTCTGGGGCCTAGGCGGTAGGGTGACGGGTTGGACCTTGGGCGCGAGCCCGGTTAGACGTGCGCGGATAGTCGAGAACTGGGAGTTTGTCAGTGGCTGAGTTTATTTACACGATGAAGAAGGTGCGCAAGGCGCACGGGGACAAGGTCATCCTTGACGACGTCACGATGAGCTTCTACCCAGGCGCGAAGATCGGCGTCGTCGGCCCCAACGGCGCCGGCAAGTCGAGCATCCTCAAGATCATGGCCGGGCTGGACCAGCCGAGCAACGGCGAGGCGTTCCTGGACCCGAGCGCCACGGTCGGCATCCTGATGCAGGAGCCCCACCTCAACGAGGAGAAGACCGTCCGCGGCAACGTCGAGGAGGGGATGGGCGAGATCAAGGTCAAGCTCGACCGCTTCAACGAGGTCGCCGAGCTGATGGCCACCGACTACACAGACGAGCTCATGGAAGAGATGGGCGCGCTGCAGGAGGAGCTGGACCACGCCGACGCGTGGGACATGGACTCGCAGCTTGAGCAGGCCATGGCGGCGCTGCGCTGCCCGCCGCCGGAATCGCCCGTCACCCACCTCTCCGGAGGTGAGCGCCGCCGCGTCGCGCTGTGCAAGCTGCTGCTGAGCACGCCTGACCTGCTGCTCCTCGATGAGCCCACAAACCACCTTGACGCGGAGAGCGTGCTCTGGCTCGAGCAGCACCTCGCCGACTACAAGGGCGCCGTCCTGGCGGTCACACACGACCGGTACTTCCTGGACCACGTCGCGCAGTGGATTTGCGAGGTCGACCGCGGCCAGCTGCACCCGTACGAGGGCAACTACTCCACCTACCTGGAGAAGAAGGCCGAACGCCTCGAGGTGCAGGGCAAGAAGGACCAGAAGCTGCAGAAGCGGCTCAAGGACGAGCTGGCCTGGGTGCGCTCCGGCGCCAAGGCCCGCCAGGCGAAGAGCAAGTCGCGTCTGGCCCGCTACGAGGAGATGGCCGCCGAGGCCGATAAGTTGCAGAAGCTGGACTTCGAGGAGATCCAGATTCCAACGCCGCCGCGACTGGGCAGTGTTGTCGTGGAGGTGGAGGGCCTGCATAAGGGCTTCGGCGACCGCGAGCTGATTAAGGACCTCTCGTTCACGCTGCCGCGCAACGGCATCGTCGGCGTCATCGGCCCCAACGGCGTGGGCAAGACCACGCTGTTCAAGACCATCGTCGGGCTCGAGGAGCCGGACAGCGGCGTTGTCAAGGTCGGCGAGACGGTCAAGCTGAGCTACGTCGACCAGAACCGCGAGAACCTCGACCCGAAGAAGTCGGTCTTCCAGATCGTCTCGGACGGCTTGGACTTCATCCAGGTGGGCCAGAACGAGATGCCCTCGCGCGCCTACGTGAGCGCGTTCGGGTTCAAGGGCCCGGACCAGCAGAAGCCGGCGGGAGTGCTCTCCGGTGGCGAGCGCAACCGCCTGAACCTAGCGCTGACCCTGAAAGAGGGCGGCAACCTGATCCTGCTTGATGAGCCGACAAACGACCTCGACATCGAGACCCTCGGCTCGCTGGAGAACGCACTCGAGCAGTTCCCGGGCTGCGCCGTCGTGATCTCGCACGACCGTTGGTTCCTGGACCGCACCTGTACCCACATCCTGGCGTGGGAGGGCGATCATGAGGCCGGCAAGTGGTACTGGTTCGAGGGCAACTTCGAGGCCTACGAGGAGAACAAGACCGAGCGCCTGGGCATCGACCCGTCGCGCCCGAACCGCTCCTCGCACCGCAAGCTCACCCGGAGCTGACGCACATGTCCGTATACGACTGCGAGATACAGCTGCGCTGGGGCGATTGCGATGTCCTCGGCCACATCAACAATGTCTACTACCTGGAGTACGCGCAAGAGGCACGGCTGCGCTACTTCGGGCGGTGGGCGGACGCCGGGATCAGAGTCGGCTCGGTGGTGGTGCGGCGCGTGGAGGTCGACTTTGAGCGCTCGCTGCTTTACTCGGCCAAGACGATCAATGTGGAGGTCGCGGTCACCAAGATCGGGAACACCTCCTTCACGATGCGCCAGCGGATTCTGGGCCTAGACGGCGTGCTGTACGCCACCTTGAATTCGGTGATCGTCCTGGTGGACCTCGAGGCCGGTAAGGCGATCCCGCTGCCCGATGGCGCGCGAAAGCTGTTGGGGGAGAACCTCGTAGCCGTGTGATCTTGAGCATGGCCCGCGCACTGTGGGCCACGGCGTCCGCGCAATCTTGATTGCCGGGAGTTTTAACGCCTGCGACCCGACGGCCACATAGCCTCGGGTCGCAGGCTGTTTTTGCAGATGCAAGATCGATGCAGGCGCACGTGCGCGCTGCGGCGGAGGGTTTGGAATATGGCAGAGCAGGTCGACGGTCACACTGGCGCGAACGTCTCGCCCGAGTTTGGGGCCCGGGCGTTGGCCCGGCTGTATCGACAAACGCAGACCCACGGGCGCCGCTCCACGCAGGGCAAGCGGGCCGACGAGCTCGCCGCCACCCACAGCGCGTTGGCGGCCGTCCGCACCCCGGGCTCCGCGCTCGTGCGCATCTGGACCGACGAGACCGGCAATGGGCAAAAGGTCGTCTCCTATGACTCGGCCGTCAGCTCCTCCGCGAAGGTCGGCCCCCTCCCGAACGTGGGCGACTACATCGAGACGGCGTCCATCCTGCAGGTCGTGACCGACGACGCGCCGTTCCTGGTCGAGTCCCTCACCGCACTGCTCGGCAGCAGCGGTATCGGTGTAGACCACATCGTGCACCCGATCCTCCTCGTCGAGCGCGACGAGGACGGCCAGCTCGGCCGGATCCACGGCGAGATCGGCGACGTCGCCGAGGCCGCCCAGGGCATCCCCGAGTCTTGGATCCATCTCGAGTTGACCGGCACCCCGCGCGCCCTGCTGCCACAGCTGGAGCTGCGCGTCCGCGAGCTGCTCGCCGACATCAGCTGGGTGGTGGACGACACCACCGCGATGCGCGCAAAGATGACCGCCATCGCGGCCGACCTCGACGCCGGCAACGGCATCGGTGTCGCGACTGGCGACGAGGCCGCCGAGTGCGCGGAGCTGCTGCGCTGGATGGCCGATGGGAACCTCGCGATCCTCGGCTACCGCCGCTACCGCGTCACCGAGGTCGCCGCGGACCGCGACGGCGGGCTGACCACCGAGCAATCGGCCGTCGACGCCAGCGGCCTCGGCGTGCTGCACTCCGGCGAGATGGCAGACCGTCGCTTCCGGCTACACGCCGCCGACGAGTCCAGCGCCACGCGCCTGCTGATGCTCACGCAGGGGCAGTCCTCCGCCCTCGCGCTGCACGCGGTGCACCCCTTCTACGTGGCGATCCGCATCTTTGACGAGCAGAACCGGCAGATCGGCGAGCACCGCTTCCTCGGCGTGTTCACCGTGACCTCGCTGCACCGCAGCGTCTTCGACATCCCGGTGCTCAGCCGTCGCACACACCAGGTGCTCGAACGCTCCGGCTATTCCGCCGACAGCTACAGCGGCCAGTCCGTCCTGGAGATCATCGAGTCCTACCCGCGCACCGAGATGTTCGCGACCGGCACCACCGCGCTGCTGAACATCGTCAACGAGGTCCTCTCGCTCGGCATCAACCGCGGCGTCCGGCTGTTCCTGCGCGCAGACCGCAACGGCCGCTTCGTCTCGGCCCTGGTCTACCTGCCCCGCGACCGCTACACCACGGCTGTGCGCCTGCGTATGCGCGCGATCCTCGTAGCGGAGCTCGGCGGCATCAGCGCGGAGTACAACGCGCGCGTCAGCGAGTCCTCGCTGGCGATGGTGCACTACACGGTGCAGACCCCCAACGCGTGGGACAACGACCAAGCCCCCGACCTCAGCGAAGAGAACCGGGTCCGCATCCAAGACCTGCTCACCGAGCAGACCCGCAGCTGGGACGACTCCCTGGCGGAGGCCGCGCGCACCGTCGAGCACGGCATCCAGCGGGCGCTGATCACCCAGTACGGCAAGGCCTTCCCGGACTCCTATAAAGAGGACTTCATCGCGGACGACGCGCTGGAGGACATCGTCCGGCTGGAGGCGCTCGCGGCGCACGACATGGAGGTCGCCTGGCGTCGCGATCCCCGCGGGCGCGAGGGCCAGTGGCGCTTCATGATGTACATCGCCGACGAGGGCATCTCCCTGAGCCAGGTGCTGCCGGTGCTGCAGAGCCTCGGCGTCGACGTCATCTTCGAGCGGCCCTACCCGCTCACCCGTCCGGACGGCACCCGCTGCTGGGTCTACTCGTTCGCGATCACCGTCGTGCCGGACCTGCGTGAGCGCACCGACATCACGCCGATGGGCGAGGTCGGCGAGCGGTTCATTGAGAACTTCGTCGCCGTCTGGGAACGCCGCGCCGAGACTGACCGCTTCAATGAACTGGTTATGCGCGCCGGGCTGACCTGGCGCCAGGCCATGGTGCTGCGCGCATACGGGAAGTACCTGCGGCAGGCCGGCTTCGCCTATAGCCAGACGCATATCCAGAACGTGCTGTGCTCCAACCCGCAGGTGGTGGCCTCGCTCAGCGAGCTATTCCACGCCCAGTTCGATCCGGACCTCGACGTGTCCGCGGACGCGGCGCGGGCCGACGAGATCGCGGCCGAGATCGCCGCAGAGCTCAAGTCGATCATCAGCATCGACACCGACCGCGTCCTGCGCGCGTACCTGCACCTGATCCGGGGAACGGTGCGCACCAACTATTTCATGCTCGACGAGAACGGCGAGTCTCGCTCGCAACTCTCCCTCAAGCTCGCCGCCCAGGAGATCCCCGAGCTCCCCGAGCCGCGGCCGCTATATGAGATCTACGTGTACTCGCCCCGCATCGAGGGTGTGCACCTGCGCTTCGGCAAGGTCGCTCGCGGCGGGCTGCGCTGGTCCGACCGGTTGGAGGACTTCCGCACGGAGGTGCTGGGCCTGGTCAAGGCGCAGGCCGTGAAGAACGCCGTCATCGTGCCGCTCGGCGCCAAGGGTGGCTTCGTGGTGAAGAAGGCGCCCGTGCCCACCGGCGACGAGGCGGCGGACCGCGACGCGTTCCGCAACGAGGGCGTGCACTGCTACCGCAAGTTCATCGCGGGGCTGCTGGACGTCACCGACAACCTCGCGCGCGGCACCGGCGAGGTCGTCCCGCCAGCGCGCGTGGTGCGCCGCGACGGCGACGACACCTACCTGGTGGTGGCCGCGGACAAGGGCACCGCCGCGTTCTCGGACATCGCGAACGGCGTCTCCGAGGACTACGATTTCTGGCTGGCCGACGCCTTCGCGTCGGGCGGCTCCAGCGGCTACGACCACAAGCAGATGGCCATCACGGCCCGCGGCGCGTGGGAGTCCGTCAAGCGCCACTTCTGGGAGCTGGGTCTGGACACCCAGACGCAGGAGTTCACCGCCGTCGGCGTAGGAGACATGAGCGGCGACGTGTTCGGCAATGGCATGCTGCGCAGCGAGCACACCCGGCTCGTCGCGGCCTTCGACCACCGGCACATCTTCATCGACCCAGACCCCAACGCGCGCAGCGGCTTCGTCGAGCGCCAGCGCCTGTATGACCTGCCCCGCTCGTCCTGGGCGGACTACGACACGCGCCTGATCAGCAAGGGCGGCGGCGTGTGGGACCGCTCGCTCAAATCGATCCCGATCAGCCCCCAGATGCGCACCGCGCTGGGCTTGGCCGACGGCGTCCTCGAGCTCTCCGCGCCCGAGCTGATGCGGGCGGTGCTCCGCGCGCCCGTCGACCTGTTCTGGAACGGCGGCATCGGCACCTACATCAAGGCGCACAGCGAGACTCACGCCGAGGTCGGCGACAAGGCCAACGACGGCGTCCGGGTGGATGGGCGCGACATGCGCGTTCGCGTGATCGGCGAGGGCGGCAACCTGGGCGTGACCCAGCTCGGCCGCATCGAGTTCGCGCTCGAGGGCCGCAAGATCAACACCGATGCCATCGACAACTCGGCCGGCGTCGACAGCTCCGACCGCGAGGTCAACATCAAGATCCTGCTTGAGCACGCCATCGGGGCAGGACAGCTCGAGCGCGGCAAGCGCGACGAGCTGCTCGCGTCGATGACCGAGGAGGTCTCCGACCTGGTACTCGCCGACAACCGCAGCCAGAACCGGGTCCTCGGCGTCGAGCGCGCGCGCTCCACGTCGATGATGCGGGTCCACGAGCGGCTGATCATCGAGCTTGAGCGCGAGCACGGGCTCAACCGCGAGCTCGAGGGGCTCCCGTCGGAGGCGGAGTTCAACCGGCGCGAGGCCGCGGGCCTCGGTATCACCTCGCCGGAGCTGTCCGTGCTCCTGGCGCATGTGAAGCTGACGATGAAGGGCCTCCTGCTCGACGGCGATGTGCCGGACATCGCGGCCCTTTCCGGCCACCTGCCCGAGTACTTCCCAACCCCGCTGCGCGAGCGCTTCGCCGATGTCATCGCCGACCACCCGCTGCGTCGGGAGATCCTGGCGACAGTCCTGACCAACCAGGTCGTCGACGGCGGCGGCATCACGTATGCGTTCCGGCTCCGCGAGCTCGCCGGGGTCAGCGCCGAGGACTCGGTGCGCGCCTTCGCCGCGGTCTCGGAGATCTTCCTGATCAACGACGTGTGGGCCGAGATCGACTCCGCGGACATCTCCTCGACGATGGCCGACGAGATGAAGATGGAGACGCGCAGGTTGCTGGACCGGGCCTCGCGCTGGTTCCTGACCAACCGGCCGCAGCCCCTCGCCATCGCGGCGGAGACATCGCGGTTCACGGAGACCGTCGCCACGCTCGCGGACCTGGTCCCCGAGCTGGTGATCGGCTCGGGCCGCGCCCGGGTGCAGGGCAATGTGGACGCCGCCGTCGAGAAGGGCGCCCCGGCGGCGCTCGCCACGACGGTCTTCGGGCTGCTGGACCGGTTCCCGCTGCTCGATATCTGCACCATCGCCGATGTGACCAACCGGGATGCGGAGGCGGTGGCGCGACTGTACTTCGCGCTGTCCGGGCACCTGCAGCTCGATGCTCTGCTGGTGGCCGTGTCCCGATTGGATCGCGGCGACCGCTGGCATGCGCTGGCGCGGTTGACGCTGCGTGAGGACCTCTACGCGGCGATGCGCGCACTGTGCATCGACGTGCTGGAGTCCGCCGCCGCCGCCGACTCCGCCGAGCAGAAGATCAGGGACTGGGAACAGCACAACGAGGCGCGGCTGAGCCGGGCCCGCGCGGCGTTGACGGACATCATGGCGCTGGGAAATCAGGACCTGGCGACCCTGTCCGTGGCCGCACGACAGTTCCGCAGCATGATCCACGTGGGCAGCCACACGGCGAGCTAGACCTTGGCACGGCAAGAACTCCAGGAGGGGATGATCGATGCAGGTGGGACACCGGCAGGAAGTCCGAGCGCGGTGGTCGGATATGGACTCGTTCCAGCACATCAACCACGCCGCCGCGATCACCCTCCTGGAGGAGGCGCGCATCCCGTTCCTGTTCGGCCCCGACCGGCCGACGGACGGGCTGCGCTCCGGCATGTTTATCGTGGAGCTCAACGTGAAGTACCGCGGGCAGCTGGTGTACGAGGACAACCCGCTGCACGTGGTCCAGCACACGACCCGGGTGCGGGCCGCGGACTTCACGATCATCGCGGAGATCCGGGCGGCGGGCCAGGACGAGTCGACGCCCGCCGCCGTGGTCAGCCGCGCGCAGCTCGCCGCGTTCGACGTGGAGACACAGGGCCTGCGCCGGCTCACCGCGGACGAGAAGGCCTATCTGAAGGAGTACAGCCGTGATTGACGACAGGTTCCTGCACGTGCCCAGCGAGGCGGCGCGCGCCGACCTGGCCGTATTCCTCGGCCACGCCGTGCGGGTGGACCCGGACGCGCTGGTGCGGTTCAAGCGCCGCGCGGACGGGGCCCTCGCGGCGTGGACCACCACCTCCGGGTTCGACACCCTCGCGGGCCGCGTGTTCGACGCGCAGATCCAGCCCGCCGACTTCTGCGTGGGGGCCGAGCACCTGCTCGCCGCGCTCCAGGCGAAAACCGAGGGGGGCAGGGTGGATCCGGGCTTCCCGATGGACGCCTCCTGGCGGGGCTCGCTGCCACCGGAGCATGGCTTCGAGCACGTCGACGACGTCCCCGCCCGGACCCTCGTCGAGCTCTCGGCGCAGGGCGCGGAGCTGGCCCGGGAGAACAGCACCGTCACCGGCCCGCCGCGCTCGCTGCTGGACCAGATCGTGCTGGAAGTGGACGGCGGGGGACACCAGGTGGAGGTGCCGCTGCGGAGCCTGTTCGCGCTCACCGCGATGGGCTTCATACCCGGCGCGGCCCAAGACTCGGCGACCGGCCAGGTCGATCTGGCCAAGGTCGCGGCCGACGAGCCGGTGCGCGTGCGCGCCACCCGCTCCTGGCTGCGACTAGACGCCCGCTACGGCTCTGTGTGCCTGCGCGTGGGCGGCGAGATACCGCTGCTGATCAGCTAGCTAGAGCGGCGCGTTCATAAGGGACTCGGCGGCCATGTTGATGTAATTCATGAACGCCTGGCGGTGCGGGGCGTCGATCGTCTGGTCGTCGATGCTGGCCAGCGCCACCTGCATGCACCGCAGCCACGCGTCGCGCTCGATCGGGCCGATGGAGTAGTGCACGTGCCGCATCCGCAGTCGCGGGTGCCCGCGCTCGTCGTTATAGGTTTGCGGGCCGCCCCAGTACTGCTCCAGGAACATCCGGAGGCGTCGCTCCGCACCCACGAGGTCGTCCTCGGGGTACATCGGCTTGAGGATCTCGTCCTTGGCGACCTCTTGGTAGAAGCGGTGGACCAGCGCCTGGAAGGTGGGCGCCCCGCCGATCTCGTCGTAGAAAGTCGACGGCACCTGTGATTCGCTCATGCCCCCATAATGCCTGGTCGTCCGTCGTCGCCGACCGACGGGCGCGGAAGCGCTGACGAACAGGCCCATCTTCGGCAATAATGCCGCTGGGAGTATCTGATGGGAAATAACGGCAACCGCGTCGACCCGCGGACAGGTGCGCACCCGGCTCAGACGGCCTCGGGCCGTCGGCGGGTGCTGCTCCTCAATGCCAGTTGGGAGCCGCTGGGGGCCGTCGCCTTCCACCGTGCCGTCGTGCTGCTGGTGGGCGGGAAGGCGGAATTAGTGGCGGGGGAGGCCGAGGGTCGGCTGCTGCACTCCGAGCATCGCGTGGTGCCCGCGCCGTCCGTGATCCAGCTGTGCGTCTACGTGCATGTCCCGTTCCGGGCCCGTGCGCCTATGACGCGGGCTGGGTTAATGGGCCGCGACCGCCACCGCTGCGTGTACTGCGGGGCGCGGGCGGACACCATCGACCACGTGGTCCCGCGCAGCCGCGGTGGTGGCCATGGCTGGGAGAACTGCGTGGCCTGCTGCGGACCCTGCAACAGGCGGAAGGCGGACCGGCTGCTCGAAGAGCTCGGCTGGCGGCTGCCGGCCGCGCCGAGCGCCCCGCGTGGACGGCACTTCGGCCTACTGGCGGGGGCCGTGGCGCCGGACCCTCAGTGGCTGCCCTATCTGGGCGAGGGCGCGGCCTAAAACTCCCGGGATGGGGACTCCGCTACCACAATCGAGGGCCGGTGGGTTAACGTCTTCATGTGACCATTTGGGAGACATTGCTGATCTATGCAGGCGCACCGCTGTTGATCCTTGCTGTCATCGGCGGGTTCGCGATGGCGGCCCGCGTGCCCGCGCTGAGGCTGCACAAGCTTGGCGAGCCGTGGGACGAGGAGCCGATCTGGTGGGGCGCAGTCGACGAGGCCCCGTGGCGGGCCCACACTGGCGCGCATGCAATCGCGGCAGGCACTAGTGGAGGAGCAGCAAGTGGCAATTGGTGATCAGGCGGTCTTCGTGCCCGTCCGGCAGGAGACGCTGCCTCTCGGCTTCGTGGTGACCGCCAGCGGTCGCGTGTCCGGTGTGTCCCACCCGGGCGACGAGCCCTATGACAAGTCCCCGTTCTCCATGGAGGACCGGGTGCGCATGGACCACGCGCTGACCGAGGCGACCCGTCGCACCGGCATCCTGTGGACGATCTACATCGGTGAGATCAGCGGCGACCCCGCGGACGCCGCGCGCGAGATGCACTCGACGCTGCCGGACCCGGCGCGCACGGTGTTGATCGCGGTCTCGCCCAACGAGAAGCAGATTGAGATCCTCGGCGGCGATGCCCTCGGGACCCGCTTCAACGATCGTGTCGCGCAGCTCGGCGTGTCCGCCGCGCTCGCCTCGTTCAAGCAGCAGGACCTGATCGACGGCCTCGTGAGTGCCGTCCGCGTGATGTCCGCGGCCGTTCGCCCGGTCGCCGTCTAACGCGGTTCGACTCTAGACAAAAGCCAGCGCCCGCAACCGGATCGGTTGCGGGCGCTAGCTTTTGTCTGTCTATCGGCCGTCGAAGTCCCGTGCCGCCAATGCCCGGACCACTCCGGCACGGCCCTCGGAGACCAGCCGCAGCAGCGCGGCCGGGTGCTCGCCGGCGAGGAACGCGTCGGCCGCGGCGACCGACTCGCGGCGTACCGACCATGATGGGTACAGGCCCACGACTACGGTCTGGGCGACCTCGCTGCTGCGGCGCGCCCAGAGCTCAGCGATGGTGTCGAAGTAGCGGCCCACATACGGCTCCACGAGCGCGTCCTGGCCGGCGGGGGCGAACCCCTCGGCGATAGCGCGCACGGTGATATTGGGGACCGAGTCATCCTCGGTCATCAGCTCCCAGACTCGCGCCTTGACCGCGGGCAACGGCTGCGCCGCATCGGCCTTCGCCCCCTGCCGGGCGCCCGCCGCGGTGTTGTCCGTGGCCAGCTCCGCGTCGATGACTGCCTGGTCGATGGCGCCGGCGGCGGCGAGCGAGTGCACGATGCGCCACCGCAGGTCCGTGTCCACGCTCAGCCCGGCAAACCCGGGGGTGGCCCCTCCGGTGTCGAGCACGGCCTTGAGCGCATCGGTGTGCCGCGGCGAGAGCACCGAGGTGCACAGCGCGTTGACGTACGCGAGCTGGTGGTCGGACCCGGCCTCCGCGGCCTGCGCCAGCTCCAGCAGCCGGTCCGCGAAGGCGGGCCAACCATGCTGAGCCGCCCACTCGGGCTCCGCATAGGAGCCGAGCGCGGCCTGGGCCTGCAGCAGCAGCCGCGACGCCACGCCGACCTCCGTCTCGGCCACCACGCCGGACTGCACCAGTGCCACGAAGTCGCGGGCCTTGAGCTGTGCGCCGCGGGTCATCTCCCAGGCAGCAGACCAGCACAGGGTGCGGGGGAGCGGCTCGGCGATGTCGCCGATGCGGCCCATCAGGGTACGCAGCGACGCGGGGTCGAGCGCCAGTGAGCAGTAGGTCAGGTCGTCGTCGTTGACCAGCACAAGCTGCCCGCGGTGGACGCCGATGAGCTCGGGCACCTCGGTGCGGGCGCCATCGACGTCGAGCTCGACGCGGTGCGCGCGGACCAGCTTGTCGTCTGCGTCCGTCGCCGAGTCGTAAATACCCACGGCCACCCGGTGCAGGCGCAGCTCGCCGGTGCCTGGCTCGGCCCCACCTTGCACGATGGCGAAGCGGGTGAACTTGCCGTCGGTGTCCACGTCGAAGTCCGCGGACAGCGTGTTCAGGCCCGTCGTCTTGAGCCACTGGGCGCCCCAGCCGGACAGGTCGCGGCCCGAGGCGTCCTCGAGCGCGGCCAGCAGGTCGTCGAATGTGGCGTTGCCGTAGGCATGCTTCGCCAGGTACGCCCGCACGCCGGCGAGGAAGTTCTCCAGGCCGACGAGCGCGACGAGCTGCTTGAGCACGCTCGCGCCCTTGGCGTAGGTGATGCCGTCGAAGTTCACCTCGACGGCGGCGATGTCGACCATGTCCGCGGCGATCGGGTGCGTCGAGGGAAGTTGGTCTTGCCGGTAGGCCCAGGACTTCTCGACGTTCGCGAAAGTGGTCCACGCGGTGGTGTACTCGGTGGCCTCCGTCTGGCTGAGCACCGCGGCGAACGTCGCGAAGGACTCGTTCAGCCACAGGTCGTCCCACCAGCGCATGGTCACGAGGTCGCCGAACCACATGTGCGCCATCTCGTGCAGGATCGTCTCGTTGCGGCGCTCATAGGAGTAGCGGGTGACGCGGGAGCGGAAGACGTAGTCCTCGAGGAACGTCACCGCGCCGGCGTTCTCCATGGCGCCCGCGTTGAACTCGGGGACGAACAGTTGGTCGTACTTGCCGAAGGCGTATGGGATGCCGAAGCTCTGGTGGTAGAAGCCGAAGCCCTGCTTGGTCTCGGTGAACAGCCGCTCGGCGTCCATGAACTCGGCCAGCGAGGAGCGGCAGAACAGGCCCAGGGGGATCTCGCCGTGCTCGTCGGAGTACACGTCGTCCCACTGCGCGTACGGCCCGGCGATCAGCGCCACCAGGTAGGTGCTCATGACCGGGGTGGTCGCGAAGATGTGCTTGACGGCCCCGTTCGCCGCCGGTTCCAGCGTGAGCGCGGCGCTGTTGGAGATGACCTTCCAGTGCGGGGGCGCGATGACGGTCAGCGCATAGGTGGCCTTGAGGTCCGGCTGGTCGAAGCACGCGAACATCCGCTTGGCGTCCGCCGTCTCGAACTGCGAGTACAGGTACACCTCGTCATCCGCAGGGTCCTGGAAGCGGTGGAGGCCCTCGCCGGTGTTCGAGTAGGCGCACGTGGCGTCGACGACCAGCTCATTGGTGGCCTTGAGGCCGGACAGCGGCAGCCCGTGCTCGAGGGTGTAGTCGTCCGTGCGGCGTCGATCGCCGTTGAGGCTCACCCCGTTCAGCCGCTCCGCGATCAGCTCGATGAACGTCTCCGTGCCCTCGGCTGCGTCGAAGGTGATGGTGGTGCGGGAGGCAAACGTGTCGGTCCCCGGATTGCCGGCGCCGTCGGTCAGGTCGATCTCGATGCGGTACGCGACGGCGCTCAATTGCGCGGCACGGGCGACGGCCTGGTCTCTGGTCAGATTGGGTTGGGCCACAGTGGTTCTCCTTCGGGCGGGCGACGGTCGATCTCTATCCCATCATGGCGCGGGAAGATAAGTGCCGGGAGTGGTGTTGCAGTGAGCACCGGACTTTCCAAGGAGACACAGCTGATGACGGACACCGCAATCGCCCCCGACGCGATCACCCCTGAGCTCACCCCAGGGACCACCCTCGACCGCGCCGACCTCTGGTTCGACCCGCTGTGCCCGTGGTGCTGGATCACCTCGCGGTGGGTCCTCGAGGTTGAGAAGGTCCGCCCCATCGACGTCCACTTCCACGTGATGAGCCTCGCGGTGCTCAACGAGGGCAAGGACATCTCGGAGGACTACCGCACGATGCTCGTGCCGGCGATGCGCCCGGTGCGCGTCGCGATCGCGGCCGCGGAGAAGTTCGGCGACGAGATCCTGCGCCCGCTCTACACGGCCATGGGCACGCGGATCCACGACGGCGACAACAAGGACTTCGACGTCGTCATCCGGGAATCCCTCGCGGAACTGGACCTGCCCGCCGAGCTGGCCGCCGCAGCCGACACGGACGAGTTCGACGCCGCGCTGCGCGTGAGCCACCACGCGGGCATGGACAAGGTGGGCCCGGACGTCGGCACGCCCACCATCCACGTGAACGGCACCGCATTCTTCGGCCCCGTGCTCTCCCGCATCCCGCGCGGGGAAGAGGCCGGCAAGCTGTGGGACGGCGTCGTCGCGTTGGCCGCATACCCGCACTTCTTCGAGCTCAAGCGGTCCCGCAACGAGGACCCGGCGTTCGACTAAAGCCGCCATTTGACCGACGTTGTTGACCTGCCCACTCGGGCGAGGCCTCGACAACGTCGGTCAACTCGCGGTTAGAGCTGTTCACCCAGCGGCACGGACACGTCCGCGAGCCGCTGCGGGTCCACGGGCTTGCGGGCGCTGATGAGCGCCTTGATGTCGTCGGTCGAATCCCAGATGTTCACGTTCATGCCCGCGAGGACGCGGTGATTCTCGTCGAGCCAGAAGGCGATGAACTCCCGGGCGGCGGCATCCCCGCGCAGCACCACCTGGGTGTAGCCGGCCGAGTGCCCGGAGTACTCCATGCCGAGGTCGTACTGGTCGGTGAAGAAGTACGGCAGATTCGCGTACTCGGCTGCGCCGCCCAGGATGTTCGCCGCCGCGACGGCCGGCTGGTTCAGCGCGTTCGCCCAGTGCTCGGTGCGGATCCGCGTGCCGAACAACGGATGCGCGGCGGCGGCGATATCGCCCACCGCGTACACATCCGGCGCGCTGGTGCGCAGGCCTGCGTCGACCTCGATGCCGCCCGCCGCGAGGGTGAGCCCGGCGTCCTGTGCCAGCTCGATATTCGCGGCCGCGCCGACGGCGACCAGCACCGCGTCGGCCTCGATCAGGGTGCCGTCGGCCAGTTGGAGCCCGGTGGCCCGGCCGCCGGCGACTGTGATTGCCGCGACCTTCGCGTCCAGGCGCAGGTCCACGCCGTGCTGGCGGTGCAGGTCCGCGAACACCTGCGCTAGCTCGGGGCCCATCGCCGCCAGCAGCGGCAGCACGGATGCCTCGACGACGGTGACCTCGACCCCGCGCCCACGTGCGCTGGCCGCGACCTCCAAGCCGATCCAGCCGCCGCCGACCACAGCCAGTCGCGCGCCGTCCGTCAGGGCGGCGAGCACCGCGTCAGACTCCTCGATAGTGCGCAGGTAGTGGACCCCCTCGGCGTCCGAGCCGGGAATCGGCGGGCGCCGCGAGCTCGAACCGGTCGCCAGCACCAGTGCGGAGTAGTCGAGCGCCTGGCCGTCATCGAGCGTGACGCGCCGCGCGAGGGTCTCGATCGCCGTGGCTCGCACGCCTAGACGCAGGTCGATGGAGTGCTCCCGATACCAGTCGGCGTCGTGGACCGTGAAGTCCGGCAGCTGCTTCGCGCCGGCCAGGTGCTCCTTGGACAGCGGGGGCCGCTCATAGGGCAGGTGCCGCTCGCCGCCGATCAGGGTGACCGCGCCGGTGAAGCCCTGCTCGCGCAAGGCCTCCGCGGTTTTCGCGCCGGCGAGTCCTCCGCCGACGATGACCACTCCGGGGTTCTGATTCTCGGCCATAGCGCTGCACTCGATTCCGTCGTGGCTCAGAGCGGGAAGACCACTCTGGGTCGCGGCTGTAGCTGAAGTGTTCTATGGCCAGCCTACTAACGGTGTCTAGTCCCCGGGCATGACACAATTGCCGCCATGCGCGTTTACCTTGGGACTGACCATGCCGGCTTCGAGTTGAAGAACCAGCTCATCGAGCACCTCGCTGCTAGCGGCCACGAGCCCGTCGACTGCGGCGCCTTCGCCTACGACGCGGTGGATGACTACCCCGCGTTCTGCATCGACGCCGCCCGCAAGGTCGCGGCCGACGAGGGCAGCCTCGGGATCGTCATCGGCGGCAGCGGCAACGGCGAGCAGATGGCCGCCAACAAGGTGCCCGGCATCCGCTGCGCACTGGCCTGGTCCGTCGAGACCGCGCAGCTCGCCCGCGAGCACAACAACGCGCAGGTGCTCAGCATCGGCGGCCGCATGCATTCCCTCGAGGAGTCCAAGGCCATCATCGACGCGTTCCTCGCCACGCCGTGGTCTAACGAGGAGCGCCACCAGCGCCGCATCGACATCATCTCCGAGTACGAGCGCACGGGCGACGCGCCAGTAGTCCCCGGCGCCTAAATACCTGAGCGTTTAAATGCCTGAGGGTCACACGCTGCACCGGCTCGCTGGGATCCATCAGCGTGCATTCGCCGACGCCCCCGTCCTGGTCTCGAGCCCGCAGGGCCGATTCTCTGCGGGGGCGAGGTTAGTCGACGGCCGGGTCTTCGAGCATGCCGAGGCGTGGGGTAAGAACCTTGTGCACTTCTACGACGGCGACCTCATGGTGCACATCCACCTCGGCATCTACGGCACGTTCGCGGAGCAGCCCGTGCCGATGGCGCAGCCCGTCGGCCAGGTGCGGATGCGGATGATCGGCGAGCGCGTCGGCACGGACCTCGTCGGCCCCATCCGCTGCGACGTCATCGGCGAGGCGGAGCTATTCGCGCTGCAGGCCCGCCTCGGTCCGGACCCGCTGCGCGCCGACGCGGACCCCGAGCGGGCCTGGGCTCGGATCAGCAAGTCCCGCACGGCTATCGGCACACTGCTGATGGATCAGAAGGTCATCGCCGGGGTCGGCAACATCTACCGCGCCGAGGTCCTCTTCCGCCACCACGTGCACCCGCTCCGCGCGGGCAAGGACCTGCGCCGCGACGAGTGGGACGCGATCTGGGCCGATCTGGTGGAGCTCATGCGCATCGGGGTCGAGGAGGGCGGCATCGTCGTGGTGCGGCCGCAGGACGACTACGGGGATCCGGCCTACGCCAAGGGCAAGCCGCGCACCTACGTCTACCGCCGCGCGGGCAGCCCCTGCCGGCTCTGCGGGGCCACGGTCCTGCACTCGGTGCTGCAGGCGCGCAACCTGTTCTGGTGCCCCACCTGTCAGCCCTGATTCGCTCGTCTGTTGTGCATCTGTGCAGGTGAATTTGCGATTCCAGCCGCGCAGGTGCACAACAGAGGCCAGCTCAGCTCGGGAACTCGTCGTCGAAGAGCATCATCGAGCCCAGTCCCGGCCCGCCGCCCTCGTTGCCGGTGGTCATCACGGCGTGCCACCAGGGGTCTGAGTACCAGCCGGGGGGATTGGCCACTCGGAGTCCGCCGTGGGGCCTGGGTAGTAGTGCGGGGTGCGGCGCGACCTCTTTGGGGCCGGCGCGAGCCGCGGGGGCATCGGGCCGGGGTCCTGGCCGAGTCCGACGCGGGCCAGGCGGGTCAGGTGCAGCCCGGCGATGGCGAGTTGCGCGCCATTCTCGACTTGCTCGTCCGTGCCGCCGAATCCCACCGCGGCCGCCCCGAGGATCAGGCAGGACGTGGCCTGCTCAATCTCGGGGGAGAACGGCAGGGCGTCGATCTCGGCGGCCAGGCGGTCCAGGTCCGCGCTGGCTCTGGCTCTCGCGGTCCGTGAGCTCATCTAGAAATCCCCGCCGCCGAAGTCGCCCATGTCTCCCATGCCGTCGAGGCCGTCCTGGTATCCATCGCCGTAGCCCTCCTCGAATGCCTGGGCGTCATAGCCCACCCCGCTCATGCCCGAGAACATCGTCGAGAACAGCAGCATCGAGCCAACTCCCCATGCGCCGGCCACAAGAGCGGGACGCCACCACGGCTCGGAGTACCAGCCGGCGGGGACGGGGCGCCCGGCGACGCGGCCGCCCGGATAATAGTTGGGAGTCTGCGCGGTGGCGGTGGGCGAGGCTGCCACGGATCGGCCCTCGAACTCCACCTCGCGCTGCTCGGTCACGGCGCCGGCGATGTCCTGGCCGTCGAGGCCCGGCAGCGGTGGGCCGGCCTCAACGCCCATCGCGAGGCGGGCGGCGCGCACGTAATAGAGGCCCTCGAGGGCGCTGTCGCGGGCGAGGCGGGCCTGGCGGACAGTGCTCGCCTGCTCCAGTTGGGAGGAGGCGGCGGTGAACCGCTCGGAGGCGTCGGCCATCGCCCGCCGCGAGGCCTCGTCGTCGCCGTCGAGGGCCAGCACCTGGCCGCCGAGACGCTCGGTCCACCGGTGGGCGTCGGCGAGCTCGTCCGTGACCTGGTCGGACTGCACCTTCTTATTCTTGTTCGTGTAGATGAAGCCGATGACCGCGGCGACGACAACGAGCAGGATGAGGATTTCCACGGAGGCCTTTCGAGGGGCGGTTGGCACACTGCTAATGACGAAACCCCCGGCCAGCCGCCATGCGGCGGTGGACCGGGGGTTTCGCGTGGAGAGTCGGCGACGAGGTTCGAACTCGCGACATCCTGCTTGGAAGGCAGGTGCTCTACCAGCTGAGCTACGCCGACATGAATCACAGGCTGCCATATCGGGGCCTGCGAGAGGAAACTGTACCGAACCTGGGCGGCGAATCAACTCCCGGGGGGTACCAGTAGTATTGGGCACCGTACGATCGACGAGGCGAGTTCAGGGTCAACCTGTTCTTGCTGAGAACGGGGTGTGGCGCAGCTTGGTAGCGCATCCGCTTTGGGAGCGGAGGGTCGCAGGTTCAATTCCTGTCACCCCGACTGTTTGAGATGTTGGCCCCTGGAACCCATCCTTGGGTGGCAGGCAATACGGAAATACCAGCGTGGCCCGGTTCCGGGAGCGCGGAACGACGAAGGAGCAAGTCCTTGAAGAGCACCGTCGAGCAGCTCAGCCCGACGCGAGTCCGGATCAATGTTGAGGTGCCCTTCGCGGAACTCAAGCCGGACTTCGACGCCGTCTACGCCCAGCTCGCCCAGCAGGTTCGGATCCCCGGATTCCGTCCCGGCAAGGCCCCCGCCAAGCTGATCGAGTCCCGCGTCGGCCGCGGTTCGGTCATCGAGCAGGTTCTGCAGAACGTGGTCCCGACCCGCTACTCCGAGGCCGTCGCCAACGACGACATCAAGGCCCTCGGCCAGCCGGACATCGAGGTCACCAAGATCGAGGACGGCGACCACATCGCGTTCACGGCCGAGGTTGACGTCCGCCCCGAGATCACGCTGCCCGATTTCGCCGAGATCGACGTCACCGTCGATTCTGTCTCTGTGACCGACGAGGCCGTCGACGAGCAGCTCGAGGCGCTGCGCGCACGCTTCGGCACCCTCGTGGGTGTCGAGCGCGGCATCGTCGATGGCGACTTCGTCTCCATCGACCTGGCCGCCACCATCGACGGCGAGGCCGTCCCGGAGGCCACCGCAGACGGGCTGTCCCACGAGGTTGGCTCCGGCCAGCTGATCGAGGGCCTGGACGAGGTCCTCCTGGGCGTCGAGGCTGGCGGCACCACCGAGTTCACCACCAAGCTTGTCGCCGGTGAGCGTGCGGGCGAGGACGCAGTTGTCGCGGTCACCGTGAACAGCGTCAAGAACCGTGAGCTGCCCGAGGCTGACGACGAGTTCGCCCAGCTGGCGAGCGAGTTCGACACCCTCGACGAGCTCCGCGAGGACCTGAAGGCGCGCGTGGGCCAGTCCAAGCGCAGCGAGCAGGCCGGCGAGCTGCGGGACAAGGTGCTGGACCACCTGCTGGAGACCGTCGAGTTCGAGGTGCCCGAGGGCATCGTGCAGGCCGAGACCGACAACCAGATCCACGAGGTCGTCCACAGCCTGGACCACAACGACGCCGAGCTGGACCGCCTCCTTGAGGCGCAGGGCTCGAGCCGCGAGCAGTTCGAGACCGAGGCCAAGGAGTCGGCCACCAAGGCGATCAAGGCCCAGCTGCTGCTGGACACCTTCGCCGACGAGAAGGAGATCACGGTCGGCCAGGACGAGCTGACCGAGCGCCTCCTGTTCGAGGCCCGTCGCGGCAACATCGCGCCGGACCAGCTGGCCCAGCAGCTCCAGACCTCTGGTCGCCTGGGCGTGCTCTACGCCGAGGTCCGCCGCAGCAAGGCGCTCGCCGAGATCGTGCAGCTGGTCAAGGCCACCGACACCGATGGCACGGCCATCGACATCTCCGACCTCCTGGGCCTGAACCCGGCGAAGTCCGAGGATGCCGCTGCGGAGTCTGAAGCCGCCGCAGAGTAGGACTTTTCACCCCTTGCCTTCGCGCAAGAACTTCACGCTGTCAGCGAACGTGGGCGGTACCGGGACTACGGTGCCGCCCACGTTCGTTAGGGTCAATGACAGGAACCACCGATGCACTGGAAAGGCACGCCCGTGAGTTTGCAGAATTCCGCCATGCGGTCAGGCACTGCCGGACTCAATCTCAGCGATTCCGTCTTTGAGCGGTTGCTCCAGGAGCGGATCATCTTCCTCGGATCGCAGGTTGACGACGAGATTGCGAATCGGCTTTGCGCCCAGATCTTGCTGCTGTCCGCTGAGGACCCGACGCGCGACATCAAGCTGTACATCAACTCTCCCGGCGGCTCGGTCACCGCGGGCATGGCGATCTTCGACACCATGCAGTTTGCCGAGTGCGACGTCGCCACCTACGCGATGGGCCTCGCGGCCTCGATGGGCCAGTTCCTCCTGGCCGCCGGTGCCAAGGGCAAGCGCTACGCCCTGCCGCACGCGCGCATCATGATGCACCAGCCCTCCGCGGGCATCGGCGGCTCGGCCGCCGACATCGCGATCCAGGCGGAGCAGTTCTCCCTGACCAAGCGGGAGATGAACGAGCTCAACGCGCAGTTCACCGGCAAGTCGATCGAGCAGGTCACGGCCGACGCGGACCGCGACCGCTGGTTCACCGCCGAGCAGGCGCTCGAGTACGGCTTTGTCGACCACGTCGTCAGCAGGGCCCGGCAGGCAGGCGGCACCGGCTCTCACTAAGAGATCCGGCCACACCCTTCCAGCCAGTCCCTCCCTCTTGAAGACACGGAGCACGTGATGACAATTTCCTCCCGCTACATCCTTCCCTCCTTCGTGGAGCACTCCAGCTACGGCATGAAGGAGTCCAACCCGTACAACAAACTGTTCGAGGAGCGCATCATCTTCCTCGGCACGCAGGTGGACGACGCCTCGGCGAACGACATCATGGCGCAGCTGCTGGTGCTCGAGTCCCTGGACCCGGACCGCGACATCACGATGTACATCAACTCGCCCGGCGGCTCGTTCACCTCGCTGATGGCGATCTACGACACGATGCAGTACGTCCGCGCGGACATCTCGACGGTGTGCCTCGGCCAGGCCGCCTCGGCCGCCGCGGTGCTGCTCGCCGCCGGCACGCCGGGCAAGCGCATGGCCCTGCCGAACGCGCGCATCCTGATCCACCAGCCCGCGACGGAGGGCATCCAGGGCCAGGTCTCCGACCTGGAGATCCAGGCCGCCGAGATCGAGCGCATGCGCCGCCTCATGGAGGAGACCCTCGCCCGCCACACGGGCCGCGAGGCGGAGCAGATCCGCATCGACACCGACCGCGACAAGATCCTCACGGCCGCGCAGGCCAAGGAGTACGGGATCATCGACAACGTGCTCGAGTACCGCAAGGCGTCGGCGCAGAAGTAAGACCTCTCGTCAGTGCGGCTGCATCGCCGGCCCCGTCCGCCAGGAAACTGGCGGGGTAGGCCGGCGATGTGGCGTCTGGGGCCAGTGTTGCTGGCCGGGCGCTGGCGGACGTGCCGGGGACCGACTCGGCCGTCGAATCCCGACCGAGTGCGGCGGGAGCGGGTACCGTCGTCAGGACACCGGGATGAGTCTGTGGAGGCAATCCAAGGGGCCCCGGGCGGGCGCGAGATAGATCCAATGGCGAACTAGAGCAGTTGTGAACTAGTGAAGTGGGAGACGTCGAACATGGCACGCATCGGTGATGGTGGCGATTTGCTCAAGTGCTCCTTCTGTGGCAAAAGTCAGAAGCAGGTCAAGAAGCTGATCGCTGGGCCCGGCGTCTACATCTGTGATGAGTGCATCGACCTGTGCAACGAGATCATCGAGGAAGAGCTGGCGGAGACCAACGACGTCAAGCTCGACGAGCTGCCCAAGCCCTCGGAGATCCACGGATTCCTGGAGAAGTACGTCATCGGCCAGGACACCGCCAAACGGACCCTCGCCGTGGCTGTCTACAACCACTACAAGCGCATCCAGGCCACCGACAAGTTCCGCGACGTCAAGGGCGAGACGGTCGAGCTGGCCAAGTCCAACATCTTGATGCTCGGCCCCACCGGCTGCGGCAAGACGTACCTGGCGCAGACCATGGCGAAGATGCTGAACGTGCCGTTCGCGATCGCCGACGCCACCGCGCTCACCGAAGCCGGCTACGTGGGCGAGGACGTTGAGAACATCCTGCTCAAGCTGATCCAGGCCGCGGACTATGACGTCAAGCGGGCCGAGCACGGCATCATCTACATCGACGAGGTCGACAAGATCGCCCGCAAGTCGGAGAACCCGTCGATCACCCGCGACGTGTCCGGCGAGGGCGTGCAGCAGGCGCTGCTGAAGATCCTCGAGGGCACGCAGGCCAGCGTCCCGCCGCAGGGCGGGCGCAAGCACCCGCACCAGGAATTCATCCAGATCGACACGACGAATGTGCTGTTCATCGTCGCCGGCGCGTTCGCGGGGCTCGACAAGATCGTGGCCGACCGCGCGGGCAGCACCGGCATCGGCTTCGGCGCGGAGGTCCGCTCGAAGTCCGAGATGGACAAGGTCGACCGCTTTGCCGACGTCATGCCGGAGGACCTGATCAAGTTCGGCCTGATCCCCGAGTTCATCGGCCGGCTGCCGGTCATCGCCTCGGTGACGAACCTGGACAAGGAATCGCTGGTCAAGATCCTGTCCGAGCCGAAGAACGCGCTGGTCAAGCAGTATGTCCGGATGTTCGACATGGACGACGTGGAGCTGGAGTTCACCGACGACGCGCTCGATGCCGTCGCTGACCAGGCGATCCTGCGGGGTACCGGCGCCCGCGGCCTGCGCGCGATCATGGAGGAGGTCCTGCTCCCCGTGATGTACGACATTCCCGGCCGCGACGACGTCGCCAAGGTTGTCGTGACCGGCGAGACGGTGCGCGACAACGTGAACCCAACCATCGTGCCCCGCGCGGCGGACGACGAGCGCCAGGAGAAGAGCGCCTAGCCTCCCGCGTCGATACCGCTAGTTCGCTCCAGGTATTTGAGTCCGCCGCCCTTGCAATCGCAGCGGAGTCGAACAGCTGGAGCGAACTCGTTTGACGGGCGCTAGAGGACGCGGTCCGGCCGGCTGTAGACGTTCAGGCTCGAGCCGCGCACGAAGCCGACGAGGGTGATCCCTGACCGCTCGGCCAGCTCCACCGCCAGCGACGAGGGTGCCGACACTGCGACGACCACCGCGACGCCCGCCATCGAGGCCTTCTGCACCAGCTCGAATGAGGCGCGCCCGCTGAGCATCAGCATCGAGCCCGTCAGCGGGACCCGGCCCTCCTTCAACGCCCAGCCGAGCGTCTTGTCCACGGCGTTGTGCCGGCCGACGTCCTCCCGCGCGGCGACCAGGTCGCCGGCCGCGGTGAACAGGCCCGCGGCGTGCAGCCCGCCGGTGGAGTCGAAGATCCTCTGGTGGCTCCGGAGACGGTCCGGCAACGCCAACAGCAGTCGGTGGTCCACGGTGACGGGGTCGTCGGCGGGGGAGTGCGAGCTGGTCCGCTCGACCTCGTCGATCGACGACGTGCCGCAGACGCCGCACGCGGAGTTCGCGAGGAAGTTGCGCTGGCGCCGCTCGCGCGCCGACGCCGGGCCGTCGAGGTGCACCTCCAACACGTTGTAGGTGTTGACACCGTCCACGTCCGCGCCGGCGCAGTAGCGGACCTCGCGGATCTCTTCGCGGGCGGTGACGATGCCCTCGGCGAGCAGGAACCCATGCACCAGGTCGATGTCGTGGCCCGGGGTGCGCATGGTCACGGCGAGGGGCTCAGAGCCGATGCGGATCTGCATCGGCTCCTCCACCGCGAGGTGATCCTCGCGGATGGTGGCGCCGTGGTCGGTGTAGCGAGTGACCTTTCGGCGGGCGGTGATCCGGCCCATCTAGCCGACCTGCGTGGAGGGCCCAGGCATGGAGGGCTCAAGACGGACTACCACGGCCTTGGAGACCGGGGTATTGGACCGCGCCGCCACATGGTCGAGAGGGACCAGGGGATTGGTCTCCGGGTAGTAGGCGGCGGCATTGCCCCGCGGGGTGGAGTACTCGACGACTCGGAACTCGTGGACCCGCCGCTCCTCCATGTGTGTGCCGGCGCCGTCGGGGTTGGGAATCTCCCACTCGGAGACCAAGTCGACCAGCTGACCGTCGGCCAAGCCCAACTCGGCGATGTCCTCGGCGTTGACGAAGACCACCCTGCGGCCGCCGCTGATCCCGCGGTAGCGGTCCTCCAGGCCGTAGATGGTGGTGTTGTACTGGTCGTGGCTGCGCATCGTCTGCAGGATGACGCGGCCCTTGGGGGTGCGCACCCAGTCCATGGGGCTGGTCGTGAAGTTCGCCTTGCCCGTGTGGGTGTGGAACTCGCGGGCATCGCGCGGCGGGTTGGGCAGCACGAAGCCGTCGGGCTGGCGCACCCGCGTGTTGAAGTCATCGAAGCCGGGGACGACGCGCGAGATGGAGTCGCGGATAGCGTCGTAGTCATCCTCGAACTGGGCCCAGGGCGCGGGGTGGTCAGGGCCGAGCAGGGCGATGGCGAGACGGGCGACGATCGAGACCTCGCTGCGCAGGTAGGGGCTGGCCGGGTCGAGGCGCCCGCGGGAGAGATGCACCATCGACATCGAGTCCTCGACGGAGACCTGCTGGTCGCCGCTGGCCTGGCTGTCCCGCTCGGTGCGGCCCAACGTCGGCAGGATCAGTGCGGTGCGGCCGTGCACCACGTGGCTGCGGTTGAGCTTGGTGGAGATCTGCACCGTCAGCGCGCACTGGCGCAGCCCGTCCTCGGTCACGGCGGTGTCGGGCGTCGCGGACGCGAAGTTGCCGCCCATGCCGATGAACACCGACGCCTTGCCGTCGCGCATGGCCCGGATCGCCTGGACCGTGTCGTAGCCGTGCGCGCGCGGGGTCGTGATGGTGAACTCGGCGTCGAGCGCGTCGTGGAACTCGTCGGGCATCTGCTCCCAGATGCCCATCGTGCGGTCGCCCTGCACGTTGGAGTGCCCGCGCACGGGGCACACCCCGGCGCCCGGCTTGCCGATCATCCCGCGCAGCAGCAGCAGGTTGACGGCCTCGTTGATGGTGTTCACCGCGTCGGCGTGCTGGGTCAGGCCCATCGCCCAGCAGAAGATGGTGCGCTTGGACCGCATCAGCGCGTCGGCCAGCCCGCGGATCTGGGGCAGCGTCAGGCCGGTGCCCTCCTGCACGGCGTCGAAGTCCACCGCCCGCATGTGCGCGGCGTACTCCTCGTAGCCGGCGCAGTGCGATTCGATGAAGTCGCGGTCCAGCACGGTGCCGGGGTTCGCGTCCTCGGCCTCGATGAGGATGCGGCCGACACCCTGGAACAGCGCGAGGTCGCCGCCGAGGCGCACCTGCAGGAACTGGTCGGACAGGGGAGTGCCGCGGCCGAGCACGCCCTTGACCTTCTGTGGGTCCTTGAATCGGATCAGCCCGGCCTCAGGCAGCGGGTTGATGGCGATGATCTCGGCGCCCTTGCCCTTCGCGGCCTCCAACACGGAGAGCATGCGGGGGTGGTTGGTGCCCGGGTTCTGGCCGGCGATGACGATCAGGTCGGCGTTCTCAACGTCGTCGACGGTGACGGAGCCCTTGCCGATGCCCAGCGAGTCGGTGAGCGCGGTGCCGGAGGACTCATGGCACATGTTGGAGCAGTCCGGAAGGTTGTTCGTGCCGTAGCTGCGCACGAGCAGCTGGTAGAGGTACGCGGCCTCGTTGCTAGTGCGGCCGGAGGTGTAGAAGAGCGCCTCGTCCGGGCTGTCGAGCGCCTTGAGCTCGTCGGCGATCATCGTGAACGCCGCGGGCCAGGAGATGGGGACGTAGTGGCTCGCGCCAGCGCGCAGCACCATCGGGTGGGTGATGCGACCCTGCTGGCCCAGCCAATAGTCGGTCTTGCCGCGGAGCTCCTCGATGGAGTGCTCCTCGAAGAACGACGGGCGCACGCGGCGGCGGGTGGCCTCCTCCGCGACGGCCTTCGCGCCGTTTTCGCAGAACTCGGCGATCTTGCGGCCGCCGAGGGTCTCCGGCCATGCGCAGCCCGGGCAGTCGAAACCGTCGCGCTGGTTGAGCCGCAGCAGGGTGCGGGCAGTGCGGACCGGCCCCATCTGCTCGAGGTCGCGTTTCATGGACACGCCGACCGCGGTCACGCCTGCGGCCCACTCCTTCGCGCCAGTGACCTTGAGCTGGGACTCGTCAATATCTTCCTGGGGACCATTCCACGTCATTGCACCATCTTGGCCCTTTTTGCCAAAAATAGCAGCTATCACTTTCTGAGAGGCGGCGACCGTGCCAAGCTGGACGGGTGACCCCAAAGTCCTCCCCCCAGCCGAGTCCTCTCCGCACTTCGGAGATTCCCGCCGCCGCGCGTGTGCTGGCGATGGCCTTTGACGACGATCCCGCGATGTCGTGGATGCTGCCGGACCCGCGCACCCGACTGCGCAGCCTCGAGCGGATGTTCGCGACGCAACTGCGCCACCACCACCTCGCCGGTGGCGGGGCCGAGGTCACCCGGGACGCCGCCGGCCGGGTGATGGGCGCGGCGGCCTGGGATCCGCCGCATGGCTGGGAGCCGTCGCTGGTGGCGAAGATCCGGATGCTGCCCGGGATGACGCGCGCCCTCGGCCGCTATGCCCGCCGGGGGCAGGCGATGGACAAGGCCCTCGACTCGGTGCACCCGAACACCCCGCACTGGTACCTCTCGGCAATCGGCACCGACCCGGCCGGACGCGGCGGCGGCTTCGGCAAGGCGCTGCTCCAATCCCGGATGGACAAGTGCGACGGGGCGGGCCTCCCGGCGTATCTCGAGTCCTCCAAGCACGCCAACATCCCGTTCTACGAGCGCTTCGGGTTCCAGGTCGTCCAAGAGATCGCGCTGCCAGGCGGCCCATCCCTGTGGACGATGTGGCGCGAACCGCGGTGACGGACGTCTGCGGGATCGTGCTCGCCGGCGGGCGCTCCACACGGATGGGCGTGGACAAGGCGACGCTGCCGTGGGGCGAGTCCACGATGCTCGAGACGGTCGTGGCGATGCTCCGCGTGGTGCTGCCGCACGTGATCGTGGTGGCCGCGCCCGGTCAACAGCTGCCCGCCGTCGCCGCCGGCATCGTCCGAGACCCGGTGCCTGATCAGGGGCCGCTGCGCGGTCTCGCCACCGGGCTCGCGGCGGCGCGGGCAGCGGGTTTCGAGTGGGCGTTCGCCGCCGCGACCGACACTCCCTTGCTGACCGCGGCGGCGATCAGGCAGCTGCTCGCCGAGCGGGCGGACGTCGACGCGGTTATCGGCACCGCCGAGGGGCGCGACGAGCCCCTGGTGGCGCTCTATCGCGCGCGCCTCGCGTCGCCCGCGGCGGACTTGCTCGCGGCGGGGCAGCGCCGGCTCCAGGACCTGATCGCGGGCCGCACCGTGCGGCGCGTCGCCTTGGCCGACAGCGTGGCCGCGTTCAACGTGAACACAGCGGCCGACGCGGATCGCGCGCGTGGGTTGTCGAACTAGCCTGGCCCGGCTGCCGGCGGGATATGGTGCTGATCACCCGGCGCACTGTTGGGCTGGGGGCGGTCGGCTCGGCGGAGCTGGCGCGGTGCATTCAAAACGAGGCGGTCAAGTGGGAACCACGGCAATGCGTGTGATGGGCAAGTCCGGCAAGGTCCTGGCGGTTGTCGGGGCGGCTGTTCTGATGGGCGGCTTCACCGCGGCCTGCGGATCCAGTGGGGGCGGCGACTCCGCGTCGGGCACGGTGGTCGAGGACGCGGTGACCGCGGATGGGGTGGCCGAGGACGGCGCTGGGGCGGACGACTCCATCGGCGAGAAGAACCGCAAGCTCCTCGAGGGGGCGATGGGCGGCAAGGACTCCGTCGTCTGCGAGTTCTCCGAGGCCGGGGTCGACGGGAAGATGATCATCCAGGGTGAAGCGTTTTTCCGGTTCGAGGGCATATCCGAGGACGGCCCGATCCAGATGGTCCGCGAGGGCGACAATCTCTACATGTGGGCACCCGACACCACCGTCGGCCTGAAGATGGATGTGAGCACCGCGGGAGAGGGCGAGCAGGTCGTGAGCCCCCTGGACCTGCAAGACGAGGCAGCGGTGAACAACCTCAAGTGTGAGAAGTACACCGGTGACATGGGCCTGCTCCGGGCCCCGGCAGACGTCGAGTTCGCCTCGCTGGAGGACATGTTGTCCAGTTCCGTGGATCCCGAGACGCTCGAGGGTCTGCTCAACGGCAATTCGGGTGCGGGAAGCGGCAACTGACGGTGTGGCCGGCCGCGGCTCCGGTGCCCGTTCACGGTGCCGGGAGCAGGCGGGGTCGGCCCGGCTGGACGCCTTGCCTAGAATCACAGGGTGACCAGTGCAGCTTCAGATCAGACTCAGCCCGCCCAGCCCGACAACTCCGGCGCCGACGCCTTGGCCAAGAGTTGGGAACCGGGGGCGGTAGAGGCCGAGCTCTATAAGGGCTGGGTGGATGCCGGATACTTCACCGCCGACGCCACCAGCGACAAGCCGCCGTTCTCCATCGTGCTGCCGCCGCCCAACGTCACAGGCAGCCTGCACATGGGCCACGCGCTCGACCACACGCTGATGGACATCCTGGCCCGCCGCAAGCGGATGCAGGGCTACGAGGTGCTGTGGCTGCCGGGCATGGACCACGCGGGCATCGCTACGCAGTCCGTCGTGGCGAAGCAGTTGGCCGCCCAGGGCATCGCCCGCGACGACCTGACGCGCGACGAGTTCATCGCGAAGGTCTGGGAGTGGAAGGCCGAGTCCGGCGGCGCCATCGGCGAGCAGATGCGCCAGCTGGGCGACAGCGTCGACTGGTCCCGCGAGCGCTTCACCCTCGACGAGGGCCTCTCGCGCGCCGTGCAGACCATCTTCAAGCGTCTCTACGACGAGGGCCTGATCTACCGGGCCGAGCGCCTGGTCAACTGGTCCCCGGTGCTGCAGACCGCGATCTCCGACATCGAGGTCAAGTACGAGGACGTCGAGGGCGAGCTGGTCAGCTTCCGCTACGGCTCCCTGGACGATAACGAGCCGCACATCGTCGTCGCGACCACCCGCATGGAGACGATGCTCGGCGACACCGCGATCGCGGTGCATCCCGAGGATGAGCGCTATAAGCACCTCGTCGGCACCACGCTGGCGCACCCGTTCCAGGACCGCCAGATCCCGGTCATCGCCGACGACTACGTCGACCCTGAGTTCGGCACCGGCGCCGTGAAGATCACCCCGGCGCACGACCCCAACGACTTCGAGATGGGCATGCGGCACTCCCTGCCGATGCCCACCATCATGGGCAAGACGGCTGAGATTACCGGCACCGGAACGCAATTCGACGGAATGGACCGCTTCGAGGCGCGAGTGAAGGTCCGCGAGGCGCTCGCCGAGCAGGGCCGACTCGTGGCGGAGAAGCGCCCGTACCTGCACAGCGTCGGGCACTCCGAGCGCAGCGGCGAGCCGATCGAGCCGCGCCTGTCGATGCAATGGTGGGTCAAGGTCGAGGAGCTCGCGAAGGCCTCCGGCGACGCGGTCCGCGAGGGCAACACCGTCATCCACCCGAACTCCCTCGAGCCGCGCTGGTTCGACTGGGTCGACAACATGCACGACTGGTGCATCTCCCGCCAGCTGTGGTGGGGCCACCGCATCCCGATCTGGTACGGCCCCGAGGGCGAGACCGTGTGCCTCGCGCCCGGCGAGACCGCGCCCGACGGCTACACGCAGGACCCCGACGTCCTGGACACCTGGTTCTCGTCCGCGCTGTGGCCGTTCTCCACGATGGGCTGGCCCGATGCGACGGCCGACCTGGCCAAGTTCTACCCCACATCCGTGCTGGTCACCGGCTACGACATCCTGTTCTTCTGGGTCGCCCGGATGATGATGTTCGGCACGTACGTCGCGAAGGAAGACGCTGGCACTGACGCCCTGCTGGGCCCGGCCGGCCAGATCCCGTTCCAGGACGTGTTCCTGCACGGACTGGTCCGCGACGAGCACGGCAGCAAGATGTCGAAGTCCAAGGGCAATGGCATCGACCCCCTGGACTGGGTCGAGCAGTTCGGCGCGGACGCGCTGCGCTTCACCCTGGCCCGCGGCGCGAACCCCGGCTCGGACCTTTCGGTCGGCGAGGGCAACGCGCAATCTTCCCGCAACTTCGCGAACAAGCTGTTCAACGCCACCAAGTTCGCGCTGATGAACGGCGCGGCCCCGGCCGAGCTGCCCGCCCGCGCGGAGCTGACCGACGCCGACCTGTGGATCCTCGACCGCCTCGAGCAGGTCCGCGGTCAGGTCGATGACGCCTTCGACCGCTACGAGTTCGGCAAGGCCTCCGAGACTCTGTTCCACTTCGCGTGGGACGAGGTGTGCGACTGGTACCTCGAGCTGGCGAAGGTCCAGTTCGGCGGGCCGGAAGGCGATCTCTCCGACCCCCGCGCCGTCTCCACGCGGGCCGTGCTCGGCAACGTGCTCGACGCGCTGCTGCGGATGCTGCACCCCGTGATGCCGTTCGTCACCGAGACGCTGTGGAAGGTCCTCGCGGGCGGCGAGTCCGTCGTCGTCGCGGACTGGCCCGCCGCGTCCGGCATCGCCACCGATGAGGCCGCCGCGCAGCGCGTCGCGGATGTGCAGAAGCTCATCACCGAGCTGCGCCGCTTCCGCTCCGACCAGGGCCTCAAGCCCAGCCAGAAGGTCCCCGCCCGGCTCGGCGGACTCGAGGCCGCGGGCCTGGGCGCCCATGCGGATGCGATCCGCTCGCTGGTCCGCGTCACCGTCGAGGAGGAGGGCTTCGAGGCCAGCGCCTCGGTCGAGGTGCGGTTGACGAGCGCGACGATCGTCGTCGATCTGGACACCTCCGGCACGGTCGACGTCGAGGCGGAGAAGCGCCGCATGACGAAGGACCTCGCCGCCGCGGAGAAAGAGCTCGAGGGCACCGCCGCGAAGTTGGCCAACGAGGCGTTCTTGGCGAAGGCGCCCGACGTCGTCGTCGACAAGATCAAGGCCCGCCAGACCCTGGCGGGCGAAGAGGTCGAGCGGCTCACCGCGCGCCTGGCAGAGCTGGGTGGCAAGTGATGTCCGACGACCGCACACCCGACGATCTCGATCCCGACGAGCTCACCGGGGACGACAGCGTCGCCGACGTGCTCAGCACCGACTCGCTGGCCGCCAAGGCCCTGGCCGAGTCCGGGCTGTCCATCGAGGACTTCACCGACGAGGCGCTCTACGAGGACGCGATCCCTGTGGAGCCGCCGACGCCGGAGGCGCTCGCCGAGCTGGCGCAGGTCGAGGCGGAGCTGGACCAGCGCTGGCCCGAGACGAAGATCGAGCCGTCGCTCACCCGGATCGCGGCGCTGCTGGATCTGCTGGGCTCGCCGCAGAACTCGTACCCGACGATCCACATCGCCGGAACCAACGGCAAGACGTCGGTCACCCGCATGATCGACGCGCTGATGACGCACCTGCACCTGCGGGTCGGACGCACCACCAGCCCGCACCTGCAGGTGGTGACCGAGCGGATCGCCATCGACTCCGCGCCGATCAGCCCGGAGCGCTATGTCGAGGTCTACCGCGACCTCGAGCCGTACATCGGCATGGTCGACAAGCAGTCGACGGCGGCGGGTGGTCCTAAGATGAGCAAGTTCGAGGTCCTCACCGCGATGGCTTACGCGGGCTTCGCGGACGCCCCCGTCGACGTCGCGGTCATCGAGACGGGCCTGGGCGGGCGCTGGGACGCGACCAACGTCATCGACAGCCGGGTCGCCGTGCTCACCCCCATCAGCATCGACCACACCGAGTACCTCGGCACCGAGCTCACCGGCATCGCAGGGGAGAAGGCCGACATCATCAAGGCCGACTCCGTCGCGATCCTCGCCGAGCAGCAGCCCGAGGTGCTGGAGGTGCTGCTGCGCCGCGCCGTGCAGGTCGACGCGGCCGTGGCGCGCGAGGGCTCGGAGTTCATGGTGCTCGGCCGGCAGGTCGCCATCGGCGGCCAGCAGCTGCGGCTGCAGGGCCTCGGTGGGGAGTACGACGAGATCTTCCTGCCGCTGCACGGGGAGCACCAGGCGCACAACGCCGTGGTCGCGCTCGCCGCCGTCGAGGCGTTCTTCGGCGCTGGCAAGGACCGCAAGCTCGACATCGACGCGGTGCGCGCGGCCTTCGCGTCGCTCGTGAACCCCGGCCGGCTCGAGCGGGTGCGCAACGCGCCGACGGTGCTGCTCGACGCCGCCCACAACCCGCACGGGGCCCGCGCGCTGGCGGCCGCGCTGTCGGACGAGTTCGACTTCCGCAAGCTCGTCGGCGTCGTCGCGGTGATGGGGGACAAGGACGTCGCCGGCATCCTGGAGTCGCTGGAGCCGGTGCTCGACGAGGTCGTGGTCACCTTCAACGGCTCGCCGCGCTGCCTGCATCCCGATGACCTCGCGGAGTTGGCCATCGCCGCATTCGGCGAGGAGCGCGTCCACGTGGCACAGTCGATGTCCGAGGCGCTCGAGACCGCCATCGGCTTGGCCGAGGAGGTCGCCGAGCCCGGCGAGGCGGTCTCCGGCGCGGGTGTCATCGTCACCGGCTCCGTCGTCACCGTGGGCGTGGCCCGCACTCTGCTGGGAAGGGAACCCTCATGAGCGAGGAGCTGACAGTGGCCGAAGAATTCAACCCCCCGCTGAAGGATCCGTGGAAGATGTTCCGCGGCGTCATGGCCGGGACGCTGGTGCTGCAGGCGATCATCGTCATGCTGGCGCTCCCCGTGGTCAGCTACCTCTCGGAGGATCTCAAGTCGGCGAAGCTCACGTACGTCGCCGTGTTGGGCCTGCTGATGTTCGTCGGGGCCGGTTTCCAGGGGCGCAGCTGGGCCATCCCGTACAATATCGCCCTGCAGGTGCTGGCCGTCGCGGCGTGGTGGGTCCATCCCGCGCTGGGTGTGTGTGGCCTGGTGTTCGCGGCGTTGTGGGGTTATCTGCTGTATCTGCGCAGCGACATGAAGGAGCGCGAGGCGCATGGGCTGTTGCCCGGTCAGCGCGATTTCGGCCAGGACGGCTGACCTCGCGCCACGCCGATTTCGTGACCTGGCGGCTATGCGGATAGTCTCATCCGCGTGACTGAGCGAAGCCTGGTACTCATCAAGCCCGACGCGGTGGCACGCGGACATGTCGGCGAAATCCTTGGCCGTATCGAGCGCAAGGGCCTCACCCTTGTCGCGCTCGAGATGCGCACGGCGACAACCGAGGTCGCGGCCGCGCACTATGCCGAGCACGAGGGCAAACCGTTCTACGACGGACTCCTGGACTTCATCACCGCGCGGCCACTGGTCGCGCTGGTGCTCGAGGGGCCGCGCGCGATCGCCGCCTTCCGCCAGCTCGCCGGCGGCACCGACCCCGTGGAGAAGGCTGTCCCCGGCTCCATCCGTGGTGATCTGGGCACGCTGACGCAGGAAAACCTCGTCCACGGCTCCGATTCCCCGGAATCCGCCGCGCGCGAGATCGGCATCTGGTTCCCGGAACTCGGCTGACTCGTCGGCTGAGGTGGGGGCCCTGCCACGCAGGGCTTTTGAGGACGCTGGTCCATATTTGGTCAGTGGTCACGCGAATATGTGGGATACTTGCGAGAGTTGCCGCGCAATTGCTGTACGCGCAGCAGCCGGATGTCGCCGAAGGTCATTCTCGGTCATCGCGGTCGCGCAGGTCGAGGAAACACCTCTACCTCGCTGAGCATGCTTGATGGCGAGAACGCACCTAGGTTGTCCAGCCAGGCGTCGCGTGAAGTCAACGTGGCGTGAGACCAAAAGATCTCGCACCTACAGGTGTGAGCCCACCTAGAAGCTGCCCTCGCGTGGCCGCGCTGCATACCCGAACTAGGGGATCGACGCGCCCGGGGGTCGAGGAGACCACGTGGCCGATCAAGTGCCGCCCGATGAACTGACCACCACCGAGAATGCCGCCGTGGAAATACCACAGAAGTTGCGCGTGCATGCTCTGGCGAAACTGCTGGGCGTGACCAGCAAGCAGGTACTGGCTGAGCTCGCCGCTCTCGGCGAGCAGGTCAAGACCGCACACTCCAGCGTGGAGCGCGCGGCCGCACTGCGGGTGCAATCCGCACTCGCAGGCGACGTGGCGCCCCCCGCGGCGGAGCAAACGCCTGCAGCGGAGCCGGCCCCGAAGACAGCCAAGGCACCTAAGGCTGCCAAGGCCGTCAAGACTGAGGCCCCTGCCGCCACGCCGGCATTCGAGCAGCCGCTGTTCCTGCCGCCCGAGCCTGCCAAGGGCGTGGCCGCGCCCAAGAAGCGGGCGCCCGCGAAGAAGACTGCGCCGCTCGCCTTCACCGAGCCCACGGCGGAGAAGACGCCAGCCGTGACGGCACCTGTCGAGAAGCTGGTGGAGCCTTCAGGAGAGACCACAGAGGAGCCCACAGGGGAGCCTGCTGAGCTCACGAGCACCGCCACCCCGGAGGCTCCTGCCGTGGAGATCGACGTACCGGCCGCCGCCGGTCCCGATGCGGATGACGCCGACAGCTCGGACGCCGACGGCTCCGATTCGGATGATTCGGATTCGGACGATTCGGAAAGCTCGCGTTCGCGCCGGCGCCGTCGTGGCCGTCGTGGCCGCGGTCGTGGCCGCGGCGAGCAGCACTCTGAGGATGGCTCGGATTCCGATCACTATTCGGATGAGGACGCTGACCACTCCGACGTCGTGGCACAGACTGAGCTGGATGCGCCGGAGTCCACCTCCGATGAGGCGGGCGTCGAGCAGGGCCAGGACGGGGAGGCCAACACGGACGACGCGGAGGAGGCGGCGCCGCGTACGGGCCGTCGCCGCTCGCGACGCTCCAGCCGGTCCAGCGGGGCCAGCAGTAGCAGCAGCGATTCGACGGAGACCGTGGACAGCGCGCCCGCCGATACCTCGGGCGCCGACCACACGGAGCCCGCAGAGTCCGTAGAAGAGACAGGGTCCGACGAGCAGTCCTCTGACGAGGACTCGGATTCGTCTGGCGATGACGACGGGAACGGCAGCCGCCGTCGCCGCCGTCGCCGTCGCCGCCGCTCCGGCGGGGGAGACGACGACGAGACGTCACAGGACGATCCGCCGAACACCGTGGTCCACGAGCGTGAGCCCCGCAACAAGAGGACTCCGCGCGACGAGGTCCAGGGCATCAGCGGCTCCACGCGTCTCGAGGCGAAGCGGCAGCGCCGTCGCGATGGCCGCGAGGCCGGTCGCCGACGTCCGCCAATCCTGAGCGAGTCGGAGTTCTTGGCGCGCCGCGAGGCCGTCGACCGTGTGATGGTGGTGCGCGAGAAGGCCAACAGTCACGGTGGCGGCGTTGTCACCCAGGTCGGCGTGCTCGAGGACAAGGTGCTCGTCGAGCACTTTGTCACCAGCGCGGCCACCCCGTCGATCGTCGGCAACGTGTACGTCGGCCGCGTCCAGAACGTGCTGCCGAGCATGGAGGCCGCATTCATCGACATCGGCCGCGGCCGCAATGGCGTGCTCTACGCCGGCGAGGTCGACTGGGCCGCTGCCGGCCTGGGCGGCTCGTCGCGCAAGATCGAGCAAGCGCTGCGGCCCGGCGACCAGGTTCTGGTGCAGGTCAGCAAGGATCCGGTGGGGCACAAGGGAGCCCGCCTGACCACGCAGATCAGCATGGCGGGCCGGTTCCTGGTCTACGTTCCCGGCGGCTCGTCCACCGGGATCAGCCGCAAGCTGCCGGACACCGAGCGGGCGCGCCTGAAGGCGATCCTGAAGCAGATCGTGCCGGCGAACGCGGGCGTTATCATCCGCACCGCGTCCGAGGGTGTCAGCGAGGATGAGCTGGCGCGCGACGTCGACCGCCTGCAGAAGCTCTGGGAGTCCATCCAGAAGCTGGCCGACGAGGAGAAGGCGAATAAGTCCAACTCGCCGAAGGCCCTCTACGAGGAGCCGGACCTGCTGGTCAAGGTCGTCCGCGACCTGTTCAACGAGGACTTCGCGAAGCTGGTCATCGACGGTGATCAGGCCTGGGACACCGTCTCGTCCTATATCGGACGCGTGGCGCCCGACCTGATGGAGCGCGTCGAGCGGCACGACCGCCGCGGCGGCTCGACCGACGCCTTCGGCGCGTACCGGATCGACGAGCAGCTGGTGAAGGCGCTCGACCGCAAGGTGTGGCTGCCCTCCGGCGGCACGCTGGTCATCGACCGCACCGAGGCCATGACTGTCGTCGACGTGAACACGGGCAAGTACACCGGTTCCGGCGGCAACCTCGAGGAGACCGTCACGCGCAACAACCTGGAGGCGGCCGAGGAGGTCGTGCGCCAGATGCGCCTGCGGGACATCGGCGGCATGATCGTGGTCGACTTCATCGACATGGTCCTCGAGTCGAACCGGGACCTGGTCCTGCGTCGGCTCACCGAGGCGCTTGGCCGGGATCGCACCCGCCACCAGGTGTCCGAGGTGACCTCGCTGGGCTTGGTGCAGATGACGCGCAAGCGCATGGGCACCGGCCTGATCGAGGCGTTCTCGACCAACTGCGAGCACTGCCACGGGCGCGGCCTGATGATCCACGCCGACCCGATCGTCTCGGAGTCCGAGGCGGACTCCGGCAGGTCCAGCAGGGGCGAGTCCGGCACGCGCCGTGCCCGCCGCGGCAAGGGCAACGACACCCCCGCGGTGGAGACGGCTGAGGAGAAGGCGGCTGGGCACAGCCCAGCCGAGCATCCGATGTTCAAGGCGATGGCCGAGCACGAGCACCCCGATGGCGAGGACGGCGCGGAATCGGCCGCCGACAGCGCCGAGCATGAGATCGAGCCCGGCTCGGCAAGCGGCCAGCAGGCAGCACCTGAGTCGACCGGCCAAGACCGTCCCAGCAGGCGTGAACGCGGTCGGCGTGGGCAGCGGTCGGCAGGCTCGGCGGGAAGCCAGGCGGAGGCGGCTCACGAGGCCGACGCAGATGAAGCGCCGGCACAGGTCCAGCCCTCGACCGCCCAGCCCTCGACCACCCAGCCCTCGACCGCCCAGCGGTCTGCCGCTGAGCAGTCGGCGGCCGACGCCAAGTCGGAGGCGAAGCTCGACGCGATGGCCAAGATCGAGGCCGCGGTCGCCCGCAGCGCAGGCCCGCGTAAGCGGACCCAGCAGGCGCCGTCCGGCAACCGTCGCGGATCGCAGCCCGAGAGGCCTGCGGCGAAGGCTGTGGTTCCTGCCACAGTCCCCGAGCCTGTGGTGAAGGCGGAGGAGCCCAAGCAGGCGCCAGCGGCCCCGGCCGCGGAGTCGGGTCCGCCTGCTCGTCGGCGCTCGAGGCGGGCCGCTCGGCCCGCGTCCGCACCGGTGGAGCATGCGCAGCCGACGGCGGAGCCAGTTCGCTCCGAGGTTATTGTTCCCGCAGCTCAGCCCGTTGCCGCTCCGGTAGCCGCGCCTGCTGTGACAGCGCCTGCAGCGCCCTCCGGCGATGCAGCGGCCACGGCGGCGGCTGCTGTCCGGCGGCCACGACGACGCGCTGCAGGGCGCCAGGCCGGACCCCCGGTCGCGCCCTAATCTCCACCCGGGTTACGGGACGCACACGCTGCGGGTTTGACCATCAGAGTGTGCGTCCCGTAACCTTGAAAAGTCGCTGCTGCGCGGTGACACTCGCATGCAAATGCGCAGTGTAGCCGCAGGGCGGCCAATACCAGTGAGTCGCACAGCACGTGCGACGGCAATTAGTTATTCAACAAGCAAGGGGTAGCCCTCGATGTACGCGATCGTCAAGACCGGCGGCAAGCAGTACAAAGTCGCCGTTGGTGACCTCGTCAAGGTCGAGAAGCTCGAGGTGAAGCCTGGCGCCTCAATCGAGCTTCCGGTCGCACTTGTCGTCGACGGAGCCGACCTGACCATTGACGCGGATGCGCTGGCAAAGGCCTCGGTGACCGGCGAAATCGTCGAGCACACCAAGGGCCCGAAGATCCGCATCCACAAGTTCAAGAACAAGACCGGCTACCACAAGCGTCAAGGCCACCGCCAGAAGCTGACGGTTGTCAAGGTAACCGGCATCAACAAGTAGTAGGGGATCGGGCTGGCAACGGCCCACCTGAACCTCGAACTTTTTCCAGGAGGAACCAGCTATGGCAAGTAAAAAGGGTGCATCTAGCACTCGGAACGGGCGCGATTCCAACTCCCAGCGTCTTGGCGTCAAGCGCTTCGGCGGCCAGGAAGTCAACGCTGGCGAGATCATCGTTCGCCAGCGTGGCACGCACTTCCACCCCGGCGTGAACGTCGGCCGCGGCAAGGATGACACGCTCTTTGCGCTGTCCGCCGGCGCGGTCGAGTTCGGCACCAAGCGCGGTCGCAAGACCGTCAATATCGTGGTGCCGGTACTGGTCGAGGCGTAATTCGCTCTCAACCAAATTCAGCTCCAGAACAGGGGCGGGCAGGGTGAAGTAACCCCGTCCGTCCCTGTTTTCTGTTTTTCAAGATTTCCCGCAACACCTTCACGACCAACAGCATCGAGAGGAGGACACACGATGTCACGCTTTGTGGACCGTGTCGTCCTACACATCAGCGCCGGCAGCGGCGGACACGGTTGCTCCTCGGTGCACCGAGAGAAGTTCAAGCCCCTCGGTGGCCCCGACGGAGGCAACGGCGGACGCGGCGGCTCCGTGATCCTGCGAGTCGACGACGGCGTGCACACGCTGCTCGACTTCCACTTCCGCCCGCACGCCCGAGGCACCAACGGCAGGCCCGGCGCAGGCTCCAACAGGGACGGCGCCCGCGGCGAGGACCTAATCCTGCCCGTGCCCGACGGCACGATGGTTATCGGCAAGGACGGCGAGGTGCTCGCGGACCTCGTCGGCGTCGGCACCGAATTCGTCGCCGCCCAGGGTGGTCGGGGCGGCCTCGGCAACGCCGCGCTCGCCTCCCGCGCCCGTAAGGCCCCCGGCTTCGCGCTCCTCGGTGAAGAGGGTGTCGAGCAGGACCTGACCCTCGAGCTGAAGTCGGTGGCAGATGTCGGCCTGGTCGGCTTCCCGTCGGCAGGCAAGTCCTCGCTGGTCTCGGTGCTCTCCGCGGCCAAGCCGAAGATCGGCGACTACCCGTTCACCACACTCGTCCCGAACCTGGGCGTGGTCTCCAGCGGTGAGACAACCTTCACTATCGCCGACGTGCCCGGTCTGATCCCCGGCGCCTCCGAGGGCAAGGGCCTTGGCCTGGACTTCCTGCGCCACCTGGAGCGGTGTGCGGTCATGGCCCACGTCGTGGACTGCGCGACGCTGGAGCCGGGCCGCGACCCGATCTCCGACGTCGACGCGCTCGAGGCGGAGTTGGCGGCCTATAAGCCGTTGCTCTCCGGCGACTGGGGACTGAGCGATCTCGCAACCCGTCCGCGCGTGGTCATCCTCAACAAGGCCGACGTGCCCGAGGCCGCAGAGCTCGCCGAGTTCGTCACCGAGGAGTTCGAGTCCCGCGGCTGGCCGGTGTTCACGATCTCGGCCGTCTCCCGCGCCGGGCTCAAGCCGCTGACGTACGCGCTCGCCGCGATGGTCGAGCAGTACCGCATCGACAATCCGCCGCCCGAGCCGTCGCGCCCGGTCATCCGCCCGATCCCCCGCGACGAGAGCGCGTTCAGCGTCGAGAAGGACGCTGACGAGCCCGGCTCGTTCATCGTGCGGGGCATCCGTCCCGAGCGGTGGGTCCGCCAGACTCAGTTCTCGAACGATGAGGCCGTCGGCTACCTCGCGGACAGGCTGGCCCGGCTCGGCGTCGAGGACGAACTGCACAAGCTGGGCGCGAAGCCCGGCTGCGGCGTGACCATCAGCGACATGAGTTTTGAGTGGGAGCCGCAGACGCCCGCCGGTGTCGACATCACCATGACCGGCCGCGGCACTGATGCTCGTATGGACCAGGTGGAGCGCACCACTGCAGATGAGCGCAAGCACTCCAGCCGGGTCCGTCGCGGCCTTGAGGGGCTGGAAACGGGGGATCTGTGACGATCCGGGAGGATATCGCCGCCGCGCGCAGTGTGGTGGTGAAAATCGGCTCGTCCGCGTTGACCAGCCTGGACGGCGGCCTCGACGCCGTCCGGCTGGGGATGCTCGCCGATGCCATCGAGCGGCGCATGCGCCGGGGCTCCGATGTGGTGATCGTGTCCTCTGGCGCGGTCAGCGCGGGCATCGCGCCCTTGGGGTTGGCCAAGCGGCCGCGGGACCTCGCGACGAAGCAGGCGGCAGCGGCCGTCGGGCAGTTGGCGCTGGTTAACGAATGGTCGACCTCCTTCGCCCGCTACAACCGCGTCGTCGCCCAGGTCTTGCTGACTGCCGGCGACTTCGCGCGCCGCGACACCCACCGCAACGCGCAGCGCACGCTCGACCGGCTGCGCTCGCTCAAGGCGATCGCGGTGGTCAACGAGAACGACACGACCGCAACCTCGGAGATCAAGTTCGGCGACAACGATCGGCTCGCCGCTCTGGTCGCGCACCTGGTCGGGGCGGACGCGCTAGTGCTGCTATCCGACGTCGACGGGCTCTATGACGCCGATCCCCGCAAGGGCCACGCGAATTTCGTCGGCGAGGTGCTGGGCCCGGAGGACCTGGATGGCGTCGTCGCCGGCGCTGGCGGGTCGCTGGGCACCGGTGGCATGGCGTCGAAGCTGTCTGCGGCGAAACTGGCCGCCGACGGGGGCATTCCGGTGCTGCTCGCGGCCGCCGCGGATGCGGAGGCGGCACTGTCCGGCGCCTGCAGCGTCGGCACGGTGTTCGGCCCTCGCGACAGCAGGATGACCGCACGCAGGTTCTGGGTGCGGCACGCCGCCGATTCCTCGGGTGCCCTGCACCTGGACGCCGGCGCCGTGCGGGCCGTCGTCCAACGTCGCAGCTCCCTGCTCGCCGCGGGGATCACCGAGGTCAACGGACGGTTCTCCGAGGGCGACGTGGTGGAGCTGCTCGCGCCCGACCACACCGTGATCGCCCGCGGCGTGGTCTCCTATGACTCGGCTGAGTTGCCGCCGATGATTGGTCACCAGTCCCATGAGCTGCCTGGCGAGAGCATCCGCCCCGTGGTGCACGCGGACGACCTCGTCAAGCTCTGATCAGGCTGCGCGTCCCGCGGGCAGGCTCGGCAAGGCTGGCTTAGCTAATACCCCAGCTGGGGATCAACCACGCCCAGCAATTCGCGGCCCGCACCGAATCGTACGACGTTCTCGGTGATCCTGGCGGCCAGCAGTGTGGCGATGCCGTGTGGCGGGTTCGCGACATGCGGGGTGATGATCACATTCGGCAGGGCCCACAGGGGATGGCCGTCGGGAAGGGGCTCGGGCTCGGTGACGTCGAGGGCGGCGCCGCCGATGCGCTGTTCGGTGAGGGCCAGTGTGAGCGCTTCGGTGTCGATCAGGGTCCCGCGGGCGACATTGATTATCCAGCTGTGTGGGCGGAGCAGGCCGAGCTGCCTCGCGCCCACCAGGTTGCGCGTCGCCGCGGTGCCGGGGGCCGCGAGGACTAGGTGGTCGCATCGGCGCAGCGCCGAGTCCAGCAACTCCACCGGGATAGTCTCGATGGCCGGCTGACCCTCGATCCGGACCGCCCGGCCGGAGCGGTTGATCGCGATGGCCTCCGCGCCCAACGCACGGAGCATGAGGATCAGCGCCCGGCCGATGCCGCCTGCGCCGAGGACGCCGATGATGGCCCCGCGCAGCGTGCCGATGGCAGGTCCGACGCGGGTGGGATCCCAGGACTGGATGGTGGCAGCGGTGTGCAGCCCGCGCACTCCCATGAGCAGCAGTGCCAGTGCATGCTCGGCGACGGTGTCCGCATAGACCCCGGCGCCGTTCGTCCAGGTCCGGCTCGCGTCGAGCAGTCCCGCGTCCATCCAGGACTCGATACCGGCGAAGGGGAGCTGCACCCAACGGACGGTGCGCGGCAGCGCGGGGAAGTTGTGGGGGAACCCGAACCAGACCACAGCCTGCGCAGCTGTCAACGGCACCTCGACGCCGCCGCCAGCGATCACGGCTTCGCGCAGCCAGTCCTGCGGCTCGGGGCCGATGAATACGGGCACCGGAATGAGAACGGAGTCGGTCATGGCACAAACTGTGCCATGACCGACTCCGTCTCTGGGAAGCCCGACTGCTAGTCGACGGTTACCAGGGGATAGACGCCATCGGCGTCATGCACCTCGGTGCCCACGACCGGCGGGTTGAACACGCACAGCATACGTAGCTGGGTGCGGGCGAGGACCCGATGGCGCTCGTGCCCGTTGAGCAGGTACATGGTGCCGGGCGCCAGGGGGTAGGTCTTGCCGCCCTCGGTGAGGTCGATGAGCTCGCCCTCGCCCTCGACGAGCCACACGGCCTCGACGTGGTTGGCGTAATGGAACTCGTTGTCGGTGCCGGCCTTGATGGTCGTCTCGTGGAAGGAGAACCCGACGCGGTCTCCGCCCAGCACGATCCGCTTGCTGACCCAATTGCCGTTCTCGGGGGTGACCTCGCGGTCGGTGCCGGTGATCTCGGCGGTGGTGCGCACAATCATGTGATCTGTCCTCTCGGTCAGGGGCTGGGAGTCGGTGGTGTTAGGCCATGACCTTGGCCACGGACTCGGCCAGAATGGACAGGCCGTGGCTGAGTTCCTCGTCCGTGGTGGTCAGCGCGGGGAGCAGCTTGACTACCTCGTCGGACGGGCCGGACGTCTCCACCAGCAGGCCGGCCTCGAAGGCAGCGCGGCAGACCTTGGCGGCGTAGTCGGCCTGCTCGAAGCGCAGGCCCTGGGCCAGTCCGCGGCCCCGGGTGCTCAGGCCCGGGAGGGTGTCTGCCACGTTCTGCAGTTGCTCCCGTACCAGCTCGCCCTTGCGGAGGGTGTCCTTCTCGAGCACGTCGTCGGACCAGTAAGTGTTCAGCGCGGCCGTGGCGGTGATGAAAGCCGGGTTGTTGCCACGGAACGTGCCGTTGTGCTCGCCGGGCGTCCACACATCGAGCTCAGACTTGAACAGGGTCAGCGCCAGGGGCAGCCCGTAGCCGCCGATGGACTTCGAGAGCGTGACGATGTCGGGGGTGATGCCGGCCTCTTCGAAGGAGAAGAAGCCGCCGGTGCGGCCGCAGCCCATCTGCACGTCGTCGACGATCATCAGGATATCGCGGTCGGCGCACAGTTCCGCCAGCGCCCGCAGCCATTCGGGGCGGGCGACGTTGATGCCGCCCTCACCCTGGACCGTCTCGACGATCACGGCTGCCGGCTTGTTCAACCCGGAGCCGGAGTCGTCCAGCACACGGGAGAACCAGTGGAAGTCCTCGCTGACGCCGTCGAAGTAGTTGTCGAACGGCATGGGGGTGGCGTGGACCAGCGGGATGCCTGCGCCCGCACGCTTCATTGAGTTGCCGGTGACCGACAGGGAGCCGAGGGTCATCCCGTGGAACGCGTTGGTGAAGCTGATGATCGACTCGCGGCCGGTGACCTTGCGGGCCAGCTTCAGCGCGGCCTCGACGGCGTTGGTCCCGGTCGGGCCCGGGAACTGGACCTTGTAGTCCAGGTTGCGAGGCGTCAGCAGGCGATCCTCGATCGCGCCGAGGAAATCACGCTTGGCCATCGTCGCCATGTCGAGGGCGTGGGTGATGCCGTCGCGGGAAATGTAGTCGATCAACGCTTCCTTGAAGATGGGGTTGTTGTGCCCGTAGTTCAAGGAGCCGGCGCCGGCGAAAAAGTCGAGGTAGTCGCGGCCGTTCTCGTCACGGATCCAGCTTCCCTTGGACGTGTCGAAGACAGTCGGCCAGTTGCGGATATAGCCGCGGACTTCGGATTCCCGGCGCGGGAAAATGGACATATCTGATTGCATGGTCATCTCGTCGTATCCTCTTCGCTGATGCGAATATCTACTTGATGAATTGGTTAATCGGCCACCGAGGAAATCGATGGACAATTTCTGGGGGGTCAGCGCGGTGGGGCCGCGAGGATGTAAAGATCCTCGGGCTCGTGGCTGTCCGGGAAATCGGCCGGCCCGAATAGGGGCTCGGACTTGATCTCAAGTCCGCGGCGGCCCGCGGTGCCAGTGAACAATGCGATCGATGCCGCGTTGCCGGGGCTGATCGTGGTCTCCATGCGGGAGACGTCTGGTGCGAGCCTGTCGAGGAGGCCGTCGAGCAGTTGGCCAGCGATGCGCTTGCCGCGCTGCTCTGCGTCCACCGCGACCTGCCAGACTACTAGCGTGTCGGGCCGTTCGGGCCGGATGTAACCGGTCACGAAGCCGCAGACCCTGCCATCCACCAACGCGACAATCGACGTGTTCTGGAAATCGCGGCACCATAAGACGTAGGCGTAACTGGAATTCAGGTCCAGCTCGCGCGAATCGCGCGCGATCTCCCACAGGCGGCGGCCATCTGATATTGACGGCACCTGGAACGTCACTGCTGTTGGAGCGGATGGGGCGGGTATTTCCGGTTCGTTGGGCTTCATTCACCTTCGAACGTATCCAGAGTGCTAGGGGTAAGTCAGCCCCGTTATCGAAACGTCACCTGAAAAGTGGACCTAACCGCTGGTCAGCCACTCTTGGTGATGCTCATCACAATTTGGGTCAGTTCTGGGTGGCGAGAGTAAGAGGAAGCACCGCGGCGGCTCCGGCCGACCGCAATTCGCGAGCGGCCATTGTCATAGTCCAGCCGGACTCGAGCAGTTCTGTGACCAGCAAGATTGTGGCTCCGGACGGCAAATTCTGGGGGGTTTCCCAGGACTCGCTCAGCTGCGCCACTCGGAATGCGGAGTTGATCGCGGTCACCGGAGGGTGCTCGGGCCGGCGGTGGAGAGTCCCCAAATCTGTCAGTCTGCCGAGCGTGGACAACCGTTCTGTGAGTGTGCGAACGAGCACCGGATGGGTCAACGATTCCACCGCCATGATCGAGTCCGGGCGAGTGGCCCAGCCCCAGGTCTTGAGCACCTCGACGCAGCCCGCCACCAACTGCTCGGAGGCCGGTTGGTCTGGGCCGGAGAGGAGCGCTCGCAGACGTTGGCCCCAGCCCAGGTCGGTGAGGCGTCCGAGCGCGCGGCCCTCCGCGGGGCCGTCGGCGATCTTGCCCTTCAGCGGGATACCCAGATGTGCCAGGCCGGTGGGCCATTGCTTGCGAGGCGGAACGTCGATACCGGGCCGATCGAGCCGGGCCCGAGCCTCTTGGACCGCGGCCTGGTCGATCTCCGCCGAGCGGTAGGCGCCGGTGCAGTTGTCGCAGCGCCCGCAATTGTCGTCGCCGGTCAGACCGGGGTCGTCCAGTTGTCGGCGGAGGAATGCCATCCGGCACTCAGTGGTGGACTGATAGTCCAGCATCGCCTGCTCCTCCGCGCGGCGCGCTTGGGCGAGGTTGTCGTAGCGGTCGCCGTCGTACTCCCACGGCTGTCCCGTCGCCACCCAGCCGCCGCGTACCCGGCGGACGGCGCCGTCCACATCGAGCACCTTCAGCACCATCTCCAGGCGGCTGCGGCCCAAATCGACACGCGACTCGAGTGCGGGAGTGGACTGGGGGCTCTCGGTCAGCGCGTCGATGACCCCGCGCACCACCGTCTCGGGCGGGAAGGCCACCGACGCGAAGTAGCGCCAGATGTCCTTGTCCTCGGGGCCGGGTAGCAGCACCACCTCCGCGCGCTCGGTGGCGCGGCCGGCACGGCCGACCTGCTGGTAATAGGAGATGGGGGAGGACGGCGCGCCGAGGTGGATGACGAACCCCAGGTCGGGCTTGTCGAAGCCCATGCCGAGGGCCGAGGTCGCGACGAGGGCCTTGACCCGGTTGGCGAGCAGATCGCCCTCGAGCGCCTCGCGCTCGGCGGGATCGGTGCGGCCGGTGTAGGCGGCCACCTGATGCCCCTGCGCGGACAGCACGGCGGCCAGGTCCTCCGCCGCGGAGACGGTGAGCGTGTAGATGATGCCGGCGCCAGGCAGCGACGCCAGGTTCTCAATCAGCCAGGCCGCGCGGTTCCGCGAGTCCGGGATCTTGACCACGGACAGGTGGAGAGACTCGCGGTCTAGCCCGCCGCGCAGCACTAGCGCTTGTTCCTCGCCTGAGCCGCCGGAGCCGACCCCCAGTTGGGTGGCGATGTCCGTGACGACACGGTTGTTCGCCGTCGCGGTCGTCGCCAGGACCGGGGTGTCCGCGCCGAGTTCCCCGACGAGCGTGCGGATCCGGCGATAGTCCGGCCGGAAGTCGTGGCCCCAGTCGGAGACGCAGTGCGCCTCATCGACCACGACCAGCCCAGCGTTCTCCGCGAGCTGCGGCAGGACCTGGTCGCGGAAGTCCGGGTTGTTGAGCCGCTCGGGGCTGACCAGCAGCACGTCGACCTCGCCGGCGGCGATGGACTCGTGAATCTGGTCCCACTCGGTGACGTTGCCGGAGTTGATCGTCGCCGCCCGCACGCCCGCGCGCTCGGCGGCGGTGACCTGGTTGCGCATCAGCGCCAGCAGGGGGGAGACGATCACCGTCGGCCCGGAGCCCTGCGCGCGCAGCAGCTTCGCGGCGATGAAGTAGACAGCGGACTTGCCCCAACCCGTCCGCTGGACGACCAGGGCCCGACGGCGGTGCGCCACGAGGGCCTCGATCGCGACCCACTGGTCCTCGCGCAGCGTCGCGTCGGGCCCGGCCAGCTGCTTGAGCAGCTCCTCGGCCTGCTCCCGCAGGACCGCCGGGTCGAGGACCGGCCGCGGCCGCGGTGCCGGTGCCTTCGCGAACGGCTCCGCCGCCGGGATGTCCGCGGGCTCGGCCACCACGGCGGGGTTGGCGAAGAAGGGATCGCTCAGCTCGTCGTCCGGAAATGGGGCCTCGTCGGGAAATGGGGCCTCGTCCAGGAACGGCGGTGCCGACAGCCACGGATCTCCCGCGCCGTCTTGTCCCTGAGCGCTCAGTCCTTGAGCGCTCAGTCCCTGGGCGCCGTGCCCGCTGTCGAGGTTCCCGTCGATGTCCATGGGGCCATAGTGCCCTGAGACCCTGACATCGCGGGGCGAGGCCGCGTCGAAGCGGGTCGGACCGGCGGGGAAGCGGCTGGAATGTGACGAGGATATTAGCGCCAGTCGGCGTTAGATACCCTGGACCCATGACCGCAGGCGCGCAATCCTCTGAATCCACCGTGGCCGTCGACCTCGACTCGGCACTGGACCCGCTCCGCATCGAGGTGCACGCCGCGGCGCATCGCGCCAAGGCCGCATCGAAAACGCTGGCGCAGCTGACGAGCGGGGACAAGGACGCGGCGCTGCTCGCTGCGGCGGATGCCCTCGTGGCCGCCACCGACACGATCCTCGCCGCGAACAACGCCGACATCACCGCTGCCGCCGCGCTCGGCACGGAGGAGGCGCAACTAGACCGGCTGCGCCTGGACGCCGATCGGGTCGCGGGCATCGCCAGCGGGCTGCGTCAGGTCGCCGGGCTGCCCGATCCCATCGGCGAGATCGTGCGCGGCTCCCAGCTGCCCAACGGGCTGGAGGCCAAGCAGGTCCGTGTGCCGCTCGGCGTGGTCGGCATCGTGTACGAGGCGCGGCCCAACGTCACGGTCGACGGCTTCGGCCTGACCTTCAAGTCCGGGAACGCCGTGCTGCTGCGCGGCTCGTCGTCCGCGACGCACTCCAACATGGAGCTCGTGCGGATCATCCGGGACTCGCTCATTGCTAGTGGCGTGCCCGCGGATGTGGTGCAGCTGCTGCCCAGCGAGGACCGTGCCAGCGTGCTGCACTTGGTCCGCGCACGCGGACTCGTCGACGTGGTGATCCCGCGCGGCGGCGCCGGGCTGATCGCGGCCGTCGTGCGGGACGCCCTGGTGCCGACGATCGAGACTGGCACCGGTGTGGTGCACATCTACGTGGACAAAGCCGCGGACCTGACGATGGCGGAGAAGATCATCGTCAACGCCAAAACCCGTCGGCCCAGCGTTTGCAACACGGTCGAGACAGTCCTGATCGACAAGGCCATCGCGGACGAGATGCTGCCCGGCTTGGCTCAGACCCTCCAGATGCACTCCGTGACCATGCATGGCGACCTGCCCGGCATGGTCCCCGCCACCGACGACGACTGGTCCACCGAGTACCTGTCGCTGGATGTGGCGGTCAAGGTGGTCGACGGCATCGATGAGGCGATCGCCCACATCGACCAGTTCGGCACCGGGCACACCGAGGCCATCATCACGAGCGATCTGGCGGCCTCCCGCGAGTTCACCTCCCGGGTGGACGCGGCCGCGGTGATGGTCAACGCGTCGACGGCCTTCACCGACGGCGAGCAATTCGGCATGGGCGCGGAGATCGGCATCTCCACCCAAAAGCTGCATGCCCGCGGCCCGATGGGGCTGCCGGAGCTCACCTCCACCAAGTGGATCGTGATAGGCGACGGCCACACCCGGCCGGCCTAGTCACTTCCCCCCACACCCACAACCGAGAGGCACCCGCGTGGACCGCGTAGCACCAACCAGAGAGCCCCTGTTCGCCAGCGTCGAGGATGTCTCAGCGCGGCTCGCGGAGACCGGCTATCTGGCCGATATCGCCACGGCCACCACTGTGTTTCTCGCGGACCGGTTGGGCAAGCCGCTGCTGATCGAGGGGCCCGCGGGTGTCGGCAAGACGGAGCTGGCGCGCGCGGTGGCGCAGTGCACCGGCTCGGAGCTGGTGCGCCTGCAGTGCTACGAGGGCGTCGACGAGGCCCGCGCGCTGTACGAGTGGAACCACGCCAAGCAGATCCTGCGCATCCAGTCCGCGACCGACCACTCGTGGGACGCCACCCGCGATGACGTGTTCAGCGAGGAGTTCCTACTCTCGCGCCCGCTGCTGACCGCGATCCGCAGCGAGGTCCCCGCCGTGCTGCTCATTGATGAGACTGACAAGGCGGACGTCGAGATCGAGGGCCTGCTGCTCGAGGTGCTCAGCGACTTCGCCATCACCATCCCGGAGCTCGGGACGATCCAGGCGAAGACGCAGCCGTTCACGGTGCTCACCTCCAACGCGACCCGCGAGCTGTCGGAGGCGCTCAAGCGCCGCTGCCTCTTCCTGCACTTGGACTTCCCGGACGAGGACCTCGAGCGTCGCATCCTGCTCAGCCGCGTGCCGGACCTGCCGTCGGTGCTGGCCGAGCAGCTGGTGCGCACCATCCGGGTGCTGCGCGGCATGCAGCTGAAGAAGGTGCCGTCGGTCTCCGAGACCATCGACTGGGGGCGCACGCTGCTGGCGCTCGGCCTGGACACCATCGACGATGCGGCGGTGCGCGCCACGCTCGGTGTGATCCTCAAACACCAGAGCGACCAGGTACGCGCGGCCGCCGAGCTCAGGCTTAACTGAGGCCCGCGATGACCACTAGCACCGGACCACTCGCCCCCCACGGCATCCCCGGCCATCTCGTTGGCTTCATCGGAGCCTTGCGCGGCAAGGGCATCTCCGTGGGCCCCTCGGAGACCGTGGATGCAGGTCGGGTGCTCGAGGTCCTGGACCTGCTCGACCGCGACGTGCTGCGCGAGGGCCTGGCGAGTGCGCTCCTGCGCAAGCCCGTGCACCGCGACACCTTCGACGCGCTGTTCGACCTGTGGTTCCCGGCCGCGATCGGCGCCCGGCACAGCCTGGCTGCGGACGGTGAAGGCCCGGAGGCGGAGCTGCCGCGGACCCCGGACGGCGAGCTGGACCTCGAAGGACTGGAGGCCTTGCTGGCGGAGCTGTTGTCGGATGACACCCCGGAGGGCCGCGAGGCGCTGGAGCAGCTCATCGCGGAGATGGTCGACCAGCTCGGGCGCTATGAGTCGATGTCGGGGGAGTCCTTCTCCGCCTACCAGGCGCTGCGGGGCCTGTCCGGCGACAACATCCTCGAGAAGATGCTCAGCGGCATGTTGGGCCCGAAATCGGACGAGGATGAGCACCGTGCGGTGCATGAGAACGAGGTGGCGCTGCGCACGGCCATCGAACGGCTTGGCCGGCTGCGCCGCATGGTCGACGGGGAGACTCGTCGCCGCAGCGCGGAGCGGCTCGGCCGCGACCGCGTCGCGAATTACGGGGTGCCGAAGATCGCGGAGCAGGTCGACTTCCTTCGTGCCTCCGACGCGGACCTGCAGAAGCTGCGCAAGACGATGGTGCCGCTGGCCCGCGCCCTGGCGACCAGGCTGGCCGCGCGTCGGCGCCGGTCCCGCTCGGGCGCGATCGACCTGCGCCGCACTCTGCGCAAGTCCATGGGCACCGGCGGCGTGCCGATCGATCTGGTGATGCGCAAGCCGCGCGCCGCCCGCCCAGAGCTCGTGGTGCTGTGCGACGTGTCCGGCTCGGTCGCCGGCTTCAGCCACTTCACGCTCCAGCTGGTGCACGCGCTGCGCGAGCAGTTCTCGCGGGTGCGGATCTTCGCGTTCATCGACTCCACCGACGAGGTCACGGAATTCTTCTCGGCCGGCGCGGATCTAGGCGTCGCGATGTCACGGATGGTGCGCGAGGCCGAGTTGATCACCTACGACGGGCACTCCGACTATGGGCACGCACTCGGAGTGTTCGCGGAGCGGTACGCGCACTCGTTGACCCGGCGCAGCTCCCTGCTGATCCTGGGCGATGGGCGCAACAACTACCGCGCCGTCAACACCGACGCACTCGAGCGGATGCGGGACGCGGCCCGGCAGTCGCATTGGCTCAATCCCGAGCCCGCGTCCCAGTGGGGGACCGGCGATTCGGCGGCGATGACCTACGGCACGATCGTGCCGATGTACGAGTGCCGCAACGCCGAGCAGCTCACCGAGGTGATCTCGCGGCTGCTGCCAATCTGAGTGGGCCGTAAGCTCCACTCTCATGCAACAGGCAACGGCCGAAACCGGGAAGCGCCGACTGGGTGTGATGGGCGGCACCTTCGATCCGATCCACCATGGACACCTCGTGGCGGCCAGCGAGGTGGCCGACCTTTTCGATCTCGACGAGGTGATCTTCGTCCCCACCGGAAACCCGTGGCAGAAGGCGGGCCGCGCGGTTAGCCATCCCGAGGACCGGTACCTGATGACGGTCATCGCGACGGCGTCGAACCCACAGTTCTCCGTCAGCCGCGTCGACATCGACCGACCCGGCACCACATACACGGCGGACACCCTCCGTGACCTGCGGCGACAGCACGAGGATGCAGAGCTGTACTTCATCACCGGCGCCGACGCGATCTCCTCAATCCTCACCTGGCAGCGCTGGGAGGAGCTATTCGACCTGGCGAAGTTCGTCGGCGTCACCCGCCCGGGCTACGACTTGGACGTGGAACAGCTCGAGGAAAAGCTCCAGGGACGTCCCGCTGACGCGGTCAGTGTGGTGGAGATCCCCGCCTTGGCGATATCCTCGACGGAGTGCCGCAAGCGGGCAGCGCAGGCCAGACCCGTGTGGTACCTGGTTCCGGACGGCGTGGTGCAGTACATCGCCAAGCGGAATCTCTATCGACCTGCGGACGCGGTGCGCCCGGATGGCTCGAGACGGACCTCGGACCCGAGCCCACACTGACTCGTATCCGGCCTGACCAACGACTTTTGAAATACAACGCATGGGAGACGAAGCTGTGACAGCATCCGACGTAGCCAGGGAGATGGCGCGGATCGCGGCGCTCGCCGCAGCGGAGAAGAAGGGGACGGACGTTATCGTCCTGGATGTCTCCGATCATCTGGTGATCACCGATTGCTTCCTGATCGCCTCCGCCTCGAACGAGCGCCAGGTCGGCGCGATCATCGACAACATTGAGGACAAGCTCCGTGACGCGGGGCATCGTCCCGCCCGGCGCGAGGGCGTCCGCGAGGGCCGCTGGGCGCTGCTGGACTACATCGACATCGTCGTGCACATCCAGCACGACGAGGAGCGCGAGTACTACGCGCTCGAGCGGCTGTGGAAGGACTGCCCCGTCATCGAGATCGAGGGCCTAGAAGCCGCGGGTCAGGTGGAGTCCGCTCTGTGACAACTCGCAGGCTGGTGTTGCTGCGCCATGGCCAGACCGAGCATAACGCCGGTAGCCGGATGCAGGGCCAACTGGACACAGAGCTGTCCGAGCTGGGCCGCAGCCAGGCCCGACGCGTCGCCGAGGTGGTCGCGGCGATGAAGCCGCGGCTACTGGTGTCCTCGGACCTGCGCCGCGCGCATGACACCGCGCTGGCCATCGGTCAGGCCTGCGGAATGGCTGTGCGTACCGACCCACGCCTGCGCGAGACCCATCTGGGCGACTGGCAGGGCCACACCCACCAAGAGGTGGACGCCGGCTACCCCGGCGCCCGCAAGATCTGGCGCGCCGACGCGAACTGGGCGCCGCCCGGCGGCGAGAGCCGGGTGCAGGTCGCGGCCCGCGCGCTGGCGACGGTGCGGGAACTCGAGACGGAGCTGCCAGATTGGGATGACCGGCCCGTCGTCCTCATCGCGCACGGGGGGCTCATCGCGGCGCTGACCTCCGCGCTGCTGGATCTTCCGGTGGACCGCTGGCCCGCCATCGGCGGCATCGGCAACACCAGTTGGGCGGAGCTGAGCAGCCACCACGGCCAGCACTACGACCACTGGCGTCTCGACGTGTGGAACGCCGCCGCACCCGGGGTGGACGATGTCCTCTAACCATGATTCCGGCGACGACCGGCCCGTGCTGCTCGTCATCGCGGACTCTCTCTCCTACTTCGGGCCCAAGGGCGGACTGTCCGCGGACCATCCGCAGATCTGGCCCAACATCGTGGCGGCCAAGCTGGGCTGGCGCGTGGAGTTGATCGCCCGTATCGGGTGGACCTCGCGTGATGCCTGGTGGGCGCTGACCCAGGACCCCCGCGTGTGGGCCGCGGTGCCCAAGGCGGGCGCGGTGGTGTTCGGCGTGAGTGGCATGGACTCCCTGCCCTCGCCGCTGCCGACCGCACTGCGCGAACAGATCCGCTACGTGCGGCCCGAGAGTGCGCGGCGCGCCGTGCGCGACGCGTATTCCTGGCTGCAGCCCCGGCTGGCCCCGCTGGGCTGGCCCCTCGCACTGCCGCCGCACCTGAGCGCGGAGTACCTGGAGAAGTGCCGGGAGGCGCTCGAGCATCTGCGGCCGGAGTTGCCTGTGCTGGCGACGCTGCCATCGGTGCACATCTGCGACGCGTACGGCCGCGTGCACAAGGGCCGTCCCGCGACGGTTCGGGCGCTGACCGGCTGGGCGACGGAGAAGAATGTGCCGCTGGTGGACCTCGGGGCGGCCGTCGGCGACCACGTGCTCGCAGGTCGCGGCAATCCCGACGGCATCCACTGGGGCTTCGAGGGGCATGAGGCGGTGGCCACGGCGGTGCTGGATGCGCTGTCAACTTCGACGGCGGCGGCGGGGGGCCTGGGCGCAGCACATACGGTGGACTCGTGACCGTCATCGTTGTGACCGATTCCACCGCTGGGCTGTCCGCCGAGTTGGCGCAAGCCCACGACATCCGCGTCGTCCCCCTGCACATCCTGATGGGCCTGGAGGACTTCCGCGAGGGCGTCGACGAGATCCCCGCGCAGGCGCCGAAGGGTGAGACCCTCACCTCGTCGGGCGCCTCGCCGGGAGAGCTGGAGCGGGCCTACACGGCGGCGCTCGCCGATAGCGGCGGCGACGGTGTGGTCGCCGTGCACATGTCCCGGCACCTGTCGGGGACCTGGGACGCGGCCCGGCAGGCGGCAGAGTCACTAGGGCCTGACGTGCGGGTGGTGGACTCCGGCGCCGCCGGGATGGCCATCGGGCTCGCGGCGGTCTCGGCCGCCCGGCTCGCCACTGGCGGCGCGAAGTTGGACGAGGTTTACCAGTGCGCCCTCGAGGCGTGCGAGCGGGCCTTCAGCATGGTTTACATCCACCGGGTCGAGAGCTTGCGCAAGGGCGGGCGAATCGGCACGGCCGCCGCCTTCCTCTCGACGGCATTGTCGATGCGGCCGTTGCTGCGCCTCGGCGGGGGAAATCTGGAATTGCGGGAGAAGACCCGGATCCCCAGCAAGGCGTTGGCAAAGCTGGTTGACCTGGTGGTCGCCGAGATCGGGGAGGGCATCGACCCGCAGGACGTCGAGCTAGCCGTTCAGCACTGGCATGCTCCCGACCGCGCGACCCTCCTTGAGCAGGAGATACGCAACAGAATCGGTGCGGACACACAGGTGTTCCGGGGCGAGTTCGGACCCGTCCTGGGCCTGCACCTGGGTGCCGGCTCCGCGGGCGTCTCGGTGCTCACCCGCACTGACAAAAAGGACAGCGAAACCGCCTGAGCCGGCGAGTTATCCACACCCTGGGGGAGTTTCCACAGGGTGCCGCCGTAGGCGTAATTTTCGAGAGGCCGGTGGCCGCCCGCCGCTAGCGTGACGACCATGCGGCCCACCACTTCCTCGCAACGATCCCGCTCCCGGCTCGCGGCTATGTCCGCAGAGGCCGGGCCAGCGGACCCGAGTGGCGAGCCGGCCTTGCCCGACGGCGACCCCACGCCGGTCGACCCGGAGGTGCAGGCGGCGGTGCCGAGGAGCCCCGCGACACCCGCCTGGCTTGGGGCAGCCCGATCGCCGCGACTGGCCCCGCCATCGGTGGAGTTGGCCGCAGTCGAGCCAGCGCCGGACCTGCCGTCGCGCTGGGCGGCCTGGGCGCCGGCGCGCTGGCGCGGCGCGCGCTTCGCCATCGGCGGCCGGGGGCTGGTGGTGCTGGCACTCCTGGGACTGGTGGTCGCAGCGATCGCGGGCGTCGGCGTCGCCCGCGACCAGCCCGCCTCGGTGCCGGTGCCGGAACTGCCAGAAGTGCCCCAGCCGGTCGCCACCGGACTGACCACCGACCTGGGCGAGCCGGGGGAGCCAGGGGAGATCAGCGGCCCGGCGGCGGTGCCGGAGGAGATCGTCGTCAGTGTGCAGGGCCTCGTCGGGATGAGCGGGCTGGTGCGGCTGGACACCGGCGCGCGGGTGGCGGACGCCATCGAGGCCGCGGGCGGAGCCTTGGACGGCGCCGACCTGCACAGTCTGAACCTGGCGCAGCGGCTCGCGGACGGCGACCAAGTCCTGGTCGGGATCGCGTCGACCGATGGCGGACCGCCCCAGTTGGGCAGCGCCACCCTCTCCGGGGCCGGCGGCTCCGCCGCGCCGGGGGCGAGCACCGGGGCCATCCCGGCCGGCGGCGTGGTCAACCTCAACACCGCGACGGTGGGCGAGCTGGAGACCTTGCCCGGAGTGGGTCCGGTGACCGCGCAATCCATCGTGGACTGGCGGTCCGCCAACGGCCGGTTCACCTCCGTTGACGAGCTTGCCGACGTCCGGGGAATCGGACCGGCCCGGCTCGCCTCGCTGCGGGAGCTGGTGACCTTGTGAGCTTGGCCGCGGCCGAGATCCACCGGCCGCTAGATGTGCGCCTGGCCGTCACCGCTGCCGGGAGCTGGCTGGTGGTGGCCCTGGGCATCATGGTCGGCACGGTGTGCGCGGCGGCGCTGGCGGTGCTGGGCACCGTGGGCGTGGTGGCAGCGCTGCTGGCCGCTCGAATGGGCCGGCCGGATCGGCGCACGCTATTTCTGCTCATCGCCGCCGTCCTGCTGTGCTGCACCGGTTTCGCGTTCGCCACCGCGCTGCGGGTGGGCGCGGCGGACACGGTGGCCCGGGACCTGGCTGGCACTCGCAGCCGCGGCGTGCTGACCATCGTCGACGACCCCCGCCCGCTGGCCGCGGCGGGCTTCGATGGGCGCGGGATAGTCCTGGTCCGCGGTGATCTGGAGTCCGTCCGCCGCCGCGGGGCCGAGACTCCGACGACAGGCTCGGTGCTCGTCTTCGCCCCGGTCGAGGGCTGGGCGGACCTGCTGCCCGGCCAGCGCGTGGGTTTCCTGGGCCGCTTCGACGCGCCACTGCGCGCGGACCTGAGCGTGGCGACCATCCGGGCGGACAAGCCGCCGGAGGAGGTGAGTGAGCCGTCTCGGCTGCAGCGGGGGGCGGGCAGCGTCCGGGCCCAGTTCGCAAGGTTGAGCGCAGACGTGCTCGATCATGACGGTGCCGGGCTGTTGCCAGGGCTGGTGCTGGGCGACGTCTCCGCGTTGCCGGAGCCGATTCGGGACGACTTCAAGGCAGCCGGACTGACACACCTGACCGCGGTCTCCGGCAGCAACTTCGCGCTGGTCTGCGGAGCGGTGCTCCTGGTGGTGCGGCCACTGGGACCGCGGCCGGCGGCAGTCCTCACCGCGGTGGCGCTTGTCGGCTTTGTCATCGTGGTCCGGCCTTCGCCCAGCGTCCTGCGGGCCGCGGTGATGGGTCTGATCGCGCTGGTGGCCCTCGTGACGGGCCGCCGCAGGCAGGCGATGCCCGCGTTGGCCGCTGCGGTGCTGGTGCTGTTGGCCGTCAGCCCGGCGCTGGCCGTGGACGCGGGGTTCGCGCTGTCGGTGTTCGCCACCGCGGCCCTGGTGATGATCGCGCCGACCTGGTCGGACCGTCTCAAGTTATGGGGCTGCCCGCGTGGGTTGGCGGAGGTCCTCGCAGTGGCGGCGGCGGCGCATCTGGTGTCGATCCCCGTGGTCGCCGCCATCTCCGGGCAGGTGAGCCTCGTCGCGGTCCTGGCGAACGTGCTGGCCACCCCCGCGGTGGTGCCGGCAACGATCCTGGGGGCGTTGGCCAGCACGGTGGGCCTGGTGTGGCCCCTCGCCGCGGAGGTGATGATCCGACTCGCGGGGCCGGCGGTGTGGTGGCTGCTGGGGACGGCGCGCTGGTGCGCGGGTCTGCCCGGGGCGCGGATCGCAGTGCCAGACGGCTGGCTTGGCGCAACGCTGCTGATCGGCGCGGGGCTGGTGGCGACGGCGTGGCTGGCCAGCGCCCGGGCCCGCTGGATGGTCGTGGGTGCGGTGCTGGCGTTCGGGGCGGTCTGGGTGCCCACGCATTGGGTGTGAGTGGGCCACCGGTGGCGGTCGGCGCCGATGCCCAGATTGTCAGGGGCTCGTGGGACCATGGCGGGGTGAACGACACCGGGAGTCAGGACCGATTGCACCTCGTTCTGGGGGAAGAGGAACTGCTCATCGAGCGTGCCGTGGCGCAGATCATCGCGCACACCCGCGCCGGTGCGCCTTCCGCCGAGGATGTGTCGGTGAACCGCATGCGCGCCGGCGATATCGCGGTGCCGGAAATGGCGGAGTTGCTGAGCCCCTCGCTGTTCTCCGAGGACCGGGTGGTGGTCTTCGAGGCTGCGGCCGAGGCAGGTAAAGACCCTGCGGCACTGGTGCTTTCGACGGCTGGCGACCTGCCGGACGGCATCGTCCTCGTTGTCCTGCACACAGGCGGCGGCCGCACCAAGGCCATGGTGTCGGCGTTGGAGAAGCTGGGCGCGCGCGTCCACCCGTGCGCCAAGATCAAGTCCAACGCTCTGGGCACCTTCGTACGAGCCGAGTTCAAGGCGGCCGGGGTGCGGGTCTCCCCAGAGGTGGTCCAGGCGGTGCTCGACTCGGTGGGCTCGGACCTGCGTGAGCTGGCCGCGGCCAGCTCACAGTTAGTCGCGGACACGGACGGACGCCTCGACGAGGCCGCGGTGCGCCGATATTACGCCGGCAAGGCGGAGGTCACCGGGTTCGAGGTGGCGGACAAGGCCGTGGCAGGGGACCGTGCGGGCGCGCTCGAGTCGTTGCGCTGGGCGATGCTCAGCGGCACCGCGCACGTGCTGCTCGCCGATGCGCTCGCCGACGCCGTGCACACGATCGCCCGCGTCGGCTCGGCCGGGCGCGGTGACCCGTTCAAGCTCGCGGGTCCCCTGGGCCTGCCGCCGTGGAAGATCAAGAAGGCGCAGAACGAGCTCCGGGGCTGGGCCCCCGAGTCGATCGGCGCCGCGCTGCAGGTGGTGGCCCGGCTCAATGGTGAGGTGAAGGGCATGGCTGCGGACCCCGAGTACGCGCTGGAGCGGGCGGTCGGCGCGGTCGCGAACCTGCAGGGGCGCCGCTAAGCCGCGCTTTGCCCACCGACCGCGACAAGCGGATAGGGAAGTGGCGGAACGCCTTTCGCCCACATGTGGACAGCAAAGCAGGAACCGCCCGGAGTGATCCGGGCGGTTCCTGTGAAGATCTGTGGTCGCCTGTCCGTCGACAGTTGGCGATCAGGCGTTCAGGCTGTTAGCGGCCTTTGCCATCGAGGACTTCTTGTTGGCGGCCTGGTTGCGGTGGACAACGCCCTTGGCAACAGCCTTGTCCAGCTCACGGCTGGTCGACACGAGCAGCTCGGTGGCGACGGTCTTGTCGCCGGCCTCCACTGCGCCGCGGAACTTGCGGATGGCGGTGCGCAGGGACGACCGCACCGACTGGTTGCGAACTCGTGCGAGCTCGTTGGTGCGGTTGCGCTTCACCTGGGACTTGATGTTGGCCACGCGTAAATACCTCTGTCTTGGCTTACCGGAAACTACTCTGACGTCTGTCGACGGGCATCACCGAACCCATTGAGGGTCCAAGTGACAGCGCCAAAGTACGAGAATACCAGCCGCTGTCGACTATCCCCAAACCGCGGCCGGCGGACGAGGGCTCAGGCCCACCCGTAATCCGCCCGCAGCACTACCGCGACGCGGTCGAAGCGGGTGGGGTCGAGCACCGCGCCCTCGCGCCGAATGCCGGTCTCGGGCACGTCCAGGACACGGTCGAACCGCAGCCAACTGGGCCGGCCCGCGGCGTCCCACGGGCCAGAGCCCAGGGCGTGCCAGCCCTGTTCGCCATCGCGTCGGGCCTGGCTCGAGAGCATCAGCCCCAGCAGGTGGGGGCCCTCGCGGCCGACGACGAGCACCGGCCGGTCCTTGCCCTGGCTGGGGTCGTCCTCGAATTGCACCCAGGACCACACGACCTCGCCGGGGTCCGCCTTTCCGTCGAGATCGGGGGAGTACTCGACGCGTCGAGCACGGCTCTCGGTGGGTGCGGTCGCGGTGACTGAGCCGTGCACCGCGGGCTGGGGGTCTGGCCGGGTGGGCGACAGGCCGAGCAGTCGCGGCAGCCGGCCCCTCGCCAATTGGCTCAGCCCTTTGCCGAGTGAAGTCCATTTTGTCGCCACGCCGGACAGCGTAATGGCCGCGGGAGGGCGGCGCGGGCAAGGCTGGCACACTGGAGCAGGAGCTCTCCTTATATCCGGGCGACGACCGCCGGGCCGGGAAGGCAGTAGATTCAAGGTCAAAGCGGTGCCAATGCGGGACCGATGCGGGACGCGCGCAGACGCGCGTCCGCGAGTATGACCACAGTGAGACGAGGGAAAACGGCTTGACCACCAACTTCGCCGAGACGACGTTCACGGATCCGACAATGATCCGGAACTTCTGCATCATCGCGCACATCGACCACGGCAAGTCGACGCTGGCCGACCGGATGCTGCAGCTCACGGGGGTCGTGGACGAGCGGCAGATGCGCGCCCAGTACCTGGACAAGATGGACATCGAGCGCGAGCGCGGCATCACCATCAAGGCGCAGAACGTGCGCTTGCCATGGACCGTGCGCACCGGGGAGCTCGAGGGCCAGCAGCATGTGCTGCACCTGATCGACACCCCCGGCCACGTCGACTTCACCTACGAGGTCTCTCGCGCGCTCGAGGCGTGCGAGGGCGCGGTGCTGCTGGTCGACGCCGCCCAGGGCATCGAGGCGCAGACGCTCGCCAACCTGTACCTGGCGATGGACAAGGGCCTGGAGATCATCCCGGTCCTGAACAAGATCGACCTGCCGGCCGCCGACCCGGACCTCTACGCGCTGGAGATCGGCAAGATCATCGGCTGCGACCCCGACGACGTGCTGCGCGTGTCCGGCAAGACCGGCATGGGCGTCCCGGAGCTGATCGACCGCGTCTGCGAGCGGATCCCGGCCCCCGTCGGCGACCCGGACGCGCCCGCCCGCGCCATGATCTTCGACTCGGTCTATGACATCTACCGCGGCGTCGTCACCTACGTGCGCGTCGTCGACGGCGAGGTTCGGCCGCGCGAGAAGATCAAGATGATGTCCACCGGCACCACACACGAGCTCCTCGAGGTCGGCATCGTCTCCCCGGAGTCCAAGCCCACCAAGGGCCTCGGCGTCGGCGAGGTCGGCTACCTGATCACCGGCGTGAAGGACGTGCGCCAGTCGAAGGTCGGCGACACGATCACCAGCGCCCGCAACAGCGCGACGGAGCCGCTCACCGGCTACCGCGAGCCGCGCCCGATGGTGTACTCGGGCCTGTACCCACTAGACGCGTCGGACTACCCGGTGCTGCGTGACGCACTGGACAAGCTGCAGCTCAACGACGCTGCCCTGAGCTACGAGCCGGAGACGTCGGTGGCCCTGGGCTTCGGCTTCCGCTGCGGCTTCCTCGGCCTGCTGCACATGGAGATCAGCCGCGAGCGCCTCGAGCGCGAGTTCAACCTGGAGCTGATCTCGACGGCGCCCAACGTGATCTACCGCGTGGACATGGAGGACGGCACGGAGGTCGAGGTCACCAACCCGTCGTTCTGGCCCGAGGGCAAGCTGCGCGCGGTGCACGAGCCCATCGTCAAGTGCACGGTCATCGCGCCCGCCGAGTTCATCGGCTCCATCATGGAGTTGTGCCAGACCCGGCGCGGCGAGCTCGGCGGCATGGACTACTTGTCCGAGACCCGCGTGGAGTTGCGCTACACGATGCCGCTCGGCGAGATCATCTTCGACTTCTTCGACATGCTGAAGTCCCGTACCCGCGGCTACGCCAGCCTCGACTACGAGGAGGCCGGCTCGCAGATCGCCGAGCTGGTCAAGGTCGACATCCTGCTCCAGGGCGAGGCCGTGGACGCGTTCAGCTCGATCGTGCACAAGGACAACGCCTACGCCTACGGCAACCGGATGGCGCTCAAGCTGCGCGAGCTGATCCCGCGCCAGCAGTTCGAGGTGCCCATCCAGGCCGCCATCGGCTCGAAGATCATCGCCCGCGAGAACATCCGCGCCATCCGCAAGGACGTCCTGGCCAAGTGCTACGGCGGCGATATCTCCCGCAAGCGCAAGCTCCTCGACAAGCAGAAGGAGGGTAAGAAGCGCATGAAGACCATCGGTCGCGTGGAGGTCCCCCAGGAGGCCTTCGTGGCCGCGCTGTCGTCGGAGTCCGTCACTGATAAGCCGAAGGGCAAGTAGCGCAACACGATTGGAGCACCATGTTGTCCACCTGGTTGACGGAGAAGCTTGGCCTGCAGGTCCCCATCGTCGGCGCGCCCATGGGCGGCCGGGCGGGCGGGAAGCTGGCCGGCGAGGTGAGCCGGGCGGGCGGCATCGGCATGCTCGGCGCCGCCCGCTACGCGACGCCGGACTGGATCGCCGCCGAGGCCGCCGTCGCGCGGGCCCTGGGCGGCAAGGTCGGCATCGGGCTCATGACGTGGGCCCTCGATGACGACGACACCCTGCTCGGCGCGGCCCTCGAGCAGCGGCCCGAGCTGCTCTCGCTGTCCTTCGGCGACCCCGCGCCATATGTCGACCGGGCGCACGCCGCCGGGGCGATCGTGTGCTCGCAGGTCAACACTCTCGAGGACCTGCGCGTGGTCGAGGCCGCGGGTGTGGACCTGATCGTCGCCCAGGGGCACGAGGCGGGCGGGCACACCGGGCACATCGGGACGCTGCCGCTGCTGCAGGAGATCCTCGAGTCCACGAAGCTACCCGTCGTCGCGGCTGGCGGCATCGCCAACGGCCGGGGCCTGGCCGCGGTCCTCGCGGCGGGCGCGGTCGGCGGCTGGGTGGGCACGGCGCTGCTCGCCAGCCCGGAGACCATCGGCCCGGACTACGCGCGGGACGCCCTGATCCAGGCCCGCGGCGCGGAGACCGTCTACACGTCGGTGTTCGACCAGGCTCGCAGCCAGCCATGGCCGGAGCGCTGGGGCGGGCGCGCGCTGGCCAACGACTACACCGAGCGCTGGCACGGGGCAGGGGCTTCCACCGACGAGCTCGCCGCGGCCTACGACCCCACCGACCCCAACGTCGGCGTTGTGTACGCGGGCCAGGTCGCGGGGTTGGTCAACGCCAGCGAGCCCGCGGGGGACATCGTGCGGAGGATGGGCTCTGAGGCCGAGGCATTGCTGCGCCGCTGGGGCTAGCGATCTGTGCGGGGGATCGAGAGTGACGAAGTTGACCTCAGATCGGCATTCTGACGTCAACTTCGTCGCTCTCGCGGATGCATGGGTGGGCGCGGGGATTCAGGTGGTCCGGTGCGCCGGCTCGAACCTGCCGGTGTGCACCCGATTCTCCGCGCGGATCACGTGTACGACGGCGTTGATCAACGCCAGGTGCGTGAACGCCTGTGGGAAGTTGCCCAGGTGCCGGCCGGTGTTGGGCTCGATCTCCTCGGAGTACAGGCTCAGCGGGCTGGCGAAGGACAGCAGCCGCTCGCAGAGGCGCTTCGCGCGGTCGAGCTCCCCGATTTCCACCAGGGCCGAGACCAGCCAGAACGAGCAGATGGTGAACGAGCCCTCGTCGCCGCTCAGCCCGTCGTCGGTCTGGGCGGGTCGGTACCGCAGGACGAGGCCGTTGATCGTCAGCTCGTCGGCGATGGCGAGGACCGTGGCGCGGGCCCGCGGGTCGTCGGCGGGCAGGAACCGGCGCAAGACCACCAGCAGCAGGGACGCGTCGAGCTCGGTTCCGCCGTAGTACTGGGTGAACACGCCGCGCTCGTCCACGCCGTGCGCCAGGATGTCCGCGTGGATCTCCGCGGCGATGCCGTCCCACTTCTCCGCGTACTCCGCCTCGCCGTGCATGCGGGCCATGCGGGCGCCGCGATCGAGGGCCACCCAGCACATGACCTTTGACGAGGTGAAGTGCTGGGGCTCGCCGCGGACCTCCCAGATGCCGCGGTCGGGCAGCTGCCAGTTGGCGATGGCCTGCTCGACCTGCCGGACGATCAGCGGCCACAGGAACTCGGGGATCTCCTCGCGTGAGCGCAGGTTCAAGTAGATGGAGTCCAAGAGTGAACCCCACATGTCGTGCTGCGCCTGGTCGTAGGCGCCGTTGCCGATGCGGACCGGCTTCGCGCCCTCGTAGCCGGTGAGGTGGTCCAGCTCGGACTCCTCCAGGGTGCGCTCGCCGCCGATGCCGTACATCACCTGCAGGGGGTAGGGTTCCGAGTTGTGGTCGTTGCTGACCTCGGCGATGTAGTTGAAGTAGTCGTCGGCCTCCCGGTTCAGTCCCAGCGTGTACAGCGCCCACAGCGCGAACGTGGAGTCCCGCACCCACGTGTACCGGTAGTCCCAGTTGCGCTCCCCGCCAGGGGTCTCGGGCAGGGACGTGGTGGCGGCGGCCATGAGCGCGCCGGTGGGCGCGTAGGTCAGGCCCTTGAGGGTGAGCGCGCTGCGCTGGAGGTATTCGCGCCACGGGTGGTCGGGGAAGCGGCCGATATTGATCCACTGGCGCCAGCACTCCGAGGTGCGCCACAACGCCTCGGTCGCCTCGGCATAGCTGCGCGGTGGCGGGACCTCCGACCAGGACAGGGCGACGAAGACCTCCTCGCCCTCGGCTATCCGGGTCCGGGCGTGCGCCTCCCCGCCCTCCAGGCCCAGCCGCATGTTCGTGGTCAGAGTGAGTGCGGGGTGTTCGGAATCATCTGGCGTGCGGGCCGTGGCGGTGGCCTGCGAGTAGTCCTCGCCGCTGTACTCCCACAGGGTGGCGGCGCGACCGTAGTCGAACGCCGGCTCGCACGCGAGGTCCATCTCGACGGTGCCGCTGACACAGCGGACGGTGCGCAGCAGGATGTGCTCGGCGTCCCAGTCGGTGGGGGTGCGGCGGTGGGTCGCGGAGCGCCGCTTCTCGTCGTGCCACGGGCCCATCACCAACGCGTCGCGCACGATGACCCAGCCCGTGCTGGTCTGCCACGTCGTCTCCAAGATCATGGAGCCGGGCAGGTAGCGCCGCGCCGCCGGCACCCGCACGCCATACGGCGCCAGGCGGAAGTGCCCGGCGCTGCGGTCCAGGATCGCGCCGAAGATACTTGGGGAGTCCGGCCGCGGCAGGCACATCCACTCGACGGCGCCGCTCGAGGAGATCAAGCAGTTGTTCTCGCAGTCGGACAAGAATCCGTAGTCGGCGATGGGCGGAAAGACACCCGGGGTGGAGAGCTTCGCATCGGCCATCACTCCATAGTGGCTTGCCCGCCCGAGATTCGCTCGTCACTCGGCGATATCGGCCCCAGGTGATGGCGCGTGGCGGGCCGCAGGGGGGCCTGACTACCCTTGACCGCGTGAGCGGACTCGGAAACTGGTGGGACAGTGTTGAGCTGTGGGTGACCGGGCTCCCATTCGTGCCGCAGGTCGTGGTGGTGATGGTGGTGCTGGTGCCGCTGGCCGCCGGGATCGCGAGACTTCTCGATATTGTGTTGGCGGGCGCGCTGCGGCTGATCGGCCGCGGGGACCCGTCCGTCGAGCCCGAAGCGGGCGTAGTACCGGAACAACTAGAGGTGGAGAACTAATGCCCAGGTCACGGGTGACACAGGCCTTGCTGTTGCTGCTGCTTATCATTTTGGTCGCCTGGCTCGTCAGCCTATTCTGAACCGCGTGTGTAGAGTGATCACCGTGTCAGCCGTAGACAGGTACCAGGTCCGCCATCGTTTGGCGTTGATCGCTGTCAGTGTGCTCGCGGTATCCGACGTCCACTGTCGCTGATCCGCATTCGTCAGCGAGCGCGTGAGTCTCGCCTCTCCTTTCTCCTGTTCCCCTCGCTCTTTCCCCGGACCGGTTCCCCCATGGGATGATGCCGCCTATGCCCGCCGACCTCGTGGTCGGCCTGCATTGCTGTCGGTAGTGGGGGCCGCATCGGCCCGCCCTTCTCGGAAGGCTCTGCGCTCATGCCCTATCGCACCCGGATACGTGGATCCGCACGGATATTGCTCCCCCTGGCCCTGACCGCCGCCCTGTTGGCGTCCTGCGCAGGCGGCTCCAGCGACGAGATCGGTGGGGGCGGGGGCGGTGCCGACGACTCCGGCAACCAGTTGACGCTCGTCGCCGCGGCCACCCCCGAACTCGGCTTCCAGGCCGTCATCAAGGCCTACCAGCAGACGGAACAAGGTAAGGACCAGCGCTTCGGCGCGACCTACGGGCCCTCGGGCGACCAATCCCGCAAGGTGGTCTCCGGGCTGAAGGCGGACCTGGCCAGCTTCTCCGTGGAGCCGGACATGACCCGCCTCGTCGACGCCGACCTGGTGGACCCGTCGTGGGATCAGGGCGCGGACCGTGGCGTGCCGTTCGGCTCCGTCGTGGTGCTGGCGGTGCGCAAGGGCAACCCGCTGGGCATCACCGGCTGGGATGACCTCCTCAAGCCCGGTGTCGAGGTGATCACGCCAGACCCGCGCAGTTCCGGCTCCGCGATGTGGAACATGTTGGCCCCGTACGCGGCGAAGAGTGACGGCGGCGCCGATAAAGAGGCGGGCCTGAGCTTCGTCCAGGATCTTGTCCAGGGGCATGTCACCGCGCGGCCGTCCTCGGGGCGAGCGGCCACCGACCTGTTCCTGCAGGGCTCGGGCGACGTGTTGATCAGCTATGAGAACGAGGCGATCTTCATGGAGCGGGGCGGGGCGGACGTGGAGCACGTGGTCCCCGACGACACCATGCGCATCGACAACCCGTTCGCGGTGCTCTCGCAGTCGCCGCATCCGGAGGACGCGAGGGCGTTCACCACGTTCCTGTATTCCGCGGAGGCGCAAAGGATTTGGGCGGAGCAGGGCTTTCGTCCTGTCGACCCGGCGGTGGCCCAGGAGTTTGCCGCGGAGCTGCCCGCCCCAGCGCGTTTGCGTACCGTCGACGACCTCGGCGGCTGGGCGATGATCTACCCGGAGCTCTTCGATAAGAACACCGGCGAGATCACCAAGATCTACGCGGAGGCGACCCGATGACCGCCACCTTGGAACCTGTGGACACGCCCGGCGCGCCGCCGACCGATCAGCCCCGCCCGCGCGGGTTCTCCCTGCCCAAGGTCCGGCTGCGGCACCGCGGCGGCTCGCCCCTGGCCAGCGGCATCGCGGTGCTGTGGCTGAGCGTGATCGTGCTCGCGCCGCTCGCCGCGATCCTGGTGGCGTCCACCGGCAACGGCTTCGCCGGCTTCTGGGACGCGGTGACGGCGCCTGCGGCGCTCGCGTCGTTCCGCATCTCCATCGTGGTCGCCGCCGTCGTGACCGTCATCAACTCGATTATGGGCACACTCATCGCGTGGGTGCTGGTGCGCGATGAGTTCCCCGGCAAGTCTGTGGTCAACGCGGTGATCGACCTGCCGTTCGCGCTGCCGACAATCGTCGCGTCCATCGTGCTGCTCGCCCTGTACGGGCCCGGCAGCCCGGTGGGAATCCACGTGCAGCACACCCAGATCGGCGTCGGCGTCGCGCTCGCGTTCGTCACGCTCCCGTTCGTGGTGCGCGCGGTGCAACCGGTGCTGATGGAGCTCGACAAGGACGTCGAGGAGGCCGCCGCCTCGCTGGGGGCGAACGGGCGCACCATCTTCTGGCGGGTGATCCTGCCCGCGCTGACGCCCGCGATCCTGGGCGGGGCGGGCCTGGCATTCTCGCGGGCCATCGGCGAGTTCGGCTCCGTCATCCTCATCGGCGGCGGCATCCCGAAGGAGACGGAGGTGACCAGCCAGTACATCCGCGCGCTCATCGAGCAGGACAGCCCGGTGGACGCCGCAGCAGTGTCGGTGGTGCTCCTCGCGGTGTCCTTCCTAGTGCTGCTGGTGCTGCGCGGGCTCTCCGGCCGGGCGGCCAAGCGGCAGGAGCTGGACCGATGATCCGGACAGGGCGGACCAGCCGGTACTCCCTGCGCCTGATCGCGCTGGCCTATGTGACGCTGCTGCTGCTGGTCCCGATCGGCCTGATCCTGTGGCGCACCTTCGAGCAGGGCCTGGGCACCTTCTGGGACTGGATCAGCACGCCCGCGGCGATCTCGGCGCTGAACCTGTCGCTGCTGATCGTGGTGATCGTGGTGCCGCTCAATGTGGTGTTCGGGCTCGGCACGGCGATGGCGTTGGCACGCGGCCGATTCCGCGGCCGGCGTCTGCTCCAAGCGGTGGTGGACCTGCCATTCGCCGTCTCGCCCATCGTGGTGGGCACCGCCCTGATCCTCCTGTGGGGGGCGGGCGGCTGGTTCGGCTTTGTGCAGAACGCCGGCTTCCAGGTGATCTTCGCGCTGCCGGGCATGGTGCTGGCCACGCTGTTCGTCACGCTGCCGTTCGTGGTGCGCGAGGTCGAGCCGGTGCTCGTCGAGATCGGGGAGGAGCAGGAGCAGGCCGCGGCCACCCTCGGCGCGAGCCGCTGGCAGACGTTCTGGCGCATCACCCTCCCCGCGATCCGCTGGGGCCTGACCTACGGCATCGTGCTCACTGTGGCGCGCAGCCTCGGCGAGTTCGGGGCCGTGATCATGGTCTCCTCCGGCCTGGCCGGGCACACCCAGACCCTGACCCTGCTCGTCGACGCCCGCCACAACGCCGGCAACGAGTACGGCGCGTACGCCGCCGCGACGCTGCTGATGGGCGTCGCTGTGGCGACGCTGCTGCTGATGTCGTTGTTCAACAAGAACTCTCACGCAAGGAGCAAGGCCTGATGGCTGACATGATCACCGTCACGGGCGCGACGAAGCGCTATGGCGACTTCCTCGCCCTCGACAATGTGGACTTCACCGTCCCCGCCGGCTCGCTCACCGCGCTGCTGGGACCGAGCGGCTCCGGCAAGTCGACGCTGCTGCGCTCCATCGCGGGCCTGGACGACCCCGACGCCGGCACCATCACCATTGCTGGCAAGGATGTCACCGGGGTGCCGCCGCAGCACCGCGGCATCGGCTTCGTCTTCCAGCACTACGCGGCGTTCAAGCACATGTCGGTGCGCGAGAACGTCGCGTTCGGCCTCAAGATCCGCCGCCGCAAGAAGAGCGAGATCAACGCCAAGGTCGACGAGCTGCTCGGCGTGGTGGGCCTGACCGGGTTCCAGCACCGCTATCCGGCGCAGCTCTCCGGTGGGCAGCGCCAGCGCATGGCCCTAGCCCGCGCCCTCGCCGTGGACCCGCAGGTGCTGCTGCTCGACGAGCCGTTCGGCGCGCTCGACGCCAAGGTCCGCGACGACCTGCGGGAGTGGCTGCGCCGGCTGCACCAGACCGTCGACGTCACCACCGTGCTGGTCACCCACGACCAGTCCGAGGCCCTGGACGTCGCGGACCGGATCGCCGTGCTGCACAACGGGCGCATCGAGCAGGTCGGCGGGCCGGACGAGCTCTACGACCACCCCAAAACGGACTTCGTGATGTCCTTCCTGGGGCCCGTTGCCAAGCTCAACGGGGAGCTGGTGCGCCCGCACGATATCCGTCTCGACCGCGAGCAATTGCCGCAATCTTTTGCCGCGGAGGTCACCCGCGTGGCCCACCTGGGCTTCGAGGTGCGCGTGGAGTTGCGGCCCAAATCGGGCGCCCAGGGGCTGTCCGCGCAGATCACCCGGGGCGACGCGCGCGTGCTGGATCTGAAGGTGGGGGAGACGGTGTACGTGCGGGCGACGACGATGGCCGTGACAGGCTGACTGGATGAGCGTGTCCACGGTCGTCATCACAGCGGATTACAACATCTTCTTCATCCAGGGCGATGACGATATCCAGGAGGGGGTGCCCCTCACTGCTAGCCACTTTGATTATGGCGAGGAGTGGTTGATCGACGCGCAGGGCGATCGCGCTCTGGTGCACGCCGGCCAGTGGGGGCCGATTTTGGTGACCATCCAGGCGCTGGACCGCGATCCGGGGCCGGTGGACGACGCGCTGCGGGCGGGCTGGGAGGACCTCTGCGAGGCGTCCATTGAGGCTCCCCACGGCGACCTGATGCTGGTGAGCGTTCTCAACGGGCCAGTGGAGGAGAGCGCCGATAGGTTGACGCCACACGGGCCGGGAACGTACCGACTGCGGGTCGCTGCGACGGGACGGACCGAGTTCTGGGATGGATTTGCGCCTGGCGATCGTCAGCCGGCGGTGCGGATGCTGATCCAGACCTGGCAGGCCGCCGCCTCCCCACGGGTCCTGCACCAACATCGGAATCGATTCACCGGCGAGATCGTGCGTCACACCTAATCCTGAAACCCGGCACCCGCGTGCCATATCTGCGCACTGGGTAGCCTTGACCCTCGATAGGTTCAGACAGGTGAAGGAGAATCGGTGAGCGCAGCAATTCGGATCGGTATCGCAGGCTATGGCAACCTCGGACGGGGCGTCGAGGCCGCGGTGGCGAAGACCTCGGACATGACCCTCGTGGGCGTGTTCCCCCGCCGCGACCCGGCCACGCTGACCCCCGCTGACCCGGCCACGCAGGTGTTCTCCTGGGATTCGCTCCAGGGCCGCGAGGATGACATCGACGTGTTGATCCTGTGTGGCGGCTCCAAGGAGGACCTGCCCGTGCAGGGCCCGGAGCTGGCGGCGCGCTTCAACACCGTCGACAGCTTCGACACCCACGCCCGGATCCCCGAGTATTTCGCGTCCGTGGACCCCGTCGCCCGCGCGGCCGGCAAGACCGCGCTGATCTCCACCGGCTGGGATCCCGGCCTGTTCTCGATCAACCGCGTCTACGGCGAGTCGATCCTGCCCGACGGCGACACCTACACCTTCTGGGGCCGCGGCGTCAGCCAGGGCCACTCCGACGCGGTGCGCCGCGTGCCGGGCGTGGCGGCAGGCGTGCAGTACACGCTGCCGAACGAGACCGCGGTCGATGCCGCGCGCGGCGGCTCGCGCCCCGAGCTCAGCACCCGCGAGAAGCACACCCGTGAGTGCTTCGTGGTGCTCGAGGACGGCGCGGACGAGGACACGGTGCGCGAGGCCATCGTCACGATGCCGCACTACTTCGACCAGTACGACACCACCGTGTATTTCATCACCGTCGACGTCCTGGCGCGGGACCACTCGGCGATGCCGCACGGTGGCTTCGTGATCCGCAGCGGCGACACCGGCACCGGCAACCGCCAGGTCATCGAGTACAAGCTGGACCTGGGCAGCAACCCGGAGTTCACCGCCAGCGTCCTCGTCGCCTACGCCCGCGCCGCCCACCGCTTGTCCGCCGCCGGCCAGCACGGCGCCGTCACCCCGTTCGACGTGGCGCCGGGCCTGCTCTCGCCGATGTCCGCGGCGGAACTGCGCGAGAAGATGCTGTAGCCGATCGCCGCTCAGACGGTCCCGAGGAACCGCTCGACGGTCCCGCGGGACCGTTTTTCACCCCGCGGTCGGGCGTGTCGACGCGGTGGCGATGACGTTGAGATTGGCCCCATGCTCACACCTGTATGGGGCCAATCCAGACTCGCGGCGCGGAGGGAAATTCCAGCGGCGCTGCGGTCGTGATGCGCAATGAATTCTGGCAGATCTGGACAGGACGGCACGCAGGCTCAGGTAGTTTCGTCGTGACGTCAACACACTTCGGTAGGGCTCACCTGGCGAAGGCGTCGCGAATGCCGAACGGGGGCAGCTCATTAGAAATCCATTGCAGTCGCCGATGCTCATTCGAGTGATTCTGGGGGTTGTCTCGGTCTTTGTGTTGGTGAAATCCGTGCAAAACGCCTTGGCAAGTGCGGCAGTGGAGTGGACCGGCAATTGGCCGTCAATTCTGGCGATCGTGGCCTGCAGCCTGTGGCTGGTTCATTTGGATAGGGAAGACAAGGCGGGTCAGCGCGGCGAGCGGAACCCTAGCCAGAGGGTGACAGCAGGCCTACCCTGACGGGCATGGCTGTGGAGACGGCAGGCGAATACGACGTTATCGTGCTCGGCGGCGGGCCGGCGGGGGAGAACGCCGCCAGCTACGCCATAGCCGGCAGCTCCCGCACCGCGGTGATCGTGGAGCGCGAGCTCGTCGGCGGCGAGTGCTCCTATTGGGCGTGCATGCCCAGCAAGGCGCTGCTCCGGCCGGTCGAGGTCCGCGCCGCCGCGCAGGCGATACCGGGGGTTCCCGTCGGCGCCCTGGATGTGGCCGGGGTGCTACGCCGGCGCGACAGCTTCACCAGCCACCACGACGATTCCGGGCAGGTCCGCTGGGCGGAGTCCGAGGGCATCGACGTGGTGCGGGGGCACGGCCGGCTCGCCGGCGAGCGCCTGGTGCGGGTGACCGCCGCCGACGGGTCCACGCGGGAGCTGCGGGCCCGGCACGCCGTGGTGCTGGCCACCGGCTCCACTGCCGTGGTCCCGCCCGACCTGGCCGGGGCCCTGCCCTGGACCTCCCGCGATGTCACCAACCTGCGCGAGGTGCCGAGCCGTGTGCTGATCATCGGCGGCGGGGTTGTGGCCTGCGAGGCGGCGACGTGGCTGGCGGCGCTCGGCGCGAAGGTGGTCATGGCAGTCCGCGGTTCTGCGCTGCTGGCCAAGGCGGAGCCGTTCGCGGGGGCGGCGGTGGCGGCGAGTCTGGCCGCGGACGTCCGCTTTGGCGCGGTGCTGGACTCGGTGGCCCGGCCCGGCGCCCGGGACACCGGCGAGGGCAATATCCACGGCGGCCCGGTCGAGGTGATGCTGGGCGGCGAGAGGCTGGAATTCGACGAGGTGGTGGTGGCCGCGGGCCGGAAGCCCGCCACCGCGGACCTCGGGCTCGAGACCGTGGGACTGGCGCCGGGCCGCGCGGTCGCCACCGATGACCACTTGGCCGCGGTGGGCGAGTGGTTGTATGCGGTGGGGGATGTGAACGGCCGCTCGGCGCTCACCCACATGGGCAAATACCAGGCGCGGGTCTGCGGGGACGTGATCGCCGCTCGGGCGGACGGCAGAGGCATCGCGAGCCGACGGTTCTCGGCATCGGCGGATCACGGCGAGGTGCCCCAGGTGGTGTTCACCCAGCCCCAGGTCGCGTCGGTGGGGCTGACCGAGGCGCAGGCCCACGCCGAGGGGCTCGAAGTCGAGGTGGTGGCGGTGGACATCGGCACGGTGGCGGGCGCCGCCCTGCACGCGGATGGCTACAGCGGCCGGGCACAGCTGCTGATCGACCGCGTCGAGGACGTGGTGATCGGGGCGAGCTTCGTGGGCCCCGAGGTGGCGGAGTTGGTGCACGCGGCGACGATCGCGGTGGTCGGGCGGGTGCCGGTGGACCTGCTCTGGCATGCGGTCCCGGCATATCCGACGGTCAGCGAGGTGTGGCTGCGGCTGCTGGAGGCGCGGCGGGGCTGAGTTAGAGGTGAAGAAATCCTCCACTCTTACCGTCCAGATTGCCGATAATCGGCAATTCAGCGGCCAAGAGTGGAGGATTTCTCCCGCCCCCCGGTGAGGAAGGGCTGTATCCGCGCTAGGCGGACGCAGCCAGTGGAATGTGGGCGCAGCGGTAGCGGTCGAGGATGACCCTGCTGAGCTCGGTGCTCGCCCCGAGGGGATCGGCGAGCACCACGGCGGCGTCGAGGGCGACGGCCTGGGTGCAGACGCGGTCGAGCAACAGACCTGGGGCCAGGAACCACGGCGCGACCACAAGCGTGCGGGCGCCGCGCGCCCGGAGCCGGGCCATCGCCGTCGCCACCGATCCTGCGGCCCCGGTGGCGAATGCGGCCTCGGCCCCGACCCACGCCGTGCCGACGGTCGCCCGCCGGGCGAGAGCCGCCACGGCCGCGTTGGACTCGGCCCGCGCGGAGCCGACGGCGGCGAGCACCACGCCCACGGCACCATCGCCCGGGCCCGCTCCGGCTTCGGAAATCCGAGAGTGTAATGCGGCCAACAGCTCTGGGCCGCTACCGAGCACGTCCGACTGCGTCAGCGCCAGGCCTGGGTGCCGGCGGCGGGCCGCGGCCAGGATGCCCGGCAGGTCCACTCTCGAGTGGAAGGCGTCGCCCAGCAGCAGGGGGACCACGATGGCCTCGTGATGCCCCTCCGCCGCGACCGCCGCGATGACGTCCGCCACGGCGGGCAGGCTGAGGTCGAGGAACGCCAGCCGCACGTCCAGGCCGGGGTTGGCGGCCCGCACGTCGGCGACCACGGTGGCGATGACCTGCGCGCTGCGCGGGTCACGGCTGCCGTGGGCCACGGCGATCAGCGGGACGGCGGTGTTCACGCTGTCACGACCCCCGAGATGGACGTCAGCGCGTCGCCGACCAGGCCTGCGGCTAGGGTGTTGCCGCCGACCGGGTCGATCAGCAGGAACGAGCCGTTACGGCGGCTGGTGCCGTAGTGGTCCGCCACCACGGGCTCGGCCGTGCGCAGCTGCACCAGCCCGATCTCGTTGAGTGACAGCGATTCCGGAGCGCCGTTGACGGCCAGCGACTGCTCGTCGAAGAGGGCGTCGAGGCTGCCCACGATGACCTGCGAGGTGCGCGTGCCGTGCTTGAGCAGCAGGCGACTCCCCGCCCGCAGGGGAGTGTCGGCCAGCCAGCAGATCGTGCCCGTGAACTCCTGCACCGGAGTCGGCGCGTCTGCCGCCGAGACGATGACGTCACCTCTGGAGACGTCGACGTCGTCGGCGAGCACGATGGTCACGCTGCGGCCGGTTTGGGCCGAGTCGAGCGAGCCGTCGGGGGTGTCCACCCGCTCGATGGTCGAGCGGGTGCCGGACGGCAGGACGATCACCTCGTCGCCGGGCTTGGCGCTGCCTGCCGCGACCTGGCCGGCGTAGCCGCGGTAGTCGGGGTGCTCCGCGGTGCGGGGGCGGATCACGTACTGCACGGGGAAGCGCAGTCCGACGGGGGTGGCGGAGGCGTCGTTCAGGTTGCTTTCGCTGTCCACCGGAACCGACTCCAGGTGCTCGATCAGGGTCGGCCCCGAGTAGTACGGCGTGTTCTCCGAGGCGATCGCGACGTTGTCGCCGTTGAGCGCCGAGACGGGGATGGCCTGCACCGCGTCCGGGGCCCAGCCCAGGCCCAGGGTCAGCTCCGCGAACTCCGCCGAGATCCGGGTGAACGTCTCCGCAGCGTCGTCTACGAGATCAATCTTGTTGACCGCCAACACAAGTCGCGGCACGCCCAGCAGGGCGAGGACCGCGGCGTGGCGGCGGGTCTGCTCGATGACGCCCTTGCGCGCGTCGACGAGGAGGACCACCAGCTGCGCCGTGGAGGCGCCCGAGACGGTGTTCCGGGTGTACTGCACGTGCCCGGGAGTGTCCGCGAGGACGAAGGTGCGGTTGGGGGTGGCGAAGTAGCGGTACGCCACGTCGATGGTGATGCCCTGCTCGCGCTCGGCCCGCAGGCCGTCAACCAGCAGTGAGAGGTCCGGCTGGGCCAGGCCGCGGTCGACGGACGCGCGGGTCACGGCGTCGATCTGGTCGGCCAGCACGGACTTCGTGTCGTAGAGCAGTCGGCCCACGAGGGTCGACTTGCCGTCGTCCACGCTGCCGGCGGTGGCGAGGCGGAGGAGTTCAGGACGAATAGTGTTGGTGCTCATCAGAAGTAGCCCTGTCGTTTGCGGTCTTCCATCGCGGCCTCGGAGACTCGGTCGTCGCCACGGGTGGCGCCGCGCTCGGTCAACCGGCTCACGGTGATTTCCTCGAGGATGGAGAGATTGTTGTCGGCGTCGGAGAGGACCGCGCCGGTGGTGGAGCCATCGCCCACGGTGCGGTAGCGCACGGTGCGGGTCGCCAGCTCCTCGCCGTCGGCGGGGCCGCCCCATGGGCCGGGTGTCATCCACATGCCGTCGCGGGAGTAGACCTCGCGCTCGTGGGCGTAGTACAGCGACGCGAGGTCGATGTTCTCCCGGGCGATGTAGCGCCAGATGTCCAGCTCGGTGAAGTTGCTCAGGGGGAACACGCGGACGTGCTCGCCGGGGGCGTGGCGGCCGTTGTAGAGATTCCACAGCTCCGGGCGCTGGCGCTTGGGGTCCCACTGGCCGAAGCTGTCGCGCAGGCTGAAGATGCGCTCCTTGGCGCGGGCCCGCTCCTCGTCGCGCCGGGCACCGCCGAAGACCGCGTCGAAGCGGTTGTCGCCGATGGCGTCCAGCAGCGGCTGGATCTGCAGGGGGTTGCGGATGCCGTCGGGGCGCTCCTGCAGCCGCCCGTCCGCCAGGTACTCCTCGACGGACGCGACGTGCAGGCGCAGGTTGTAGCGCTCGACGATGCGGTCGCGGAACTCGAGGACCTCGGGCAGGTTGTGCCCGGTGTCCACGTGCAGCACGGGGAAGGGCATCGGCGCCGGCCAGAAGGCCTTGACTGCCAGGTGCAGCAGCACCGTGGAGTCCTTGCCGCCGGAGAACATGATCACCGGGCGCTCGAACTCTCCGGCCACCTCGCGGAAGATGTGGATGGCCTCGGACTCGAGGGCGGTGAGGGTGTCGAAGCCGGGGTCGGCTTGGAGCTCAAGGGGATTCAAGTCAACTGTCATGATTGGTGCAACCCGCATTCTGTCTTCGAGGAGCCGGACCAGCGCCCGCTTCGGGGATCGCTGCCCGGGATGGGCTTGGCGGTGCAGGGCGCACACCCGATCGACGGATAGCCGTCGTCGACCAGCGGGTTCACGAGGATCCCGTGCGCGTCGATGTAGTCCTGCATCTGCCCGTCGGACCAGGCGGCGATCGGGTTGACCTTCACCAACCCGAAGGCCTCGTCGAAGGAGACGAGCGGCGCGTTCGCGCGGGTGGGGGACTCCACGCGGCGGATGCCGGTGACCCAGGCGTCGTAGCCGGCGAGGGACTTGCTGAGCGGCACCACCTTGCGCAGGCTGCAGCAGCGGGCGGGGTCGCTGGCGAAGAGGTCCTTGCCTTCCAGTGAGTCCTGCTGCGCCACAGTGTGTTCCGGCTCCACATTGACGATGTTCACGTCGTAGACCATGGCCGCGGCGTCGCGGGTGCCGATGGTCTCGGCGAAGTGGTAGCCGGTGTCGAGGAACAGGATGTCCACACCGGGCTTGACCTTGGCAGCCATCTCGACCAGGACCGCGTCTTGCATGTTCGACGCGACGATGAAGCTCTCGCCGAACGTCTCGGCGGTCCACTCCAGCAGCGTCTGCGCGTCGGCGCCGGCCAGCTTCGCGGCACCCTGGTCCGCAATCGTCCGGAGGTCCTCCCGCACGGTGATGCTCATCGAAGTTGCTCCTCTTCTGCTCGAACTGTCCACTGCGCGAAACGCTCCTCGGGCTCGCGCGCCGCCATGAAGTTCCGGACGACCCTGTCGATGTAGTCGCCCAGCTCAACGGAGAGGACCTTGTGCCCGCGGAGCTTGCGGCCGAGGGACTCGTCGGCGCCCAGGCTGCCGCCGAGGTTCACCTGGAAGCCCTCGACCACCTGGCCGTCGTCCAAGGTGATCAGCTGGCCCTTGAACCCGAAGTCCGCGGTCTGGATGCGGGCGCAGGAGTTGGGGCAGCCGTTGAGGTGGATGGTGATCGGCACGTCCAGCTCGGCGTTGAACTCGCCCAGGCGCTCCTCGAGCTCCGGCAGCAAAGTCGCTGTGCGGTGGCGGGTTTGGGTGAAGGCGAGCTTGCAGTACTCCAGGCCCGTGCACGCCATCAGGCTGCGGCGCCACGGGCTGGGGTTGACCGGCAGCTCCATCGCGTCCAGCTCGGCGGCGAGCGGGCCGACCTTGGCGTCGGCGACATTGAGGACGATGAGCTTCTGGTACGGCGTGGTGCGGACCTCGGTGGTGCCGGCGCGCTCGACGGCGTCGGCGAAGGCCTCGAGCATGGTGCCGGAGATGCGGCCGGAGACCGGCGACGCGCCAACGGCATTGAGCCCGTTCTTGAGCTTCTGCACGCCGACGTGGTCGCGCACGCGCTTGAGCGGCTCCGGCGCGGGTCCGTCGATCAGCTTGCGGCCCAGGTACTCGGTCTCGAGGATCTCGCGGACCTTCTCGGGGCCCCAGTCCTTGACGAGGAACTTCAGGCGGGCCTTGCCGCGCAGACGGCGGTAGCCGTAGTCGCGGAAGACCTTCGTCACGCCCTCCCACACCTCGGGCACCTCGTCGAGGGGCACCCAGACGCCGAGCCGCTGCGCGAACATCGGCACCGTCGATAGCCCGCCGCCGACCCAAAGGTCAAGTCCCGGACCATGTTCCGGATGGTTCACGCCCACGAAGGAGATGTCGTTGATCTCGTGCGGCAGGTCCTGCAGGCCGGAGACGGCGGTCTTGTACTTGCGCGGCAGGTTGGAGTACTCCGGGTTGCCGATATGCCGGCGGACGATCTCGTTGAGCGCGGAGCTCGCGTCGATAACCTCGTCGACGGCCAGGCCCGCGAGGGGGGAGCCGAGCATCCCGCGGGGGCAGTCGCCGCACGCCTCCGTCGTCTGCAGCCCGACGGACTCGAGGCGGCGCCAGATCTCTGGCACGTTCTCGATCTCGATCCAGTGGAACTGGAAGTTCTGCCGGTTGGTGATGTCCAGTGTGTCGCGCGCGAAGTCTTTGGAGATTCCCGCGACCACCCGGAGCTGCGTGGTGGTCAGCGTCTTCCCGTCGGTGCGCACCCGCATCATGAAGTACGGGGCCTCGAGGAGATCCGCGTTGTCGTCGCCGGTGAACGTGCCGTCGAGGTCCGCGGTGCGTTGTGTGTACAGGCCCATCCAGCGGAAGCGTCCGCGCAGGTCATTGGGGTCGATGCTCGCGAAACCCTGTTTGGAGTAGATGTCCTCGATGCGCTTGCGCACATTCAGGGCGTCGTCGTCCTTCTTGAAGCGCTCCGGCGCCGTCAGGGGCTCGCGGTACCCGAGAGCCCACTGGCCCTCGGACTTCTTCTTCGCAGGTCGCGGCGTGCGCTTGGCACGCGGGGCGGCCGGCGATTCGGCGTCAGGAGTGGTGGCGACCGCGTCAAGAGTGGGGGCGGCGACAGAGTTCGGTGACATGAGTCAGGCTCCAAGTTGCTGCGCACCTGAGGGACTCACGGCTGTGGAACTGAGACGGGTAGCCCGTTAGGGAATCAGTTCAAGTCAGCGGGGAGCGCGCAGAATGCGGAAGAAGAAAAGCAGAATGATGGGTCAGGGCATGGACGGCATACAGATGCCGCTACACACGCGCTTGAGGTCGACGTGGCGACGTGCTGCCAGCATCACTCCGGATCCAATCACGTGGACGACTATGCCACGTTTGCGGCCGAAACGGGAATGTGGGTCCTGCCACATGCTGTGAACTGGGGATATCGCCGGCGGCCTAGAGCCTGGGACACTGGTTACCGTCGGGCACGAGGCTCGGCGCGAACGGAGTGTGCGATGCGGAGCAAGATTGTGGACCTGACGTTGCCGGACGAGGCTGTGGCGGGCCTCGGCACCCGGCCGTTCGGCATCTACATCCACGTCCCGTTCTGTGCGACCCGCTGCGGATACTGCGACTTCAACACCTACACAGCCGGCGAGCTCGGCACATCCGCGTCGCCGGAATCCTGGCTGGAGGGGTACCGCCGGGAGATGTCGATGGCGGCCTCGATGATCGCGGACCGCGGCGCGGCAATCCCGGAGATCGACACGGTCTTCGTCGGCGGCGGCACCCCGTCGCTGCTGGGGGCGGGCCGGCTCGTGGAGGTGCTCGACATCGCCCGCTCCACCTTCGGGCTCAAGGCCGACGCTGAGGTGAGCACCGAGTCCAACCCCGAGTCCACCTCGCCCGTGTTCTTCGACAAGCTCCGCGCCGGCGGCTACACCCGGGTCTCCCTGGGCATGCAGTCGGCGGCGCAGCACGTGCTGGCCACGCTCGACCGCGTGCACACCCCCGGCCGGCCCGTCGCCGCCGCCCGGGAGGCATTCGCCGCAGGCTTCGAGCACGTGAACCTGGACCTGATCTACGGCACCCCCGGCGAGCGCGACGAGGACCTCGCGGCCTCGCTCGACGCCGTGCTCGAGGCGGGCGTGGACCACGTCTCCGCCTACTCGCTGATTGTCGAGGACGGCACCGCGATGGCGCGCAAGGTCCGCCGCGGCGAACTGCCCGAGCCCGACGACGACGTCCTCGCCGCCCGCTACGAGATGGTCGACGCGCGCCTGCGCGCCGCAGGCTTGGATTGGTATGAGGTCTCCAACTGGGCCAAGCCGGGAGGGGAGTGCCGGCACAACCTCGGCTACTGGGACGACGGCGACTGGTGGGGTGCGGGCCCCGGCGCGCACAGCCATATCGGCGGCGTGCGCTGGTGGAACATCAAGCATCCCGCCTCGTACTCCGCCGCGCTGGCCGATGGGGCCCTGCCGGTGGGGGGCTCCGAGCTGCTCACCGCCGAGGACCGGCACATGGAGCGGGTCATGCTGACCATCCGCCTGGCCTCCGGACTGCCCCTAGCGGACCTGTCCAACCTCGAGCGCTCCGCCGCGTGGCAGGCGGTGGCCGACGGGCTGGCCCGAGTGGCGGACGACCAGTTGATCCTCACCGATCGCGGCCGGCTGCTGGCCGACGCCGTCGTGCGCGACATCCTGGCCTGAGCGCCTTGCCATCTGCCGAGCTTGCCGCGGTTGTGTAGCCGCGCTGCGCTTGCAACTGCAGCGTCGCCGTGAAGCCGCGGCGAACTCGGCGGAGGTGATGTGGCGGGGACCGCGAGCTACGTCGCCGAGATGACCCCGCCGGCTAGCAGTCCCAGCACCAAAAGCCCCAGCAGCACCCGGTAGCCGACGAACCAGTACATCGAGTGGTTGACGACGAACTTCAGCAGCCACGCGATCGAGGCGTAGCCGATGGCGAAGGCGATGAGCGTGGCGATCAGCAGCTGCACGCCGCTGGCCGCGAGGCCCTCGCCGACGGGCTCGAACGCGTCGGGCAGTGAGAACAGCCCCGACGCGAGGACTGCCGGGATGGCGAGGAGGAACGAGTAGCGGGCGGCGGCCTCGCGGGTCAGCCCCAAGAACAGGCCGGCGGAGATGGTGCCGCCGGAGCGTGAGACGCCGGGGATCAGGGCCAGGGCCTGCGCGCCACCCATGATCAGGCCGTCGCGCATGTTCAGCTTCTCGATGGGGCGGGTCTTGCGGCCGACGTACTCGGCGAGGGCGATGACGCCGGCGAACACGATCAGCATCGTCGCGATTAGCCACAGGTTGCGGGCGCCGGTGCGGATCTGGTCCTTGAACAACAGGCCGAGGATGCCGACGGGGATGGTGCCGATGATGACGTACCAGCCCATGCGGTAGTCGAGGTTGGACCGCTGGGCCTTGTCGAACAGCCCGCGGAACCATGCGGCGACGATGCGGCCGATGTCCTTGGCGAAATACAGCAGCACGGCGGCCTCGGTGCCGAGCTGGGTGACGGCGGTGAACGACGCGCCCGCGTCATTGCCGAACAGCAGCTCCGAGAAGATCCGCAGGTGTCCGGACGAGGAGATCGGCAGGAACTCCGTGGCGCCTTGGATGGCGCCGAGCACGATGGTTTGCAGCCACGTCATGGCCTCGACTGGGTTCACCGCGACGAGAGTACTGGGCTAGCTCTCCATGTTCTCGGCGCGCCCGGTCAGCGCGTCGTAGTCGAAGAGCCGCGCGTGAATCACCTCGCGGTTCCGCAGAGCCGAGCGGACGGCGCGGTGCAGGCCGTCCTCGAGGTAGCTGGCGCCCTGCCAGCGGACCACGTGCGGGAACAGGTCGCCGTAGAACGTGGAGTCCTCGGACAGCAGCCGATCCAGGGCGAGGACCGTGGTGATGGTGACCAGCTGGTCCAGGCGGATCTGCCGCGGCGGGATCTTGGACCAGTCCCGGGTGGACAGTCCATGCTCCGGATATGGCTTGCCGTCCCGGACACCCTTGAAGATCATGGGCCCAACAGTAGAGCTCCGCGCATAGGCGCGCACTCGCAGCGGGCTGCATTGGCGGCGGGCGGTGGCGTCTAGACTGAGAGGCCGATACGGGACTAGAGAGGTGGTCGCACGTGGGTAGCACGGAGGATCGACGCTTCCAGGTTCTGCGGGCGATCGTCGCGGATTACGTCGCCACCCAGGAACCGGTGGGCTCGAAGGCGCTGGTCGAGCGGCACAGTTTGGGCGTGTCCAGCGCGACGGTCCGCAACGACATGGCGGCGCTGGAGGCCGAGGGCTACATCACGCAGCCGCACACCAGCTCCGGGCGCGTGCCCACCGACAAGGGCTATCGGCAGTTCGTCGACAAGTTGGCCGCGATCAAGCCCCTCTCCGCCGCGGAACGACGCGGGATCCGACAGTTCCTCGACGGCGCGGTGGACCTCGACGACGTTCTCGGGCGGGCCGTCCGGCTGCTCGCGCAGCTGACCCACCAGGTAGCCGTCGTGCAGTATCCGACACTCAGCGCGTCGTCCGTGCGCCACTTGGAGATCGTCCAGCTCACCCCGGCACGGCTGATGATGGTGGTCATCACGGACTCGGGCCGGGTGGACCAGCGGATCGTGGAGTTCGGCGACGTGGTCACCGAGGACGACCTCACGATCCTGCGCGACCTGCTCGCGGGGGCGCTCGAGGGTCGCAAGCTGGCCGAGGCGTCGTCCGCGGTGGCGCAACTGCCGGACACCGCGCCGCCGCACCTGCGCAACGCCGTCATCCGGGCCGCGACGGTGCTCATCGAGACGCTGGTGGAGGACCCCCAGGAACGACTGCTGCTCGGCGGCACCGCGAACCTGACCCGCAACTCGCACGACTTCTCCGGCTTCGCGGGCTTCCCCGGCTCCCTCCGCTCCGTACTGGAGGCGCTGGAGGAGCAGGTGGTGGTGCTGAAACTCCTGGAGTCCGCGCACAATCCGGGCCAGGTGCTGGTGCGGATCGGCGACGAGACCAACGCCGAGCAGATCCGCGGCGCCTCGGTCATCTCCACCGGATACGGCACGGCGGAGACCATTTTCGGCGGCATAGGGGTACTGGGTCCAACCCGGATGGACTACCCGGGGACAATGGCATCTGTGGCGGCGGTGGCCCGATACGTCGGGGACATCATCGCGGACGCCTGACTAGCTATTTATTTAAGTAAGGACAAGACGAAACGTGGCACGGGACTACTACGCGATTCTGGGTGTTCAAAAGGACTCCAGCGATCAGGAGCTCAAGCGGGCCTACCGCAAGTTGGCGCGGGAGCTGCACCCCGACATCAACCCGGACGAGGCTGCGCAGGCCCGCTTCCGCGAGGTGACCACCGCCTATGAGGTGCTCACCGACCCGGAGAAGCGACGCATCGTGGACCTGGGCGGTGACCCCCTCGACAGCGCTGGCTCCGGTGGTTTCGGTGGTTTCGGCGGCGGCGGCGGAGGTTTCGGCGGCGGTGGTCTGGGCGATGTGTTCGAGGCGTTCTTCGGCGGCCAGGGCGGTGGCCAGGCGCAGGGCCCGCGCAGCCGCGTCCAGCAGGGCTCCGATGCGCTGCTGAGCATGACGCTGACCCTCGAGGAATGCGCCACCGGCGTGACCAAGCAGGTCACCGTCGAGACCGCGATCCTGTGCGATTCCTGCCGCGGCAAGGGCACCAACGGCGACAGCAAGGCCGTGACCTGCGAGACGTGTGCGGGCCACGGCCAGGTGCAGTCGGTACAGCGCTCCTTCCTCGGCCAGATGGTCACCATGCGCACGTGCCCCACCTGCCGCGGCGTCGGCGAGGTCATCCCGGACCCCTGCCACAAGTGCAGTGGCGATGGCCGCGTCAAGTCCCGCCGCGACATCAACGTGAAGGTCCCGGCGGGCGTCGGCGACGGCATGCGCATCCGCCTCACCGCCCAGGGCGAGGTCGGCCCCGGCGGCGGACCCGCGGGCGATCTGTACGTGGAGGTCCACGAGCAGGAGCACGAGACGTTCGTCCGCGAGGGCGAGACGCTGCACTGCACCGTGCGGGTGCCCATGGCCGATGCGGCGCTGGGCTCGACGATCACCCTCGAGACCCTCATCGACGGCCCCGTGGAGCTTGAGATCCCCGCCGGCACCCAGCCCGGCAACACCGTCAAGCTGCCCAGCATGGGCATGCCCCGCCTGCGCACGGGCCACCGCGGCGACATCGTGGCGCACCTCGAGGTCGTCGTCCCCACCAAGCTCGACATCAAGCAGTCCGACGCGTTGCGCGCGTTCAGCGAGCTGCGGGACAAGGACGCACCCGAGGTCGTGTCCACTCGCAGCCACAACTCCAGCGGCCTGTTCTCGAAGCTGCGGGACGTGTTCTCGGGTCGCTAGTGGCCGCAACAGTTTTCTACCTCGACGACCTGCCCGCCGCCGGGCAGGTCGCCGTGCTCGACGGTCCCGAGGGGCGTCATGCCGCGACCGTCCGCCGGTTCGCGGCCGGCGATCGACTGCTGCTCGCCGACACCCGCGGGGGCGTCGCGGAGTGCTCGGTGCTCGCCGCCGGCAAGGACCGCCTGGAGCTGATGGTCGATGCCCGCGCCTCCAGCCCCGCGCCCAGCCCACAGGTCACCGTCGTGCAGGCCCTGCCCAAGTCCGAGCGGGCCGAGCTCGCAGTGGACCTGGCGACCGAGGCCGGCGCGGACCGCATCGTGCCGTGGCAGGCGACGCGCTGCGTGTCGAAGTGGCGCTCTGGCTCCACCGACAAGTCCGCCAAGTCCCTGGCGAAGTGGCGCTCCACCGCGCGGGAGGCGGCGAAGCAGTCGCGGCGTGCGCACGTGCCTGAAGTTGACGAGCTGCACACCACGCCCATGCTGGTCCAGCGGGTGCACGAGGCCTCTGCGGCCGGCGCGCTGGTGCTGATCTTGCACGAGTCGGCCGTCGGCACCCTGCCGCGCACGGAGGTCGCGGCGGCACAGGAGCTGCTGCTGATCGTCGGCCCCGAGGGCGGGGTGGACGACGCGGAGATCGTGGCTCTCACCGCCGCGGGGGCGCGCGCGGTGCGGCTCGGTCCAGAGGTGCTGCGGACGTCGGCGGCGGCGGCCGTCGCGCTCGGCGCTATCGGGGTGTTGACCAGCCGGTGGGACGCCGGTCCGCTCGAGCTGGGGAGTTAGACTGTGATGATCAGTTCCGAGACTAGAGAGCAGGCCACGTCAGCCACGTGACGCAGCAGAACGAGAACAGTCGCACCACTCCGCGCGCCGGTCAGGTCCGAGCGGCGCTTCATCTTCCGGTCGAGGTGATGCGCACGCTATTGGGCTCCACGGATGAGAACCTGATCGAGCTTGAGCGCGGCCTGACGGTGGAGATCCACGTGCGCGGGGGTGCCATGACGATGACCGGCGCCCCGTCCGAGGTGGCCCTTGCGGAGACCGTGATCGAGCAGTTGGCGGCGGTGGCGGCCAAGGGCCAGCACCCGACGCCCGACGCGGTCCGGCGCACCATCGACATGCTCGTCGTCGGCGGCCCGGAGTCGCCGGCCGAGGTGCTGAGCCTGGACATCCTGTCGCGGCGCGGCAAGACGATCCGCCCGCTGACGCTGAACCAGAAGCGCTACGTGGACGCGATCGATGAGAACACGATCATCTTCGGTATCGGCCCGGCCGGCACCGGCAAGACCTATCTGGCGATGGCGAAGGCCGTCGCCGCGCTGCAGTCCAAGCAGGTCAGCCGCATTATCTTGACTCGGCCGGCCGTGGAGGCGGGGGAGCGGCTGGGCTTCTTGCCTGGCACGCTGAGCGAGAAGATCGACCCCTACCTGCGCCCGCTCTACGACGCGCTGCACGACATGATGGACCCCGAGGCGATCCCCAAGCTGATGGAGGCGGGCGTGATCGAGGTGGCCCCGCTGGCCTATATGCGCGGGCGCACCCTCAACGACGCGTTCATCATCCTCGACGAGGCGCAGAACACCACCGCCGAGCAGATGAAGATGTTCCTGACCCGCCTGGGTTTCGGCTCCAAGGTGGTGGTCACGGGCGACGTGACGCAGATCGACCTGCCGGGGGCCGCGCGCTCTGGGCTGATCGCCGCGCGCGAGATCCTGCAGGACATCGAGGGCATCCACTTCTCGATGCTGACCAGCCGCGACGTGGTGCGCCACCGCCTGGTCGCCGAGATCGTCGACGCGTACGCGCGCGCCGACGAGGCCGCCCGGATCAAGCTTTCGAATCAACCAGGAATCAAAGGACGTGTTGCGCGGTGAGCATCGAGGTAGCTAACGAATCCGGCGTCGAGGTCGACGAGCAGGACATGATCGCGGCCGCGCAGTACGCGCTGGCTCGCATGGACGTGCACCCGGCGGCGGAGCTGTCGATCACGCTGGTCGACATGACCACGATGGCCGACCTGCACCTGCGCTGGATGGACCTGCCCGGGCCCACCGATGTGATGTCCTTCCCCATGGACGAGATCGTCCCGGGCGGGCGGCCCGACGCGACCGCGCCCGGTCCATCGGTCCTCGGCGACATCGTCCTGTGCCCGGAGTTCGCGGCGGGCCAGGCGAAGGAGTCTGGGAACTCGCTCAGCGCCGAGATCGCGATGCTCACCGTGCATGGCGTGCTGCATCTGCTCGGCTATGACCACGCGGTGCCCGCCGAGGAGAAGGAGATGTTCAGCCTCCAGAACGAGCTGCTCCAGGCCTTCCGCACCGAGCAGGAAGAGGTGGCGCGCAAGGAGTGGCTCGCCGCCCGCGATGCCCGGCTGCTGGGCCGCGCTGGGTTCCTGGATGACTAGAGCGTGGATGGGTGACCTCCATGGGTGCTGAGCACATCGCGCTGATCGTCGGTGTCGCGGTGCTGGTGCCTCTCGGCGGGCTGTTCGCGGCGATCGACTCGGCCATCAACACGGTCTCGCCCGCGCGGATTGACGAGCTGGTCAAGGAGAGCCGCCCGGGCGCGCCTCGGCTGGCCACCATTGTCGTAGACCGACCCCGGTATGTGAATCTCCTTGTGCTGCTGCGCATCACCTGCGAGCTGGTGGCCACTGTGCTGCTGGCCGGGCTGCTGATCGGGGCGCTGCCCAAGGTCGGGGCGCTGGCCCTGGCAGCCTCGATCATGGTGGTGCTCAGCTACGTCGTGATCGGCGTCGGGCCGCGCACTCTCGGCCGCCAGCACGCGTATCCCATCGGGCTCGCCGCGGCCGTGCCCCTGCAGGTGATCGGGACCATCCTGGACCCCGTCAGCCGCGTGCTGATCCTGCTTGGCAACGCCATCACCCCCGGACCGGGGTTCCGCCAGGGCCCCTTCGCCTCCGAGATCGAGTTGCGCGAGCTGGTCGACATGGCGCAGGAGCGCGGCGTGGTGGCCGACGACGAACGGCGGATGATCCAGTCCGTCTTCGACCTCGGCGACACGTCGGCCCGCGAGGTCATGGTCCCGCGGACCGAGATGGTGTGGATCGAGGCCGACAAGACCGCCGGGCAGATGACCTCCCTGGCCGTGCGCAGCGGGCACTCCCGCATCCCCGTGATCGGGGACAGTGCCGACGACGTCATCGGGATCGTGTACCTCAAGGATGTCGTCACCAAGACCTACTACTCGGTCGACGGCGGCCGCAGCGTCACCGTCGGACAACTCATGCGCCCGGCCGTGTTCGTGCCGGATTCGAAGCGGCTCGACGCCCTCCTCGATGAGATGCAGCGCGACCGCAACCACATGGCGATGTTGGTCGACGAGTACGGCGGCATCGCCGGGCTGGTCACCATCGAGGACATCATCGAGGAGATCGTCGGCGAGATTGCGGACGAGTACGACCAGTCAGAGACCCCGCCCGTAGAAGAGCTTCTGGACGGGACCTACCGGCTCTCGGCGCGCCTGCCCATCGACGACCTCGGCGAGCTGTTCGATGTGGAGATGAACGATCCCGAGGTCGAGACCGTGGGCGGGTTGCTGGCGCACGAGCTCGGCCGCGTCCCGCTCCCCGGCTCACAGGTCAGCACCCACGGCATCGCGCTCACCGCCGAGGGCGGGCGTGACCCGCGCGGACGCATCCGCGTCACCACCATCCTCGCGAGCCGGCTCGAGGAGTCGGCGCCCGAAGATTCCCAGCAGGACCCGACAGCCCAGCTAGACGCATCCCAGCACGACACACCTAAGTACGACGCGAAAGGTCGCGACCATGGCCACCAAGGCTGATGCCCAAGAGTTCCGTTCCGGATTCGTCTGCTTCGTGGGCCGGCCCAACACCGGCAAGTCCACGCTGACCAATGCGCTGGTCGGGGCGAAGATCGCGATCACCTCCAGCCGCCCGCAGACGACCCGGCACACCATCCGCGGCATCGTGCACCGCCCGAACTCGCAGCTGATTCTCGTCGACACCCCCGGGCTGCACCGGCCCCGCACCCTGCTCGGCCAGCGACTGAACGACCTGGTGCAGGAGACGTACTCGCAGGTCGACGTCATCGGCCTGTGCATCCCCGCCGATGAGAAGATCGGCCCCGGTGACCGCTGGATCCTCGAGCAGGTGCGCAAGATGGCGCCCAAGACCGAGATCCTCGGCATCGTCACCAAGATCGACAAGGTGACGAAGGAGCAGGTCGCGATGCAGCTGCTCGCGCTCTCGCAGCTGCTCGGCCCCGATTGCGACGTCGTGCCGGTCTCCGCGAAGGCGGGCGAGCAGACGGAGGTCGTCATCGACCTCCTCGCCTCGAAGATGGATCCCGGCCCCGCCTTCTACCCGGATGGTGAGCTCACCGACGAGCCCGAGTCCGTGCTCATGGCCGAGCTCATCCGCGAGGCTGCCCTGGAAGGTGTTCGCGACGAGCTGCCGCACTCCCTGGCCGTCGTCATCGAGGAGGTCATCCCGCGTGAGGGCCGCCGCCCCGAGCAGGGCGAGATGCTCGATGTGCACGCGCTGCTCTACGTGGAGCGCGACAGCCAGAAGGGCATCGTCATCGGCAAGGGCGGCTCCCGGCTGCGGGCCGTCGGCACCAACGCACGCAAGCAGATGGAGGCGCTGCTCGGCGTGAAGATCTACCTGGAGCTGCACGTGAAGATCGCCAAGGACTGGCAGCGGGACCCGAAGCAGATGCGCAAGCTCGGCTTCTAGCGTTCCCGCTTCCTGCCTTGTGGCGTAAGGCCGCAGCCCTTCCCGCACGACGCAGCCCCTGCCGGGGCCGCGTCTGACCGGAAGGGCTGCGGTTTATGTGTGGGACGCCTCTAGGCGGGCGCGCTCAGGGCCGGGCCGTGCCGGCGACCAGTAGCGCAAGGGCCTCGCCGACTTGTTGGCCGGGCTCTCCGGTGGCGAGGCGGCGCAACTGTAGGCCGGTGATCATGCCGACGATTGCCGGGGCCAGCCGCTGCGCGTCCGGGACGCCGAGCGCGGTCAACACTGTGATCGTCAGCGCGTCGTAGGCGGCGAAGCACTCTGCGGCGGACTCGCGCAGGTACGTGTCGCGGCCAGCCTGCAGGTACAGCTCGAAGGACGCGACCTGCTCTGAGGTGAACGCCAGGCTGGCGGCGACCTCGGAGACTAGCGCGGCCGCCTCGGACAGGTCCGGGACCAGGCCCGCGTACCGGGCGGTCTCCGCGGTCAGCCGGGTGGTCAGCTGCTCGACAAATCGCAGGAGCGCCGCGCGCAGCATGTCCGGCTGGGTCGCGAAATGATAGGTGACCGAGCCGAGCGAGACCTTGGCCTCGGCCGCGATCCGGCGATTTGTCACGGCCGGGATGCCGTCGGTGCCAATGACCTCGAGGACCGCGGACAGGATCCGGTCCCGGGCGCTCACCACCACGGGGTCGGCTGGTGGCTGGTCCACTGGAGTTCCTCCTCGAGCTGTGCGGCGACGGCCACCAGCAGTGGCTCCGAGTTCGCGTTGCCCATAATCTGCGCGCCCAGGGGGAGGCCGTCGGTGGCGAACCCGGCGGGCACGTTCACGCTGGGCCAGCCGAGTACGTTCCATGGCCACGTCATGGGGCAGAACGCGGTGATGACCTTGTCAGTCTGCCAGCCATTCAGCCCGTCAATCGCGTCGGCGCGCACAGGCGGGGTGGCGGTGGTGGGGGCGAGGACGAGGTCGACGCGGTCGAAGACCTTTCCGATACGACGTCGGATGCGGGGCTCGGCCTTGCGGGCGGCGGCCAGCGGAAGCCCGTGCAGCACACGGCCGTTGCGCGAGTGCTCGAGCGTGCGGTGATCTAGCAGCGAGGGGTCGGGGAAGTGCTGGCGCCAGTCCTCGAGCCCGCACATCGAGCGTGGCAGGAAGTTCAGGCCGAACAGGATGCCGTAGCGGGGGTTGTCGATGACGACGTCGTGGCCGAGGCGGGTCAGGGCCGCGCCGACGTTCTCCACGGCGGAGATCACCTGGCGGTCCAGCTTGGACGGCGTCGCGGTGAATGGGATATCGAGGGAGAGCGCGATCCGCAGCTTGCCGGGATCGCGACCCACCCATTCGCTGACGGAGACGGGGGTCGGCTGGGCAGCGTCGCCGGGGTAGTTGCCGGAGAGCGTGTCGAGGAGCAGAGCGGCGTCCGCGACGGTGTGCGCGAGGGGGCCGATGACGGTGAGGCCATAGAACGGGTCGGCGTCCGGGAAGGTGGGGATGCGTCCGCGTTGGGGCTTGATGCCGACGAGGTTGGTGCACGCGGCGGGGATGCGGACCGAGCCCGCGCCGTCGCTGCCGAGCGCCGCGGGGACCAGGCCCGCCGCGACGGCCGCCGCGCTGCCACCCGACGACCCGCCGGGGGTGTGCTCACGGCTCCACGGGTTCCGGGTGTGGTTGCCGGCACCGCCGGTGAGCGGCCACTGGCCCAGCTCGGGGGTGTTCGTCTTGCCAACGATGATGGCGCCAGCCGCGCGCAGTCGCCGGACCATCTCGGAGTCCGCGCGGGCGGGCGGGAGATTCGCGTCGTCGCAGCCGAAGGCGGTGGGCAGGCCGGCGAGGTTGACGTCGTCCTTGATCGCGATTGGCACGCCGAGCAGCGGGAGGTCCTCGCCCTGCGCGCGGCGCTGATCGGCGGCCAAGGCCTCGGCCAGGGCGTCGTCGCGGCGGATGCGGCGGAATGCGTTGAGGGTGGGCTGGCTGGCCTCGATGGCGTCGAGCGAGCGAGTGGTGAGCTCGACGGAGCTGACGGACTCGTCGAGCAGCTGGGCCAATTGCCCGTGCAGGGTCCGCGGGCTGGAGATGGTCGACGTCAAGACAGGGCCTCCGTGGATTGGTGATGTGCCCTGAGATTATCACTGTTCGTTCGAACGAACAGTGTCGCCTGCGGAGGTTTGTCGGCGCCAGCGCCTAAGCTGGGTCAGTGAGGTTATATCGGGATCGGGCCGTCGTGCTGCGGCAACACAAGCTGGGCGAGGCCGACCGCATCATCACCCTCCTCACCCGTGAGCACGGCCTGGTCCGCGCCGTCGCGAAGGGCGTGCGTCGCACCCGGTCGAAATTCGGCGGCCGGCTCGAGCCGTTCACCCACATCGACGTGCAGCTCTATCCCGGCCGCAACCTCGACATCGTCACCCAGGTGCAGATCCTCGACGCGTTCAGTGAGGATATGACCTCCGACTACGGCCGCTACACCACCGGCAGCGCCATGCTCGAGACCGCCGAGCGACTGGCCGGCGAGGAGCGTGCGCCCGCGCGGGAGCTGCAGCAGCTCACCGTCGGCGCGCTTCGAGCCCTCGCGCTGGCCCAGCGGCCCGCGTCCCTGGTGCTCGACGCGTATCTGCTGCGGGCGATGAGCTTCGCCGGCTGGGCGCCCGCCCTCGACGACTGCGCCCAGTGCTCCGCTCCCGGCCCGCACCGCGCGTTCCACGTGGCCGCCGGCGGGTCCGTGTGCGTGCACTGCCGGCCGCCCGGGTCTGCGACGCCCTCGCCCGGGGTCCTCGACCTGATGGACGCCCTCTACCACGGGCGCTGGGACGAGACCGAGTCCTCGACCGAGTCCCAGCGCAGCCAGGCCAGTGGCCTGACGGCCGCCCACCTGCAGTGGCACCTCGAGCGACAGTTGCGGACGCTGCCGTTGATCGAGCGCGCCAGCCCGTACAGCGGGCTCGTCAGGCAAGATGGTCAACGTGATCCAGCGACGCAAAGCACGGCCATCGGCAGCTGAGGCCAACCGGGTGATCCGCCGGCCCGCCCCCCACCCCTCCGGCGCCACCCCGCCGGCGCTGCCTGCCGAGTTCATTCCCCAGCACGTGGCCCTCGTGATGGACGGCAATGGGCGCTGGGCCCAGGAGCGGGGGCTGCCGCGCACCGCCGGGCACGAGAAGGGCGAGGCCGTCCTGATGGACACCCTCGAGGGCTGTATCGAGCTGGGCGTGGGCTGGCTCTCGGCCTACGCGTTCTCCACCGAGAACTGGAAGCGCAGCCCCGAGGAGGTCAAATTCCTCATGGGCTTCAACCGCGACGTGATCCGGCGCCGGCGCGACGAGATGCACGAGATGGGCGTCCGCGTGCGCTGGGCCGGGCGCAAGCCGCGGCTGTGGGCGTCGGTGATCAAGGAGCTCGAGATCGCCGAGGAGCTCACCCAGCACAACACCGTGATGACGCTGACGATGTGCGTGAACTACGGCGGCCGGGCCGAGATCGCCGACGCGGCGAAGGCCATCGCGATGGAGGTCGCCGCCGGCCGGATCAACCCGGCGAAGATCACCGAGGCGACGGTGGCGCGCTTTCTGGACGAGCCGGATATGCCCGACGTCGACCTGTTCCTGCGCCCGTCCGGCGAGATGCGCACCTCGAACTTCTTGCCGTGGCAGTCCGCCTACGCCGAACTGGTCTTCCAGGACACGCTGTTCCCAGACTTCGACCGCCGGGACCTGTGGGCCGCGTGCGTGGAATATGCCAAGCGGGACAGACGATTTGGAGCAGTCAAATGAGCGACGCGGTGGAGGCGGTGCACGCTGGGGTCCTCTCGGCGCTCGCGGGGCTGGCCGGGGAGATATCCACCACCGACGACGGCTCGCTGAGCTTCGTGAACGAGGGCTGCGTGTGGTCGGTGCGCGTGGTGGAGCTCGCGGCGGGGCTCGAGATGGTGTCGATGACCTGCGTGCTCGCCTGGGACGTGCAGCTAGACGAAGGGTTGCGCGGCCGGACCGACGAGGCACGGCGGCTGGTGCAGTTCGGCTCCGTGGAGCTGGTGGATCGCGGCGAGCAGGCAGACCTTTTGCTGCAGTACGTATTTCCCGCGGGTGGACTCGCCCCGGCGGCGCTGACGACGATGCTGCTGCTGATCCTCGGCGGGGCGGCGGACGCGCGGGAGCTGGCGCTGGGCTGAGCCGGCGCGCGGTGGAAGCAAGGGTGCGTACCCTGCCCGGCGGGACGTCACGATTGGCCTGTGCCTTCGTTGGCGGGTAGGGAAACGGTCGGTTCCGCAGCCGAGCATGGTGCGCACAGTGATTGCGGACGACGTTGAGGCTTCGGTAGGTGGCGCACGTAGTCCTCGCCCCTGGGCTCATCCCGGCGATGATGCTATCTCTGCAACCAGGCATCGTGCCGCGTCACCGAGGAATCGGGCTTGCTGATGGTTCCCCCGGACCAGGAAGACTGACACTTGGAGCCGGTGACACGCAGTCGGTGGCTACCAGAGGGTGTTGATACGGCAGGGCTGCACCGGATGGACGTCAGACCCGGGGCGCCAGAACATCGACGTGCAGCCCCGCGCAGAAGTCGATGAGCCAGTCGAGGTCAGCGCCGGTGGCGAAGATCCGGCCATAGGTTGGGTCGATCTCTAGGTCTGTAGACGTAAGGCGGTCGCCGAACAACACATACGCGCGGTCGCTGTTGCAGCGCTTGGACATCCACGCGACGCCGTCGAGCCCGCAGCGATGCGCGGCCTCAGCCCACCCGACTGTGCGCGGGTACTCGCTGGCGGTGGTGTCCGCCAGCTGCGCCGCCTCGATGCGGAGCGCCCGCAGTCCCGTGCCGAGGAACGACGCCAGCCGCAGATCCCGAGTGGTCGAGAGGCGGGCCGCCACCTTGTTCTCGTAGTCCTCGGGGAACAGGACCCCGCCGGTGACGGGCACATCGTGCAGGAGGGTCTCGCAGATGGCGGCCTCCTGCGTCTGCGCGGCGTACAGCACGGGGACCGGCGGGCTGCCAAAAAAGGAGAAGCGCCCGCCCGGGCCAAGGCCGGGATTGAAGATCGCCGCGGTCCTGCCCGGAGCGTTGTTGAATACGCGGACCAACTGGCTGCCGGCGGGCAGAGTGACCGTGTGCGGATTGAACGGCTCAGGCGGGCTCGGCGTCACCATTGGGTGTTGAACTTCGCCCGGGCGGCGGCGAGTACCGCATCGGGTTCCGTCGCCAGGAGGTCGACAGGGCGGCGGTCGGCGAGCCACCCACTAGGAGAGCACAGCCACATCGCGGTGCTCTCCGCCGACCAATCAGCGTCTGCGGCCAGGCGGAGGATCGTGGGAATGGCCGTCTGCACAACACCGTTCGCATCGAATTGGAAACCGGGGTAGAGGTAGCTCTTCCCCCTGCGGATGCCGAGCACCCTACCGGCCTTGCGCTGGTCGGCTGTGAAGCTGCGGGTATTCGACGCGCGGGATCCGAGCAGCCGGGCGACGTCGGTGCTGTTAAGCAGTCCGAATTCGGATTCAATGGCGCGCCAGCGATTCTCCGTGGCCTGCACGGCCCGTGCGATCTGCGGCGTCGTCGGCGCGTCGACAGCCTGGACCGCGACGCCCAACGCCAACACGCTGCGCAGCGTGTTCTCGACCGCGCGCTGCAGTGCGGGGTTACTGGTGGACAGCGTTGAGGCCATGAACTCCTCCTAGGGCGACAGTTCCTACGATACTGGAAATTGTAGGAACTGTCGCCCGTGTGAGTCCGAGGCTACGGCCGCAGCCGCCGCAGCCCCCACCGTGCGGGGATCAGCAGGGCGCCGGCGAGCAGCAGCAGGATCGCGGACTCGGTGACCTGGAAGCGCCAGAACCGGCTCTCCGGGTGGTACTTGATCTGATAGTGGTCCGCGCCCTGCGCCCGTAGGCACTCGACCTCGGTCGCGGTGTGGGCATCGTGCCACGCCTTCGATCGCGCCTCGAATGCGGCGGTGGTCTCCTCCGGTGCGGCTTCGGGGTAGTCCTGGTCTTCCTGATAGATCTGGCAGGACCCGCGGTCGATCGTGATGCCGCGGCCAGCGGCGTCGACATACCCGGAGCTGACGGTCCAGATTCGCTGGTTGTCGCTGGTGGTTCCAAACGAGTAGTAGGGCATTCCGTTGTCGAGGCTCTGCGCGTCGATATCCGGGGTGGCGTAGTGCGGCCGGGCGAAGGCCCCGAGCGAGACCAGGACCGCACCGGCGACTACCACCGTCAGCGCCATCGAGGCCAGGGACCGGCGCAGGAGCAGGGCGATCGCGGCACCGAGGGCCAGCGCGAACGCGGTCGTCGCGCCCAGCAACAGGGCCGAGGACTGGAACGTCGGGAAATCCAGGACGGAGCCGTTGCGGGCCCAAAAGGTAAACCCACGGGACCACTGCAGCGCGGCCCCGAGAGCGGTCGCGGCTACAACGACTGGCACGAACACCACCAGCAGCTTCGACCAGAACCACCGGCCGCGGCTCACCGACTGCGACAGCCCCAGCACGTGGGTGCCGCGCGCGATGTCACGGGCGAACACCGTCACGCCGACAAAGACGCCGAGCAGCAGGGGCAGGACCGTAGAGAACAGGGTGGTGAAGTCGAGAACCGTCTCCGCCTTGCAGGCCGCGGAGCCGGATTCATAGCAGACGCTATAGCCCCCGAGGAACTGCACCGCGCCGGTTGGCCGCAGGATCAGTGTGCTGACCACGACGGCGGCGATCAGCAGCCCGATCACGCTCAGCGCGGCGATGAGGCTGGCGCGGTGCTGGCGCCAAGTGGCCCAGATCATTTGGACTCCAATTCTGCGGCGGACAGGTGGGCGATAATGATGTCGTCGAGCGTCGGGGTCTCGATCTGCCAGCCCTCGGCGGGCGTCGGGCGCGGTCCCTGCACTAACAACGTGGATTGCCGTGCGCCGGAACGAGTCTCGACCACCGCGCCGGAGCCGGTGTATTCAGTGTTGGCCGGCCCGAGCAGGCGGTGATGATCTGCCAGGACCTCATCGAGGCTGCAGGACAGGCGAACTCGGCCGGCGCCGAGCAGCAGGATGCGGTCGGACACATCGGCGAGCTCGGCGATGATGTGCGAGGACAGCACGATGGTGGTGCCGCGCTCGGCGGCGTCGGTCATCAGGGCCCCGGCGATGGACCTTCGGGCGATCGGGTCGAGGTCGGCGAGGGGCTCATCGAGCAGCAGGAGCTTCGGGCGTCGTCCCAGGGCGAGGGCCAGGGCGACGCGGGCACGCTGGCCGGGGGAGAGGGATTTGACCTTCGAGTCCTGCGCGATGTTGGCGGACTCGATCAGGCTCAGAGCGTACGGCTGGTCCCAGTCGGGGTTGGTCTCCTTGCCGAAGCGCAGCGTCTCCGCAACGGTGAACGACGGGTACAGCGGCTTGTGCTGCGCTAGATATGACAGGCCCTTGCTGATGCCGGACTGGCCGGGGGTCTGGCCGAGCACGACGATGTCTCCGGAGTCCGCGGTGAGCAGACCGACGGCGATCGACATCAGTGTGGACTTGCCCGCGCCGTTCATGCCGACGAGGGCCGTGACGCTGCCCTGGGGGATCTGGAAGGTGCAGCCGCGCAGCGCGCGTTTCCTGCCGAAGCTCTTGTGCACATCTTCCATGGCGAGCGCGGTCATGTGGTCTCTCCTGTGTCGGGGCCGAATTCGGCGTCGAGGGTGTCGGCCGCGAGGGCCTCGAGGTCGGTGCGCTCGAGGCCGGCGGCGACGGCGCGGCGGATCCACTGCGTGAGTTCCTCACTTAGCGCGGCTCGCTCGGCCATGCCGGGTTTGGCGAGCGAGGCGGTGATGAAGGTGCCGAGGCCGGGTTTTGCCGCCACGAGGCCCTCATGCTCCAGTTCGCGGTAGGCCTTGAGCACCGTGTTGGGGTTGATCGCGAGCTCGCCGACGACGTCCTTCGCGGTGGGCAGCTTGTCGCCGGGAACGAGGATCCCCAAGCGGAGCGCCTGCTTCACCTGCGCGATCAGTTGGGCATAGGTGGGGAGGCCGGATTGCCGGTTGATGCGGAACTCGATCATCCATTGCCCTTTCACTAGTTCATTAGTGGAATGACTATGGATTGACGGTACGACTTTTGTCAAGCAGGGGGTCTGGGTTGCGCGGATTAATAGGCCAGTGGCACAGGAATAGATCTTGTTCGAGATTGGGCATGACGTACATCCCATTCGATAGAGGCGAGTTCAGTGGCACACAGCGCGGCGGATCAAAGATCGACGACCAGATCGATAAGCAGACGGGGGTTTCTCGCGGCCGGCGCAGGCGCGCTAGCCCTTGCCGGTTTGACCTGGTCGCCCGCGGGGGCGGTGCCCTGGGGCCCGCAATCCACGCTGCCGGCCCCACCCGCATTCCCGGCGGGGATCCCGTTGTCCCAGCAGGCCTACGCCAGGCATGCCGATGATGTCGTCACGCTCGCGAACTGGGCGCGGGAGAACGGGTACACGCTCCGGGCGCGCGGCACGATGCACGGCTGGAGCCCCCTGACGGTGGTCGCGGGGGAGCCCGTCGATCGAGTGCTCTTGGTGGACACCATGGTGCACTTGAACGCCGTCGCCATCCACAGCGCGGGACCGCATTCGACGGTGACGGCGGGCTCCGGCGCCAGCGTCAAGTCGATCCTCACGGCGCTGCAGGGGCGGGGCCTGGGTTGGGCCAACTCGCCGGCGATCGGGGATCTGTCCATCGCGGGCGCCCTCGCGATCGGCGCGACGTACCCCGCCGCCGGTGAGACCGTCACCCCCGGACAGTCCTTCGGCTCGCTGAGCAACCTGATCACCGCACTGACCGCCGTGGTGTGGGATGACGCCGCGGGCTCCTATGTGCTCCGCGAGTTCGCGCGGACGGACTCCGAGAGCACCGCCTTCCTGACGCACCTCGGGCGCACCTTCATCACGTCGGTGACGCTGCAGGCCGGGGAGAACTACCGCTTGCGGTGCCAGAGCTTCACGGATATCCCGTGGCGGGAGCTGTTCGCGCCGCCCGGGTCGCCGGGGCGGACCTACGAGAGCTTCGTTGAGGAGGTGCACGGCCCGTACAACTATTTCTTCTCCGACAACCTCTCCGAGACGGGACCACGCCCCTGGGGCAGGTTGCCAGGGGCATGCAGGTTCTATCTGCGGCACACCACGGTGCGCGTGGTCGCCGGGGGCGGCGCCGTGATCACCAAGCGGTCCAACATCGCCCGCGTGATCCATGAGATGACGAGCTGGCTGAACGAGCGGATGACCCACTACGCGTCGAAGGGGCAGTACGCCGGGGCTGTCGGCATTCCTTCGTGAGATGGAGCGGTGGATGGTCGCGAACTACTCCGGCGACTACGCCACCTTCCGGCCGGAGTGGTCGAAGGGCTGGGCGTTCACCGACGAGGCCGCGTGTCAGGACGAGGAGTTCCTCACCCGCACTGTGCCGAACACGTTCCGCCAGGGCGGCGACGGGAACTGGGACCACGCCATTCAGCAACACCTTCATCGACCGGTTCATGCGATAGGGCAGAGCGGGGGGGGGGCAGCCGGGACTTGGCCCGTGGCTGAACTCCCAGGTGCGCGGGTCACGCTCGGGTACACTTAGTGACCCTGCGTACACGCAGGTGGGCGGAGCGGCTGGGAGGTGTTGGGCATCGACGACTTGGAAGTTCACCCTCAAGGTGACGCGGTGCGCGCGACCCTCCGGGAGATTCGCGCGAAAACGGGACTTCCGGTCGCGTTTCTCGGGATTGTCGGGCCCCGGATCATGCGGCTTGAGGGTGGCATTGGACTGCGGACAGGTGCGCTAAAGGGCCTCGACGTCAGGACCGGGAGCGGTCTGGGCGGACGGGTGGTGGATACCGGCCGCGCCGCCGCGGTGGTCGACTACTGCGCGTCGTCCGGCATCACCTCCGAATACCGCTCCAACGTGGCCGCCGAGGGATTGCGCTCGATGATCGCGGTCCCGCTGATGGTGGACAACCGGCTTAAGGCGGTCTTCTACGGCGCCGACCACTCCGCGGTGACCTTCGGCGACGGCGTGCGCAGGTCCGTCGCCAACGCGGTGCGGGGATTGTCTGACGAGCTGCGGATTCGCCGTGAGGTCAATCGGCGGGTCCAGTATGCCGAGGCCGCGGCGGTGGAGCACGCGCCCGGCGGGGTGGCGGGCACCGACCGCGAGATGCTCCGTGAGCTGTACTCCGAGCTAAGGATGATCGCTGGCCAAATTGGCGATCAATCCGTGCGGGACCGCCTCGAGGGCGCCTGCGGGCAGCTGGCCGATATCAGCCGGAGCGACCCGATGATGTCGAGCGCCGGGGATGGTGGGACCGTGCTGACGCATATGCGGGCGGCCCCGCTGCTGTCCGTCCGCGAGATCGATGTCCTGGCCCAGGTGGCCCTCGGCTGCACCAACATCGAGACGGCGCAGCGGCTCTCGCTCAAACCGGAGACGGTGAAGGCCTACCTCCGCAACGCCGGGCAGAAGTTGGGGACCCGCACCCGCTTCGAGTCCGTGACCAGGGCGCGAAGCCTGGGGATCCTGCCCTAGATCGTCGCTACACCCTTTTGGGTGTAGTGACGATGTGGTGATAATCACTACGGTTCTGAGGTGTTAGGCCACTCACAGTGGCCCTGAGCCCCAGGAGCGTTTGATGCCCACCACCTCACCCGCGGCGGCGACACCCACCGCGACACCGCAGCCGCTGTCGAAGGCTCGCCTTCGTCGCGTGGCGCTGGCCAGCAGCATCGGCACCACGATCGAGTTCTACGACTTCTTCATCTATGGCACCGCCGCCGCGCTCGTGTTCCCGACGATCTTCTTCTCGGACATGAGCCCCGGCATGGCCACGATGGCATCCTTCGCGACGTTCGCTGTCGCGTTCTTCGCCCGGCCCGTCGGCGCGATCATCTTCGGGCACTTCGGCGACCGGATCGGCCGCAAGCAGACCCTGGTGTGGACGCTGCTCATCATGGGCATCGCGACGGTGATCATCGGGCTGCTCCCGGGCACGCACACCGGGGTGTTCGGGCTGTTCCCCAACGGCATCGGGCTCATCGCGCCGGTGCTGCTGGTGGCGATGCGGTTCATGCAGGGCTTCGCGGTCGGTGGCGAATGGGCCGGCGCGACGCTGCTGACCGCCGAGTACGCACCTCCGGGCAAGCGCGGGCTGTACGCCGCGTTCCCTCAGATGGGCCCCGCGTTCGCCTTCATCCTCTCCAGCGGCACGTTCCTGCTGTTCTCCCTGTCCGCCGGCTCCGACATGGGCGCGACCAGCACATTCATGGCCATCGGCTGGCGCGTGCCGTTCATCCTCTCGGCACTGCTCGTCGCGGTGGGCCTGTGGGTGCGCATCTCCGTTGACGAGACCCCCGTGTTCAAGGAGGTGCAGCGCCGCAACTCCGCAGCAGCAGCCGCCACCGGCGCCCCGGCCAACCGGCTGCCGTTCCTGGACGCCATCCGCTTCCAGGGCAAGGAGATCCTGATCGCCGGCGGCGCGCTGTCGAGCCTGTTCTCGCTGTTCTACATCGGCACCGCGTTCCTGACCAACTACGGCACCGCGACCCTCGGCTTCACCCGGCCGTTCGTCCTGACCATGGGCATGGTGGCCGCGGTCTTCTTCGGCGCCGCGATCCTGGGCTCCGCGATGCTCTCGGACAAGCTCGGCCGCCGACGGGTCATCATGTCCTCGTGCATCCTGGCAGTGGTCTGGGTCTTGGCGCTGTTCCCGATCCTGAACACCGGCAACCCCGTGCTGTTCGCGGTGGCACTGATCATCACGCTGGTGATCTTCGGCATCGCCTACGGCCCGGCCGGCGCGGCGCTGCCCGAGATGTTCCACGAGCGCTACCGCTACACCGGCGCTGGCCTGGGCTACAACCTCGCCGGGATCCTCGGCGGCGCGCTGCCCCCGCTGGCCGCCGCGCAGTTCGTGGCGAACGGCCACACCGAGTACGTCGGCTACATGCTCGCGGCACTGTCGCTGGTCAGCGTGTTCTGCGTGTGGAAGATGGTCGAGACGAAGGGCCACGACATCGTGAGCGAATCCGACTCGAGCATCGACGCGAACTCCGAGAAGGTGCTCGCCGGGGTGTAGTTCTTGAAATGCAGTGGAGGGGCCGGCCCGGTGGGGTCGGCCCCTTCGCTGCATTGGGGCCCGCTAGCGGACGTCAAGCGCGAACGCTGACAGGCGAATTGGGCTGGCGAAGTGCAGCAGGCGGAGCTCCGACCAGAAATGCACCTAGTATCGACCCTGGCAGTGCAGTGCGCCGCGCAACCGCGCGTCCACCCGTAATCGGGCAGCCCCACTCAGGTGGCGGCCCTTTTAGTTGCCACCTACACCTAACACAGGAGGACCGATGGCATTCTGGGACCAGCTCAAGGCGAAGACCCAGGAGCTGAACGGGCAGTTGCAGACGAAGACTGCCCAGTTCAAGAACAAGGAGTTCGCCAACGGCGCGATGGCGATGTGCGCGTTGATCGCGGCCGCCGACGGCAGTATCGACCCGGCGGAGCGGCAGAAGACGGCCGCGCTGATCATGTCGAATGAGTCGTTGAAGGTCTTCACCCCGGATGAGCTGCGACAGAAGTTCGACTGGTACTGCGACAAGCTGCAGGGCGACTTCGACTTCGGCAAGGTCGAGGCGACTGCCACTATCGGCAAGCTCAAGTCCAAGCCGGAGCAGGCGCGCGCGGTGATCCAGATCGGCATCATCATCGGTGGCGCGGATGGCGACTTCGACCAGCACGAGAAGAACGCGGTCAAGGAAGCGTGCTTCGCCGTGGGGATCAACCCGGGCGAGTTCGACCTCTGAGAACTATTCAGACTGCTGGCTGCTCCGATGGCATGGCTTCGTGTCGCAGGCGCCAGCGCTGAATCTAGGCTGTAAACCAGATTCCCGGCACGTGCCGGGAATTGTCACAGCACAACAAGTCCAGGAGGACAAACATGGGCGTGAGCCTGACCAAGGGTGGCAATGTCTCACTTACCAAGGAGGCTCCGGGCCTGACCGCGGTGGCCGTGGGCCTGGGCTGGGATCTGCGCGTCACGACCGGGGAGGACTTCGACTTGGACGCGTCGGCGATCGCGCTGGGCGCGGACAAGAAGGCCGTCTCCGACCAGCACTTCGTGTTCTTCAACAACCTCAAGTCCCCCGATGGCGCCATCGAGCACACCGGCGACAACACCACCGGTGAGGGCGACGGCGACGACGAGATCATCAAGGTCAACCTGGCTGCCGTGCCGGCGAACATCGACTCGATCGTGTTCCCAGTCTCGATCTACGACGCCGACGCCCGCAGCCAGTCCTTCGGCCAGGTCCGCAACGCGTACATCCGCGTCGTGAACCAGGCCGACAACTCCGAGCTGGCCCGCTACGACCTCTCGGAGGACGCGTCCACTGAGACCGCCATGGTGTTCGGTGAGCTCTACCGCAATGGCTCGGACTGGAAGTTCCGTGCAGTCGGACAGGGCTACGCGTCCGGCCTGTCCGGCATCGCGCGCGATTTCGGAGTCTCTGTCTAGAACATGTAATTTGGTTGCGGCGCGACCGATCGATCGGTCGCACCGCCACCGATCTAGCTGGCCCCAGCACGAGTGCCCTCGATTCCGGCCTTCTCCACACCTCTCTGGAGTGACGCGGCCATGAGGGTGTCACGTTCCGACTAATCCGAGAAAGGCCACCGTTCGTGGTTCTCCGCATTTTCGGAGTCTCGTTTGCCGTCACCGTCGTCGCCCTCGTGGTGGCGTTTCTCTACGGTGGCCCGCAAGCCTTGCTCCTGGTCACCATCCTTTCCATCCTCGAGATCTCCCTCTCGTTCGACAACGCGGTCATCAACGCGACCGTGCTGCGGCGGATGAGTGAGTTCTGGCAGAAGATCTTTCTCACGGTCGGCATCGTTATCGCCGTGTTCGGCATGCGCCTGGTGTTCCCGCTGGTCATCGTCTGGATCGCCTCCGGGCTCGGCCCGATCGCCGCGCTCGACCTCGCGTTGAACCCGCCGGCGGACGGCGCCGCGTACTTCCCCGACGGCTCGGCCAGCTACGAGACGCTGATCACCGACGCGCACCCGCAGATCGCGGCGTTCGGCGGCATGTTCCTCCTCATGCTGTTCCTCGGATTCATGCTTGAGGAGAAGGAGATCACCTGGCTGTCGTGGATCGAGAAGCCGCTGGCACGGGTTGGCAAGCTCAACCAGCTCGAGGTTGTCATCGCGACGACGCTGCTGGTCATCACCGCCACGGCCATCGCGCCGGAGGACAAGACCGCCACCGTGATGATCGCAGGCGCTCTGGGCATGATCACCTACATGGTCGTCAATGGGCTCGGTGAGTTGTTCAACGTCGACGAGGACAGCACCGGCCCCAGTGAATTGGCCAAGGCCACGGGCAAGGCCGGGTTCTTCCTGTTCCTCTACCTCGAGGTCCTCGACGCGTCGTTCTCGTTCGACGGTGTGATCGGCGCATTCGCGATCACTGCCGACCCGATCATCATCGCGCTCGGCCTGGGCTTCGTCGGCGCGATGTTCGTCCGCTCGCTCACGGTCTACCTCGTCCGGCAGGGCACCCTCTCGGATTACGTGTACCTCGAGCACGGCGCGCACTGGGCCATCGGCGCCCTCTCGCTCATCCTGCTGTACTCGATCGGCACCCACGTCTCGGAGATCGTCACCGGCCTGACCGGTGTTGTGCTGATCGTTGCGGCGCTGGTGTCCAGCATCATTCGCAACAAGCGCAACCCCGACGTCGGTGAAGCAGCCGACGCGCCGGCGAGCGTGCAAGTCAAGCCCTGACACCCCGGGCATCGTGCCCCACCCCAGCTATGGGGTGGGGCACAAACTCATTTGGTGCGCAGGCCATCCATGGTGATCAGGCGAGGACACCCGCGGCGCGTGCGGCGCGCAACCAGTCCGCGTACTCCGAGAGCAACAGCCCGTAGAGGCGGCTGTCCGGCGAGGCATCGGCGTTGTCGACGGCGAAGAACAGCACGAGCGTGGGGACGCTGGTGTCGCGGTCGAGGCTGGGTGGTGGTGTTCCTTCGTTGTGTCGTCGACTATTCGCGTGTCCGCGGCAAATCGTATGAGTGGGCTTCCGGTCGGTGCGACGGCCGGCAGATGGGGATGGGGGATATAACATCATGTGGTGGCCAGAACCTGATCACCGCTGGTGAGAACATCCGCCCCTGGACTCATCGCCCAACCAGTCCGGAAACCATTGGTCCGCAAAGGATGTCGACGTGCCGCAGCATTTGAGCAGAGGGCAGAACGCGCCCCTGGCCGTCAGTGAGATGATCATCACCGTCTCGGCATCCGCGGCCGTGGATGTGTCAGCGCTGCTGGTCACCGAGGCCGGCATTGTGCGCTCGGACCAGGACTTCGTGTTCTACAACCAGCCGGCCGGCCCCGGCGTCCACCTCCAGCCCGGACTCGCGGGCGCGCCGGCCAGCCTCGCGGTCGACCTCGCCGCCATCCCCGCCGAGATCGCGCAGGTTCGGGCGATCATCACCTTGGCCGACGCCACCAGTTCCTTCGGCCGTCACAGCCCGCCGGTCACGCACCTGCGGGACCCGGCCGGGACACTGTTGTTCGAGTACCGAATGGACGGTCTCGACACCGAGTCGATCGTCATCGCCGTGGACCTCTACCGACGCGACGGCGCCTGGAAGGTGCGCGCGGTCGGGCAGGGCTACGCCGGGGGTTTCGCGGCGCTGGTCACCGACCACGGCGTCGCCGTCGACGATGGCCCAGCCCCAGACCCCACGGCAGCGCCCGCCGCCCCGGCCATGGCGCTGCCGACCGGGACGCTGGACCGCCTGCCGGTGGACATGCGCAAGCGCCTCGACCTGCGCAAGAAGCAGGTAGCGGTGTCGCTGCAAAAGCATGGCGGCGATCAGCTCAAGGCGCGTATCGTCCTGGTCCTCGACGCGTCCGGGTCGATGGGGGGGCTCTACGCCAAGGGCATCGTCGGCGGCATCGTCGAGCGCATGGCGGCCGTCGCCGCGCACCTCGACGACGACGGCGCCATGCAGGCCTTCACGTTCGCATCACACAGCGCACGGCTGCCCGACCTCGAGCTCAGCGACCTGCCGGAGTGGATCCGCCTGCACGTGCGCGTCGGGCAGCTGAAACTGTTCGGTGGCCGCGCGAAAAACCTCGAACCCGGCCAGGTCGACATGCGGGCCGTCGGCATCCAGAACGAGGAGCAGAAGGTCATCGCCGACGTCCGCGCCCTGGTCGCCGCCGATCCGCAGTCCGTCCCGACCCTCGTGCTGTTCTTCTCCGACGGCGGGGTCCACCGCAACCAGGAGATCGAGGAGCAACTGCGGGCCGCGGTGGCCGAACCGATCTTCTGGCAGTTCATCGGCCTCGGCCGCGCCGGGTTCGGGGTTCTCGAGAAGTTCGACAACCTCACCGACAGGCTCGTCGACAATGTGGGCTTCTTCTCCGTCGACCAGATCGACGAGATCCCCGACGCCGAACTCTACGACCGGTTGCTCTCCGAGTTCCCGGCCTGGACCAGGGAAGCCCGCCGCCACCGCATCATCGACTGACCCAGCCGCATCCGTCACGCGCCCCCGCCGGAGGGCCGAGGACACCGAGAGAAGGAGACCCCGCATGCCCACCCTCGCCAAAGGCCAGAACGCGCCCCTGGAAGCCGACACGATCACCATCTCCGTCGCGCTATCCGCGCCGGCCGATGTGTCCGCGCTACTGCTCACCGAGTCTGGCAAGGTCCGCACGGACGCGGACTTCGTCTTCTTCAACCAGCCCAGCGGCCCCGGCGTCCAACTGCTGACCCGCCCCGGCGGCGCAGAAGTGCAGATCACCACAGCCCAGATCCCCACCGATATCGACCTGGTGCGCGCGGTGATCACCCTGGACAACCCGGGGGCCACATTCGGGCAGTTCCCCGCGCCGACCGCGCGCGTCGCCGACGCGACGGGAAGCCTGCTGTACGAGTACCCGATCGACGGGCTGGCGAGCGAGTCCGTCGTCGTCGCGCTCGAGGTGTACCGCCGCCAGGGCGCCTGGAAGGTCCGGGCGGTGGGGCAGGGCTACGCCGGTGGGTTCGCAGACCTGGTCACCGACCACGGCATCAGCGTCGACGACGCGCCCGCCTCGGCGCCTGCGCCGACCCCCGCGCCCGCACCGGCAGCCTCGCCGCCGGCCCCGGCGCAGTCCACCGAGGTCAACCTGACCAAGGGCCGGCCGGTGAGCCTCGTCAAGGGGCAGCGGGTCAGCCTGCGCAAGGACGGCGGCGTCGCCCTGACCCTGGTGAAGATGGGTCTGGGCTGGGACCCGGTCGAGAAGCGGGGGATGTTCGGCAGCCGCGCCATCGACATCGACCTGGACGCGTCCGCGGTCATGTTCGCAGACGACCAGATCGCCGATGTCTGCTACTACGGGCAGCTGCAGTCCAAGGACGGCTCGGTGGTGCACCAGGGCGACAATCGCACCGGTGCCGGCGACGGCGACGACGAGGTCATCATGGTCGACCTCACCCGGGTGCCCGCCTACGTCAACACCATCATGTTCGTCGTCACCTCTTATAAGGGGCAGACGTTCGAGCAGGTGCAGAACGCGTTCTGTCGGCTCATTGACGCCACCACCGCCGGTGACGAGCTCGCCCGCTACACTCTGCACGGCGGGATGCCGTTCACGGGAATGGTGATGGCCAAGGTGTTCCGGGGCGGCGACGGATGGAAACTCCAAGCTATCGGCGAGGGCATCCAGGCCAAGCACCTCGGCGAGGCCGCCCCGCAGCTGGCCGGATTCGTCCACATCTGAGAACGCCCAGGCAGCACCTCCGACCGGACGCCTGCCGGCGCGCACGATCTCGCGCGTGTCCTCGCGCAGATCACCGATCGCTAGCCGCAGGCGCGTGGAGCCAGCCGTAGCGCTTGCCCAGATCCGACGCGCGCAGGCGGGCCTGGTCCCGCTTGGCCGCGGGAATCTCACGGCGGTCCACACAGACTGTGGAGATCACCTCCGTAGACATTCGGGTGCGACGGCGATGAATCTGTCGACGTTGTCGACAGATTCGATGGGTTGAAAGGTCCGCCCACGCCCGCCGCGTCGCACTAGGCTCGGGTGAACCAGTCCCACGGAGGAACCCCCATGCGCCAGCCAAGTGCCGCAGCCATCGAGCGCTCATTCGACAAGATGTCCGGCCAATACGACCGTGGCATTCAGCTGCTGGAACGCTATCTCCTGGGCGAGATCCGCGGTTGGGCCACCGGGGAGGCGACGGGCGAGGTGCTCGAGATCGCCGTCGGCACTGGCCTGAACCTGCCGCTATATGGGGACAAGGCGACGCACATCATCGGCATCGACCTGTCGGAGGGGATGCTGGACGTCGCGCGTGAGCGGGTGGCGGCGGAGGGCCTTCAGCGGGTGGAGTTACGCCAGGGCGACGTGGAGCGGTTGGACCTGCGCGACGAGTCCGTCGATACCGTCGTCTCCACCCTCACGTTCTGCACCATTCCAGACCCGGAGCAGGCGAGCCGCGAGGCGTTCCGGGTGCTGCGACCGGGCGGTCGGATCGTGGTGGCCGAGCACGGTCCGGCGGCGAACGGACTGGTCAGGGCGATGATGCGGGCCGTGGACCCCCTGGCGGTGCGCTTCGGTCACGACCACCTCATGCGCGTGCCCGGGCCCTACCTGGAGGCCGCAGGCTTCATGATCGAGGATGCCCGCCGCGGCGGCGCGTTCGACGTGGTCCACAAGCTCGTCGCGCGCAAGCCCTGAGGCCTCTGCACTCAGCCGCCTCTGCACACACCTACACCCTGGTGCAGGGCCTGATGAGAATATTTGTGCAATGCAGGCGGTCGTCGAGACTCTGCGACATGCGGTTCCCCCTACCTCGGCGAGTACATGATGACGCCGACCCCGGCCAGGCAGATCACAGCGCCGGTGATGTCCCAGCGATCAGGCCGGAAACCGTCGAGCACCATCGCCCAGGCCAGCGAGCCGGCGACGAAGATCCCGCCGTAGGCGGCGAGGATCCGCCCGAAGTTCGCGTCGGGCTGCAGGGTGGCGACGAACCCGTACGCGCCCAGGGCGAGCACTCCCGCGCCGACCCACAGATAGCCCTTGTGCTCGCGGATGCCCTGCCAGATCAGCCACGCACCACCGATCTCGAACAGTGCGGCGACTATGAACAGGGCGATGGACCTGGCTGCGGTCACTTCGCGCTGCACTCCGCGCACAGCCCGAAGACCTCGACGGTGTGGCTGGCGCGGGTGAAGCCATGCTCGGCGGCGACGGCCTTGGCCCACGTCTCCACCGCCGGACCGTCGACCTCCACGGTGAAGCCGCACTCGCTGCACACCAGATGGTGATGGTGCCCTAGGGAGCAGCGCCGGTAGATGGCCTCGCCGGACTCGGTGCGCAGCACGTCGACGGCGTCGGCCTCGGCGAGGGACTGGAGGGTCCGGTAGACGGTGGTGAGTCCGATCGTCTCGCCGCGCCGGCGGAGCTCGTCGTGCAGCTCCTGCGCGGAGCGGAACTCGGGGATGTCCTCGAGCAGCGCGCTGATGGCGCTGCGTTGGCGGGTGGCGCGCACCGCGGGTTTAGGGGCTGGGGTTGTCATTGCTGGCCTTCCTGCGCGTGCGCGATGGCGTCCACGACGATGTGCGCGAGATGGTCGTCGATCAGCCGATAGCGGACCTCGCGGCCAGCACGCTCGCCGCGCACCACGCCGGCGGCCTTGAGCACGCGCAAATGCTGGCTGATCAGGGGTTGGGTGGCGTCAAGGTTCTCGACTAGCTCGTGCACGCAGCACGCGTGATCGCGCAGCATCAGCACAATCCCGATGCGCAGGGGGGCTGACAGCGCGCGCAGCAGCTCGCCGGCGGAGTCCAGGGTGGCGCGGTCGGGGACCGGAGGATGGTCGAAATGCGAGTGGCCGGTGTGGGAGTCCAGCGGCTCCTCGGCGATGGTCATAACAATCATTTTCATATGCAGTATTGCGCATGTCAAATGGGCGATTCCCGCGCTGTGAATCGGGCGGTTCCTGCACAGGGTCGCCGACCGGATAGGCTGACACGGTATCTCTACCCGTCCGCACCGCGGACCTCGTGACTGGAGTGGCTCCCTTGGCAGGCAAATCCAACCGCATCGATTCCGTCGTCAACTTGGCCAAGCGCCGAGGTTTGGTCTTCCCTTGCGGTGAGATCTATGGCGGCACCAGGTCGGCGTGGGACTACGGCCCGCTGGGCGTCGAGCTTAAGGACAACATCAAGCGCCAGTGGTGGCGCTCGATGATCACCAGCCGCGAGGACACCGTCGGGCTCGACTCGTCTGTGATCCTGCCCCGCGACGTGTGGAAGGCCTCCGGGCACCTCGAGGTCTTCAACGACCCGCTAGTCGAGTGCCTGAACTGCCACAAGCGGCACCGTCAGGACCACCTGCAGGAGGCCTACGCGGCCAAGAAGGGCATCGACGACCCGGATTCCGTGTCGATGGAACTCGTCAACTGCCCTGATTGCGGCAACAGCGGCAAGTGGACCGAGCCGCGCGATTTCAACATGATGCTCAAGACCTTCCTCGGCCCGGTCGAGTCGGAGGAGGGCCTGGCCTACCTGCGGCCCGAGACCGCACAGGGCATCTTCATCAACTTCGCGAACGTCCTGACGACCTCGCGCAAGAAGCCCCCGTTTGGCATCGGCCAGATCGGCAAGAGCTTCCGCAACGAGATCACCCCCGGCAACTTCATCTTCCGGACCCGCGAGTTCGAGCAGATGGAGATGGAGTTCTTCGTCGCGCCCGGCACCGATGAGGAGTGGCACAAGTACTGGATCGACGAGCGCATGAGCTGGTACACGGAGCTCGGCATCGCGCCCGAGAACCTGCGTTTGTTCGAGCACCCCCAGGAGAAGCTCTCGCACTACTCGAAATCGACCATCGACATCGAGTACCGCTTCGAGTTCGCCGGCAGCGAGTGGGGCGAGCTCGAGGGCATCGCCAACCGCACGGACTTCGACCTCAAGACGCACAGTGAGCACTCGGGCACAGACCTGAGCTACTACAACCAGGTCGATGGCGAGCGTTACGTCCCATACGTCATCGAGCCCGCGGCCGGCCTCGGCCGCTCGCTGATGGCGTTCCTCGTCGACGCGTACACCGAGGACGAGGCACCCAACGCGAAGGGCGGCGTCGACAAGCGCACCGTGCTGCGCCTGGACCGCCGCCTCGCGCCTGTCAAAGCCGCGGTGCTCCCGCTCAGCCGCAACGCCGACCTCACGCCGAAGGCGAAGGACCTGGCCAAGCAGCTGCGCCAGCACTGGAACGTCGAGTTTGACGACGCGGGCGCCATTGGCCGCCGCTACCGTCGCCAGGACGAGATCGGCACGCCGTTCTGCATCACGGTCGACTTCGACACCCTCGACGACCAGGCCGTGACTATCCGCGAGCGGGACTCGATGGCGCAGGAGCGCGTCGCGCTGGACCAGGTTGAGGGCTACCTGGCCCAGCGACTGATCGGCAGCTAAGCGCCAGGGTCGGCTGCGCGGCGCATGTCGACGCCGTGAGACAGAAGTGAAGGGGTTCCGCTCAAAAAATCTGAGCGGGACCCCTTCATACTGTCTGGCGCGGATTGATTGATGCTAGGTGGCGCTGCCGAGGCTCTCTGAGTCGAAGCTGCCGAGTCCGGTGCTGCCGAGACCGCTGCTCCCGACGCCGCCCATGGCGAGTGCATTGCTGCTGCCCGCGCTGAAGAGCTGGACGATTACGTTGATGACAACGGGGTCGCCGGTGAGTGGAATTGTGGGCACAGGGAGACCTGCTTTCTGTTGCGCGAATGGATGGGAATGCGAGCGTGCGGGACGGCGTGGTTTGTCAAGATCCGCCGACGCTGCTGAATTGAAGACTGCCGGCGCTGCCGAACGACACCAGGGGGCCGGCGCTGCCGAGGCCGAGTGCGCTGGCGAGAGAGCCAAAGTCGATAACCAGGCTGCCCTGGATGTGCTGCGGGTTGATCACGGTGATTCCTGTCAGGGCACGGACACGGGCGTGGTGGTATCTTCGCCGCCGCCGAGGATCGGGGAGTTATTGGTGTAGAGGAAGCTGCTGCCCGCGTTGAATGCCTGCAGGACGGTGTTCAAGACGACGGCCAACGCGCCGGTGGTTGGTGCGGCGATCATATTTTTTGCTCCTGGTCTCAGCGGGGACGGCGGTGTGGTCACCCCTCGCGTGGTGGGGGCGAGAGCGGGGCCCTGTGCGAAGGATTTCGCACAGGGCCCCGAAAGCGTCCCTAGGAGACGCCGCCGCCATCCGTCGAGCCGGTGCCGGTGCTGCCCGCGTTGAACAGCTGCAGGATCGTGTCGACGAAGACACCGAGGAGTGCGTTATCCTGACCATTGATCATGTTGTTCCCCTTTTTCGTTACAGGTTAGCGCGGTGATTTGCGCCACACTTTTTATAGCCCGTCGCTGTGGGGAAAAGTGGGTTTGGGGCGTCCGGGGTGGGTGGTTACTAGTGGGTCATGTGAATTCTCACAATTTGACTGGACGACTGTCCGTATCGGTGCTGCCGAAGGCCAGCGAGATCATTGCCCCGCGCAGTTTGATCAACTCGGAGGGCAGAGTCGGGTCCAATCCGGTCAGGTGGGCGATGCGCTTGATCCGGTTGTCCACGGTGTTCGTGTGCAGGCCCAGTACCGACGCGGTGCGCTGCCGGTGCTGGTCGTTCGCCAGGTGCACGGACAGCGTCTGCAGCAGCTCCGGGTTGCTGTCGAGTGGCTTGAGCAGGTTGATCAGGCTGTCGCGGCCGGGGCCGCTCCGGGTCAACTGGTACTCGAGCGCGAGGTCCTGCATCCGGTATGACTGCGCCGGCAACCCCAGCCGCCGGACTAGGTGCGCCAGCTCGCGGGTGGTGGCCTGGGCGTCGGCGACGTCCGCGAGCGCGGCGTCCTCGCCAATGGCCGTGATCGGCACCCCGATCTTGGCCTGCGCCTGGCGGACGACCTCGCACACTGATTCCCAGTGGGGAGTGCCCTCGATGAGGACTAGGCCGCGCTGCGGAGCGGGGGCCTCGAGCAGTGCCGCCCCGAAGTGGGCGGCGATCGTGGCTTGCGCCGCGGAGAGGTCACGGTAGGCCTGGATGCGCTGGTGCGCGCTGTCCCGGGCACCTGGTCGAGGCTGCGGCAGGCTCACGAGGAGCCGTAGGACGAGATACCGGGGTGCGAGCTCGATGCCCAGCTGCAACGCGAGCTGGGTCGGATCGTCGCCATCCAGCATGGCCTTGACGAGGGCGCCTGCGGAGTGCTCCTCGAGCTGCGTGCCCGCGGGGGTCGCCGCCAGGTAGCTGACCGAGACGAAGGAGTGAAGTCGTTGCGCGAATGTGAACAGCAGGTGGTTGAGCTCCTTCAGATTGGCGGTGTCCTCGGCGTCCGCTCGGCTGAGGATGAGATTGCGAAAGGTGCTGATGCCCTCGTCGGTCAAGGTGAGGATGGCGCTGAGCGGGACGCCCTTGCGAGCTTGTCGGACAGTCAGCGTGTGGATGCTGTCCAGGTCGCGGTCGGTGGGGAGCATCCTGTGGTCCAAGAGCCGGATCGCCAGTTGTAGCCCCTGCGCGGTCACCGCGACCAAGTCCTCATGCACGGATTCCATGTGGAAGGACTTGAAGATCGGGTTGGCGCGGGAGAAGTGCGTCATAAGATCGGCCGCCAGCGGGACGAAGTCGCGGACCGCAGTGGAGGCGGGCTCGCCTCCTAGCGTGAGCGGACCCGGGGTGTTCAGTGGCGCAGGGGACATTTGGGCAGGCCTCCTCTAGGCAAGTGCTTCGCGCGGCGCGATGGCCGCCGGCTCGGCGCGTCACAGAGTGCGGATCTCGCCGCAGTGGCCAAATTTGGCGGACATATTCGCCGCTAACATCTGGCGTTCCCCATTACGCCCAGCGTTGTGATGTCTACCACATGAACGGTCGTCTAGCTATCAAATGTACCAATGAGGCTTGCCGACCTGCGGCTTTAGGCCCGCTACAGCTATACGATCGACCAACTGTGATTGTGTTGCGAGTGAAGGGGAGAGGGCCGTGGTGAGGGAGAGCGATCGAGAAAGCGTGCAGGCCGATAGGCGGGCGACGCAGTTGCATGAGGCTCGCCGGGCGCGGGATCGGTTGCGCCGCGTCCGGGAGGCTGAGTTCCTGGTGGGGATGGGGGTGCTCGCCAGCGACGTTCGGTAGGCGCACCAGCGACGCCCCCATGGCCGTTTGGCGGGGATTAGGCCGAGCGCAGGCCGTCCTCGTCCAGGGTGTCCGGGCCGAGATCGGTCGAGGTCAGAGGCTCCAGCATGAACATCCGGAACTCGCGCCCGCCGGCGATGCGCAACTCCATCTCATAGCCGGGCCAGTAGTGCACGATGCCCTCCCACAGCCGATCGCGTTCCTGGCCGGCCAGCGGTCGGACACTCATCCGGCGGCTGACGGCGCCCAGCTTCACCTCTGCCTCGTGGGCGGCAAGCAGGTTCACCGACCACACCGGGTTCTTCGGCCGGCCCCAGTTGGACCCGGTGACGATGTATGAATCGCCGAGGGGCACGCACAGCAGCGCCGTCGTCCGGGGGAGGCCCGTCTTCCGGCCCGGCACGGTGAGCTGCAATGACGCGAGGCCCGCGATGCCGACGAGGCTCACCCGATTATTGGTCCAGGAACGCAGGCGGCTCTCGAGCCAGATGATCGCCGGCGCCAGCCGCATCAGCGTCTCGTGCCTACCCAGCCAGCGGGCGAGGATCGAGAGCGGATTGCGGGGGCGGCGGACACCGTGCGAGGGCGGGGCGTGCTGGGTCATCGGGCTAGCGTACGGCCATCGATCCCGTGTCGAGGTATCGCTGGTGGAATGCGAGCGCCTCGCCGAGCAGGTGCGGAGTGTTGCCGGGGGTGGGGGAGGCCTCGGCGCGCCCCACGTAGTCCAGCAGCTGGTCCTTGAAATCGGGGTGCGCGCACCTCTCGATCACCACGCGGGATCGCTTGCGGGGCGAGAGTCCGCGCAGGTCGGCCAGGCCCTGCTCGGTGACGATCACCTGCACGTCGTGCTCGGTGTGGTCCACGTGCGGGACCATCGGCACGATCGACGAGATGGCGCCGCCCTTCGCCGTGGAGGGGCTCATGAACATGGACAGGTAGCCGTTGCGGGTGAAGTCGCCGGAGCCGCCGATGCCGTTCATGATCTTCGTGCCCATCACGTGCGTGGAGTTCACGTTGCCGTAGATGTCGGCCTCGAGCATGCCGTTCATCGCGATGATCCCGAGGCGGCGCACCAGCTCCGGGTGGTTGCTGATCTCCTGCGGACGCAGCACGATGTGCTTGCGGTAGAAGTCGATGTTGTCGACGAGCTCGTCGATGCCGGCGTCGGAGAGTGCGAGGGATGTCGCCGACGCGTACTCGACTGTGCCGTGCTTGATCAGGTGCAGCATGCCGTCCTGGATGACCTCGGAATAGCAGGTCAGCCCCTTGAACGGTCCGGCGTCGAGGCCCTGTAGCACGGCGTTCGCGACGTTCCCGACGCCTGACTGCAGCGGCAGCAGGGAGCCCGCGGGCAGTCGGCCGGCGGCGACCTCGTAGCTGAAGAAGTCCAGCACGTGTGCGGCGATGGCCTGGCTCACCGCGTCGGGCATGGTCAGGGGGCTGGCGCTGTCGCGCGCGTTGGTCTCGACAATCGCGACCACCTTGTCCATGTCGACCCGCAGGGTCGGTTGCCCGATGCGGTCCGACACGGCGCGCAGCGGGATCGGCTTGCGGTGCGGGGGCAGCGCGGTCTCGTAGTAGACGTCGTGAATGCCGGTCATCTCGGCAGGCACCCAGGAGTTGACCTCGAGGATGACCTTGTGGGCCACGTCGAGCCAGGTCTTGTTGTTTCCGATAGAGGCCGACGGGATCAGCTCGCCGTCTTCGGTGATGCCGGCGATCTCCACCACGGCGACGTCGACCTCCCCGTAGTAGCCCTCCCACACCTGCTGGGCGACGTGCGAGAGATGGATGTCGACATAGTCCATCCGGCCGCTGTTGATGTTGCGGCGGGCTGTGGCCTCCGACTGGTACGGCATGCGCAGGGCAACGCCGTCGATCTCCGAGAGCAGCCGCTCGGTCTCGGTGGACACCGACGCGCCGGTGAGCAGATTGATGGTGAAATTCGTACCGGTGCCGCGGACGCGGTGGATGCGCTCCGCCAGGGCCGGGATCAGGGCCTTGGGGGTGCCCGCGCTGGCGAATCCGCTGATCGCGACGGTGTGGCCGGGCTCGATAAGCTCCGCAGCGGCCGCCGCGGACATGATCTTCCCGCGGGCCGCGGAGTGGCTGATCCGCGAGGAGACGGGGGCGGGGCGGTTCTGTACATGCGCAGTCACGGCAAGAAGGATAGTTGCACCCGAAAGCCCCGCGTACACCGACTTGCTTGACCATTCAATGGTTGAGAGTCATGCCACAGTCTCGAGGAGCAGCATATACGTGCCGGTGCCCGCGACGATGCTGAGCAGCGCGCTCCTTCGCCACACTTGCAACCCCACCGTCAGCGCCAGTGCGGCGGCCATCGGGCCCCACGAGGAGGCCGCGGCTGTCACCGGGCTCAGCGTGTACGCCGTCAGGATCAACATGATGCCCAACGGCATGTGCACGCCCAGATACGCCAGCAGCGCGGAGGAACGGACCGGGGCGATGAATGCGAACGGCAGCGCCCGCAGCGCGAACGTCACGATGAGGATTACCGCCAGCGCGGCGAGGAGATAGCCGGTGCTAGGCACGGCGGGTCGCCCAGTACCTGATCAGCAGTGCCGCGGTGAAGATCGCCATCGCGACCAGCAGCATCTGCTCGCGGGCCAGCACCAGTGCGGCCAGTGCGCTCAGCAGCGCCAACACCGGGGTGGGGATGTCCCGTTTTACTCGGAACGCGTCGATAGCCAGCACGGCGAACAGCGCGGTCAGCGCAAACTCCAGGCCCTGCAACTCGCCGGGCAGCGCGGCGCCGAGCAGCGCGCCGACGATTCCGCCGCCGACCCAGTAGACCTGGCACAGCACCTGGATCCACAGGATGCGCGAGCTGCTCAGCGACTCCGGATCCTTCGTGGCGGCCACGGCATAGGCCTCGTCGGTGAGCGCGTACATCGAGTACGCCTTCGCCGCGCGCCCGCGCACCCGGTGCAGCGGGAAGGACAGGCCGTAGAACACGTGCCGGAAGTTCACCATGAGGCTGGCCACCGCGACGGAGGCCAAGGGCGTGACGGCGATCAGCATGCCGATGGCCAGGAACTCGAGCGAGCCTGCGTAGATCGTCATCGAGAAGATCGGGGCCCACCACCACGGCAGGCCGGATTGGACGAGGAGCAGGCCGAAGGCCAACCCCAGCGGGACGAGGCCGAAGCCGACGGCCGCGGTATCGCGCGCGGCCGTCGTCAGGTCAGAGCGGGGGCGCACCTAGAATCGGCCGCCCCCGCCGCCGAATCCGCCCCCGCCGCCGCCACCAAATCCGCCGCCGCCTCCACCGCCGAATCCGCCACCACCGAATCCACCGCCACCACCGCGTAGCACCGAGTTGATGAGGATGCCGCCGAGCACGGCGCCGGCCACGTTTCCGCCGCCACGGCCGCGGCCGCCGCCGAAGTTCGACGGGCCCTGCTGGTTTTGCCAGCGGTTCACGTCGTTCTGAGCCAGCTGCAGCGCCTGCTCAGCGAGGGTGCCGGCGCCCTGGGCGTGTTGCAGCGCCAGCGGGGGGTCGCTCGCCCGGATGCGGGTGGCCTCGGCCAGGTACCGCTGCGCCTCGGAGAGCCGGGTGCGGGCCTCGGCGCCGACGCCGCCGCGGCGGGTGCCGATGAAGTCGGCGGCCGCGTGCACCCGCGCGTTCGCGGCGGTCAGCGCCTGTTCGAGCAGCCCGCGCAGGCGGTGCCGTTCGGCGGCCTTCTCGGAAACGATCGCGCGCAGGGCGTCGAGCTTGGCGTCGGTGTCGAACACCCGCAGATAGGAGCCGAGCGGATCTGTCGCCCCGTCAGCCGCGGCGATGGCGTCCAGCACTGCGGTGCGGGCCGAGTCCACGGTGCGGCGCCGGGCCGGGTCGAGGATCTGACCGGACTCGAGCATTTGGCCGGCCTCGTCGGCGCCTTCCTGGGCGTCCACGATCGTGTCCGGAAGATCTGCGATGGCCTGCCGGATATCGGCGTCGGCGCTCGCGATCGCGTCGAGCAGCTGGCCCGCCTGGTCCAGTGCGGCCTCGGCTGCGCGGATGGACGCCACGGCCGGGCCCTGCGCGCCAGCGGGGCGGGAGAGGACCTCGCGCGCCGCGGTGATGTTGTCATCGGCGAAGCTCACGCGCTCGTGCGCCATCTCGAGGTTGGGGGCGATGGAGGCAAGCGCCGACGGGGCGAACTGGTCCTGCAAACGTGCGAGATTCGACGTGGAGCCGTCGAAGCGGGCGGTGACGGCGACCATCTTCTGGGTGAGCGCGTCGAGCCGGGTGGGCGCGTTGATGAGCAGGTCCCGCATCTTGTCGAATTCCGCGGACTGCGCGTTGAGCTCTGAGTTGGCCCGGTCGGTCTGGGTGAGCAACTCGGTGAGCATCGCGCGGCGCTGCGCGGCGGTCTCGGGGATAGCGTCGTCGAGGTGCTGGCGGATGCCGAAGGCCGCGGCCAGCGCCTGCTGCGCGTTGTCCAAAGCCACCCGGAACGGCTCCGTCTGCTTGGCGCCGAACTCGTCGACCGCGAGCTCGAGCTCCTCCGCGCTGGTCCGCACGGCGTTGTCCGTCTCCACGAGGAGGTCGCGGGCCCGCTGGTCCAGGGCGTCCACGGAGAGCGCGTCCAGCGCCCGGGGATCGGACAGGTCGGCATCGCGTGCGGCGGCGATCTCCGCGGCGGCCCGCTTGCGCTTACGCAGCGTGGCCCACAGGAACACGCCACCGAAGACGACCACCAGGACGACCAGCACCCAGATCAGCCCGGAGCTGCCCCCGCCGGACTTCGCGCTGGCGATGCCGGTGGCTGCGCCGGTCGCCGCGCCCGGCCAATCCTTCTTCGCGAGCGCGGGGGTGATGTCGTCTTCCCGGATCGACCGCTGCGCCGAGTCGCTGAGACTGGCCGTGCCGGACGTCGGCACCGCCAGATAGAACGCGCGATCGCCGGTGGCGACGGCCAGCATGATGGCGTTGTCGCCGAGCTGGCTCATCTGGTAAGTCTGCCGCGCCCATTGCTCGTTGGTCTGGCCGTCGAAACTGTCGACGTACACCACCCACAGCTGGATCTTCGTGTCGCTGTACAGCTTGTCGATCGCCGCCTGCACCTCGGCGGTGCTGCCGCCCAGCGAGCCGTTGGTGTCCGTGATCTGGGTCGGCATGTTCAGGGGGGCCTGGGCCGTCGCCATCCCGGGGGCCAGGAGCGTGAGCAGGAGCCCCAGCAAGATCGCGAGCGCGGCGAGTGGGCGAGTCCGGGAGAGGGGGCGTCGTGCGGCGTGGGGCATACCGTGAAATCTAGCCGCAGGTGATGCTTCGCGCATATTACCGCCGCGCCGCGCGCGCTCGGCGGCACCCACATGGCGCCTGGCAGACTGGTCCGCGATGAGTACAGGACTGGGTTTCGGGGGCACCATCGCCCGTTGGCTTCGACGCGGCATAGCCGGCGCGCTGATCGTCTCGGCGGTGCTGGTGTGCGGCGCTGCCTTCCGGGTGTGGCAGGTGGCCCGGATCGACAACTTCACGCCGGCCGGCGCCGTGCTGGTGCTGGGCGCGGCGCAGTACAACGGGGTGCCCTCCTCGGTGTTCGCGGCGCGCCTGGACCGCGGCGCCGAGCTGTTCAAGGACGGCGTCGCCCCGCTCGTGGTCACTGTGGGCGGCAAGCAGCCGGGCGACGTGTACACCGAGGCCGAGGCTGGCAAGAACTATCTCGTCTCCCACGGCGTGCCGGCAGACCGCGTGATCCCCGTGAGCGAGGGCTCCGACACGCTCGAGAGCATCGACCGGGTGGCGGACGAGCTGCATGCGCGGGGCGTCAATTCGGTCGTCATCTCGTCGGACCCCTGGCACTCGCTGCGTGCCCGCACTATGGCGCGCGACGCCGGCCTGGAGGCCTGGACGGCGCCGACGCGCACCGGCCCCGCAGTGTACACCCGCGATTCGCAGCTGCACGGCATCGTCCGGGAGACGGGCGCGCTGCTGTGGTACCAATTGACCCATTTCTCCGCCGACTTCCCGGATGTGGTTGACCAGTGAGCACGTACTCCGAGTTGGACCTCGAGCGCATCGGCGACGAGGGGCCCAAGACCGCCGGCCTGGCCGGCGCCAGCCGCGAGCACCGCAGCGAGTTCGCGCGGGACCGCGCGCGCGTCCTGCACAGCGCGGCCTTGCGCCGGTTGGCCGACAAGACCCAGGTGGTCGGCCCGCGCGATGGCGACACCCCCCGCACCCGGCTCACCCACTCCCTCGAGGTCGCCCAGATCGGCCGCGGCATCGCCAACGGCCTCGGCTGCGACCCCGACCTGGTGGACCTCGCAGGCCTGGCCCACGACATCGGGCACCCGCCCTATGGGCACAACGGCGAGCGCGCGCTCGACGAGGTGGCGCGCGATTGCGGCGGCTTCGAGGGCAATGCCCAGAATCTGCGGATCCTCGCACGGCTCGAGCCGAAGGTGCTCGACTCCGAGGGCCGGAGCATCGGGCTCAACCTCACCCGCGCGGCCCTCGACGCGGCCATGAAATACCCCTGGACCCGGCCCAAGCCCGGCGCGAAGTTCGGGGCGTACGACGACGACGCGGACGTGCTGGCCTGGGTCCGCAAGGGCGCGCCCGAGCAGCGCCAGTGCATCGAGACGCAGGTCATGGACTGGGCCGACGACGTCGCCTACTCCGTGCACGACGTCGAGGATGGCGTGATCGCCGGCCGGATCGACCTGCGCGCGCTGGCCGACCCCGTCGAGCAGCGGGCACTCGCCGAGATGGGCAGCCGCGAGTTCTCCGGGCCCTCCGTGGATGAGCTGATCGCGGCCGCCCAGCGGCTCTCCGAGCTGCCCGTCGTGCGCACGATCAAGGGGTATGACGCGACACTGGCCTCTTCCGTGGCGCTCAAACAGATGACCAGCGAGCTCGTGGGCCGGTTCGCGTCGGCCGCGGTCGCCGGCACCCTCGACGTGACGGGAGAGCGCCGCCTCACCCGCTACGACGCGGACCTGTGCGTGCCACCGATCGTCGAGGCCGAGGTGCTTCTGCTCAAGACCGTCGCCCTGCGCTATGTGATGTCGGACCCCGGCCACCAGCGCCGCCAGGACCGTGAACGCGAGCGCATCCACCGGCTGTCCCAGTGGCTGCTCTCGGCCGCGCCCGGCTCGCTGGACCCGATGCTGGCCGCGGACTGGGAGCGCGCGCGGTCCGACGCCGACCGCGTGCGGGTGGTCGTCGACCAGATCGCGTCCTATACCGAGAGCCGCCTCGAACGGATCGACAAGGTCAGCCGCGAGGACCAGGCGGGCTGGGGCTAACCACTAGACTGCACGACGTGGCCGGCCGAATCCCTGAACGTGACATTGCCTCGATCCGTGAGCGCGTCCGGATCGAGGAGATCGTTGGCGACTACGTGTCGCTGCGCAGCGCCGGATCGGACTCGATGAAGGGGCTCTGCCCGTTCCACGACGAGAAGTCGCCGTCGTTCCACGTGCGCCCCAACCACGGGCACTACCACTGCTTCGGCTGCGGCGAGGGCGGCGACGTCTTCACGTTCCTGCAGAAGATGGAGCACGTCAGCTTCGTCGAGTCCGTGGAGCAGATGGCCGAGAAAATCGGCTACACCATCAACTACGAGGGCGGCGGGGCCACGATCCGCCGCGACCGCGGCACCCGCAGCCGGCTCGTCGCCGCCAACGCCGCCGCGCAGGCCTTCTATGCCGAGCGGCTGACCATGCCCGACGCGCAAGCGGCCCGCGACTACCTCACCGGGCGGGACTTCGACATGGCGGCCGCGGTGCAGTTCGGCTGCGGCTTCGCGCCCGCCGGCTGGGACCTGCTCACCAAGCACCTGCTGATCCAGGGCTTCGAATTCGCGGAGCTCGAGGCGGCGGGGCTGTCCCGGCAGGGCAAGCGGGGGCCGATGGACCGCTTCCACCGCCGCCTGCTGTGGCCCATCCGCAACCTGGCCGGCGACGTCATCGGCTTCGGCGCGCGCCGGCTCTTTGACGATGACATGATGACCGCCAAATATGTCAACACCCCAGAGACGTTGCTGTACAAGAAGTCCCAGGTGCTCTTCGGCCTGGACCTGGCCAAGCGCGAGATCTCCAAGCGGCACCAGGCCGTTATCGTCGAGGGCTACACCGATGTCATGGCGATGCACCTGGCGGGCGTGCCGACCGCCGTCGCGTCCTGTGGCACAGCCTTCGGTGATGACCACCTGACGCTGATCCGCCGACTCCTGATCGACGATAACCACTTCCGCGGCGAGATCATCTACACCTTCGACGGCGACGCCGCCGGGCAAGCCGCCGCGCTCAAGGCGTTTGACGGCGACCAAAAGGTCGCCGCCAAGACGTTCGTCTCCGTCGCCCCTGAGGGCAAGGACCCGTGTGAGCTGCGCCAGGAGTCCGGCGACGCCGCCGTGCGCGACCTGATCGCGCGACGAGTGCCGATGTTCGAGTTCGCGATCCTGTCCATGCTGGCCGGCATCGACCTCAACACCGAGGAGGGGCGCGTCGAGGCGCTGAGCCGCGCCGTCCCCATCGTGGCCCGCATCAAGGACTCCGCGCTGCGCGACGGCTACGCCACTAAGCTCGCCGACCACTGGGTGGGCTGGCCCAACATCCCCCAGGTGGTCAGCCGCGTGCGGCAGATGGCGCGTGGCGGCGCGCGCGGCCGCGGCCGTGGCCCCGTGGCAGCGACCGAGCAGCCCGCGCAGACCAGCCGCATCCCCCGGCCCAACCCGCGCGACCCCGCGCTGTGGCCGCAGCGCGAGGCGCTCAAATCGGCGCTGCAGGAGCCGGCCATCGCGGGCACGGTATTCGACTCGTTGCCGCCGGAGAGCTTCACCCACCCCGCCTATGGCGCACTACGCACCGCCATCGAGGACGCTGGGGGCACCGCAGCAGGCTTGGGCGGGGCCGAGTGGGTGGAGGCCGTCGGGGCGGCGGGCGTCGCGACCGTCGAGCAGTACCAGGCGGGGGACGACACCACCGCCGAGATCGGCAAGGCCACGGGGGAGCAGCTGCGCTCGCTGGTCACCGAGTTGGCCGTCGAGCCCATGCGCGTGGCCGAGGTAGACGTGCCGCGCTATATCGGCGGGGTCCTGGCACGTTTGCAGGAGGTGTGGGTCGGCAACCAGATCGCGGACCTGAAATCGCGGTTGCAGCGCATGTCCCCGTCCGAGAGCCCCGATGAGTACCGGGCGCTGTTCGGCGACCTGGTCGCGCTGGAGCAGTACCGACGCGGGCTGCTGGACCAAGCCGTGGGCGCGCGCGAGGACAGCTACTAGGGCCCTTTGCGGATTGGCTCTCGAACATGAAGAAGATTCCCTGATTTTCGAGGAAACCGTCAATCTTCTTCACGTTCGAGGAAATCGCTCTCGAATGTGAAGAAGATTCACCGAATATCGAGAAGACTGTCAATCTTCTTCATGTTGGCGGAGCGCCCAGCAGGTTGCGGCTCTGCACGTGGTGGCGGCCGGATCAGTCCGTGCGGTCTTTGTCCTCGGGGATATAGACCGACGTGAGCCCGTCGATGGGCTCGATCTTGGTGAACTTCGGCTCAGTGCTGAGCGCCTCCGACAGCTTCCGGCGGCCGGTGCTGATGGCGGCGCGGGTGGCGGGGTTGGTCGCGACCGCCTTTGCGACGCCGCTGATCTGCTCATACCGGCGGCGTCCAGCCTTGGTCCCGAGGACGTAGCCGGCGCCCGCCGCGACAAGGATCCCGATCATCGAAGCCCAACCTCCCGCATATAGATGTCGTGGTGTTCAGGTTTTACTGCCGTCGGCCAGCGTAGTGGACCGGGGCAGAAGGCGTTGGCTGCCTGCTTCGGGGAGGGACGATTTGGCATCTACCCCGGGTCATGAGTTAGAGTCTGACAGCGGCCGCACAAGAGCGGCAGAGCATTCCCCCGTAGCTCAACGGCAGAGCATTCGACTGTTAATCGAAGGGTTACTGGTTCGAATCCAGTCGGGGGAGCAGAGGGAAACTCCAGGTGAGAGCACGAATCACCTGGGGTTTTCTTGTATCTAGAGGGTCAGGCGGCTCGTTCGGTCTGGAGGTGAGTGATCCCCACCTCACTTCGACATCGGCCACTGTCGTCCCCACACGGACCGGCGCACGCTCATCGAGCTCGCCTGGTATCCGCAGACTCGAGCGGTCAGGGTTTGCCACGGGACCTGTTCGAGGCGCTAACGGTCATGGCAGGGGCCCAGCGGGGTCGTTGGTGTTGTCGGGAACGTCGTCGCCGAACGCAACGCGAACCTGTGCCGGCAGTGGGGCAGGTGGGACCCGGACCCATAACCTGACGGATGATGAGTCCGCCGGGCGTGTGGGTCACGGCAGGGGAAACCAGGGCACGAGAGGCGAGGATGCGGGCGAGGTTCGGCTGGGTGGTAGCGGCGGTGGTGCTGACCACTGGCTGCGCGACGGACGTCTCGCCGACAACGAGCCCGCAGGAGCCCTCTGCGCCCACTCAGGGCCTCGAGGCGCCGCTGAACCCCGCCGCCCCAAAGGAAATCGGCGAACTCGGCGGGATCGGTTGCGACGACACCGATGCCCGCGCCTGCGACCTGGAGTTCGCGGTCACCGATATCGAGCCGGGGTTCCAGTGCCCGGGTGTGGGCGTGGCGCCCGGAACACAATTGGTGCGGTTCACCGTGGCTGCTACGACGCGGGGCGTGTTCACCTACCCCGAGCGGCTCATCGGCGGCATTCTAGAGGCGCGAAACTGGGGCGTTGTGGACCAGGACGGCGTATTTGCAGACCGGCCAGAATTCGCGGACTGCGCCGAGACCGATTGGGGGCTGGCTGGGCTGGGCCCGGGTCGGCAGGAACAGGGGACTGCGGTGCTGGTGGCGCCGATCGGGGCGCGGGCACTGCGGCTAGAGGCGGCGCAGGCGGGGGCCGCCGGCTGGGAATGGCAGATCCCCAGCCGATGACCGTCGTCTATCGAAGCAAGCGGCCCATGCCATCCCGTGGATTTCCGGTGAGCAGGACGATGCCGTCGATCAACGGCCAAATCCAGGCGACGGACAGCCAGAATCCCAGGGTGATGATGGTCAACAAGATGTTGGCAAGCAGCTGCGCGACCCCGAGGCCCGTGTTCCCGGCATAGAAGCGGCCGACCCCGAAGTAGCCGAGGAAGATCGACAGCAGCCCTGCCGCGACCTTCGACTTGTCCGAGAGCGGCTGGCCGGTGACCGGATGGAACCCGTACGGCGCGGACATGGCGGGAGGCGCGAACTGCTGGGCGTAGGCAGGCCCAGTTTGGGGGTAGCTGGGCTGGGTGTATCCGACCGGCGGGTAGCTGGCCGGCGGATATTGCCCCTGCGGGAACAGCGGCGCCTGGCCGGGATACGACGGCTGGTTGAACCCAGACTGGCTCGGGTCCTCCTGCCAGAGATCGGGATTCGACACAGTGCGGATTCCTTTCATGCGAGGTTCCCATTTGTACCACCACCGTCAGACAAACTCTGTTCCGTCGGCGGGGCGCGTTGGGATGCGCAGCACATCTTGTAGTGTGATCGCTCGGAGTCGTATTGGCTCGGGGCAGTAGCTCAGCTGGTCAGAGCAGCGGACTCATAATCCGTCAGGTCGTGGGTTCGAGCCCCACCTGCCCCACCGCTCTCGAACGTCCGCGCCGCCTCGTCGTATCCACTGCCACAAGCGGCGTGACAGGCACTGGCAATGGCCGGCACCCGGTCGTATTCTGAGTCGATATCGCGCGGTCCCGCGGAACCGCGGAAGGGACATCGACATGGCGAAACTGATCTACACCGGCATCTGCTCCATCGACGGCTACATCGCCGACCCGTTGGGTGAGTTCAACTGGAGCGCGCCGACCCCGCAGGTGCACGCGTTCATCAACGACCTCGAGCGGCCGGTCGGTGCCTGTCTCTATGGCCGTCGGCTCTACGAGGTGATGGCGGTCTGGGAGGACATGCCGCTGGACGGGTTGTCGGCGGAGGAGCAGGATTACGCGCAGGTGTGGCGGGCGACGGAGAAGGTGGTGTTCTCGCGGACCCTCGGTCACGCGGCCAGCGCGCGGACACGGATCCAGCGCGAGTTCGAGGCGGAGTGGGTCCGGCGATTCGTCGCCGAGTCGCCCACCGATGTCGGCATCGGCGGCGCACAGCTGGCGGGGCACGCGATCAGGGCGGGTCTGGTGGACGAGTTCCAGCAGTTCATTTACCCGGTGCACGTTGGCGGAGGCAAGCGGCTCCTGCCCGACGGCGTGCGTTTCGACCTCGAGCTGCTCGACGAGCGGCGGTTCGACAACGGTGTCGTCTATCTGCGCTACAGCCTCCGCAGGTGATTTCGCCGGGACGTGTACGTGGAGGGCGCGGAGCCCGTCTCCTATGATGCCGTTGTGAACCCCCTCAATGCGATTGCCTCCTGGCCGGTCGACAACGCCGCGGCCGCCGTGATCACCCGAGATGGCCAGACGACGATGGGAGACCTGGACAAGGTCTTCGAGCTGGCATCGGTGACCAAGCTGCTCGTCGCCTACGGGGCGCTGCTGGCGGTGGAGGAGGGCGTCATCGAGCTGGACCAGCCTGCCGGCCCCGAGGGCTCCACTGTCCGGCACCTGCTGGCGCACGCGTCGGGCCTGGGCTTCGCAGATCGGACGGTGGAGGCGCTACCGGGGGAGCGGCGCATCTACTCCAGTGCGGGCTTCGAGGTGTTGGCGGAGCTGATCTCGGCGGAGTCCGGCATCGTGTTCGCGGACTATCTGGCCGAGGCGGTCTTCGAGCCGCTTGGCATGGCCAGCACGACGCTGTGGGGCGTGGCGGGGCACGAGGCGCGCTCGAGCGTGGCGGACCTGTCGAGGTTCGCCCTGGAGCTGCTCAACCCCGTCCTGGCGCATCCGCTGACGGTCGCGGACGCCACCACGGTGCAATTCCCGGGCCTCGACGGCATCTTGCCCGGCTATGGCCGGCAGCGGCCCAACGATTGGGGGCTCGGCTTCGAGATTCGCGGGGAGAAGTCCCCGCACTGGACGTCCGCCGAGAACTCGCCGCGCACATTCGGGCACTTCGGTCAGGCGGGCACCTTCCTATGGGTGGACCCGGACCTGGGGATTGGGACGGTGGTGCTCACGGACCGGCCGTTTGGCGCATGGGCGAAACCGCTGTGGGCCAGCTTGAGCGACGATGTGGTTGGCCAGTCCAGATGACGACCGGCCGAGACGAGAGGGCAGGGCAGACACCGTGAACGAGGTCGCACGATGAGCGGGCAGATCGGCGACGCGGCGGAGCCGATCGAGCGCGAGCCCGACTACCGCTTCACCCTGGCCAATGAGCGCACATTCCTGGCCTGGATCCGCACGGCGCTAGGGCTGGTCGCCGGCGGCGTGGTGGTGCACCAGCTCATCGAGCCGCTGAAGAACTCGGCCGCGCGCACCGTGATCGCGCTCGGCTGCGTGGTGCTGGCGATCCTGGTCTCCGGGGCCGCGTACTTCCACTGGCGGTCGGTGCAGCAGGCGATGCGGCGCAGCGAACCGCTGCCGGGCTCGCTGCTGGTGCCGGTGCTGGCGATCGGGACCTCCATCATCGCGGTTGTGGCCCTCGTCGCGGTCGTCTTGATGTGACCGTGGTGCTGATATGACGGCGGCGCCGGATATCGACCCCGGCCTGCAGCCGGAGCGCACCGCGTTGTCGTGGCGGCGCACGGCCCTCGCCGCCCTGGTGGTCGCCGCGCTGATGCTCCGACAGGCCGCGTCGGTCGGCACCGATGTGGCCGCGCTCGCCCCCCTGGTGGGCGTCGGAATCCTGCTGGTCCTGGCGCTGGCCTGCTATCGCCGGGGCAACAGCCTCAGCCAGGGCCGGATCGGCCCGTCCAACACCCTCGCGCGCCGCCGCGTGATGGCGGCGACGTCGATCGCCGTGGCGCTGGGTGCGCTCTCCGCCGCGCTGATCACCCTCATGCCGACCTGAGCCGTTCTGGGCCTCCGCAGAATTTCCCCCTGGCACCACTCCTGCCACACTGGTAACTTGGTTAACGCATAGCACAAGCGCAGTGCCAATCTCGGAACGACACGAGGCCGTTGGGGAAGACGTCCCTCGTCTAAGCCGGAGGTTGAAAGTGCGCACGTTGAACCATTTTGCAGACGCGACGTCTGGTGTGGTCTATATCCACTCGTCGCCCGCTGCGTTGTGCCCGCATGTGGAATGGGCGCTCGCCGGGGTGCTCGACGCGGTCCCAGGACTGGCGTGGAGCCCCCAGCCAGCCGCGCCCGGATCCCTTCGCGCCGAAAGCAATTGGGTGGGCCCAGTCGGCAGCGGCGCGCGACTGGCCGGAGCCTTGCGTCAATGGCCGCTCCTGCGCTTCGAGGTCACCGAAGACCCCAGCGAGGGCATGGACGGCGAGCGCTACAGCCATGTGCCCGGGCTAGGACTCTGGCGGGGCAACACCAGCGCATGCGGGGACGTCGTGCTCGGCGAGCAGCGCCTGCGGGCGATGATCGAGGGCGGCTCGCGCAATCTGGCGGCAGACCTTGCCCAGGCACTGGGCGCGGCCTGGGATGAGGAGCTCGAGGAATTCCGCAGCGGCGGGGATGGTGCCGAGGTCTCCTGGCTGGCGCGCCGCGTCGGCTGAGCCACTCAGCCCCGCAGCACCGCCAGCGCCCTCGCCATGAGCAGATCCTCGCCCGGGTCCACCGGCGGAGCGATCACGAGCCCGTCGGCAAGCGCGCCGTAGCGGCCCGCCAGTAGCTGAGGCAGCTCGGGGTAGGAGGCGGTGGGCGCGATCGCGTCGAGCATCGCATCGTCCACGACGGCGGCCATCTCCGACCACTCGCCCGCGCGGCTGAGCAGATGCAGCCGATCTGCCCGATCGGCCATGCCGAGCCGCTCAAGCGCACCGCGATAGGCGGGCGTCGAATAGAGGAAGGCCAGCGATCGGCGCTTGGCCTCCCGGTTGAGGGCGATCGCCGCCGGGTCCGCGCCGCTGACGTACTGCGCAGAGGCGATCACCGCCGCGGAGCCGTGCGCGCGCACCGCCGCGGACGCCTCTGCGAGCACCGCCGGCAATGCGCCGGTGGGGTGGGTGATCAGCCCGTCGGCCACGGTGCCCGCCAACGCGCACATGGCCGGGCCGATCCCGCCGAGGTAGACCGGGATGGTGGGGCAGGCGATGGGACCTGGGTTGAAGTACGGCTGCAGCCGGGTGAACTTATAGTGCGCGGAGTCGAAGCGCAGCGGGCCGCCGTCCTGGAACGCGGTCCAGATGGCGCGCAGCGCACCGACGTAGTCGCGCATCCGGCCCACGGGGTCGGACCAGGGCACGCCGTAACGGCCCTCGATGTTGGGTCGCACTTGCGTGCCGAGGCCCAGTTCGAAGCGGCCGCCGGAGAACTGCGCGAGATCCCACGCGGCCAGGGCCAGCACCATGGGGCTGCGTGGGAAGGCGACGGTCACCGCGGTGCGGACGGTCAGCGCCGTGGAGCTCTGCAGCGCGAGCAGCGCCACCATCATGGAGTCATGCGTGGTCTCCGGGACGTGGATGCCGTCGTAGCCGAGTTGTTCGATCCGGGACACCGTGGCGGCCACCTCGGCCAGTGGTAGTTGCGCGTCTAGCGGCGCGAAGACTCTCATGGGGCTGACGTTATCGCGGACAGCCCTCTGGCCTCGGCGAGCTTCCCAATGGGGGTGGGGGTGGTCGGCCCCCAACTGGAGGCCGACCGCTCCTAGTGCGGGGGCTACTTGCCGAAGCGCAGCTTCCACGGCATCTTGGCGGATTCGAGCTGCACGGCCATGGTCATCTTGGAGGCGCCCTCGACACGCTCCTCGAACCGGATGGGCACCTCGACGATGCGCATTCCGCGCTGGACCGTGCGGTAGTTCATCTCCACCTGGAAGGAGTAGCCGCCGCTCTCGATGGTGCTGAGGTCGATGCGGCGCAGGGTGTCGGACTTCCACGCCTTGAACCCGGCGGTGGCATCCTTGACGCCCAGTCGCAGGATCGCGTTGACGTACAAGTTCGCGCCCGCGGAGAGCAGCTTGCGATGCCAGGCCCACTCCTCGGCGACGGAGCCGCCGGGGACGTAGCGGGAGCCGATGACCATTGCGGCGTCGGTGGTGGTGAGGGCCTGGACCATGATCGGCAGCACCGACGACGGGTGCGAGAGGTCGGCGTCCATCTGGATGACGATGTCCGCGCCCTCGTCCATCGCCTGGGTCATGCCCGCGATGTAGGCACGGCCGAGGCCGTTCTTCTCCGTGCGGTGCAGCACCCGGATCGGCAGGCTGGATGTGGTGGTGAGCTCATCCGCGACCTGGCCGGTGCCGTCCGGGGAGTTGTCGTCGACCACCAGCAGGTTCAGGCCCGGTAGCTCGAGCTGCTCGAGGGCCTGCACCAGCTGGGGCAGGTTCTCCCGTTCGTTGTATGTGGGCACAACGATGGTCACCTTGGGGGTGTTGTTAGTCACTTGCTTCCTTGCGATCGCTGGGGCGCTAAGCCTCTGGCCGCGCGGGTCTAAAAAGTCAGAGGGGAATGTTGTTGTGGCGGCCCCGGCGCTCCGGGGCCTTCGCTAGCGCTGCGGCAAGGATACTTCGTGTCCTCGCGGGGTCGATCACCTCATCGACAACCCCGATCTCCACTGCCTTCGCCACCCCGCCCGCCATCTCCTCGTGCTCGGTCGCCAACCGGTCCTGCAGCGCCTCGCGCTCATGGTCGGGGGCGGCGGCGAGGGCACGCTTGTGCAGGATGCCGACGGCCGCCTTCGCGCCCATCACCGCCACCTCGGACTCGGGCCAGGCGTAGACGGCGGTCGCGCCGAGGGCGCGGGAGTTCATCGCGATATAGGCGCCGCCGTAGATCTTGCGGGTCACCAGCGTGACGCGGGGGACCGTCGCCTCGCCGAACGCGTGCAGCAGCTTCGCGCCGCGGCGCACGACGCCCTCCCACTCCTGGCTGACGCCGGGCAGGTAGCCAGGCACGTCCACGACGACGACCAGCGGGATGCCGAACGCATCGCACAGCCGCACGAACCGGGCGGCCTTCTCGGCGCTCTCGGAGTTCAGGCAGCCGCCGAGGCGCAGCGGGTTGTTGGCGACCACGCCGACGCTGCGGCCAGCGAGACGGCCGAGGCCGGTGACGATATTGCGCGCCCACTTGCCCTGGAACTCCTCGAAGCTGGACTCGTCCAGGAGGTTCTCGATCAGCGGGTGCACGTCGTAGGCGCGGCGGGGGGAGGCCGGCAGCAGGGACTTCAGGTCCATGTCGGTGGCCTCGGCGCGGGCGCGGTCGAAGTGGCCGGGCTGGGCGAAGAGGGAGACGAGGTTGCGGCCGCGGGCGAACGCGTCGGGCTCGCTGTCCGCGACAATGTGGCAGACGCCGGACTTCTGGTGGTGGGTCGCGGGCCCGCCGAGGGCGAGCATGTCGACCTGCTCGCCGGTGACGGATTTGACGACGTCGGGCCCGGTCACGAAGACGCGGCCCTCTGGGGCCATGATCACGACGTCGGTGAGCGCGGGGCCGTACGCGGCGCCGCCGGCCGCGAAGCCGACGACGACGGAAATTTGGGGGATGTGCCCGGACGCGCGGATCATGGCCTCGAAGACCAATCCGACGGCGTGCAGGGCCTCGACGCCCTCAGCGAGGCGAGCACCGCCGGAGTGCCAGATGCCGACGATGGGGGACTCCTCGTCGATGGCGAGGTTGTAGGCGTCGACAATGTGGCGGCAGCCGGCCACACCCATCGCGCCGCCCATGACGGTGCCGTCGGTGCAGAAGGCGATGGTGCGCACGCCGCCGACCTCGCCGACCGCGGCAAGGACGCCGGACTTGTCGCGGGGGTGCAGCACCTGCGTGGTGCCGGCGTCGAACAGCATGTCGAGGCGGCCCAGGGGGTCGCGGGGATCCTGCCGGGAGTCGGTGCCCTGTCCTGGTGCGAGAAGAGTCATTGCGTTCTCCTAGTGCATTCCGGGTGTGGGCCGTGGGGCCCGGCGGACGGTGGGGGCCCGGTTGGGCCCCCACCTGTTGCCTGGTCGATCAGACGCGGCCGAATGCGATGGCCACGTTGTGCCCGCCAAATCCGAACGAGTTGTTGATCGCCACATCGACCTGGCCGTGCCGGGCGCTGCCCGAGACCACATCGAGGTCGATCTCCGGATCCTGATTCTCGAGGTTGAGAGTCGGGGGGATCACGCCCTCGCGCAGGCTCATGACGGTGAGGACCGCCTCCAGCGCGCCGACTGCGCCGATCGAGTGCCCGAGGGCGCTCTTCGGGGCGTAGACGGACGGGTGCTTGCCGATCGCTGTGTGGATGGCGCGGGCCTCCGCGAGGTCGCCGACACCGGTCGAGGTGGCGTGGGCGTTGATGTGCCCCACCTCGGCCGGGGTGACGCCGCCGTAGCGGATCGCCTTGCTCATCGCCCGAGCCGCGCCCGCGCCATTGGGGTCGGGCGCCACAATGTGGAACCCGTCCGACGTGGTGCCGGCCCCGAGGACTCGAGCGTGGATGGTCGCGCCGCGGGCCCGGGCGTGATCCTCACGCTCGAGCACCATGATTGCCGACGCCTCGCCCATGACGAAGCCGTCGCGACCGGAATCGAACGGCCGTGACGCGCCCGCCGGGTTGTCGTTGCGGGTGCTCATCGCGCGCATCATGGAGAAGCTGGCGATGGGCAGCGAGGTGATCTTGCCCTCGACGCCGCCGGCGATCATCACGTCGGCCTCGCCCATGGCGATCATCCGCCAGGCCATGGCCACGGCCTCAGAGCCGGATGCGCAGGCGGAGACGGGGGTGTGGACGCCGGCGCGGGCGCCGACCTCCAGCCCCACGGCCGCTGCGGGACCATTCGGCATGACCATCGGCACGGCGATCGGCGAGACCTTGCGGTACCCGCCGGCATCCAGCGCGGCGGTGGTGGCGAAGAGCGTCTCCGTGCCGCCGAGCCCGGTGCCGATCGCGACGCCGAGCCGGTCCTTGTCGACCTCCGGCGAGCCCGCCCCGGCCCAGGCATCGCGGCCTAGGACGACGGCGAGCTGCTGGATGTAGTCCAGCCGGCGGATCTCAATTTTCTTGAGACGGTCCGCCGGGTTCATCTTGAGCTGACCACCGAAGTGCACCGGCAGGTCGGACTGCGTCATCCAGTCCTCGGTGATGGTGGCAATGCCGCTTTCGCCCGCGAGCAGCCCCTTCCAGGTGCTGTCCAGATCAGGCGCTAGCGCAGTCGTGATCGCCATCGACGTCACAACAACCGGGTGCAGCGAAAGGGAGTTCACGGGAGAGCTCACTTGCCCTCGACCGAGGCACCCTCGGCGTCAAGCTTCTCGACGTAGGCGACGACGTCGCCGACGGTGCGCAGGCTGGCAAGCTCCTCATCGGGGATCTTGATGCCGTACTTGTCCTCGGTCTGGACGGCGATCTCGACCATCGACAGCGAGTCGATGTCCAGGTCGTCTACGAAGGACTTCTCCAGGGTGATCTCCGACGGCTCGATGCCGGTGACCTCCTCGATGATCTCGGCGAGGTTCTGAACGATCTCATCTTTGTTGACAGCCACGATGTGGTCCCTTCATTTCTTTAACAGCGTGTGGATTCTCTGGTGTTGCAGGCGGCGGGTCGGTGGAACTAGTGCGCAGACCCGCATGCGCAGAATGTGGGGCTGATCAGCCCAGCCCGGCGATGGCGTCGAGGTCCGCCGGGGTCTTCAGCGCCAGCGTCGGCGTGCCGCGCAGCTCGCGCTTGGCGATCCCGACGAGGGTGCCGGCCGGCGGCAGCTCGACGATGCCAGTGACCTCGGCGGCGCGCAGCGCGGCGGAGCACAGGTCCCATCGCACGGGGTTGGTGACCTGTGTGACCAGGCGGGAGAGGATTTCCGCTCCGCTGGTGACGGTCTGGCCGTCGGCGTTGGACAGCAGGGGGAGGACGGCGTCCTTGGGGGTGATGTCCGCGGCGGCCGCGGCGACCGCGTCCTGGGCGGGTGCCATGAAGTGGGTGTGGAACGCGCCGGCGACGGGCAGCGCGCGGACCCGGGCCTTCTCGGGCGGGTTCTCGGCCAGCTTCGCCAGCGCGACGAGCGTGCCGGCGGCGACGATCTGTCCCTTGGCGTTGCGGTTCGCGGGCTCGAGGTCGAGTTCCGCAAGCCAGGCCAGCACCTCGGCCTCGTCCCCGCCGAGCACGGCGCTCATGCCGGTGGCCTCGAGCGCGCAAGCCCGGGCCATCTCGCGGCCGCGGATCGCGGCAAGGGTGACGGCCTCGTCGGCCGTGATGACCCCGGCGATGGCCGCGGCGGCCAGCTCGCCGACGGAGTGGCCCGCGGTGAGCAGCTGGGCGGGTGCCTGGCCCGCCGACTGGATCTGCGCATAGGCGAGCAGGGCAGCGGCGACAACGAGGGGCTGGGTGATCGCGGTGTCCGTGATCTCCGCGGCGTCGGCGGTGGTGCCGAGCCGTTCAAGGTCGAGCCCCGTGGCCTCGGACCAATGGCCGAGCCGGGCGCTGGCGCCGGGCAACTTGAGCCAAGGCACGAGCATGCCGGGCGTCTGGGACCCCTGTCCTGGGGCGAGCAGTGCGATCACGTACTACAGACAACACTGTCCGAGGGGTGTTCCGGAGTGTCGAGCGAAACGAAGGTTTTGGCCGGGTTTTGTAGGTTCTATACAAATTGCTGGTGAACCTTGCCGTATCGGTAGCGGATGCAGGATCGTTACATCATGTTACTGGAGTGATTTTTGTGACTTCAGTGAACGGAAGTAGCCCGGCATGTACCATCCGGCTCGCCGATAAAGCGACCTTTAGGACGTATGCGTCCCGTGCATCGCTGGGATCTCGGCCAGTCACAGCCGCGATCTTTCGGAGGCGGTACCGGACAGTATTTGGATGGACATACAACTCGCGTGCGCAGCGCTCTATCGAGCTCCCGCAGTCGAGGAAACTATCCAGGGTGTCCGAGAGCGCGCCGCCGCTGGCGACCAGCGGCGCGATCACAACCTCCTCCAACGCTTGGAACGCGGTGCGGTCGCCCAGTAACGCCCGCTCGGGGAGCAATTCAGAGGCGTGGACCGGGCGCGGAGCCCCGCGCCAGGCGACGACCGCCTGGAAACCGCGCAGTGCCTCCTGCGCGCTCTCATGCGCCGCGCCGAGGGTCTGGACCGATCTGCCGATCACCACCGGCCCGTCGGCGAAGGCCTCCAACAACTCCTCGGTGAACTCGCCCGCCGACCCCGGCTCCCCGCTGACCACCTCGCCGCTGACCACCAGCACCAGCCGGGTGCCCTGCACGACGGCCAGCGCGGAGCGGCCATGGCGGCTGGCGACCGCATGCACGTGGCCCACCGCGTAGCCCCGGTCGGACGGCGGCGGGGAGCCGACGATGGCCGTGACCGTGGTGGCCGGCTGCCAGTTCAGCGTGGCGGCCTGGGAGAGCATGGCCGCGCCGGAGTCGCCGCGCACGATCGCATCGACCACCATCGCCTCCAGCCGGGTGTCCCACGCCCCGCGGGCCTCGGCCGCGGAGGCGTACACGGCGGCCGCGGCGAAGCCGAGATCCCGGCCATAGCGCAGCACCGACTCTGTGAGCAGGACCAGTTGAGCCTGGTCGCGCGCCATCAGCGGCAGCCAGGTCTCGAAGAACTCCATCGCCACGCGCACCATGTCGACGGTCTCGCGGAGCTTGACCTTGCGTGTGAGGTCCTGGGGCACCACGCGGAAGGCCTGCACGGTGGAGAGGATGTCGCCGTCGGGGTTCTGCAGCCAGTCCACGAAGTTGGAGACGGCCGTCTGCACCACCATCTGGACATCGGCCCGCTGGGACGCGTCGAGCTCGCGCACAAACGGCAGTTGCTGCTCCATCGAGCGCATGGCCTCGACGGCCAACCGGCGCGAGTTGCGCTTGATTCGTCTGAGGAGCATCTCAGACAGAACCTTCTCGGGCTGGTCATCGGTCATTAGTCGACGCTACCGCGACCTTTGGCCTGGACGGCGCAGGACCCGCAGCCGACGTGTTGGCTGCGGGTCCTGTGGGGTCTTGCGGGGTGTCAGCCCTGCTCGGTGCTGGGGAGCACCTCGGCGATCCGGTAGCGCGTCGCGGCCTGGGCCGGGGCTCCGGCGTCGACCTTCCCCTGCGCGGCCAGGGCTGCCAGCACGGCGACGACGATGGACTCGGCGTCGACGTTGAAGAACCGGCGGGCCGCCTCGCGGGTGTCCGAGAAGCCGAAGCCGTCGGTGCCCAGCGTGGTGTAGTCGCCCGGGATCCACTTGCGGATCTGGTCCGGCACCTGGCGCATCCAGTCGGACACCGCCACGAACGGGCCCTCGGCGCCGGCGAGGGCCTGGCTGAGGTACGGCACGCGGGGGGTGGCGGCCGGGTGGCGCAGGGCCTCGAGCTCACACTCGATGCCGTCGCGGCGCAGCTCGCTCCACGAGGTGACCGACCAGACGTCGGAGACGACGCCCCACTCGTCGGCCAGCAGCTGCTGGGCCTTGAGTGCCCACGGCATGCCGACGCCGGAGGTGAGCAACTGCGCGCGCGGGCCGGAGCCCTCACCGGAGTTGATCTGATAGATGCCCTTGAGCAGGCCCTCGAGGTCGAGATTCGCCGGCTCGGCGGGCTGGATCATGGGCTCGTTGTAGATGGTCAGGTAGTAGTAGATATTCTCGCCGCCGAAGCCCTCCGCCAGCGAGCCGTCCGGGTTGACCGTGCCGCCATACATCCGGCGCAGGCCATCCTTGATGATGTACGCCAGCTCGTATGCGTAGGACGGGTCGTAGGCGACGACGCCCGGGTTGGTCGCCGCGAGGATCAGCGAGTGCCCGTCTGCGTGCTGCAGGCCCTCGCCGGTCAGCGTGGTGCGCCCGGCCGTCGCGCCCAGCACGAACCCGCGCGCCATCTGGTCGGCGGCGGCCCACATGCCGTCGCCGGTGCGCTGGAAGCCGAACATCGAGTAGAAGATGTACAGCGGGATCATCGCCTCGCCGTGGGTGGCGTACGAGGTGCCGACAGCGGTGAACGAGGCGATCGAGCCGGCCTCGTTGATGCCCTCGTGCAGGATGTGCCCGGTCTCGGACTCCTTGTAGGCCAGCATCAGGTCCGCGTCCACGGACGTGTACAGCTGTCCGTTGGGGTTGTAGATCTTCAGTGACGGGAACCAGGAGTCCATGCCAAACGTGCGGGCCTCGTCGGGGATGATCGGCACGATGCGCTTGCCGATCTCCCTATCGCGCAGCAGCTCCTTGAAGATGCGCACGAGTGCCTGCGTGGTGGCGACCTCCTGCTTGCCGGAGCCCTTCAGCACGCCCTGATACGGCTCGATGCCGGGCAGCGTCAGCGGCTTCGCGGCGGTGCGGCGCTCGGGGACGAAACCGCCGAGCGTCTTGCGCCGGGCGAGCATGTACTGCAGCTCGGGCGCGGCCTCGCCGGGGTGGTAGTACGGCGGCAGATACGGGTCGGCCTCGAGCTCGGCGTCCGAGACGGGAATCCGCATCTTGTCGCGGAAGCCCTTCAGGTCGTCGAGGGTCAGCTTCTTCATCTGGTGGGTGGCGTTGCGGCCCTCGAAGTGCGTGATCGTGTAGCCCTTGACGGTCATCGCCAGGATCACCGTCGGCTGGCCCGTGTGCTGCATCGCGGCCTGGTAGGCGGCGTAGAGCTTCACGTAGTCGTGCCCGCCGCGCTTGAGGTTCCAGATCTGCTCGTCGTTGAGGTCCTTGACGAGCTCCTTGGTGCGGGGGTCGCGGCCGAAGAAGTGTTCGCGGATGTACGCGCCGTCCTTCGCGCGGTACGTCTGGTAGTCGCCGTCCGGAGTCGCGTTGAACAGGTTGACCAGGGCGCCGTCCTTGTCGGCCTGGATCAGCGCGTCCCACTCGCGGCCCCAGATGACCTTGATGACGTTCCAGCCCGCGCCGCGGAAGAAGGACTCGAGCTCCTGGATGATCTTGCCGTTGCCGCGCACCGGGCCGTCGAGCCGCTGGAGGTTGCAGTTGATGACGAACGTCAGGTTGTCGAGGCCCTCGATGGCCGCGATGTGCACTAGGCCACGGGATTCGGCCTCGTCCATCTCGCCGTCGCCGAGGAAGCCCCACACATGCTGTTCGGAGGTGTCCTTGATGCCGCGGTTGTGCAGGTAGCGGTTGAAGCGCGCCTGGTAGATGGCGTTCATCGGGCCGATGCCCATCGACACCGTCGGGAACTCCCAAAACTCCGGCATCAGGTGCGGGTGCGGGTAGGACGGCAGCGCGCCCTTCGCCGCGTGGCTCTTCTCCTGGCGGAAGCCGTCCATCTGCTCGGCGGGGATACGGCCCTCGAGGAACGCTCGGGCGTAAATGCCGGGGGAGGCGTGGCCCTGGATGAAGATCTGGTCGCCGCCGCCGGGGTGGTCCTTGCCGCGGAAGAAGTAGTTGAAGCCCACCTCGTAGAGCGCCGCGGACGACGCGTAGGTGGAGATGTGGCCGCCCACCCCGATACCGGGACGCTGCGCGCGGTGCACCATGATCGCGGCGTTCCAGCGGATCCAACGACGGTAGGTGCGCTCCGCGTCCTCGTCGCCGGGGAACCACGGCTCGTTCTCGGTGGGGATGGTGTTCACGAAATCCGTGGAGGTGAGCGCGGGCAACGCCACGTGGTTCTCGCCGGCGCGCTCGAGCATCCGCAGCATCAGGTAGCGGGCGCGGCCGGGGCCGGATCGGGCCAGAAGGTCATCGAGCGACTCAAGCCACTCCGACGTCTCCTCAGGGTCGATATCGGGCAGGTACGACGCGACGCCCTCACGAATCACCCGAACCCGGGTGTCGCCGACGGCAGTCACCCGTGCGGGCGTGCGCGGGTCGGAACCCGCAACCTCATTAGACAAACCATGCTCCTAAACGAAGTGGACGCTCGGTAGGCGTCCGGCTCTGACTCCAGCCCGGGGTATGGGCGGCGTCGTACAACATCAGTGCAGGTCGAATCCGGTACAGGTTGACAGGGCGACCGTGCCCCTCCATCGTGCCTTACCTCACAAGGTACTCGCGAGTAGTTCTCACGTACTGGACTCTGACTGACGAGAATTCGGCGAAAACCTAGTGCCAATCTGCGTCCGATGGCGGAGAATGAGACGGTGATACGTACGCCGAAGGGGGTGTCGTGGTTGCGCTATCGCCGCCGACCATGTTCGCTTTCATTGATCGGTACTATCTAAAACCAGTTCCTGGGGCGGTTTGTCCCTCGAATACCTCGAACGAATGGAGACAACCACCGTGGTCGCCGCGGATGCCCCGAACTACGCGCAGATACTCGGGATTGAGCCCGGGATGGTGGTGCAGGAATTGGGCTGGGACGAGGACACAGACGACAGCCTGCGCGAGGCTGTCGAGATCATCATTGGTGGTGAGATGGAGGACGAAGGCACCGACGAGGTAGTCGACGTCGTGCTGCTGTGGTGGCGCGATGGCGACGGCGACTTGGTCGACGAGCTGATGGACGCCATCACCCCGCTCGGCGACGAGGGCTTCGTCTGGGTGCTTTCCCCCAAGACCGGTCTGTCCGGGCACGTCGTGCCCAGCGAGATCGCGGAGTCGGCGCCTACCGCAGGGCTGAACCAGACCTCCGCCGCGAACCTTGGCGATTGGTCGGGCAGCCGGCTGGTCCAGCCGAAGAGCCGCGCGCCTCGCCGATGACGTTGAGCGTGGGCGAGCAGGCGCCGGACTTCACCCTGAAGGACCAGAACAACCAAGAAGTGACGCTCTCGTCCTTCCGAGGCGTCAAGAATGTCCTGATCGTCTTCTACCCGCTCGCATTCACGGGCGTGTGCCAGGGCGAGCTGTGCCGGGTGCGGGACAACCTCCCCACCTTCCAGAACGACGACGCGGAGATCCTCGCGATCTCTGTCGGCCCGTCGCCCACCCACAAGGTGTGGGCGTCTGAGCAGGGGTACACATTCCCGCTGCTCTCGGACTTCTGGCCACACGGCGAGGTCGCCCAGGCTTACGGGGTGTTCAACGAGGACGCCGGCATCGCCAACCGCGGCACCTTCGTTGTGGACAAGACCGGCATCGTGCGATTCGCCGAGATGAACGGTCCGGGCGAGCCCCGTGACCAGGCAGCTTGGGAGAATGCGCTTGCCGCGCTAGATTGCTGAAGGGATGCGCCGGAGGTTCTCCGGCGCATCACGGGCGTGTAGCTCAGCGGTAGAGCTCCTGTTTTACACACAGGCGGTCGTAGGTTCGATCCCTATCGCGCCCACTCGATAGAAAAGCCCCTCACCAGCGGGAACAAGGTGAGGGGCTTTGTCGTGTCGTCCGACAGGCGGTTCCAGCTGGCCCGTTGTGGCCGCAATGTGGTCGCAGCCCGCGGCTACTCCCCCTCGCAGCGGCCCGTCCCGCGGTGAGTGTGTAGAGGAACGTGCAAGTTTTCGCAGAATCCTGCACGGTTCTATACACGCTCGCGAATCCTAGGGTCGGATCCCCAGCTCATGCTGGATTCGGCAACTGCCACAGAGGGGTTCGTGAGGAATTGGACGGTTCGCGGCGAGGCCTGGGCGGCCACACCCCGCGATGAGCGCCGGCGAGGGCCATGGGGAACACTTCACGACGTGATCAGCACTAGGGCTCTTGGCCTCCTCGTCGGGTTCGCGGCCGATCGGCTGTGGGCCGATCCGCAGCGGTTGCACCCGGTTGCTGGGTTCGGCACCGCGGCGGCGGCGCTGGAGCGCAGCACCTACCGGGACACCCGCGCGGCCGGCGTGCTGCATGTGGGGCTGCTCGTCGGGGGTGCGGTGGGCACGGGGTGGCTGGCACACCGGGCGGCGGGGCGCAGCCCCACAGCGGATGCCCTCGCAGTCTCAGCGTCGACGTGGGCGGTGTGCGGCGGCACGAGCCTGGCGCGGGTGGGCGGGCAGATGGCCGACCGCCTCGATGCCGGCGACCTCGAGGCGGCCCGCGCGCTGCTGCCATCGCTGTGCGGGCGCGACGCCTCGGTCCTGGACTCGGATGGCCTGGCCCGCGCTGCGCTCGAGTCGATCGCCGAGAACACCGCCGACGCCACGGTCGCCGCGCTGTTCTGGGGCGGGCTGGCGGGCGCGCCGGGCCTGCTGGGCTATCGCGCGGTGAACACCTTGGACGCGATGGTGGGGCACCGCTCGCCGCGCTATGCGAACTTCGGCTGGGCGGCCGCACGGCTGGACGACGTGGCGAATTATCTGCCCGCGCGGGCGACGGCGGCGCTGACCGTCGTGCTCGCCCCGCTGGTGGGCGGCCGGCCGGCGGACGCCAGGCGGGCGTGGCGGCGGGACGCGGCCGCGCACCCGAGCCCCAATGCGGGGCCGGTGGAGGCGTCGATGGCGGGCGCGCTCGGCGTGATGCTGGGCGGGCGCACCGAGTACATGTACGGAGTCCAGGAGCGGCCGCGCCTGGGGGACGGGCCGGCGCCGACGGCCACAGACCTGCGCCGGGCCGTGCGGATGTCGGTGGCGGTGCAGACGGCGTCGGCGGTCGGCTCAGCGTTTCTTGCTGTAGCGCTCCGCCAGGGTGGCCTGCTGCTCAGGCGGCAGCTTGGCCTTCTGCGGCGCTAGCGGGACATAGCGCTCTGTCTTGCGCTTGCGACGGCCGAGCAGCACATGGTCGAGATCGTCGGCGCGCTCACCAGAATCCCCGGGACCGTCGGCGTCGTCCGAGCCTTCGCCATCCGCAGTGCCCTCGAGCTCCTCTTCCTCCTCCGCGCGACGGCGTCGTTCCTTGATCTCCGCCCACGCGAAGTAGCCGGCGGCGAGCGGAACCATGACTCCGAACGCGATCCACTGCAGCCCATACGAGAGGTACGGTCCGGCGTCGAGCTGCGGCAGCGCGATCACGCCGAGCCCGCCCGGCGCGCCGTCGTTGAGCTGGAGGTAGTTGCCCAGCAGAGGCACGTCGAGGAGCTCGGAGAGCCCGGCCGTGTGGATGGAGTAGACCTGCGTCCACCCGCCCTCGACGATCGGCCCGCGGGTGCCCCAGGGGCTCTCAGAGGTGCGGACGCGGCCGTCGAGGGTGACCGTGCCCGTCGGCGGCGCGGGGATCGCCGGCGGCTTCATGTGCTCGTCGGGCCACACGTAGCCGCGGTCGACGAGGATGATGCGGCCGTCGTCGAGCTGGAACGGCGCGAGCACCTCGAACGCGGGGTCCGCGTCCACCGAGCGGAGTCGGGCTAGGACTTGCTTGTCGGCGAGGTAGACGCCGGTCGCGGCGACCTGGCGCCACTCGTCCTCCGGACCGAGCGTCGTCTGCTCGCCGAACAACTCGCCCACCGGCTTCGGCTCGGCCTGCATCGACTCTGCGATCAGCCCGTTGCGGTACGAGTTCTCGTCATTCTTGTTCAGCTGCCACGGCGCCAGCACCGTGAAGCACAGGTAGATGAACACTCCGCACAACGCAATCAAGATCAGCCAGCCCGGCCGCAGGAGGAAACTCAGTCTTCGCACAGGAACAACCGTAAGGCATGCGCGCATGAGTGCAGGTCACGGGCCATGTGACCGACGTTGCACCGGTCAGAGTTCGGCACGGATCCACTCCAGCAGACCGGGCATGGCGGCCTCGATCTCGGCGCGGGTGCGGGCGAACTCGGCGGGGCCGCCGTAGTACGGATCGTCCACATCGATGTGGTCGGCGCGGTCGTCGAAGCTGCGCAGCAGGCGCACGCGCTCCGGGGCGGCGCCGGCGTCGAGGACCAGGCGGCGGTGCCCGGAGTCCAGCGCGATCACCAGGTCCGCGGCTAGATGGTCCGGGGACATCTGCGCCGCGGCGTGGCCGGTGGGGTAGTCGCCCGCCCGCAGCGCGTCGTTGGTGCGCGGGTCCGCCTCCTTGCCGACGTGCCAGTCCGTGGTGCCGGCGCTGCTCACGCGCACGCGCTCCGACAGGCCCGCCCGGCGGACCTCCTCGGCCAGGATCTTCTCGGCCATCGGGGAACGGCAGATGTTGCCGGTGCAGATGAAAGTCACGTGCAGGTCGGCGCCGCTGACGTCGGCCGCGGTGGAGGCTGGCGGGTTCGCGCGGGCCAGGATGACCTCGCCCAGCGCGGCGGGGGAGTCGACCACCCACGCGGCGCCCTGGGACTCGCCGGCTGCGCCGTAGCCCCACGACACGAACGCGGTGGGCACGCCGTGGTCCTTGCCGCCCGACACGTCGTGCTCACGGTCGCCCGCGAGCAGCAGCACGTCGGCGGGGTCCGCGTCGAGCTTGGCCAGGGCCCGTGCGATGACGTCGGACTTGGCGCGGCGGGCCCCGTCGTCGCTGGCGCCGGCGATGAACTCGAAGTGGTGGGCCAGCCCGAAGTGCTCCAGGATCCGCACCGCGCGGAGCTCGTTCTTGGAGGTGGTCACGGCGAGGCGCAGGCCTTGGCCGGCCAGCGCGTCGAGCATCTCCGCGACGCCCGGGTATACGGAGTTCTCGGCCCAACCGGTCGCGTCGTAGTACTCGCTGTAGTGGGCCAGCCCGTCCTCGATCTGGACCGCGTCCAGGCCCTGGCGCGCGAAGGAGTCGACCATCGGGGGGCCGACCAGTAGTGACGTGAGATCGCCGTCGGGCAGGGGCGCGCCGACGGCGGCGAGCGCGTGCTGGAAACCGGCCACGACGCCGGCGGCCGAGTCGGTGAGGGTGCCGTCGAGGTCGAACAGCACGATGGGCGTGGCCACAGAAGCAGTCATGCGGTCCATTGTCCCAGTTCTTCCGGGCGCGGCCGCACAGTGTCGGGGTGATGCGATAGCTTGCCGGAGACACGAGGAGGTCCGAAGATGACTGGTCCCGAGATTTCAGCGCCGGTGACGCTGGCCGAGATAATCGCTGTGCTGGACGCTGCGTATCCGCCCGCGCTGGCCGAGAGCTGGGATTCGGTGGGCCTGGTCTGCGGAGACCCGGGGGAGACGGTCAGCTCGGTGCTCATCGGGGTGGACCCGACGGCCGGGGTGGTGGACGAGGCGATCGGGGCGGGGGCCCAATTGCTGATCGCGCACCATCCGCTGCTGCTGCGCGGGGTCGACACCGTCGGCGCGCACACCCCCAAGGGCGCGTTGGTCCACAAGCTGATCCGGGCCCAGTGCGCGCTGTTCACCGCGCATACCAACGCCGACTCGGCGGACCCCGGGGTCTCCGACGCACTGGCCGGTGCCCTGGGCTTGACCGCGCTGCGGCCCATCGCGCCGAAACCCCAAGCTCCGGTGGACAAATGGGCCGTGCTGGTGCCAACGGCGAGCGCCGACGCGGTGCGCCAGGCGATGTTCGCGGCGGGCGCGGGGCAGATCGAGACATATGACCAGTGCAGCTGGAGCGTGCCGGGGACCGGTCAGTTCCGGCCGCTCGACGGCGCGAACCCGGCCCTGGGGCAGGTGGGCGAGCTGGAGACGGTGGCGGAGGAGCGGATCGAGCTCCTCGCGCCCCGCGGGCTCCGGGAGCAGGTCCTCGCGGCCCTGCGCGCCGCGCACCCCTACGAGGTGCCGGCGTTCGACGCGCTCGAGGTCGCGGAGCTGGCCTCGGCGCTGGGACTGGGCCGGGTGGGCGAGCTGCCGGCGCCGATGACCCTCGCCGAGTTCACTGCGCACGTGGGCCGGGCGCTGCCCGCGACGGAGTGGGGAGTGCGGGCAGCCGGCGACCCCGACCGCGTCATCCGCACGGTGGCGGTGTGCGGCGGCTCCGGCGACTCCTACCTCGGCGCGGTGACCAGGCTCGGGGTGGACGCCTACGTCACCGCAGACCTGCGCCACCACCCGGCGGACGAGCATCTGCGGGCGGGCGGGCCGGCACTGGTGGACGTGGCGCACTGGGCGAGCGAGCAGCCGTGGTGCGCGCAGGCACGGGACATCCTGCGCGCGGCGTTTGGCGACCGCATCACAGTGGCGGTGGCCCAAACCAGGACAGACCCCTGGACGGTGGCGCACCACTGAGATTGCCGCTGCGGACTGGTACTGGGACAGGTTCCGGGCAGGGTACGGTTGAACCCAACTCAAAAGCAGCCAGGAGACACCCGCGTGAAAGCTGAATCCGTAGTGCAGAGTCGGCTACTCGACCTCGCAAATGTCGATGCCGAGCTCAACCGCATCAAGCATCGTCGCAAGACCCTCCCGGAGATGCTGGAGGTGGAGAGGCTCGAGGCTGATCGCATCGCCAGCCGTGACTCCGCAGTGCTGATCGAGATCAACCTCGAGGACCTGGCGCGCGATATCCGCAAGCTCGAGGGCGAGGTTGAGGCCGTAGCCCTGCGCGAGAAGCGAAATAACGACCGGATGCAGGCCGGGGGGATCCCGTCCAAGCAGCTCAGCGAGCTTGAGCACGAGGTCACGAGTCTGCTGCGCCGCCGCGGCAACCTCGAGGACGAGCTGCTGGAGGTCATGGAGCGTCGCGAGGCCGTGGTCGCCGACCACGAGCACGCCGGCGCGCAGGTGGACGCCATCGACGAGAATTTGATCGACGCCCGCCGCCACCGCGACGACGCCGTCGCGGATCTTGACACCGCCGAGGAGCGTTGCAAGGCACAGCGCGTCGGTCTGCTCGGGGACCTGCCCGAGGACCTGCTCGCGCTGTACGAGAAGGAGCGCGCGCGCACCGGCATCGGTGCGGCGCTGCTGCAGGCTCGACGTTGCGGTGCCTGCCGGATCGAGCTGGACCGTGCCGAGATGGAGCGGATCGCGCTCGCGAAGCCGGACGAGGTCATCCGCTGCGAGCAGTGCGGCGCGGTGCTGGTCCGGACCAAAGAGTCGGGACTGAAGTAGCCATGCTGGTCACCATCGAGGCGGACGGCGGCTCCCGCGGCAATCCCGGGATAGCCGGGTACGGCGCGGTGGTGCTCGGCGAGAGCGGGGACGTCCTCGCCGAGCGGGCATCAGGCATCGGGCGCGCCACCAACAACGTGGCCGAGTACCGGGGGCTGATCGCCGGGCTGCAGGCGGCCGCCGAGTTGGGCGCGACGCAGGTGCGGGCACGGCTGGACTCCAAGCTGGTGGTGGAGCAGATGTCCGGGCGCTGGAAGGTCAAGCACCCGGACATGATCCCGCTCGCCGCGCAGGCCCGGGCCCTGGCCGCGAAGTTCGATTCCGTGAGCTTCACGTGGATCCCGCGTGCGGAGAACGGCCACGCCGACCGCCTCGCGAACGCGGCGATGGACGGCACCTGGGACCAAGGCGCAGCTGCACCCGCCACGCGTGAACCTGCCAAGGCCGCGGACTCGAGCCCCGGCTGGACCGGCGCGGTCGGGCAGCCGACACGCTTTCTGCTGCTGCGCCACGGCCAGACCCCCCTCTCGGTGGATCGGCGCTACTCGGGTCGGGGCAATCCGGAGCTGACCGAGCTGGGCCGCGCGCAGGCCGCGGGCGCGGCGGAGCGGCTGGCGGCGCAGGGCGGCATCGACGTGGTCGTGTCCTCGCCGCTTGCGCGGGCCCGCGCCACCGCGGAGGCCGCCGCACAGGCGCTGGGCCTGAGCGTGCAGATCGACCACGACCTCATCGAGACCGATTTCGGCGCATGGGAGGGCCTGACCTTTCGCGAGGCCATGGCAGCCGATCCCGAGCTGCACCGCACCTGGCTTGGCGACCCGAGCACGCCCCCGCCCGGCGGCGAGAGCTTCGCGGCGGTGCAGCAGCGGGTGACGCGGGCCCGCAAAAAGCTATGCGCGGAGCACCCCGGCCAGACGGTGCTGCTGGTCTCGCACGTCACGCCGATCAAGATGGTGCTGCGCGAGGCACTGGACGCGGGTCCGGCGCTGCTCTACAAGCTGCACCTGGACCTGGCCTCGCTGAGCGTCGCCGAGTTTTACGCTGATGGCGGCACCTCGGTGCGATTGGTCAACGACACCTCGCACCTGCGGTAGCGGCCGGTTGCTCCAGGGTCGCCGAACCTGTTGTGCATCTGTGCAGGAGAAACGCGGGCACGGGCTGCGTAGCTGCACAACAGATGACAGCCCCACGAGGGTCTCAGGCGAGGAGCTTGTGGAGTGTGCGCAGATTCCGTGTGGTGGTGGAGGATTTGAAGCGCGCGCGGGCGGTGGCTTTGCCGAAGGCGGATCTGACCGTCTGCCCCCGCTGAACCTCCCAGTAGATCACCCCATGGCCCGCCGCGATCCGCTCGACAGCCGGGTCCATGGTGTCGGAGAGCGCTGCCAGCTCGGCCAATACTGGGGGCTTCGAGCTGAACAGCACATATGGCTGGCGGTCCGGCGGGTCGGGATCGAAGGGATAGCCGGCCACGACCTCACGTAGCGCGTCGGCGTCGGTGAGGACAATCCACGCGTCATAGCCGAACCTGGCGCGCAGCATCGCCTCGAACTCGGCTTTCAATGCGCCCACGTCGGTGCGGTCGCTGGTGAACAGCACGTTGCCGGACGCCAGCACGCTGCGGACGTGGCCGTGGCCCAACGCCTCCACCGCGGCGCGCAGCGGCGCCATCGTGATGTTGATCCCGCCCACGTTCACCCCGCGCAGCAGCGCGATGTATCTGGCCATCGGCCCAGAATATGCCGTCGTGCATGGAACCCGTATTGTTTACGACGCGGACGAGTCGGTTGGGCGGCCGCGGCTTAGGGGACCAGGCGCGCATGCGCCCAGGCCCAGGTCGAGGAAAGTCCGGACTCCACAGGGCAGGGCGGTTGCTAACGGCAACCCGAGGTAACTCGCGGGACAGTGCCACAGAAAACAGACCGCCGGCCGCAAGGCCGGTAAGGGTGAAACGGTGCGGTAAGAGCGCACCAGCGCCCCAGGTGACTGGGGCGGCTAGGTAAACCCCGCCCGGAGCAAGGTCAAAGGCGGCATCCTGGAAGGGGTGCCGCTGCGCAGGTGTTCGAGGGCTGCTCGCCCGAGCCTGCGGGTGGACCGCATGAGGCACCCGGCGACGGTGTGTCCAGATGGATGGTCGCCACCGTGGCGCAGGCGCAAGTCTGGGCCACGGGACAGGATCCGGCTTATATACCGACTCGTCCGCCCCCCACGGGGCACAATGTTGCCATGAGCGATGACAACGACTGGTACTTCTGCTTGAGCGACCACACCGTCCGCCAAGGCAAGGAATCGCGCGGCCTCGACCGGATGGGCCCCTATCCCAGCGAGGCGGCGGCGGCGCAGGCACTGGAGATCGCACGAGCCCGCAACAAGGCCGCGGACGACGCCGACTCCCGGTGGGATGAGTGAGTTCGGAGAGGCTTCCCCGCTTCTCCACGGCTGACATCGATTTCAGCGAGATCCGGGCGGAGTTCGAGCTGCCGGCGGACTACCCCGAGGAGGCGCTGGCGGAGGCGCGGCAGGCGGTCGACCGGTATGCGGCCGCGCGCGACGACCGCACGCACCTGCCGATGGTCACCATCGACCCGGTCGGCGCGAAGGACCTCGACCAGGCCATATTCTTGGAGACCGCGAGGGACGGCTTCGTGGTGCACTACGCGATCGCCGACCTGGGCGCGGTGGTGACGCCCGGCGGCGCGCTCGACGCGGAGACCCGCCGCCGCGGTCAGACGGTCTACCTGCCCGACGACTCCGTGCCGCTGCATCCGCGCGTGCTCTCCGAGGGGTCCTCGAGCCTGCTGCCAGACCAGGTGAGCCCCTGCGTGCTGTGGCGGATAGAGCTCGACGGCAAGGGCGAGCCGACGGCGGTGAGCGTGCGCCGGGCGCTGGTGCGGTCCGTGGCGCGCCTGGACTACCGGGGCGTGCAGGCCGATTACGAGGCGGGCCGGTTGCACCCGTCGATTGCGGCGCTGCCGGTGATTGGCGCGCTGCGGATGGCGGGGGCCGTGGCGCGCGGGGCCATCGAGCTGCGGATGCCGGAGCAGGATGTGGTGCGGGTGGACGGGCAGTGGTCCATCCAGCTCGAGCCGCGCACCGAGTTCGACGACTGGAACGCGGAGATCTCCCTGCTGACCGGGATGTGCGCCGGGCAGTTGATGCTCGACGGCGGGGTGGGGCTGCTGCGGACCATGCCGCCCGCGGAGAAGTCAGCCCTGTCGAACTTGCGGGCCGTGGCGCTCGCGCTGGGCGTGGACTGGCCCGAGGGGGAGCAGGCCGGCCGTGTGCTCGCCGCTCTGGCGGGCGATGACCCGCGGACGTTGCCCATGATGATGGCCGCGACCCGGCTGCTGCGCGGGGCCGACTACACCGCCTTCAACGGCGCGCCGCCGGAACTTACCGAGCATGCCGGCATCGGGGCCCCGTACGCGCACGTGACGGCGCCGCTGCGCCGGCTCGCCGACCGCTTCGCCGCGGAGATCTGCCTGGCGCTCTCGGCAGGGGAGCCCGCGCCGGCCTGGGCCACGGAGGCTCTGGCGGAGGTGCGCGGGGCAATGCATAGCACCGGCGCCGTCGCCGGCAAGGTGGAGCGTGCGTGCGTGGATCTCACCGAGGCCACGCTGCTGGCGCCGCGCGTCGGGCAGACATTCGAGGCGGCGGTGACGCGGGCGGCCGACGGCAAGCGGCCGGCGGAGGTGTTCGTCCTGGACCCGCCGACCATTGCGGCATGCGAGGGAAACCCGCCGGAGGGTCGGCAGATCACCGTCCGGCTGGCGGCGGTGGACCCGACGACCCGGACCGTGCGATTCGAGTACTCCGCCGGCTGAGCTCCTACGTGCCGAGCAGGCCCGACGCGATATCCGGGATCTGGAGCGCGCTGATGACCTCGGCGCGCACGTCGGGGCACTGCGTCTCGAGGATCTGGTCGATCTTCTCGCGGTGCTGCGCCAGGTCGACGAGGTTGAGGTTGTGCCGCATGGACCAGGTCCCGACGGTGCCGTTGAGCGTCACCTTGCCGACGGTCACCGTGTAGGTGCGCATGGGCTGGGCCTGCGCGCTGAGGTCATTGCACAGGTCCTGGGCCATGTCGGTCGTGATCCCTGACGGCAGCGCGTCCACCGGGGCCGGCGCGGGCGCAGACCCCGGGGCGGAGGTGTCGGAGGTCCCCGGGGTCCCCGAGTTCGCGGTGTTCGTGGACTCGCCGACGGTGGTGCAGCCGGCGGCCAACAGCCCGGCCGCCGCCAGGGCGAGGGCGGACAGCGCGGTCTTGCGCAGGGTAAAGGTCATCAGGGCCTCCGTGAGGTGGTTAGAACGAGTGCTCTTGCGCGGGGAAACTACCGTCGCGGACCGCGTCCGCATAGGCGGCCGCGGCGGCGGACAGCGCGGGGCCGACCTCCCCGAAGCGGCGCACGAACTTCGCGGTCTTGCCGCTGGTGAGGCCGGCCATGTCCTGCCAGACCAGCACCTGGGCGTCGCACTGCGCACCTGCGCCGATACCGACGGTGGGGATGGACAACTTCGCGGTGACCTCGGCGGCGACATCCGCGGGGACCATCTCCATGACGACCGAGAAAGCCCCAGCCTCCTGGACAGCGAGCGCGTCCTCGAGGAGCTGGCGCGCGGCCTCGCCGCGGCCCTGCACCCGGAAGCCGCCGAGCCCGTTGACGGACTGCGGGGTGAAACCGATGTGCGCCATCACGGGGATGCCGGCGTTGACCAGCGCGGTGATCTGGGAGGCGACTCGGACGCCGCCCTCGAGCTTGACGGCGTGCGCAAGGCCCTCCTTGCAGAAGCGGGCCGAGGTGGCGAGCGCCTGGGCGTCGGAGGCCTCGTAGCTGCCAAACGGCAGGTCTGCGACGACCAGGGCATGGGGCGCGCCGCGGACGACGCCGCGCACGAGGGGGATCAGCTCGTCGGAGCTGACCGGCAGCGTCGTGTCATAGCCGTAGACGACGTTCGCGGCGGAGTCGCCGACCAGCAGCACAGGGATGCCGGCCTCATCGAAGATGCGGGCGGTGGAGTAGTCGTATGCGGTGAGCATCGCCCAGCGCTCGCCGTCGGCCTTCATCTGCTGCAGATGATGGGTGCGGACCTTGCGGCGCGGAGCCGATTGCTCGGGTGCAGCGCCATATGGGGAGGTGTCGGTCATCTTCAGTCCCTTTCTGACCTCGAGGCCCGATCTGCGGGTCCCCGGGTGTGGGTGGTGACGCCCACGAGTCTGCCACCGCGCGAAATTCCCGACCAGCTCCGGTGATGCAACTCACGGCTCCGCGCCGGTGCATGGCACGATGCCCGCATGCGACTACGGGGACGAGGCCTGGGGAGGGCCTGGCTGCTCGCGGTGCTGGTGGCGGTGGCGGGCTGCGGAACCCCCGCCCAGGTCGTGGGCGGACAGGACACGCCCGCAGATCTCGCGCGCTTCTATGGGCAGGAGCTGGCGTGGGGCTCGTGCGCCGGCTTCGCCGTGAGCGCGAGCTACCAGGACCGGGCCGCCGCCGGCTTTCTATGCGCGCGGTTGAACGTCCCCTTGGCCTACGAGGATCCGACTGGGCCGACCGCGCAGATCGCCGTGATCAAGGCGCCGGGACAGCCCACGGCCGAGAGATCCCTGGTGGTCAATCCGGGTGGACCGGGCGCGTCAGGCCTGGAATGGGCGCTGGGCGAGGCGGACTACGTGGCGCGCGGGCCCCTGGGCGACGGCTTCGACGTGGTGAGCTTCGACCCCCGCGGGGTGGGCGCGTCGACCCCGCGGATCGAGTGCCTCGGCGGCGCCGAGATGGACGCGGTGCGGGCCGGGGGCAGCTTCTGGGGGGACCCGGCCGGGGTCGCCGCGGCGGAGGGGCAGGACCAGGAGTTCATCGACGCCTGCGTGTCGAACACCGGCGCCGGTGTGTTGGCGGCGATGGGCACGAGGTCGGCGGCGCACGACCTGGACATCCTGCGCGCGGCCCTGGGAGATCGGCAGCTGACCTACCTCGGCTTCTCCTACGGCACGCTGCTGGGGACCGTCTACGCGCAGGAGTTCCCGGGCCGGGTGCGGGCGCTGGTGCTCGACGGCGCGGTGGACCCGGCGGAGGATCCCGCGGCCGCGCTGGTCAATCAGGGGGCAGGCTTCCAAGACGCGTTCAACGAGTTCGCGCGGGACTGCGCCCAGGTCTCGGACTGCGCGCTGGGCGATGATCCCGCCCGCGCCGTCGCGCGCTATCGGGAACTGGTCGACGGGCTGCGCGGCGCGCCCGCCCAGACCACCGACCCGCGTGGGCTCAGCGAGTCCGACGCGTTGACGGGCACCATTCAGGCGCTCTACAGCACCTCGATGTGGGGCACGCTGCGCAGCGGCCTCGCCGAGCTGGCGGACGCGCGCGGCGACTCGCTGCTGCTGCTGGCCGACATCTACGAGGGCCGCGACGACGATGGCCGCTACCAGTCCAATATTGCCGCCGCGTTCACCGCGATCCGCTGCGTCGACGTTAGGCCGGGCTTCACCGGCGAGGAGCGGGCCGCCACCGACGCGGCCTATCGCGCCGCCGCCCCGTTCCTCGACAATGGGCACGGGACAGGGCAGACCCCGCGCGATATCTGCGACCGCTGGCCGGTGCCGGCGACCCTGAACTGGACGCCAGAGATCCCAGAGATACCGCGCACGGTCGTCATTTCCACCACCCAGGACTCGGCCACGCCCTATCAAGCCGGAGTGGACCTGGCGAAGCTGCTCGGCGCGGCGCTGATCACGGTGGAGGGGACCTCGCACACCGCGACATTCGGCAACGTCTGCGTCGACGAGGCGATCAACGCCTATTTGCTGGATCTGACAGTCCCCGCCGACGAGCAGACATGCCCGGGCTAGCAGTGTTGTCACACACTGGAAACGTCTAGTGAATAGGCTCGTGCCCATGGATCGTCAAATGGAGTTTGTGCTGCGCACCCTCGAAGAGCGCGACATCCGATTCGTCCGGTTGTGGTTCACCGACGTGCTGGGCTATCTCAAGTCCGTGGCCATCGCGCCCGCCGAGCTGGAGGGCGCGTTCACGGAGGGCATCGGGTTCGACGGCTCGGCCATCGAGGGCTTCTCCCGCGTGTCCGAGGCAGATATGGTCGCGGTGCCGGATCCGTCCACCTTCCAGGTGCTGCCGTGGGCTGGGGCTGACGGCAGCCAGCCGGCGGCGCGGATGTTCTGCGACATCCTGATGCCGGGCGGCTCGCCATCCTGGTCGGACCCCCGCCACGTGCTGCGCCGCCAGCTGGGCAAGGCCAGCGACGCGGGCTTCAGCTGCTACGTCCACCCGGAGATCGAGTTCTTCCTGCTCAAGACGAAGCTGAACGAGCACGAACGGCCCATCCCGGCCGACCGCGGCGGCTACTTCGACCAGGCGGTCCACGACCACGCGCCGAACTTCCGCCGGCATGCGATCGACGCGCTGGAGTCGATGGGCATCTCGGTGGAGTTCAGCCACCACGAGGCCGCGCCCGGCCAGCAGGAGATCGACCTGCGGTACGCCGACGCCCTGTCCATGGCGGACAACGTCATGACCTTCCGCTACCTGATCAAGCAGGTCGCGATGCAGGAGGGCGTGCGGGCGACATTCATGCCCAAGCCGTTCACCGAGTACGCGGGCTCTGCGATGCACACCCACATGAGCCTGTTCGAGGGCGAGAACAACGCCTTCCACGACGCAGACGACCCGCTCCAGCTCTCCACCACCGGCCGGTCGTTCGTCGCCGGCATCCTCGAGCACGCGCCGGAGATCAGCGCGGTCACCAACCAGTGGGTCAACTCCTATAAGCGGCTCATCCACGGCGGCGAGGCCCCGACGGCCGCGTCGTGGGGCCGGGCCAACCGCTCCGCGCTGGTGCGCCTGCCGCTGTACACACCGAATAAGGCGTCGTCGCGGCGCGTCGAGATCCGCACCCCCGACTCGGCATGCAATCCATACCTGACGTTCGCGGTGCTTCTCGCAGCCGGGCTCAAGGGCATCGAGGAGGGCTACGAGCTGCCGCCGGAGGCGGAGGACGACGTGTGGTCGCTCACCGCGCAGGAGCGTCGGGCGATGGGCTATAAGGAGCTGCCGACCTCGCTGGGCGACGCACTGCGGGAGATGGAGCACTCGGAGTTGGTCGCGGAGGCGCTCGGCGAGCACGTGTTCGACTTCTTTCTGCGCAACAAGCGTCACGAGTGGGAGGAATACCGCGGCCAGGTCACGGCCTATGAGGTCGAGAACTACCTGGGGCTGTGACGATGCGCCCGCCCGCACGCAGCGCTGTCCCCGGCCCGGGGCGGCTGGGGCTGATCGAGCCGACCGCCGCTGCGGAGCTGGCGAGCCTGGGCTGGACTGGAGCTTCGGACGTCGCGCTGCTCTGGGCGCTGTCTCGCGCACCCGACGCAGACCTCGCGCTGCGCACCCTGGTGCGGGTGCGCGACGCACTGGGCGACGGTTGGCCCGAGCTGGACCAGCAGTTGCGCTCGAGCATCCGGCTGCGCGCCCGGCTGATCTCGGTTCTCGGCTCCTCCACTGCGCTGGGCGACCATCTGGTGCTGCGCCCGCAGCTGTGGCGGGTGCTCGCGGACGCCGACGTGCTGCCGGGCCGGGAGAGCCTGATCGAGGACCTCCTGGCACAGGTGGAGGCGACGAGGGTCTCGGAGTCGGTGCACCGCGCGGCGATCATCGGCCCCGAGGCGATCATGCGCCTGCGCCTGCGCTACCGGGACCACCTCCTGCTGCTGGCCGCCGGGGACCTGGCCATGACAGTCGAGAACGAGCCGGAGCTGGAGTTCCGCTCGGTGGGCGTGCATCTGTCGGACCTCGCGGACGCCGCGCTGACGGCGGCGCTCGCGGTGGCCGTGGCCACGGTTGTGCCAGAGGGGGCCGCGGATGAGTCCAGCGACTTGCGCCTGGCCGTGGTCGCGATGGGCAAGTGCGGGGCGCGCGAGCTCAACTACGTCTCCGACGTGGACGTGGTCTTCGTCGCGGAGCCCGCCGACTCCATGGCGGCGCGCGTCGCGGGCGAGATGATGAGGGTCGGCTCGAGTGCCTTCTTCGACGTCGACGCGGGCCTGCGGCCCGAGGGCAAGAGCGGCGTCCTGGTGCGCACTCTCGACTCGCACCTGGCCTACTACGATCGCTGGGCCAAGACCTGGGAGTTCCAGGCCCTGCTCAAGGCGCGGCCGATGGCCGGGGACATGGCGCTGGGCCAAGAGTATGTGGACCAGCTCAGTCCGCTGGTGTGGACGGCGTCCCAGCGCGATGATTTCGTGCCCGAGGTCCAAGCCATGCGCCGACGGGTAGAGCAGCTGGTGCCGCTGGACATGCGGGCGCGTGAGCTCAAACTCGGCCACGGCAGCCTGCGCGATGTGGAGTTCGCGGTGCAGCTGTTGCAGATGGTGCACGGGCGCGCGGACGAGTCGCTGCACTCGAAGTCCACGGTGCGGGCCCTCGCGCAGCTGGCGGCCGGCGGCTATGTGGGCCGCGACGACGCCGCGAAGTTCACCGAGTCCTACGAGTTCCTCCGCCTGCTCGAGCATCGCCTGCAGCTGCAGCGGCTGCAGCGCACCCACACGTTGCCGGCGCCGGAGGACACCGAGGGCCTGCGCTGGCTCGCCCGCGCTGCGCACATCCGCCCGGACCACCGGCGCGACGCGGTGCGGGTGCTGCAGGATGAGCTCCGGCAGAACTCCCGGCGGATCCGCCGCCTGCACGTGAAGCTCTTCTACCGCCCGCTGCTGGAGTCGGTCACCCAGATCGATTCGGACGCACTGCAATTGAGTCCCCAGGCAGCCGAGCGCCAGCTCGCGGCGCTCGGCTATATGTCCCCGCGCAATGCCATCGGGCACCTCACCGCTCTCACCAGGGGGGCCACTCGCAAGGGCCGGATTCAGGCGCTGCTGCTGCCGACTCTGCTGGCGTGGCTGGGGGAGACCCCCAACCCCGACGGAGGGCTGCTGGCCTACCGGCGGATCTCCGAGGAGATGACCGAGCAGACCTGGTATTTGCGGACGCTGCGCGATGAGGGGGCGCTGGCCCAGCGGCTCATGATGGTCCTGGGCTCCTCGGCCTACGTGCCGGACCTGCTGCTGAGCTCGCCCGAGGTCATGCGCCTGTACGCGGACGGCGCCACGGGACCGAAGCTGACGGCGATCGACCCCGATGACGTCGCCAAGGGCCTGCTGACCTCCGCCGCGCGCTACGCCGACCCCGCGCGGGCGGTCGCTGCGGCCCGCTCGCTGCGTCGCCACGAGCTCGCCCGCGTCGCCTCCGCCGACCTGCTGGGCATGTTGGATGTGCCGCAGGTGTGCCGGGCGCTGTCGACGGTGTGGGCCGCGGTGCTCGAGGCCGCGCTGCAGGCGGTCATCCGGGCGTCCGTCGCGGAGCGGGGCGAGCCGGCCCCGGCGCGGATCACCGTCATCGGGATGGGCCGCTTGGGCGGCTGGGAGCTGGGCTACGGCTCCGATGCGGACGTGTTGTTCGTCTGCGAGCCCGGCCGGGAAGGCTCCGCCGGGGACACATTGTCGCAGGAGTCCGAGGCCGCCGCGGTGCGCTGGTCCATCGAGATCGCCGAGCGGGTCCGCAAGGTCCTTGGCGGCGCCAGTGTCGACCCGCCCCTGGAGGTCGACGCCGATTTGCGGCCCGAGGGGCGCAGCGGCCCGCTGGTGCGCACCTTGAACTCCTACACCGCCTACTACGCGAAGTGGGCGCAGCCCTGGGAGATTCAGGCGCTGTTGCGGGCCACCACCGTCGCCGGCGACGTGGAACTGGGCCTGCGCTTCCTGCATATGATCGACCGCGTGCGCTACCCCGCGGGCGGCATCGATCCGGCGACGGTGCGCGAGATCCGGCTGATGAAGGTGCGCATCGACGCCGAGCGGCTGCCGCGCGGCGCCGACCCCGCCACCCACACGAAGTTGGGCCGCGGCGGGCTGGTCGATATCGAGTGGACCGTGCAGCTGATCCAGCTGCAGTTCGGCCACGAGCATCCGGCGCTGCACAACACGTCCACCCTCGAATCCCTCGACGCTATCGGGGAATTGGGCCTGCTAGGCCATGAGGACGTGGCGCTGCTGCGGGAGTCCTGGCTGCTGGCCACCCGAGCCCGCAACGCCCTGGTGCTGGTGCGCGGCAAGCCCAGCGACCAACTGCCCGGTCCCGGCGCGCAATTGCAGGCGGTTGCCTTCGCGGCGGGTTGGCGCGGGCCGGACGACGGTGGATTCCTGGACCACTACCTGCGGGTCACGCGGCGGGCGAAGGCCGTGGTGGAGCAGGTCTTCGGCTGAGCGCCGACCGGCCTTCCCGCGCCTCGCCCCCGTATCTTGACCTGGCCCCTGTTGTAACGTCAGCGAGGTCAAGATACGGGGGCGAGGTCGAGCGGGGCGAGGGCGAGATCTAGGGGATGGTGACGAAGCCGTTGTCGGCGAGCCATTCGCGGGCCACGTCGGAGGGCTCGATGCCGTCGACGTCCACGCGGGTATTCATCGCGGCGATCTCGTCGCTGGTGATCTTGGCCATGACCGGCTTCAGGACCGTTGCGATCTGCGGATACGCGTCGTTGGTCTTGCTCAGCATCGTGAGCGCGGCGTTGTAGTGCGGGAAGAAGGACTTGTCGTCCTCGAGCACCACCAGGTCGAGGCCCTTGATGCGGCCGTCGGTGGTGAAGACCTCGCCAAACTGGCACTCGCTGCCAGCGGCCGTCGCCTGGTAGATGATGCCGGTCTGCAGGATCTTCTTGTCGGTGGCGTCGGGGTTGAACCCGTAGGCAGCGGCCATGCCGGGATAGCCGTCCTGGCGGCTGTTGAACTCCGTCTCCAGGCAGGTGGAGTACTTGCCCGGGTTCGCGGTGATCAACGCCGCATAGTCGGAGACTGTTTTGACGCCGGTCTCCGCCGCGGTGGCCTGGTTCGTGGCGATCGCGTAGGTGTTGTCCAGGGGCGCGGGATCCACCCACACGACGTCGTTGACCTTGAGGTCTTGGTCGCGGACCGCGTCGAACTGCTCGGTGGAGTCCTTGATGGGTTGCTCGTTGTGCAGGTAGTTTATCCAGCCGGTGCCGGTGTACTCGACGTAGACGTCGACCTGCCCGGCGAGCATGGCGTCGCGCGCGCTGTTGGAGCCCTGGATGTTTGTCATGTCCCGCACATCCGCTCCGGCGGCGGAGAGGGCGAAGGCGGTGATATAGCCGAGCACGATGTTCTCGGTGAAGTCCTTGGAGCCGACGGTCAGCGAAGCGCCCTCCAACCCCTCGACGGGGACGATGCTGCCGGGGTCGACACTCAGCGGCAGGGCGGAGCCTGACTGCAGCCCGCACGATGCCAACAGCGCGGCACACATCCCGGCGGCCAGGACGGCGGTGATCCGCCTGGTTCGGGAAAGGGTCGTCAACGGGCGCATCAGCGGAGTCCCTTCGGCCCGAGGTAGCGCTCGGCGAGCGCCCCCAGCCAGTCGATGAACAGGGCGAGCGCCACGGCGAGGGCCGCGCCCACGTACAGGGTGGGATTGTCGCGGAGCTTGTAGCCGGTGTCGATGAGCACGCCCAGGCCGCCCGCGCCCACCAGGAAGCACAGGGTGGCGGTGCCCACGGCGAGCACCAGGGAGGTGCGCAGGCCGGCGAGGATGAACGGCACGGCGAGGGGAAATTCGACGCGGCGCAGCACCGTCATCGAGGTCATGCCCTGGCCAAGGCCGGCGTCGAGCAGCGAGGGCTCCACGGACTCGATGCCCAGCATCGTGTTTCGGAGCACCGGCAGCAGGGCGTAGAAGGCGATGGGCAGCACACCGATCCAGAAGCCGGTCTTGCCGGTCCACAGGAACAGCAGCACCAGCAGGCCGATGGCCGGCGAGGACTGCCCGATGTTGCCGATGCCGATCAAGATGGGGGAGAGCTTGCGGAAGCCCTTGCGGGTCACCAGGATACCCAGGGGCACCGCGACGGCCAGGACGATGATCGTCACGACGGCCGTGATCGCCACGTGCTGGCCGATCCGCGACGTCAATTCGGACGCGTTGAGGGTCTCGCGCTGGGTGTCGTTCAGCTCCGTGAAGCCGAACGCCCAGATCAGGACGCCGGCGGCGAGGAGCAGCGCCACGGCCGGCTGGATGAGGAGCTTCGCCCACTCGACGGCCGCCGAGCTCTTGGCGTAGCTCTGGGTGGGAGCGGCGCCCCCCTCGAGCTCCATGATGACGGTCATGAGGTTGCCCCGGTCGAGCTGTCGAGAACTTCCGGCGCGGCGGTCTCGGTGGTGTCGTCCGAATCGAGATGATCGTCCTCGTGCGCCTCGCGGAGGGAGCGGATGGTACCGACGAGTGTGTCGATGCTGATCAGGCCCACATACTGGCCGCGGGAGCCGGTCACCACGGTCGACGCGCTGCGCGCGGCCAGAAGCGCCTCGAGCGCGTCCTGCAGTGTGGACTGGGTGCTGACGACCTCGCCGATGGGATCGCCGACGTTGCGCAAGGAGTTCACGCCGGCGAGGTGGCGGGAGTTGACCCAGCGCAGCGGGCGATCGCGGTCGTCGAGCACCAACCCCCACGATCGCGGGCGGGGGGTGAGCGTGGCGCGCAGCTTGTCGGGGGTGTCGGACTCGTGGGCCGTCGGGCAGGTGGCCAGGTCGACGTCACGCACCCGCAGCAGGGTGAGCTGCTGCAGCGACGCGCCGGAGCCGATAAATCCGGCGACGGTGTCGTCCGCGGGGTTCGCGAGGACGGCCTCGGGGGTGTCGTACTGGAGGATCTTCGACTGGTCGCCGAGCACCGCGATGCGGTCGCCCAGCTTGACGGCCTCGGAAAAGTCGTGGGTGACGAACACGATGGTCTTGCCCAATTCGGTTTGCAGGCGCAGCAACTCATCCTGCAGCAGCCCTCGGGTGATCGGGTCCACCGCGCCGAACGGCTCGTCCATCAGCAGTACCGGCGGGTCTGCGGCCAGCGCGCGGGCCACGCCGACGCGCTGCTGCTGGCCGCCGGAGAGCTGGCGCGGGTACCGGCCGCGGTACTGGTCGGGGTCCAGGCCCACCAAGTCCAGCATCTCGTCCACCCGGTCGTTGATCTTCTTCTTGTTCCAGCCGACGAGCCCCGGGACCATGCCCACGTTCTGCGCGATGGTCATGTGCGGGAACAGCCCGGACTGCTGGATGGAGTAGCCGATGCCGCGGCGCAGCTTGTCGGGCTTGATCGACAGGGCGTCCTCGCCGCCGATGGTGATGCGGCCGGAGGTGGGCTCGATGAGCCGGTTGATCATGCGCATCGTCGTGGTCTTGCCACAGCCCGACGGGCCGACGAACACGACGATCTCGCCGGCGGGGATGGTCATCGAGACCTTGTCGACGGCCGGCAGCTTCGAGCCGGAGTAACGCTTGGTCACCTCGTCGAGCACGATCTCGACGCCGGAGATCACTCGTTCGGGCTGGTTGATGGTCTCGTGCTCAGACATGGAGCCCCTTCGAGGTCGTGGCTTTGCCGATGAGGATGAAGAGTCCGTCCAAGATCAGCGCGAGGATGACGATGAGCACGGTGCCGGTCAGGGCCTGGGGCACGGCGGTGGGGCTGCCGACGCGGGCGAAGCCGGAGAAGATCAGGTTGCCGAGCCCGGGGCCCTTCGCGTACGCGGCGATGGCGAGGATGCCCATGCTCATCTGGGTGCTCACCCGCATCCCGGTCAGGATCGAGGGCCACGCCAGCGGTAGCTCGATCGTGCGGAGCACGTGGAGCCGGCTCATCCCGATGCCCTTTGCCGCATCGGTGGTCCCAGGGTCCACCGCGTCCAGGCCGACGATCGTGTTGCGGATGATCGGCAGCAGCGCGTAGAGGGTCAGGGCGATAACGGTCGGCGGCACACCCAGGCCTACGACCGGGATCAAGATGCCCAACAGCGCGAACGACGGGATGGTCAAGATACTGCTCGCCAGGGCGGTCGCAAGGGCGGAGCCGACCGGGCTGCGATAGACGAGGATCCCGATAATCACCGCGATCACGGTCGCGATGATCACGCATTGGACCACCGCGCTGACATGCAGATAGGAATCGATCGCGAGCTGTTTTCTTCGAGTCGAGACAAAGTCCCACAGATCTTGAAGCACGCTCAGGTCCTTCCTGGTCGGCAAGCTACCGACGAGCTTCGTCAACCATGCCCCGAGCGGCGGTACTCCCGCTTGGTGAAGGGGCGAAAAGCGCGTGTTCCGTTACCCGAACGTGACGAAAGGGACCATTGTTCGGATATTTGGGCCAGCTGGCGGTGGGGCTGTCTTGGTTAGCGGTCCGGGAAGCGGGGGCGCAGCGCGGGGATGACGGCCCCCGCGATCGCCCGGCCGCTGGCCTTGACCATGTTGAAGTAGTCGAAGTAGTCCCGCCACAGCACAATCTGACCGTCGACCACCTCGAACGTGCCGCACACCCAGAACTGGAAGCGGAGCGGGCCGAGGGTCAGGGCGTCGTGGCGCTCGGTCAAGACCGCCGTGCCGTTCTCGGCGATCCGGTGCGTGACGACGCCGAAGTCCAGCCAGTCGTGGTTGAACAAGGAGAGCAGCTTGGCCACCCGCCGGCGGCCGTGGATCGTCGGCAGCGAGACGTTGGTGTACACGATGTCTTTGGCGACCAGGGCCATCGCCTCCTCGAGGCGACCATCGTTCAGCGCGTCGAGATAGCGTGCGACCACCCGGAGCGGGCTGGTGTCGGTATCGGGCCCGGTGTGCGACCCATTATTCTGCGGCGTGTTCATAGCCACTGCGTGCCTCCTGTGTCGGTGCGTGCGATGCCTCGGACTGTAATCCAGGGCGCCCGCACCCTTTAGAACGTGTTCCAGTTCTAGTAGTGTCAAGCCCATGCCCACCCCCGACATCCTCGCCCCGGCCACACTCGGCCCTATCACCCTCCGCAACCGCATTATCAAGGCGGCCACCTTCGAGGGCGTGACGCCCGACGCGCTGGTCACCGACGAGCTGATCGAGTTCCACCGCGCCGTCGCAGCCGGCGGGGCGGGCATGACAACGGTCGCCTACTGCGCGGCCTCCCCGGAGGGGCGCACCGACCGCCACCAGATCTACATGCGGCCGGAGGCGGTGCCCGGGCTGCGGCGGCTGACCGACGCAGTCCACGCGGAGGGGGCCAAGGCCTCGGCCCAGATCGGGCACGCGGGCCCCGTCGCCAACGCGAAGTCGAACCGGCGCACAGCCCTCGCCCCCAGTGCCCAGATCAGCCCGCTGAGCATGATGCTGACCCGCTCTGCCACCAAGGCGGACATCGCCCGGATCACCGCCGACCACGCCCGCGCGGCCCGGCACGCGGTGGAGTCCGGGTTCGACGCCGTCGAGATCCACTTCGGCCACAACTACTTCACCAGCGCCTTCCTGAGCCCCAAGCTCAATCGCCGCAAGGACGAGTACGGCGGCTCGCTAGCAAACCGGGCGCGCGTGGCCCGCGAGGTCGCCGCCGCTGTCCGCGCCGAGGTGGGCGCCGAGATCGCGATCCTCGCGAAGCTGAACATGGACGACGGCGTGCCGGGCGGCTTCTGGCTGGAGGAGTCCATGGCGGTGGCCCAGTGGCTCGAGCAGGACGGCTCGCTCGACGCGCTGGAGCTGACGTGCGGCAGCTCGCTGAAGAACCCGATGTACCTGTTCCGCGGGGATGTCCCGATGAAGGAGTTCGCGGCGACCTTCCCGCAGCCGACGAAGCTGGGCCTGCAGGCCGTCGGCCGCTTCTTCCTGCGCACCTACCCCTACGAGCCGGCGTACATGCTCGAGAGCGCCCGGCAGTTCCGGGCGGCCGTGAAGATGCCGCTGGTGCTGCTCGGCGGCATCACCGACCGTGCGGGCATGGACCTGGCGATGGCGGAGGGCTTCGACTTCGTCGCGATGGGCCGGGCGCTGCTGCGCGAGCCGGACCTGATCAACAAGATCGCGGCGGACGCCGCCACCGAGTCGCTGTGCATCCACTGCAACAAGTGCATGCCGACGATCTACTCGGGCACTCGCTGTGTGCTGGTGCCCCAGGGCTGAGTCACGTCCCCTTCACGTTGAGGATCTGGCGCAACGTGTGCCGGACCTCGACGAGATCGGCGGCGTCGGCCAGCACCTGGTCGATGTCCTTGTACGCGTCTGGGATCTCGTCGACCCACTCCTCGCCGTGGCGGTACTCGATCCCCGTCATTCGGGCGGCGAGGTCGTCGGCGGTGAACCGGCGGCGGGCCTCCGTGCGCGAGTAGCGTCGGCCGGCGCCATGCGGGGCGGAGGACAGCCCGGCCTTGGAGCCCCTGCCGGTGACCACATACGAGCGGGTGCCCATGCTGCCCGGGATCACCCCGGCCGTCCCCTCATGGGCGGCGATGGCGCCCTTGCGGGTGATCCACAGTGTCTCACCGTGGTGGCGCTCCTGCTCGGTGTAGTTGTGATGGCAGTTGATCCGCTCCTCCTCGTGGACCGCGCTGCCGATCCATTCGCCGAGTACCTCCGCGAAGCGGTCCATCATCTCGGCCCGGTTCAGGAATGCGAAGCGCTGGGCCCAGCCGAGCTCGCGGATATATGTGTCGAACTCATCGATCCCCTCGGGTAGGTAGGCGAGGTCTCGGTTCGGCAGCTCGATATGCCATGTCCTGCACAGCTTCTGCGCGATCGCGATGTGCTTCTGGGCGATCTTGTTGCCCACGCCCCGGCTGCCCGAGTGCAGGAACAGCCACACCCGGTCGCCCTCGTCCAGGCACAGCTCGATGAAGTGGTTGCCGCCGCCGAGGCTGCCCAGCTGCTCGCGCCACTTCGGCGAGTGGGCCAGATCCACGCCCTCGGCCTCTGCGAGCGCCTCCAACTCGGCGATCTTCGGCCGGGCGTGCCAGCGGTCCAGGGACTCGGTGTGGTTGTAGTTGCCGGGCGAGAGGGGGATGGCTGCCTCGAGCTGGCTACGCAGACCGGCCAGCGACCCGCGGACGGCGTCGACGTCGGGCTTGGTGAATTGCGTCCGCACCGCGATCATGCCGCAGCCGATATCCACGCCCACCGCCGCCGGGATCACGGCGGCGCGGGTGGGGATCACGGTGCCGACGGCGGAGCCCTTGCCGGCATGCGCGTCGGGCATGAGCGCGACGTGCGGGTGCACGAAAGGCATTCGCGCGGTCTGCTCCGCCTGCGCGCGGGTGGTCTCGTCCAGCTGCGAGGCCCAGCTCAGCAGCCGCGGCCCCAGCTTCTCGATTGTCATTCGACTACCTCCATGTGTCCGTCAGATCATCCCCGCTGCGCGGTACCGGGGCGAGTCGGACCGAATCCGGGGTGTCTACCGGGGGACCGCGGGCAGCCCCTGCTCGGTGGCGACCATCAGCAGGTCGGAGCTGTGCGTGCCGGCGATGTCGACGTCCGCAGGCAGCGGCTGGTAGCCGGGCAGCGCGGACAGCCCGTCGCTGCCGTCGACGGCGCGCAGCCGGACGGGGCCGTCCCCGGTGAGCGTGAAGACCATCTCCACGCCCTCGGCGGGTGGCGCGTGGAAGGTGACGACGCTGCTGCCGTGGCCCATCGCGTCGTCGGGCAGCGCGCGGCCCTGCACCGTCGCGGACTCGATGGTCCCGTCGGTGGTCACGCCCAGCGTGACGAGCCGGACGGGCCGCTGCGGCTGGACGCGGACGGTCACCTCACGGCCGTCGGCGGTCGCCGTGTCTGTGAGGACGGTGATGGTCGGGGGCGGCAACTCGGCGGGCTCTGCGGGGCCGACTTCGACCTCCCCGTCGATAAACGGGAAGCCCTGGGAGATGTCCGCACGACCGTCGAGGTACTGCTCGGTGTAGCGGCTCGGGGAGCTCTCACTGACCCACTGCGCTGTCCGGGTGTCGGCGTCCATGGCGTACATGAGGTGGGCCGGCTCCGGGTGCTCTGCGTCGAAGGTGTCGACGAACAGCCCGACCGCGACGAGGACGATGGCCGCGCCGAGCGCCGTGATCGGGACCGCGGCGGCGCCGAGCCGGGCCGGGCGCTGGTCGCGGGTGTCCGGGTCGGCTGTCAGCGGGGCGGGGAACAGCAGGTCGAGCACCGGCAAGATCGCGAAGCACAGCAGTACGACGATGACCGCGGTGACCGCGGACATCGACATGCCGAGCGACGGGAAGAACAGCGCGATCGCCGGGGCCAGCACGAGCACCGCGAAGACCGAGCCGACGAGGGCGGCGAGTGCCGTGACCGCAGGCTGGCGTGCGAGCAGCGCGAGGATGGCCGCGCCGGCGCCGACCAGCGCGGGCAACGTCGTCAGATAGGAGGCGCCAGGCGCGACGGCAGCCAGAACGATCCCGAGGATGGCCAGCCACAGCAGGGCGCCGAACACCAGCGGCAGGGTCCCCAGCCGGCGCCGCAGCACGGCGACCCACGCGAGGAATACGGCGACCACCAGCGCGACGACGCCGAGTCGGAACCAGCCGGGCCGCCACAGGTCGAGGCTCTGGGCGTAGCCGGGTCGGATCGCGGCGAGCAGCCACCACAGCAGTTGTGCGGCCAGCGGTGCGAGCACCAGCGGAATCAGCGCGGCCACCCACCCGATGGCGAGGCGCGGGGCCGTCGTCTCCGCCCGGATCCGGGCGAGGGCGCCGAACCCGGCGACGGCGACGACCGCGAGCGCCGCGAGCGGCCAGACGAGCCAGCCGGGGTAGCGCGCCAGCGAGCCGAGCACGGGAAAGTAGGTCGCGTCGTTGGCGGACTCGTGCGCGTAGGTGCCGAGGTCCGCGTCGGCGAGCGCGCGGGTCAGCGCGAGGCCGTTGGCGCCCATCATCTGCAGGCTGCCCTGGTCTAGACGGGCCGGCGTGTCCTGCGGGGTGTGGTAGACCGCCGCCCCGTCGAAGTAGGCGGAGTTGAGCCCGGTGAAGCCGCCCTCCTGGAGGAATGAGGTGAAGTCGGTGTTGTTGCGGAGTTTGCGATAGACCTCTACGGCCGCGCTGGTCGCCACAGGGTGCGGCGCGTTGGCGCCGTAGAGCCGCGCGAGGTCCGCGTTGCCATCCGAGGTCTCGAACATCACCACCGGGCCGCGCGAGCCACGGGCCTCGAAGTTGAGGATTACCCCGCCATCCGCGGCCAGCGGGTCGGAGTGCGCGAAGCCCTCCGAGCCGAGCGTGCCCGCCTCCTCCGCGTCGGTGAGCAGGAGGACGACGTCGTTGCGGGGCGTCGGCCCCGCCGTGAGGGCGCGGGCGATCTCGAGGATCGAGCCCACTCCAGAGGCATCGTCGCCGGCGCCGGGGGAGACCTGCGCGGAGTCGTAGTGTGCGGCGAGGAACAGCCGGCCCGTCGAGTCCGAGCCCTCGATGACGGCCACGATGTTCTGCGCGTTGGTGACATCGATGTCGTCGTGGGCGTCGACGTCGAAGCTCAGCGCGGGCCGCACCTGCGGGTCGAGCCCCAGCGCGGTGAGGTCCGCGACCAGGCGCTCGCGGACCGCGTCGTTCGCGGCGCTGCCGGTGGGGTGGGCCTTGACCGCCATCTGGTCGACGGTCGCCATCGCCCGCCCGGCGCTGAACGTGTCGGCTGGGGCGTCAGTGCCCTTGGGATCGGGCGGTTGCAGGCTCAGCACCGACCACAAGGCGACGAGCAGCAGCACGACGACGGCCCCAAGGCCGATCAGCCGCCGCGCGAGGGAGCCCGCCGTGCGCTCGTTGACTGCGGGTGGGGCGGAGACGTCTCCGTCTCCCGGGCTCTGACCTGGATCACCTTGTATCGACACGCCCGAATGCTATCGAGTCGCACGACCGTCCCGTGGCGCATTGGCCTTCGTGGGTACGTCCACCGACAACGCGACCGACGTTGTTGAGGCCCCTACTCGAGGAATGCCTCAACATCGTCGGTCGCGTTGCGGTCTTGCGCCGCCTAGCTCTAACTGCTGACTAGCAGTCGTAGTACAGGTCGAACTCGTACGGGTGCGGGCGCAGGTTGATCGGGGCGATCTCCTCCTCGCGCTTGATCTCGATCCACTTCTCGATCAAGTCGGTGGTGAACACGCCGCCCTCGGTGAGGTAGTCGTGGTCGCGCTCGAGGTTGTCGATGACGTCCTTGAGCGAGGTTGGGGCCTGGGCGACGTTCGCGGCCTCCTCCGGGGGAAGCTCGTAGAGGTCCTTGTCGATGGGGTCCGCGGGCTCGATCTTGTTGCGGACGCCGTCGATGCCAGCCATCATCATCGCGGCGAACGCCAGGTACGGGTTGCCGGAGGAGTCGGGCGAGCGGAACTCGATGCGCTTGGCCTTGGGGTTGCTGCCCGTGATCGGGATGCGCACGCAGGCGGAGCGGTTGCGCTGCGAGTACACCAGGTTGATCGGTGCCTCGTAGCCGGGCACCAGCCGCTTATACGAGTTGATCGTCGGGTTGGTGAACGCCAGCAGCGACGGCGCGTGTTTCAGAATGCCGCCGATGTAGTGGCGCGCCATGTCGGACAGGCCCGCGTAGCCGGACTCGTCATGGAAGAGGGGCTTGCCGTCCTTCCACAGGGACTGGTGCGCGTGCATGCCGGAGCCGTTGTCGCCGAACAGGGGCTTGGGCATGAAGGTGACGGTCTTGCCGGCCTGCCAGGCGGTGTTCTTGATGATGTATTTGAACAGCATCAGCTCGTCCGCCGCGGCGAGCAGCGTGTTGAACTTGTAGTTGATCTCCTGCTGGCCGCCGGTGCCGACCTCGTGGTGCAGGCGCTCGAGCTCGAAGCCCGCGTTGGTCAGGTTCGTGGACATTTGGTCGCGCAGGTCGACGAAGTGATCGTACGGGGCGACGGGGAAGTAGCCGCCCTTCATGCGGACCTTATAGCCCAGGTTCGGGCTGCCGTCGGCCTCGGTGGCCTTGCCGGTGTTCCACCAGCCGGCCGAGGAGTCGACCTTATAGGAGCTGCTGTTCACCGACGAGTCGAACTGCACGGAGTCGAAGATGTAGAACTCGGCTTCCGCGCCGAAGAAGCAGGTGTCGGCGATGCCGGTGCTCTTCAGGTACTCCTCCGCCTTGCGGGCGACGTTGCGCGGGTCGCGGCTGTACGCCTCACGCGTGAACGGGTCGTGGACGAAGAAGTTCATGTTCAGCGTCTTGGCCGAGCGGAACTGGTCGACCGTCGCAGTGGTGACGTCGGGCATCAGCTGCATGTCGGACTCGTGGATCGACTGAAAGCCACGGACGGAGGAACCGTCGAATGCGAGGCCGTCGACGAACACGTCCTCGGTGAAGGCCTTCGCGGGGAGCGAGAAGTGCTGCATGACCCCGGGCACATCGCAAAAGCGGATATCGACGTATTCGATGTCCTCATTCTTGATATAGGCGAGGACCTCTTCGGGGGATTTGAACACCTTTTTAGACTCCTTGGTCAATACCCATCGTGGTGCGACAGGCGCGGCTACACATCACACGGTAGCGGCGCGGTATTGCTCAGCCGTCAACCACATGTTGCGACGGTGTTACACGTTACGGGTATCTGGGGCCGTCCACCCGGTTCCCCGGGGATTTAGGGACCTGCGCCACAGTGCGCTGCGACGGCGGGGGACCAGCCGCCGGCGCCCACGTACCCTATGAGGCATGCGCGACTCAATTGGCTCCTGGCTCAACGGCCCCTCCGCGGCCCTGCCCAAGGGCGAGGACGGTACCGAGGAAAAATATCGCGGCGAGCGGATGGGGCTGCCGGAGACCGGCGCGGGTTCGTTGGCGCCGACCACCAGGCGAGTCCTGGCGCTGGTGATCGACTGGCTGCTGAGCGTCGGCATCGGGCTGCTGGTCATGAACGTGTGGGACGGCGCCCCGGACAAGGCGACGACCACCCTGCTGGTGTGGATCCTGGTCAGCGTGGTCGGCGTGTGGCTGTTCGCGTTCACCCCCGGCCAGGCCGCGTTGGGCATGGGCGTCGTGCGGGTGGACGCGCCGGTGCGGGTGGGGCTGGGCCGGTCGTTCTTCCGCGTGCTGCTGACCGTGTTCATCATGCCGCCGCTCCTCAACGACATCGACGGCCGCGGCCTGCATGACCGCGCCACCCAGTCGGCGGTCATCCGCACCAGCTAGCCCAGCGCCGAAAGGTCCGCGGTCGCCGCGGTTTGACCGCGAGGCCCCGCTTGCAGTCGCGGCGGACCCGTGCAGGTGCGGCGGACTCACGGGCACGGGCGCAGCAGCAGTGTCTGGAATGGACAATCCCCCGGGGCCAGCGGCCTCGGGGGATTGTTGTCTCAGCGGGTCACGCGCCGCCGCCGCGGCGGCGCATCGTGCGCTGCATGCCCTTCTGCTTGGCGTTGCCGGGCATCGGGCCCTTGGGCAGCGCCGCGCCGGCGCCGCCCTTGCTCTTGAGCGCGGTCATGCGACCCTCGATCGCGTCGAGGGTCTTGGTGTCGATGTTCTTCGGCAGCTTCGTCAGGGTGCGCTGCAGCTTGGACAGGGGGATCTGGCCCTCGTCGTTGCCGACCGTGAACTCGTAGATGGGGGTGTCGCCGATCAAGCGGGCGGTCCGCTTCTTCTCCTGCGCCATCAGCGGCTTGAGCCGCTGGGGGGCGCCCTCGCCGATGAAGATCACGCCGGGACGCCCGATCACTCGGTGCACCGCGTCCATCTGGGTGGTCGCCGCGACGGCAGAGGTGACGCGCCACGCGCCCTTCAGGCTGTCGAGGGCCCAGGCCGCCGCGCCGGGCTGCCCGTCGGCCTTTTTGTACACGCTCTTCTGGACCCGACGGCCGAAGAGGATAAAGGCCAGCATCGCGCCGAGCAGGATGCCCATCGGGATCGAGGCCCACAGCACCAGGTCGCCGATCAACGCGCCGATCCCGACCACGACGGCCGTCGTGCCGAGCAGGCACAAGAGCATCAGCGGGACAAGGGCCTTATCTTCCTTGCGCTGCATCTGGAAGGCCTGCCAGATTTGCTTCCTGCGCTGCTTGGAAGCCTCTTTACTGACGGCCTTGGCCGCTTTGCGCTGTTCCTTGCTGGGTTTCACCTTCGCCATGCCCCTTAGGATACGGACGACGGCGAAGCGCTGTGCGCCTGGTCAGCGCTTGAGGCGCGCGAGCACGGAACTGGCCTCCTGCGAGGCGGTCCCGGCCTCGGCCAAGTGCGCCAGGTTCGCGGGCAGTTCCTGGCCGCGATGGGCTAGCGCCTGGGCGTAGAGGCGGCCCGCGCGGTACGACGAGCGCACCAGCGGCCCGGCCATGACGCCGGCGAAACCCATCTCCTCAGCGTCCTTGGAGTGCGCGACGAACTCTTCCGGCTTGACCCAGCGGTCCACCGGGTGGTGCAGCGCGGACGGACGCAGATACTGGGTGATGGTGATGATGTCGCAGCCGGCGTCGTGCAGCGACTGCAGCGCGTCCGTGATCTCCTCGGGCGTCTCGCCCATGCCGAGGATGAGGTTCGACTTGGTCACCAGGCCGTACTCGCGCGCGGCGGTGATCACGTCGAGGCTGCGCTGGTAGCGGAAGCCGGGGCGGATGCGCTTGAACACGCTCGGCACCGTCTCGACGTTGTGGGCGAGGACCTCGGGGCGGGTCGCGAAGACCTCGGCCAGCTGGTCCGGCTTGCCGTCGAAGTCGGGGATGAGGAGCTCGACGCCCGTGTCGGGGTTGAGTTCGTGGATCAGGCGGACGGTTTCCGCGTAGAGCCAGGCGCCGCCGTCGGGCAGGTCGTCGCGCGCCACGCCGGTCACGGTGGAGTAGCGCAGCGCCATCTTCTTGACGGACTCTGCGACGCGACGGGGCTCGTCGCGGTCGAGTTCCTTCGGCTTGCCCGTCGCGATCTGGCAGAAGTCGCAGCGGCGGGTGCACTCGTCACCGCCGATGAGGAACGTCGCCTCGCGGTCTTCCCAACATTCGAAAATGTTGGGACACCCCGCCTCCTCGCAGACGGTGTGCAGGCCTTCGCCGCGCACCAGGTCCTTGAGGGCGGTGTATTCGGGACCCATTTTCGCTCGGGTCTTGATCCACTCCGGTTTGCGCTCGATGGGTGTTAGAGCGTTCCGTGCTTCGATGCGCAGGAGCTTGCGTCCTTCTGGGGCCACAGTCACGATCCCCACCCTACGCGCCGCCCTTGGCGGGGGCCCGTGGTGTCCCGGCCTGCGGTTTCTAGGCCAGGCGCAGGGTTGGCAGGGGAGTGGCGGGACGGCTCAACTCGGCGATGGTCGGGCGGCGGATGTCCTGGTGCGCGACGGGCAGCTCGCCGTCGAGGGCGGCCAGGACGGCGTCGCGCACGGCGTCCCGCACCTCGGCCACCGCGACGACGCGGCCGAGCTCGGAGCTCAGCGAGCCCACTCCGGCGTCCGGGATGCCGCACGGGATGATCTGGCCGAAGCCGGACAGGTCCGCGTCGCAGTTGATCGCGAAGCCGTGGAGGGTGACGCCGCGCTGCACGCGCACGCCGATGGCCGCGACCTTGCGCTCGGGTCGCAGCTCCCCGTCGACCACGGTGGTGGGCAGCCACACCCCGGAGCGGCCCTCGATACGCCCGCACTCCAGGCCCAGCGACTCGCACGCTGCGATGAGGCCCTGCTCGAGGCGGCGCACATAGTCGACGACGTCGATGGGCTCCGCGAGCTTGATGATGGGGTAGCCGACGAGCTGGCCGGGGCCGTGCCAGGTGATCTTGCCGCCGCGGTCCACATCGATGACCGGGGTGCCGTCGACGGGCCGGTCATGGGGCTCGGTGCGGCGGCCGGCGGTGTAGGTGGGGGGATGCTCGAGCAGGAGCATCGTGTCCGGGCCCTCGCCGTCGGCGCGACTGGTCGCGAGCTCACGCTGCAGGTCCCACGTGCGTTGATATTCGGACAGCCCCAGGTCGGTGACGACGACGGGCTCGGCGGACGCTCTCGCAGACGCAGTGACGCTCCTCATGCTGGTCACGCTACGCGGTGGGCCGCAGCGGGCCCAGGTCAGGGACGCTCAGCCCAGGGCGGCGTCCAGCGCCTGCCCGATGGTGTGGTGGTGGAACGTGAATCCGTTGGCCTCCAGCACGGTTGGGATGGCGCGCTGGCCCGCGAGGACCCCCTCCGCCGCAAACTCGCCCAGGACCGCCTTGAGGGCGAAGGCGGGGACCGCCCAGGGCGCCGGCCGGCGGACGGTGCGGCTGAGCGCGGCGTTGAACCGGGTGTTGGTCACCGGCGCCGGCCCCGTGAGGTTGACGGGCCCGCTGATCTCGGGATGCTCCAGGAGGAAGGTCAGCGCCCGCACCTCGTCCTCGAGGGAGATCCACGACATGTACTGGCGGCCCTCCCCGAGACGGCCACCGAGCCCGGCGCGGTAGAGGTTCGCCAGCCGGCCGAGCATGCCGCCCGTCCTCGCGAGGACCAGGCCGCTGCGGACGATCGCGACGCGGGCGCCGGCCTCTGACGCGGCCGCGGTGGCGTCCTGCCAGTCCGCGCACACGCGGGCCAGGAAGCCGGTGCCGACGGGGGCGGACTCGTCGACGATCCGGTCGCCGGAGTTTCCGTAGTACCCGATGGCGTTGGCGTTGAGCAGCGTCGGCACGCCGGCCGCAGCCACCGCACCGGCCAGGGCCTCCGTTGCTCCGATGCGGCTGTCGCGGATCTCCTGCTTGCGGGCACCGCTCCAGCGCCGGTCGCCGATGCCGACTCCGCACAGGTTCACCACCGCGTCCACCCCGGCCAGCTGCTCCGGGTTGATCCGGCCGGTGACCGGATCCCACGAGATCTCGTCGCTGGCGCGGGCCTCCCGACGGACCAGCAGCAACACCTCATGGTGGGCCCTGCGCAACGCGGCCACCAACGCCGTCCCGATCAATCCGTGGGATCCGGCGACGGCGATACGCATGGTGACGGCCTTTCCTCTGTGGCTTGCGAGCCCTAGCTTGGGAACAGCTCGGGGGCACCATCATATCGACGGTGCCCCCGAGATGCGGGTTAAGCGGTTATGGCCGATGCAGAGGCCATAGGTGGAGGATCAGAGGCCCAGATCGGCCTCGAACGCGCCTTCCTCCAGCCGGTGTCGGATCGTCGTCATGAACCGGCCGGCGTCCGCGCCGTCCACCAGGCGGTGGTCGTACGTCAGCGGCAGGAAGCACATCGAGCGGATACCGAGCGACTCGTTGCCGTTCTCGTCCACCACGACGGCCGCGCGCTTGACGATCGCGCCCGTGCCCAGCATCGCCGCCTGCGGCGGGACCAGGATCGGGGTGTCGAACAACGCGCCCTGGCTGCCGATGTTGGTGATGGTGAAGGTGCCGCCGGAGAGCTCGTCGGGCTTGAGCCCGCCGTTGCGCGCCCGGTCGGCGATGTCCACGATGGCGCGGGCGAGCCCGGCCAGCGAGAGATCGCCCGCGTTGTGGATCACCGGGGACAGCAGGCCCTGATCGGTGTCCACGGCGATGCCGAGGTGCACGGCCGCATGGTAGGTGAGCTCCTTGGCGGGCTCGTTGTAGCTGGCGTTGACGTTCGGGTGCACCTTGAGCGCCTCGATCGCCGCCTTCGCGAAGAACGGCAGGTACGTCAGGTTGACGCCCTCACGCTCCGCGAAACGCGCCTTCGCCTTGGCCCGCAGAGCCACGATCTTCGACACGTCGACCTCATGGGTCTGCGTCAGCTGCGCCGTGGTCTGCAGCGACTCGCGGGTCTTGATCGCGGTGATCTGCCGGATGCGGTTCGCCTTCTGCGTGGTGCCGGGCAGATTCGCCAGCTCCGGCCGGACGCTCGCGGCGGCCTTTGCCGCGGGAGCGGCAGCTGCTGCTGCGGGCGCGGGGGCCTTCTGCGCCTCGGCCGCGGCCAGCACATCCTGCTTGCGGATGCGGCCGCCGACGCCGGTGCCGCGCACCGCGTTCAGGTCCACGTTGTGCTCGTTGGCGAGCTTGCGCACCAATGGCGTCACGTACGGGGTGTTCCCGGACTCAGCCTCGGTTGCCCGCGGCGCGACTGCCACGGCGGGAGCCTGAGCCGGCGCTGCCGGAGCCGGGGCCGCTGCGGGCTTCGGCGCGGGGGGCGGGGTCGGCGCGGGCGGCGGGGTCGGCGCCGGCGGGGGGGTGGGTGCCGGTGCTGCCGGAGCCGGGGCTGCGGCAGGCGTCGGTGCCGGTGCTGCTGGGGCGGGAGCGGCGGCGGGTGCGCCGGAGCCGATCAGGGCCAACTGGCCGCCGACCTCGACGACGTCGTCCTCCTGGGCGTTGATCTCCAGCAAGGTGCCCGCCACGGGGGACGGGATCTCAGTGTCGACCTTGTCGGTGGAGACCTCGAGCAGGGGCTCGTCCACGGCGACGGAATCGCCGACGGCCTTGAGCCAGCGGGTGACGGTGCCCTCGGTGACGGATTCGCCAAGCTCTGGCATCGTCACCGGGCTGCCGGCGCCGGCAGGCGCGCTGGAGGCGGGCGCGGCAGGCGCGGCGGGCGCTGCTGCTGTGGGCTCGGGTGCGGTGGTGGGCGTGGGGGCGGCGGCGGGCTCGGGCGCGGGCTCGGCGGCGGCCGGTGCGGCCTCACCGGGCTCGCTGATGACGGCGAGCTCGCCGCCAACCTCGACCTCATCGTCTTCCTGGGCGACGATCTTGCTGAGAACGCCGGAAATGGGAGAGGGGATCTCGGTATCGACCTTGTCGGTGGAGACCTCGAGCAACGGCTCGTCAATCTCGACGGTGTCGCCCTCCTGCTTGAGCCACCTCGTGACGGTTCCCTCGGTGACACTCTCACCAAGCGCCGGCATCTGGACGGAGAAGGCCATGTCGTCTGACTCCTAGACGTTGGGGGTGGTTATGCGGTGACGCGGGTACTGCTGGCTATCGATTATGAAGATGATTTCGCTTCATTCTGGTGCGGCCGGGAGGCCTGGCGGGTTCGAATGCCAAACTCCGGGGCAGAATCTCGGGACGTCTTCGATCGCCGGAATAGGACAGCTCAACGGCGACCGCGCAGCAGCGCGCTCGTGTGGGCTGAATCCGGTGCGTTCGATGGTGACGACCGCGAACAAATTCTGCTCCTGCTAGATAGGCGAAGGTAACCCTGTGCCCCATCCTTGCACCCTCGCGAGAATCCTGCCCGAACCGGGTCAGCGCCCCGCGGCTCTCGGTGGGGGCAGCGAGGTGGGGTGCTCAGCGTTCGCACAGTTTGGAGTGGCACAATCTTGTCTTGATCATTGGGATGGGGTGCCTGGAAGGGGTGCGCGATGGGGCGATTCACCGGGCGTTTCGCGTGGGGCGCCAGCAAGTCGGAGCGCGACGCCCACGACGCCGATCTCAGCTATTTGATGGCCTGGGGCTCCTCGCACACCGGCGTCGAGGGCTTCGTCGAGCCGGCCAACAAGTTCAACGACCTGACGATTGTGCTCGTGGACATCGACGGCAACTGGACCCGGCGCGCACTCTCGGGGCCGAAGGCCGCGCAACGGCTCGGCCGCGAGCTGGAGATGCCGGTCTACGACGTGCTCAAGGTCGGCTACCCCAAGCGCATGCGGGACAAGCTCGAGCGCGCCCGGATCCTGCGCAAGCGGGCCGCGCGCGAGGAGCTGCTGCGCGACATGCCGCGCAGCGAGGGCTGAGCCCCGCAGGCTCCCTCGAGAACCTGCGGGGGACTCCTGTAGCCCTGCGCGGCTAGCCTTTCGCGACTAGCCTTTCGCGACGATGTCTTCCAAGACCCCGATAATTGTGCGGACCGGCACGCCGGTGCCGCCCTTGCCCGTGTAGCCGAACGGCCCGCCGGTGTTGAAGGCCGGCCCCGCCACGTCGAGGTGCGCCCACTGCACGCCCTCCGCGACGAACTCCTTGAGGAACAACGCCGCGGAGAGCATGCCGCCCCAGCGGTGGTTCGTGACGTTCGCGAGGTCCGCGACCCGGGAGTCGAGGTCGGGGCGCAGCTCAGCCGGCAGCGGCATGGCCCACGCGTTCTCGCCGACCCCCTGGGAGATCTTCGCGACGCGGTCCCGGAACTCGTCGGTGCCCATCACGCCAGGGGTCCGATTGCCGAGCGCCACCATCTGCGCGCCGGTGAGCGTCGCGGTGTCGATCAGGTAGGTCGGGTTGGCCTCGCAGGCCAGCGCGATCGCGTCGGCCAGCACCAGTCTGCCCTCGGCGTCCGTGTTGATGACCTCGACAGTGGTGCCGCCGTACTGGGTGAGTACGTCGCCGGGGCGCTGCGCGGTGGCCGACGGCATATTCTCCGCCATCGGCACATAGGCGGTGACGTTGAGTGGCAGGTTCAGCTTGGCGACGAGCGCGATCGTCGCGACCACCGCCGCGGCGCCGCCCATATCGGACGTCATGTGCTCCATGCCCGCGGCGGGCTTGATGGAGATGCCGCCGGTGTCGAAGGTGATGCCCTTACCGACGAGCGCCACGGTTGGCGCGCCCTCGACGCCGCCGCGGTGGGCGAGCGTGACCAGGCGCGGCTGGCGGGACGAGCCCTTGCCGACACCGACAATGCCGCCGAAGCCCTGCGTCGCCAGCTGGACCTCATCGAGGATCGTCACGGCCAGGCCGGTCGCCTCGCCGAGCAGGCGTGCACGCTCGGCGAACTCCTCGGGGTAGAGGTGGCTCGGCGGGGTGTTGACGAGCTCACGCGCGGTGGCCACGGCGGTGGCGACGGCGACGGAGCGCTCGAGGGTGGACTCGGCGCTCGCGTCGGCCTCCGAGACCAGCAGGTCGACCCGGGCCAGCGGCGCGGGGGCGTCGGCCGTCTTGAACTCGTTATAGGTGTACGAGCCGAGGAACAGGCCCTCCGCCGCGCCCTCGATGCTGAGCAGCGACAGGGTGGTCGCGACGTGGGTCAGTCCGGACAGCGCGCGGGCGGCGACACCGGCGGCGCGGCGCACGGCCTCCGGGTCCCCGGCATTATCGGCGGAGCCTAGGCCCACGGCGATCACGCTGGCGACGCCCAAGTCGGCGGGGGCCGGAATGCGGGTGACCTCGTCGGTCTTGCCCTTGGCACCCACGGCCTCGAGCTGCTGGAACAGCTCATCCCACAGGCCCTCGGGCAGCGCCTCGGAGTCGATGAGCAATTGCAGCTCGTTGTCGGCGTTGGTCACGCCGATGATCAGCGCTTGCGCCTCGGGGGCGACAGCGGTGGCCAGGACCAGGCTCGGTCCAAGGTCGCGGGCGGGGAATGTACGGGCAGTCACAGATAGCTCCTGACGGTTTGGCTGATGTCGCCATCCTAGCCATCGGCGCCGATGGCCCCGGGCGGTGCGGAGGCAGGGGGATCAGGCTCCGGCGAGGTCGCGGATCTCGAACCGGAAGAACTCGCCCGCAGCCCAGCCCCCAGTGCCGAAATTCCATCCGAGCCGGCCCGCGCTGGGAATCGACATCCCGTCGAATACGCGGTGGGCCGTGACCTCCCCGCCGAACGGGTGCAGGCCCCAGGCTCCGCTGGAGTCCGGGTCGCCCCACCTGTCAAAGATGAACGAGGCGATCTGTCCGGTGCCGTCCAAGCGCAATGTGAGCGAGGTCTCCGTGGGGCCCAGCGCTCGCCTCGCGGTGATGGTGGTCTCGTCCACCGCGGCCCACCGCACGCCGAATCGGGGCAGCAATGTGGTGGGCGCCCACACGGATTCGGCCGCCCCACGGCCCGCGGCGCTGCGGGACACGTCAGGGCCCGACATCTGCGCCAGGGGCAAGAGTCCGCCCAGCCTCCACCGCATGGCCCCGGACTCCTCGAAATACTGGTCGTACCCGGAGATCAGCCCGGCCACACGCGCCCGCCAGATGAATCCTGTCGTGGGGGCGAGAATCTGCCGCGCGCGGAACGGCAGCCACCGTCGTAGTTTGATGGTGCCGCGCATCTTGATCTGCACGCACGAGTGCAGGGGTGTATTGGGCGCGATCGCGGTGGAGAGGTATCGGCGCACCGGCTCGTCGAGTCCGGCGATCTCCGACTCATCGAATGTCGCCGTCACCCCCGGGCCCCCTTGGAGCCGGGCGAGCCAATCGGACATTGTCGCTCCAACACCGGGGGGCTGCTGCTGGCTGTCCACGAGCACAGTATGCGCGCGGAGGCTTCGGGGGAGGGGTGAACGGGGGTTGCATCGCCGTGGGAGCGACGACGAGGCCCGAAAGCGGCTTGCGATAACATATTCGGCATGACTGGCCTTCCTGTGTTTGCCCACGTCCCCCACCCCGCCCCACAGTCGGCGGAGGCGCGCGAGGCGGTATTGGCGGCACCGGGTTTCGGCAAGCACTTCACCGACCACATGGTGACCATCGACTACTCGCCGGAGCAGGGCTGGCACAACGCCGTCGTCCGGCCGTACGGCTCCATCCAGTTCGACCCGGCCACGACGGTCCTGCACTACGGGCAGGCGATTTTTGAGGGGCTCAAGGCCTATCGGCACGCGGACGGTTCCATCAACTCGTTTCGGCCCGACGCGAACGCCCACCGCTTCCAGCTCTCCGCGGAGCGCATCGCGATGGCCGAGCTGCCCGCGGACCTGTTCCTCGAATCGCTGCGCGAGCTCCTGGCCGTCGACCAGGGTTGGGTCCCTGCCGCCGGTGGCGAGGAGTCGCTGTACCTGCGGCCCTTCCTGATTGGCACCGACGTGGGCCTCGGCGTCCGCCCGTCGGATTGCTACCAGTACATCTTGATCGCCTCCCCGGCCGGCGCCTACTTCCCGCGCGGGCTCAAGCCCGTCAGCGTGTGGCTCTCCCGCGACTACGTGCGCGCGGCCCCTGGCGGCACCGGCGCCGCGAAGTTCGCCGGCAACTATGCCGCCTCCCTGATCGCGCAGGCCCATGCCGCGGACCAGGGCTGCGACCAGGTCGTGTGGCTCGACGCGATCGAGCGCGAGTACGTCGAGGAGATGGGCGGGATGAACCTGTTCTTCGTCTTCGGCACCGGCTCCGACGCCCGTTTGGTCACCCCGGAGCTGTCTGGCTCGCTGCTGCCCGGCATCACCCGCGACTCGCTGCTGCAGCTGGCCGCCGACGCTGGCTACCCGGTTGAGGAACGACGCATCAGCACCACCGAATGGCAGCGCGGCTGCGCGTCGGGCGAGATCAGCGAGGTGTTCGCTTGCGGCACGGCCGCGGTGATCACCCCCGTGGGATTCGTCAAGCATGTGGACGGCGAATTCCAGATCGGGGACGGCGAGGCGGGCGAGGTGACCAAGGCGCTGCGCGACACGCTCACGGGGATCCAGCGCGGGACCTTCGCGGACACTCATGGCTGGATGACCCGCCTGGCCTGATCGGGCCGCGCTATTGCGGGGTGGACGGCCTAGAGGGTGAGCGCGGCCGCGGACAGCACCACGGAAATCTCGATCACCGCGCCGAGGACATCGCCGGAGAGGCCGCCGAAGCGCCGGGCGCAGTGCCGCGTGAGCAGGACGGTGGCGACAAGCACCGCGAGCACGACCACGGGACCCAGCCAGGGCTGCCCCGGCACCGCCCACACGGCCGCCGCGGCGAGGATCGCGGCCCACAGCAGGGGAGTCGCCAGTGGCTGGGTGCCGACCACCAAGGCCCCGAATCCTGTCTCGGTCGCGGCGGCGGTGCCCCGCCGGCAGGCGAGGACAATGGCGACCCGGCCCAGTGCGATCGCGAGAATGACTGCAAGCCAACGGGATTGCTCTGCGAGGGTGCCGAAGGCGAGGGCCTGGGCCCCGATGGACACGACGAGCGCGGCTACCCCGAAGGGGCCAGCTCCGCCGTCGCGCATGACCGCGAGGGCGCGCTCGGGCGGGCCATAGCAGCCGAGGCCGTCGACGGTGTCCGCCAATCCGTCGATGTGCATGCCGCGAGTGGCCAACGCGAGGACGGCCACCGCCAGCAACCCGGCCAGCGCGGCAGCCATGCCCAGTGATGTCAGTCCCCACAGCACGGCGAAGACGGCGGCGCCCAGCACGAGGCCGGTGAGCGGCGCGGCGGCGATGGCCCGACGGCCCGCGACGCGGTCGATCTCCGCCGGCCCACGCACCGGCAGCACCGTGAGCCAGGAGAACGCCAGCGCCACCCCGATCGCGGCGCCGCGCAGGAGACCTGAACGCTGAGGGTTAGAACGATGAGGACTAGGCAGGATCGCCCGCGCTGATTCCGGCGGTCTCGAACGTCGCCATATTCGCGAGTACGACCACGGCGGCGCGCAGCAGCGGCACGGCGGTCACCGCGCCGGAGCCCTCGCCGAGTCGCATCTCCATCTCCACGAGCGGGACCATGTCGAGTTGCTGCAGCGCCGAGGTGTGCGCGGGCTCGGTGGAGCGATGCCCGGCGACCCACCAGTGCTCGGCGCCGGGGGCGAGCGATCTTGCGACCAGCGCGGCGGCGGCCGCGATGACGCCGTCGAGGATCACGGGTGTGCGCCGAACGGCTGCCTGGGCGAGGAAGCCGGCCATCGCCGCGAAGTCCGCGCCGCCCGCGGTGCGCAGGAGTGCGACGGGATCTTTGGCGACGGGCCGGGCGCGCACCATGGCATCGCGCACGGCGGTGGTCTTGCGCATCCAGCCGTAGTCGTTGATGCCGGTGCCGCGGCCGACGGCGACGGCGGGCTCGAGGCCGGTCAGCGTGGCGATGAGCACGGTGGCGGGGGTGGTGTTGCCGATGCCCATGTCGCCGGAGATCAGCAGGTCCGCGCCCGCGTCGACCTCCTCGTCGGCGATCGTGCGGCCGGCTGCGATGGCGTCCAGGGTCTCCTGCTCGGTGAGCGCGTCCTCGCGGTCGATGCTGCCGCTGGAGCGTCGGATCTTGTGCGCTTGGACCTGCGCGGGGACGCCAGGGATCTCGTCGCAGTCCACGGCGATATCGGCGACCCGGACACCTACGCCGAGCGCCTCGGCGATCACATTGACCGCGGCTCCGCCGGCGAGGAAGTTCTGCAGCATCTGCACGGTGACCTCGGCGGGGAACGCGGACACGCCGTGCCGTGCGATCCCGTGATCGCCGGCGAAGACGACCACGCGGGGTCGGTTGAAGTCATGCGGCGGGCACTGGCCCTGGCAGGCGGCGATCCAATTGCCGAGCTCCTCTAGCCGGCCGAGCGAGCCCGGCGGCTTGGTGAGCTGGAGTTGGCGCTGCTCGGCGGCCCTGCGCAGCTCGGCGTCAGGCGGCACGATAGTGGGGAACAGGGAAGCTGGAAGTGGGGTGGTCACAGGTCCTAGACCTCGGCGCCGACCGAGACCTGCGGGCGCGGCGTGCGCATCTTGCGCAGCTGCGAGGCGCGGACGAACGCGTACCAGCCCAGGGAGAATTTGCTGTCGTTCAGGTTCGGGAAACGCTCTAGCGCCATGTTGTAGATCCGGCGGGCGAGGAAGAAGCCCTCGATGAGCATGATGGCCACCATCACCAGCATGAATAGCGCGACCAGAGACTGGATGGCCGGGTTCAGGAACAGCGAGATGATCATGACAATCGCCAGCGGCATGAACAGGCCCAGCAGGTGGCGGCTGGAGTCGACGTAGTCGCGGACGAACTTGCGCTCGGGGCCCTTGTCCCGGGCATGGAGGTAGCGCTCGTCGCCGTCCATCATCAGTTCGCGGCGCTCGGACATCGTGGACCGGCGGCCGGCGGCCTCCGCCTTGCGCTCGGCACGCGACTTCTTGGTGCCGTCTTTGTTCACCTTGCGGCGGGCGCGCGCCTCCTTGGAGTTCAGGGGCGCGGGCCCGGCCGGGCCGCGCTTGCGCTCGGCCTCTCGGCGCCTGGGCGTGGGGCGGCCCTTCTTCTCCGTGGTGCCCTTGGCGACGCGCGCCGTGGACTCGTCGTCTGCCGACGCGTCATCGATGTCTGTGTCGACGACATCGTCGACACTAGGCTTGGACGGTTTCTCGGAGCCCCCGCGGCGCAGCTTCATCACCCCACAAGGCTATAGGGAGCACGATCACTATGGCCAAAGCGGCCTATGCCGCTAACCTGGCCGGATGCGAGTGTTGCTGGCGCCGGACGGATTCGGGTCGACATTGACGGCGCTGGAAGCGGCTGCCGCGATGGCGTCGGGGTGGTCCGCGGCCCGCCCGTTCGACGAGGTGGCGGTGGCCGCGCAGTCCGACGGCGGCCCCGGATTCGTCGACGTCCTCGCCGGCTGCGGCGTCGTCCACGAGACGGCGGTGGCCGGCCCGCTCGGGCCGCCGGTGCGGGCACGGTGGCTGCTGACGGCGGACTCCGTCGCGTATCTGGAGGCGGCGCAGGCGTGCGGGCTGCACCTGCTCGGCGGCGGGCCCACCCCACGGGCGGCGGTGGCGGCCAGCACCTTCGGCGTGGGCGAGATGATCGCCGACGCGTTGGGCGCGGGGGCGAGAAGGTTGGTGATCGGCCTTGGCGGCAGCGCCAGCACCGACGGTGGCCGGGGGATGGTCGACGCGCTCGGCGGGCTCGACCGGTACCTCGATCTCCTCCGCCCGGTCCCGCTGCTTGCGGCGTCGGACGTGGCCAACCCGCTCCTGGGGCCAGCGGGCGCGGCCGCGGTGTACGGCCCGCAGAAGGGTGCCGACGCGCCGACCATCGCGCTGTTGGAGCGGCGGCTGGCGCAGTGGTCGGCCCAGTTGGCGGCGGCGAGCGGCATCGCTGTCGGGGGGCTCGCGGGAGGTGGTGCCGCGGGCGGGCTGGGCGCGGCGCTGCTGGCCGCGGGCGCCGGGCTGCGGCCGGGCGCGGATGTGGTGGGGGAGCGCACAGGCAGACGGGCGGCGATGGCTGCCGCGGACGTCGTCCTCACGGGGGAGGGGCGGCTGGACGGGCAGACGCTGCAGGGCAAGGTGGTGGCCCGCCTCGCGGCCGAGGCACGAGAGGTGGGGACGCCGCTGATTGTGCTGGCCGGGCAGGTGTCGTTGACGGAATCGCAGCTGGTGGAGCTGGGCACGCGGGCCGTGTATTCGCTCACCGAGTTCGCGGGTTCGGTGGCCGCCGCGATGGCCGCCGCGCCGGTACAGTTGGAGGCGCTCACGCGGATTGTCGCGGTGGAGTGGAGAGAGTGACCCGAGGGCTTCGCATTCCGCCTGCGGGGCACTAGGGTCGAGGCGAGAGTTATTTGCCGAGTTCCGGTTCGTAAAAATAATGCCAGCCCCGGGAATGAAAGCCAGACGCGTACTGTTCGACTAGTAGGCACGGGTCTGTACAGCTGAAGGAGAACCCATGACTGTCGAGAACGACACCACCACCGCTGCGGTCGATACCCACAGCGTGACGATGAGCGATGAGGCTGCGCAGAAGGCCAAGGCGCTATTGGAGCAGGAGGGCCGTGACGATCTGGCGCTCCGGATCGCGGTGCAGCCCGGCGGATGTGCGGGCCTGCGCTACCAGCTCTTCTTCGATGACCGCGACTTGGACGGCGACCTCGTGCGCGAGTTCAGCGGCGTCAAGCTGATCGTGGACCGCATGAGCGGCCCGTACGTCGAGGGTGCCGTCATCGACTATGCGGACACCATCGAGAAGCAGGGCTTCACCATCGAGAACCCGAATGCTGGCGGCTCTTGCGCCTGCGGCGACTCCTTCAACTAAGGCTCTCGAACCCAGCTTCGGACATTAGGGACCGCACCGATCGTGGTGCGGTCCCTAATGCGCGTTAGTTGTCCCAATCATCAAACCGAAAGGCCCCCTCAGTGACCATCGCAGTCACCGGCTCCATCGCGACCGACCATCTGATGCGCTTTCCTGGCAAGTTCTCCGAGCAGCTGATCGCCGACCAGCTCGAGCACATCTCACTCAGCTTCCTCGTTGACGACCTGGTGATGCGCAAGGGCGGCGTCGGCGGCAACATCGCGTTCGCGATGGGCGTGCTCGGCGGCAACCCGCTGCTGGTCGGCGCGGCAGGCGCGGACTTCGCGGAGTACCAGGGCTGGCTCGAGGGCCACGGTGTGAACTGTGCGGGCGTCCGCATCTCGGAGACCGCCCACACCGCGCGCTTCGTCTGCACCACGGACACCGAGATGGCGCAGATCGCCACCTTCTACTCCGGCGCGATGGCTGAGGCCCGCGACATCTCCATCGCGGAGCTCGCCACGTCGCAGGGACCCCTGGAGCTGGTGCTGATCGGCGCCAACGATCCCGACGCGATGCTCTCCCACACCCGCGAGTGCCGCGAGCTGGGCATCCCATTCGCCGCGGATCCCTCGCAGCAGCTGGCCCGTCTGGACGGCGCGCAGGCCTGCGAGGTCATCGAGGGCGCTGAGATCTTGTTCACAAACGAGTATGAGTGGGGTCTGCTGCTGCAGAAGACCGGCCTGACCGAGGCCGAGGTCGCGGCGCAGGTGGGCCTGCGGGTGACCACGCTCGGTTCGAAGGGCGCGATCATGGTCGACAAGGATGGGACGACGGTTGAGGTGGGCGTCGTGCCCGCGAATGAGACCGTCGACCCGACCGGCGTGGGCGACGCCTTCCGCGCGGGCTTCCTCACCGCTCGCGGCGCGGGCCTGAGCCTCGAGCGAGCGGCCCAGCTCGGCTCGCTGGTGGCCGTCCACGTCCTCGAGACCACGGGCACCCAGGAGTGGACGCTGGACCGTGGGGTCGCGCTGGCGCGGCTGTCCGACGCGTACGGCCCTGCGGCCGCCGCGGAGCTCGGCGCGCTCCTGCCCGCCTAGGGCTGCACATAGAGAAGGGGCGCGCCGTGCTGAACGGGCGCGCCCCTTCTCCGCGTGTGGACTACAGGTTGACCGGGTAGACGGGCTCCTGGATGTTGGGCTTGATGCGGCCCTCGACGAAGATGCCGTGCCAGATCATGAACGCCAGCACGGTCCACAGGCGACGGCTGTTGTCGATGACCCCGGCCTTGTGGTCGACGAGCATCTGCGCGGCGACGGCCTTATCGAAGATGTGGTCGGTGCCGGACTCGGCGATCACCTCGTGCGCCCAGTCGTAGAGCTCCGTGCCGGCCAGCCAGTGCCGCAGCGGCACGGGGAAGCCGAGCTTCGCGCGGTGCAGCACGTGGTGGGGGACGATGCCCTCCAAGGCCCGACGCAGCGCGTACTTGGTGGTGTCCTTCGTGATGCGCTGTTCGACGGGGACCCGCTGGGCCACCTCGAACACCTCGCGGTCGAGGAACGGCACCCGGAGCTCGAGGGAGTTCGCCATCGTGATCTTGTCGGCCTTGACCAGAATGTCCCCGCGCAGCCAGGTGAACAGGTCTAGATGCTGCATCCGGGTGACGGGATCCCAGCCCTCGGACTTCGCGTAGATGGGCGCGGTCACGTCCTGGTGCGTCCACTCCTGGCGGTAGTCGCGCAGCACGGCCTTGAGTTGGGCGTCGCTGAAGCTGCGGGCGTTGCCGTAGTAGCGGTCCTCCAGGGGCATCGAGCCGCGGTGCAGCAGCGACTTGCCCCGAGTGCCCTCCGGGATGCGCTCGGAAAGCTTGCCCGCGCCGCGGCGCAGCGCCTTCGGCAGCTTCTCGAACGGTGCCAGCGAGAGCGGCTCGCGGTAGATGGTGTAGCCGCCGAACAGCTCGTCGGCGCCCTCGCCTGAGAGCACCACCTTCACATGCTTGCGGGCCTCTTTGGCGACGAAGTACAGGGGGACCAGGGCGGGGTCGGCGACAGGGTCGTCGAGGTACCAGATGATCTCCGGGATCGCATCTGCGAACTCCCGTGGGCTCACGACCTTCACCACGTGCCGGGCGCCGATGGCCTCCGCGGACTCGGCGGCGACGTCCACCTCGGAGTAGCCATCGCGCTCGAAGCCGGTGGTGAAGGTGATCAGGTCCGGGTTGTGGCGGATCGCGAGCGCCGCGATGGCGGTGGAGTCGATGCCGCCGGACAGGAACGAGCCGACGGTGACATCCGCGCGCATGTGCTTGGCGACGGAGTCCTCCAGCGCGGCCGCGATCTCGCGGTAGCGGGCGTCCTCACTGCCAGGCGCGAACGGCCGCACGGGGAACGTCGGCTCGAAGTAGCGCTGCTGGCGCACCTCGCCGCCGGGGGAGACGGTGGCCCAGGAGCCGGACTCCAGGCGGGTGATGTCCGCGTGCAGGGTCTCGGGCTCGGGGACGTACTGCAGCACCATGTAGTGCTCGGTGGCGCGCGGGTCGAGTTCTAGGCCGATGCCGATGGTGTCGGCCAACTCGAGCAGGCTCTTCTTCTCGCTCGCGAACGCCGCGCCATTCGGGCCCGTCGCCAGGAACATCGGCTTGATGCCGAACTGGTCGCGGGCCAGGAACAGCTCCCGGGTCTGGCTGTCCCAGATGGCGATGGCGAACATGCCGCGCAGCTTGCGCACGACCTCGGGGCCCCAGTGGTGGAAGCCGGCCACGATCGCCTCGGTGTCGCCAGAGGTGTGGAACTGGGCCCCGTGCTCCTTTGTGAGCTCTGCCCTGAGCTCCAGGTAGTTGTAGATCTCGCCGTTGAACGTCATCGTATAGCGCTTGGGCGACTCCGCCGGGCCCCAGGTCAGGGGCTGGTGCGAGTGCCCGATGTCGATGATCGAGAGCCGGTTGAAGCCGAAGACCAGGTCCTCGTCATTCCAGGTGCCCGACTCGTCGGGGCCGCGATGGCGCTGGCAGTGCAGTGCCGACTCGATGGCGGGGACCGCGGCTGCGGCAGATCGATCGGCGGTCAAGAATCCGAGTAGGCCACACACGTGGACGCACACCTCACTGTTGGGGACGACATACTCCAGGACCGACGAGACCGTAGAGACCGTAGAGAAGGCGAATCGGCAATTCCGCATGCCGAGTATGCCGCACAATGGGCAGTGGGGTCGGCGTTGGCCCACGCTGGCGCCCTGAGAACCGTGGTGCGAGCGGCCCGGTACTCACCCGAGTGATGGTTCTTTGGTTCTTCTGGTCTACGCTGCGTAGTATTCCGAGGAGCAACCCTCGTATTCGGGCATGGCAGGAAGGCGTGAACGTGGCACACGGTGGTCGGCGTCGGATAATTCGGCGAACTGGGCTAGCGGGCTCTTTGGGCCTTGCAGGAATGGCTCTATCAGGTTGTTCGTTGACCGATATCAACAACCCGGTGCTTCGTGCCGGCTGGCCGGAGGGCATCACCCCTCAGGCCACCCGCATGCAGCACCTGTGGACATGGTCGATTGTGGCCGCGATGGTGATGGGCCTGCTGGTCTGGGGCCTCGTGTTCTGGACGATCCTGTTCCACCGCAAGCGTGCGAACTCGCCTGAGTTCCCTCGTCAGACCGGGTACAACGTGCCGCTGGAGCTCGCCTACACGGCGTTCCCCTTCGTCGCCGTCGCGATTCTGTTCTTCTTCACGGTGCAGACGCAGAATTACGTCGACAAGAACCCCGACGATGTCGGTGTGGTCGTCGATGTGACCGCTAAGAAGTGGAATTGGACCTTCGGTTACCGCGAGGCGGCGGAGTTCAACTACGGCGGCGCGAACGATCCCGAGTCCAACGAGCAGGGTCAGCGCGGCGCGAATCTCGAGGTCTCGGAAGAGGTCAAGGAGATGACGATCAAGGGCCAGGCGAAGGCCGGCATGGACATGTCCTACCTGTTCGAGGACGACATCGAGACCACCGGATCCACCACGGAGATCCCGGTCCTCGTGCTGCCGGTGGACACCAGCGTCTCATTCACCCTCGCGTCGGTCGATGTCATCCACTCGTTCTGGGTGCCGCAGTTCCTGTTCAAGCGCGACGTGATGCCGTATCCCGCAGCGAACCAGTCCCGTAACACCTTCACGATCTCTGAGATCGAGCGGACGGGCGCGTTCGTCGGCCGCTGTGCGGAGATGTGCGGCACGTATCACTCGATGATGAACTTCGAGATCCGCGCGATCCCCAAGCCGATGTTCGCCCGGTATCTCGAGATCCGGGACGTGTCCCGCAACGGCGGCGACATCGTGAGCAACGCCCAGGCCCTCGCCCAGCTCCAGACGGAGTTCACCGAGGAGTGCGGCGAGGAGCTGTGCAGCCCGACGTCGACCACGACGCGACCGTTCGAGGCCAAGTACTTGCAGCAGGCGAACAGTGTCGCCGGCCTCACCACCGGTAACTAAGGAACGGTACTGATATGAAGGTCGAAGCAAGAATCTTCGAGCTACTGACGATCTTTTTCTTCGTCATCGCAATCGCGTACGGCATCTTCACCCACTTCGACGAGCAGGGTATCGAATGGGCGGGCTTGACGGCGTTGGTGCTGGGCGGCGGCCTGGTGCTGATCATCGGCACGTACCTCAGGTTCGTGGCTCGGCGGCTCGACACGCGCCCCGAGGACTATGACGACGCAGAGATCAGCGATGGCGCTGGCGACCTGGGCTTCTTCAGCCCGCACAGCTGGTGGCCGGTCCTGATCGCGTTCGGCGGCGGCATCTTCGCCATCGGCTTCGCGCTGTGGCTGATTTGGCTGTTCGTCGTGGGCGTCGTGTTCATCCTGATCGCCTCCGCCGGCATGGTCTTCGAGTACCACGTCAACGCGGAGCGGCACTGATCCACAGCCCAACCGCGTGACGGCCGTTCGTCCGAGCACATGACAATGTCGTCGCATCCCCACCGGGGTGCGGCGACATTGTCGTTTCGGAGCTGTCGTTTCGGAGCTGCCGTTCAGAGTGCCGGGAGCTCTTGATGGGTGGCGATGGCGAGCCTGTTCCACACGTTGATCGCGCCGATCGCCATGAGCAGGCGAACCACCTGGCCCTCGTTATACGAGCGGCCCACGCGTGCCCAGACCTCGTCGGAGACGCCGCCCTGGCCAATCTGCGTGACCTGCTCGGTGAGCTCCAGGACAGCCTGCTCCGCCTCACTGAACCAGGACGGGGCCTCGCGCCAAGCGGACAGCACGTCCAAGCGGCGCTGGACCACGCCGTCCTTTCGGGCCTCGGCGGCGTGCATGTCCAGGCAGTAGGCGCACCCGTTGATCTGCGAGGCGCGGATCTTCAGCAGATGGATGATTGTGGGCGCGAGATCGCCCGCATGGATGTACTTCTCGATGGCCAGCATGCCACTGTAGGCGTCGGGGTCCACCGCATAGACGGATAACCTCTGTGTGCTCATCTGTGCCTCCTGGGGGCCGCGGCGTGCCCTTCGTGGACGGCTCGTCGTGGTCGCCCCGTCCTCCATGCTAACCAGGGCCGACGGATCGGGCTGGGGCTCGCGGGAATGGCCATTAGCCTGTGGCGCATTGGGGCGTTCGTGGACACTGGTGGGCATGAAGAAGATCTCGGTAGAGGCCCTCGCCCGTGAACAGCTGCTGGCCGCGGGAACCGCCGCGGGCGGCCGCGCCGCAACCACCGTTTTCGGTGGCCATGAGAAGGTTCTGCGCCAGACGGTGATCGGTATTCTCGCGGGCGCGAAGCTGGGGGACCGGGTCACCCTCGATGACTCGACCATCTTCGTGCTCTCAGGCCGGGTGCGGCTGTGCTCGGGCAACGACTACTGGGAGGCGCGCACCGGGACGCTGCTCGTGGTGCCCGATGCGAGCCACAGCCTGGAGGCGGTGGAGGACTCCGCGGTGCTGTTGACGGTCGCGAAGATGCATTAGGCCGCGTCGATGAGAGCTGGCTAGGTCAGGGCCGCAGGACGGGTGCCGGCGTACAGCAGAGATAGCCCCAGGTCGGCGCGGGTGCGCAGCCAGCCGCTGGCCCGGTAGCGGGAGTCTCCGGTGTAGTCGAGAAGGCCGTCGAGGATAGCGAGGATGGTCGACGGCCCGAGGGTGTCCCCGAGCGAAAGCGGGCCCTGGGGGTAGCCGAGTCCCAACTCCGCGCCGAGGTCGATGTCCGCGGGCGTGCCAAGGCCGTCCTGGGCGGCGGAGGACGCGACGTTGACCATGGAGGCGATAATGCGCTGGGCGACGGGCGCGGGCCCGTCCGCCGTGACGGTGATGGCCTTGCCGGTCGCCGCAAGGGCCCGGATTGCGGCGCGGCCGAGCTCGACGTCCACCGGCACTGGGGCGATGACCGTGAGCCGCTTGGTCTCGACGCTGAGGGGATCCACACCGATGGTGCGGCTCGCATCGAGGCCGTGCTCGATGGCCGCCAGATACGCTGGCCGGCCCAGCGGTTGGACCACGGAGATCACGCCGGGTCCGGGGGAGCCGACGACGCGGATGCTGGCATTGACGAGTAGCTCGGTGAGCGGCCCGCCGCCCACGACGTGGATGGCGATCGCCGTCGCGTCCTGCTCCAGTTGGGGCTCGGGCGCGACCTGCTGGGCGCCGTCGACGTAGGTGTAGAAGCCCTCGCCGCTCTTGCGGCCGAGGAGCCCCGCGGTGGTGCGGATGCCGGTGGACAGGGACGGGCGGAGTCGCTCGTCGCAGTAGAAGCCCCGCCATACGCTCTCGAGGACGGGGTGCGAGATGTCGAGTCCAGTGAGGTCCATGAGCTCGAAGGGACCCATTTTGAGGCCGATGGTGTCACGGGCGATCCGGTCGAGGTCCGCCACATTCGCGATGTCCTCGGTATGGATGGACAGGGCCTCTGTAGGAAGCCCGCGGCCGAGCAGATTGACGAGGAACCCGGGGTTGTCCTTGGCCAGGACCGGAGTGTGGCCGAGGGCCCGGACGAATCCCATCCCGGCGTCGATGCGGCTGGGGTCGGTGCGCATCCCGGGCACGATCTCGACCAAGCGCATGAGGGGGACGGGGTTGAAGAAGTGCAGGCCCAGCACGCGGGAGGGGTCAGCGACGACAGCGGCGATGGCGGTGATCGACAGCGAGGAGGTGTTGGAGGCGAGGGTCGCGTTGGGCAGGGCGGCGTCGAGTTGGGCGAATAGGGCCTGCTTGATCGCCAAGTCCTCGCGCACGGCCTCGATGACCAGATCCACCTCGGTGGAGGCTGCGTGGGGCTCAGGTCCCACGGAGAGCCGCGCGATGGCGGCCTCCGCTTCGGCGGAAGTGCGCAGGCCCTTCTCCGCGGTGCGGCGGAGCATCCTGGCGACGAATTCGAGGGCGGCTGGGACCGCTTCGGGGACTGCGTCGCATAGTTGGACGGGAAAGCCTGCCGCCACCGCGCTCTGGGCGATTCCGCGGCCCATCGCACCGGCGCCGATGATGCGGATATTGCTGTACTCGACCATGGAGACACCCTAGCGTCTCGGCGGAAGTGGAGGAACGGGGTTCACCGGTGGGGGAGGGGAGGAACACGAAACACGTGGGCCCCGAACCAGTTTCGGTTCGGGGCCCACGTTTCTCTAGCGAGGAGCGGCGGTGTTACTCCGTCCGGCCCTGTTCGATCTCCTGGCGGTCGCGCAGCATCTGCAGCTGGCGCTGCTCGCCGGCGTGCGCAGCCTCGTCGAGGGCCTCCGCCTCGTCGAGCGGGTCGGCCTTGACCCAGCTGCCAGCCGGGGGACGGCCGGCGGAACCGAGGTTGTTGAGCTTCTTCGGAACCGGAGCACCCTGGTAGTCCAGCGGGATCGCGTGGCCGTGCTCGTCCAGACCAGCGAGGGGCTGGTGCACCTCGATGTACTCGCCCTGGGGGGTCCGCTTGATGTGGCCGGTTTCGATGCCGTGCTCCAGCACATCGCGGTCGCTGCGCTGCAAGCCGAGGCAGAAGCGGTAGGTCGCGAAGTACACGAGCGGGGGCAGGATGATCGCGCCGATGCGGCCGATCCACGTCATCGCGTTGAGCGACATGTGGAAATTGAGCGCGATGATGTCGTTCATGCCCGAGAGCAGGAGGATCAGGTAGAACGAGATCGACATGGCACCCAGCGAGGTCCGGACCGGGACGTCGCGGGGACGCTGCAGCAGGTTGTGATGCTGCGTGTCCTTGGTCAGCTTCGCCTCAATCCACGGGTACGTGAACAGCAGCCCGAAGATCACGCCCATCACGATTGCCACCCACACGACCGCGGGGACCGTGTAGTTGCCCAGATAGAGCTCCCAGTTCGGGAAGATTCTCGCTAGGCCCTCGGTGAAGAGCATGTACATATCCGGCTGTGAGCCCGCGGAGACTTGCGACGGGTTGTACGGGCCGAGGTTCCACACGGCGTTGATCTGGAAGACGCCGCCCATGATCGCGAGGAGGCCGAAGGTCACGAAGAAGAATCCGCCGGACTTCAGTGCGAACACCGGGAGGATGCGGACACCGACGACGTTGTTCTCGGTGCGGCCGGCGCCGGGCCACTGCGTGTGCTTCTGGTACCAGACCAGCGCGAGGTGCGCGCCGATCAGTGCCAGCAACAGGCCCGGGATCAGCAGGACGTGCATGACGTACAAGCGCGGGATGATGATGGTGCCCGGCCAGTCGCCGCCGAACGCCGCCCAGTGCACCCAGGTGCCGACGACCGGGAGGCCGATCATAATGCCCGAGGTGATGCGAAGACCGGTGCCCGAGAGCAGGTCGTCCGGGATGCCGTAGCCGAAGAAGCCCTCGGCGATGCCCAGCAGCAGCATGACGCAGCCGATGACCCAGTTCGCCTCACGCGGCTTGCGGAACGCGCCGGTGAAGAAGATGCGGAACAGGTGCACCATGATCGACGCCACGAACATCAGCGCAGCCCAGTGGTGAATCTGACGGGCGAACAGGCCGCCGCGGACCTCGAATGAGATGTCCAGGGCGCTCTCATAGGCCTTGGACATCACGATGCCGCGCAGCGGCTGGTAGACGCCCTGGTACGTGGTCTCTGCCATCGACGGGTCGAAGAACAGCGAGAGGTACACACCCGAGATGAGCAGGATGATGAAGCTGTAGAGCGCGATCTCGCCGAGCAGGAAGGACCAGTGCGTCGGGAAAACCTTGTTGATCTGACGGCGCAGGCCCGCGGAGACGCGGTAGCGCTCGTCCATGCTGTTGCCGGCGTCAGCCAGGCGACTGTTACTCATGATTTACGCTCCCAGAAGGCCGGTCCGAGGGATTCGATGAAGTCGCCGCGCGCAACCAGGTAGCCCTCGGCGTTGACCGTGATCGGCAACTGGGGGAGCGCACGAGCGGCCGGGCCGAAGATCGGCTTGGCGTATTCCAGCGCGTCGAACTGCGACTGGTGGCACGGGCACAGGATGCGGTTGGTCTGCTGTTCGAACAGCGACGTGGGGCAGCCGAGGTGGGTGCAAATCTTCGAGTACGCGAAGTAGTCGCCGTAGTTGAAGTCTTCCTGGCCCGCGCGCTTGATCATCTTGGCGCCGTCCGCGCTGCGGAAGCGGATGATCATGACCGCGTTGCGTGAGCCGCGCATGGCGGTGAGCAGGCGATGGTGCGAGTCGGGGGCCGTCTCGTCCGTCTTGCGGTACGGGAACACCGTCTCCATGCCGCCGGCGTCGAGGTCCTCGGGGCGGACCAGCACGACGTCGTACGGGTTGCCGGTGTCGCGGCGGAGGAAGATCTCCTCGCCCTCGAAGTGCGGGGTCCAGCCACTGGTCCACAAGGTGCCGTCGCCGTTGTTGTCCAGGGTGGCGTTGGCCTTCCACGGGTTCTTGATCAATCCGCCCAGGGGGAGGATCATCATGACGCCCGCGGCGGCCGCGCCGAAGCCCAGGCTGCCCTTGATGAGGCGTCGACGGCCGAGGCCGGACTTCTCATAGGACTCGGTGAGCTGCGCGACCATGGTCCTGCGGTCGACCTCGTCGGAGGGGCCGTCGTGACGGACCTGGATGGAGACCTCTTCGGGGATGAACTTCTTGGTGAAGTGCACCGCGCCGATGCCGACCGCGAGGATTGACAGGCCCATCGTGAAGCCGATGAGGGGGGTGTACAGGCTGTAGACGAACTCGCCCTCCTCGCCCAGGCCCTTGTACTGCCAAGGCCAGAAGAGGTAGATGCCGATGAACGCGAGCGCGGACAGGCCGGCGATCGTGAACCAGATGGCGACCGTGCGCTCAGCGCGCTTCTCGGCCTTGGTGCCCTCGACCTCCCAGCGATCCTGCCGGTGGGCAATCTCGACGCCATCGAGGCTGGTGCCGAGCGTTACCAGCTCTTCCTGGCTCATGGCGTTGAGCTGCTCCTCGGTGTACTTCTCACCGCTGTTCTCGCTCATGACCTAGATCCGATCCACAGGGTGGCGCCAACGACGGCCACGATGCCAACTGCCCAAATGACTCCGGCCTCTGCGGCGGGACCGAACCCGCCGAGTCCCAAGCCGCCAGGCTGGAGAGCCTGATTGGAGTTCACCACGTAGGCGACGACGTCCTTCTTCTCTTCCGGCGTCAGCTGACGGTCCGAGAACTTGGGCATGTTCTCCGGGCCGGTGAGCATAGCCGTGTAGATCTGCGACTCCGTGACCGAATCAAGGTTCGGCGCGTACTTGCCGGAGGACAGCGTGCCGCCCTTGCCGGTGAAGTTGTGGCAGGAGGCGCAGTTCTGGCGGAACAGGTCGCCACCGACCGCGGAGTTGTCGCCGATCAGCGAATCCTCGGCGATGCTGCCGTCACTGTCGCGCACCACGACGGGACCGCCACCGTTCGCCTGGACGAACGCGCCGAGCGCGTCGACCTGCGTGGGGGTGAAGCGGTTCCAACCACGCATGGGCATCTGCGCCTCTTGGCGCACTGCCGGCATGCGGCCGGTCGTGACCTGGAAGTAGACCGCCGCCTCGCCGACACCGATGAGGCTGGTGCCGCGCTCCGCGATCCCCTGCAGGTTCGCGCCGTGACAGGTGATGCAGGTCTGGTCGTAGAGCTGCTTGCCCTCTTGGATCAGAGCGGAGTCGTTGATATCAGCGACCGCTACCTGGGGGGCTGGCGTCAGAACTGCCGACAAGACGCCCGCGCCGACCAGTCCGCTGAGGAGCAGAGTGGCGCCGGCTGCGCGTCGACGCAGCTTGCGGCGACGCTTAGCCCTCGCGGGGTCGATGGCGACTTGCGTCGCCTGGGACTCATCGTCGGAAGCTCCGACGACAGGTGGGGGAGATGAGTTCATCGGTATCCCTTTGTTGTATCGCGGGACGGACTGAACGACGAGACGGATGTATTCGCGTTCGATCTAACTTTGTGAGTATTTGCTATTGAACGATGTAGATCGTGAGGAACAGCCCGACCCACACGATGTCGACGAAGTGCCAGTAGTACGACACGACGATGGCGGCGGTGGCCTGTGCCGGGGTGAACTTGCTCATCTTGGTGCGCACGATGAGGTAGATAAAGGCGATCAATCCCGCGATCACGTGCAGGCCGTGGAAGCCCGTGGTGATGTAGAAGACCGAGCCATACGAGCTGCTCGAGAACGTGGTGCCGTGGCCAACCAGCTCGCGGAACTCGTTGGCCTGGCCGATCACGAAGATCGTGCCCAACACCAATGACACGATGTACCAGGCTCGCAAGCGGAACACATCTCCGCGCTCAGCCGCGAACACGCCCATCTGGCAGGTGAAAGATGAAATCACCAGGATGGTCGTGAACACCAATGCATATGGAATGTTCAGCTCGGTTGGCTCGGGTGGCCACTCGCCCTGTGCCTGCGCTCGCGCGACAAAATACATCGCGAAAAGGCCGGCAAAGAACATGAGCTCACTTGAGAGCCAAACGACGGTGCCCACGCTGACCATGTTGGGTCTGTTCAGTGAGTGCACCCGCTGGGTTATGGAGGATCCTGAAGTCCCTACTGCGCTCGTCACAAGTGGAAGTATGACCCTTCGTAGTAACTTCCGCCCAATCGGGTCCAAAATTGGTCCCGTCAATTTTATTGGGGAGCGTCTGAGCTGGGAGTTTGCAAAACGGCCCCATGAGCGTACGCGGCCCATGGCGTGCCAAGCTCGTGATCGTGAGTGATTTCGCAGTGGTGAGGGCGTATCGACGGGTACGCGGGGCGTTGTTTGGTCGTGCCGAGGCCGGGGTGGTGGAGCCCGACGACCCAGGCCTGGTCGTGGTGGTTGCCGGCTATGACGATGTGGAGTCGTGCTCGGCGGCGCTGGCGCGGGGGGCGGGCTCGGACCCGCGGTGGGCGGCCGACCGGCAGGCGTTGCTGCGGCACCCGATGGTGGTGCCGGCGGCGGCCGTCGAGGAGGTGGTCGGTATCGGGTCTCTGGCGGGCTATAGCCCCGTCGAGCCCGTGCCCGCGATCCGTGCCGAGGCGGTTGGGTCGCCCGCGGCCGGGGAGGTGCTCCTTGTCTTGGCCCGTAGCCAGGTGCTCGACGCGCTGCATTGCTCTCAGGAACGGTCCCGGATGGCTGGACTGGCGCAGCGTCACGGCGGCCGGGCGCTTGGCTGGGACGCGCTGCAACCCGATCCGATGGGCGGCGCCGCGCGGTGACTAGGCTTCCGGGCAGTGCTTGAGGAGCTTGTATAAGGGGACTGGTCGGCCGTGCTGGGTCAGTCTCGCCGCAATTAGTCCACGAGGTGGCGCACATGGCTGAACAACCAGGACGGGTCTCCACTGGCCCGGATCTCTCGGCGGCTTCGGGAGGCGGCTCGCAGGAGCGCACCTGGCCGTTAGTGCTGGGCGCGTTGACGGATCGTCGGGACCTAGCTGCGTCGGACACCGCGTGGGCTATGGACGAGATCATGACCGACAACGCGTCGCCCGCCCAGATCGCGGCCTTCGGCGTCGCGTTGAAGATGAAGGGGCCGACGGCCACCGAGCTGCGCGGGCTGGCCGATTCGATGCTGGGCCATGCGCGGCTGATCGACGGCGTGGCCGAGTCGGTGGACATCGTTGGCACCGGCGGGGACCGGGCGAACACCGTGAACATCTCTACGATGGCGTCCATTGTGGTCGCGGCCGCGGGCATTCGGGTGGTCAAGCACGGGAACCGCGCCGCGTCCTCGAAGTCCGGTGGTGCTGATGTGCTGGAGGCGCTGGGCGTCACGATCAGCCTGGCCGGGGACGACGTCGCGGAGTGTGTGCGGGAGGCCGGTATCGGGTTCTGCTTCGCGCCGATGTTCCACCCGGCGTTGCGGTTCGCGGGGCTGCCCCGCAAACAGATCGGCATCCCCACCGTCTTCAACGTGCTGGGCCCGTTGACGAACCCCGGACAACCACGTGCCGGCCTGATCGGCTGCGCGTTCGAGGACCTCATCGAGACCGTGGCGGGCGTGTTCGCGGAGCGCGGCAACTCAGCGCTGGTGGTCCGCGGGGACGACGGCTTAGACGAGATCACCACCTCGACGACCAGCACCGTGTACGTCGTCCAGGGCGGCACGGTCCGCAAAGAGACGTTGGACCCGACGACACTCGGCATCGCGCGGTCCCCCCTGGAGGCGCTGCGCGGCGGCGACGCCGAGGAGAACGCGGCGATCGCGCGGGCGGTCTTCGCCAGCGCGGCCGGTCCGGTGCGGGACGCGGTCCTGATCAATGCCGCCGCGGCGATCGCCGCCTATCGGGGCGTGCCGGGGTCGCTGGCCGACGCCCTCGCCCCCGCACTGGTGGATGCCGCGCGGGCGATCGACAGCGGCGACGCCGCCGCGCTGCTGGAGAGCTGGGTCGCGGTCAGCGGCCGGCTGGCCTAGCCAAACGGCTTAGCCGGGAGGGCGGCTACTCGCCGAGGGAGAAGGCGGCCTCGACATCCGCGCTGGAATACGAGTTGAACGCGATGTGGGTGGTCGTGCGCTTGATGCCCTTGACCCTGTTGATGCCCTCGGTGACAACCTCGGCGATCTGGGCGTGGTCGCGCACGCGCACGACGGCGACTAGGTCGACGTCGCCCGCGCAGGAGTAGACGGACTCGACGCCGTCGATGTCGGCGACGGCCTGGGCGGCCTCGACGATGCGGCTGGGCTTGGCGTGGGCCAGGACGATGGCGGTGATCATTGTTCTCCTCTGGTGGTGGTGGGCATGCCGGTGCTCAGATCCTAGGCGGATAGTGCGCCTCGGCGGCGGCGCGACCCGCTCGTGCGCGGTCGGCCCAGGACCGCCAGGCGCCCGCCCCTCGCGCGGGCTCCGCGTACCCGGCGGTGCCGCGGACGATGCGTACCCCGTCCCCGGCGAGCCAACTCGCCACCAAGCCCAACTCCTCGGCCATGCCGCCGCGGAGGGGGCCCGGCGACGGTTCGACGGTCGCCGCAGACTTCCCAATGATCTCGATGACGGGCATCGGCGCGACCCCGCGGACGGCGCAGCCCGCCGCCGCCAGGCGTCCGCAGCGGAGCACCGCGAACTCCCAGCCGCCGGCGCCGTCGGGCCGGGCTGCCACCAGTTCGTCGAGTGCGGCCAGCGCGCCCAGCCTTTGCGACCGCCCCAGCGCAGCGGTGAGCGCGCCCAGCCGGTCTCGCAGCCGCGCGGCGTTCTCGAACAGCTCGGCGGTGGCCAGAGCTTCGACGCGCTCCCGTGCGGCTCTCAGCGGCTTGTCTGTGCGGCCGCGGACGACGTCGAGCACGAGTTGGGCCCGCGGGGCATAGGCGGCGGCGTCCTCCGGGACCTGGTCCGCAGCGATGGCGGGACAGCCGCCGACCGGACCGAGCGCGCCGCAGTCCTCGCCGTGTCGGCCGGCCGCCGGAATCTTGGCGCGGCAGGTGCGCAGCCCACAGGCCGTCGCCAACGCGTCCGCGATATCCGCGGCGGCGGTCCGGCTGCGAATCGGGCCCAGCGAGTCCATGGTCGCGGTCCTGCTCACCACGAGGCGTGGGAACGCCTCTGCGGTCAAGTTGATCCACCACGCCTTGTAGGGCTGCTTGGACTTGCGGTTATAGGGAGGTGCGTGGGCAGCGATCAGCCGGAGCTCGCGCACGGCGGCCTCGAGGGCGTGGGCGCATTCGACGTGATCCACCCGGACGGCCAGCGCGACCATCTCCTTGATCCGGCCCCGCGTCTCGGAGCCGGTGAAGTAGGTGCGCACCCGGCGCCGCAGGTCCACTGCCGTCCCCACATAGAGGACCTCGTCCGAGGGGCCGCGGAACAGATAGACACCGGGGCGTCGGGGGAGCGCGTCCGCGAGGTGCCGCTTGCCCCGCTGGGCGGCGGTCACGGCCGGGAGATAGTCGATCAGCTCGGGGAGGCTGTGCACCCCCTGATTGCCGACGCGGGCGATGAGTCCGTGCAACACGTCCACGGTCGCGCGGGCGTCGTCGAGGGCGCGGTGGGTGGGCAGGGTGCTGACGCGGAACAACTCGGCCAAGGCGGACAGACGCACCGACGGGGCCTCATCGCGGGTCAACACCCGCCTGGCGAGCTTGACGGTGCACAGCACCCGGAACGCGGGCCAGGGCGTGGCGGACTCCAGCGCGGCGGCCTTCAGGAACCCGATATCGAACGGCGCGTTGTGCGCGACCAGCACCGCGCCCCTCGCGAACTCGAGGAAGGCTGGCAGCACCGATGAGATCCGGGGGGCCTCGGCGACCATCGCGGTGGTGATGCCCGTGATGTGGGTGATGTGGATGGGGATGCCGCGGCCGGGGTCCACCAGCGTCGCGAAGTCTCCAAGGACTTTGCCGCCCTGGATCTTGACCGCACCGATCTCGGTGATCGCGTCCGAGCCCGGCTTGCCGCCCGTGGTCTCCAGGTCCACGACGACGAAGATGGTCTGGTTCAACGGCTCATCGAGCTCGTCGAGTCGCAGTTGCACGCCGGCGGGTGGGGAGGTCATGGGAACGAGGGTAAAGGCCGCCTCTGACATGACTGCCGCGCGGCGGCTGCCCCGCCGGGCGCCGCTGATCCGGCCGCACCCAACACTGGCAAAGAGAGGTGTGTCACAGTGAAAAGTGCGCTGTGCAGAACATGTTCGCCGTAATTCCGGCGATCGCCGCGGCCCTGCCGGCTGGAAGTGGCACGGGGATACCAATCTGACCAGCGGGGACGACCGGCCTGGCGGACGCGGGGGGCGGGGGTGCGCCAGGTGGCGTGCGGAGGCGTCCCGCGGGTCTGGGGCGTGGCCGACACGCGTGCCTGGCGGATGGACTGGACACGGAAGGTCACCGTTTCGTAACCTTCCTGAGACATTGCGAAGTATCACCGCGCCATTCCGGGGCGGGAGCGCAAATCACCACCTAATCGGCGTAGTACTGCCGAGCCGGGGACCCAATCGTTACTGGGGTGAATCCCTGCCTGCTTGACCGCGGGCGGGGTAGGGCAATCTTCCTAGCCCGAACCCGTCAGCTAACTCGGTCGGTGGATGTGGAAGAAATGGAGTGACCTCAAGGCTATGGCCAAACACAGGTTGAACACGCAGTCCAACATCGGCAGGAGCGTGCGAGGCGCAGTCGCCGTCACCGCAGTCGCCGCAGGTGCCATGGCCCTTACCGCAGGCCCGGCAGCAGCAGACACCATCACCGTGGACGGCATCGGTTCTTTCGAGGTCCCGGCCGGCATCGCGCTTCCCGATCTCTCGGCGTTCCCCGGTGTGGTCCAGGGCTTGCCCGCATTCAGCATCGACGAGCTCACGCAGTCGAGCCCCCTGTCGCAGGGCGGCGTGGGCCAGCGCGCCCTCGCGGCCGCCGACAGCAAGGTTGGCTCGCCCTATGTGTGGGGTGCCACCGGCCCGGACGCGTTCGACTGCTCCGGCTTGGTGCAGTGGGCCTACGACCAGGTCGGCGTGGCCCTGCCCCGCACGAGCGGGCAGATGGCCGGCTTCGGCACCCCCGTCGCCGAGCGCGACCTGCAGGTGGGCGACATCATCGTCTCCTACGGTGGCGGCCATGTCGCCCTGTACGCGGGCAACGACCAGATCCTGCACGCGTCCACGTCCGGCACGCCGGTCAAGTACGCGCCGCTGGACCGCTCCGGCATCGAGAGCATCCGCCGCGCCTGATCCACGCCGCGTCCACCGACGCGAAGTGCTGCACATCTTTGTTGGCCCCGGCAACCGGTTGGTTGCCGGGGCCACCATACTTTCGGGATAAGTTACCGGCGGGTTGGACAGTGTCGAATCCATTCCGTAACCTTATTGAGATCTAGTCGGCCGTCTAAAAGTTCGTGAGGCGGCCTCGGCCGGGTGGGCAGGATCCACCGGCCGAGCGCAATGCGACGGGTGGCGGGGGCGGGTATTCATGCAGGTCATGACCGCACCGGGGGAAATCTGTGTGTCGCATAGGTGGACTGAAGTTTGACGAGTGAACGGAGAGCTAGCATCGTGCTGTCGCATCGGGCAAGGCTGACGGTTCGGGGGGCCACCGCCGCTGTGGCGCTGGCCGTCGGAATCGGTTTGACCTCTGTGGTCCCTTCCCTCGCGGATCCCGCCCCGGCGCCGCAGGGCGAGCCTGCTCCTGCCGTCGAAGCTCCGACCGCTCCAGGCGTGCCGGGGCCTGACGCGCCAGCTCCAGACGCTCCGCTGGCCGAGCCGGCGAATCCCGGCGACGCCGTCGCGCAGCTCATCGACCTCTCCCGCAAGGTGGAGCAGAACAACCAGAAGTTTCTCGCCGGCCAGCAGCAGGTGGATGAGCTCGTCCGCGCGCAGCAGGATGCCGACGCCCGCCGGGACGCCGCGCAAGCGGTGGTGGACGAGGCCGCGGGCCGGGTCACCCAGTACCAGAGCACGGCGAACGCGGTGGCGCTCGCGAACTATAAGGGCGTCCGCACCAACGGCCTCTACGCCGTGATGACGAGCGACTCGCCGCAGCAGCTCTTGGACCAGATGTCCGCCTACGGCCGGATCAACGCCGACACGAAGGCGCGGATGACCGCGTTCACCGATGCGGTATCTGATGCGACGGCAGCCCGTGCGCAGGCCACCGAGGCGATGGACGCGGCTACCCTCGCGACGGTCGGGGCCGAGGAGGCGCAGGGGGCTCTGAGCCGCGAGCGTGACGGCCTCACCCAGCAGATCGACCACGTGCGGAATATCTACGCGGAGATGACCGGCGCCGACAGGGCCGCGTTGGCCGGACCGCTGTTCCCCGAAGGCTTCGACCTGGGCAGCCTCGGCGACGGCACCGGCCTCGGCTACGCCGCGCTGCAGGTCGCGCTCACTCGCATCGGCACGCCCTACGTCTGGGGCGCGACGGGCCCGGACTCATTCGACTGCTCGGGCCTGGTCCAGTGGGCATATAAGCAGGTCGGGATCAACACGCCCCGCACCGCGCTTCAGCAGTCGCTCGGCGGCACACCGGTGGAGCAGAAGGACATCCTGCCCGGCGATGTGGTGACCTTCTATGGCGACGTCTCACATGTCGGCATCTATGCCGGCAACGGAATGATGGTGCACGCCTCGACCTTTGGCGTCCCAGTGAAGGTCCAGGAGATCTCGGCCTTCCCCATCCACAACATCCGCAGGTACTAGACCCGCCGTGGCGGCCTTCACACGGCGCGGAGCCGTGGCGGTGGCGCTCGGCGCACTGCTATTGACCGGTTGCGCGAGCGCCGCGACCGACAGCGGGGGAGTCAAGCCCACCACCGATGTGGCGAATCCCTATCAGGCGGAGCGTAAGGCGCAGATGCAGCCGGTCTTGGACCAGTGGGCACAGGCGCTGCGCGACGGCGACGAGGAGGCCCTCCGTGCTCTCACCGACCCGGCGGCGGCGCCCGACTTCATCCAGCGCCAGATGCGGGCGGCTGGCGGCATCAGCAAACTGGACTTCACGCGCTGGGACTTCACCATCGGCGATGATCCCGAGGTGTTCGTCCCCCAGGGCATCGCAGACCGGGTGGGCGGGCTGGACGTGGCCGCGCCGCCGGTCTATCTGAACTTCCAGCTTGCGGGCGTCGACGAGAAGCCGGTGAGCACCCCCGTCGGCGTGATCATGGCCCGGCGCGGGGACACGTGGACCCTCGTCAGCGACAACGAGACCGCGGACAGCACCCACGCCACCTGGCCTGCCGGCCCATGGGTGTTCGGCCCCACGGAGTCCCTGAAAGTGCCCAGCGGCACCAGCGGGGACGCGGGCCTGGTGCTGTTCCACCCGGGCTCGGAGTCGGCGGCGGGGCTCGTCGCGGCGATGCTGCCGGACGCGGTGACGGCCATCTCGGACTTCTGGGGCACCGATTGGGACCGCTCTGTGGTGGTGGAGATCGCCGCGAGCGATGAGGAGTTCAGCGCGCTCACGGGGAACGAGATGGGGCGCACCGACGTGGCCGCCGCGTCGATCTCCCTGCGCAAGGACGGCGAGCAGGACGGCCATGGCCAGCGGATCGTGTTCAGCCCGTCGGCCTTCGACCGGCTCGACGAGCTCCAACGCACTATCGTGCTCCGGCACGAGCTCACGCATCTCGCCGTGCGCCGCGACACCGGCCGCGGGGCCCCGGCCTGGCTGGTGGAGGGCATGCCGGACTACGTCGCCTACCGGGGGCTGGGCGTGCCGCTGCGCGATGCTGTCCCACAGGTGGCGGCCATGGTCGCGGCGAACGGCCCCCCGGACTCGCTGCCGGAGGACATCGCGTTCGCCGGCACCATGGCGGACCTGGCCTATCAGCTGGGCCGCACAGTCTCCGACTTCGTTGTGGCCACGATGGGCGAGGACAAGCTCAAGGAGCTGCACCGCGCGCTGGCCATCGGCGGCCTGGCCGAAGGCCCGCTCGACGCGGCTGTCATGCAGGTGACCGGCATGAACATGAATCAGTTCACCACCGCCTGGTCGCAGTGGCTGGGGGCGCAGTTCGGCGCGTAGCCGGGCTACGGCTTACGGTATTGGCCATGCGTCGTACGTTGCTGGTGACCAATGACTTCCCACCGCGGGCCGGGGGGATCCAGTCCTATCTGCACACCTTCGCGATGCAGCTGCCGCCAGAGCAGCTGGTGGTCTACGCGCCACGCTGGCGCGGGGACAGCCATGTCCGATTCGACGCGGAGCAGCCGTTCGAGGTGATCCGGCACCCCACGACCTTGATGCTCCCGACCCCGCTGGTGTACCGCCGGGCCCGCAAGATCATGCGGTCGCGAGGCTGCGAGACGGTGTGGTTCGGCGCCGCCGCCCCCCTCGCTCTGCTGGGGCCGGCGCTGCGGCGGGCGGGCGCGGAGCGGATCGTCGCGACGACCCACGGGCACGAGGTGGGCTGGTCGATGCTGCCGGGGGCGCGGCAGGCGCTGCGGCGGATCGGGGACAGCGCCGACGCCATCACCTACGTCAGCAGATACACGCGCGGGCGGTTCTCCGCGGCCTTCGGCGCGCAGGCGCCGCTGGAGTACCTGCCGCCGGGCGTGGACACCGAGGCATTTGCCCCGGATCCGGTGGCACGGGTTGAGCTGCGGGCGCGCTATGGGCTGGGAGACGCGCCCGTGATCGTGTGCCTCTCGCGGCTGGTGCCGCGCAAGGGCCAGGACATGTTGATCCGCGCGCTGCCGCTGATCCGCCAGCGGGTGCCGGGGGCGCGCCTGGTGATTGTCGGCGGCGGGCCCTATGCGGAGAAGCTGCATGCGCTGGCGGCCGCGACGGGGATGGCGCAGCACGTCCTGTTCACGGGCTCTGTGCCGGCGAACGAGCTTGCCGCACACCACAATATGGCGGACGTGTTCGCGATGCCGTGCCGCACCCGCGGGTCGGGGCTGGACGTCGAGGGCCTGGGGATCGTGTTCCTGGAGGCGTCCGCGTGCGGGATCCCGGTGGTCGCCGGGGATTCCGGCGGCGCCCCGGAGACCGTGCTTGAGGGGAAGACTGGCCACGTGGTGGACGGCCGCTCTATCGCGCAGATCGCCGACACTGTCGCGGACGTCCTCGAGGACCCCGAACGCGCCGCGGCGATGGGCGCGGCCGGGCGCGAGTGGGTCCAGTCGAACTGGCGCTGGGACGACCTGGCCGGCCGTCTCCAGCGCCTGCTCTAACTGCTGGGCCCTACTACTTGGCGTAGAGCGACTCGATATCTGCGGCGTACTTTTCCGTGACGACATTGCGCTTGAGCTTCATCGTCGGGGTGACCTCGCCGGACTCTTCGGTGAAGTCCACGGGCAGGATCGTGAACTTCTTGATGGCCTCGGCGTGGGAGACGATCAGGTTCGCCTTCGCGACCGCGCCCTCAATCTCGGCGAGCAGCGCGGGGTCCATCGCGAGATCGCCGACGCTGGCGGACTCGGCCTTGCCATTGCGCGCCTTCCAGGAGGGGAACGCGTCGGTGTCGATGGTGATCAGCGCGGCGATGAACGGCTGCTGATCGCCCACGACCATGGCCTGGCTGATCAGGGGATGCGCGCGCAGATCGTCCTCGAGGCCGGCCGGGGCGACGTTCTTGCCGCCGGCGGTGACGATGAGCTCCTTCTTGCGGCCTGTGATCGTCAGGAAGCCGTGCTCATCGAGGGCGCCGAGATCGCCGGTGTGGAACCAGCCGTCGACGATCGCCTCGGCGGTGGCCTTGTCATTGCGCCAGTAGCCGTCGAATACCCCCCCGCCGCGAACCAGCACCTCGCCGTCGTCGGCGATGCGGACCGCGTTGCCGGGGATGGGTTGGCCCACAGAGCCGACCCGGATGTTGTCCGGGGTGTTGACCGCGACGGCGGCCGTCGTCTCGGTGAGGCCGTAGCCCTCGTAGATGGTCATGCCCATGCCGCGGAAGAAGTGGCCGAGCCGCGCGCCGAGGGGTGCGCCGCCGGAGATCGCGAACGTGCAGTTGTTGCCGAGCACGGTCTTGAGCTTGGAGTAGACCAGCTTGTCGCAGAGGGTGTGCTGGAGGTTCAGCAGCGTGCCGGGGCCCTGGGGCGTGTCCTGGGCCTCGCTCCAGGCCACAGCGGTGCGGTCCGCGAAGTCGAAGATCTTGCCCTTGACGGAGCTGCCGTCGTGGGCGGTCTGGCGGGCTGAGTTGTAGACCTTCTCGAACACCCGCGGCACCGACAGGATGAAGTCGGGCTTGAACGTGCCGAAGGTGGGGACCAGGTTCGGGATATCGGAGAAGTGCCCCACGGACACCCGGGCCTGGAAGGCGGCCAGGCTGATCGCGTGCGCCAGGACGTGCGCCATCGGCAGGAACATCAGCAGCCGCCGGCCGGGGATGAGCTCGGTGTGGAAGGCCTCGCCGGCTCCGCGGGCCTCCATCAGGAGGTTGCGGTGCGAGAGTTGGCAGCCCTTGGGGCGTCCGGTGGTGCCGGAGGTATAGATCAGGATGGCGGGCGTGTCGGCGGTCAGGCCCGCGAGGCGGCCGGCGATCTCCTCGTCGGAGGTCTCCGCGCTGGCAGCCGTCAACTGCGCGATGACGCCCTCGGGGGAGTGCGTGCCGGGCTCGATCTGGAGCACGGTGCGGAGGCTCTCAGCCTTGTCGAGGAGTGACGCGATCGTCTTCGCGTGGTGATCGTCCTCGATGATCATCGCGACGGCCCCGGAATCCTCGAGGATCCACTCGACCTGACCGGTGGAGGACGTCTCGTAGATGGGCACGCCGATCGCGCCAGCGGCCCAGATGGCGTAGCCGAGCACCGACCACTCATAGCGGGTGGCGGCCATCAGGCCCACCCGGTCGCCGGGCGTGATGCCCAGTGCCACAAGGCCCTTCGCCGCGGTCCGGACCTCGCTGGCGAAGTCGGCGGCGGCCACCGGCCGCCAATCGCCGTCCACCAGCTTCTCGAACACGGTGACGCGCGGCTCGGACTTCTCCAACTCGAACACCGCGTCCACACCGGACTCGTCGTCGGCCACGGTGAATGCTGCCGGGGCGCTGAACTCTTGCACTGGGACCTCCATGAAGGGCGGGCCCGTGCGCTCGGGATCGGGGCCTCGCACCCTCGATACGGCAAGCGAACTGACCGCGATGTTGATAATCGGCACTAACCATAACCCGCAATGGTCGGCTGATGGGCGTTCGAATGGGACGGTGGCGGCGCGATGGCCGTCGGGTTGGAGGGTCCTGATGGTGGGGGCCGGCGACGGATGTGTGAAGCTCGACGGGTGACGAGTATTCAGGTGGCGGACCAAGGATTCATCGCGGTGCCGCCAGAGATGGTGGCCCCGCTGATCGCCGACCGCGCCAGCTGGCGGCGCTGGTGGCCCGACCTGGCGCTCACGGTGCGCGAGGACAGGGTGGAGAAGGGTATCCGCTGGACCGTCGCGGGCCCGTTCACCGGCACGATGGAGATCTGGCTCGAGCCCTCCCTGGACGGGACGATGCTCCACTACTTCATGCACGCGGAGCCCACGGGCGCGAAGGCCGCCGGCACCTCCGGGGCCGAGGTGCTGGCAATGAACCGCGCGTGCCGCGAGGCCGGCAAGAAGATGAACTTCGAGGTCAAGGCGGTCCTGGAGCGCGGCCGCGCGGTCGGCGAGGCTCCCGCCCACACGCGGACCTCCACGCCGGCGGAAGGGTAACGTTCGCGCCATGGCAGAGCAGACCAGCGGCTCGATATTTATCGATGCCCCCGCACACGAGGTGATGGCCACTATCGCCGACGTCGGCAACTATCCGGCGTGGGTCGCGGCCGTGCAATCGGTCGAGGTGCTGGCCACCGGGCCCGACGGCCACGACGAGCGCGTGCGCTTCGTGATGGACGCGGGCATGGTCAAGGACACCTACGTCCTGCAGTACGAATGGGCGCGCAGCGGGCTGACAGTCAGCTGGGAGCTGGTCGAGGGGCAGATCCAGACCGCGCAATCGGGCTCCTACGTGCTGCGCGAGGTCGGCGGCCAGACCGAGGTCACCTACCGACTCTCTGTGGACCTGAACATCCCGATGATCGGCATGTTCAAGCGCAAGGCTGAGAAAGTGATCATCAATACCGCATTGGGCGAGCTCAAGAAGCGGGTGGAGGGCTGAGCCTGCGGCACGCCGCCGAAACCCGCCTGCGTTTGGTGGTGGGAAAGGGCGGCGTGGGGAAAACCACAGTGGCCGCGGCCTCCGCCGTCGCCGCCGCCCGGGCCGGCCAGCGGGTCCTACTGGTGTCGCTGGACCAGGCGCACTCGCTCTTCGACGCCTTCGGCCTTCAGTCGGGCCTAGGCGTGACCGCGGTAGCCGAAGGCCTGGACCTCCTGCAGCTCGACACCCTGACCCTCCTGGAGGATCGCTGGCGCCCGCTCGCCGCGCTGCTCTCCTTGGGCGGAAACCACCAGCACGGCGCCGAGTTCGGCTCCCTGGAAGCGGACGAGCTGACCGGGCTGCCCGGCGTGCAGGAGATGCTGGGCCTCGCGGAGATCGAGTCCCTGGTTGCGCGCGGTGAGTGGGACACCATCTTTGTCGACTGCGCGCCGACGGCCGAGACCCTCCGGCTGCTTGACCTGCCGGAGGCGTTGACGGCCTACCTGGAGCGGCTGTGGCCCCGCCATCGTCGACTGGCGCAGGGCGCGTCCTCTCCGCAGCTGTTGCTGCTGGTGGGCCTTCTGGAGCGAATGAATTCCGCCGCGGCGAAGGTGCGCGAACTGCTGGGGGACGGGACTCGCACCCGGGTGCGACTAGTGCTCTCGCCGGAGCGCGTGGTGCTGGCCGAGGCCCGCCGCACCCTTACGGCGATGGCGTTGTTCGGGATTTCCCTCGAAGCGCTCATCGTCAACCGGGTCCTGCCTGCCGCGGCCGACAGCGACACCGACACAGCCGACGATCCCGTCCGGGCTTGGTACCGGGCGCGGTTCGCGGAACAACAAGAGGTCCTCGGGGAGCTCTCGGCGGACCTCGGGGACACGCCCCTGCGGACGGTGCGCTTCGCCGCGCGGGAACCCGTCGGCCTGGAGCTGCTCGGCGAGATCTCCGTGCAGTTGGAGATCCCCACCAGCCCCGGGTCTCCGCCGCCGGTGCGCGGAGACCTGGGCGAGGTGCACCTCGAGTCGGGTGCCGGGCTGGATGCCGTCTACGTGCTTTCGGTCCGGTTGCCGCTGGTCGATCCGGCGACGGTGACGCTGGGCCGGGTGGAGGACGATCTCCTGCTCGGGGCAGCCGGCGTGCGCCGCAGAATCCGCCTGGCCTCGGTGCTGCGGCGCTGTGATGTCGCCGGGGCAGAAATGGCCGGCGAGCTGTTACAGGTACGGTTCACTCCTAATCCGGAGGTGTGGCCACAGTGATCGGGCAGTCAGAGCAGATGGGCGAGGAACTGCGGTCGGTGCTGTCCGCGGTCATCGCCGCGGTCGAGCCGATGCTCGGCCAGCTCGCCGCCCCGGACGCTCCCGCCGGTAACTGCACGTGGTGCCCGGTCTGCGCGTTGGTGGCGCTCTCGCGTGGCGAACAGCACCCGCTCTTGACCGCGATCAGCGTGCACGGGGTGGCGCTCCTGGCGATCCTCCGCGATGTCCTCGCGGACGCGGCGGCCACCCATGCGGCACAGACGAATCCCGACGTCGGCGCAGAGGCCGCAGAACCGGGTCAGCCCGAATCGGGACCGGCCGACGCGGCGGAGTCCGCCGAGCCCGCGGGCCGGCGGCGGCCCACCTTCGAGCGCATCACCGTCAATCTGACCGGGGCAGACCGCAATGGGGCCCGCCGCTAGCGAGGAGTCGGCGACCCCGCTGGTCAAGGGCCGCCGACCGTTGACTATTGGGATCGACGTGGGCGGCACCAACCTGCGCGCGGGCGTCGTCGATGCGGAGGGCCGGGTTGTCGACGCCGTCTCCGTGGACACCCCCCACGAGGCGCAGGCCCTCGAGGACGCGCTCGTCGCTGCCATCTCCGAGTTGCACGGCCGCAACCCGGTCGCGTCGGTGGGGCTGGCCGTCGCGGGCTTCGTCTCCCGTGAGCAGGATCGCGTCCGGTTCGCCCCGCACCTGCCGTGGCGCGACGCCCGGGTGCCCGAGCTGCTCGAGCCGCGCGTCGGGCTCCCCGTCTTCTTGGAGCACGACGCGAACTCCGCGGCGTGGGGCGAGCTGTACTTCGGCCCGGCCTCGCTGGGGGAGAATGTCGCGGTGGTGGCGATCGGCACCGGCATCGGGGCAGCCCTGCTGATCGGCGGCGAGATCTACCGCGGCTCCAACGGGGTGGCCCCGGAGCTCGGCCACCTCCCGCTGGTGCCGGGCGGCCGGGCGTGCCCCTGCGGCAAGCGGGGCTGCTTCGAGAGATATTGCAGTGGCACCGCTTTGGCGGCCACGGCGGCCGAGATGCTCGCCGCGGACCCGGGGCGCGCGACGATCCTGACACCCGGGGGCGAGCTCGACGGCGCCGCGGTCGCGCGGGCGGCCACCGCGGGTGACCCCATCGCCCTGGCGGCCATCGCGGACTTCGCGCATTGGCTCGGGGTCGGCCTGTCTATCGTGGCGGACGTGTTCGACCCCGATCTGATTGTGGTCGCCGGCGGGGTCGCGGCATCGGCGCCATTGTTCTTGGAGGACGCGCGCCGCACCTACGCCGGCATGGTCACTGGGGCCGGACACCGCAGGCTCGCGCGCATCCGACGCAGCGAGCTCGGTGCCAACGCCGCGCTGATCGGCGCGGCGGAGATGGCTCGGCGTAAATGGGGGTTAGCCGAATTGCCGGTTGCGGGACCGGCTGGAACCTCTGCGCGCGACGAGCGGCCGGATCGGTAGAGTCCAGTATTGAGCGCCAGGCCACAGCGGTGGCGGTGTTGGGGAGATTTTTCAAAGCGGCTACGAGGAGCTCAAATGTGGTACTGGCTGTTCAAGTACGTCCTGGTCGGCCCGGTGCTGTGGGTGCTGGGCAGGCCCAAGGTCGAGGGGCTCGAGAACATTCCGACCAGCGGGCCGGTGATCCTGGCCAGCAACCACCTCGCGGTGGTGGACTCGCTCTACCTGCCAATGATGGTGCCGCGCCGCATCACCTTCCTCGCCAAGAGCGAGTACTTCACCTCACCCGGGCTCAAGGGGCGATTCAATAAGTTCTTCTACTCGGCGGCCGGCCAGGTGCCGATCGACCGCAGCGGCGGCAAGGCGTCGGAGGGCGCGTTGATCTCAGCGCGCCGAGTCCTCGAGGAGGGCAAGGTCCTCGGGCTCTACCCCGAGGGCACCCGCTCGCCGGACGGTCGGTTGTTCAAGGGCAAGACGGGGATCGCCCGGATCGCGCTGGAGACTGGGACCCCCGTCATCCCCGTCGCCATGGTCGGCACCGACATCATGAACCCCATCGGCTCGAAGTCCTACCGTCCCACCAAGATCGTGGTCCGAGTCGGCAAGCCCATGGACTTCTCCCGCTATGAGGGCCTGGGCGGCAGCCGCTTTATCGAGCGCGCCATCACGGACGAGATCATGTACTCGTTGATGAAGCTCTCCGGCCAGGAGTACGTCGACATCTACGCGGCGAGCCTGAAGGACGGCCCCGCGAAGGCCAGCCCCGCGGAGCAAGCCGGCTCGGACCGGGTTCCAGACACCCAGGCGGGCTGAGCCGGCCGAAGGCGTTAGACGATGATCTGCCGGCCGTCCTCGACGGCCGGCTTTCTCGTCTCCGCCTGATCCGCGGCGGCGGAGGCCGTGCGCGGCGGGGCCACCGCGACGGTGATGATGACCGCTAGCGCCCACCAGAGATAGGACGAGCCGAGGATCTGGCCCCACAGCGGCCAGGCAATCTCGAGGTTGTGGCCGGAGCCGAGATGCCAGTGCACGCCGGCGGCGAAGACCACAAGTCCGAGGCCCGCGAGCACGCCGAAGCGTCGGAGCCGGTGGGTGTAGGCGAAGGCGGCGAGGCTGATCAGCACCGGCACCGCCCACACCCAGTGGTGCGACCAGGAGACGGGCGAGATGAGCAGGCCGAGGAGCGCGGCCAGACCCAGCGTCAGGGCTGGCTGCTTGGCCTCATGGGCCCGCCACATCGCGAACGCGGCCAGAATCACGGTCAGGCCGGACAACCCGATCCAGACCAGCGACCGGATATCGTCCGGCATGCCGAACCTGGCCAGCAGGCCGGTGATGGACTGGTTCGCGGCGTACATCGGGTTGCCAATGCGCCCCGAGTTGACCAGCGTGGAGAACCAGTAGGTGAGGGAGTCTTTGGGGGCGAACGCCACGCCGATGCCGGTGAACAGGAGGAAGGACAGGCCGCTGACGATCGCGGCGCGGAAATCCCGTCGGATCAGGAAGTACAGCACGAACACCGCGGGGGTGAGCTTGATCGCCGTGACCAAGCCGATGAGCATGCCGCGGGGCCACGGGGTCTTCTTCAACAGGCAGTCGGCGGCGACGAGGGCCATCAGCACGATGTTGACCTGGCCATAGTTCAGGGAGGAGACCACCGGCTCCAGCCAGAGCGCGACGGCGAGGATCGCGGCGCCGGTCCACAACAGCGGCGTCCGGGCGGCGAGGGAGGGCGCGGGGCCGCTCCGCAGCGAGCGCAGCCAGATGCCGACCGTGACGGCGAGCATGACGATGCTGGAGATGGTGATCAGCAGCGAGGCGATAGACAGGGAGACGAAGGTGAACGGCGCGAAGACCACGGCGGACAGTGGGGGATAGGTGAACGGCAGGCCGATCCCGCCGGAGGTGAGGGGCATGGGTCCGTAGAGATCCGCGCCGGAGCGCCAGACCGAGGCGCCGATGCGGTAGACGTCCAGATCAATCCGATACTTGATGCCGAGATCGCGTACGCCGGGGAATCCCACGAGGTTGACCGCAACTCCGAAGGCGAGGGCGATCACGATCGCGATGCGGATGCCCAGATGGGGTTTCGAGGGCTCGGACGAAGCTCCCGATGTCTGGCCCGTGGTGGTGGCCACCTTCATGAAGCTGTCCCCTTTTGCGTTGGCGCGCACGGTTGGAACTAAGATGTTGCGGTGCGCTACTTCTACGATTGCGAGTTCATCGAGGATGGACGCACGATCGAACTCGTGTCCATCGGCGTCGTCGCAGACGACGGTCGTGAATTCTATGCTGTCTCCACTGAGTTCGATCCATCGCGTGCCGGTAAGTGGGTCCGCGCCAATGTATTGGACAAGCTCCCCTCCCCGGCCTCGAAGGCCTGGCGCAGCAGGGACCGCATCCGCGAGGGGCTTATCGAGTTTCTCCTCGACGGGGACGATCCCGACTACGCGCAGCCCGGCCAGATCGAACTGTGGGCCTGGGTGGGAGCCTATGACCACGTCGTGCTGTGCCAGTTGTGGGGCGATATGACGGCGCTGCCGCGGTACATGCCGCGCTACACCCGCGAGCTCAAACAGGTGTGGGAGTACGTCGGCTCGCCGGAGCTGCCGCCGCTGCCGGGAGACGCGCACGACGCGCTCTCCGACGCCCGCCACAACCTCGCGAAGTACCGGATGATCGAGGCCCGGCTGCCCGCTTAGTGGGCCAACGTGTGAGAGATCTCAGCACGCCGCCTAGGCTGTAGGGGTGAACTGGACTGTTGACGTTCCCATCGACCTCCTTCCCGACCTGCCGCCGCTGCCTGAGCAGCTACGCGAGCAGCTGGATGCCGCGCTGGCCAAGCCCGCGCTGCAGCAGCCCGGCTGGGACGCGGCGCAAGCGAAGAACATGCGCACCGTCCTCGAATCCGTGCCGCCGATCACCGTGCCCGCAGAGGTGCGGGCCCTGCAGGAGAAGCTCGCGGAGGTCGCGCGCGGCGAGGCCTTCCTGCTCCAGGGCGGCGACTGCGCGGAGACCTTCGCCGACAACACCGAGCCGCACATCAAGGGCGTGGTGCGCACGCTGCTGCAGATGGCCGTCGTCCTGACCTACGGCGCGAGCATGCCGGTGGTGAAGGTCGCGCGCGTGGCCGGGCAGTATGCCAAGCCGCGCTCGGCCAACACGGACGCGCTGGGCCTGCTGTCCTACCGCGGCGACATGGTCAACGGCTTCGCTCCCGACGAGCGCGCCCGCGCACATGACCCGTCACGACTGGTCCGCGCCTACGCCAACGCGTCCGCCGCGATGAACCTGGTGCGCGCCGTCACGAGCTCGGGCATGGCGGACCTGCGCAAGGTGCATGACTGGAACCAGGAGTTCGTCCTGAACTCGCCCGCCGGCGCCCGCTATGAGGCTCTCGCCGGGGAGATCGACCGCGGCCTGCGGTTCATGGACGCCTGCCGGGTCACCGACCCCGCGCTGTTCACCTCCGACATCTACGCCAGCCACGAGGCCCTCGTCCTCGACTACGAGCGCGCGCTGCTGCGCCTGGACGACTCCGGCGACGAGCCCCGCCTGTACGACCTGTCCGCGCACTTCCTGTGGATCGGGGAGCGCACCCGCGACCTCGATGGCGCGCACATCGCATTCGCCGAGCTGCTCTCGAACCCGATCGGCCTGAAGATCGGGCCGGGCACGACGCCCGAGCAGGCGGTCGAGTACGTCAAGCGCCTCGACCCGCACAACACGCCGGGCCGGCTCACCCTGGTCGCGCGCATGGGCAACGCCAAGGTCCGCGAGGTCCTGCCGCCCATCGTCGAGGCCGTCGAGGCCACCGGGCACAAGGTCATCTGGCAATGCGACCCGATGCATGGCAACACCCACGAGGCGTCCACCGGCTATAAGACCCGGCACTTCGACCGCATCGTCGACGAGGTCCAGGGCTTCTTCGAGGTCCACAACCGCCTCGGCACGCACCCGGGCGGAATCCACATCGAGCTCACCGGCGAGGACGTCACCGAGTGCCTCGGCGGCGCGCAGGATATCTCCGACGCGGACCTGGCCGGCCGCTACGAGACCGCCTGCGACCCGCGCCTGAACACCCAGCAGTCCCTCGAGTTGGCGTTCTTGGTCGCGGAGATGCTGCGCGGCTAGCTTCTCGCGTTGTGGTGCCAGCACCCCCGATTGCGCGCGCCGGTTCTGACCCCGGGCACGGGATCGGGGGTGCTGGCGATTTGGCGGTCAGCGCATGTGGGGCGAGGCGTGGCCGGTGGCGCTCAGGGCAGCGCGGTGACGGTGACCTTCTTGCCCTGTGCCACCCGCGAGCCGGCGGCGGGCCGCTGGCTGATCACCAGCGAGCCGTCGTTGCCGATGATCTGCTGCACGTCGACAGCCAGGCCCAGCGCGGTGAGCTCCGCACGGGCGCTGCGCACGCTCTGGCCGAGGACGCTCGGGACCTTGACGGTATCCGAGACATAGATTTTGACCTGCGGATTGGCGGGGTCGACGCGGCCCGCGCCAGCGGGCTCGCTCTTGCCGATAGTCCCGGCCTGGGCGTCGGTGTCGGATGCCGTGCCCGCGTCGACCGGCACCAGGCCCGCCGCGGTGAGCGCGTCGCGGGCCTCCGCCGGCGACTTTCCGGCGACGTCCGGCACCACCAGGGCGTTGGAGACCAGCAGTGTCACCTTGGATCCGTCTGGCACCATGTCGCCGATCTCCGGGTCGGCGTCGAAGACCTTGCCGCCGTCGGTGTCCGCATCGAACTCGGTGCGGACGCCGTCGACCTTCAGCCCCGCTGCGAGTAGCGCCTCGGTGGCGTCGTCCTGGGACTTCCCCTTGAGATTTGGCACCTGCACGGGCGGCTTGCCCTTGCTGTTGACCACGGTCACCGTGGAGCCGACCCGCACGACGGTGCCGGAGCGGGGGTTCATCCGCAGCACGGAGCCCTGCGGGACCGTCCCGCTGTACTCCTCGCTGCCGAGGGAGGGCACCAGTGTCCGGTCGGCCAGTGTGGCCAACACGGTGTCGGTGGAGGCGTCCCCATCGAGCTCGGGCACCGTGGGTCGGCCGAGGGAGACGGCCACCAACACGGATGACGAGCGCAGCACCTTCGTGCCGGGCCCGGGGCTGACACCCATGAGGGTGTCCGCGGGCTCGGTGTCCGAGTAGGCGCCGTCGAGCTGTGCGTCGAGCCCCGCGGAGGACAGCGCGGACAGCACGGCCGCCTGGTCCATCCCGGCGGTGGCGGGCACCGTGGTGTAGCGGCCGGACCCCAGCCACCAGCCCCCGACGCCGAGGCCGGCAGCCAGGGCGAGGATGACGAGCAGCCACAGGGCCATGGAGCGACGCGACCGGCGCCGTTGGCGGTCGACTTCGGGGGTGGCGGCGGGCAAGTGGTCGTCCGAGTCCGGCTCGCCGCCAGAATCCTGTGCCGCGTCATCATGTTCGGCGGCACCGGGATCCAGGGGCGGCGGTCCCACCATCGTGTACTGGCGGGTGTGGCTGGGGTCGGCCGGCTCGGGTGCGGCCTCGGACGCGGAATGCTCGGCCGCGGGCGGCAGGATCGTCGTCTGGCCGCCGTCGGGCACCCCGATGTGGTGGGTGGCGGCCTCCGCGGCGCGGTGCTGGGCCGATTGGGTGGGGGCGGGCACCCGGAACGGGGGCAGCCGCAGCGCCTCGGTCAACTGGTCGAGGGACCGGCCCATATCGGCGGCGTTGACGAAGCGGGCGTTGGGATCCCGGTCAGTGGCGCGTAGCACAAACGCGTCGAGCTCGGGCGGCACGCCGGCGATTAGGGTGCTCGGCGGCGGCACGTCCTCGTTGATCCGGCGGTAGGCGATCGCAAGGGAGGTGTCGCCGGTGAAGGGGGTGCGGCCCGTCAACATCTCGAACACCACGGTGCCCACGGCATAGATATCGCTGCGCGGGTCAGCGTGGCCGGTGCTGACCTGCTCAGGGGAAAGATAGGCGGCTGTGCCGAGGATCACGCTGCTCGAGGTCACCGTCGCGCCGGCGACGGCGCGGACCAACCCGAAATCGGCGAGTTTGACCTCGCCGTCGTCGGAGATCAACACGTTCTCGGGCTTGACGTCGCGGTGTACCAGCCCGGCGCGGTGGGCGGCGGCGAGCGCGGTGAGCGCCGGCCGGGCGACGGCCACGACGGCGTGCGGGGGCATTGGGCCGCGCTCGCGCAACAGCTCGCGCAGGGTGCCGCCGCGCACCAGCTCCATGACAAGGAACGCGTAGTCGCCGTCGACGCCCTGGTCATAGACCGCGACCAGGCCCGGATCCTTCAGGCTGGCCACTGACCTGGCCTCGAACTCGAATCGGGACAGGAACTTCGGGTCGGCGGCGAACTCGGTGTTCATCACCTTCACGGCGACGTCGCGGCCGAGCCGCACATCGGTGCCGGAGTAGACGGTGGACATGCCGCCGCGCGCGATGGGGGAGCCTACGAGGTACCGGTTATCGAGCAGCGTGCCGACGAGTCTGGCGCCGATCTGGCTCACGCGGTACCTCCTTGACATAGCTGAGTGGGTGGGTCGATCAACCATGATATCCACTGCCGGCCGGTGGGCGGTTTCGCCGTGAGGGCACTCGGCCGGTTACCGTGGTGCGGTGAGTACATTTCCCGTCTGCGAGGACGTGCTGGACAGGTCCGTCGAGCTATATCAAATTCCCGACATCTCGAAGGCGCTCCGGGTGCCCATCACCCGCGTGCACCAGATGCTGCGGGACCGGCTGCTGCTGGCGGTGCGGCGGGACTCCGTCGTCGGCGTGCCGGCGATTTTCCTGGAGTTCGACTTTGAGCCCGGCCGCAACCGGATCCTGCGCTGGGTCCCCGGCCTGCTCGCGGTCCTCCACGATGGCGGCTACTCGGGGGAGGAGACGCTGACGTGGCTGTTCACCGAGGACGACTCGCTACCGGGCACCCCCGCTGAGGCGTTGCGCGGGCATCTGGCACGTGAGGTCATCCGCCGCGCCCAAGCCCTGGCCTTCTAGCTAGGGTCGGTCAGCCGAAGAGCTGCCGGGCGGTGATCGCGAGCCGCCGGCGGTTCGGCACGGTGATGCGCCGGTCGAAGATTTGGTAGTCCGCCTCCTCGATCTCGTTGAGGATCTGGCCGTACACGGCGGCGGCGGTCCGCACGCAGGGCCGCGCCCGACGCTCCAGCAGCGCGATCCCCGGCTCTGCCAGCCGGTAGATGCTGCGGGTGTGGGCGATCGTGTGCGCCAGCGCGAGCCGGACCCGCTGATCCGGCCGTCCTGTGGCGCGTGCGTGCGCCAGGAGCGCCTCGTCGACGTCGAACGCGGCGAGCTCGTCCAGCGGCAGGTAGATCCGGCCCAGGTCGAGGTCCTCGCCGACATCGCGCAGGAAGTTCGTGAGCTGGAACGCCTTGCCCAGCGCTTCCGCGTGCACCGCGGCCTCGGGCGTCCGCGCGCCGAGGATCGGCAGCACCTGCAGACCGATCACGGCGGCCGAGCCATACATGTACTCGTCCAGCTGAGACATCGTCCGGTAGTGCGCGATGTGCTCGGGGGTGCCCGGCAGATCCATGCGCATCGAGTGCAGGAACGCCCAGAAGCAGTTGGGGTCGATGTCGTGGCGCTTCGCGGTGTCCGCGAGCGCTGCCAGGACCCGGGGGTCGATGGGGGATGCGGCGATGGCGGACGGGGTACCAGCGAGCTGTCCGCGCAGCGCCTGCTCGACCGCGTCGAGCAGGCGGGCGGTCTGCGCGGGGGTGGTGCCGGGGCCAGGGAGGTCCACGATGTCGTCCACAGCGCGCGCGAAGGCGTAGAGCGCGTGGATGGCGGGCCGACGGTCGGCGGGCAGGAGTCGCGTCGCCAGGTAGTAGGTGCGGCCGTGGTGGGCGGCGATCTTGCGGCAGTACTCGTATGCCCCGGACAGATCTACCTGTGGGGGATCAGACGCCATCGCGAGCAGGACCGTCAGAGACCAATTCCGGACCGGGCGCGGGCGCTGGGCCAGCGGTGGTGGGGTCGGCGGTGGTATCGGCAGGTTTTGCGGCGAGGAACCGGCGCAGTCGCAGCGGGTCCTCCCGCGTCAGCGAGACCGCGGCCACGACAGCGCACGCGGTGGCGATCAGCACGTGGTACCACTGGTACATCCCGATGGAGCCGTCCGGCTGGAAGATCAGCATCATCCAGGTGCACAGCCCCACCAGCACCGCGAGCGTGGTGGTGGACAGGGCGAATCCAGCGCCGATGGCCAGCGGCCACGAGTAATACCAGGGCAGCGCTGCGGGGGAGAGCAACACGATGGCGATCATGGCGAACACGATGCCGAGCATCGCCTGCCGGACGGTGTTGCGGTACCGGATGATGACGGCGATGACGATGGCGACCAGGGTGACCGCCGAGATCAGGCGGGTGACCTGCAGGACCGGCGCGAGCTGCACATGCGTGAACCATGAGGTGGCGAGGGTGTAGAGCTGGGCCACCGCGGTCGGCAGCGAGAGCCAGTTGATGATCTTGTTGGAGCCGGACAGGGCAGTCAACCAGCCGAGCCCGACGCCCGCCATGAGCGAGATCGCGGCGAAGATCGCGATGAACGTCGCGGCGCCGGCGCCCGCGGTCTTCAGGAAGGTCCGGAGCCAGTTCGGCGGCTCCTCGCCGCGCAGCTCCGCGTCGTCGCGGATATGGCGCATCCAAATCCACACCATGAACGGCAGCGCGGCGCCGGCCGTCGCCTTCACGGCGACGGCGACGGCGATCAGCGCGATCCCGGGAAGGTGCTTGCGCTCGAGCACCAGCACGATCCCGGCCGCCATGAGGCCGACCATGAGGACCTCGTTGTGCACACCGCCAATCAGATGCACCAGGACCAGGGGATTGAGGACACCGAGCCACAGCGCGATCGTGGGATTGCCGCCCAGGTGGCGCGCGATGCGGGGCACCGCCCACACCATGAGTGCCAAGCCGGGCAGCATCGTCAGGCGCAGCAGCATGGTGCCGGAGACGACGTTCTCCCCCGTGATCATCGTGATGCCGCGCGTGAGCAGCAGGTGGGCGGGGCCGTACGGGGTGGTGGTGGTGGTCCAGACGGTGCTGACGTTGTCGAGCAGCAGTCCGGGGTTGACGACCGGGCCGACCTCGTAGGGGTTGAAGCCGTCGCGCACGAGGGCGCCCTGGGCCAGGTAGGAGTAGGCGTCGCGGCTGAATAGCGGCACCGAGAACAGCAGCGGGGTGGTCCACAGCGGCACCACCCAGTACATCTGCTTGAGCGTGATCTTGCCGGCCAGCGCGGCGCGTCCCAGCCGCACCCAGGCGGCGATCATCAGCAGGACACCGGCCCACACGAGGATGCCGGAGAGGATCTGGCCGTGGCCGAAGCGCAACCAGGACAGGAACATGGCCTCGAGCAGGTGGTCCCGCTGGCGCAGTGCGCCGGAGCCGAAGCCGCCGAAGACCATGAGCAGGGCTCCGATGAGTCCCGGGAGCGCGATGCGGCCCTCGCCGCGCCAGAGGAAGTTGTACGCCTCAGCGGGCGCGGTGGCCCACCAGGAGCGTTGCGCTGGCGGGGACGGGTTGGGGGTGGTGCTCAATTGTGATTTTCCCCCAGATACTCACGCGGCCGTGTGGCACGGTGCTGCGGACGTGAACGACCGCCAAGGATAGCCGCTGTGCGCCTGCTGTTGGACACGCGGGCCAATTCGGCGCGTCCGCCGACGATCCGCTGCGCGGCCAGCCGGCCGGAGATCAGGGTCGTCGGGACGCCGACGCCGGGGGTGGTGCTGCTACCGGCGAGCACCACGTTCTGCAGGCCCCGCACCAGATTCGGGCGTCGGAACGGCCCGGTCTGCGGGAACGTGTGCGCCGCGGCGAAAGGCGAGCCCGCGCCCATGCCCTGCGCCCGCCAACTCGCGGGTGTCAGCACGCGGTCCACCTGGAACCCGGACCGGTGGTCCGCGATGCCGTGGTAGCCCCGGCCCTCCAGGGTGGTCAGGATCTCCGCCGAGTACGGACCGGCGAGGTTGTCCCAGGCCAGGGGTGCGCTATCGAGGTTTGGGCACGGCGCGAGGACGGAGAGCAGCTCGCGGTTGCCGGGCAGGTTGAGCCCCGGGTCGCTGAGCCCCGGCCGGGTGACGAGCAGCGATGGGTCGCTCATCAGGCGGCCGCGGCCCCGCCGGGCGGTGATCTCGGCGAAGGTCTGCTCCCAGGCGTCGCCGAAGTCGATGGTGTGGTGGTGGGGGGCGCCCCAATGCTGGGACGTCGAGCGGTCGACCGTGCCGTGGAGCACGACGGCGGACGGTGACCAGCGGGTGCCGCGCCGGGGCCAGCGGGCGCTCGACCTGGCGAGGAGCGCGTCAACGACGGGCAGGTCCGGCGTGAGGATGAGGGAGTCGCACGCGAAGGCCCGGCCGTCGGCGGTGCGCACGGCGCTAGCCCGGTCGCCGGCGAAGTCCACCCCGGACACGTCGGCGCCCAACTCCAGGACGCCGCCGGCGCTGGTGAACGCGTCGGCCAGTGCCAACGTCACCGCGGCCATGCCGCCCTCGGGGAAGTACACGCCGAGGGAGGTGTCCATGTGGGGGATCGCGCCGTAGACGGACAGCGCGCGGCGGGGTGCGAGGCCCGCGTACAGAGCCTGGAAGGTGAACACGCGCTGGAGGCGGGGATCGGTGATGAACGACGCGACCTTGGGACCGAGCCTGCCGAAGCCCCCGAGTGCGGTCACCCGCACGAGGTCGGCGACGGCGGCGGGGGAGCCGACCATATCCAGGGGAGAGTCGAAGTTGGAGTCCATGAAGCGGTCGAACTCGGCGGTGAACATCCGCTCGAGCCACGCACGCAGCCGCACATAGCCGTCGACCTCGCGCTGGCCGAAGACGCGGGCGATCTCCTGGGCCATCGCGTCCGGGTCCGAGTGCACGTTCAGGTGGTCGCCGTCGGGGAAGCGGGCGTGATACGACGGGTCGAGGCGGGAGATCCGCAGCGGCGGAGAGGTGTCCTCTGGGCCGAGGCCGACGGCGGCGAGGGCGTCGTAGACCAGTTCCGGCATCGTGAGGACGGTGGCGCCGGAGTCCATCTGATAGCCGGGCCCGGGCAGGATGCCCATGCGCCCGCCCGGGGTGGGGTCGCGCTCGAGGAGGGTGACCTGGCGGCCGGCGCCGAGAAGGTGCAACGCGGCGGACAGGCCCGACAGGCCTGCGCCGACGATCACCACCTTGTCGGTGGCGCCAGTGACCGCCCGCATCAGGATGTCCGGGCGGTCGCGGTGGCGAACATCGGACGAAGCAGGGCCGCCGCGGCGGCGTTGGCGTCGCTGGCGACGAGTGCGGCCTCGGCGCGGTCGGTCAGCGTGAGGATCAGCGCCTCCACCTCGTCGACGGCGCCCAGGGAGGTGAACACGTTGCGCAGGCCCGCGATCTGGGCGTCGGTGAGGTCCGCCCCGATGCTCGCGCGCAACAGCTCCGCAGTCTCCGGCTCGGTGGCGTCGGCCCGGGCCAGTGCGGCGGCCAACAGGACCGTGCGCTTGCCCTCGCGGAGATCGTCGCCGGACGGCTTGCCGGTCACCGCTGGGTCCCCGAACACGCCGAGCAGGTCGTCGCGGAGCTGGAACGCGATGCCGAGGTCCGTGCCGAGCTCGCGGAAGGTCTCGATCAGGGCGTCCCCGGCGCCTGCAGCGGCGGCGCCGAGCTGGAGCGGGCGCTCGACCGTGTACGCGGCGGTCTTATAGCGGTTGACGCGCATTGCGGACTCGAGGCTCTCATCGCCCCGGGCCTCGCTGTGGATGTCGAGGAGTTGGCCGCCGAGCACCTCGGTGCGCATCGCGGCCCAGATGGGGGAGATGCGGGCCATGGCGTCGGCGGCCAGGCCGGACTCGCGGACCATGTCGTCGGCCCACGCCAGCGCCAGGTCGCCCAGCAGGATCGCGACCGAGACGCCGAAATGGTCCGCATCGCCCAGTGCGCCGCTGTTGCGATGCCTGCCCGCGACCGCGACGTGCACGGTGGGGTAGCCGCGGCGGGTCGCGGAGGAGTCGATGATGTCGTCGTGGATGAGCGCGCAGGCCTGCACCAGCTCCAGTGCGGCACAGCACTTGACCATGGCGTCGGCCTGCGGGCCCTGAGCCTCGCCGCCGCCGCTGAGCCAGCCGGTCCAGGCGAACAGCGGCCGAATCCGCTTGCCCCCGCGCAGCACGAACTGCTCGAGCTGGTCCGCGATCTCCACGAACTCGCTACCGACCCTGGCGGTCACCGCACGGCGCTCGTCGAAGAATGCGCGCAGCGCCGAGTCGACTGCTGCCCGCAATTGCGCGTCCGGGGTCAGGTCAGCGTCGGTGGACACTGGGGAGTCGGGTCCGGCAGACAGGGGGTGCCTCCTGAAGGAACACAGCGGTGCGCTGCTGCGGGTAATGGGTGTCACGGACGTGGCGATACTCCAACAACTCTACTTCTGTGCCAATTGTGTCTGGGGTCACCCCGGTCCGTGGCGATGTTGGCGATCTCGGACTCAGAACTATGATCACTGGGTGAATGCTGAAGTGAAGGGGAGGCCGCGGTGCCCGCGCGAGTGACTAAGACGCCGTCGATTGTCGACCGGATCAAATCTGGGGATGATCGCCGGATCCCATTCTCGGTGGAGTTCTTTCCGCCGCGGGATGAGGCGGCAGAGGCGCGCCTGTGGCGGACCGCCCGCGATTTCGAGCAGCTGGGGCCGGCGTTCGCGTCGATCACCTATGGCGCCGGCGGGTCGACGCGGGACCGCACAGTGCGGATCACCGGTCAGATCGCCCAGGAGACGACGCTGCTGCCGGTGGCGCACCTGACGGCTGTGGGGCACAGCATCAACGAGTTGCGCGCCATGGTGGGCTCCTACGCGGACAAGGGCATCAGCAACATCCTCGTGCTGCGTGGCGACCCGCCCGGCGATCCGCTCGGCGAGTGGGAGCAGCACCCGGAGGGCGTCGAGTACGCCGAGGAGCTCGTCTCCCTGGTTCGCGACCTCGGTGATTTCCATGTGGGCGTGGCGTCATTCCCCGAGGGCCACCACCGCTCGGAGAGCCTTGAGTCGGACACCAAATACCTCGTGCGGAAGCTGCGCGCGGGCGCCGAGTACTCGATCACGCAGATGTTCTTCGATGTCGAGGATTATCTGCGGCTGCGTGATCGTGTGGTCGCCTGCGACCCCTTCGAGGGCGCGAAGCCGATCATCCCCGAGATCATGCCCATCACCTCGCTGCGGTCGGTGCGTCGCATGATGGAGCTGTCCGGCTCGAAGCTGCCGGCGGCGCTGGAGGAGCGGCTGACCCGGGCAGCCGGCACTGGACCCGAGGAAGATCGCGCGGCGGTCCGCGAAGAGGGCATCGCCTACGCGACGGAGATGGGCGAGAGGCTGATCGCCGAGGGCGCGCCCTCGCTGCACTTCATCACGTTGAACTTCTCCCGGGCGACCCGCGAGGTGCTGCAGAATCTGGGGCTGGCCCCAGCGGTGGCGCTGCAGCCCTAGCGGGCGGGCGCCTCAGCGGGCGGGCACGGTCACGGCTTGGGCGACTGGTCCCGGCTGCGCCAGGCCAGGTAGCCCGCCAGGCCCGCGGCCGCGAGGGCCAACAAAGACACCAGCGAAATCCAGGCCGTGAGGCCGCGGGTGTTCGGGTCCGGGTACGCGACGACCGCGCTCATCGTGCTCTTCTCCCCGTTCGGGAGCCGCCAGGAGACGGCGGTCTCGCTATCGCGGTTCCCGTCCGTGCTGGCGGGGCGGATGGGGAAGTTGACCCGCAGCTCGACATCGCCCGCCTCGGGCACTGTGGTCAGATCCGCGCTGCCGTTGAACGTGACAGTGTCGCCCGCGCGGCCGAATGCCAGCGAGAACAGCGTGCTGTGCTCGGGGTCCAGCGAGCCCAGGCTGCGCACCTCGCTGAAAGTCAGGTCGGTGAAGTAGATCTCGGTGCCCACATAGCCGTCCTGGCGGTAATCCTGCACCCGCATCTTGTCCGCCAACGCGTCCGGCACGGACAGCTGTGGACCCTTGTCGATGCCGTCCTTGGGCACCGTGGCCACCACAAGATGGCCCGTGACCAGGTCGGACTTAGACACGCCCATCGTCATCTGGACCCGTAGGCAACCGCTGAGCAGTGGTACCAGCACAGCGAACAGCGCCGTCAACGCGAGGATTCGGGCACGTCTGCTCTGCGGAATGGTGGTGGACACAGCAGCTATCGTGCCAGCCCCCGGCCATGATGCTGGCCATTGCCGTCGATTTGCGCGTCGTGGTGTGTCATCTCCGGGCCCACAGCCGTCGGAGTAGGCCGCCCCGGGCGTCGGCCAGCGCCAGCCGCGCCGCAGTGCGGCCGCTATAGCCGCTGACGCCGCCACCGGGATGCGTGGACGCCCCGGTCAGATACAGCCCGGGCAGCTCGGGGATGCGATGGCCCGAGAGCTCCGGAGTCGGCCGGAACGGCAGCATCTGGTCGAGGGACATCTCCACGTGCATGATGTTCCCGCCGACCAGGCCCAACTCCCGCTCCAGCTCGACAGGGGACTGGATGTGCCGGGCCGTGATCGTGGACTCGAACCCAGGTGCATGCCGCTCGATCTCGGCGACCACCCGATCGGCCTCGGACTCCGCCACCTCGGCCCACGTGCGGCCATCGGCGATCCGGTAGGGGTGCCACTGCGACCACAGCGTCATCTGATGCTCGCCGGGCGGGGACAAGCTGGGGTCCACCGCGCTGAACGTCATCGCGAGCGAGGCCGGCCGCGGTGGCAGCTGCCCGGCCAGTGCCGCGCCGTGTCCGGCGCGCAGGTGGGCCCTGTCGTTCACCAGCAGCTGTAGGCCGGCGTGCACCCCGGCTCCGGTCAGGGCCGGCGCGCTCGGGTAGACGGGCAGCGCGGTGGTGGCCAGCCGCACGGCCATCCCGATACCGGGGCCGACGCGGATCTTCCTGCGCCAGGCCGCGCTCCGCGGGCTGTCCTCGAGCAGGTCCAAGGTGGTGAGAATGTGGCAGCCGGCGACGACAGTGCGCGCGGTGAGCGTCCGGCCGAGTTCGGTGGCGACGGACCACGAGCCATCGGGGCGCCGCCGGAGCGCGGTGGCGCCGTCGCCGAGGGAGACCGCGGACCCACCGGCGCGCAACTTCGCCACCATGGCCGCGGTGAGGGCGCCGCTACCCCCGATCGCCCGGCCGGGGGGAAGGGAGTGCATCAGCGCGGCGAACCCGACCATCGGAGCGGTGCCCGGCTCCGACATCGGCGGCCCGGACTGCGCGCCGAACCACGCCAGGGCGGCCTTGAGGGGCTCGTCGTCGAAATGTTCGTCCAACAGGGCATCGCCCGTGGCGAGGAAGGTGTGCGCGACCTCGCCGATGTCCCCGCCCTCGCCGCCCAGCAGGCTCGGCACGCCCAGCGCCGCGAACGCGCGGCCCAGGGAAACGCCGGTCGGCGGCCCGCCGAACGCGCTCATCACCCGGCGCGAGAGCGGGCCCCAGATCCCGACGAAGTGCCGGTACGCGTCGGCGTCGCGTTGCCCGCAGGCCGCCGCGATGGACGCGCAGGTCAGATCGAGGTCGGAGTGGAACACGATCCCCGGCCTGTCCGGTTGATCGGGCGGCGCGGGGGCGAAGGCCCAGGGATCGCACTCCGCGTACTCCAGGCCGAACCGCGCCAGCCCCAGCTCTTCGATGATGCCGCTGTGGCGGATCATCAGGTGGGCGGAGGAGCCGCGGTCGATCAAGTGGCCGGGGAATCGCTCCACCGTGGAGACGGCTCCTCCGGGCACGGTATCTCGCTCGAGGACTTCTACGGACCATCCGGCGTCGGCCAAGTAGCACGCTGAGACCAGGGCATTGTGGCCGCTGCCGACCACGATCGCATCCAACACAGGGCCAGGCTAGGTGACAGCTGCTATGCCGGATCGACTGGGAGCGGCAGTTCGCGGCCAAGGACGGCAAAGGGCCGCTGGTCGCCTCGGAAGGTGAAGTGGCGCAGCACGTCCTGGAAGCCGAGACGGCGATAGAGGCTCCACGCCCGGTTGTCCTCGTCTGGCACCTCGGGGGTGGAGAGTAGAACTCGATCCTCGGCGCGGCCGTCGAGAAGTGCCTGCAGCAGGTGGCGGCCGATGCCGCGGCCTTGTTGCTCGGGGTGCACGTGGAGCTCGGTCAGCTCGAAGTAATTGTCCAGCAGCCGGCGGCTGGCCCCACTGTGCGTCAAGCCCTCGCGGACCTGGATGTCCCACCAGTATGCGGGCGTGCCGCGGTAACCGTAGGCGATGCCCAGCAGCGGAGTATGGGGTCCGATATCTGCCGGCGCGGGGCACTCGAACGCCCCGACCGCCCGCCATCCCCCGCGCAGGATGTGCTCGCTCCACAGCGGGGCGCGCATATGTTCAACGCCGGTGGGATAGCCCATGGCCTGCACGTATATCGATAGGGCCTCGTACATGCGCGTGCGCATTGCCGGGGCTGTCAGGTTAACGATGGTGATGGTCACGGCCGGATCCTCCGATGGGAACGGTGAAATTGTCAGAGGGTCGCGTTAGCATCAAAACTATCGAATCGATGTTCGACGCGAACTGGCTCGATGTCAGGAGATTCGACGTGGTGGGCCCGGTGCGGGCCGAGAGGCGGGACTCGCACCGGGGCGCCGCGAAACGCAGATGGAGATCGCCGGCTAGGAGGTTGCGACATGACAACGACGAGAAGCGCGCTGACCCCTTCGAGTGCCCCGCCCCGGGCGTTCGAACTGCTTGGGCGGGCAGACTCCCTGCTCTCTGAGGCCGCGTGCGTAAGAGACGCCGAGTCGGCGGAGCGATTTCGGTTGGCCTATCTGGCGGCGTTGCGCGGTGCGGCAGCGGTGTTAGCGGCGAGGCCATGTAAGCAGAATAGGCGGAAGGGCTCGGGCAGTGCGTGGGCCCTGTTGATGGGCGTGGCTCCGGAGCTCTCGACGTGGGCGGCGTTCTTCGCCGACCACTCGGCCAGGCGCATCGCCATCGAGGCTGGCGTGACTGGTCGGGTCACCTCAGTGGAGGCGGACCAGCTCCTGCGTGAGGCCGAGCGGTTTCTGGATGTCGTCGAGGACGTGATCGAGGCTAAGCCAGGTATGGCGCAAGCGGGTTGACGGGTGGCTCCACCTGCGCCGGGTCCGCGCGCGGGACCGTTCTCCAGCCGCAGGTGGAGCCACGGTTTTAGCGGATCTATGAGAAGCGGGTGGTACGGTCCGTGGCTGATCAGTATTATCGACCACAGGCACCCGCAAATGCTGGGTGCTGACCTGTTCAGCTTGGCCGCTGATGGTCTTTACCCAGAGCCGGGGGAGGTGCCGTGCCACTCTCCGAGCACGAGCAGCGGATGCTCGATGAGATTGAGAGCGCGCTGTATGCGGAGGATCCCAAATTCGCATCGGCTGTAAGAGGCCGTCATGTGTGGGCTCCTAGCGCCAGGCGTCGACTGCAAGCCCTAGTGATCTTGCTTGTCGGTTTGGGCTTGCTGATCGCGGGCGTCGCGGTCCCAGCGCTACGGCTGGGCGGGTTCCCCATCGTGAGCCTTATTGGCTTTGTGGTGATGTTCGCCGGCGGCGTGATGGTCATGCTGGGGACGCCGTGGGGGCGGAACGGACCTGCCGGAGCGGCGCCCAGTGGTGAGGGCAAGCCGACTACCGGGGCAAATAAGCCCAAGGCGGCAAAGACGGGCCGGGGTGCAAAGCAGAAGCGCCACGGCAGCTTCACCGAGCGGATGGAAGAGCGATTCCGTAAGCGCTTCGACTAGCGCTCGGCGGGCTGAGACCGCCTGACAGATTCATCTTCATGTACAACGCGGGACCTCGAGCTGAGGTCCCGCGTTTTGTTGTGAAACCCCTGTCGCCCCATAGTCCCCACAGCCCCCGTAATCCCCACAATGACCCACGGCGTGCCGCCGCGTGCGGAAACGCCTGATGAGAGTGCCCCTACCGGTCCGGGACACGATCGTGGAGCGGGCTGAGGGACTGTCCTGTTGGGTGCGTCAATATTTCCCCCCACCGAGTTCTATGCGTCTGAGCTGGGATGATGCCCAGTTCAGGTGAGCAACCTACAGAGTTGTGGTTGTAAGTGGGGGAAAGTGGGGTACCGTGGTGACCAGTGGAACGCATAGAGGTGTTTCACAGTGGTCGCGAGGTCGAGAACTCGATTAGACGATCAGTTCGGGTGGGAGGTGCGGGATGTTCTTCGGAACCTTCACGCCCAAGCTCGACGACAAGGGCCGGCTCACGTTGCCGGCCAAGTTTCGAGACTCGTTGGCGGGAGGGTTGATGGTCACCAAAGGGCAGGACCACAGCCTCGCGGTCTATCCGCGCGATGCCTTCATGGAGCTGGCCGCGAAGGCAGCTGCGACGTCTCGGACGAACCCCGAGGCCCGCGCATTTGTTCGTGCGTTGGCGGCGGGAACCGATGAGCAGCATCCCGATGGACAGGGGCGGATCTCCCTGTCCGCGGACCACCGCCGGTATGCCGGGTTATCCCGAGAGTGCGTGGTCGTCGGCTCCGTGACGTTCCTAGAGATCTGGAACGCGGAGGCGTGGCACAACTACATCGAGGAGAACGAAGAGAGCTATTCGCAGGCCCGAGATGAATCGCTCGGCAGCATTTTCTAACCGCTTCACGCGGCCTCGGCGAATGTCACGAGGCCTCCGTCTGACCCCGATCCTGACGTACTTCCCCAACGCCAGGCTCGTTCAGACGGAGACCTCTGGACATTCGCCGCTGCGATTTCACGGCAATCTAGCGGGCGATCAGGCCCACCAAACCGACAAGACGCAACGACACTGGGAGCGATGATGGTGGACGGCGCGGGCGACGCTAAGCCCCGATCGGGTGAGTTCGGCCATGTCCCGGTCATGTTGCATCGCGCGGAGGAGCTGCTCGGCCCCTCCATCACGGCGAAGTCCCCGGACGGGGCCGGCGCGGTGATGGTTGACGGCACCCTCGGCATGGGCGGCCACTCGGAGCATTTCCTCCGCACCTTCCCCGGCTTGCGGCTGATCGGCCTGGACCGCGACACGCAGGCGCTCGGCATCGCGGGCAGCCGGCTCGAGCAGTTCGGCGACCGCATCACGCTGGTCCATACGCGCTATGACGGCATCGCCGAGGCCCTCGAGTCCGCCGGTGTGGACCCACGCGGGGGAGTGGACGCGATCCTGTTCGACCTTGGCGTGTCATCCCTGCAGCTCGACGAGACTCAGCGCGGCTTCGCGTACTCGGTGGATGCGCCCCTCGACATGCGGATGGACCCGACGCAGGGCCCCACCGCCGCGGACGTGCTCAACACCTACTCGAAGTCAGACCTGACGCGGATCCTGCGGGTGTACGGCGAGGAGCGGTTCGCCTCGCGCATCGCCGGCGAGGTTGTGCGGCGACGCGTCAACACTCCGTTCACGACGACGGCGGAGCTGGTGGAGGTCCTGTACACGGCGATTCCGGCGGCGACGCGACGCACCGGTGGGCACCCCGGCAAACGCACCTTCCAGGCGCTTCGGGTGGAGGTCAACGGCGAGCTCGACTCGCTCGAGGCGGCAGTGCCGGCGGCGCTGGAGGCCTTGGGCATCGGGGGCCGCGTGGCCTTCATGTCCTATCAGTCGCTGGAGGACCGCGTGGTCAAGCATGCGCTGGCGGAGCGGGTCAAGTCGTTGAGCCCGCAGGACCTGCCGATGGAGTTGCCGGGGATGGGGCCGGAATTCCGGCTGATCACCCGTGGGGCAGAGAAGGCGACGGAAGAAGAAATTGAGAGCAACCCGCGGTCGGCGCCAGTCCGACTGCGATGCGCGCAACGGATTGCTTGGAGATGACATGACCGCGACCGCCACTACCGGGCGCAAGCCTCGTAACTCCGACAGCGCGGGCTCAGCCGCCAAGCGCGGACAACGGTCTGCGCGCCCACATAGCGGGCGCGGTCTGGGTTCCGGCGCGCCTGAGGGGCGGTCGGCGGCGGCGGCGAAGGCCTATCTGCGCAGGCAGCGGCGCACCGGCTCGGTGCGGGAGGCCAATGGCCCCGCATCCCATGGCGGGGACGCCCGGATGCTCGCGAAGCGGATTCCTTTTGTCGCCCTGGTTCTTGGAATCCTCGCGGCCGGCATGGGCTTGACTCTGTGGTTGAGCACCAACTCCACCGGCCAGTCCTACGAGATCACTGCGTCGAGGCAACAGAACCGGGACCTGAGCAATCAGAAGGCCGGGCTCGAGCAGGCGGTCGAGGCTGGCACCTCCGCGCCGGTACTGGCCCGCAAGGCCGCGGAACTGGGCATGGTGCAGAGCAGCAACGTGCCGCGCCTTGTCGTGGGCGCGGACGGCTCCGTCCGGCTCGAGGGAACGCCGTTGGCAGCCGACGGCCCGGCCCCGGCACCGTTGACCGCAGTGCGGCCTGGGTCTGCGACTACGGTCGCGCCAGTGCCGGCACCCGCCCCCGCCTCGCCCGCCGAGTCGGCGCCGGTGGCGCCGCCGGTAGCCGTCGCGGGGCCCGCGGTCCCCGCGCCGGAGACGGATGGGGCCGGCGAGATGCCCGTGCCTGTGCCGAACCCGACCCACGGCCTACCCCTTGTGGAGGCGTCAGACCCGGGCGTCGGTCAGTGAGCGCGAATCCCCGTAAGCCAGTAGACCCCCGCCGCGGCGGACCGCAGAGGCCGGGCCAGCAGCGCACCGGTCAGAATCGATCTGGCCAGGCACGCTCGGGCCAGCCCCGTCCGGCCCAGCGGCACCCGCGGCCGGGCACGCGGCGCGGCGAGGGCATCGTCGTAGATTTCCGAAAGCGCTCCAACCTGATGAGCATGGTCATGGCCGGCCTGTGTGTCATCGTGATCGGCCAGCTGGTGTGGGTTCAGGGAATCCAGGCGCCGAAGCTGACGGCGGAATCGGCGAGCCAGCGGACGATGACCGCCGTCGAGACGCCGAACCGAGGCCAGATCCTGGACTCGGCGGGCCAGCCGCTCGCATACACGCTCACCGCGAAGGCCCTGACGTTCCAGCCGGTCGAGGTGCGGCGCAAGCTCACCGCGCAGCAGGAGATCTCGCCCACCTCGCCTGATCCGGACACCTATATCGCGGACGCCGCGGCGAAGATCCATGAGCTGCTGGGCGATGCCGCGCCGGAGAAGAAGCTGCTCGAGCAGATGAATGGCACGGCTCAGTTCGTGTATCTGGCCCGTCAGGTGGACCCGGCCAAGGCCGCCGAGATCACCTCGGAGTTCTCACTGGTCGGCGCGGACCCCGACAACGTGCGGGAGTACCCCGGCGGCGCGCTTGCCGCCAACATCGTGGGCGCCGTCAAGCCGAATGGCGAGGCGGCACTGGGCCTGGAGTCCTCGATGGACGCGCTGCTCGCCGGCACCGCGGGCTCGAAGACCTACGACCAAGGCTCCGCGGGGGACGAGATCCCCGGCAGCCTGCGCGACGTGCACCCGGCGGTGGATGGCTCGAACGTGCAGCTGACCCTCGACTCGGACCTGCAATACTTCCTGCAGCAGGCGGTGCAGAGCGCGAAGGACAAGTCCGGGGCGGAGAACGTCTCGGCGCTGGTGCTCGACGCGAAATCGAGCCATGTGCTGGCGATGTCGAACGACAACACCCTGGATCCGTCGCTGGGGCTGGGCGACCCTGCGAACGCGAAGGCAGAGCTGGGCAACCTGTCGGTCAGCACCCCGTTCGAGCCGGGCTCGGTGAACAAGATCATCACGGCGGCGGCCGCCATCGAGGACGGGTTGACGACCCCCGATGAGGTGCTGCAGGTGCCGGGCTCGATCACGATGGACAACGCCACGGTCGCGGACGCGTGGGTGCACGGCGTCGCGCCGTACACGACGACCGGCGTGTTCGGGAAGTCCTCGAATGTGGGCACCCTGATGCTGGCGCAGCGGGTGGGGCCGGAGCGGTTCTCGGACATGCTCACGAAGTTCGGGCTGGGCCAGCGCACGGATGTGGGCCTGCCGGGGGAGAGCGCTGGCATGGTGCCCGCACTTGACCAGTGGTCGGGCGGCACCTTCGCGAACCTCCCGATCGGCCAAGGCCTGTCGATGACGCTGCTGCAGATGGCGGGGCTGTTCCAGACCATCGCGAATGACGGCACGCGCATCCCGCCGCGCATCGTGCAGGGGATCATCGGACCCGATGGCGAGGTACAGGCGCCCGACGAGCCAGAGCCGGTGCAGGTGGTGAGCCCGGAGACCGCGCGCACGGTGCGGGACATGTTCCGGGCGGTGGTCCAGGACGACACCGGCAACCAACGGGGCACCGGTGTGGAGGCGGCGGTCGAGGGCTACCAAGTGTCCGGCAAGACAGGCACCGCGCAGCAGGTGGATCCGGCGTGCGGGTGCTACTCGAATTCCGACTACTGGATCACCTTCGCGGGAATGGCCCCGACGGACGATCCGCGCTATGTGATCGCGATCATGCTGGACAAGCCGCAGCGCAGCTCCGACGGCACTGGTGGCCAGTCCGCAGCCCCGCTGTTCCATGACATCGCGGCCTGGTTGCTGCAGCGTGACCGCGTGCCGATGTCCCCGCCCGCCCCGCAACTAGTGCTCCAGGCGGACTGACCGGAGGGTAGTGGGTCCCGCAGCCGGGCGGGATGCCACTCGGCAGGCAAGTAATGTTCACTGGCGGGCAAAGGCTGCCCACAAGAAACTACCGAGAGGAGCGATGCCCCGATGCAGAGCACGCCACAGCCGGGATCGCTCCGACCCTCGAACCCACCTCGCACCCCGTTGTCTGCGGTGTGCGCCGCCGCGGGGATCGCGCCCCTGCCCGGCGACGTCCCTGCCACTGTCACGGGCGTCGCGCTGCGGGCGCAGGACATCGCGCCGGGGGACCTGTTCGCGGCACTCGCGGGCGGCCACAGCCACGGCGCGTCCTTCACGGCCGACGCGGTGGCCCAGGGCGCTGTCGCGGTGCTGACGGACGAGGCCGGCGCAGCGTTGATCGCGGACGCCGGCATCGAGATCCCCGTTCTGCGCCACCGTGCGCCGCGCGAGGTGCTCGGGGCCGTGTCCGCGCTGATCTACGGGGACCCCTCGTCGAAGTTGACCCTGCTTGGGATCACCGGCACGGCCGGTAAGACCACCACCGCCTACCTGGTGGAGGCCGGCCTGATGGCGGCCGGACGCACGGCCGGGCTGGTGGGCACCGTGGAGACCCGGATCGACGGCACCCGCGCGCCCAGCGCTCTGACCACCCCGGAGGCGCCGGCGTTGCAGGCGCTATTAGCTGTGATGGTCGAGCGCGGCGTGGACACCGTCGTCATGGAGGTCTCCAGCCACGCGCTGTCACTGGGCCGAGTCGATGGCTGCCATTTCGCCGCCGCCGCGTTCACGAATTTGTCCCAGGACCATCTCGACTTCCACCGCGACCTCGACGACTACTTTGCCGCCAAGGCCCGGCTCTTCGCCGCCGACTCGACCGTGCGCGCACAGCGGGCGGTGGTGTGCGTGGATGATCGCTGGGGCCGGCAGATGGCGGCGATGGCCGCACAGCAGCCCGCGCTGCCGACGACCACCGTGGGAGTGTCGGCCACTGCAGACTGGCAGGCGGACGGCGCCGTCGTGGCGGCCTCGGGCGAGCAGAGGTTCACCGTGCGCGGCCCCAGCGGGCAGGCGGTCGACATCGAGCTGCCGCTACCCGGCCGCTTCAATATCGCCAATGCGCTGGTGGCCCTCGCGCTCCTGGCGGCCGCAGGGGTGTCGGCCGCGGACGCCGCGCCGGGGCTGGCGGGCGCGTCGGTGCCGGGACGACTGCAACGGGTCCATCGGGGCCAGCCGTTTTTGGCCGTCGTCGACTATGCGCATAAGCCCGCGGCACTCGAGGCCGTGATCGCGACGCTGCGCGAGCAGTGCAGCGGCCGGCTCGCGGTGGTGGTGGGCGCCGGGGGAGACCGGGACACGGGCAAGCGGCCGATCATGGGCGCGGCCGGGGCCCTGGGGGCAGATCTGCTGATCGTCACCGACGACAACCCCCGCAGTGAGGATCCGGCCACGATTCGGGCCGCCGTTTTGGCGGGCGCGCTCTCGGTGTCGGAGGATGCACGGGCGGAGGTTCGCGAGTTCGGCGACCGCGCGCTCGCCATCGCCGACGCGGTGGCATGGGCCCGGGCCGGCGACGTGGTGCTGGTGGCCGGCAAGGGGCATGAGCTCGGCCAAGAGGTGGCCGGCGTGAAGCATCCGTTTGACGACCGGGAAGTGGTGGCGGAGGCCATCGAGAGACTGGCCACCGAAAGACTGGCAGACCCGGAGCAGGCTGGCATGGACAAGGCGACGAGCGAGGACGACGAGTGATTCCAATGACGTTGGCGGACATCGCCGAGGCGGTGGGCGGCCGGCTGGTCGATGTGCCGGACGCGCACGCCCAGGTCACCGGAGGCGTCGAGTTCGACTCCCGGAAGATCGGCCCGGGCGGCCTCTTCGTGGCCCTCAACGGCGCCAACTCGGACGGGCACGAGTTCGCCGCGACGGCCGTCGGGCAGGGTGCGGTGGCTGTCCTCGCCGCGCGGCCGGTGGGCGTGCCCGCGATCGTGGTCGATCCGCGCCCCGACCTGGTGGTCGAGGGCTCAGGGGCGTCCGAGCATGACGCGGACGGCTCCGGCGCCGCGGTGCTGCAGGCACTGGGCGCATTGGCGCGGGCCAGTGTGACAGGGCTCGTCGCCGGGCACGGGCTCAACGTCGTCGGCGTCACCGGCTCCTCCGGCAAGACCTCGACGAAGGACCTGATCGCCTCGGTATTGGCCCCGTTGGGTCCAGTAGTGGCGCCCCCCGGCTCCTTCAACAACGAGCTCGGCCACCCGTGGACCGCCCTGCGCGCCGACGCGGACACCCGAAACCTGGTGCTGGAGCTCTCCGCCCGCGGCATCGGGCACATCCGCACACTCGCGCAGATCGCCCCGCCGCGCATCGGCGTCGTGCTCAACGTCGGCTTCGCCCACCTCGGCGAGTTCGGGTCGCAGGAGGCCATCGCGCAGGCGAAGGGCGAGCTCGTAGAGGCGCTGCCCGCAGCGGCCGACGGCGGCGTCGCAATCCTGAACGCCGACGCCCCGCTGGTCTCGGCGATGGCGTCGCGGACCACGGCGCGTGTCGTGCTCGTGGGGCAGTCGACAAAGGCCGGCGTGCGCGCCACCGGCGTGCGGCTCGATAGCCAGGCTCGCGCCAGCTTCACACTCGAGGTCGCCGATGGCGGCAGCGCCGCGGTGACGCTCTCGGTGCACGGTGAGCACCAGATCGGCAACGCCCTGTCCGCCGCCGCCGTCGCGCTGGAGTGCGGGGCCGACGTGGCGCAGATCGCCGCCGCCCTCAGCGCCTCCGCCGCCGTGTCCGGGCGGCGCATGGACGTGCGGACCCGCGCCGACGCGGTCACCGTCATCAACGACTCCTATAACGCGAACCCCGACTCGATGCGCGCCGCGATCCGCGCGATGGTCACCATGGCGCGCTCTGAGCCCGAGCACGGCGTGCCGATGCCCGAGCGCGGCAAGCGCAAGACCTGGGCGATCCTCGGCGAAATGGGGGAGTTGGGGCCCGACGCCGTCGTCGAACACGACGCGCTCGGCCGCTTCGCCGTCCGCATGGACGTCGAGAAGATCATCTGCGTTGGTTCGAATCGCGCCATGAACGCGCTGTACCAGGGTGCCGTCATGGAGGGCTCGTGGGCCGACGAGGCTGCGTTGGTGCCCGATGTGGCGGCCGCCGTGGAACTCCTCGAGGACGAGCTCGAGCCGGGCGACATCGTCCTGGTCAAGGCCTCGCAGTCGGTGGGCCTGTGGCGGGTCGCCGACGCGCTGCTGACTCCTGACAACACCGACCAGCCGGAGGCCGGAGCATGAGACAGATCCTTTTCGCCGGGGCCATCGCCCTGTTCGTGGCGATCCTGCTGACGCCGCTGCTGATCAAGATTTTCTCGAAGCAGGGCTTCGGGCAGGAGATCCGCACGGAGGGGCCGGCCAGCCACCAGGCGAAGCGGGGCACCCCCACCATGGGCGGCGTCGCGATCATCGCCGGCACCTGGGCCGGCTACTGGGGCTCACACCTGATCGGGATGATGTTCGACGCGGACCCGCCCTCCGCCTCCGGGCTCCTGGTCCTGGGCCTGGCGACAGTGCTGGGCGTCGTCGGCTTCCTCGACGACTTCCTCAAGATCCGCAAGCAGCGCAACCTGGGCCTGAACAAGACCGCGAAGACCATCGGGCAGCTGCTGGCCGCGGTGATCTTCGGCGTCCTCGTGCTGAAGTTCGTCAACACCGAGGGCCCCGCCGCGCTGTCCTACGTGCGCGACATCAACACCATCACCATGAGCGGCGTCGTGTTCGTGCTGTTCTGCCTGCTGCTCGTCAGCGCCTGGTCCAACGCCGTGAACTTCACCGACGGGCTCGACGGCCTGGCCGCCGGCTCGATGGCGATGGTCATGGGCGCCTACGTGGTCATCACGTTCTGGCAGTACCGCAACTCGTGTGTGCGCACGAACTTCGATGTCGGCTGCTACCAAGTGGATGCCCCCCTGGACCTCGCGATCCTCGCGATCTCCGCTGGCGCGGCATGCGTCGGCTTCCTGTGGTGGAATGCGGCGCCCGCCAAGATCTTCATGGGCGACACCGGCTCGCTGGCCCTCGGCGGCCTCATCGCCGGGCTGTCCATCACCAGCAAGACGGAGCTTCTCGCGGTCGTGCTCGGCGCGCTGTTCGTCGCCGAGGCCGCGTCGGTCGTCATCCAGATCGCGGTGTTCCGCACCAGCGGACGCCGCCCCTTCCGCATGGCGCCGTTCCACCACCACTTCGAGCTAGGCGGCTGGCCGGAGACCACGGTCATCATCCGCTTCTGGCTGCTCACCGCAATGGCGAGCGCCATCGGTCTGGCCCTGTTCTACGGCGAATACCTCGGGGCGATCGGGTCATGACGCAGTTGCGCGAGCTGGCCGGCCGCACCATCGTGGTCGCCGGGGCGCGGGTCTCCGGAGTCGCCGCCGCGCGCCTGCTGGCGGGCCTCGGCGCGACGGTGGTCCTCGCGGACGGCGCAGAGCTGGCCGCACTGACCCCGGACGCCGCCGAGCTCGTGGCGTCGGGGATGGCGCTCGTGGCCCCCGAGCAGGTGGCCCTAGACGGCGTCGCGCTGGTGGTGACCAGCCCCGGCTGGCGGCCGGACAGCCCGCTGCTGACCGCGGCCGCCGCACTCGGAATTCCCGTGTGGGGCGATATCGAGCTGGCCTGGCAGGCCGACCAGCAGGAATTGTTCGGCCCCGCGCGGACGTGGCTCGCGATCACCGGCACCAACGGCAAGACCACCACCACGTCGATGCTGGACTCGATCCTCGCCGCGGCCGGCATCGCGAGCGCCGCCTGCGGGAACATCGGGCTCTCCGTGCTTGACGCGCTGACCGCGGACACGCGCGCCGACGTGTTGGCCATCGAGCTGTCCTCCTTCCAATTGCACTGGGCGCCATCCGTGCGGCCACGGGCGGGCGTCGTGCTCAACGTCGCCGAGGACCACCTGGACTGGCATGGCGGCATGGCTGCATACGCCCGGGCCAAGGCGCAGGCTCTCACCGGTGACATCGCGGTGGCGGGCCTCGACGACGAGATCGCGGCCTCCCTCCTGGCGGGTGCCCCGGCGGCGCGGGCTATCGGGTTCCGCCTCGGCGAGCCCGGTCCCGACGAGCTGGGCGTTGTCGACGGCCGCATCATCGACCGGGCCTTCGGGGGCGCGGACAGCGCCGCTGGAATCCCCCTGGCCCAGGTCTCGCAGATCCACCCGGCCGGGCCCGCGGGCACAATGGACGCCCTCGCGGCCGCCGCGCTGGCCCGGGCGATCGGAGTCGCGCCAGCCGCTATCGCCGCCGGCCTGGACGCGCATCAGGTGGGCCCGCATCGGGCGGCTCTGGTCGACGAGATCGCCGGCGTCGCCTACATCGATGACTCCAAGGCGACCAACCCGCACGCCACCCGCGCCTCCGTCCTCGCCCACGAGCGGGTCGTCTGGATCGCGGGCGGGCTCCTCAAGGGCGCGGCAGTCGACGACCTGGTTCGCGACATCGCGCCGCGTTTGGTGGCGGCGGTGCTGTTGGGTCAGGATCGAGGCCAGCTGGTGGACGCATTGCGGCAACACGCGCCCGAGGTCCCCATCGTGGAGGTCCTCGCAGGCGAGGATGTGAGCGTGAGTTCAGCAACGGTGGTGCGGGTCGACACGACCGAGCAGGTCATGTCCGCAGCCGTGCGCGCCGGCACCGCCTTCGCAGAATCGGGCGACACTGTGCTCCTCGCGCCCGCGGCGGCCTCGCTGGACATGTACCGCGACTATGGCGAGCGGGGCCGCAGCTTCGTTGCCGCAGTCCAGGGGCTAGCTCCCACCGCCGAGCGCCCGAGCACCGGGTCCTGAGCCGCGGAGCGCCATGGCCACCACGAAACCCCCCACACCCGCATCGCCCACCCCGGATCAGTCCGGCCGGCGTTCGCCCCGCGTCGCCATCGGCACCTGGTTGCGCGGCCCGCTGACCTCGTTCCACCTGGTCGTGACGGTGACGATCCTGCTGACCGTCTCCGGTCTGGCGATGGTTCTGTCGGCCTCGAGCGTCGAGGCCTATGCCCGCGACGGCTCCGCGTACTCGATGTTCAACAGCCAGCTGATGTTTGTCGGGATCGGCGCGGTGCTGTTCTACCTGGCGCTGCGCATCCCCATCGGGCTGCTGCGCCGGCTCTCCAGCCTGGGAATGATCGTCGCGCTGGTCCTGCTGTTCCTGGTCCTGATCCCCGGGATCGGCGAGGAGGTCGACGGCGCGCGCCGTTGGATCGGCATCGGCTCGATCACCGTGCAGCCGTCGGAGATCATGAAGCTCATGCTGGTGCTGTGGGGCGCGCACATCCTCGTGCGGGGCCAGATCCGCCCCGGCCTGGCCGGCAACCCGAAATTCTGGCTTGGGGGCGCGTCGCTGCTCACCTTCGTCCTGGTGATGCTGCAGCCGAACCTGAGCACGACGATCGCCATGGGCATCATCGTCGCGTCCCTGCTGTGGTTCACCGGGCTGAAGATGAAGTGGTTCGTCGGCGTGGTCAGCAGCGGCGTGCTGGCGGCCGTCATCCTCGCGATGACCTCCGACTACCGGGCCCAGCGGATGACGTCGTTCCTGAACCCGTCCGCGGACCCCCAGCAGGGCGGCTACCAGGCGCTGCAGGCTAAATTCTCGCTGGCCGACGGCGGACTCTTTGGCCGCGGCCCCGGCCAGAGCCGCGCCAAGTGGGACTATCTGCCGAACGCCCACAACGACTTCATCTTCGCGATCATCGGCGAGGAGCTGGGGCTGATCGGCTGCCTGGGCGTCCTGATCCTGTTCGCGCTGTTCGCCTACGCGGGCATGCGGATCGCGATGCGCTCGCTGGACCCGTTCCTGCGGCTGTTCGCGGCCTCGGTCACGGTGTGGACCATCGCGCAGGCCTTCATCAACATCGGCTATGTGGTGGGCCTGCTGCCGGTGACCGGGCTGCAGCTGCCGCTGATCTCGGCGGGCGGCAGCTCCACGGCGATCACCCTTGCCACGTTCGGCCTGCTGGCCAGCGCCGCACGGCACGAGCCGGAGGCCATCGCCGCCCTGCGCGCAGGCAAGGAGCGTCGATCGCTGCGCTGGCTACGGCTGCCCGTGCCCGTGCCATATTCGCCCACCAGCCCATATTGGACTGGCAGCCGCCCGACCAAACCGGCACCCGTCCGGCGTGGACCCGCGCGAAGGCCCGCGCCGCAGAACGCGCAGGGCCGCAATCCCAACGGGGATCGCCGCCCTAGCCCCCAGCAACGTGCAGGCAAGCAGCGCTCGGGACAACAGCGGTCAGGTCAACAGCGGTCAGGCCAGCAGCAGCGCGGTGCGCGGCGGGCCGAGGGCCGAGGGGCAGGCGACGACCTGCAGTATCGTCGTGGCGAGCAGCGTCCGCGCGCGCGGGCAGAGGATCCCCTCGGCAGTCCGTGGCGCGATCCGGCGGCCGGCGCGAACAGGCGGGGCGCGAGTAGACATGGCGATGTGCGCTCGCCGGAGTCGCGTAGATACCAGGGGCCAGGCCCCATCGATCGAGAGCGAGGAAGTCGTTGGTGACCGGTGAAGGTGCACACATCTCTGTGGTGGTGGCGGGCGGCGGCACCGCCGGCCACATCGAGCCGGCCTTAGCGGTGGCCGACGCGCTGCGTGAAATGGCGCCAGGCATCCGGGTCACGGCCCTCGGCACGGAGCGCGGGCTCGAGACCACGTTGGTGCCCGAGCGCGGCTACCAGCTCGAGCTGATCCCGCCGGTGCCACTGCCGCGCAGGCCCACGATGGACCTGCTGCGGCTGCCCGGGCGGGTCCGCCGGTCCGTCAAGCGCACCCGCGTGGTGTTCGACGAGGTGCAGGCCGACGTGGTGGTCGGCTTCGGCGGCTACGTCGCGTTGCCCGCATACGTCGCGGCCCGTAAATCGATCCTGGGGCGCCGCGCCGCGGTGCCGGTGATCGTGCACGAGGCGAACGCCCGCGCCGGCATCGCGAATAAGGTCGGCGCCCGCGGCGCGGCCCGTGTCCTCGCGGCGGTGCCCGGCTCCGGGCTGCCGCGCGCGGAGGTCATCGGCATCCCGCTGCGGGGCTCGATCACCCGGCTCGACCGGGCGGCACTGCGCGCAGAGGCCCGCGCGCACTTCGGCCTGGACCCGGACGCGCCCACGCTGCTGGTCTTCGGCGGCTCGCAGGGCGCGCAATCGCTCAACGCCGCCGTCGCCGGCACCGCCCCCGCGCTGGCTGCGGCGGGCATCGGGGTGTTGCACGCGCATGGCCCCAAGAATTCTGTGGAGGTCGCTGCCGCCGCGGCGCCCGACGCGCCCGCGTACGTCGCGGTGCCGTACCTGAGCCGGATGGATCTGGCCTACGCCGCGGCGGACGCTGTGATTTGTCGGGCCGGCGCGATGACCGTCGCGGAGGTGTCCGCGGTGGGGCTACCCGCCATGTATGTGCCGCTGCCACACGGCAACGGCGAGCAGGAGCTCAACGCGCGCCCCCTCGTCGACGCGGGCGGCGGAGTGATCGTCCTCGACGCCGACCTCACCCCGGAGCGGGTCGTCGAGATCATGGTGCCTCTGCTGCGCGACGCCGAGCGGATGGCCGCGATGTCGCGGGCCGCCGCCGATGCCGGGCACCGCGACAGCGCGCGCCGCATCGCGGAGATCGTCCTTCAAACTGCGGGAGTGGAGAGATGACTAATCCTGTGGCTGGCGCTGGCCTGCCCGAGACGGACTTGCCGGCGCATCTGCGGCGCGTCCACATGATCGGGATCGGCGGAGCCGGCATGTCCGGGATCGCCCGTATTCTGCTGGATCGCGGCGGCCAGGTCTCCGGGTCCGACGCCAAGGAGAGCCGCGGCGTCGTGGACCTGCGGGCCCGCGGCGCGCACGTGCGCATCGGGCACTCCGCCGCGGCGCTGGACATCTTCGAGGATGGCCCCACCGCGGTCGTCTCCACACTGAGCGCGATCCCCAAGACCAATCCGGAGCTGGTGGCCGCCGCCGAGCGGGGCCTTCCGGTGATCCTGCGCCCAGCCGTGTTGGCCTCTCTGATGGAGGGGTACCGCTCGCTGCTGGTGGCAGGCACCCATGGCAAGACCTCGACGACGTCGATGGTCGTCGTCGCGCTGCAGCACTGCCGCATCGACCCGTCGTTCGTGGTCGGCGGCGAGCTCAACGAGTCGGGCACCAACGCCCACCACGGCCGCGGGGACCTCTTCGTGGCCGAGGCCGACGAGAGCGACGGCTCACTGCTGCAATACCGGCCCAGCATCGCCATCGTGACCAACGTCGACGTGGACCACCTGGACTACTTCGGCACGGTCGAGGCCTATACCCAGGTCTTCGACGACTTCGTGGACCGCATCGAGCCGGGCGGTCTGCTCGTGGCCTGCCTGGACGATCCGGGCTCGGCCGCGCTGGCCGCGCGGGCGCTGGCCAAGGGCGTGCGCGTCCTCGGCTACGGCGGCCCCCCGGAGGGCGTGGACGGCGAGATCCCGGCGGGCGAGGTCCCGATCGGCGCCCGGCTGCTGGGCTGGGACGCGGTCGACGGTGGCGGCGTGGGCCAACTCCAGCTCGACGGCGAGGACACGTTGCGGACCCTGCGCCTGGGCGTGCCAGGCAAGCACATGGCGCTCAACGCGCTCGGCGCCCTGCTCGCCGCGCGTGCGGCGGGGCTCGACGTGGCCGACGTGCTGGCGGGACTCGCGGCCTTCGATGGCGTGCACCGGCGGTTCCAAGACCGCGGGCAGGTCGGCGGCGTGCGTGTCATCGACGACTACGCGCACCACCCCACTGAGGTCACCGCCGTGCTCGGTGCGGCCCGCGGCCTGGTGGCAGGGGGCAACGGCCGTGTGGTCGTCGTGTTCCAGCCGCACCTGTACTCCCGGACGGAGGCCTTTGCGGACGAGTTCGCGGTGGCGCTGGGGCTGGCGGATATCGCGGTCGTCCTGGACGTGTACGGGGCCCGCGAGGACCCGGTGCCCGGTGTCAGCGGCGCGCTCATCGCAGAGAACATCACGTCCACCGCCTACTACCAGCCGGACCTGTCCGCGGTTGCCGCGCAGATCGCCGGCCTGGTGCGGCCGGGCGACCTCGTGCTGACCATGGGGGCCGGCGATGTCACGATGCTGGGCCCGGAGATCCTTGCGGCGCTGCGTGATCCAAGGCTGGGCGACCCGAACCTGGGTACTCGGGATTAGCGGCGATGCGCATTAGACGGCTGTCCGCGATCTCGCATCGAGCCTGGCTCGCTGTGGGGACCGCGCTGCTGGTCCTTGGGCTGGCGCTGGCCGCATGGCTGAGCCCGGTGTTGTCGGTGCGCGTGATCGACGTGCAGGGCCTGGAACAGCTGCCGCGGACGGAGGTGCTGACGGCGCTCGGGGGAGTGGAGGGCACTCCGCTCCTGCGGGTGGACACCGAGGCCGCGGCGCGTCGGGTGGCGGGGATCGCGCGGGTCGCGCAGGTGCGGGTCAAGCGGGAGTACCCGTCAACGCTCGCGGTGGAGATCGTGGAGCGCATGCCGTGGGCATATTACGACGGCGAAGACGGCCCGCACATGCTCGATGAGTTCGGTGTCGACTACGCGGTGGAGCCCCCGCCGATGGGGCTGCCGAGGATCTCCACCCCGCAGGCGCTGGAGAATCCCGAGCTGCTGCGGGAGGGACTGCAACTGCTGGGGGAGCTGCCGCGGCCGTTGTGGGACCAGGTCTCGGAGTTGGCGATCAATTCCAAGGACGATTTCGAATTGACGCTCTACGACGGTAGGCGGGTACGCTGGGGCAACGCCGCCGACACGCCTCTCAAGGGCGCGGTTGCGTTGGCGGTGCTCAGCCAGCCGGGCCAGGTCTTCGATATCTCCAGCCCGAGCCTGCCGACGGCCAAGTAAACCCAAAAAACCATCACGTACGGCGCGCCTGCTGGCCTAATGTCGACGGCTTCAATACCGTCAGCCCTTAGTTCGGTAGTTGACATAACTCTAACCCTTTGGTTGAGGTCGAGGGTTAGTGGCACGCCGGGCACCACGAACTAGCCACTGCTCCGACCAACATGGAAGGCGAGAGCCAATGACGCCCCCGCACAACTACCTTGCCGTAATCAAGGTCGTCGGAATCGGCGGCGGTGGTGTGAACGCCGTGAACCGAATGATCGAACAGGGCCTCAAAGGGGTCGAGTTCATCGCGATCAACACCGACGCCCAGGCGCTCCTGATGAGCGATGCCGACGTCAAGCTCGACGTCGGCCGAGACTCGACCCGGGGCCTTGGCGCCGGCGCCGACCCCGAGGTGGGCCGCAAGGCCGCCGACGACGCGAAGGACGAGATCGAGGAGCTGCTCAAGGGCGCGGACATGGTCTTCGTGACCGCGGGCGAGGGTGGCGGCACCGGCACCGGCGGCGCGCCCGTCGTGGCCAGCATCGCCCGGAAGCTCGGCGCGCTTACCATCGGCGTCGTCACCCGCCCGTTCTCGTTCGAGGGCAAGCGCCGCGGGGGCCAGGCGGAGGCCGGCATCGCCGCGCTCCGCGAGGCCTGCGACACGCTGATCGTCATTCCGAACGACCGGCTGCTCCAGCTCGGCGACGCACAGGTCAGCCTGATGGACGCGTTCCGCTCCGCGGACGAGGTCCTGCTCAACGGCGTCCAGGGCATCACCGACCTGATCACCACCCCGGGCCTGATCAACGTGGACTTCGCGGACGTCAAGTCCGTCATGTCCGGCGCCGGTAGCGCCCTGATGGGCATCGGCTCCTCCCGCGGCGAGGGCCGCGCGATCAAGGCCGCCGAGTCCGCGATCAACTCGCCGCTGCTCGAGGCGTCGATGGACGGCGCGCACGGCGTGCTGCTGTCGATCGCCGGCGGCAGCGACCTGGGCCTGTTCGAGATCAACGAGGCGGCCTCGCTGGTGCAGGAGTCCGCGCACATCGACGCGAACATCATCTTCGGCACCGTGATCGACGACTCGCTCGGCGACGAGGTCCGCGTGACCGTGATCGCCGCGGGCTTCGACGGTGGCAGCCCCAAGCACAAGCAGACCGATCCCGGCTCCGCATCGCGCGGGACCATCGGCTCGGCCCGCGCCGGACAGATCGGCCAGACCCGTGCAGAAGAGGCGGCGCCGGTCATGGGCGGACCGTCCGAAACCCCGTCCAGCAGCCGACGTGTCCAGGTCTCGGAGGATCTCGACGACGACGTCGACGTGCCGCCGTTCATGCGCCGGTGACCGAAGACTCTCAGGCAGGCGCACCCCGTCGGGTCCGCCGGGTGTTCACCACCCGGTCCGGCGGGGTGTCCGCTGCGCCATACGACTCCTTCAACCTCGGCGACCACGTCGGGGACGCGCCCGAGGCCGTCGCGGCCAACCGCAGCCGCCTGGCCGCGTCTGTGGGCCTGGCTCCAGAGCGGCTTGTGTGGATGGAGCAGGTGCACTCGTGGAACGTGACCGTCGTCGACGGTCCCGTGTCCGAGCCCGTGGAGGTCACGGACGCACTGGTGACCAACCAGGTGGGCCTGGCGCTTGTGGTGCTCACCGCGGATTGTGTGCCGCTGCTGCTCTCGGACGACGAGTCCGGGGTCATCGCGGCGGTGCATGCGGGACGCATCGGGGCGCGGGTCGGCATCGTGCGGAAGGCGCTCGACGCCATGGTGGCGCTGGGGGCGGAGCCGTCGCGCATTGGCGCGCTGCTCGGACCCTCGGCCTGCGGCAAGTGCTATGAGGTGCCCGCGCACATGCGGGCCGACGTGGCGAAGCACCTGCCCGGCAGTGCCAGCCAAACCCGCTCTCGCACACCAGCTCTAGATATTGCGGCGGGGGTGCGACGCCAGCTTGAGGACTATGGCGTCGGTGCCATCGCGGTGGACCCGCGCTGCACCATCGAGGACAAAGAGCTCTTCAGCCATCGCCGCGGCGCACCCACGGGCCGCATCGCGGGTGCGATCTGGACCGAGTTGGCAGAGTCCGACTCCGCGGAAGGACAAGCGTGAGCACGCCCCGCTCCGACGAGTTGGCGGCGGGTCTGTCGGCGGTGCGCGCCCGCGTCGACGCCGCCTGCACGGCCGCCGGCCGTCGAGCTGCGGATGTCACCCTCATCACCGTCACCAAGTTCTTTCCGGCCGCGGACGCCGCGGAACTCGCCCGGCTGGGCAGCGAGGACCTAGGGGAGAGCCGGGAGCAGGAGGCCACCGCCAAGGTGGTCGACTGCGCGGGCCTTCTCGACACCTCGGACCTCGCGCCGCGCTGGCACATGCTGGGCAGCATCCAACGCAACAAGGCTCGGGCCATCGCCCGGTGGGCCCACTCCGCGCACTCGGTCGACAGTGCCCGCCTGGCGACCGCGTTGGGCGCCGCCGCGGTCTCGGCAGCGGACGAGGGCGCGCGCTCGGCACCCCTCGACGCCTACCTGCAGGTGAGCCTGGACGGCGATCCCGCGCGCGGCGGTGTGGCTGCGGACCAGTTGGACGAGTTGGCCGACCTGACGGCCGGCACGACAGGCCTGCGGCTCGCCGGGCTGATGGCCGTCCCGCCGATCGGGGTGGAGCCCACAGCGGCATTCGCCCGGCTGGCGGAGATCGCCAGCCGAATGCAATCCCAGCACCCGGGCGCGACCGGCATCTCCGCCGGAATGTCGGCGGATTTAGAGGCCGCCATCGCGCACGGATCCACCTGTGTGCGTGTCGGAACCGCGATCCTCGGCCCGCGGCCGATAACGTCGCAGTGAGCCGTCAGCGGGACCCCTCCCGACTGCCGACAGAGATTTCCACAGAACCCACCCCGCCAAGGAAGGTCGATCGATGAGCAGCCTGCAGAAGTTCAAGGCGTATTTCGGGATGGTCCCACTCGATGACTTCGAAGACGACTACTTGGACGACGCCGACCCCGTGCGGGGCAAGGGTGAGAACTATGACAACGGCTACCGCGCCGGCACCTACCGCGCTTCGGCCCACGACGAGTACGAGGACGAGCGTTATGCGGGGCCGCGGTACGCCGCGGAGAGCCACATGGACGCGTCTCCCGCCCGGGGCGGGCGCGTCAGCCCGATGACGTCCACCCGCGGCTCGCTCGCCGTCGACCCGCGCATGGAGGCCCGCGCCGAGTCCCGGCTGAACCCCCGGCACGGGGGCTCGCTATTCGATGAGGCCGGTGGTATGTCGAAGATCACGACGCTACGTCCGCGGGACTACAGCGAGGCCCGCACCATCGGCGAGCAGTTCCGTGACGGCGTCCCCGTGATCATGGACCTCGTGGAGATGAGCAACGCTGACGCGAAGCGCCTCGTAGACTTCGCCGCAGGCCTCGCATTCGCGCTCCGCGGCTCGTTCGACAAGGTCGCGACGAAGGTTTTCCTTCTCTCACCAGCGGATGTCGACGTCTCGGCCGAGGATCGCCGACGGATCGCGGAGACCGGCTTCTACTCCAAGTAGCCGCAGCTTTCGTCGAACACCGGCGACCCGACTAGGGTGGCCGGTGTTCGTCATTCTTCAATGAGAGGTACGCCTGTGCTCGGTGCGGTCTTGGTTCTGCTGTACCTCTTTTGGATCTGCCTGATCGGTCGAATTATTGTCGAGTTCATCAGATCGTTCGCACGTGACTGGCAACCCAAGGGCCTTCTCGTTGTAGTCCTCGAGTTGCTGTTCAGCATCACCGACCCGCCGGTCAAGCTGCTCCGGCGGCTCATCCCACCGGTGCGTTTGGGCCAGGTGAGGCTGGATCTGTCGATCATGCTCCTGATGTTGATCATTTTCGTCTTGATCGAGGTTGTCACCAGTTTTGCGTCCTAGTGATGCGGGACGGTAAGCAGATGTGCCAAGATAGTCTGAAGTGAACTGTCTTAGGTTGAAATAGCAGCAACCGTCCATGAATGCGATAGGGGAATACTCCATGCCGCTGACTCCCGCTGATGTGCACAACGTCGCGTTCAGCAAGCCTCCCATTGGGAAGCGTGGTTACAACGAGGACGAGGTCGATCAGTTCCTCGACCTTGTTGAGCTTGAGCTGACCCGTCTTGTCGAGGAGAACTCAGACCTCGCCCTACGGGTGTCCGAGCTGGAGGCCGAACTGGGGCAGGCCAAGCAGGCCGGCGTCACCGCCGCACCCGCTGCGGCTCCCGCCTTCGTCAAGCCCGAGCCCGTCAAGGTCGTCGAGACGCCCGCACCCGCCCCCACACCGGCTCCGGCCGTGGCCGTGGCGGACGAGTCCGGTCATCTCCAGGCCGCCAAGCTGCTGGGCCTCGCGCAGGAGACTGCCGACCGCCTCACCGTGGACGCGAAGACGGAGTCGCAGCGCACCATCGCGGACGCCCGCGCCAGCTCCGAGCAGATGGTCTCCGAGGCCCGCGGCAAGTCCGACACGATGCTCTCGGAGGCGCGCCAGAAGGCCGAGGCGCTGCTGGCCGACGCCCGCAACCGCTCCGAGAGCCAGCTTAAGCAGGCGGAGGACAAGGCTGCCGCACTGCAGGCCGACGCGGAGAAGAAGCACGCTGAGGTCATGGGCACCATCAATGAGCAGCGCGGCGACCTCGAGGCGAAGATCGAGAGCCTGCGGACGTACGAGCGCGAGTACCGCACCCGCCTGAAGACCTACCTGGAGGGGCAGCTCGAGGAGCTCAACCAGCGCGGTTCTGCAGCGCCGGTGGATAACTCGGGTGCCGACGCCAAGGGCACCGGCAACCGCAAGTAGGCGAGCGCCCGTAGCTTTCCCCAGATTTTGTCTATCAACGAGGAGCTCGAATGCTGGTAGCCGCTTTGGTAGTGACCCTGGTGGGCTTTGCCCTCCTGGTTGTCGCGTTGATCACGAGCTCCGTCGCCTTCGCGTGGGCGTGCATCGTGATCTGCCTGATCGGTTTCGGCTTGCTCCTCGCGGATGTGCTGGGATTGCGCAAGGGAGGTAGGTCGGCAGCGGTCTCCGCCGCCGAGCCTGCGCCAGGCGTGCGCGCCCCGGCGGTCGAGACCGTGGAGTCCGAGCCAGTTGAGGTCGAGCCTGCTGAGGGCGAGACGGCAGCGGTTGAGACTGAGGCGGTTGAGACTGGGGCGGTGGAGGATTTCGAGACCTTCGAAGCCGCGGACAAGACCGAGGCGGACACTACGGAGCAGGACAAGAGCTAGACGCCGAGTAGTATCGGCACCGATGAGGATCCGGCCATCACCGGGGAGTCTTCGGAAGAACGGTCCACGGATCGCGCAGTGCCATGGCACTGCGCGATCTGGGCTTAGTAGAACCGAACGGGCAGGCCCGTCACAGCCTTCGCAAGAGAGACTTGAGCAGAGCCCCCCGGCCTCGTTCAGGTAAGCGGGGTGGTACCGCGGTGGATCACGCTGAGCGTGCTCGATCGTCCCCGTGCCGAGTCAAGCAGCCTCATGGCTGCACCACTTTTGGGCACGAGGAGTACGAGTTGACCATCGCAGAGGGCGGCCATGAGTCGTCGACCAGCCACGATCCTTCCGGCCGCCGCCACCACGTCTACCCGAAGGTCGACCTCACCGACGGCACCGGCGGGACCCCCAAGTTCCCGGCGCTCGAGGAGCGGGTGCTCAAGTACTGGGCCGCGGACGACACCTTCAAGGCCAGCATCGACAACCGCGCGGACGCGGAGGAGTTCGTCTTCTACGACGGGCCCCCGTTCGCCAACGGGCTGCCGCACTACGGCCATCTGCTGACCGGCTACGTCAAGGACATCGTGCCGCGCTATCAGACCATGCGCGGCAAGAAGGTCGAGCGCCGATTCGGCTGGGACACCCACGGACTGCCCGCCGAGCTCGAGGCCGAGCGCCAGCTGGGCATCACCGACAAGTCGCAGATCGACGAGATGGGCCTGGCCGCGTTCAATGAGGCGTGCCGCACCTCGGTGCTCGAGTACACGGACGACTGGGAGCGCTACGTCACCCGCCAGGCGCGCTGGGTGGACTTCGAGAACGACTATAAGACCCTGGACGTGACGTTCATGGAGTCCGTCATCTGGGCGTTCAAGGAGCTCTACGACAAGGGCCTCGCCTACGAGGGCTATCGCGTGCTGCCGTACTGCTGGCGTGATGAGACCCCGCTGTCCAACCATGAGCTGCGCATGGACGACGACGTCTACAAGTCCCGCCAGGACCCGGCCGTGACTGTCGGCTACCAGGTCGCGGGCAACGACGGGGCGCTCTCGGCGCTCGACGGCGCGCACCTGCTGATCTGGACCACCACCCCTTGGACCCTGCCGTCGAACCTGGCGGTGGCCGTGCACCCGGAGGTGGAGTACGTGCACATCGCCACGGCGCCCGCGGAAGGGGAGGGCAAGCGGGTGCTCATGGCTCGTGCGCTCGTGGGCAAGTTCGCGAAGGAGTTCGGCGAGGAGCCCGAGGTCCTCGGCAGCTACACCGGCGTCGAGCTGCTCGGCCTGCGCTACCTGCCCCCATTCCCGTACTTCCAGGAGCGGGACTCGCACGGCGACAAGCCTTCGGAACTCGCCTTCACCGTGCTGGCGGCGGACTACGTCACGGTCGAGGACGGCACGGGCATCGTGCACATCGCCCCGGCCTACGGCGAGGACGACAAGATGGTCACCGACGCGGTGGGCATCGTCCCCGTCACCCCGGTGGACGCGGGCGGGCGCTTCGACGCGCAGGTCCCGGACTACGCCGGCGAACTCGTCTTCGATGCGAATGCGGCCATCATCCGAGACCTCAAGGCGGGCACCGGATCTGCCGCCGCAAATGGCGCCTGGCTGGTGCGCCATGAAAGCTACGAGCACTCGTACCCCCACTGCTGGCGCTGCGGGAACCCGCTGATCTACCGCGCCGTCTCGTCGTGGTTCATCAAGGTGACCGAATTCCGCGACCGGATGGTCGAGCTCAACGAGGACATCACCTGGTACCCCGGGCACATCAAGCACGGGCAGTTCGGCAACTGGCTCAAGGGTGCGCGCGACTGGTCGATCTCGCGAAATCGCTACTGGGGCACGCCGATCCCCGTGTGGGTCTCAGACAATCCCGAGTACCCGCGCATCGACGTCTACGGCAGCCTCGACCAGTTGGCCGAGGACTTCGGCGTGCGGCCGACGGACCTGCACCGCCCGTACATCGACGAGCTGACGCGGCCCAACCCGGACGACCCCACCGGCAAGTCGACGATGACGCGCATCTCCGATGTGTTCGACGTGTGGTTCGACTCCGGCTCCATGCCCTACGCGCAGGTGCACTACCCGTTTGAGAACAAGGACTGGTTCGACAGCCACTACCCGGGCGACTTCATCGTCGAGTACATCGGCCAGACCCGCGGCTGGTTCTACACGCTGCACGTGCTCGGCACCGCGCTGTTCGACCGCCCAGCGTTCCGCACCTGTGTCTCGCACGGCATCGTGCTGGGCGAGGACGGGCTGAAGATGAGCAAGTCCAAGGGCAACTACCCGGACGTGCAGGAGGTGTTCGACCGCGACGGCTCCGACGCGATGCGCTGGTTCCTGATGTCCTCGCCGATCTTGCGCGGTGGCAACCTCGTCGTCACCGAGCAGGGTATCCGCGAGGGCGTGCGCCAGGCGCTGCTGCCGCTGTGGAACTCGTGGAGCTTCCTACAGCTGTACGCCGAGGCGCCCGCGACGTGGCGCACGGACTCGACGAACGTCCTGGACCGCTACATCCTCGCGAAGCTCGCGCAGTGCCGCGATGAGATGACCGAGGCGCTCGACGTGTGCGACGTCGCCCACGCCTGCGATCTGCTGCGGCAGTTCTGCGACGCTCTCACCAACTGGTACGTGCGGCGCTCGCGCCCGCGTTTCTGGGCGGGCAGCGTCGCGGAGCCGGACGCGTTCGACACTCTGCACACGGTCCTCGAGGTTGTCTCGCGCCTCGCCGCGCCGCTGCTGCCGCTGGCAACCGAGGTCATCTGGCGCGGCCTGACCGGCGAGCGCTCCGTGCACCTGACGGATTGGCCGAGCGCCGACCTGCTGCCGTCGGACCCGGAGCTGGTCACAGCGATGGACGACGTGCGCACCGTCTGCTCGTCGGTGCTGGGACTGCGCAAGGCGAACAAGCTGCGGGTGCGCCTGCCGCTGCCAAAGGTCACCGTCGCGGCGGCGGGCAGCGAGTCGCTGCGCCCGTTCCTGGACCTGATCGCGGACGAGGTCAACGTCAAGGCCGTGGAGCTGAGCGAGGATGTCGACACGCACGGAAAATTCGAGCTGGCCGTCAACGCGCGAGCGGCGGGACCGCGCCTGGGCAAGAGCGTGCAGACGGTCATCAAAGCCGTCAAGAGCGGGGACTGGTCCGAGCAGGCCGACGGCACCATCGTTGCTGCCGGCATCGAGCTGCAGGAAGGCGAGTACACCTCGAAGCTCGTTGCGGCGGAGCCCGATTCGACGGCGGCGCTGCCCGGCGGCGCGGGCCTGGTGGTCCTCGACACCGCGGTGACCGAGGAGTTGGAGGCCGAGGGCTGGGCGAAGGACCGCGTCCGCGAGTTGCAGGACGCGCGGCGCAACGCCGGCCTGGACATCTCCGACCGCATCCGACTGCGCCTGCAGGTGCCGGCCGAACTCGAGGGTTGGGCGCGCACGCACGCCGACCTGATCGCGGGCGAGGTGCTGGCCGTGGAGCTGACCATCGGCGCGCTGGCCACCGGTGCCGCCGTGATCGATCTCGGCGACGGGGTCACGGCCACACTTGCCAAAGCGTGAGTGACAGGGGACTGATCTAGAGTCCGATAAGCGAGGCGAGCATCGACACCTGATGCTCGAAGAGCTCGGCCGGTGCGGCGAAAGTCTCTTCGCCGTACTGGCCGAACACCTCGAAGCTCACCGCGCCGAATAGCGCCACCCATGCCAGCACGGCTCGCGTCAATAGCTCGTCGGAGACCGCCACATCCAGCTCGGCGCGGATCGCCGCGGCGTCGGCCCGCAGCGCGGGGGAGAGCGGCCCGGGCGCCGCCGGCGTGGTGACGGCGCCGGCGGCCTCGGCCTCGGTCACAATCGCGACCAGTTGGCGGATGACCCTGGTGCCCGGCTCCGTGGTGCGCTCGGCGGGGGCCGCATATCCCGGCACCGGGCTCCCATAGAGCAGCCCGTAGCGCGCGGGTTCCCGCAACGCCCAGTCCCGCACCCCTCGGGCAGTCGCCCCGAATCGGCCCCGGTAGTCCGTGCGCGCTGCGGCGGCCTCGGCCTCGGCGACGGCCGCGCCCATCTCCGCGTACGCGTCCTCGATCAGCAGCGTCAGCAGCGCGTCGCGGCTGGGGATATAGCGATACAGCGCGGAGGAGACCACGCCCAGCTCCCGGGCCACCGCGCGCAGCGACAGCGCCGCCGCCCCATGCTGGGCTAACTCCATGCGCCCGATGCGGACGATGTCGGCCATGGTTTGCACCCGGGCCCGCTCGCGCGGGGTGGCGCGGCGGGCGGGGCTATCGGTGTGGGGCGGCTGGGGCATGGGCGAAGCATGCCCCCGGGGTCAGAGCGCTGTCAACGAAAGCGCCCCCCGATGTCTTTAGAGAGCAGTGCTCTTGCATCCTCCGGCGAGCGGAGTAGTCTGGTGTTCGCAATTAGAGAGCACTGCTCGCAAAGGTGATGAGTTGTCATGAATGAACTGAATATGGTGATCGGGCAGGGGCCCGTCGGCGCGACGGTCGCGGCGCTGTTGGCGGCACGCGGCGGCCGGGTGCGGACCGTGACCCGGTCGGGAGCTGGCGGCGGCGGTGGGGTCGAGGCGGTTCGCGCCGACGCCCTCGATCCGGAATCACTGCGCGGGCTGTTTGACGGGGCCACTGCGGTGTACGACTGCCTGCACGCGGGCAAGTACACGGATAAGGAGTGGCAGCGGGTCCTCCCGGCGACGGATCGCAACGTGCGGGCGGAGGCGGCGCGGACCGGAGCGCTGATCGTGTACCCGGAGAGCCTCTATAGCTATGCGCCGCCAACGGGGCCGATCACGGAGGGCAGCCCGCGCCGGCCAGCCACCGCGAAGGGCCACATCCGCGCCGCGCTCATCGAGGCGCGGCTCGCCGACGCGCAGCCGGTGGCGATCGTCGCGGCGTCCGACTTCTACGGCCCCCACGCACGCAAGGCCCATGCCGGAGACCGGATGCTGGCGGCGGTCACAGGGGGCAAGACCCTGCGCGTGCTCGGCAGCGCAGCCCAGCCGCACTCGTTCACCTATGTGCCGGACCTGGCGGCCGCGATGATCGCGGCGGCGAGTAGGCCGGAGCTGTGGAACCGGATCCTGCTCGCGCCCACCGTCGCCCCGTTGACCCAACGCGAGCTCGCGGGCCGATACGCGGCCGCCGCGGGCGTGGGCGCGCCGACGGTGGCGCCGCTGCCCGGGTGGCTGCTGCGGGGCGCGGGCCTGGCGCTGCCGGAGATGGCGGGGATCGCGGAGATGGACTACCAATTCACGCGGCCGTTCACCGTGAACAGTGCCTGGAGCGAGGCGGCCTTGGGGCTGGCGCCCACGCCGCTAGAGGACGGCGTCGCGGCGACCATGGGGTGGTGGCGCACCCGTTCGGACGGCGGCCGGGCGGGCGGCAGCGGGCGCGGGCGATAATCGTGGCGTGACCCCCGATGCCAGCCCCCCGCCCAGCGCCACCCAGCGCTGGGTGCTGCATCTGGACATGGACTCGTTCTTCGCCTCCGTCGAGCAGTTGACCCGGCCCACCCTGCGCGGGCGGCCGGTGCTCGTCGGCGGCGCGGGCCAGCGCGGGGTGGTGGCCGGGGCCAGCTACGAGGCCCGCGCCTACGGTGCCCACTCGGCGATGCCGATGCACCAGGCTCGCCGCCTGGTCGGCGCGCGGGCCGTGGTGGTGCGCCCCCGCGGCGTGGTCTACGGCCTGGCCAGCGCTCGGGTGTTCCAGACCGTTCGGGCGGTGATCCCGGTGATCGAACAGCTGTCGATGGACGAGGCGTTCGGGGAGCCTGAGGAGCTGATCGGGGCCACCGCCGCGCAGGTGGGCGAATTCTGCGCCCGGCTCCGCGAGCGGGTGCTCCAGGAGACGGGCCTCGTCGCCTCCGTCGGCGCCGGCTCGGGGAAACAGATCGCCAAGATCGCGTCGGACCTGGCGAAGCCGCGCGGGCAGCGGGTGATTGCCCGTGCCGAGCAGCAGGAGGTGCTGGAGGCGCTGCCGGTGCGCAGCCTCTGGGGCATCGGGCCCGTCGCCAACGAGCGGCTGCAGAAGGTGGGAGTGGAGACCATCGGCGATCTCGCCGGGCTGGACCGCGCGGAGATCATCTCACTGCTGGGCGCCACCACCGGCCCGGCCCTGCACGCGCTGGCCCGCGGCATTGACGACCGCGTGGTGGCCGAGCGCGGCGAGGCGAAATCCGTGAGCGCCGAGACCACCTTCGCCAAGGACCTGCTCACCAAGCGCGAGATCAAGGTGGCCCTGGCCGCGACGGGGGAGGCCGCGCACCGCCGGCTCCTGCGCGATGGCCGGGGGGCGCGGACCGTGATCGCGAAGTTCCGCAAGGCGGACATGTCCGCGGTGACCCGTTCGACCACGCTCGCCTATGCCACCACCTCGCTCTCCGTCCTGCTCGCGGCGGCGCAGCGGGTGGCGGTCGACCCCGCGGAGATCGGGGCGATCCGGCTCGTCGGCGTGGGCTTCGCGGGATTGTCCTCGCAGCAGCAGACGGTGCTCTTCCCCGATCTGGACCTTGCCGTCCCCGTGGAGCAGGATGGCGCGGGCGGGTGGGCGAGCTCACAGGACGATATGGGGGCGGAGCCGGCCCCGCCGCCAGAGCCGGAGTTGACGTTCGACGCCGGCGCGGATGTCCGCCACCCGGACTACGGTCACGGGTGGGTCCAGGGCAGCGGGCAAGGCGTGGTCACGGTGCGATTCGAGACCCGCACCTCAGGGCCAGGACGGGTCCAGACCTTCGCGGTCGCGGACCCGTCTCTGACCGCCGGAGACCCGAGCGACAGCCTGGATTGGCAGGGGTGGAGCGCGGACCCGCCAGATTCCCCCGTCGAGCACTTTGCCGAGAATTTGGCATAGTGGAGGCGTTGTCTCGGATGCGTGTCCGGGATAGATGACATTGAGACCGGTGGGGGCCAGGCTCCGGCCGCACAAAGATGAGGACCTGAATATGAACTTCTCTAAGCCCGTGATCGCCGCAGTCGCACTCGCGGCTGCGCTCTCGCTGACCGCCTGCGGCTCCAGCGGCGACGGTGGCAGCACCGAGACGACGGCGAAGACCACCACCTCCACCAGCTCGGCGACCGCCGCGCCCACCGACGGCGTGCCGGCCATGCCCACCGTGGACGAGCTGAACACGAAGTTCCGGATGGCGCTGGACCCCGCCGTGCCGGAGGCGGAGAAGATCGCGCTGGTGCAGGGCCTCGAGGCGGATCCGACTCTGCTGCAGCAGCTCTCGGACAAGGTCGCCCAGGCTGAGGCCGACGGCCTGGTCAGCGACATCACGGTCGTCGGGCCGCTCACGCCGATCAGCGCCGAGCAGATGTCGGTGCCGTTCACCATGAACTTCAACGGCCAGCTGACGCCGAGCGCCGTGGACGTCGTCGTCGATCAGGGTGAGTGGAAGCTCGCGAAGAGCAGCATCTGCAACCTCGCGACGCTGCTCGACATCGCCAGCCCCGCCTGCGTGACCGGATAGCCGCACTCGATCGACCCGCCTGCCCGGCCCCGCGCGAGAGTAGCGGTGCCGGGCAGGCGTCGGTTGCGGGCACCGCTGGTCACAGCGGTGGGCGCGGTAGTAGATGATGGGGCAGTGAATTACCCAGACGGGAGCGAAGTGAGCGCGAGCAAGGCCAAGGCCAAGGACGGGGACGGGGCACGGCGGCCGGGCGGGCTGACGCGCGCCAAGATGCTATGGCTGATCGCAGCCGTGGTGGTGATCGCGGACCTGGTCAGCAAGGTCATCGTGGTGGCCCAGCTGACCCCGGGCGTGCCGGTGTACCTGATCGGCGACCATGTCCGGCTGCTCCTCGTGCGCAACGCCGGCGCCGCGTTCTCGATGGCCACGGGGCTGACCTGGATCCTCACGATCGTCGCAGTGTGCGTCGTGATCGGGATCATCCGCTATGGCAGCCGGCTCACCTCCGCATGGTGGGCGCTGGGCCTGGGCCTGGTGCTCGGTGGCGCGCTGGGCAACCTCGTCGACCGCTTTTTCCGTGCGCCCGGGCCGCTGCAGGGGCATGTCGTCGACTTCTTCGCCGTCGGCTCCTTCCCGGTGTTTAACGTGGCGGACTCGGGAATCACCGTCGGCGCGATCCTGCTGGTGGCGCTGACGCTGTTCGGCGTGGAGCCGATGTCTCCGCAGCCGCCCGCGCAAGACCCGGTGCAGGCTGCCGACGATAAGGCCGACGACCAGACCAACGACAGCGGAACCGGTGATGAGAATGTCTGATACCAGGACCCTGCCCGTGCCCGACGGGCTCGATGGCATGCGGGTGGATGCGGGGCTCTCGCGGATGCTGGGGCTCTCCCGGACCGTCGCGGCGACGATGGCGGAGGACGGGCTGGTCATCATGGACAACGCCCCGGCCGGAAAATCGGAGCGGCTGCGGGCCGGCGCCTGGCTCGAGGTCACCCTGCCCGAGCCCAAGCGGGCGCCGACGATCGTCGCCGAGGCCGTCGACAACATGAAGATCATCTATGCCGACGAGCACATCGTGGTCGTGGACAAGCCGGTCGGCGTGGCCGCGCACTCAAGCGTCGGCTGGACCGGACCCACCGTCATCGGGGGCCTGGCCGCGGCCGGCTTCCGGATCTCCACCTCGGGCGCGCACGAGCGCCAGGGGATTGTGCACCGGCTCGACGTCGGCACCTCCGGCGTGATGGTGGTTGCGACATCGGAGATGGCATACACCCTGCTCAAGCGCGGATTCAAGCAGCGGACCATTGACAAGCGCTATCACGCGCTGGTGCAGGGCCATCCCGATCCGAGTAGCGGCACCATCGACGCGCCGATTGCGCGGGCGCGCGGCAACGACTGGAAGTTCGCGGTCATGGCGGACGGCAAGCACAGCATCACCCACTACGACACCGTCGAGGCGTTCCGCTCCGCGAGCCTGCTCGACGTGCACCTGGAGACCGGCCGCACCCACCAGATCCGGGTGCACTTCTCCGCGCTGAAGCACCCCTGCTGCGGTGACCTCACCTATGGGGCGGACCCGGTGATCGCCAAACGACTGGGGCTAGAGCGGCAGTGGCTGCACGCGCGCTCGCTGTCGTTCGCGCACCCCGCCAACGGCGCTATCGTCGAGTTCACCAGCGACTATCCGGACGACCTGCAGCACGCGCTGGACGTCCTCCGAGACGCGTAGATGCGCGAGCGGTCATGGCTCTGGGGCCTGGCTGGGTTGGCCGCGGTGCTGGGCCTCGCCTTCGCACTGGGCGCGGCCAACCCCGTCGCGCCCCAGCAGGTGGGGACCGACGCGCTGGGGCCCGACCCCGGCGAGCCCGCGGCGCAGTACCTGGCGCGGGCGGCGGAGAGCCTGGCGGTCGACGGGGCGGCGTCGCGCTGGGCGCTCGTCTCCTTCGACGACGGCTCGACCGCGGCGGCAGCGGCTGCGGCGGTGGGCCAGGCCCGCGTCTCGCAGGTGCAGTTCTGGTCGCTGGCGGCCGGCGCGCAGAGCCCCCTGATCACAGTCTCCACCGGCGCATCGGACGACCCCGCGGGGCTGCTTTCCGGCGCGCAGGCCCTTGCTGCGGCGCAGCTCGAGGCCGACATGTCCGCGGCGGTGCTCGAGGGCGTGCGGGCCACCGCGGCGGCGGACCTGCGGGCCGGCTGCGCGTGCGTGGTGGGGGTGCTGGTGCGCGGGGCGTCCGGCGAGCTGCGGGAGATCGCCGAGCGGCCGGGCGTCCGCGCTGTGGAGGCGCTGCCCGCGGACGCGGTGTTCGGGCGGTTCGGCCTGCGCGCACTCCTGCCCGGGGCGGGCGGCTGACATACACCAGCTCGGGTTCGCGCGCCGCCGCGCGTCCAGTTCCGAGCCGAGGTGAGGTTGTCGGTGTGGCCGCCTAGACTCGGAGCGCACCGCGATCGTTGGATGGCTGTGTCTGGGTCGAGAGAAAGAGTGCGTGTTACGTGACTGGCTCGTTTGTGCACCTGCATAACCACACCGAGTATTCGATGCTCGACGGCGCCGCGAAGACCGGTCCGTTGTTCGACGAGGCCAAACGGCTCGGAATGACCGCGGTGGGCATGACGGACCACGGCAACATGTTCGGCGCCAGTGAGTTCTACAACGCGACGAAGAAGCTCAAGAAGTCCACGGGCTACGACGTCAAGCCGATCATCGGCATCGAGGCGTACGTCGCGCCGGAGTCGCGCTTGAACACCAAGCGGGTCCTGTGGGGTACCCGTGACCAGAAGTCCGACGACGTGTCCGGTAGCGGCGCGTACACGCACATCACGATGGTCGCCCAGAACGCGACGGGGCTGCGGAACCTGTTCAAGCTGTCCTCGCTGGCCTCGATCGAGGGCCAGCTCGGCAAGTGGCCGCGCATGGACTCGGAGCTGATCGCCGAGCACGCCGAGGGCATCATCGCCACCACCGGCTGCCCGTCCGGCGAGGTCCAGACGCGGCTGCGCCTCGGCCAGGACCGCGAGGCGCTGGAGTCGGCCGCGAAGTGGCAGGAGATCTTTGGCCCGGAGAACTACTTCCTTGAGGTCATGGACCACGGACTGTCGATCGAGCGACGCGTGCGCAGCGGGCTCATGGAGATCAGCAAGACCCTCGAGATCCCGCCGGTGGCCACCAACGACTGCCACTACGTCTCCAAGGAGTTCGCGCAGACCCACGAGGCGCTGCTGTGCCTGCAGACCGGCAAGACCCTCAACGACCCGACGCGCTTCAAGTTCGACGGCGACGGCTACTACCTCAAGTCCGCCGCGGAGATGCGCGCGCTGTTCGACGACGAGGTGCCCGGCGCCTGCGACAACACGCTGCTGATCGCCGAGCGGGTCGAGTCCTATGCCGAGGTGTGGGAGCCCCGCGACCGGATGCCGGTCTTCCCCGTCCCCGAGGGCCACGACCAGAACAGCTGGCTCAAGGCCGAGGTGCTCCAAGGACTTGAGCGGCGCTTCCCAGGCGCGGTGCCGCCGGCCTACACCGAGCGCGTGCTGTTCGAGCTCGGTGTCATCGCCCAGATGGGCTTCCCGGCCTACTTCCTCGTCGTTGGCGACCTGATCCGGCACGCCCTCGAGGTCGGCATCCGCGTCGGCCCGGGCCGCGGCTCGGCCGCCGGCTCGCTCGTCGCGTACGCGCTGGGCATCACCAACATCGACCCGATCCCGTATGGGCTGCTGTTCGAGCGGTTCCTCAACCCTGAGCGCGTGTCGATGCCCGATATCGATATCGACTTCGATGACCGCCGCCGCGGCGAGATGATTCGCTACGCCTCCGAACGCTGGGGTGAGGACCGCGTGGCGCAGGTGATCACGTTCGGCACCATCAAGACGAAGGCCGCGTTCAAGGACTCGGCACGGGTGCACTTCGGCCAGCCGGGCTTCGCGATGGCGGACCGCATCACGAAGGCGCTGCCGCCGGCGGTCATGGCGAAGGACATCTCCGTCGCCGGCATCACCGACCCGAGCGATGAGCGCTATAAGGAGGCCTCCGAGGTCCGGGCGTTGATCGACACGGACCCGGATGTCAAGACGATCTACCAGACGGCGCTGGGCCTCGAGGGCCTGATCCGCAACGCCGGCGTGCACGCCTGCGCGGTGATCATGTCCTCCGAGCCGCTGACGGACGCGATCCCGCTGTGGAAGCGGCCTCAGGACGGTGCGCTGATCACCGGCTGGGACTATCCGTCCTGCGAGGACATCGGCCTGCTGAAGATGGACTTTTTGGGGCTGCGCAACCTCACGGTCCTGGGCGACGCCATTGACAACCTCAAGGCGAACCGGGGGATCGACCTCAACCTGGACACGCTGCCCCTCGACGACCCGAAGAGCTACGAGCTCCTGGCGCGCGGTGAGACGCTGGGCGTGTTCCAGCTCGACGGCGTCGCGATGCGCGAGCTGCTCAAGCTCATGAAGCCCACCCGCTTCGAGGACATCGTCGCAGTGCTCGCGCTCTACCGCCCCGGCCCGATGGGCGTGAACGCGCACACCGACTACGCCAAGCGCAAGAACGGGCTGCAGCAGGTCTCGCCAATCCACCCGGAGCTCGAGGAGCCACTGGCGGAGATCCTCTCCGAGACCTTCGGCCTGATCGTGTATCAGGAGCAGATCATGCAGATCGCGCAGAAGGTCGCCGGCTACTCGCTGGGCCAGGCCGACCTGCTGCGCCGCGCCATGGGCAAGAAGAAGAAGGAGATCCTGGACGAGGCCTACGGCGGCTTCCAGCAGGGCATGCTGGACAACGGCTTCTCCCAGCCCGCGATCACCGCGCTGTGGGACACGGTCTTGCCGTTCGCCGGCTACGCGTTCAACAAATCGCACGCCGCCGCCTATGGGCTCGTGTCCTACTGGACGGCGTACATGAAGGCGAACTACCAGGCCGAGTACATGGCGGGCCTGCTCACCTCCGTGGGCGATGACAAGGACAAGGCCGCGATCTACCTCGCGGACTGCCGCCACCTCGGCATCACGGTGCTCGCGCCGGACGTCAACGAGTCGTCCATGAACTTCACGTCGGTGGGCACGGACATCCGCTTCGGCCTCGGTGGTATCCGCAACGTGGGCGCCAACGTCGTGAACTCGATTGTCACGGCGCGCAGGGAGAAGGGCGCGTTCGCCAGCTTCTCCGACTACCTCGGCAAGGTCGACGCGGTCGCATGCGGCAAGAAGCCGATCGAGTCGCTGATCAAGGCCGGCGGTTTCGACTCCCTCGACCACCCCCGCAAGGGCCTGCTGCTGGTGCATGCCGACGCCGTCGACGCGGTCATGAGCACGAAGAAGGCCGAGGCCATCGGCCAGTTCGACCTGTTCGGCGGCGGTGGGGACGACGACGAGAACGCGTCCGTGTTCAACGTCGCGATCCCAGACGAGGAGTGGGAGACCAAGCACAAGCTGGCGCTCGAGCGCGAGATGCTGGGCCTCTACGTCACCGGCCACCCCCTCAACGGCGTCGAGCACCTGCTGGCCAAGATGTCGGACGCGTCGATTCCCGCGATCCTCGAGGGCCGCGTCAAGGACGGCCAGCAGGTCACGGTCGGCGGCATCCTGTCCTCGGTCGAGCGGCGGGTGAACAAGCAGGGCCTGTCGTGGGCGTCGGCGCGGCTGGAGGACCTCAACGGCGGCGTCGAGGTGATGTTCTTCCCGCAGACCTACTCGGTGCTGGGCATGGACGTCGCAGACGATGCGATTGTGCTGGTCAGCGGGCGGATCAAGGCGCGTGACGAGCGGCTGTCGATCATCGTCAACGACCTCGCGGTGCCGGATGTGTCCTCGGCCGCCGACTCACGGCCGGTCGCGGTCAGCCTGCAGACCCGCATGTGCACCCCCGACAAGGTGGGGGCGCTCAAGCAGATCCTCGCCCGGCACCCCGGCAAATCGGACGTGCACGTGCGGCTGCTCAGCGGGGACAAGATCACCACGCTCAAGCTCGACGACCGACTCAAGGTGGACCCCACGTCCGCCCTGATGGGGGACCTGAAGGCACTGCTCGGCCCGAGCTGCCTCGGCGGCTAGCGGGCGAATCGGCAATTCGTCCGCGAACAGGGGCGAGACGGTAGCGGACAGCGACCAGTGACAGAATGGGCACTTGTGACGAGCGAAAACATGACCAACACGCACCCAGCCCAGCGACGAGCGGTCAGCGCCGCCGATATCGACGCGGCTGCGGTGCGAATTTCGGGGGTCATCGCCGCTACGCCGCTGGAGCGCTGCGACCGGCTCTCCGCCGCCACCGGCGCGAACGTCTACCTCAAGCGGGAGGACCTACAGGTCGTCCGCTCCTATAAGCTGCGCGGCGCCTACAACCTGATGCTGCAGCTCAATGAGTCCGAGCGCGCCGCGGGCGTCGTCGCGGCCAGCGCCGGCAATCATGCCCAGGGCGTCGCGTTCGCCTGCCGCACTCTCGGCATCAAGGGCCGCATCTACGTGCCGGCGAAGACACCGAAGCAGAAGCGCGACCGGATCATGGTGCACGGCGGCGGCTTCGTAGAGTTGGTGGTCGGGGGCGGTAGCTACGACGCCGCGGCCGCGGCGGCCAAAGAGGACACCGAGAACACGGGCGCGACGATGGTCCCGCCGTTCGATGACATCCGCACCGTCGCAGGTCAGGGCACCGTCGCCGCCGAGATCCTGGGGCAGCTCGGCACGGCGCCGGACACCGTCGTGGTGCCGGTCGGCGGTGGCGGGCTGATCGCGGGGCTGGTCTCATACCTGCACGAGCGCACTCCCGACGTCACCGTCGTGGGTGTGGAGCCCACTGGCGCGCCGTCGATGACCGAGGCGCTGGCCGCCGGCCGCGCGGTGACCCTCGATGAGGTCGACCCATTCGTGGACGGCGCGGCCGTCGGGCGCGTGGGCGAGCTGCCGCTGGAGATCCTGATGGCGGCGGGGGCCGAATGCGTGACGCATTCCTCGCTGCCGCTGATCACCGTGCCGATCAAGCAGCCCGGCGCGGGCGGCATCACGATGCTGCAGGTCGACGAGGGCGCGGTCTGCACCGCGATGCTGGACCTATATCAGAACGAGGGCATCATCGCGGAGCCCGCCGGCGCGTTGTCGGTGACCGCGCTGAGCGGCCTGGAGTTCGAGCCAGGCTCGACGGTGGTCTGCGTGATCTCCGGCGGCAACAACGACGTCTCCCGCTACGGCGAGGTCCTCGAGCGCTCGCTGGTGCACCTGGGCCTCAAGCACTACTTCCTGGTCGGCTTCCCGCAGGAGCCGGGCGCGCTGCGCAGATTCCTCGACGAGGTCCTCGGCCCGGACGACGACATCACGCTCTTCGAGTACGTCAAGCGCAACAACCGGGACACCGGAGAGGCGCTGGTCGGCATCGAGTTGGGCCGCGCGGACTGCCTGGCCCCGCTGATCGAGCGGATGACGGACTCCCGCATGCATGTCGAGCGACTAGTGCCGGGCTCGCCCGCATACCGCTATCTGACCTGACGCCGTTCGGCGGGGGGTTAGTCGTGGCCGAGGAGCCGGGCGACCACCCGGCGGTGCAGTTCGGGATCGGGCTGGGGGAGTCCTAGCAAGCTGGCGAGGAACAGCCCGTCGCCGGCCAGCCGGACGATCTCCGCCTGCACCGGGTCGGCGAGCTCCTTGCGGAGCCCGTCGTCCCAGCCGCGCATGACCTCGGTGACGGCTCGCTGGATCTCGGTGTCCTGCCCGTCGACGCTGCGCAGCGACGCGATTGCCGACTGATAGAGCGGGTGGTCCTCGAACTCGTCGGTGTCGATCAACTGCAGGTAGAACTCGCTGATGGAACTGCCGCCGGCGACCGCCGCGGCGAGCTGCGCGTCGGAACGCTCGCCCAGCCTTCGGACCATCGCTGCGAGCAGCGCATCTTTGCTGGGGAAGTGGTACAGCAGGCCGCCCTTCGAGACGCCTGCGGCCGCGGCCACGGCGTCGAGAGTGGTGTGCAGTGGCCCGGCGTCGAGTAGCAGTTGCTCCAGCGCGTCGAGGATGCGGTCCCTGGTCGAGCGGGCAGGCGCGGGAGTCGGCTCGGAGTGAGTCATGCCACGGCACTATACCGTCCAGACGGTCGGCTGTTAAAGTCTGTACCGTCTAGACGGTTTATCAGTGGGGAGTTCCAGGGTGTCCGCGCAAGCACAGCAGGTCGACTCCAGGCGGGCGACAGGACGGGATTGGCTGGGCCTGACCGTCCTATGCGGCGCGGTGCTCCTGATCGCCATCGACGGCACGGTCCTGGACCTCGCGGTGCCCTCGATGTCGAAGGACCTGGAGCCCAGCAGCACGCAATTGCTCTGGATCATCGACATCTACTCCTTCGTCTTGGCGGCGCTGCTGGTGACGATGGGTGTGCTCAGCGACCGGGTCGGGCGGCGCAAACTGCTCATGATCGGCGCGGCTGGCTTCGGCCTCGCATCGATCTTCGCGGCGTTCTCGACCACCCCGGAGATGCTCATCGCGGCACGGGTCCTGCTCGGGGTCTTCGGCGCCACGCTGATGCCCTCGACCCTGGGCCTGATCCGCTCCATGTTCCACGACTCGCGACAGCGGGCCACCGCGATCGGCGTCTGGGGTGCGATGTGGGGCGGCGGCGCGGCGGGCGGGCCGTTGGTCGGCGGCTGGCTGCTGGAGCACTTCTGGTGGGGCTCGGTGTTCCTGATCAACGTGCCGGTGCTGATCGTCATGCTGATCCTCGCCCCGTTCTTGATCCCTGAGTCGCGGGATCCGAACCCGGGCCGGCTCGATGCCATCGGCGCGGCCTTGTCGATCGTGATGATGGTGCCGCTCGTATACGCGCTCAAGGAGGGGGCGATCAACGGGCCGACGTGGTCGCTGGTGCCGATCGTGGCGCTCGGGGTGGTGGCCGGCTGGCTGTTCTTCCGCCGCCAGCGCCGGATTAAGGACCCGCTGATCGACGTCACCCTGTTCAGCAAGCCGATCTTCACGACGGCGATCCTCATCAACCTCCTGTGCGTGTTTGGCCTGGCTGGCGTCCTATTCTTCGGCACCCAGTACCTGCAGATGGTGCTCGGCTACTCGCCGCTGCAGGCCGGGCTCATCGCGGTGCCGGGCACCGCTGCGAGCATGCTCACGGCGTTGGCGGCCGGCTGGGTCGCGCGCAAGTGGGGCAACCGCTGGGCCTTGGCGGGCTCGATGCTCTTCGCCGCTATCGGCGCGCTGATCCTGTTGGCCCTCCGGGTGGAGGGCGATGCGCTGATCTTCGCTATCGGCTTCGGCATTATCGGCCTCGGCTCCGGGCTGGGCCTGACACTGACCTCCGCACTGGTGGTCGACGTCGTCGAGCCCGAGCGCGCTGGCGCGGCCTCTGGCATGTCCGAGACGTCCTATGAGTTGGGCATCGCATCCGGTGTCGCCGTGCTGGGCAGCGTGGTCATGGCCTTCTACCGGGGCGGGATCGACGTGGGCGGGCTCAGCGGCGCCGACGCCGACGCGGCGCAGGCGACCCTCGGCGGCGCCGTGCACGTGGCCCATGACCTGGCCAGCCCTGCCGGCGATGCCATGTTCGTATCCGCGCAGGCCGCCTTCGTGAACGGTATGCACTTTGCGGCGGGCGCCACCGCCGCACTGATGCTGATCACGACCGGAGTGGTCCTTGTTTTGCTCAGGAATCATCCCCGAAATCAGTGATGGGCGTCGCCGCGCCGGCCGGCCCCGTAGGCCAGGCCCACGAGGCAGCGCGGGCGCAGCGGGCCGTGCTATGCGAGTTCGACTATTTTTCATATCTATCAGCGATTGGCCGGTCTACTGTGACATCATGGGCCGCCCGCTCCGTGGGCGGCGGATTGAGGCGATATCGAGTTGGCCCGCCCCGAGGCAGCAGCGCACGGGGCGGCACCTGACACCAGAGAATGTTCGAGGGAGCCCGGCCGCTGCCGCCGGACAGCCTGTCTCCAATGGAGTTTCAGATGAGAATTCCAGTCCTAGCCAAATCGATCGTGGCGGTCAGCGCGATCGCGTTGGTGTGCGGTGGCGCTGTGAGCGCGTGTGGCAGCTCGACAGATTCGACGGCGACGACTACCGCCGCGGCTGCGTCGGGCACCACCACCTCCGGCAGCGCGGCCACGTCCGGCAGCGCCGAGACAGCAAGCCTGCCGACCTTCACGATCACCGCCGATCAGACGACACCGGACGGCAAGATGAGCTACAGCCTCTCGGGCGCCGAGGCGGAGGCCGGTGTGGTGACCGTCGAACTCAAGAACGCCGACACGATGATGCCGCACCAGGCGCAGTTGCTGCGGCTAAACGACGGGGTGACATCCGAGCAGTTCACGGCGGCGATCCTGGGCCCCGAGGGCATCGGCGCCGTGATGCCGCTGGCGACCTTCGCGGGCGGGCCGAACGCGGTGGGGCCGGGCGGCACGTCCAGCGTCATCGCCAACCTAGAGCCGTCATCCACCTACATGGTGATCTGCCAGATCCCCGGGCCGGGCGGGAAACCGCACTACGCGCTGGGCATGATGGGCAGCTTCACCACGTCCACCCAGGCCAACAGCGCGGCAATGCCCACCTCGAGCAACACGGTGGAGCTCTCCGACTTCCGGTTCTCGGAGCCGGCGGCGATCGACTGGAACAAGCCGATGACCGTCACCAACGACGGACCCGAGCCGCATGAGCTGACCGTCCTCGGGGCGGCGCCGGGAAAGACGCTCGACGACGTCAAGGCGGCGCTGGCCAGCGAGCCCGCGGGACAGCCGCCGTATGTGACGATGGGCGGGGTCGCGGCCCTGGCCGACGGGATGTCGCAGGACACGACGCTGACCCTGCAGCCCGGCTCATATCTGCTGGTGTGCTTCGTGGTGGACCCGGCGACGGGGCAACCGCATTACATGCTCGGGATGGAGCAGGAGATCACGGTGAGCTGAACGAGGATGGCTCGGCCCCGGCCCTGTGTGCGGGCCGGGGCCGAGCCCGTCGCGGGTGGCGTCGACCAGGTCCGTCGACGAGTTTCAGCCGCTCAGCACTACCGGTTGCAGTTGCCGAAGTCGACGGGGATCTGCGCGCCGGTGATGTACTTCGCCTCGTCGGAGGAGACCCACAGGACGACGTCCGCGATGTCCTCCGGCTGCGAGATGGCGTAGGGCAGCGAGTTCTGGAAGATCGCGCCCATGGTGTTGGCGTGCGCGGCGAACAGCTGCGGCATGTCGGCGCCCAGATTCATGCCGGTCTCGACGCCCGCGGGGTGCACGGTGTTGACGCGGATCTTGTGCTCGCCGAGCTCGTTCGCCATCGTCTTGGCCAGCCCGGTCACGCCGTGCTTGGAGGCGACGTAGTGGGCGGTGAAGGGCGTGCCCTTGAGGCCGGACACGGAGCTGGTGAACACCAGCGAGCCGCCCTCGCCCTGCTCGATCAGGAACGGGATCGCGGCCTTGGCCGTGTTGAACGTGCCGGTCAGGTTGACGTCGATGGTCTCCTGCCACTGCTCGGCGGTGATCTCCCAGGACATCTTGCCGGAGCAGATGCCGGCGTTCGCGACGACGACGTCCAGGCGGCCGAACAGCGCGATGCCGTCATTGAGCGCGGCGGAGAGGCCGTCGAAGTCACGGACATCGACCTTGGTGGCGGCGATCTTCTGCCCGGTGGCCTCGACCAGGCGGACCGTCTCGGCGAGGTCCGAGTCGGTGGCACCCGGGTAGGAGGTGGAGGTGAACTCCGCGCAGGCGTCGATCGCAATGATGTTCGCGCCCTCGCTCGCGAACTTCAGTGCCTCTGCCCGGCCCTGGCCGCGGGCGGCCCCGGTGATGAACACGACCTTGCCGGCGAAACGCTGCTGCTGTGTGGTCACGTGAGTGCCTTTCAAAGTGGTCAGTTGTTTAGCTCACATTGAAAGCTACCCAACGATCCTGCCAGCGCGCATCGGACATCCCGCATGGCGGGTAACGGCGGCGGTGGGGGTTCCGCCACCGGGCGGATGGGACTACCGTGAATTCATGGCCAGGTGGCAGATCCGCGGGGTGGGCGTTCTGGTGGCCGCCGGATTTTTGGTCCTCGGCCAAGCTATTCCCGCGTCCGGGCAGCCTGCGGCGGATCCTCCCGCGCAGGGTTTGGTCACCGACGGCAGCGTGCCGCCCCCCGGGGCAGACGACTGGGACTGCGAGCCGACGGCCGAGCATCCACGCGCGGTGGTCCTGGTGCACGGCACCTATGGCAACCGGGACAACTGGAACGCGCTGTCGCCGCAGCTGAAGGCGAACGGGTTCTGCGTGTTCGCGCTGAACTACGGCGCGGATCCGTCGAGCCTGGCGGGGGAGCAGAGGGGCTACTTCGGGACCGGTGACATCGCCAAGTCGGCCGGGGAGCTGGCGGCGTTCGTGGACCGGGTTCTCGACGCGACCGGGGCCGCTCAGGTGGATCTGGTGGCGCACTCGCAGGGTGGCCCGATGAGCCGGCAGTACCTGCGCTTTGACGGGGGCGCGGACGCTGCGGACCCGGGGCGCAACAAGGTGCGCACCCTGGTCACCGCCGGGGCGACCAACCACGGCACGACGCTGTCCGGGCTGGGCCTGCTCATCGCGGGGAACCCGGACGCGGAGGCTCTGACGACGCCGGTGGTCTCTCAGGCCGGGGTCCAGCAGCTCGTCGGCAGCGCGTTCATCACCAGGCTCAACGCCGGCGGCGACACCATGCCGGGCGTGCACTACACGGTGATCGCGGACAGCTGGGACCTTGTCTCGACCCCTCCGGAGGCCACGTTCCTGACGGCCGGTCCGGGCGCGATCGTCGACAATGTGTGGCTGCAGAGCGTGTGTCCGCGGGACTCCGTCGACCATGGCGGGCTGCCGTCGGACCCGGGCGTCGCCTTCCTCGCGCTCTCAGCGCTTAGCCCCGGGTACGCGAGCACACACCAGCCGCAGTGCCCGACGCCGACGGCGCTCCCGCTCCCGGGGATCTAGGGCAGGGGGAGCGCCGTCGGGCGGTGTCCTAGGTCAACGAACCCTCGTGCGCCGCACGGTCGAACGCGGGCAGGTCGCCGCCGAGGCGCAGGGTTTCCGCCAGGGCCGGATCTGCCAGGTGCAGGCGGCCGACGGCGATCAGGTCGAACTCGTCGGAGCCCAGGCGTCGCTCCAACTCGTCGCGGTTGTCGACGACAGGGGAGCCGCCCTCGGCGCGGCTATCGCGCAGCGACTTCCCGAGGCCGAAGCTGCCGACGGCCATCGACACGGCACCGGTGAGCTCTTTCGCCCAGCCGGCGAGCGAGAGGTCGCTGCCCTCGAAGGCAGGGAGGTCGAAGCGGCGGATGCTGGCGTCGAGCACGTCCACGCCGGCGTCGACCAGCGCGTTCAGCAGAATGCCGAGGTCCTCGGGGGTCTCCGCGATCTTCGCGGTGAAGTCCTGCTGCTTGTGCTGGGAGAAACGGTAGATGATCGGCAGCTCGTCGCCGATGGCCTCGCGGATCGCGCGCACGACGGCGGCCGGGAACGCGGCGCGCTTCTCGATGGTGCCGCCCCACGCGTCGTCGCGGCGGTTGGTGTCGGCCCACATGAACGAGTCCAGCAGGTAGCCGTGGCCGCCGTGCAGCGCGATGCCGTCGAAGCCGACCTCCTTCGCGGCCTTGGCGGAGCGGGCGAATGCGGCGATGACGTCCTGGATGTCCTGCTCGGTCATCGGCTCGGTGTCGGGCAGCTGGCGTGCGACGAGCTTGTCCGGGTAGGACGTGACGCCGGGGGTGCCCCAGCGGCCCGAGGGGCGCATGGGCTTGAGCGCCGGGTCGACGCGCTTCATCGCGCCCCACAGCGGGCCGACGTGCCAGAGCTGCGGCACGATCTTGCCGCCGGCCGCGTGCACGTCGTCGACGACCTTGCGCCAGCCCGCGAGGGCTGCCTCGCCGTACATCGTGGGCACGTTGTCGTTGTCCACGGACATGGGGTGGTCGATCGTCACGCCCTCGGTGACGATCAGGCCGGTGCCGCCCTCGGCGCGCCGGCGGTAGTAGTCCGCGACGTCCTGCCCGGGCACGCCGCCGGTCGAGTGGGAGCGGGTCATGGGGGACATGACCAGGCGGTTCTTCAGCTCGAGCGAGCGCACCTGCAGCGGCCGGAAGAGCGCGGAGTCAGAATTTGTCACGTTGTCCTCAACAGTGTCGAAGGGAGGGGTTTAGGAGCCTGCGGCGAGCAGGGCGACGGCCTCAGGGCGGCCGTCGAGCACGCGGCTGATGCGGCGCTCGCACTTCCACTCGCCATTGATCTTGCGCATCTCCCAGCGGTTCGCGGTCACGCGCAGAACGGTGTAACCGTCGGCCTCGGGGTTCTTGAGGATCAGCTGGGATTTGCAGGTGGCCACGGCGGTGTCGCCGTCGATCTTCACGTAGCCGGGCTCGAGGATGTGCCCACAGCCGCCGCGGATGTAGCCCTGGTGGGCGTCGGAGTGCACCATCTTGATGATCTCCGCGTGCCCGCTGAACACGGCGACGTCGACGTCGTAGACCCCGTCCTCGGTCCACACCTTCGCGACGGCGTCGGCGCTGCCGCTGTCGATGGCGGGGCCGTAGGACGTCATGAGCTCGAGGATGGCGAGCTTGTCCTCCAGCAGCGTCACGCGGTCGGCGAGTTCGCGCACGAGGGCGGCGGTGTCTGACATGGGGGCTCCTTCGAGGGGCAGGGGTATCTGGACCAGTTCGCCACCTTCCCGCCGCGAGTGCCGTGGATGGTCTCACTCACTGAGAGCCAGCCGAGGGATGGGCTCTGCCGAGAAGATGTCCAGTGGCGCTAGGGTCGGCCGTGTGAAAATGACGGCAGCAGAAATCTCCGAGATCGATGCCGAGCACATCTGGCACCCCTACGGCGCGTTCCCCGCGACGACGGCGCCACTGGTGGTCGAGAGCGCGTCCGGCACGCGGCTGCGGCTGGCAGACGGGCGCGAGCTGGTCGACGGCATGGGGTCCTGGTGGGCCGCCATCCACGGCTACGGCCACCCCGTCCTCGACGCGGCGGCCACCGCGCAGCTCGCCAAGATGAGCCACGTGATGTTCGGCGGGCTCACCCACGAGCCGGCGGCCCGGCTGGCCCAACTACTTGTCGAGATCGCGCCGGCCGGGCTGGACAAGGTGTTCTTCGCGGACTCCGGCTCGGTGGCGGTGGAGGTCGCGATCAAGACGGCGCTGCAGTACTGGCGCTCGGCGGGCCGGCCCGGCAAGAGCCGCCTGCTGACCTGGCGCGGCGGCTACCACGGGGACACGTTCGCGCCGATGAGCGTGTGCGACCCCGACGGCGGCATGCACGCGCTGTGGACCGACGTGCTGGCCAAGCAGCTGTTCGCCCCGATTCCGCCCAGCGAGTACGACGAGGCATATGTGGCCGAGCTCGAGGCGCTGGTGACCGCGCACGCCGATGAGCTCGCCGCCATCATCGTGGAGCCGCTGGTGCAGGGCGCGGGCGGCATGCGCTTCCACGACGCGCGCTATCTCACGGCCCTGCGCCGGATGTGCGATCAGCACGGCGTGCTGCTGATCTTCGACGAGATCGCCACCGGCTTCGGCCGCACTGGCGAGCTGTTCGCCGCCGACCACGCCGGGCTGAGCCCCGACATCATGTGCGTGGGCAAGGCGCTGACCGGCGGCTACCTGACCCTGGCCGCGACGCTGTGCACCGGCGAGATCGCCGAGGCCATCAGCGCGGGGGAGGCGGGCGGATTGATGCACGGACCCACCTTCATGGCGAACCCTCTGGCCTGCGCGGTGGGGGTGGCGTCGCTCGAGCTGTTGTTGGCCCGGGATTGGCGCGGGGAGATCGCCGCGCTGACGGCCGGACTGGAGCGGGGATTGGCGCCGGCGCGGGAGCTTGCGAACGTCGTCGACGTGCGGGTGCTCGGCGGCATCGGGGTCATCGAGCTGGACCGGCCCGTGGACATGGCCACGGCCACCGACGCGGCCGTCGGCGCCGGGGTGTGGCTGCGGCCCTTCCGTCAATTGGTCTACGCGATGCCCCCGTACATCTGCACGGCGGCGGACATCGCGGCGATCACGGCGGGGATGGTGGCGGCCGCGGCCAGCCAGGCGTGACGCATACCCCGACTTGAACGACGTTCAAGTCGGGGTATCGTCCCAGGGGTGAATACCGCATTGGACTGGCTAGACGACCTCGCGACGGATCGCCGTGCCGCCGGACTGCACCGTGAGTTGCGACCGCGCGCAGCCGCCGACCAGCTGATCGACCTCGCGTCCAACGACTACCTCGGATTAGTCCGGCACCCCGACGTGCTCGACGGCGCCGTGGCGGCGCTGCGACGATGGGGTGCCGGCGCCACCGGGTCGAGGCTGGTCACGGGCACCACCGCAGAGCATGAGCTGCTCGAGCGCGAGCTTGGGGAATTCACCGGCGCGGAGTCCGGGCTGGTGTTCTCCTCCGGCTACACGGCCAACCTCGGCGTCGTGACGGCCCTCGCCGGCGCGGACACCCTGATCGTCTCCGACGCGGGCAGCCACGCCTCGCTCGTCGACGCCTGCCGCCTCGCCCGGGCACGGGTGGTGGTCGCTCCCCACGCAGATGTCGAGTTCATCGGCGAGGCGCTTGCCGGGCGGACCGAGCGGCGGGCAATCGTCGTGACGGATTCCGTGTTCAGCGCCGACGGCGACCTCGCGCCGCTGCGCGCGCTGCACCAGGTGTGCCGCGAGCACGGCGCGGTGCTGGTGGTCGACGAGGCGCACGGTATCGGGGTGCGCGGACTCGGCGGACGCGGCCTGGTCCACGAGGTCGGGCTCGCCGGCCAGCCGGATGTGGTGATCACCGCGACCCTGTCCAAGGCCCTCGCCAGCCAGGGCGGCGTGGTGCTCGCGCCGGAGCGGGTGCGCGCGCACCTGATCGACTCGGCGCGCACCTTTATCTTCGACACCGGGCTAGCCCCCGCCGCGGTGGGCGCCGCCCGAGCCGCCCTCGACGTCCTGCGCCGCGAGCCGCAGCGGGCCGACGCGGTCCTCGAGCGCGCCGCGGACCTCGCCGCCATCGCCGGCGTGCCGGAGCCGTCCTCGGCCGTCGTGTCTGTGATCCTCGGCGAGCCGCAGCGGGCCTTCGACGCGGCCACCCGCTGCCGGGAGTTGGGCGTGCACGTCGGCTGCTTCCGGCCGCCCTCGGTCCCCGCGGGCACCTCGCGGCTGCGCCTGACTGCCCGCGCGAACCTCGGCGCGGCCGAGCTGGCACATATCGAGACGGTGCTGACCGGGGTATTGGGCGACGTGGTGGTGGGTGGGGTGCCCGCGTGAGCATCGTGCTGATCACTGGCACCTCCACCGACGTCGGCAAGACGATCGCCACCGCGGCGCTGGCCTGCCGACCGGGCCCGGTCGCCGTGTGCAAGCCCGCCCAGACGGGGCTGTTGCCCGGCGAGCCGGGGGACCTGGCGGTGATCGAGCGGCTTGCGGAACCCGCCGTGGCCCTCGAGCTGGCCCGCTATCCCGATCCGCTGGCCCCCGACACCGCGGCGGGTCGGGCCGGGCTGCCGCTCCTCGAACTCGGCCCGGTGGCGGCGGCGATCCGCGCGCTCGACGCCGCGCACGAGCTGACCCTGGTGGAGGGCGCCGGGGGAGTGCTGGTGCGGTTAGGCGAGGGCGGATTCACGCTCCTTGACCTGGCCCGGGAGCTGGATGCGCCGATGCTCGTGGTCGCAGCCGCCGGGCTGGGCACGCTCAACCACACGGAGTTGACGGTCGCCGCCATCGAGGCCGCGGGGGTGCGCTGCGCGGGGATCGTCATCGGCACCTGGCCCGAGCGCCCGGGGCTGGCGGCCCGGTGCAATCTCGGCGACCTGGCGCGGATCGCCCCAGTGCTGGGCAGGCTGCCGGCGGGCGCGGGGGGGCTAAGCCGGTCGGAGTTCGCTGCGGCCGCACCGGGCTGGATCACTGGGCTCTAACTTCCCAGGCAATCTGAACCACCTATCCGTCGACCCACACCTGCCCTAGCTCGACGACCTCGGCGCTGCCTGCGGTCAGGCCCGCGATCTGGTCGAGAAAGCGGGGCCACGCCGCCACCGGCACCGCCACCTCGATCGTGGCGTCGGCGGTTGCTGAATCTGCGGCGTAGGCGACGCCGGCGACGACGACGCCGGCGACGACGACGCCGGCTGCGCGCAGCTCGTTCTCGAGCTTGCCCGCGGACATCGGCTCGATCGCCACCGCCGCGCGCACGGATAGCTGCCGGGTGCGGGTTCCAGCCTCGTCGAGGGCTCCGGCCACCGCGTCGGAGTACGCCCGGACCAAGCCGCCCGTGCCGAGCTTGACTCCGCCGAAATATCTCGTGACGACGGCGACAACATCGCTGACGGGGCGGGAAGTGAGCACCTCCAGCATCGGCAGCCCAGCGGTCCCGGACGGCTCGCCATCGTCGCTCGAGCGGGCGATCTGGGCGCCCGGGCCCAGCGCGAACGCCGTGCAGTTGTGGTTCGCGGTGCGATGCTCCCGCCGCGTCTGCTCAATCACCGCTCGCGCCGCCGCCTCGTCCTCGACCCGCCGCAGCCGGGTCAGGAACCGCGACTTGCGGATCGTGACCTCGACATCGACCGGCGCGGCGAGGATCTGATAGCTGGCAATCATGACTGTTTGGTGAGTTAGCGGTTGGTGCGCTTGTACTGGCGGATCGACAGCGGCATGAAGATCGCCAGGATGATGACCACCCAGATCAGCGTGTAGGCGATGGGGTTCTGCAGCGACCACACGTCGGGCACGGCGGCCGCCGGGTTGGTGTTGCCGAACAGCTCACGCACGGCCTGCGTGGCCGCGGACACCGGGTTCCACTCCACGAATGTCTTGAGCCCGGCGGGGAAGGACTCCACGGGCACGAACGCGTTGGAGATAAACGTCAGCGGCATGATCACGATGAACGACGCGTTGTTGATCACGTCGACGCTGGGCACGATCAGCCCCACCCACGCCATGATCCAGCTGAACGCGTACGCGAACAGCAGTAGGAGGGCGAACCCGGCGATGGCGTCCAGCACGGAGCTGCGGATGCGCCAGCCGACGAGCAGGCCGGTCAGCGCCATGATGATGATGGAGAGCACGTTGTAGACGATGTCGGAGACCGTGCGCCCGATGAGCACGGCGGAGCGCGACATCGGCAGTGAGCGGAACCTGTCGATGATGCCCTTCTGCATGTCCTCGGCCAGGCCCGCCCCCGTGAAGGTCGCGCCGAAGACGACCGTCTGGACGAAGATGCCGCCGATGAGGAACTCGCGGTAGTTGACGCCGGCGCCGGGGTCGATCGCGCCGCCGAAGACGAACGCGAACAGCAGCACGAACATGATCGGGGAGATCATGATGAACACGAGCACCTCGGGCACGCGCTTGATCTTGATCAGATTGCGTTTGGCGATCACCGCGCTGTCGGAGAAGGTGCGGGTCAGGGTCATCATCGGGGGGCCTTCGCTTCCGTCGTGCCGGCAGGGCCGTTGGCGTTGTCGGCATCTTCGGCCTTTTCCGTGGCATGCCCGGTCAGGGTCAGGAAAACATCGTCGAGGGTGGGCCGACGCAGCCCGATATCGGAGACCGCGATCTTCTCGGCGTCGAGCTGGCGCAGCGCGTCCATCAGCGAGGCCGCGCCCTCGACGGCGGGCACGGACAATTCCCGAGAGTCCTCGTCGACCTGCGCGGTGCCCCCGGAGACGGTCTCCAGCACGCGGCGGGCCGCGCCGAGGTGGGCCGGGTCCGCCACCACCAGTTCGATGCGGTCCGCGCCGAACTGGTCCTTGAGCTGGTCGGCGGTGCCGTGGGCGATGGACGTGCCCTGGTCGATCACGACGATGTCGTCGGCCAGGCGGTCCGCCTCCTCCAGGTACTGCGTGGTGAGTAGGACGGTGGAGCCGTCGCGGACGAGGTCCCGGATGACGGCCCACATCTCGTTGCGGCTGCGCGGGTCCAGGCCCGTCGTCGGCTCGTCGAGGATGAGCACCGGCGGGGCGGCGACGAGTGCGGCGGCGAGGTCGAGGCGGCGGCGCATGCCGCCGGAATAGGTCTTCGACGGGCGGTTGCCCGCGTCGGACAGGGAGAACATCTCGAGCAGCTCGGTGGCGCGGGCACGGGATCGGGCGCGGTTGAACCCGTACAGCCGGCCGACCATGTCCAGATTCTCGAAGCCGGTCAAGTACTCGTCGACGGCGGCGTTCTGCCCGGAGAGCCCGAGCCGGGAGCGTGCCTTGTCCGGCTCTGCAAGGACATCTACCCCGGCGATCTCGACGGTGCCCTCATCGGGGATCAGCAGGGTGGAGATGATCCGGACTGCAGTGGTCTTGCCAGCCCCGTTCGGGCCGAGCAGGCCCAAGACGGTGCCCTCGGGGACGCTTAGGTCGATTCCGCCGAGCGCGGTGACGCTCTTATAGCGCTTGATCAGGCCGCGGGCGCTAATCATGTCGGACATGGATTGTTCCTTCTCCTTGAGAAGGCGGGACAGCCCAGGGCGCGAAGGGCCGGCACGCCCCGAAAAGTGGACGGCAGAAGTGTATCGCCCAGATCGGACAATTATCGGGCTGCGAGCGAATTCGGCACGTATCCCGATCGGCTTGCGGCAACTAGCCGCGGTCAGACGTGGGTGGCCGTGGCCTGCAGCCGGGCCCAGATGCCGTCGATGAACAGGTCGAGGCCGAAGTCGAAGCGCACAGAGGGGTCGCCGTCGAGCAGGTCCGCGTCGGCGCCGGTGTCGGTGGGGGGTGCGGCCTCAGCGTCAGGCGAGATGGGGGCGCGGGTTAGGGCGCCCGCCTCCTCCATCTGCGCGCGGGACTGCTCGTCGACGGTGTGCCCCAGCACGTAGTACAGCAGGGCGTAGGCCGCGAGCTCCGCATGCGGGCCGGACAGCCCGGCGCCGATGCCGGTGCGCACCAGGGACTCGCGGACTGTGCTGGTGGTCAACCGCGACGCGAAGGCGGCGCTGACCAGCTCTGCGCCGTCGCGGTGGGTCAGCAGCGCGGCGCGCAGCCGATGCGCCAGCTCGTCGAAGGCAAGGTCCCAGGCCAGGGCCTCAGCGGGGGCCTCGACGCCGTCGAGGATCGTGTCCACCATCGCGCCGAGCAGCGTCTGCTTATTGGGGAAGTGCCAGTACAGGGCTCCCGGTTGCACGCCGAGGGAGGTGGCGAGGCGGCGCATCGTGAGGTCGGCCAGGCCGTACTCGCCGAGGATGTTCAGGGCGCCAGCCAGTACATCTGCGCGGCGGAGCTGCATTGCTGGACTCCTTCGGATTTCTCTGGGGGGTGGCTTTGACAGTATCGCACCACCTCTCTAGCCTGAACACTGTTCAACTTGAACGACGTTCAAGAGTGTCCTCAGCCAGCCATTCAGGAGACCACAGTGACCGATATTCTCGACCTCGCACGCGAGCAGGTGCTCGACGGCGGCGTCGCGCTGGACCAGGCCCAGACCCTGCAGGTGCTGCAGCTCGGCGACGACCGGCTAGACGAGCTCCTGGCGCTGGCCCACGAGGTGCGGATGAAGTGGAACGGCCCCGACGTGGAGGTCGAGGGCATCATCAGCCTCAAGACGGGGGGCTGCCCGGAGGACTGCCACTTCTGCTCGCAATCCGGACTGTTCACGTCGCCAGTACGCTCCGCGTGGCTCGACATTCCGAACCTCGTCGAGGCCGCGAAGCAGACGGCCAAGAGCGGTGCCACGGAGTTCTGCATCGTCGCTGCCGTCCGCGGGCCCGACGCGCGGTTGCTCGCCCAGGTCGCCGCTGGCATCGAGGCCATCCGAAGCGAGGTCGACATCCAGATCGCCTGCTCGCTCGGCATGCTCACCCAGGAGCAGGTCGACCAGCTCGCCGCGATGGGCGTGCACCGCTACAACCACAACCTCGAGACCGCGCGCTCGCACTTCCCGAACGTCGTCACCACCCACACCTGGGAGGAGCGGCGCTCCACTCTCGAGATGGTGCGGGCCGCCGGTATGGAGGTCTGCTCCGGCGGCATCCTCGGCATGGGGGAGAGCCTCGAGCAGCGGGCGGAGTTCGCCGCGAATCTCGCGGAGCTGAACCCGCACGAGGTGCCGCTGAACTTCCTCAACCCGCGGCCGGGCACGCCGTTCGGCGATCTTGAGGTGCTGCCGGCCACCGAGGCGCTGCGCGCCGTCGCGGCCTTCCGCCTGGCGCTGCCGCGCACGATGCTCCGCTTCGCCGGCGGCAGCGAGATCACGCTCGGCGACCTTGGCGCGAAGAAGGGCATCCTCGGTGGCATCAACGCTGTCATCGTGGGCAACTACCTGACGACGCTGGGCCGGCCCGTCGAGACCGACCTCGACCTGCTCGTGGAGCTGCAGATGCCGATCAAGGCGCTCAATGCGACTCTCTGACGCAGGCGGCCCCCTGGACGAGGAGCTGCTGGAGTTCAACCTCTACACCGGCCTCCCGCTCGCCGACGCGGACGGCTCCGCGATGCCGACCGCGGCGCAACTGGGCCTCGAGCCGCCCCGCTACTGCGGAGTGTGCGGGCGGCGCATGGTGGTGCAGGTCGAGCCCAACAGCTGGTGGGCCCGCTGCTCCCGCCACGGGGTCGTGGACGCGGTGGATCTCGAACGCCGCTAAGGGATTCCGATTCGCCCAACTGATCCGCAGATCCCGAATCGGCCCGTCAACCTGCGTTAGGCTGGCGGCCATGAGCAACAGGTATCCCGATGACGGGGATCGGCACACCCAGGCCTACAGTCAGGACCAGTGGCAACAGCCCCAGGCGCCGGGTCAGCAGGCTCCGCGCCCGCAGGCCCCGCGGCAGGCGCCGCCGCAGAACACCGTGGTGGTCAACAACCAGCAGTTCATCGCCGGCGTCCTGGCGACGGCGTTGGTGGCGGCGGTCGGCGGCTTCGTCGTCGCCGCCATCATCAAGGCGCTCTACACCAACAACACGGACAACCAGTTCGGCACAATCTGGGGCGGCGCGCCACAGGACGTGTGGATGACGGCGCTGATCGGCGGCGTCGGCGCGCTGGTCGCGGGCGGTCTGCTGTGGGTGTTTCTCACTCTGACGCCGTCACCGATGACGTTCTTCCAGTGGATCGTCGGGCTGTGCGTGTTCGCCGCGGTGGTGCTGCCCTTCCTCAACAGCGGGAGTTGGCAGGGCGCGCTGATCACTGGGCTCGTCAACGCGTTCCTGGGCGCCCTGGTTATCTCGCTGCTCACCACGGTCGGCCGCAAGACCGCGCACTTCCCATCGCAGCGGTGACCAGGCGCGATCATGCGCGGGCCGTCGTTGCCGTTGTGGGGGCCTCGATCCTCGTCGGAGTCCTCGGCGGGGTGGTGTGGGCGCTGATCGCGCCCGGCCAGCGACTGTATGTGGACGAGGGCTCGCGCCTGCTGTCGATGGATCTGGACAGCAACAACGTGTTCGTCGCCATCGCGATATTCGTGCTCGTCAGCGCCCTCGCGGGGGTGCTGTGCGGTGCCGCGGCGTGGGCCTGGCGCTCCGCCCGCGGCCCGGCGATGGGGCTGGCTGTGATGGCCGGTGGGCTGGTCGGCGCCTGGCTGGCCGCACTGGTCGGCGGCTGGGTCGCCAGCGCCCGGTGGGATTGGCCCGGCGGCGGGGGCCTCGCCGACCTGGTCGGGCAGGTGGTAGTTCGGCCGCCCACGATCTCCCTGTGGGTGGCGCTGATGGGGCAGGCGCTCGCCGCCGGCCTCGTTTATCTGTTCGCCGCGGGACTCACCGCGGAGAGCGATCTGGGCGTGCCAGCGGGCAAGGTCGCGGAGCGGCGGCAGCCGGTGCGGGATCCCGCACCTAGGCCAGGGTCTAGGTCGGGGGGCGCAGCACCGCGAACTCGTCGGTGACGCGCAGCCGGAATTCGGTGAACCGGAACAGCGCGGCGGGCCGGCCGCCGGAGCGGCCCGAGGGCGCGGTGTCGCCGGTGGCCTGGATGACCTTGCGCCGGAGCAGGATCCGCTGCAGGTTCGTCGCGTCGACGGGGTGTCCAAGCGCCTCTCCGCAGATCTCCCGCAGCGTGGACATCGTGAACTCCGCGGGGGCCAGCGCGAACGCGATGTTGGTGTAGGACAGCTTCGCGGCCAGCCGCTTGCGCGCGTGCCGCACCACCACGCCGTGGTCGAAGCTCATCTCCGGCAACTCCGCGACCGCGTGCCAGGCGGTGTCCTGCGGCAACTGCGGGTCCGAGGGGGAGGGGACCAGCCCGAGAAAGGTCGACGCGATGGTGCGCGGCCCCGGGATGCGGTGCGGATCGCTGAACACCGAGAGCTGCTCCAGGTGGGCGAGCTCGCGCACATCGACCTTCTCCGCCAGCTGGCGGGTCGCCGACGTGGGCAGATCCTCGTCCGGGCCCAGCAGTCCGCCAGGCAGGGACCAGGTCCCGTGCTGGGGATCCATCGCCCGCTGCCATAGCAATACGGATAGTTGTCCGTCACGGATTTGGAATACCGCCACGAGTACCTCGTGGAGGGTGGTGTTATCATGGGGCACGTTTTCGATCCTAAGTCGGAAACCCTGGCTGGTCCAATCGACACCGGGCCGCCACCCACAGCCAACGTGTCCGCCGGTTCACCGACCGCGGGCGCACATCCGATGCCCCCCGGGCATCTTCGGTGAGGAGAACTGCCATGGCGACCACGACGACGACGTCCGAGTTCGCATCAGAGTTGGCCACCAACATCTTCGACGGCCCTGGCGGCTGGCAGGGTGTCGAGGCGACCCCGGAGTGGGCGGCCGAGGTCAAGAGACTGGCGAAGGCCCGCAACGCGGTGATCCTGGCCCACAATTACCAGCTGCCGGCCATCCAGGACATCGCGGACCATGTCGGCGACTCCCTCGCGCTGGCCCGCGCGGCCGCTGAGGCCGGCGAGCAGACGATCATCTTCTGCGGCGTCCACTTCATGGCGGAGTCCGCGAAGATCCTCAGCCCCGAGAAGACGGTGCTCATCCCCGACGCGCGCGCCGGCTGCTCTCTCGCCGACTCGATCACCGCCGACGACCTGCGCGCGTGGAAGGCCGAGTTCCCCGACGCGGCCGTCGTCTCCTACGTCAACACCACCGCCGAGGTGAAGGCGCTCACCGACATCTGCTGCACCTCGTCCAACGCCGTCGACGTCGTCAACTCCATCGACCCGGACCGCGAGGTGCTGTTCCTGCCGGACCAGTTCCTCGGCGCCCACGTCAAGCGCGTCACCGGCCGCACCAACATGCAGATCTGGGCGGGCGAGTGCCACGTGCACGCTGGCATCAACGGCCAGGACCTCACCGAGCAGGTCGACGCGAACCCCGACGCCGAGCTGTTCGTGCACCCCGAGTGCGGCTGCGCCACCTCCGCGCTCTATCTGGCCGGCGAGGGCATCGTGCCGGCCGACCGCGTGCAGATCCTCTCCACTGGCGGCATGCTCGAGCAGGCCACCAAGACGGACGCCAAGAAGGTCCTGGTCGCCACCGAGATCGGCATGCTCTACCAGCTGCGCAAGGCCGCGCCGGACGTCGACTTCCAGCCCGTGAACAGTCGCGCGTCGTGCCCCTACATGAAGATGATCACCCCCGCGGCGCTGCTGCGCGCGCTGGTGGAGGGCACCGACGAGGTCGACGTGCGCCCGGAGATCATCGAGGCTGCTCGCGGCTCCGTCGAGCGGATGATCCAGTTCGGGACATCCGGCGGCGGCGAGTGAGCGGACCCACACCGCACATCGACTGGGAGTCACACGCGGACCTCGTGGTCGTCGGTGGTGGGGTGGCCGGACTAACGGCGGCGCGCGTCGCCGCCAAGGCCGGGCTCGCCGTCCTGACCTTGAGCAAGGGCGGCCCGGCGGACACGGCCACGCAGTATGCGCAGGGCGGTATCGCCGTAGTGCGGGCTGGACTCGGGCATGACTCCGTGAACTCCCACATCGCCGACACCTGTGCGGCTGGCGTGGGCCTGTGCGAGGAGCCCGCGGTGCGCTCGATCGTCGCCGACGGCGAGCGCGCGCTGTTCATGCTCACCGAACTCGGCGCCGAGTTCGACCGCGGCCCCGACGGCGCCCTGGACAGCACCCGCGAGGGCGGCCACTCCGAGCGCCGCATCATCCACGCCGGCGGCGACGCGACGGGCGCGGAGGTCCAGCGCGCGCTCGGCTCGGCCGGCGTCCCGGTGATCTTCGACGCCGCAGTGCTGCGGGTGCTGACCGACGCGTCGGGGGTGACCGGCGTGCTCGCGCGCACCGCGGAGGGCCTCGGTGTGGTGCATGCGCCGTCGGTGCTGATCGCGACGGGCGGGCTCGGCCAGCTCTACACCTGCAGCACCAATCCCGAGGGTGCGACGGCCGACGGCATCGCGTTGGCCCTCGACGCCGGCGCGACCGTCGCGGACATGGAGTTCGTCCAGTTCCATCCGACGGTGCTGTTCGCCGCGGGCGGCCTCGGCCGCCGGCCGCTGATCAGCGAGGCCGTGCGGGGCGAGGGCGCTATCCTCGTCGACGCCGACGGCAGGTCCGTCACCGCAGGTGTGCACCCGATGGGGGACCTCGCGCCGCGGGACGTCGTCTCTCGGGCCATCGCCTCCCGGCTGCGCGAGTCCGGTGCGGACCACGTCTATCTCGACGCCCGTGCGCTGCCCGGCTTCTCGGCGCGGTTCCCGACGATCACCGCGTCCTGCGCGGCGGTCGGCCTCGACCCGTCGGCCGACCTGATCCCGGTCGCGCCCGCGGCGCACTACGCGTGCGGTGGCGTCGTGACCGACGTGCACGGGCGCACGATCGTGCCGGGCCTGCTGGCCGCGGGCGAGGTGGCGCGCACCGGGCTGCACGGCGCGAACAGGCTCGCGTCGAACAGCCTCCTCGAGGGACTGGTCGTGGGCGACCGAGCCGGCCAGGTCGCCGTCGAGCGGGCGCGGCTGAACGTCGAGGCCACCGAGGTTGAGCTGCGGCAGGCGCAGACTGTGCCTCGCACGCTGCTGCAAGCCCTCATGACGGCACACGCGTCCGTGGTGCGCGACGGTGCCGGATTAGCCAGCGCCGCAGCGGCTCTCGGGAGCGAGAGCGCGTCGGTCACACCATCCGCCGGGGCCGCCTACGAGGACGCGGCGCTCACGCTGGCCGCGTCCGCGGTGTTGATTGCCGCCGCTCTGCGGACCGAGAGCCGCGGCTGCCACACCCGCCTTGACCACCCCGACTCGGACCCGCGCTGGGCAGACAGCATCGAGCTGAGCCTGGGCCCGGACGGGCGACTGCGAACCCCCGAACTAGAACCCGTAGGAGCCCGCTGATGGCACTGGACCCGTCGATCGACCGCGCCGAGACCCTTACGCTGATTCGCTTGGCACTGGACGAGGACCTGCGCTACGGCGCAGACATCACCTCCGCGGCCACGGTCCCCGCCGACGCGCGGGGCGAGGCGGCGATGGTCAGCCGCGAACACGGTGTCGTCGCAGGCCTGGACGTGGGGCTGCTGGTGCTTGACGAGGTCATCGGCGCCGGGAACTACGAGGTGCTCGAACGGGCCGCGGACGGGACCGTCGTCGCGCCGGGCGACGTCGTCTTGCGCCTGCAGGCCCCCACCCGGGGCATGCTCACCGCGGAGCGCACGATGCTCAACCTCGTGTGCCACCTCTCCGGCATCGCCACCGCCACCGCGGAGTGGGTCGACGCGGTCGATGGCACCAAGTGCGAGATCCGGGACAGCCGCAAGACCCTGCCCGGGCTGCGTGGGCTGCAGAAGTACGCGGTGCGGGCCGGCGGCGGCGTGAACCATCGGATGGGCCTGGGCGATCAGGCGCTGATCAAGGACAACCACGTGGTGGCCGCGGGCTCCGTCGTCGCCGCTCTGCAGGCCGTGCGCGATCAGTACCCGGGGGTGGAGTGCGAGGTCGAGGTGGATAGCCTCGAGCAGCTCGACGCGGTCCTGGCCGAGCGGGCTGAGCTGGTGCTACTGGACAACTTCCCGGTGTGGCAGACACAGATCGCGGTGCAGCGGCGCGATAAGGTCTCGCCCGGCACGCGACTGGAGTCCTCCGGCGGGCTGTCCCTGGCCGACGCCGCCGACTACGCGGGCACCGGCGTCGACTACCTGGCCGTGGGCGCGTTGACACATTCGGTGGAAGTCCTAGATCTGGGCCTCGATATGTGATTTCATAGTGGCTTGCGAGGGGCTGGATCTGCGGTGGGACGCGGACCGGCCGGGGGGAGATCAAGAGATTGTGGGGGGACATGGGTGGGTTTTTTCAGGCTGACCTGGCGGTTCTCGAGGGCGCGGTCACGCAGTTGCGCGCCTCCGAGGACGTGCTGAGACAGTCGCAGCGCGCGCTCACTGGCGATGCGGGCCGGCAGCTTGGGCCGGCCGTGCTCGGCAAGGCGGCCGACGAGTTCCAGAAGGCGTGGCAGTTCGGCACCGGCCGGATAGCGGAGAGCGCCGCGCTCACGGCTCAGGGCCTCGAGGGCTGTGTGCGGGTCTACCGCGAGATCGAGGACGAGCTCCGGGACGGGCTCAATGCGCTGGGGGAGTACGTGCCCGCTGACACTGCCGCGGATACCGGCCTTGGCGAGGGTGGTCGGTGATGGCGCCGAACCCGTATCCGAACCTCGGCTTCAATCCCGTCGAGGGGTTGCCCGCGGATGTCGAGGCGACCAGCGCGTCGATCGCGTCGGCGGCCACGGTGGTGGGCGAGGCGAACGCGCTGCTCGGCAGGCTCGGCGACGCACACGATGAGGCGTGGCGCGGGGAGGCCGGCGACGCCTTCCGTGCGCATCTGGACCAGACCCTCAGCACGGACCTGCGCATGGCCAGCAACTCGCTCGACGAGGCGCTGACCCTGTTCCGGGGCTGGCACGAGGCTCTCGTCGCGATGACCGAGGACGCCCGCCGGTTGGACGCGGAGGCCGGGGTGGCGCGCGAGGCGCTCGCCAGAGCTGAGGCCGAGCTGACCAGGGCGCAGGCGAATCCGGACCTCGCGCTCGCCGGAATGCTGTTCGATCCCGGCGAGGAGTTGCAGGCGGCGCAGCGGCGGCTCGACGCCGCGAAGGGTGCGGTCCGGCAGGTGCAGACGGCGGTGGACGAGTGCTCGGCCACGCTGGAGTCGGTGCTCCGCCAAGCACGTGAGCTGCAAGTGGTCTGCGAGGCGAAGGCCGCGAGGGTGGCGGAGGAGCTGACGGGGATCGCGTCGCGCTACGCCCCAAGCGAGCCGGACCAGGGCATCCTCGACCGGCTGGGTGACGCCGTCGACGCCATCAAGGACTGGTACGCGGAGAACAAGGACGAGATCTACCAGGTGCTGTCCACCGTCTCCGCGGCCAGCGGGGTGCTGGCCTTGATCACACCGCCGCCGATCGACGTCCTCGCTTTGGGGATCTCGGTGGTGACCGGCGCCGGGGTTCTTGCGATGGACTTGTCAGATCCGGAGGTGCAGGCGAGCCTGGGCAAGCTGATGCAGGGGGACTTGACCGGAGGGTTGCAGGCAGCGAAGACATTGGGGGTCGACGCGCTTGGCGTGTTGCCGGGAGTCGGACTGGCCAAGGGGCTCAGGATGGCCGATGAGGTGGCCGCGGGGGCCGCCGCAGCTGGGGAATCGATGGGGACGGCGGCTCGTCTGAGCGAGGTCAGCCGAGTGGTGAACACGCCCGGAGTGATTTCTGAGCGGGTGGCCGACGCGTCCCAGGTGCTGAAGACGCCGTTGCAGAACATGGGCGCGATCGGCAGGCACGCGGCGGATGTCGTCACACCAGAGGATGCGATGTACTTGAGCGACAGGGCGGCAGCACTCGTCTCTACGCACGTTGCGGCAGGGGAGTACGAAAGGTGAATGCCGCCGTTGACCTCGAGGTCGTGGTGCCGCCGGGCTACCATGCGCTTCCGCTCATTGATATCGAGGCGCAGCTGGATCGCGCTGTAGAGGTCCTCTCGCCCCTCACACCAGCGGAGGCCGTGAAAAATCTGGATGCCGTGGTGGGTGCGCTTCGGGCCTCGCTTCAGGAGATGCGGGGCGGGGGAGTCAGATACTGCGGCATCGGACGGCATTGGCTGTCGGATGCTGATGAGCAGGTGAGCTCCTGGCTCACCGTGAATGTCCAGGAATTCGGTCCAGCGCGGAATCCCCATCTAGCCCTGGACGAATTCCTCCGGCGGATTCCCAATGACTCCGGCCAGGTGTCGGATGGGGTGACCACTGAGGTGGTCGACGGGCGGCCGATCGCCTACTACGTCAACCTGGCCGACGGCGGCTCCTATTGCCAGCTCCGCGGGGTGGTCCCTTCGGCTGATGGCGCGACGTTCGCAGTGGTGGAGTTGTCCTCCTCCGCGGTGGAGCATGGGGCGAGATTCCGGGGCGTGGTGATGGGAGTGGCCCGATCACTCCGTTTTGTGGCGGCGCGGAGTGATGCGCTGTGCTGGTGAGGATGCTGTTTCGGGCCATGTTCAGGCTGCCGGCTGACCGGCGGGCCGTCGCATCGATCGTCGACGGCTACTCCTGGACCACGTACGGCTACAAGTTCGGCCGCTGGCGATGGTCCGGGAGCCTTTGGACGACGTTCTTCTCAAGTGGCGACGGGTGGAAACAGACCTTTAACTCCTTTCAGCTGATCGACCTGAAGACGGGACAGGCGTTGGGGGAGATGGTGGCGCGTAACCGCAGCCCGCTGGGATTGCACCGCATGAGCAAGTTCGCGGGAACCGTGGAATTTGCCGGTGATCCGGCGCTATTTGGGGCGTATCGGATAGTGGGTGATCGTCGCACCGTGTTCACCCACACGCCATGGGGCCCATTTCGGAAGGCCGTGAAAGCGGCCAGGGATACGCGCGTAGCGGGTGCGCAATTCACGGATGCCGTGGTGGCGCGTCGGGCTGGTTTCAGCGCGCGGCATGGGGTGGTTGTCGACCGCGAAGACCGTCAACTCGATCGAGAGTTGATCAACGGGGAGAGAATAGGGCGACCGTGGATAGCCGACTACCCCTACTAGACGAGCATGCCGAGGAGCGCGGATGAAAGGTCTCCGATTCGCGGGGACGGCGGAGGAGATCGCCTGCTGCAAGCGGATCCTCGCGCTGTACCCCTGGCAGCGTTACCAATACCGGTTGGGCACCTACACCCGAGTTCCACGCAAGTCCACGACGCTGTTTCGGCGGCAGCGAATGCGATGGACGGAGTACGGCCCCACTCCGATGCAGCTGTTGGAGCAGGGGCGGCCCCTAGTGGAGTTCGAGCCCCGCTGGCTCAAGCCCGTCATGGGGTCCGGCCCGATGCTCTTCGCCGGAGATATCCACATCGGTGGCGCATGTTGGGACCAGTGCTCGAACAAGATGCCCGTCGTCTTCTGCCACCCACAGTCGATGGATCGGGCTACCGCGCTCGCCGAGGCAGGAAGGATGACTCCGGGTGGTACTCACTCCGAGGTGGTGCGAGCGGCGATCGAACGCGAGAAAATTTCTGATCATCTCCTCTGGTACACGGAGGTCCGGAGGCAGAGACCGGCTCTCTCGGCAGAGCCGAGGGCTACCGACGCGATGATCCGGCGGAATCGACGCGGCATCGTGCTCAAGAGCGATCGGTGGATAGAGAGCGGTTAGTGGACTCGACAGGACGCGTCGGCCAAGCTACGAGCGTCCACGCAGGTTCCGAGGCCGGAGAATCTGCGTGGACGCGCGTAGCCGGCGAGCGATCGGGTCGGCGCGGTCAGGCGAGCACAGTCTTGACCGGCGTCGGGTTGCGCGTGAGATCCAGCACGGGGCAGTGGTTCTCGACCTTGGCGTGCAGCTCCTCATAGCGCTCGCGGGGCTCCGGGCCGGTCAGCGTCACCACGACGCGCACCTCCTGGAAGCCCGGGCGCACGGACTCGTCGAAGCCGAAGAAGCCGCGCACGTCGAGGTCGCCCTCGGCCTTCGCGGTCACATCGTCGAGCGCGATGCCGAGCTCGGCGGCCCACACGCGGTAGGTGACCACATGGCAGGACAGCAGCGAGGCCAGGTAGTACTCGACGGGGTTCGGGGCCTTGTTCTCGCCGCCCAGCGCCGGCGGCTCGTCCACCTCGAGGCTGTACTGGCCGGCCGTGATGGTGCTCGCGACGGCGTCGTGCGCGGTGGCCTCGGCGCGGAAGACGACCTGGGCGTTCTGGGGGTCCTTAGCGACGCCCGCGCGGTTGGCAGCGGTGACGGCGGCGAGGCCGGTGAGAGTGGCGGTCATGATGGGTCCTTTGCGGATTGCGGAGTTGGCCCTGGCCGGGATGCCAGCAGAGGGTGGGGCTGAGATAGGGAGCCGAGGACGACGTCGTCCCGGCCGGGAGCGGGCGAACGCGGAGCCAGCCCTTGGACACGGGCTGAATTGATGAGAGCGCTGCCCCTGGAGATGGAGCGGGGAATGGTCGCGTAGATCAGCGACAACAGTGGCGGCGACAACAGTCACGGCCGAACTGCCCGACGCCGCCACGACAACACCGCTGCTGCGGCTGGGCGGTCGAATACTCGGACATGGGAGTCAGCGTAGCGCTACGACGGATTCAGGGGCAGCGGCGGTACACCGCGTTGGTCGAGCAGCAGTGTCAGCACCCCGGTCTCCCGGCTCTGCTCTTGGATCATCTCCCGGGCCGCCTGCTTCACGGTTCCGGCCTCGAGGCGCTGGTCCGCGGCCTGCGCCATCTGCACCCCGGCCACATGGTGGCGGTGCATCAATTGGAGGAAGAGGACCTCGGAATCGGGTCCGCGGGCGGCGGCCAGCGCGTCGAGCTCCGCGGAGTTCGCCATGCCGGGCATCAGGCCAGGCGCCGCGGGATCGCCATGGCCATCCCCGCCATCCCCGCCGTGGCCGCCGTCGCGCATCCACGCCATCGGCGCCGGATTGGTGACGGTGGCGCCGCTGAGCCGGAGCCAGCCGAGCAGCATGCCGATCTCGATCCGCTGGCTGTCGCCGATCTGCCGGGCGAGTCCCGCCACCTCGGGGGAGGCCTGGGGATCGAGCAGTTGCACCATGGTCAGGGCCTGTTGGTGGTGGACGGCCATGTCCTGGGCGAAGGCGATCTCGGTCGGGCCGAGTCCTGTGGCCGCGCGCCCGGTGGCGTTATCCGACATGGGGTGGACTCTCGCCCCGGAGGCGGTGTCTCCGAAGATGACCGGCCGAAGCGCCGCGCCGACGACCAGCAGCACCAGCACTGCGGCGACGACGGCAGCGGTGCGAGCCCAGGGGGAGTTGAGGCCGGCCAACCGCGTCACGAGCCGACCGTGGACTGCTGATCGGCCGGCGGGGTGTACACGCTCGGGTCGAGCTCGATGGCCATGAAACCGTTGTCAGAGCAGGTGACCCACAGCTGGGAGCCCTTCCACGCCGGCGGCGAGAAGCACCAGTCGGTGGACAGGTCGCCGCCGACCACCATGCCGCTGCGCGCGGAGATCGCCTCCTCGCTGTCGAACTGTCCGTTGGCGATGGCGCTGGCGATAGCGGGCGCGCTGAGCAGCGGCACGCCGATCGCGGAGGCCCAGGCGTGCGGGGAGTTCATGCGGCCGAGGTTCTGGCCGGTCATCGCCGGCGGGTTGTAATAAGCGATCTCGCGGACATTGAACGGGTCCCGGACATCGAAGACGCGGATTCCTGAGGAGATCCATCCGCAGGCCAGCGCGGTCGGATCCCGGGGCCGGTCGGCGGTGCAGTAGTGGGACTCGTAGGCGAAGACGGAACCGCCCATGGACGAGGCGAGCCCGGCGTCCAGGTTCTCCGGCAGGTTGACCTCGAGCTTGATCGAGTTGACGATGCGCGGTGCGGTCTCATCCGCGATATCGATCAGCTTCACGCCGCCGGACCCGCCCTCGTCGACCGTGAACAGGTAGGGATGGCCGTCATACGTGACGGGGACGCTGTGCTGGGTGGCCGCGCCGTCGATCCAGGAGAGCTGAGCGAGCTGCGGCACCTGCGGATTGGGCTGGCGGCTCTGGACGGCGCTGGTGTCGAGGACCGTGATCCCGCCGAGAGTGTTGGACAGGTACATCCGGTTGCCGTCGGGGCTCATGCCGAACCCGTGGCTGGACAACCCGATCAACCCTTGCCAGAGCACGCGCGGATTCGCCGGATCCGCGAGGTCCACGGCGCTGACGATGCCGGGGGCCGTTCCAGAGGCCCAGTAGGTGTTGCCGTCGGGGGAGAAGCCGCCCTCGTGGGCGGTGATGGGCAGGAGCATCTGCAGATCGGTGCCTGTCCCGGAGTTGAGCAGTCGCGGGTGCGCGCAATCGGAGATGTCGTAGACCGATAGCAGACCGAAGCCGGTGAGCAGCGGGACTCCGGTGCCGACGAGCAGCTTCCGCTCCTCGTTCACTTTCAGGCTCTCCCAGGTGCCGGCCACCATGGCGGGCTCGGCGAGGGTCGTGGTGTGGACCGGGTTCGCGGGGTCGGACACGTCGAGGACCTGCACGCCGGGCGTCGGGCCCAGGAGGTTGCCGGGGAACAGTGTGCCCAGGTAGGCGCAGTTCGCAAAGCTGGCGGAGACGATGCCGGCGCCGAGGCCGGGGAACGCGCCAGCGAGGGTGGTGTTGCACCGGTAGCCCTCGGTGCTGCGTCCGCTGTCGCGGTCTGCGGCGGAGACATCGCCCTGCAATCCGGTCTCCGGTAGCGAGCCGGTGCCGCAGTCCGCCCGCCCGGCGGCATGGTCGGCGATGGCCGTCGACTCGTGGACCGGGCCGGGCGCAGCCGCGGGCGCGGCCCCGGCCAGGCCGGCGATGGGCACCGCGATCGTGGCCGCCGCCGCGACGGCGAAGATCCGACGCGCTCGGTTCGAAATACTGATATTCATCTGTGCCCCCGCATGGCCCCGCTTGAAAGTGAACGAACAATCTGCACTCTGTAGGAGTACGAAGGTGGTGTCAAGCATCACAATTTGCGAGCTGGGATGGGTCTACGCGAGGTGCTGGACGGGCGCTATCCTCCGGGCGTCTAGCCCCGGCCGCAGGCGGAATGTGGGGGAGGGGGCCGATCACGATTGTGGTCAACCTGGGCATATGCTGGATAATCGAGGTTGGGGCCGCCGTTTTTGGGCACGCCCCAGCTCAGAGACAGTTTCAGCCGAGAGGACTCCCATGTCTGCCCGCGTCCAGCTTGCCCGCATTGACCTGCGAGGCGCCGCGCCGAGCCGCGCCCAGCTGCGCGGAGCCTTGCCGCGTGGCGGAGTCGATGTGGACGCGGTCACCCATCAGGTCCAGCCGGTGGTCGACGCGATTCGCACCCGCGGGGTCGAGGCGGCGCTCGAGCTGAGCGAGAAGTTCGACGGCGTCCGGCCTGCCAGCATCCGCGTGCCACGCGCGGAGCTGACGAAGGCTCTCGCCGAGCTGGACCCCAAGGTTCGCGAGGCCCTCGAGACGGCGATCGAGCGCACCCGCATCGTGCATGCGGCGCAGCGGCGCACGGACTCCGTCACCGAGGTGGTTCCCGGCGGCGTCGTCACCGAGCGCTGGATTCCGGTGGACCGCGTCGGGCTGTATGTCCCCGGCGGCAACGCCGTCTACCCCTCGTCCGTGGTGATGAACGTGGTGCCCGCGCAGGCGGCCGGCGTCGGCTCGCTCGTGGTGTGCTCGCCCCCGCAGGCGGATTTCGGCGGCCTGCCCCACCCGACGATCCTCGCGGCCGCCGAATTGCTGGGCGTCGAGGAGGTGTGGGCCGTCGGCGGCGCGCAGGCCGTCGCGCTGCTGACCTATGGCGGCACGGACACCACGGATGTCGACGGCCGGGGTGTTGGACTCACGCCCGTCGACATGATCACCGGCCCCGGCAACATCTACGTCACCGCCGCGAAGCGCCTGTGCCGCGGCCTCGTCGGCATCGACGCCGAGGCCGGGCCCACCGAGATCGCGATCCTCGCGGACGATACCGCCGACCCCGTGCACCTGGCGGCGGACATGATTAGCCAGGCCGAGCATGACGTCATGGCGGCCAGTGTCCTCGTCACCGACAGCGCGGCCCTCGCGGACGCCGTAGACGAGGCCGTCAACGTGCAGCTCGCCGTGACCAAGCACCAGGAGCGCGTGCAGGAGGCGCTGTCCGGGCAGCAGTCGGGGATCGTCCTGGTCGACGATCTCGCGCAGGGCCTACAGGTCGTCAACGCCTACGGCGCCGAGCACCTCGAGATCCAGACGGCCGACGCGAACAACGTTGCCGCGCAGGTGACCTCGGCCGGCGCGATCTTCGTCGGCGCATGGGCCCCGGTGAGCCTGGGCGACTACTGCGCCGGCTCGAACCACGTGCTGCCCACCGCGGGGGCGTCGCGCTTCTCCTCCGGGCTGAGCGTGCAGACCTTCCTGCGCGGGGTCCATGTGGTCGACTACTCCGAGCAGGCGCTGCGCGAGGTGCACGGGCAGGTCATCGCCCTCGCCAACGCGGAGGATCTGCCCGCCCATGGGGAGGCCGTGCGCCTGCGCTTCGAGCCGCTGCTCCCCAACTAGGACTGAAGGACCCACAGTGACCGACAAAGCCCAGGGACCAGTTCCCGGCGCCGCCACCACGCTGGCGCAGCTGCCCATCCGCGAGAACCTGCGCGGCCAATCGGCCTATGGGGCACCGCAATTGCAGGTGCCCGTCCAGCTGAACACCAATGAGAACCCGCACCCGCCGACGCAGGCGCTCATCGACGACGTCGCCGAGTCCGTCCGCGCGGCGGCCCGCGAGCTGCACCGCTACCCGGACCGCGACGCCATCGCCCTGCGCACGGACCTCGCCGCGTACCTGACCGGGCAGACCGGTGTCGCCGTGACGACCGAGAACGTGTGGGCGGCCAACGGCTCCAACGAGATCCTGCAGCAGCTGCTGCAGGCGTTCGCCGGGCCGGGGCGCAGCGCGATGGGCTTCGTGCCCTCCTACTCGATGCACCCGATCATCACCGACGGCACCGACACGCGGTGGTTGCCGGTCCTCCGGGGCGCCGATTTCGCGCTGGATGCCGACGCCGCTGTGGCGGCCGTTCGGGAGCACCGCCCCGACGTGGTTTTCGTGACCAGCCCGAATAACCCCACCGGGCACAGCGTCCGAATCGCCGAGCTGCGCCGGATCCTCGACGCCGCCCCGGGCATCGTCATCGTCGACGAGGCGTACGCCGAGTTCTCCGAGGCGCCCAGCGCGGTCACGCTGATCGACGAGTACCCGGCCAAGATCGTCGTCACCCGCACCATGAGCAAGGCGTTCGCGTTCGCGGGCGGGCGGCTCGGCTACCTCGCCGCGGCCCCGGCGTTCATCGAGGCCTTGCTGCTGGTGCGTCTGCCGTACCACCTCTCCGTCATCACGCAGGCCGCCGCGTGCGCCGCACTGCGCCACGCGGACGAGACCCTCGCCAGCGTCCACGCACTCGCAGCCGAGCGGGTGCGAGTGTCGAAGGCCTTGGCCGACAGCGGCTTCCACGTGATCCCGTCGGATGCTAATTTCGTGCTGTTCGGCGGGTTCGTCGACGCGCCCCGCGCCTGGCAGGCTTACCTCGACCGCGGGGTGCTGATCCGGGACGTCGGGATCGACGGCCACCTGCGCGCCACCATCGGCCTCGCCGCCGAGAACGACGCGTTCATCGCGGCCAGCGACGAGATCGCCGCGACCGAGCTAGATCACACAGGAGAGCAGTCATGACCCAGCGCATCGCGCGGATCGAGCGCGTCACCAGCGAGTCGAGCATTGTCGTCGAGGTGAACCTCGACGGGACCGGCATCGTGGACATCGCCACGGGCGTGCCGTTCTTCGACCACATGCTGACCGCCTTCGGCGTGCACGGCAGCTTCGACCTGACCGTCCACGCCAAGGGCGATGTCGAGATCGACGCGCACCACACCGTCGAGGACACCGCCATTGTGCTGGGCCAGGCGTTCGGCCAGGCGCTGGGGGACAAGCGGGGCATCCGCCGCTTCGGCGACTCGTTCATCCCCATGGACGAGACCCTGGTGCACGCCGCCGTCGACGTCTCCGGGCGCCCGTACTGCGTGCACACCGGCGAGCCGGACCACATGCTGCACTCGGTGATCGGCGGCTACCCCGGCGTGCCGTACTACACCGTGATCAACAAGCACGTCTTCGAGACGCTGGCCTTCAACGCCCGCATCGCGCTGCACGTGCGCACCATCCACGGTCGAGACCCGCACCACATCACCGAGGCCGAGTACAAGGCCGTCGCCCGCGCGCTGCGCGAGGCCGTCGAGCCCGACCCCCGTGTCAGCGGCATCCCGTCAACGAAGGGCGCACTATAATGGACGAGTTCTGGATCTATGGGCTGTTCATCGTCGGCGGCTTCCTCCTCGGCGGCGCGTTCACCACATACAAGTCCAATAAGCTCGTCTCCGGCATCCTCGGCGCGCTCGGGCTGCTGGCCGCCGTCGGCGGCATCCTGCAACTGGTCTAGACAGCCACACACCTAGAAGGGCGAAGATGAGCCGAAAGACAGTCGCGATCCTGGACTATGGATCCGGCAACCTGCATTCGGCGCAGCGCGCAGTCGAGCGCGTCGGGGCTGCGGTCACCGTCACCGCCGACCCCGCGGTGGCACTGTCCGCGGACGGGCTGTTGGTCCCCGGCGTGGGCGCGTACGAGGCTTGCATGGCCGGCCTGCGCGGCATCCGCGGCGAGCGGATCATCGGCAAGCGGCTCGCGGGCGGGCGTCCGGTGTTCGGCATCTGCGTCGGCATGCAGGTCCTGTTCGACCGTGGCGTCGAGTTCGGTGTGGAGACCGAGGGCTGCGGCGAATGGCCCGGCACCGTCGAGCGTTTGCAGGCGAAGATCCTCCCGCACATGGGGTGGAACACCGTCGAGGCGCCGGCGGACACCAGACTGTTCGCCGGCCTGGACGCGGACACCCGCTTCTACTTCGTCCACTCCTACGCGGTGCAACGCTGGGAACTGGGGGAGTCCGATGTGCTCAAGGCCCCGGAGCTGACCTGGACCGACCATGGCGGACGGTTCATCTCCGCCATTGAGAATGGCCCCCTGACCGCGACGCAGTTCCACCCCGAGAAATCCGGCGACGCTGGCGCGCAGCTGCTGGAGAATTGGGTTTCGAGCCTGTGACTCGGCGGCCCGTCGACCGGGGATTCGTGGGGTACTTCGTGCGCCTGGCCCTCAGCGCGGCGGCCGCATTCGCGTCGATGCTGGCGCTGGCCGCGCTCGTGATAGTGCTGGTCAAGCCCGACGGCTGGGTGGCGCTGGGGATCGTGCTCGTGGGCGTCGCGCTAGCCATCGGCGCCATGGCCTTCGTGTCGAAGTGGCTGACCAAGCGCTACCTTTCCGACCCGCAGTCCGAGCGCGAGTAGCCAGCCACTAGTGTTGGCGCACGTGAGCCTTGTTTTGCTGCCAGCAGTAGATGTCGCCGACGGTCAAGCCGTCCGCCTTGTCCAGGGAGAGGCCGGTAGCGAGACCAGCTACGGCTCTCCTCGAGATGCCGCCCTCCAGTGGCAAACCGACGGTGCCGAGTGGGTGCATCTGGTCGACCTCGACGCCGCGTTCGGGCGTGGGGAGAACCGGGAGCTCCTCAAGCAGGTCGTCGGCGAGCTGGACGTGAAGGTCGAGCTGTCCGGCGGCATCCGCGATGAGGATTCCCTCGTCGCCGCGCTGGCCACCGGCTGCGCGCGAGTCAACCTCGGCACCGCCGCCATCGAGGACCCAGACTGGTGCGCCCGCGCCATCGCCAAGTATGGCGACCGTATCGCGGTGGGCCTGGACGTCAAGATGATCGACGGCGACTATCGCCTGCGCGGCCGCGGCTGGGTCAGCGACGGCGGTGACCTCTGGGAGGTGCTCGATCGCCTCGACCGCGAGGGCTGTTCTCGCTACGTCGTCACCGACGTCAAGCAGGACGGCACTCTGCAGGGCCCCAACCTCGGGTTGCTCGAGCAGGTCTGCGCCGTCACCAAGGCCCCCGTCATCGCCTCCGGCGGTGTGTCCACGCTGCAGGACCTCATCGACATCGCCAAGCTCACGCCTATCGGCGTCGAGGGCTCGATCGTCGGCAAGGCCCTGTACGCCGGACGCTTCACCCTGCCCGAGGCTCTCGCCGCGGTTTCCAACTAGTTCCGCACATCGTCGTGGCCCGAGACCAGCGCGCGCACATCCCCTCGGGCCTGCCGGAGGACCCGCAGCGGCTGCTGTCGATCGCGACCGGGCTGCTCGACGGTGTCAGCGCGTACTTCCGTGACAACGTCGGCGCGCCAGGCCACGTGATGAAGGGGCCGCAGGACTTCGCGACGGCGGTCGATCTGGAGATCGAGCGCCGTCTGGGCCGAGGCTTATTGGAGCGGACAGGGATACCGGTGCACGGCGAGGAGTTCGGTGGGCCGATGCTGGACTCGGGCACCGTCTGGGTGCTCGATCCGGTGGACGGCACCTTCAACTACTCCTCTGGCCTGCCCATCGCCGGGGTCCTGCTGTCCCTGATCCACGACGGCGTCCCCATCCTGGGGATGACCTGGCTGCCGCTGGTCGGCCAGCGGTTCGCCGCCGCGATCGACGGCCCGGTCTTCGCCAACGGCGAGCCGCTGCCGCCGCTGTCCCGCGCGCCCCTGTCCGACTCCGTGATCGGACTCGGCGCGCTCAACCTCGAGGGCCGCGGCCGTTATCCCGGCAGATATCGAATCGAGGCCCTGGGGCAGCTCAGCAGCCGGGTCAGCCGCCTGCGGATGCACGGCAGCACCGGGGCCGACCTGGCCTTCACGGCCGCCGGAATTCTCGGTGCGGCCGTCGGCTTCGGGGATCACCCCTGGGACAACGCGGCCGGGGTCGCGCTCGTGCGGGCTGCTGGCGGCGTCGTCTCCGACCTCGCTGGAAACGAGTGGGACATCCGCTCGCCGTCGGTGGTCGTCGGCGCTCCTGGCGTGCACGAGGAGATGCTTGAGGTGTTCCTCGACCTGGGCGATCCCGAGGACTACCTTCCGGAAATAGCAGAAGAACCTGAAACGGAGCTGACATGACGCTTGCGGTACGTGTGATTCCCTGCCTGGACGTGGACGATGGCCGAGTGGTCAAGGGCGTCAAGTTCGCGAACTTGCGGGACGCCGGCGATCCCGTCGAGCTAGCCGCCGCCTATAACAAGCAGGGCGCCGACGAGCTGACGTTCCTCGATGTCAGCGCGTCGAAGTCCGGGCGCGGCACCATGCTCGATGTCGTGCGCCGCACCGCGGAGCAGATCTTCATCCCGCTCACCGTCGGCGGCGGCGTCCGCTCCGTCGAGGATGTCGACCAGCTCCTGCGCGCCGGGGCTGACAAGGTCAGCGTCAACACCTCCGCTATTGCCCGGCCGGAGTTGCTCTCCGAGCTCAGCCAGCGCTTCGGCTCCCAGTGCATCGTCCTGTCCGTCGACGCGCGGACCGTCCCCGAGGGGACAGAGCCCACCCCGTCCGGCTGGGAGGTCACCACCCACGGGGGTACGAAGGGCACCGGCATCGACGCCGTCGAGTGGGCCATCCGCGGCGCTGAGCTCGGAGTGGGGGAGATCCTGCTCAACTCGATGGACGCCGACGGCACCAAAGAGGGCTTCGACCTGAAGATCATCGCGGCCGTGCGCGCCGCGGTGAACATCCCCATCATCGCCAGTGGCGGGGCCGGAAAGGCCGAGGACTTCGCCCCCGCGATCAAGGCCGGGGCCGACGCGGTCCTTGCCGCGAGCGTCTTCCACTTCGGCGAGCTCAGCATCGCGCAGGTCAAGGCCAGCATGGCCGCCGAGGGGATCACGGTCCGATGAGCGACTCCCGCACGGATTCCGCCTCAGCCTCGGCCCCCTTAGCCTTGGACCCCGCCATCGCGGCACGGCTCAAGCGAAACGAGGCGGGCCTGTTCAGCGCCGTCGCGCAGGAGCGGACCACAGGCGATGTGCTGATGGTCGCCTGGATGGACGACGCCGCGCTGGCCGAGACCCTCGTGACCCGCCGCGCCACGTACTTCTCACGCTCGCGTCAGGGGCGGTGGGTCAAGGGAGAGACGTCCGGGCACACGCAGTACGTGCACTCGGTCCGTCTGGACTGCGATGGCGACACGGTATTGCTGACCGTCGACCAGGAGGGCGCGGCCTGCCACACCGGCGCGCACACCTGCTTCGACGCGGACGTGCTGCTGCCACCAGTGGACTAGGCGCGTCCGTTTCTCGGCGGCCTGGGATCACAAGGCGGCCTGTGATCCCAGGCCACCCCGGGATCACAGATAGGGGCGGGTGATCAACTCGAGAAAGTGACCCGAGGGGTCGAGCAGATAGACGCCACGGCCGCCGTGCCCGCAGTTGATCTCGCCAGCCCGGGAACGTTGGGGATCGGCCCAATGCGCCTGGCTATTGTCGGTGATCTTGGCGTGGGCGCGGTCGAAGTGTGCGTCGTCGAGCAAGTAAGCGTAGTGCTGCGGTGAGAACTCCGTCGGTGGAGTGGCGAACTGCAGCAGGACGCCGTCTGCGATCTGGATGTTGACGAACGGACCCCACGATGGGGCCTCGTCGGCTTCGAGCAGGTCGCGATAGTAGACGGCCATCTCGGTCGGATCTGTTGAGGCGATGATGGTGTGGTTGAAACGCGCTGTCATTAGTCTCCCTGGTCTGTGCGGGTGAGGTTGATTTCGCTCAGACGCGAGGAGGAGCGCGGATCAGACCACGACCAGATAGCCGTTCCGGGAGCGGCCGACTGGGGCCTGACTGGTCATCACGATGTCAATGTTAGCTCCTCCTGGAGAGTGATTGGCATCCAACTGGCCGACTAGAGTCGGTGGGCCAGTCAGCGGGTGGCTCGGTGCACGCGGTGAGACTGGGCGGGCGGGGCAGGGTTGCTTGTCAGCGCCCTACGTTGCGCGGGCAGATATCGAGTCGACTCGTCGTGGGTTCCTGCGAATTCGACGGCGGATCGCCCGTTCGTGGTGGTGGATTGCACGCTGTCGTGTGTTGGGTGCGCATGACCTGGGGAAACGCATGTGCTGAGGGGTCCTCGGCGACGACGAAAATCGACCACCGGGGGAATATGAGCGGCGACGCGCCGTATCTCGACTGTATTCGCCCGGTCGTCAGAATCTCCGTGCTTGCGGAATGAACGCGACCTGGGCATACGCAAAATTGGGCCTGCGTACCCTCGGCGGGCGGGCACCGCGGCGCTGGCAGCGACCGGAATTGGGCAGAAACGGGCGATTATCGCCCGCGCAACGTAGGGAAAATACAGTGCAATACCGCTGCTCCGTGGTCTCACCCCAACTGGCTTTGGCGGAGTAGCAAGGCGCTCTCGATCCGGTGGTTGAGGAGGAAGAATGGGTTCGGGCGGTGGTCGACTGGCTGCCCCGCACTCACAGCGAAGACCCGCCATCCCCTCTCGACCAGGGTGTTCAGGTTGTCGAACTCCCGCTGGGAGCTGTCGTCGAAGCACTGGACTGCCACCTGCTCCCTTCGCCAGCCGATGTGGGCGACCCCCACGCGGTAGCCGCGCTCGTTGCGGACCTCCAGCATGGTTTCGGCCGGGGGCAATCGTCCGTTCATCATCTGGGCGCGGGTGCGGCTCTGGAACGGTGTCGTGACTCCCTGGCGGGAGAAGAACACCACGTTGCGCAGGTTGTTGATCCCGCGCGCGCGGGGATATCGGTTGACGAGTCGCCAGACGTCATCGGCAGAGAGGCCGGTGCGGTGGTAGAGCTGCTCGATGTGGGCCAACGCGTCGGCGAAGGGAAGGTGTCTGCCCAGGTCGTAGGCCGTCCGGGCCGGGGTGGTCAGCTGGAGCGAGAGCCAGCGGGTGCGCTCGTCGTCCGCGAGCGTGGCGCGGTAAACCTCGACCCCCTCCGGCGGACGCAGATGCTCAGGGGTGGCGATGGCGGCGGGCGCATCGGCCGCGATGCCCTGCACGCCCCACACCGCGGCGGCGGATCGGCCGGCGAGGACGGCGCGACCCCTGGCCCACACACAGGCGGCCTGGGCCCGGTGCACGGGGTCCAACGGCAGTGAGCAGGACGAATAGACGTTGGGCAGGACCTGCTGATAGTCGGCCCGTAGTTGTCGACGGGTCACCAGCCCGCGGGCGATCGCATCGGTGCCCAGGAATGGCGGGTTGTTCTCATCCATGAGGCGAGGATGTCATCCCGCCGCCTCGTTCTCGGGCCAGAAATGGGCCTGGGGGCCTGGGCTGTGGATTGCGGACCAGATGTGGATAACCCACCTGCGTCGGGGCTGTCAGGCGAGCCAGGCGAGGGCGGCCACGACGAGTGCCTCGGTGCCGGCGTCGAGCGTCGGCTGCAACACCGGGGCGAAATTGGGGGAGTGGTTCACCGGGATGTCCTGGTCGACCCGGCCACGCGCGACAGCATCCTGATAAGTCGCGGGATCGACACCGCCCAGACCCCAGTAGGTGTACGGCACACCGAGCGCCGCGGGAATATCGCTGAAGTCCTCGCTGGCGGATTGTTGTGGCAGTTCCTGGCAGCGGTCGCCGAAATGCGTGGTGAAGGCCTCGTGGACGCGGGTGGTGGTGGCGTCGTCGTTGTCGGTAAGCGGGAATCGGTCGAAGAACTCGAATTCGGGATCGCGTGGCGAGCCGGAGGCCTGGCATTCAGCCGCCACTATCCGACGGATCGCGCTGATCATGGTGGCACGGGTTTGCTCGCTGTAGGTGCGCAGGTTCATTTGCAGCACAGCGCGGTCGGGGATCACATTGCTCTTCGACCCGGCGGCGATACTGCCGACGGTGAGGACCGCGGACTCGCCGGGCGCCACCTCCCGGGAGACGATGGCCTGCAGCCGGATGACAATCATCGCGGCGAGCACCACGGGGTCCACACTCGCCTGCGGCATCGACCCGTGCGCGCCGCGGCCGTACACGATCACCCGCACACTGTCGGCAGCGGACAGCACCGGTCCGGACCGGGTGCCGATGTGGCCCGCCGGCATCGCCAGCACATGCTGGGCCAGCGCGACGTCGACCGGCGGGAGCAGATCTTGGAGACCGTCGTCAACCATGGATCGTGCCCCGTCGGCGGTCTCCTCAGCAGGCTGGAATAGAGCGACCAACGTGCCTTGCCAGTGCCCGGCCCCGGCAGCGAGCAGGTCAGCCGCGCCGAGCAGTGCCGCGACGTGCACATCGTGGCCGCACGCGTGCATCACGGGAACCTCGGCGCCGTCGGCGTCGATCGCCTGGACCGCACTCGAATAGGAGAGCCCGGTTGATTCCCGCACGGGCAGCGCATCCATGTCCGCGCGTAGCAACACTGTGGGGCCGGAGCCGTTGCGCAGCACCCCGACCACGCCGGTTCCCCCGATGCCATCGTGCACCTCGAATCCGGAATGGCGCAGCCTCTCGGCGACCTTGCGGGAGGTCTCAGCCTCTTGGTGCGAGAGCTCGGGGTGCTCGTGAAGATCGCAGTACAGGGCTTCTTGCCAGCCGCGGATGGCAGGAAGCCCTTCGAGGACTGCGACTGTCTGCAAGGCGGCCATGACACTCCATCCGAGCGGAGGGGAAACCCCAGTGGGGGCTTCGGTTGCCATCCTGCCACTCCCGCCGGCACACGGCGGAGGGCTTCGCGCACAATCAGCAGATGCCACTAATCCAGATTAGCCAGACCCCGGGAATCACAGACGAGCAGAAGGCGGCGACCATCGCGGCCGTCACCAAGGCCTACGCGGAGGCTACGGGCAAGGCGGCGTCCTCGGTGTGGGTGACGATCACCGAGGTGCCCCGCGAGTCCTGGGGCGTCGGCGGCGTCCCGCTGGCCTAGAGCGCCAACCGCCTACCGCTAAACGAACAGGGGGAGCTCCATCTGGTTTGGGTGGTCCCGGCGCGAGAGCTTCGCGAGTACCGGCACCGGACGAGGCGGCTCCGGCAGATATGGCGCGTAGAGGCGCCCGCTGGCGATCAAGCTGTTCGAGGTGACCAGCACCTTGGTGTCGGGGTATGCCTCGCCGACGATGAGATGGACGTCCTCGTCCTCCCAGCTGTCCTGAATGCCGCGCATCGCGGCGATGGTGGCCTCCCAGTCGGGGCCGAAGACCTCGAAGTCGACGAGGACACAATGCTCGTGGGCGAACCGGCTGATGCGGACGATGCCTTCCGGCTCGAGGTAAAGAGTGGTGACCACGATGGACTCTTCTTCGGACTCGCTCGCGGCGACCTGCTGGGCCTCGGCTGCGGTGATGACGCTCTTGGTCAACGACCAGACCTGCAGCTCCAAGCCGTCGATGGTCAGGTCGCTGCCCGCCTTGGTGGACAGGTACAGCTGAAGATCGCTCAACGCCGGCTCAGTGCCTTCAGCGCCCGATCGGCGTGCTCGTGGGCGCGCAGCTCGCTGCTGATCACGTCCATGACCACGCGGTCCGTGTCGATGACGAATGTGGTGCGCTTGACGGGCGCGATCTTGCCGAGCAGTCCACGCTTGACGCCAAACTGCGCAGCCACGGCGCCGTCCGCGTCGGAGAGCAGGGGATAGTCGAAGGACCGCTTAGCGGCGAAGCGGGCCTGGGCCGCGACGGAGTCCATGCTGATGCCGACGCGCTGGGCGCCGGCCGCCGCGAAATCGGCCGCGAGATCGCGGAAATGGCAGGCCTCGGCGGTGCAAACGGGGGTGTCCGCGCCCGGATAGAAGAACAGCACCACCGGTCCGTCGGCCAGCATCCTGCTGAGGCGTCGGGCTTGGCCATCTTGGTCCGGCAACTCGAAATCGGGCGCCAGGTCACCGGTTCTCATACCCCGACGCTACCTGCCCGGGGCAAGAAGATAACCGCCTGGGAAGATGGGGCCATGCAAGACCAGACCACTTCTCGAGAGCTTTTCCGCGCGCTCGCCCTGGAGCACCGCGTCGTCCCGGTCACCCGCAAGGTGCTGGCGGACGCGGAGACGCCGTTATCGGCGTACCAGAAGCTGGCCCAGGACCGCCCCGGCACCTTCCTGCTGGAGTCTGCGGAGAACGGGCGATCGTGGTCGCGATGGTCGTTCATCGGCGCGGGCAGCCCGGCGGCGTTGACGGTGGTGGACGGCGAGGCCGCCTGGTTGGGCAATGTGCCCGCGGGCGCGCCTGCGGGCGGGGACCCCATCGCGGCGCTGCGCGAGACTCTGCGGTTGCTGGAGAGCGAGCACATCGACGGGATGCCCCCGCTGACCGGCGGACTCGTCGGCTATCTGGGCTACGACCTGGTGCGCAGGCTCGAGCAGCTGCCGAACGACACGGTCGACGACCTCGAGTTGCCGGAGATGGTGATGCTGCTCGCGACGGACCTGGCGGCGGTGGACCACCACGAGGGCTCGATCACGCTGATCGCGAACGCCGTCAACTGGGACGGCACCGATGAGCGGGTCGACGAGGCCTACGACGACGCCCTGAAAAGGCTCGACGCCATGACACAGGCCTTGGCCGCCCCGGCGCCGTCCACGGTGTCGTCGTACTCCAAGCCGGAGCCGGTGTACCGCCGCCAACGCACGGCTGCGGAGTTCTTCGCGGGCGTGCGCAAGTTGATCACGGACATTGAGGACGGCGAGGCGTTCCAGGTGGTGCTCTCGCAGCGCTTCGAGATGGATACGACTGCCGCGCCGCTGGACGTCTACCGGATGCTGCGCGCGTCGAACCCCAGCCCGTACATGTACCTGGTCAATGTGCCGGGACCGGCGGGGGAGGCCGCGTTCTCGATCGTCGGCTCGAGCCCCGAGGCGCTGGTGACGGTCGCTGACGGTGTCGCCACGACGCACCCGATCGCGGGCACGCGCTGGCGCGGGGCCACGGAGGAGGAGGACATCCTCCTGGCGAAGGACCTCACCAACGACGAGAAGGAGAACGCCGAGCACCTGATGCTGGTGGACCTGGGCCGCAACGACCTCGGCAAGGTGTGCACGCCCGGCACGGTCAAGGTCGGCGACTACCGGCATGTGGAGCGCTACAGCCACGTGATGCACCTCGTCTCGACGGTGTCCGGCCAGCTGGCGGAGGGGCGGACGGCGCTCGACGCGGTCACAGCCTGCTTCCCGGCCGGCACGCTCTCCGGGGCGCCGAAGCCGCGGGCATTGGCGTTGATCGAGGAGTTGGAGACGACCCGCCGCGGGATCTACGGCGGCATCGTGGGCTACTTGGACTTCGCGGGCGACGCGGACACGGCGATCGCGATCCGCACGGCGCTGATGAAGGACGGCACGGCGTATGTGCAGGCTGGCGCGGGCGTGGTCGCAGACTCCGACCCGGAGTACGAGGAGCTGGAGACCCGCAATAAGGCGGCGGCCGTGCTGCGGGCGATCGCGGCGGCGGAGACGCTGGTGCCGGTGCGGCTCGAGTCCGAGTCTGCGCAGCCCGGTCCGGAGCCGACGGCATGAAGTCCCGCCGGGGTTTGATGGTCAGCACGATGCTGCTGGTGGCGGCGGCTGCGCTGCTGTGGGCGTCGAGCCGCTTGACGTGGGTCGAGTACACCTCGGTGGACGGGCTTCGTCCGCCGGTGGAGGCTGCACTGAACGGGGCTGACTGGTCGCCGGCGTCGACGCCGCTCGCGCTGCTGCTTATCGCGGGGATCGCGGCGATGTTCGCGGTGCGCGGCTGGTGGGTGCGCGTGGTGGGCGTGCTGCTGGCGCTGGCGGGGATCGGGGTGGCGGCGCAGGGCGTGGCGGGGCTCTTCGGGGACCCGGATCCCGCGCAGATCCACAGTATCGCGGAGCTCTCGGCCGGCACGGAGGTCACGGGGGCGGTGCTCTTGTCGATGCCCGTGCTGGTGACCATCGTGGCGGGCCTGCTCGCGATCATCGCGTCGGTCCCGCTGATCACCGGCGGATCCGGCCGGCAGGGCCTGTCCTCGTCGTATGAGACCCCGGCTGCCCGCAAGGAGGCGGCCGCGGAATCGGTTGCGAACAGCGATGGCGAGGGGCTTGAGCAGCGCCAGATTTGGGACGCGCTGGACGCCGGCGCAGATCCTACCGAGGACGACGAGGTTTCGTGGGCTCACCCCGAAACTCGCGGTGACGAATCCGATAGCTAGTCTGAGCCCAATATGCGGTGGCCAACGCCACCGCGAGTGTGATGCAAGGAAGGGAAGCGACCACGATGAGTGTCCTCGATTCGATCATCGACGGGGTTCGCCTCGATGTTGCGGCTCGCGAAGCCGTCCTGGATCTGGCAGCGGTCAAGGCCGCGGCCGAGCTGGTCGCTGACCCGCTCGACGCGAAGTCCCTGCTGCTGGGCGACGGCATCGCGGTGATCGCCGAGGTCAAGCGTGCGAGCCCGTCGCGCGGGCCGCTCGCCGAGATCGCGGATCCGGCCGTTCTCGCCGCCGCCTACCAGGCGGGCGGCGCGCACATGATCAGCGTGCTCACCGAGGAGCGGCGTTTCCACGGCTCCCTTGCGGACCTGGACGCCGTGCGCAAGGCCGTGACAATCCCGGTGCTGCGCAAGGACTTCATCGTGGGGCCGTACCAGATCCACGAGGCGCGGGCGCATGGCGCGGACGTCATCCTGCTGATCGTCGCGGCACTGGAGCAGAACACCCTCGAGTCGCTGCTGGACCGCACCGAGTCGCTCGGCATGACTGCGCTCGTCGAGGTCCACACCGAGGAAGAGGCGGACCGCGCGCTGCAGGCCGGCGCCACCGTGATCGGCGTCAACGCGCGCGATCTGAAGACCCTCGAGGTCGACCGCGGCAACTTCGCCCGCATCGCGCCCGGCCTGCCCAGCAATGTCGTGAAGATCGCGGAGTCCGGCGTGCGCGGCCCGGCTGACCTGATGGCCTATGCCGGTGCGGGGGCCGACGCGGTCCTGGTCGGTGAGGGCCTGGTCACCGCGGGCGATCCGCGCATCATGGTCTCGGACCTGGTGGCGGCCGGCGTGCACCCGTCCTGCCCCAAGCCCGGCCGCTAAGCAATACGCGGGGTCGGTCCTATTTTCCGGTTGACCCCGTTCTGCGACGATGGTCGGCTCTAGGGCAGACTGGCCGGGTGACTTCTAGTAACGAGGATCTCAACTCCCTTCCGCAGATGAGCGCCGGTTTGGTCGAGCGCAGCGGTCACGAACCGGACGACGGCGGCCACTTCGGCGCCTACGGCGGCCGGTACGTGCCCGAGGCCCTGATGGCCGTGATCGAGGAGGTCACCGCCGCCTACGACAAGGCGCGCGGCGACGCCGACTTCTTGGGGGAACTCGACCGGCTGCAGCGCCATTACACCGGCCGCCCGTCCCCGGTCTACGACGCTCGGCGCATCTCCGAGCACGCCGGCGGGGCGCGGATCCTGCTCAAACGTGAGGACCTGAACCACACCGGCTCGCACAAGATCAACAACGTGCTGGGCCAGGCGCTGCTCGCGCAGCGGATGGGCAAGACCCGCGTGATCGCGGAGACCGGCGCCGGCCAGCACGGCGTCGCCACGGCCACCGCGTGCGCGCTGCTCGGCCTGGAGTGCGTCGTCTACATGGGCGAGGTCGACACCAAGCGCCAGGCACTGAACGTGGCCCGGATGCGTCTGCTCGGAGCGACGGTCATCCCGGCGTTGACCGGCTCGCGCACCCTCAAGGACGCCATCAACGAGGCGCTGCGTGACTGGGTGGCGCACGCCGACGACACGTATTACTGCTTCGGCACCGCCGCAGGTCCGCACCCGTTCCCGACGATGGTCCGGGACTTCCAGCGCATCATCGGCCTCGAGGCCCGCGCCCAGGTGCTCGAGATGACCGGCAAGCTGCCCACCGCCATCGTGGCCTGCGTCGGCGGCGGCTCCAACGCCATCGGCATCTTCCACGCTTTCCTCGACGACGAGAAGGTCCGCCTGCTCGGCATGGAGGCGGGCGGCGACGGCGTCGAGACCGGCCGGCACGCCGCGACGATCACCGGCGGCTTCCCCGGCGCGCTGCACGGCGCGATGTCCTACCTGCTGCAGGACGAGGACGGCCAGACCATCGAATCGCACTCGATCTCCGCGGGCCTGGACTACCCGGGCGTCGGCCCCGAGCACTCCTATCTGCACGACATCGGCCGCGCGGAATACCGCCCCATCACCGACACCGAGGCGATGGACGCGTTTAAGCTGCTCTCGCAGACCGAGGGCATCATCCCGGCGATCGAGTCCGCCCACGCGGTGGCCGGCGCGTTGAAGCTGGGCCGAGAGCTTGGCCCCGACGCGACGATCCTGGTGAACATCTCCGGACGCGGCGACAAGGACGTGGACACCGCTGCCGCCTGGTTCGGTCTGCTGGACGCCGAGAACACAGAGAAGGAAGCTGACAAGTGAGCACCCAGAAGTCCCGGCTGGCACCGGTTTTCGAGCGCTGCTCGGCCGAGGAGCGGGCGGCGCTGGTCAGCTACCTGCCGGCCGGCTACCCGACGGTCGACGGCTCCATCGACGCCTTCAAGGCGCTGATCGACGGCGGCACCGACATCATCGAGGTCGGCATCCCGTACTCCGACCCCGTGATGGACGGCGCGACGATCCAGGCCGCCGCGAACACCGCGCTGCAGGCCGGCTTCCGGGTGCGCGACACGATGCGCGTGGTCGAGGCGATCTCCGCCGCGGGCGGCAATCCCGTGATCATGTGCTACTGGAACCTGGTGCACCGTTACGGCGTCGACGCGTTCGCGCGGGACCTCGCCAGCGCCGGTGGCCTCGGCGTCGTCACCCCGGACCTGATCCCGGACGAGGCGGGCGAGTGGATCGCCGCGTCGACCGAGCACGGGCTGGACCGCATCTTCCTGGTCGCCCCCTCGTCCACTGCGGAGCGGCTGGCCATGACGGTCGAGGCCTCGAGCGGGTTCGTCTACGCGGCGTCCACGATGGGCGTTACCGGCGCCCGCACGACCGTGTCCTCGTCCGCGCCGGAACTGGTCGCGCGGGTTAAGGCGCACTCCGACATTCCGGTCGGCGTGGGTCTCGGTGTGCGCAGCGGCGCGCAGGCGGCGGAGATCGCCGGCTATGCCGATGCCGTGATCGTCGGCTCGGCGCTTGTCAGCGCGGTCGGCGAGGGCCTGCCCGCGGTGGAGAAGCTGACCCGCGAGCTGGCGGACGGCGTCCGGGCAGGGGTCCGGGCGTGAACACTGCGATCCTGGCCGCGATCCCCAGCCCGCCGCAGGGCGTGTGGTTCGTGGGGCCGCTGGCCATCCGCGCGTACGCCCTGTTCATCATCATCGGCATCATCGTCGCGATCGTGTGGGGCGACAAGCGCTGGGTGGCCCGCGGCGGCGAGAAGGGCACGGTCTTCGACCTCGCCATCTGGGCGGTGCCGTTCGGCCTCATCGGCGGTCGGCTCTACCACGTGATCACGGACTGGCCCATGTACTTCGGCGCGGGCAAGGATCCGCTGAACGCGCTCAAGATCTGGGAGGGCGGCCTCGGCATCTGGGGCGCGGTGGCGCTCGGTGCCGTCGGCGCGTGGATCGGCTGCCGTCGGCGCGGGATCCCGCTGCCCGCGTTCGGCGATGCCATCGCACCGGGCATCGTGCTGGCGCAGGGTATCGGCCGGCTCGGCAACTACTTCAACCAGGAGCTCTACGGCAGCGCCACGACCATGCCGTGGGGGCTGGAGATCTACCAGCGGGTCAACGGCGCCGGCGCGCTGGATCAGATGGAGGGCGTCTCCAACGGGGTCGTCCTCACGACGGTCCAGCCGACTTTCCTATACGAGGTCATCTGGAACCTGCTGATCGTTGTGCTGCTGGTGCAGGTGGACAAGCGATACCGCCTCGGGCACGGCCGGCTGTTCGCGCTGTATGTCGCGGGCTATTGCCTGGGCCGGTTCTGGATCGAGTTGCTGCGCAGCGACCACGCGTCGCTCATCCTCGGACTGCGGGTCAACACGATCACCTCCGCCGTGGTGTTCCTCGCCGCAGTGGCCTACATCGTGCTGGCGACCAAGGGCCGCGAGGACCCCGACGATCTGAAGTCGCGACAGACCCGCGCGGCACTCGCCACACCGGTCTCCGGTGAGAGCGAGCCTGCGGACAGCGGGGAATCATCAACCCAAGACAAGTGACCGGGTCAATCGGCGTCTTCTAGTTTTGAGGCCGTCAGTTCTGGAAGGATCTTCGTAATGACCGACTCCGAGGGAACCAAGAAGCCGGCAGATCAGCCGGCGCCAGCGGTGCCCAGCTACGACGCGCCCATCGCCGATGGCGCCGAGGGGGACAGGCCCGTCCACAAGGACTCGGCTGGCCCGGGCTGGACCACTCAGGCTGGTGCGGGCAGCGGCCCGGGTTGGGGGAGCGCGCCCACCTACGAGTCGGATGCCACCGCGTCCGGCTCGACGTATGGCGAGACGCCGATCCAGAACCCGGTTGCGGGCGCGCCCATCGAGTCGGCCGCCGACAACATCGATCCGGTGAACTTGTCCAAGGGGACTGGCGATGTGCCGCCCTGGCCGGCTAGCGCCCCCGGGCAGCCCGCTGGGTCCACCGGTCAGTCTGGCTACGGCTACGGCTACGGCCAGGGCCAGCCCGACTACGGCCAGCCTGGTTACGGCCAGCCCCAGTATGGGCAACAGCAGCAGCAGTACGGGCAGCCCGGACCGCAGGCCTATGGGCAGCCGCAGCAGCCGTATGGTCAGCCGTATGGCCAGCCCGGGTATGGCCAGCCGCAGTACGCGCCGGGGCAGCTGTACAACCCCAACATCGACCCCTCGGCGCCCTACGGCCGGGACCCGATCACGGGCGAGCCGTTCTCGGACAAGCAGCAGCTGGTCGCGGGCCTGCTGCAGCTGTTCGCTGGTGGTTTCGGCGCCGGCCGCTGGTACACCGGCCACACGGGCATCGCGATCGCGCAGCTGTTCACCTGCGGTGGGCTGGGCATCTGGGCCCTGATCGACGCGATCATGATGCTGACCGGGAACGTGCGGGATGCGAACGGTCGCAAGCTCCGCCCCTGACGCCCTGCACGCCGCCCGCGTCGGGCTGGTCTGGACGTGGGCGGTGGCGGGCTCGCTTGTCGCACTCGGGCTTGGGTATCTGGCAGTCGCCAATCCCCATGACCCGGGTGTTCTCATGCCCAAATGCCCTACAAAGTTGCTGACGGGCCTGGACTGCCCCGGCTGCGGAGGCCTGCGCATGACGCACGACCTGCTGCACGGCGACTTCGTGGGCGCCGCGCACAGTAACGCCTTCCTCCTGTCGATGATCCCCGTGGTGGTCGTGCTGTTGTGGATCGCGACCAAGGCGCGCTGGCAGGGCCGGCCGCTGCGCGTGGCGCCCAAGGTGGGGTACTCGATCCTGGTGGTAGCGATCGTTTTCACAGTGGTCCGGAACCTGCCTGGCTGGCCGCTGACACCCGCCTAACCCAGTGAACATCGCATGAATTTTAGCGAATTCTGGTGCGGCTCAGGTATCCGAGGCGATTCTCACAGCCGCGATTGACTAGGCTGGGACAGGTGAACCGACGCGCGAAGATTGTCTGCACCCTTGGCCCTGCAGTGGCCACCGACGAGCGAATCAACGAACTGGTCCAGGCCGGCATGAATGTTGCCCGGCTGAACTTCAGCCACGGCGATCACGCCGACCACAAGGTCGCCTACGACCGCGTGCGGGCCGCCTCGGCCGTACTCGACCGCCCGGTGGGCGTGCTGGCGGACCTGCAGGGGCCGAAGATCCGCCTCGGCCGCTTCATCGACAACGAGACCGTGTGGGCCACCGGCGAGATTGTGCGCATCACCGTCGACGAGGTCGACGGCACCCACGATCGCGTCTCCACCACCTATAAGGGCCTGGCCCAGGACGCCGTCCCCGGCGACCGACTCCTGGTGGACGACGGCAAGGTCGGCCTCGTGGTCGTCGAGGTCGACGGCAACGACGTCGTGTGCCGGGTCGTCGAGGGCGGCCCGGTCAGCAACAACAAGGGCGTCTCCCTGCCCGGCATGAACGTCTCGGTCCCCGCGATGAGCGAGAAGGACATCGCGGACTGCGAGTTCGCGCTGAACATGGGCGTGGACTTCATCGCGCTCTCGTTCGTGCGGGCGCCGTCGGACATCGAGCTGGTGCACGAGGTCATGGACCGCGTGGGCCGCCGGGTCCCCGTGATCGCGAAGCTGGAGAAGCCGGAGGCCATCGAGAACCTTGAGGCCATCGTGCTGGCCTTCGACGCCGTCATGGTCGCCCGCGGCGACCTCGGCGTGGAGCTGCCGATGGAGGATGTGCCGCTGGTGCAGAAGCGCGCGATTCAGGTCGCCCGCGAGAACGCCAAGCCCGTCATCGTCGCCACGCAGATGCTGGACTCGATGATGGAGAACGCCCGCCCGACGCGTGCCGAGGCCTCAGATGTCGCCAACGCCGTGCTCGACGGCGCGGACGCCGTCATGCTCTCCGGCGAGACCTCGGTCGGCGCGTACCCGGTCGTGGCCGTGCAGGCGATGGGCAAGATCATCGACGCGGTGGAGGCGGACTCCGTCGACGTGCCGCCGCTGACCCACCGTCCGCGCACCCGTCGCGGCGTGATCACCGACGCCGCCCGCGAGATCGGCGAGCGTCTCGACGCCGCCGCGATCGCGGCGTTCACCCAGTCTGGCGACACCGTGCGCCGCATCTCCCGCCTGCACACCCGCCTGCCGATCCTGGCGTTCACCCCGCTGCAGTCCGTGTGCAACCAGCTGACGCTGACGTGGGGCACCGAGGCGTTCCTGGTGGACAAGGTCGCCTCGACGGACGAGATGATGCACCAGGTGGACAAGGCCGTCCTCGAGATCGGCCGCTACGAGCGCGGCGACGTCGTCGTGATCGTCGCCGGCTCCCCGCCGCACACGGTGGGCTCGACGAACCTGGTGCACGTGCACCGTATTGGCGTCGAGGACCGCTGAGTGGGGAAGCACCGCGCTGAGGCTGCCGCACCCGCCGTACTCGGCGATCTCAGCATGCTCCTCGGCGTCCTGGACCTCGAGGAGACGGGGGCAGACGAGTACCGGGGAACGCAGCCTCGGCAGACCGCGGCCCGCACCTTCGGCGGGCTGCTGATGGCCCAGGCCATCATCGCCGGCGGGCGCACGGTCGATGCTGTCGCGGCCGCCAAGTCCGCGGACCGCGGAAAGCCTGTGGAGCCGCTGCGCCTGCACGCCGTCAACGGGCACTTCATCCGGGGCGGCGAGATCGACGCGGACATCGACTACCGGGTGACCCGGCTGCGCGACGGCGCGTCGATCTCCAACCGGCTCGTCGAGGTGAGCCAGGGCGGCGAGCTGCTGTGCTCCATCCTGCTCTCTTACACCAGCGACAAGCCTGGCTTGGAGCACCAGCCGGAGCTCTCGGCGGTGGCGAGCATGCCAGCGCCCGAGACTCTGCCGGGCTTGACGGAGGTCCTGGCCGGCTACGAGTCGAATCTGGGCTGGTTCGTCGACGCCATCCGTCCCATCGAGTTCCGCTATGCCAACGACCCGGCGTGGATCCAGAAGGCGACGGGCGAGCAGCTGGGCCACAACCGCGTCTGGATGCGGCCCGACGGCGTCGTGCCCGCGGACCCCAACGTCCAGGCGGCACTGCTGGCGTACACGTCCGACACCACGCTGCTGGACTCGATCCTGACGTCCCACGGCCTCTCCTGGGGGCTCGACCGCGTCGTGGTGGCCACGATCAACCACTCGATGTGGCTGCATCGGCCGCTGCAGTTCGACGACTGGCTGCTGTACTCCACGGAGTCGCCGGTCGCGGCTGGCACCCGTGGACTGGCGACAGGCCGGTTTATCCGCGGCGACGGGCAGCTGGTGGCGAGCGTCGCGCAGGAGTGCGTCGTGCGCCACTTTGCCGCCCGGGAGAATTGAGCGGCTATCTGCACTCGCTAGACTTGGACGGGTTTTCCGTGCGAGAGGGTGTGTCTGTTATATGTCGACGCCGTTTGATTGGCTGGCCGAGCGCTATACCGTAAGCCGGCGGGGGTTGCGCTGGGCGACCACCGCCGCGATGGTGATGGCCGTGGTGCTCATAGTCGGCGGCGGCGTGGTGCGCGTGACCGGCTCGGGCCTCGGCTGCCCGGAGTGGCCGATGTGCACGGACGAGTCCATCACCACGACGGCCGAGATGGGCATCCACGGCATCATCGAGTTCGGCAACCGGATGCTGACCTGGGCGCTCAGCGCCGCGGTGGGTTGGGCGATCATCGCCGCGCGGCTGCAGAAGCCCCAAGATCGCACCATCACCCGACTCGCGTGGTCGCAGTTCTGGATGGTCGTCCTCAACGCCGTCATCGGCGGCGTCACCGTGTGGACGGGCCTGAACCCCTACATCGTGGCCGGGCACTTCCTCGCCGCCACCGCGCTGTTGACCACCACGGTGCTGACGTGGCACCGCGTGCGGGTCGCCGACTTCGGCAAGCCGGAACCCGTCGGCCCCACCTCCCGCGTGCTGGGCATCGGCGTCCTGGTCTCCACGGGCCTCGCGCTCGCCGTGGGCACACTGGTCACTGGCAGCGGCCCGCACTCGGGCGACCCGGATCCGGTGCACCGCATCCCCCTTAATTGGACCGCGATCACGTGGTTCCACGGGCTCCTCGTCGCGATGGTGCTCGCGCTGACCGTCGCGCTGCTGCTCTCGCTGCGCAAGTCGGACACCACCGCGCGGTTGCGGGTCCTCGTCTTCCTCGGAGTGCTCGGCCTGCAGGGCGTGATCGGCATCGTGCAGAGCCTCACCGACCTGCCCGCGGTGCTCGTGAGCCTGCACCTGTTCGGGGCGGCGCTGGTGTGGATCGGCGCGTTGCGCGTACTCCTCGACACCCCTCTCGAGAAGGATCCCGTGCTGGCGACGACTAGCGCCGACCCGGCCCCTCGCCCTCATAGCAGCCCGAACGTCGCCAGATGACCCGCCAATCTCGGGTGAGGTCGCATATGTCAGCGTGGGCGCTGGGCACCCACCCCCCCGAACCGGCACACCGGCCGAACAGCACCGGCCCTGGCACCGCCGCCACTCGCGACGGCGATGCCACCTGGGCCAGCCCGCACTTGACAAGACTTATAGCCAGTTAGTTCAACGGGACAACAGGCCCGCTTGCGTCGGCGGGCTCGACGCAACTGCGCGGGATCGATGCCAGCGAGCACGTGACGGGCGCGCTCACCGGGCGGTAGCCGTCGGGCACCCCGCCGTGCGCGGTGATCTCGCGATACGCGGCGACGCCGTCGGTGGGCACCCGGGTCAGCGCGGGATCCGTCAGCGCGTCGACGGTGTACAGCCCGAAGCGCGGGCGGTAGCTGCCCCACTCGTAGTTGTCGGCGATGGACCAGTAGTTGTAGCCGATGACATTCATGCCGTCGGCCTTCGCGCGCTGGACCCAGAAGATGGTGTCCCGCAGATTGTCGGCGCGGGTCACGCCGTCCGCACGCGGCTGGGCCCCAGCCTCGACGCGGTCACCGTCCGTGGGCAGTCCGTTCTCCACGATGTACAGCGGCTTGTCGGGGAACCGGTCCGAGTAGTGGCGCAGGGCGTGGTAGATGTCCTCCGGCTGTGGACGCACCGCCCAGAAATCGTCCCAGGCGGCGTTGATCGTTGTCAGGTTGTCCAGTGCGACGCCGTAGTAGTAGTCGATGCCCACGTAGTCGAGCGTGTCCGCGACGCGGTCGGAGAACAGCGCGTCGGTGACCGGCGTGACGGCCGGCAGAAACGCCTCGTTGCTGGTGACCATCGCGGCCGGGTCCGCGTCGTGCGCCGCCCCATACGCAGCCCGGTGTGCCCGCTCGAGGCCGTCGAGCAGCGCGCCGGCCTCCAGTGGGTTGATCGCGCCGATCGTCAGCTCGTGCTTGACGAACACCAGCGGCTCGTTGACCGCCACCCACAGCACGCCCAGCCCGGCATAGCGGGCGGTGATCGCGCGGGCGTACTCGCCGAACGCCGCGATGTTCGCGTCGGTCAACATCCCGCCGGCATCCGCGACCCAGCCGGGGTAGACGTAGTGGATCAGGGTGATCATGGGCGTCATGCCCGACGCGCGGATCGTGGCGACCACGTCGTCGTAGTACGCGAGCTCGGCCTGGTCCCACACGCCCGGCGCGGGCTGCACGCGGGCCCACTCGACGCCGAATCGGAATGTGTTCAGCCCCATCGCGCGGGCATTCGCGATGTCCTCGTGGTAGCGGTTGCGGAAGTCGTTGGCGCGCTCATACGGGTCGACCTTCCCGTTGCCCGCGTTGGCGGTGGCGTAGCGGCTCCAGTTGCTGTCCGGCGGGGTCGCGGCGTCAGGCCGGGAGCCGGGTGGATAGCCGCCCTCGGCCTGGAAACCTGATTGCGCGGCGCCCCAGTAGAACCCCGGCTGCTCGGGCTCGGCGGCGGCGGAGGCGGGGGACAGGACGGCCAGCGCGAGCAGCGTGGCGAGCAGCAGCGGCAGGCGGCGGGGCGTGGAGCGAGTCACCCGTCCACCATCGCAGGGCGGAGCCCCCGGTGGGCCGATACGAGGAATGTCCCTGTCACTGGGAGGAGGGCATGGGGCCACGGCAGACGGCGCCTAGATTGGGGTGAATACCTGTCTGGGCGAGCATGAACTGGAGAGAACATGAATTTCGATGACGAGTGTGACGTACTGGTGGTCGGCTCCGGCGGCGGCGGCGTCACGGGCGCCTACACCGCGGCGCGCGAGGGCCTGAACACCCTGCTGGTGGAGGCCACGGACCGCTTCGGCGGCGTCACCTCGTACTCCGGCGGCGGCGGCGTCTGGTTCCCCTGCAACGCGGTGCTCAAGCGCAACGGCGACACGGACACCATCGAGGATGCCCTGGAGTACTACCACGCCGTCGTCGGCGACCGCACGCCCAAGGATCTGCAGGAGACCTTCGTGCGCGCCGGCGCGCCGTTGATCGACTACCTGGAGCAGGACGAGACGCTCAAGTTCATGGAGCTGCCCTGGCCGGACTACTACGGCAAGGCGCCCAAGGCCAGTGCCAAGGGCCGCCACATCATCCCCATCCCGCTCAAGCCGGAGGAGATGGGCGACCTGCGCGACTCCCTGCGCCCGCCGCTGGGCACCGACTGGCTCGGCCAACCACTGCCGGACATGGTCATCGGCGGCCAGGCCCTGATCGGCCGGTTCCTACTGGCGATGCAGCAGTACCCGAACGTGCGCACGCAGCTGAACAGCCCCTGCGAGGAGCTGCTCACCGAGACGGTGGACGGCGCGAAGAAGATCGTCGGCGCGGTCATCGTGCGCGACGGCGGGCGGATCAACGTCAAGGTCAACAAGGGCGTCGTTATCGCGTCCGGCGGCTTCGAGCGCAATCAGGAGCTGCGTGACAAGTTCGGCGTGCCCGGCGCGGCCCGCGACTCGATGGGCACCCCCGGCAGCCTCGGCAAGGCCATCACGGCCGGCATCGACATCGGCGCCGACACCGACCTGATGGACCAGGCCTGGTGGGCGCCTGGCATGACGCACCCGGACGGCAACTCGGCGTTCGCGCTGTGGTTCACCGGCGGCATCTTCGTCAACCAGGACGGCGAGCGGTTCATCAACGAGTCCGCCGCCTACGACCGCCAGGGCCGCGAGATCCTCGACCAGATGGACAAGGGCATGACCCTGCCGTTCTGGATGGTCTATGACAACCGCGACGGCGAGGTGCCGCCCTGCAAGGCCACCAACGTCCCGATGGTGGAGACCGAGAAGTACGTCGAGGCCGGCCTGTGGAAGACCGCCGACACCCTCGAGGAGCTGGCCGAGCTGATCGGTGTCCCCGCCGACGTGCTGGTCAAGACCGTCGACCGTTTCAACGGCTTTGTGGGCGACGGCGTCGACCCCGACTTCGGCCGCGGCGACGAGGCCTACGACCGCGCGTTCAGCGGCGGCGAGCCCCCGCTGTACCCGATCACCGAGGGCCCGTTCCACGCCGCACAGTTCGGGCTGTCGGATCTGGGCACCAAGGGCGGCCTGCGCACCAACAATGCCGGCCAGGTCTTCGGCACGGACGGCGCGCTCATCGGCGGGCTATACGCGGCCGGCAACTCGATGGCGGCGCCCAGCGGCTTCACCTACCCGGGCGGCGGCAATCCCATCGGCACGTCGATGGTGTTCAGCCACCTCGCGGTGCTCGACATCCTCGCGAAGCAGGGCTAACTCCCGGCCTCCGCCGGTTCCCTTTCCGCGGGCGCGTTGTCAATGTGCGGGTGCGATAGCGCCCGCAGACCGACGACGCGCCCGCGGAATTATTTCGGTGGGCCCCACACCGCATAGCTCCCCGGTATTAGGGCTGCCGTGATCTATCCTCGTCTCAATTGCCCGTGGACCGGGCAGCCCAGGGGAGGAGACGGTGTGTCGGACGTGGACGCCGAGCACGAGGTCGTCGCCGTCCGCAGCCTGTCCTGGCGTCCGGCGGTATTCGTGGGCTTGGGAGCCTGGGCGGTCGCGGCCCTCGTGCTGCTGGTGACCCAGGTCAGCCCGCGGGCGCCTGGCATCGGAATCCTCGCCGGGGGCGTGGACCTGAACGTCTACCGCGACGGCGCGGGGCGGATTCTCGAGGGCCTGCCCCTGTACACCGAACCTGTCATCTACGGGCTGATGTACACGTATACCCCGTTCTCCACCATCGTGTTCATCCCGCTGCACGCATTCCCCACGGCACATGTGGTGAGCGCGTGGATGCTCGCGAACCTCTGCGCCCTCTTGGCATGCGTCCTGATGTCCTGGCGGATGCTGCGCTACCGGCTGACACCGCCTGTTGTGCTCGCCAGTGTCCTGATCACCGGCATCATGGTGTTCCTCGAGCCCGTGCGGACCACCCTGTTCTACGGCCAAATCAACCTGTGGCTGATGCTCCTCGTCCTATGGGACTTCTCCCGCCACGAGAAGGGCCTGCTGCGCGGCATCGGGATCGGCGTCGCGGCGGGCATCAAGCTGACCCCCGGCTACTTCATCGTGATGCTGCTGGCGCTGCGGCAATGGCGGACGGCCGCCGTCGCGACGGGCACGGTGGCGCTTTCCGTGCTGGTCACCTGGGCGATCCTGCCGAGGAAATCCCGCGAGTACTGGACCCACACCTTTTTCCAGGCCGACCGCATCGGCGAAGATCGGCACCCGGCCAACCAGTCGATCCGCGGCCTGCTCGGGCATCTGGTGCAGGGGGCCGCCCCCACCTGGCTGTGGCTGCTCCTCGTCGTGCTCATCACCGCAGTGAGCCTGACCGTGACGGTGCGCCTCTACCAGCGTGACGAGCAATTGCTCGCGGTCATCCTCTCCGGCCTGACCTCCGCGGCCGTGTCCCCGTTCTCGTGGGGGCACCACTGGGTGTGGTTCGTGCCGCTATTCGTCTACCTGGTGCACCGGGCGCTGGGCTGTGCCTGGTGGTGGATCGCCGCCGTCGCGCTGTTCGCGGCCACCGCGGCGTGGACCTATGTCTACGACGGCACCGACATCATCGCCGTCGGGCTGTTCCTGTTCCCGCCCTGGTGGACCGGTATCCAGTTCCTGTTGAACATCTACATCACCGTGTTCGCGGCGGTGCTGATCGGGGCTATCGTGCGGGTCTGGAAGCCGGTGCCGCCTAATGCTCCGGCCTGCGGCGTAGGTCCTTCGTCTGAGAGCGTTGCTTCTTAGCCTCCAGCCGGCGCCGGCGCGAACCCCTGGTCGCCTTCGTGGCCTTGCGCTGCTTCGGCGGCGCGGCAAGGGCGGACTGCAACAGCGCCGTCAGCCGACCCCGCGCGGCCTCGCGATTGCGCAGTTGGGAGCGGTGCTCCGACGCGACCAAGGTCAGCGCGCCGTCGACCAGCCTGGCGCCGAGCGCGTCGGCGACCCTGGCGAACTGCTCGGGGCTGAGCGCGTCGAGCCCGAGCAGGTTCACCGTGAGCTCCACGCGCGAGTCCGTCGTGTTCACGCCCTGTCCGCCGGGCCCGCTGGCGCGGGAGAACCGCCACCGCAGCTCGGCGCCGGGGATGATGAGGTTGGCGGTGATGGGCAGGTCGCTAGACACCGACTCTTGCGGGGCGGAGCGCCCCTGACCTCGCCGTGTGTCCATCGCTTGATCCTAGCGAGTGGCCAACCTCAGGTCTGCGATCGCGGACGGGATAATGGGGGAGTTGGGAACATTCCGGCGGGGTTGCGCATCTGATCAGGCGCTGCCCGGCGCAGTACCGATAGGAGCGTCACTTGAAAACTCTCGCACGAACCGCAGCACTGGCCACCGCCGCATGCGCCACGCTGGTTCTGGCAGGCTGCACCTCCACAGCCGCCGGCGACGCGACCGCCGCCAGCAGCGATGCGGCGGCAACGGATTCGACCTCGGCCACCACGAGCCGGTCCCCGGGGAGCAGCACCACCACCAGCCGGACCAGTGCCGCGCCCACCACGGCCGCAGTGGACGTCTTCGAGCTCTCGGTGGGCGACTGTATGGCGGACGACATCATCGGCGGCGGCGGCGACGTGGAGGGCGATCAGAACACGGTGGACTGCTCGAGCCCCCACGCGTCCGAGTTGTTCGCGAAGAAGGACATGATCGGCGCTGACTTTCCCGGCTCCTCCGGGGTCTCGGACGCCGCGAACGAGTACTGCGCGGAGGCCTTCGCGCCTTTTGTGGGGATGGACTATGCAGAATCTGAGCTCGACATCTCTATGCTGACCCCGACGTCGACCTCGTGGGCTGGGGGCGACCGGGAGATCCTGTGCCTCATCGTCGACCCGGCGGGGAGCACGACCGGCACGCTGCGGGGGGCGAACCGGTAGCGGGCAATTGTCAAAGAAGGCGCCATCCAATGGTTCGGATGACGTCTTCTTTGTGTGTGCCCCCACCGCTGATCAACAACGAGTGGATTCGGTGGAGGATCCAACGGCGGAGTGGACAAACTTTGGCTGCTTAAGCGACGCTAGTCGGCATGACGACGAACTATGAACGCCCCTGGTCCAGGATGTCTGTCGACGCGAAGGCCGCGCTGGCTGCGAACCCCAGTGGTCCGGTGCCGGCACACCTGGTTCCCCGGCTGATGCAGCTCGGGGTGATCGGCGCGAGTGGCACGTACACGATGGGTTCACAGATTAGGAAAACTGCCAATGGGGACGAGTACGTGATCTCGGAGCAGTTCGCCACGTTTGTCCGGGAGCAGTCCCTCTAACTGCGTGTGGCCACCGGTTCGCCGCTGAATTTGCTGCGTAGGCTCTGCGTGCTGAAATAGGAAAGGCACTATCCAAGATTCTGGATAGTGCCTTTGACCTGTGTGATCTTGTGCCCCCAGTCGGACTCGAACCGACACTGGACGGGTTTTGAATCCGTTGCCTCTGCCAATTGGGCTACGGGGGCTCCCTGCGTGCGAGCGCGCCGCACAGACGGGAATCCGGGCAGCGCGTCACTCGAGGTCTCAGTGTAGAAGACTGTGCGGGCGTGGGGAAATCGACCCCGCATCGTAGGATGGACTTCCGTCCCAATTGGGGCCTAGCCGCAGAGTTGAAGGAGCGCCCCGACCATGGACTTGCTGTCCGCGCAGTCCGGCAAGGCCGGCGGCCCCAGCAAGGTTTGGCGGGTCGTGGTCGCGGAGGATGAGTCCCTGATCCGGATGGACCTCGTGGAGATGCTCCGCGACGAGGGCTATGACGTGGTGGGGGAGGCGTCCGATGGGCAGCAGGCGGTGGACCTCGCCGTCGAGCTGCGCCCGGACCTGGTGATTATGGACGTGAAGATGCCCCGGCGCGACGGTATCGACGCGGCCTCCGAGATCGCGTCGCGCCGCATCGCGCCCGTGGTGATCCTCACCGCTTTCAGCCAGCGCGAGCTCGTCGAGCGGGCGCGGGACGCCGGCGCGATGGCCTACCTGGTCAAGCCGTTCTTCCAGGCGGATCTGATCCCGGCGATGGAGCTGGCGGTGAGCCGGTTCGCGGAGCTGCACGCGCTCGAGCGCGAGGTGGAGTCGCTGACCGAGCGGTTGGAGACACGCAAACTGGTGGAGCGGGCGAAGTCTGTGCTGATCGCGTCCAACGCCATGACCGAGCCCGAGGCGTTCGCGTGGATCCAGCGGGCCGCGATGGACCGGCGCACCACGATGCGCGCGGTCGCCCAAGTCGTCATCGACAATCTCGGCGGGTCCTGAGCCGGGATGGCCTGAGCGAGGGCGTGACTGTCGGCGCCACCGCCTAGACTCATCGGCGTGAGTCCAGCAGCGAAGGCCCCGGCATCCACCCCCGCATCCGAGACCGCCCAATCGGGTGACGAGAAGCCCACGCTTCTCCTGATCGACGGCCACTCGATGGCGTTCCGGGCGTTCTACGCGATCCCGCCGGACAATTTCAAGACCAGCACGGGACAGACCACGAACGCGGTGTTCGGCTTCACGTCGATGCTGATCAACCTGTTGCGCGATGAGAAGCCGACGCATGTGGCGACCGCGTTCGACGTGTCCCGCAAGACGTTCCGCGCCGCGCAGTTCCCGGAGTACAAGGCGAACCGTGCGAAGACGCCCGACGAGTTCAAGGGGCAGATCGACCTCGCACGGGAGGTCCTGCACGCGATGAACATCCCCACGATGGCCGTCGAGGGCTTCGAGGCGGACGACATCATCGCCACCCTCGTCACCCAGGCCGAGCAGCTCGGCTACCGGGTGCTGGTGTGCACCGGCGACCGCGACGCGCTGCAGCTGGTCACCGAGAACGTCACCGTGCTCTACCCCATGCGGGGAGTCTCGGAGCTGACGCGCTTCACGCCCGAAGAGGTCGAGCGCAAATATAATCTGACGCCCAAGCAGTACCCGGACTACGCGGCGCTGCGCGGGGACCCCAGCGACAACCTGCCGGGCATCCCCGGGGTGGGGGAGAAGACGGCGTCCAAGTGGATCCGCGAGTACGGCTCCCTCGACGGATTGATCGAGAACGCGGACGCGGTACGCGGCAAGGTCGGTGACTCGCTGCGGGAGAACCTGGCGACGGTGCAGCTCAACCGCCAGCTCACCGAGATGGTGCGGGACATGGAGCTCGAGTACACCCCGGACCAGCTCGAGCTCGCCCCCTGGGACCGCGAGAAGATCCACACGCTGTTCGACGATCTGGAGTTCGAGGCGCTGCGCAAGCGCCTGTTCGACACCCTGGAGTCCGCCGAGCCGGAGGCCGAGCAGGGTTTCGCGGTGCGCGGCGGACCCGTCGAGCCGGGTGCGTTGACCGCGTGGCTGGACGCGCACGCCCGGACCGGCGCGCGCCACGGGCTGGGCATCATCGGCGAGCACAAGGTGTTCGGGTCCGACGCAACGGCCATCGCCATCGCTGCCTCCGACGGGGAGTGCGGGTACGTGCGGACCTCCGACCTGACACCGGAGGACGAGAAGTCGCTCGGCCAGTGGCTCGCGGACGAGGCGGAGCCGAAGGCGCTGCACGAGGCGAAGTGGGCGATCCACGCGCTGCGCGGCCGCGGCTGGACGCTCGGCGGTCTCACCAGCGACACCGCGCTGGCCGCCTACCTGCTGCGCCCCGGCCAGCGCAGCTTCAACCTCGACGACCTGTCCCTGCGCTATCTCAAGCTGGAGCTGCGGGTGGAGGACGGCGGCGATGGCCAGCTGTCCTTGCTGGACGCGGAGGAGACCCCCGCGGAGGGCCTCGCCAAGGAGGCGAGCCTGGAGATCCTGCGGGCGCAGGCCGTGCTGGACCTCGCCGCCGCCTTCGACACCGAGCTCACGGAGATCCACTCCGCGAGCCTGCTCACCGACATGGAGCTGCCGCTGCTGCAGGTCCTCGCGGAGTGCGAGGCCACCGGCATCGCGATGAACCTGGACCAGCTGCAGGATCTGCAGTCGGACTTCGCGTCTCGCGTGCACGAGGCCGCCGAGGCCGCCTATGAGGTCATCGACGAGCGCGTCAATCTCGGCTCGCCGAAGCAGCTGCAGGTGGTGCTGTTCGACAAGCTCGACATGCCGAAGACGAAGAAGACCAAGACCGGCTACACCACCGACGCCGCCGCGCTGGAGACGCTCTTCGAGAAGACCAGCCACCCGTTCCTGCAGCACCTGCTGGAACACCGCGACGCGACACGCATGAAGGTCACCGTCGACGGGCTGCTCAAGACGATCGCCGACGACGGCCGCATCCACACCACGTTCAACCAGAACGTCGCGGCGACCGGCCGGCTCTCGTCCACCGACCCGAACCTCCAGAACATCCCCGTCCGCACCGAGGCTGGCCGGCGCATCCGCCACGGCTTCGTCGTCGGCAAGGGCTACGACACCCTGCTCACCGCGGACTACAGCCAGATCGAGATGCGCATCATGGCGCACCTGTCCGGCGACGAGGGCCTGATCGAGGCCTTCAACACCGGCGAGGACCTGCACAGCTTCGTCGGCTCGCGCGCGTTCGGCGTGCCCATCGACGAGATCACCCCGGAGTTGCGCAGCCGGGTGAAGGCGATGTCCTACGGGTTGGCGTATGGCCTGAGCGCCTATGGCCTGGCGCAGCAGCTCAAGATTGGCAACGACGAGGCCAAGGCCCAGATGGACGCGTATTTCGCCCGCTTCGGCGCGGTCCGCGACTACCTGCGCGCCGTCGTCGAGCAGGCCCGCAAGGACGGCTACACGTCGACGCTGTTCGGCCGCCGCCGCTACCTGCCGGACCTCAACAGCGACAACCGCCAGCGCCGCGACGTCGCCGAGCGCGCGGCGCTCAACGCCCCCATCCAGGGCAGCGCCGCGGACATCATCAAGGTCGCGATGATCAACGTGCAGAAGGCCCTGGTGGAGGCCGGCGTGCAGTCGCGGATGCTGCTGCAGGTCCACGATGAGCTGGTGCTCGAGATCCTCGAGTCCGAGCGCGAGCAGGTCGAGGTGCTGGTCCGCCGCGAGATGGCGGGCGCGATGAAGCTGTCGGTGCCGCTCGACGTCTCGGTTGGCGTCGGCGCGTCCTGGGATCTCGCCGCGCACTAGGCGCCAGCACAAAGACTCGCGGGCCCGTTGTCCATGGACAACGGGCCCGCGATTCCGTTCAGGCTGGGGCGACGGAAGCCGCTACTCCTCCTCGTCGGGGTGCCTGCGCAGGTGCAGGATGCTGAGGATCAGCCCGCCCCACAGCATGGTCAGGGCCACGATCATCATCACGATGGCGGAGGTGCTCATTTGACGGCTCCTGCGGGGACGGGGTCGGTGTACTCGGGCACGCGGTCGCCGTAGTGCCGCCACGGGGTCAGCGAGAGCAGGATCGCGAACACGATAATCGCGACCTGCACCGCCCAGCCGGCGGACACGACGAGCACCGTGGGGAGCCCGCCGTAGCCGTTGCGGATCACGTCGACGAACTCGCTGATCATCATGTAGCCGAGCACGATCGGCGTGAGCAGCCCGACGCACACCTGCCACAGCCGGCCCAGCTTGAACGAGGACACCGAGTTCAGGTGCAGCTGCAGGGCGGGGAGGCTGCGCAGCAGCCAGGACACCGTGACGATCGCGACCAGTGCGACGGTGACGATGCCGAAGCTGTTGACGAAGTGGTCGACGACGTCGAGCAGGTTCAGGCCGGTGGTGGTGGGGAACAAGGCCACCGAGACGATGGCCGACGCGCCGCCGACGAGCAGCGTGGAGCGCACGGTGCCGAGGCTCAGCTTGTCCTCGACGGCCGCGATCACCACCTGCGAGATGCTGATCAGCGACGTGAACCCGGCGAACACCAGGGAGCCGAAGAACAGGAAGCCGAACAGCGCGCCGCCCGGCATCTGGGAGATGATCGTCGGGAACGCGATGAACGCGAGGCCGATGCCGCCGTCCACCACCTCCGAGACCGGCTCGCCCGCCTGGAAGGCCATGAAGCCGAGGGCGGCGAACACGCCGATCCCGGCGAGGATCTCGAAGGCGCTGTTGGAGAAGCCGACGACCAGGCCGGAGCCGGTGAGGTTCGTCTTGCGCTTCAAGTACGACGAGTACGTGACCATGATGCCGAACGCCACCGACAGCGAGAAGAAGATCTGCCCGTAGGCGGCGATCCACACGCTGGTGTTCGTCAGCGCGGACCAGTCGGGGGTGAAGAACGCGTCGAGGCCCGCGGCGGCGCCCGGCAGGAACAGCGCGCGCACGACCACCGCGAGGAACAGCAGGATCAGGACGGGGACGAAGATCCGGGAGATCGCGCCGATGCCCTTCTGCACGCCGAACGCGAGGATCGCGATCACGCCGACCCACACCAGGATGAGCGGCCAGGCGACGTTGCCGACGTAGTCGAACCCGAAGTTCGCGTCGGACTGCTTCAGGAAGTCCTTGACGAAGAAGCCCTCCGCGTCGTCGCCCCAGGCCCTCGTGAGGGAGAAGAACGTGTAGCGCAGCGCCCACGCGATGATCACCGCGTAGTACACGGAGATGACGAAGCAGATGCCCACCTGCCACCAGCCGATGGCCTCGGTGCGCTTGCGCAGGCGCTTGAACGCCAGCGGGGGCGAGCCGCGGAACTTGTGGCCGATCGCGTAGTCCAGGAACAGCAGCGGGATGCCCGCGGTGAGCAGGGCGATCAGATACGGGATGATGAACGCGCCGCCGCCGTTGGCATACGCCACGTACGGGAAGCGCCAGATGTTGCCGAGCCCGACGGCCGAGCCGATCGCCGCGAGGATGAAGACTGATCTGCGCGACCACATCTCGCGTTCTTGCGGCGCGGCCGAGTGGTTCTCGGCCGTCGCTTCGTTCTCGGACAAGTCAGTGTCCACCCTTCGGCCAATTGGCGATCGTGTCCCGGTAGAAGGCCTCGATCTCGGCGATGTGCTCGTCGAGATTGTCGGCGTGCCATCCGCTCACGTCGATGGGCTCATGCACCAGCACGTCGACAGTGCCGGACCGCACCAGCGTGGAATGTTTCCACATCAGTTCTCCGGTGTTGCGCAGGACCACGGGCACGATGGGCACGCCGGCCTGCATCGCCATGTGGAAGGCGCCCTTCTTGAACGGGTTGATCGAGGGGGTGAGGGACCTGGTGCCCTCGGGCGCGATGATCACGGAGGTGCCGGCGCGCAGCGTGTCGACGACGGGTCCCAGGGCCTCTTTGGCCTTGGTCGAGTTCTTCCGGTCGACGAAGGTCGCGCCGGCCAGCCGCAGCGGCACGCCGAGGATGGGGTCGGTGGCGATCTCCTGCTTCGCGACGCCGGTGATGCCCTCGCGCAGCAGCTTGGCCAGCACGAGGATGTCGAGCTGGCTTTGGTGGTTGAAGATGAACACGGCGGGGCGCTGGCTCCATGCGTGGTCCTCGCCGATGACGCGGATGTCGACGCCCGCGGTGGCCAGGGCCATCTCTCCGGACATGGACGTGATGGTGTCGAGGGCGACCTTGCGGTTGCGGTTGAGCAAACCGAGCCCGACGCCCGCGCCGGCGGCGCCGACCATAGTGCCGAACGCGGCGGCGGTGCGGGCGACGTCCTTGACGCTGTGAGTGCCGCGCGGGCGGAAGCGCAAGATGGGCCAGTCGCGGGCGCCGGCGTCCTCGGCCAGAGACTTGTCGGGGTTGGTGGCGGTGGGATTGCCGACGACGCTGAGGAACTCGACGTCCTCCCCGCCGTTCGAGTACGTGAAGCTCGCGGCGGTGTCTATGCCATGCTCCTCGGCGAACTCCCGGGTGGCGCGGGCCTTGCCGCTGCGCCAGAGGGACTTGCCATCGACCTTCCCGGTGAGCACGCCGTCCCGGACCTCGAGTGGGGTGTACAGCAGGTGCTCCACGCCGAGGGCATGGGCGGCGGCCTCGAACTGGAACTTGGACGCGGACGACGCGATCACCAGGGTGTGGCCCTTCGCGTCGTGCGCGCGGATGAGCTGCCAGGCCTCCGGGTAGATCAGGCCCGCGAGGGTGTTCTCGAACAGGTGCTGGCCCACTGTGGACATCTCCGCCTCAGTGTGCCCGCCCCAGGCCCGGAACGCGACGGCGACGAAGCGCTCGAAGTCCGCCTCGCTGTCGGTGCCGCGGGCGCCGTTGAGCAGGGTGCCGAGCAGCTCGCCGGGGCCCACCTTGCCCGCGAACAGCCGGTCGCGGAAGAAGTGGATGCCGGAGAACCCGTGCACGATGGTGCCGTCAAAGTCGAAAAACGCCGCCACCTGCGGGCCGTCGGGGCTGGCGTGGATCCTGTCGAGAGCCTCGTCGAGGGTCACGGCTGTACCTTCCTATTGGAGATGTCGAGGGATTCGGCGAGGGCAAGGCTCTCCCCGAGGGTGCGTAGCTGCTCCGCGAATTCTTGTCGGTCGGCCAGCAGGGTGTCGTCGCTGTGCCGCAGCAGGCCTTGGTTGTCCGCCAGCTGGAGGGCGGAGGCGAACAGCTCGGAGGACACCGACTCCGGCCCGTGCAGGCGCGCCTGGAGCAGCATCTGCTGCCCGACGGCCACGCACTCGTCGAGGAATTCTTTCTTGTCCAGCGGCGCGTCCAGCGGGCGGTCGGCGAGCCGCTCGGCGACGACAAGCTGTGCGTCGAAGAACGAGCGGAGGGTGCGGTGGGCCATGAAGAAGCCAGTGTCCACGAGTCGGGTCAGGGCGTCTTGCGCGGTGGGGATGTGGTCGCGCCACTCCGGCACGACCAGGCCCAGCTCGGCGAGGAGTTCCGCCTCGAAGGTGTCGCGCTCAGGGAAGAAGAACTCGAACTTGAGCAGGTCCCGGATGCGTTTGGACTCCTGCCAGCCGGCGTTGGCGGAGTCGGTGTAGCCGCCGAGGTGCGCGTGCAGGATCGCGAGCTCCAGGATGGCGCGGTTGACGAACCAGTGGATGCCGCTGTTGCGGTAGAACGCGGCGACCAGGTGCTGGCCGCGCTCGATCGAGTAGACGGGCTCGAGGCCGCCGTCGTAGGTGGTCAGCACGCCCGCGGCGTCGAGCCGGCTGAGCACTCGGGCCAGGCCCGCGTCGTCGTCGAGCATGGACAGCTCGCCTTGGGGCAGGTCCCGCTGCTCGATGTAGCGGCGCACCGGGCTGATCACCGCACGCACCTCGTTGAGCGTCAGGGCCCGGTCCCGCACGCCGAGCAGCGCCAGGGTGACCAGCGCGTTGACCGTGATCGGGGTGGCGCGGTTGATGCCCACCGCCACCTCGAAGCCGACCTTCTGCAGGGCCAGGCGGGACCGGCTCCGATGGTCGTCCTCGCTCAGCTCGGGCCCGGCCGGATCCTCCAGAGTGGGGACCAGATCCGGGTCCCCGGCGGCCACGAGCTGCTGGCGCAGGGATAGGGGCGTGCCGAAGCGGACGTAGACGTTGCCCGCGCTGCGCTGCTGGTTGCGCGCGTAGTTTGCGAGCCACTTGAGCCCCTCGGGCTGCTTCTTCGCGCCGGTCTGCTCCGCGGCGACGGCCCCCACCTCGGCCATCCGCTCATAGGTGATGGAGACAGGCACCAGCATCGCGTCCGGCGCGCGGTTGGTGCGGATGGCATTGGCCACGTAGGCCAGCAGCCCGTACTTCGGCGGGCGCAGCTTGCCCGTGCGGGTACGGCCGCCCTCGAAGTACCACTCGAGGTTGAACCGCTTGGACAGCAGATGGGCGAAGTACTCCTCGAGTGAGGCCTTGTAGATCCGGTCGTCGCCGAAGCTGCGGCGGATGAAGACGGTGCCGGCGCGGCGGGCGATGGGGCCGAGGGGCCAGAACGTCAGGTTCGCGCCGCCCATGAGGTGATTTCGGGGAAAATCATGGCCGGACAACACGTCCCCGAGCACGAACGCGTCGGCGTAGGAGCGATGCGAGGGCATGAACACCAGGGGATTGGTCTTGTTCAGCTCCCGCAGCTCCGCCAGCCCGGACTCGTCGACGTCCACCGTCCAAGCATTGCCGTAGATGGGGTGCATGACCTGCGTGAAAAGATCCGTGACCAGGCGAGACTGCACCGCGACAAGCTCGCGCAGGGAGGACTGAGCCGCGGCGACGGCCTCCGCGTCGCTGGTGCCGGTCTCACTCGCGATAACGGACAGGCGCCGCCGGAACGCCGGCGAGTCCAGGATCTGCTCAGCCAGCAGCCGCGGGACCTTATAACGGTCGCCGACCAGCTTGCGCTCCGCGCGCTCTAGTGTGACGACCGCGTTGCGGACGATGAAGCGGGAGAACGACGAGGGTGCCGGATCGCCGTCGGACGCGATGAGCCGGGTGTGCATCTCGCTCAGCCGTGCCGGCTCGCCGGTGAGGACGGCGAAGCGGTCGGGGGAGTGCTTGACGATGCTCCGCTGGATCAGGCGGTTCGGGTTGCGCGGGTTGGTCAGGGCAATGACATCGGAGAACCGGGCGCGGCGGGCGCCGTCGCGCTCGGGCGGGAGCCAGGCGATCTTCACGGGGACGATCAGCGGATCGTCGCTGCGGCCGACGAGCCGGTGCTCCAGGCTGCGGGCCTTGAGCGGGATCTGCGTGGCGGGGCTGTCCGCCACGGACAATCCGCCGCCAGCCAGCCACTCGTCGATGAGGCGGCGCTCGATCGGAGTCGAGGCGTCAACGAGCACCACCACGGAATCCTGTGTGCCTGAACCCATTCGAACCCCATATCTGGCCTGTGCGGGCCGCCGAGCGTGCGCAGTGAGATCAATAGCTAGGTACGCGCCGAGAACTGTAGTGTCAGCATCGCTGAACCTACCGGGTCATCGCGGCCCCCATCACGTTGTCTCAGATTCCGCGACCCGTCGGTTCGGGTTTGCCGGGAATTATGCTGCGGGGACGTTCGAGGAGGTAGGCGATGGCACTGGGATTGGTGCTCGGCGGCGGCGGGGTGGCCGGGATTGCCTGGGAGGTGGGCATCCTCGCGGGCCTGGCGGAGGCGGGGGTGGAGCTGGGCCGGCCGAGCCGCGTCATCGGCACCTCCGCGGGCTCGATCGTCGGCGCGCAGGTCGCGGCTGGGGCCGAGGTCGCGGCCATGCTCGACGCGCAACTGGCAGCCCTACCACCCGGAGAGGGCGCGGAGCGGCCAGAACATGACCTCGATGTGTGGTCGGAGCTGCTCTTCGAGCGGGGGCCGGAGTCCCATGACGATGGTCTGCGCGCGCTGATGCGCCGCATCGGCGCGATGGCGGCGGAGGCGCAGACGGCGTCGCTGGAGGTCTATCGGGCGGTGATCGACGGCCAGCTGCCCGTCCAGGACTGGCCGGCGGGCGCAGACCTACAGCTCACCTCGGTGGCCGCGGCGACGGGCGAGTTGACGGTGTGGGCGGCCGATTCCGGGGCGTCGCTGCTAGAGGCGGTGATGGCCAGCTGCGCCGTGCCGGGGCTGATGCCGCTGGTGCCGATCGCCGGGAAGCGGTATTTCGACGGCGGGCTGAACTCGTCGACCCACGCGGACCTCGCGGCGGGCTGCTCCGAGGTGCTGGTCATCGCGCCGTTCTCGGAGGCGGTGGCCGGTCCCACGTTGGCCGCCGAGCTCGACGCGCTGCAGGACTCCCGCACCGCGGCGATCGTCCCCGACGCCAATTCGCGACAGGCGTTCGGCACCAATCCCCTCGCGCCGTCGACCCGGCTGCCCGCGGCGCTTGCCGGCCGGGCGCAGGGCCGGGCCGAGGCGATGCGGATCGGGATCCTGCTCTCGCTCTGACACTCTGACCGCGGCCGAGTTCGCCACGGCCGAGTTCGCCGCGTCCGAGTTCACCACGACCGAGTTCACCACGACCGAGTTCACCACGACCGAGTTCGCCGCGGCTTCGTAGCGACGCCGTCGTTGCAAGCGAGGTTCGGCTGTGTAACCGCGGCGACCTGCCCGCGGCGACCGGGACCTGCTTCCGGCGAACCAGCCGCGGGGCGCTAGCCGGGCTTGCGCGCGCAGAAGATCGCGGTGCCGGGGAAGACCTGGCCCCGCAGCGGGCTCCACTGTCCCCACTCGCGGTCGAGCCACTCCGGCCAGTCCGGCTCCACGATGTCCTCCACGAGGAGTCCGGCGGCGACGAGTTCGCGGACCCGGTCGCCGATGGTGCGGTGATGCTCCACATAGATGGCATTTCCCTGCTCGTCCAGTTCCACATAGGGGGAGCGGTCGAAGTAGGGGATTGACGCGACCATGCCCATCGGGCCGGGATCGTCCGCGAAACACCAGCGCATCGGGTGGTTCACGGAGAACACCCAGCGCCCGCCGGGCTTGAGGACGCGGGCGACCTCGCGCATGACCAGCGCCGAGTCGGCCACGAACGGGACGCCGCCGAACGCGGAGCAGGCCGCGTCGAAGGACTCGTCGGCGAAGGGTAGCGCCTCCGCGCCGGCCTGGACGAGAGGCACCCGCTTGCCGACCCGGTCCATCGCGGCCACCCCATGCCGGAGCATCTGCATGGAGATGTCGAGGCCCACCGGGTGCGCACCCTGATCGGCGAGCCACCGTGAGCACGGGGCGGAGCCGCAGCCGATCTCGAGGATCCGCTGGCCGGCCACCTCGCCGAGCAGGTGCATATCGCCCTCGTGGAGGCCCTCCGGGCACCAGACGAACTCGCCGTGGTCGCTGTCCACGCCGAGGAAGTCGCCGTGGGTGCGGTGGTAATCGTCGGCGTCGGCGTCCCACCACACGCGGCTGGCGTGCTGGCTCTCCGCGGTTCCGATCCGGGCGCGGCTGACGGTGGCCTCGCCTAGCGCGGCGCTGGCGTCTTGGTGTCGATCATTTTGCTCGGTCATCGGATCAAAAGGTACCTGGTCCAGGAGCCCGGCGCGTTTGCCCGTGGCCACGGGCGTCGAGTAGTGTCGAGTATCGCGAGTGCCCTCATCGTTGGGCGCAAGCGAAGAGCACGAATCGTGACCAGCTAAGACCATCGGCGCAAGCTGAATCTGCATAACTGGCAGGCGAGGGCGCGACGGACCTATTCCGTCATCGATCCTCGCAGGTCAGTCCACACACCGACTTTCAATCCCTCCGGAGCTACTCACTCAATGTCCACGCCTACTCATACCTCGCCGCAGGTCGCCATTAACGATATTGGCACCGCCGAGGACTTCCTCGCCGCAATCGACAAGACGATCAAGTACTTCAACGATGGCGACATCGTTGAGGGCACCATCGTCAAGGTTGATCGCGACGAGGTCCTGCTCGACATCGGTTACAAGACCGAGGGTGTCATCCCCTCGCGCGAGCTCTCGATCAAGCACGACGTCGACCCCAATGAGGTTGTCTCCGTCGGCGATGAGATCGAAGCCCTCGTCCTCACCAAGGAGGACAAGGACGGCCGGCTCATCCTGTCGAAGAAGCGCGCCCAGTACGAGCGCGCCTGGGGCACCATCGAGGAGCTCAAGGAGAAGGACGAGGCCGTCACAGGCACCGTCATCGAGGTCGTCAAGGGCGGCCTGATCCTCGACATCGGCCTGCGTGGATTCCTCCCGGCGTCGCTCGTCGAGATGCGTCGTGTCCGCGACCTCCAGCCGTATGTCGGCAAGGAGATCGAGGCCAAGATCATCGAGCTCGACAAGAACCGCAACAACGTGGTCCTGTCGCGTCGCGCATGGCTCGAGCAGACCCAGTCCGAGGTCCGCAGCGAGTTCCTGCACCAGCTCCAGAAGGGCCAGGTCCGCAAGGGCGTCGTGTCCTCCATCGTCAACTTCGGTGCCTTCGTGGACCTGGGTGGCGTCGACGGCCTGGTGCACGTCTCCGAGCTGTCCTGGAAGCACATCGACCACCCGTCCGAGGTCGTCACGGTGGGCGACGAGGTCACCGTCGAGGTCCTCGACGTCGACATGGACCGCGAGCGTGTCTCCCTGTCGCTCAAGGCGACGCAGGAAGACCCGTGGCGCCAGTTCGCCCGCACGCACGCCATCGGCCAGATCGTGCCCGGCAAGGTCACGAAGCTCGTGCCGTTCGGCGCGTTCGTCCGCGTGGACGAGGGCATCGAGGGTCTGGTCCACATCTCCGAGCTGGCCGAGCGCCACGTCGAGGTTCCGGACCAGGTTGTCGGCGTGAACGACGACGCCATGGTCAAGGTCATCGACATCGACCTGGAGCGTCGCCGCATCTCGCTGAGCCTCAAGCAGGCCAACGAGGACTACTCGGAGGAGTTCGACCCCTCCAAGTACGGCATGGCCGACAGCTACGACGAGGCCGGGAACTACATCTTCCCGGAGGGCTTCGACTCGGAGACCAACGAGTGGCTTGAGGGCTTCGACAAGCAGCGTGAGGAGTGGGAAGGCCGTTACCAGGAGGCCGAGCGTCGTCACAAGATGCACACCACTCAGATCGAGAAGATGGCGGCCGACGCCGAGACCGAGAGCGCCGCTGCGGCGAACTACTCGTCCGGTGGCTCCGAGGATGACGCCGTTGACGGCGAGACCGCTGCGGTCTCGACCGGTGGCTCGCTGGCCAGCGACGAGCAGCTCGCTGCACTGCGCGAGAAGCTTGCCGGCAACGCGTAATCTGCCGAGCTAGCTAGACGCAGTACAAGCTAGACACAGGGCCGGGCCCCACCTTCACACGGAGGTGGGGCCCGGCCTTCACTGTCGGTATGGAACACTCGACGGCGTGCTGAGAGTGGGATTGACCGGTGGAATCGGGGCAGGCAAGTCGACGGTGGCGGGGGCGCTGGCCGACCTGGGGGCGGTGATCGTCGACGCGGACCGTATCGCGCGCGAGGTCGTCGAGCCCGGCAGCGAGGGCCTCGCCGAGCTGGCGGCGGCCTTCGGGCCGACGGTGATCGCCGCGGACGGGTCCCTCGACCGCGCGGCGCTGGCCGCCCGGGCCTTCGCGGACGACGAGTCGCGGCTGACACTGAACTCGATCCTGCATCCGCGGATCGGCGCGCGCACACAGGAGTATGTGCAGGCGGCGCCAGCCGACGGGATCCTGGTCCAGGACATCCCGCTGATCGTCGAAGGCGGCATGGGCGCGGCCTTCGACCTGGTCGTGGTGGTGCACGTGGACGAGGCTGAGCGGCTGCGGCGGCTCACCGAGTACCGCGGCATGGAGGAGTCCGATGTCCGCGCGCGGATGGCCGCGCAGGCCACCGTGGAACAGCGCCGGGCCGCCGCAGATGTGTGGCTAGACAACGGCGGCGCGCCGGGCGCGATCGTCGAGGACGTCCGCACGCTGTGGATCGAGCGGCTGATCCCGTTCGAGCGCAATATCAGCGAGCAGTCCGGCGTGATCGCCGCGTCGGACATCGTGGAAGCCAACCCAGAGTGGGCGGGCCAGGCGCGACGCGCCATCGCCCGTCTCGGCCTCGCCACGGGCGGGCGGTCGCTCGCCATCGAGCATGTCGGGCCCACCTCGGTGCCCGGTCAGCCGGCCCGGGACTGCCTCGACATCCTCGTGACCATCGCGGACGCGGCGACGGCGCAGGAGCTCTCCGCAATCTTGGGCGGCGCCGGCTTCCCCGTCGACAGCGGCGCCACCACGCCGGACCTGGCGGATCTACAGGCGCGGGCGGTCGGCAACAGCTACCGGCTGCACCGCGGCTGCGACCCGCTCCGGCCGGTCGCCGTGCACCTGATCAGCCCCGCCTAGCCGGGGCGGAAGACTGCCGGCATCCCCAACGAGCCCAGCCACGCCAGCAGATCGTGGCCGTGGGCGGCGATGCCGTCGACCGCGGCCACCGCGCGGTGCACCGCCGCCTCGGCCCGCTCCTGGTCGAGCAGCCCGGCGAGGCGGGCGTCGAACAGCTCGTCCACATCGAGCAGCTCTGTGCAGGTGCCGGTCCGCACCACCAGATCCAGGTAGTGGTCCTCCGACTGCCAAGTCCGACCGCCGTCAGAGAACTCGCCGATATCCACGTAGTGGTCCTGGTCCCGCTCATGGCCGGGTGTGAAGTGGAAGACCGAGGCGCGCAGACCCAGCGTCGGCAGCAGCCACGATTCCAGATAGTAAAAGCGCGGGTGGTCGGCCGGACGTGCCATATAGAGGCCCCACGGCTCGCGGCGGTACTCGTCGACGGGGCGGACGAACCCCTTCGGATCGGTATTAGTCATCGCGTCCAAGTCGAAGGTCTCATGCTTCGGGGGATGCGCGGCGGTGTTGTTCGTCATAGCGGTGCCAGCCTCGCACGGATTCCCCCGCCGTACTGCGGATCGACGGTGCGCGGCGGGGGAAGTTCGGGCATCCTGGAACGACGGACGCAGCCTCGCCTCGGCGACGGCGTCGAGTTCTCGGGACAGGATGGCGATCGATGACTGGTTTTATTGAGGACGCGGAGGCCAACCGGGCCCGGGTGCTCGCGCACGTGCGGGCCTGGTGCGACGGCGCGACCATCGACGGTGCGCGGCGCGATCTGTCCGATAGCGCGGCGGTGCTGATCGCGGCCGGCCGGCTCGAGCCATCGATGCGTCACATCCTCCTCGCCCGCTGCCGGGCGGGTGTGGGCGTGCCCTCGGTCGGCGGCTTCGCGCAGGTGCGGGAGATGGCCGAGCGGCTGGACCGGACCGAGAAGATGATGCGGGGCCTGGAGCGGGGCGCCCGCCTGATGGCGCTGAGCCTGCGCGCCGAGGACCTCCGGCGGCGACTGCACGCGGTGCGCTCCCGCGTAGTGGGCTCGGCGGTGATCTATCCGGGCGGCGTGCGCGGGGTGCGGCGGGAGCGCCGCGAGGGGGTGCATCTGACCGTGGCGCAGCGCACCGAGTTGTTCGGCATGCTGTGCTGGACGCCGGTGCCGCAGCCGGATGGCCGCGGCTACGTCGTGAGCGTCGGGTCCGCGGCCATCGCGGACGTGGCCTCGGCGGCGGCGGCTCGCGTCGACCGGCTCGGCGAGGGCAGCTCCTCCGCGGCGGCCCTGCGGAGGGTGGAGAGCTGGGGTCGCCCGGTGGCCCCCGACGGCACCGGCCCCCTGCATTTCAACGATCGGTACGAGACGCTGTTGTACTTGGCGGGCGTCTATTTCGACCACATCACGGTCTCGCCCACTTGGCTCTCGCCGGTCTTCGACATGCAGCGCATCCAGGTGGACCTCGGCGCCGAGGTGGTGGCGCTGTCCGTGGACACCGCGGAGCTCCAGCAGCTGTACCGGGCGCTGGCCCACACCGCGTCGAGCACGACCAGCCTCGACGTGCGGCTGCAGGTCGAGCAGCGCACCCGAGTGCTCGACGGCGTTTGGGACCAGCTTGTCGAGCGGGTGGCATCGCTGGCCCGGATATTCGGGGCGCTGGGCAACGTCGAGCGGCACCTCGGCGAGGCCCGGGCGGCGGACCAGGCGCGGAACCTCGACCACCGCATCGATGAGCTCGTCGGCCGCTCCGGCGGGCATGAGATGGCGACGGAGAACCTGTATCGGATCGGCGAGGAGGTCGAGATCGGCGGCTTCTCCTATGCGCCGTACCAGAGCCTGGTCGCCCGCGAGATCGCGGAGCTCACCGCGGCCCGCGGCTAGCAGGCCCGCGCAAATGCGAAATTGTCAGAGGACGGGCATAGTCTGGTCGCATGGCTTTCCCATCTGAGCACCCCGTTGTCGCGCAGTCGGAGTTCCGCCCGGTGGGGGACATCGAGCGGGCGTCCAGCGACTTCGAGGTCGTCAGCGAGTACACCCCCGCGGGGGACCAGCCGGCGGCCATCGAGGACCTGAGCAAGCGGCTGCGGCGGGGCGAGAAGGACATCGTGCTGTTGGGCGCGACGGGCACCGGCAAGTCGGCCACCACCGCGTGGCTGATCGAGAAGGAGCAGCGGCCCACGCTGGTGATGGCGCCGAACAAGACGCTCGCCGCGCAGCTGGCCAACGAGCTCCGGGAGATGCTGCCCAATAACGCCGTCGAGTACTTCGTCTCCTACTACGATTATTACCAGCCCGAGGCGTACATCGCGCAGACGGACACCTACATCGAGAAGGATTCCTCGGTGAACGACGATGTGGAACGGCTGCGGCACTCGGCCACCTCTAGCCTGCTCTCGCGCCGCGACGTCGTGGTGGTCGCGTCCGTGTCCTGCATCTATGGCCTGGGTACCCCGCAGTCCTACCTCGACCGCTCCGTGCAGCTGGAGCTCGGCGTGGAGGTGCCGCGGGACGCGCTGCTGCGGCTCCTCGTGGACATCCAGTACAAGCGCAACGACATGGCGTTCACCCGCGGCACGTTCCGGGTCAAGGGCGACACCATCGACATCATCCCGGCCTATGAGGAGTTGGCGGTGCGCATCGAGTTCTTCGGTGACGAGATCGACGCGCTGTACTACCTCAATCCGCTGACCGGCGATGTCGTCCGCCGCGTGGACTCGCTGCGCATTTTCCCGGCGACGCACTATGTGGCCGGGCCGGAGCGACTGGAGCGCGCGGTCAAGGACATCGAGGCCGAGCTCGAGGTACGGCTCGAGGACCTGGAGGCGCGTGGCAAGCTGCTCGAGGCGCAGCGGCTGCGGATGCGCACCAGCTATGACCTCGAGATGATCAAGCAGGTCGGCTTCTGCTCCGGCATCGAGAACTACTCGCGGCACATCGACGGCCGCCCCGCGGGCTCCGCGCCCGCGACCCTCCTGGACTACTTCCCGGAGGACTTCCTGCTGGTGATCGACGAGTCCCACGTGACCGTGCCGCAGATCGGGGCCATGTACGAGGGCGATATGTCCCGCAAGCGCAACCTCGTCGAGTTCGGCTTCCGGCTGCCCTCGGCCACCGACAACCGGCCGTTGACGTGGACGGAGTTCACCGAGCGGGTGGGGCAGACGGTGTATCTGTCCGCGACGCCCGGAAAATACGAGATGGCCGCGGCGGGCGGGGAGTTCGTTGAGCAGGTGATCCGCCCGACCGGCCTGGTCGACCCGCAGGTGATCGTCAAGCCGACGGAGGGGCAGATCGACGACCTGGTCCACGAGATCCGGGTGCGCAGCGAGCGCAACGAGCGGGTTCTGGTCACCACGCTGACGAAGAAGATGTCCGAGGACCTCACGGACTACCTCCTCGAACTGGGGATTCGTGTGCGCTACCTGCACTCGGACATTGACACCCTGCGCCGGGTGGAACTGCTGCGGGAGCTGCGCCTCGGCGAGTACGACGTGCTGGTGGGCATCAACCTGCTGCGCGAGGGCCTCGACCTGCCAGAGGTCTCCCTGGTGGCGATCCTGGACGCGGACAAGGAGGGCTTCTTGCGCAGCAGCACCAGCCTTATCCAGACGATCGGCCGCGCGGCCCGCAACGTCTCTGGCGAGGTGCACATGTACGCGGACCGGATCACCGACTCCATGCGCCAGGCCATCGAGGAGACCGACCGGAGGCGTGAGAAGCAGGTCGCCTACAACGAGAAGATGGGCGTGGACCCGCAGCCGCTGCGCAAGCACATCGCGGACATCCTCGACCGGGTATACGAGGAGGCGGCGGACTCGGCGGACCTCGTGGAGGTCGGCGGCCGCAACGCCAGCCGTGGGCGCCGGGCGCCAGGGGAGGCCGGGCGCGCGGTCAGCGCGGGGATCTACGAGGGCGTGGACACCGCGTCGATGCCACGGGCCGAGTTGGCGGATCTGATCTCCGAGATGAGTGCGCAGATGATGAACGCCGCCCGGGACCTGCAATTCGAACTCGCGGGCAGATTGCGCGATGAGATTGTCGATCTGAAGAAGGAACTCCGGGGAATGGACGCCGCCGGATTGGCTTAGCCATGGGCGAGAAAGGACACCGGGGCGCCGCTCCGCGGGAGTTACCTGCTCCAGACGTGCATATAGAAGAATATTGAATCAATGTGTGCGCAGGGCCGATGCGTCAGATCGCGGGAGATCCGCAACAGTGTGTGGCGGGCCGACAATGGGGTTAAGATCGCTGCGGAGACTGCCGCGCTGTCGGTCTTCCACAGCTTATGTCGAGAGTCGCGAGCACTGCACAGTCATCGAGAAGCATCGTCGGGCCAACCCGCAATGAGAATTGCCGGTCCGAGACATGGAGGATTGAATGAGCGCCTACAACACTATTGTCGTCGGGACCGACGGCTCCGAGTCGTCGCTGAAAGCCGTCCAGAGGGCGGCGGCCATCGCGGGCGACACCGCGAAGCTGATCATCGCATGCGCCTACTTCCCATCCGACTCCCGTGAGGTGAGCGCGGCGTCCGACCAGTTGGGTGAGGACGCGTACCAGGTGCATGGCGCGGCGCCCACATACGAGATCCTGCGCACCGCCAACGAGCACGCTCGCGCCGCCGGCGCCACCAAGGTCGAGGAGCGCTCGATCGTGGGGCCGCCGGTGGAGTCGCTGCTGCAGCTCGTCGACGACGCCAGCGCGGACCTACTTGTGATCGGCAACCGCGGACTGAACACCATCACGGGCCGCCTGCTCGGTTCCGTGCCCTCGGACGCGGCACGCAAGGCCAAGGTCGACGTGCTCATCGTGCACACAGTCCGCTGAGACCCTGACAGCCTGCTCCGCAGCGAACGCGCCGCCGACGAACCGAATCCGGTTCGTCGGCGGCGCGTTTTTTCTACGCCTCAACAGATGTGGGTGCGGGCCGCGTCGAGGTAGGCCTGCCCGGCCTGGGCCTCGTTGATATCGCCGACCGCCTGCGACACGGCGAACAGCGAGAACGGCTGAAGCTGCGCACGGATCTCGGACTCCGAGGTGCCCGCGGCGAGCTGGCTGCATATCCCGCGGGCCACCTGCGCGAGCGTGGAGTGGTTCGAGGTGGGGGGCAAGCTCAGGCCGCCGTCCGCCAGCGCGGCCGCATAGGCGGCGCCAATCTGCTCCAGGTTGTCCTGCTCTGCGGAGTTCTGGGCCTTGGATCCCAGGGCGGCCGCGTCCTGCGCGCTGGCGCTGGGGGCTATGGCGGGGGCCACCTCCACGGCGACGGGCGACGAGCACGCGGCGAGCGCGCAGGACGCCGCCGCGCCGGCCAGCACGGCCCGCAGGTGCCGGGGCCTCATCGGGAGACCCCGGCGGAGGTACGGGCCAACGCGGACAACACATCTGGCAGCGCGGCGCTGTGCAGCACCGCGAGGCGCTGGGTGGCCCGGGTGAGCGCAACGTACAGGTCGTTGAGCCCGCGCTCGGACTCGTCGATGATCTGCTGCGGCTCGACGATCAGCACCGAGTCGAACTCCAAGCCCTTCGCGCTGGACACGCTCAGCACACTCACGTTGTCGCTGGCCAGGTGCGCCAGGCGGGGTAGCTCCGCGGCGGGGGCCAGCACCACGGCGATCCCCTCGTCGGGCAGCGCGCGCAGGCTGTCCGCCACCGCGTCGGGCAGCAGGCCCGGCTCGACCTGGATCGCGCGCGGGGTGTGGCCGGAGTCGCGGATGGAGCGTGGCGGGACCTGGCTGGGGTCGATCACGGCCAGCACGTCGGCGGCGAGGTCCATGATCTCGCGCGGGGTGCGGTAGTTGACGGTCAGCTCCCGCAGTCGCCAGCGCTGCGCCACGTAGGGGGACAGCACATCGGCCCAAGAGGCGGTGCCCGCGGCGGAGCCGGTCTGGGCCGTGTCGCCGACGACGGTCATCCACCGGTTGGGGGAGCGGCGCATCAGCATCCGCCACGCCATGGGTGACAGTTCCTGGGCCTCGTCGACGATGACGTGCCCGTAGGTCCAGGTGCGGTCCTCGGCGGCGCGCTCGGCGGTGGTCTGGTGCTCGGCGTTGTCGTGGCGCCGGGCCAGCTGGCTGGCATCGATAAGGTCGTAGGCCATGAGGATCTCTGGGTCCAGCTCGTCCTCGAGGTCCTGGGGCTGCGAGCCGGTAAGGATGTCGAGGGCGCCCTGGGCGTCGGCGATCTGCTGGCGCCACTGCGCCTTCTCCCGCTCGGCCGCCGCCGAGTTGTCGACGCCGAGCAGCTCTGCCAGCTCGTCGAGCAGGGGCGCGTCCGCCGCGCTGAACCCGCCAAAGCCATTGCGCAGCAGGGTTTTCCTCTGTGCCTCCGCCAGCTTCGGCGTGGCGGTGGCCAGGCGGTCCGCAGAGGTGAGCAGCTCGGCGAGGACCTGCTGCGGTGTGAGCTCGGGCCACAGCTCGGAGATTGCGGACTGCACCGCGGCGTCCTCACGCATTTCGTCGCGGATATCGGCCATGTCGTCGCGGCTGAGCAGGTTCGAGCCGTCGACGACGCTCCCGCCGATCGTTTGCGCCAGCTGATCGGCCAGATCCTCGACGATCATGGACGCGAAAATTGGCCGTGCCAGGTTGTGGGGGCGGCGCGAGGAGCGGGCCCGCCCGCGCGCCCGCGTGGCGATCTTGCGGTCGAGCTTGAGCGTGTAATTGTCGAAGCGGATCTCCATCGGCGCCGACGGGACAGACTGCCGGTCCCGGACCGCGAGCTTGAGAGCTGCGGCGAAGTCGAGGGAGCCCTTGATCTGGTCGGCCTCGGCGGAGTCCGCCACGGTAGCGACGACTCCGGGATACAGATCGCCGATCGTCGAGAGCAGCACGCCGGTCTCGCCGAGCGAGGGCAGCACGCGCGCGATGTAGTCGAGGAAGGTGCTGTTGGGGCCGATGATCAGCACGCCACTGCGAGACAGTTGCTTGCGGTGCGTGTACAGCAGGTAGGCGGCGCGGTGCAGCGCGACGGCCGTTTTGCCGGTGCCAGGCCCACCCTGGACCACCAGCACGCTGCGGTGCTCGGAGCGGATGATGCCGTCCTGCTCGCCCTGGATGGTCTCCACGATGTCGGTCATCTGGCCGGTGCGTGCCGCGTTCAACGCCTCGAGCAGTGCGACCTCGCCCGCCACGCCGGAGGTCTCCGGGCCGGGGAGGCTCGCCTGCGAGAGGTCGAGGTACTCGTCGTTGACCGCGTTGACCGAGCGGTTGCGGGTGCGCACATGCCGCCGCCGTGCGACGCCGTCTGGCGCGGCGGGGGTGGCCAAGTAGAACTGCCGGGCCAGCGGTGCGCGCCAGTCCAGCAGGAGTGGCTCGAAGTCGTCGTCCTCATCGAGGATGCCGAGCCGGCCGACGTGCCGCACCTCGCCATCGACCAAGTCCAGACGGCCGAAGTACATGCCGTTCTCGGCGGCGTCGTAGCGGGCGAGGTCCTCGGAGTAGAGCTGGGTGAAGGACTCTCGCTCGGAGCGGGCTTGGGGGGTGCCGCCGCCCTCGAGTAGGACGCGGCTGAGCCTGGTCGAGGCGTACTCCCGCATCTGGTCGAGGCGTTGGTAGAGGGTGTCCAGGTGTGCTTGCTCGCCTGTGAGTGCAGAGGTTTCGGGGTCTTGTGGGGCGGTGGTCGCCGCGGTTTCTGGCATGGCGGCTTCAGACACTGCGTTGTCGGACACGATGTGGGGGCACTCTCCTGGCTGGGCGGCGAGATCCGTGTCGGCCACCTTCTTGCCGACACGGATCATCAAGTCTAGTCCAGAGTGGAGCTGGTGGACAGACGGTGCGCGTGTGCCCTGTCACGCCAAGTTGTGCCGCAGCTCCTCCGCCTTGGCCAGCGCCGATTTCGCGGCGTGGTCAGCGCGCTCTGCGGCCTTGCGGGCCCGACGGCGCAGCTCGGGAGCCTCGGCGACAATCCGGTCTGCGAGAGCCGAGCCGCGGACGCTCGCCGCGTCTGCGAGAGCCGAGCCGCGGACGCTCGCCGCGTCGGCGAGCGCGGAACCACGCTGCACGGCAAGGTCTGCGATGGCCGAGCCGCGTGCCGCCGCGGTCTCCGCGAGGGCGGTGGCCCGCTCGCTGGCCTGGTGCGCGGTCTCCCCGAGATTCTGGGTGAAGGACTCCGCGAAGGACTCGGTGGCGGACTGCGACGGCAGCGCGTCCGCGACCTTAGCGCTGGCCTCCGCGGCCGCGCGACGCCCGCGCCACCCCAGGGAAGGCTTGCCCTCGGTGTCGACGGCGGCGAGCAGCAGTCCGCCCAGGATGCTGATGTTCTTCAGAAACTGGACCTGCTGTATCTGGCGTCGCTCGGGATCGGTCTCCGCCCAGAAGGGATGGCCCGCAACCGTGGTGGGGAGCAGTGTGGCGGCCAGCACGGACGACGCGATGCGCGGGTACTTCCCGGTGGCGAGCATCAGCCCGCCGCCGATCTGCACCAGGGCGTTCAGGCGCACCGCGTTCTCCGGATCGGCCGGCACGAGCGCGGCGGCGGGCCCGGGCAGCAGCGCCCTTGACTGCTCGACCAGCGGAGCGGCGACCTCGGTGCGGCCACCGGGCTTGCGGAGAACATCGATGCCCATGGCGACGAAGGTGCTGGCGAGCATGGGCCGGGCGATTCTACGAACGAGCACGAGTGCCTCCTTGTGGGACGGACAGTTCGGGTAGATCTGGCAGCGATTGAGTTGGGGTCGATCGTGCTCTGGTCATTCTTCCAGGAGCGGGGGAATTGTGCTGACCTTGGCTCGGATAATGCTGTGCCAGCCGGGATCACCAACCGCGCTTGCGCCACTCCTGCAGGTGCGGACGCTCGGCGCCGAGGGTGGTGTCCTTGCCGTGGCCCGGGTAGACGATGGTCTCGTCTTTGTACTTGCCGAAGATCCGCTGCTCCAGGTCGTCCATCAGCTGCGTGAACTCTTCGGGCGCGTTGGTCTTCCCGGGGCCGCCGGGGAACAGGCTGTCGCCGGTGAACAGATGGGTGACGCCGTCTGCGTTCAGCGCCAGCGCGATGGAGCCGGGGGTGTGCCCGCGCAGGTGCGTGATCGTGAGGCTCAGCCGCCCGACGCTGATGGTGTCGCCGTCGTGCAGCAGCTGGGAGGGTTGGACCGGCAGCTCGCTCGCATCGACCTCGTGCGCGGCGGTGGGGGACTCGAATCCGCCGACCACGTCCGCCAGTGCCTGCCAGTGGTCGGGATGCTGGTGGGTGGTGACAATGAGCGCCAGCTGCGGGGCGTTCTCATCGATCAGCTGCACCAGTGTGCCGGCGTCGTTCGCCGCGTCGATCAGCAGTGCTTGTCCGGTCTGGGTGCACGTCACTAGATAGGCGTTGTTGTCCATCGGGCCCACCGAGGCCTTGATGATGCGTGCGCCAGAGAGCGTGCGCCGCTGCGGGGCGCCGCCGGCGGCGATTGCGCCGGTGTAGTTGTCGTCGACGGTCATCGGGGCTGATGTCATTTTCAGAACGCTACCTGTGCGGGCGGCCAGACACGAGCTGAAACCCATTGGTGGCCCGTGCCAGTCCGGTCCCGCGTTGGCCCCGGCCAGGCCAGAGTCGCTCGACGCCTGTGGGGAGGCGGGGGTGTCCAGGTGGGAAGATCTCGGTGGTGAACTGGGGTTATGTTTGCGGACTCGCCGTCAGTGTGACGAAGTCCCGGGCCAGTACCCGCGACGTTGTCAGACCCCGGCTCTACGATGGAGACGGCTCTGATGGATCTGGGCCGGCTGGCGGCAGTGTCCGTCGGCCGAATCCGTGGCAAGGGGACTCTTAGGTGACTGATCGGCTGATCGTGCGCGGCGCGCGGGAACACAATCTGCGTGGGGTTGATATCGATCTGCCTCGTGACGCCATGGTGGTGTTCACCGGACTCTCGGGCTCCGGGAAATCAAGCTTGGCGTTCGACACGATCTTCGCGGAGGGGCAGCGCCGGTACGTCGAGTCGCTGTCGGCCTATGCCCGTCAGTTCCTGGGGCAGATGGACAAGCCGGATGTGGACTTCATCGAGGGCCTCTCTCCGGCGGTGTCCATCGACCAGAAGTCGACCAACCGGAACCCGCGCTCCACCGTCGGCACCATCACCGAGGTCTACGACTACCTGCGCCTGCTCTATGCCCGCGCCGGCAGCCCGCACTGCCCGTACTGCGGGGAGGCCATCGCCAAGCAGACCCCGCAGCAGATCGTGGACCAGGTCCTCACCATGGAGGAGGGCCTGCGCTTCCAGGTGCTCGCGCCCGTGGTCCGTACCCGCAAGGGCGAGTTCGTGGACCTGTTCGACCAGCTCAACTCGCAGGGATTCTCGCGCGTGCGGGTCGACGGCACAGTCCACTCGCTGATGGATCCGCCGAAGCTGAAGAAGCAGGAGCGCCACGATATCGAAGTGGTCGTCGACCGTCTCACTGTCAAGGATTCCGCGAAGCAGCGGCTGACGGACTCGGTGGAGACAGCGCTGCGGTTGGCCGACGGCATCGTGGTCCTGGACTTCGTCGAGCGCGACGAGAAGGCCCCGGACCGTGAGCGACGTTTCTCCGAGAAGCTGGCCTGCCCCAATGGCCACGCCCTCGCCGTCGACGACCTCGAGCCCCGCTCCTTCTCTTTCAACTCGCCGTACGGCGCCTGCCCGGATTGCGCGGGCCTGGGCGTGAACAAGGAGGTTGACCCGGACCTTGTGGTGCCGGATGGGGGCCTGAGTCTGCTCGACGGCGCCATCGCGCCCTGGTCGATGGGACAGACCGCGGAGTACTTCACTCGCCTGCTGACGGGCCTCGCGGACGTCATGGGCTTTGACATCGAGACGCCCTGGGAGGATTTGCCCGCCACGGTGCGCAAGGCCGTTCTCGAGGGCAGCAGCGACCAGGTCCACGTCAGCTATAAGAACCGCTACGGCCGCACCCGCTCGTACTACGCGGACTTCGAGGGCGTCATGCCGTTCCTGCAGCGCCGGCTGGACCAAACCGAGTCGGACCAGATGAAGGAGCGCTACGAGGGGTATATGCGCGACGTGCCGTGCCCGGCCTGCGGCGGTGCGCGGTTGCGACCCGAGATCTTGTCAGTCACCCTGTCGGCCGGCTCCCACGGCGCCCTGTCCATCGCCGAGGTCTGCAACCTGTCGATCTCGAAGTGCTCCCGCTTCTTGGGCGAGCTCACGCTCGGTCACCGCGAGGAGGCCATCGCCGGCCAGGTGCTGCGCGAGGTCCAGGCCCGGCTTGGATTCCTCCTCGACGTCGGCCTGGAGTACCTCTCGCTGGATCGGCCCGCCGCGACGCTGTCCGGCGGCGAGGCACAGCGCATCCGCCTGGCCACCCAGATCGGCTCCGGCCTCGTCGGCGTGCTGTACGTACTGGACGAGCCGTCCATCGGCCTGCACCAGCGCGACAACCATCGGCTCATTGAGACCCTGACCCGGCTGCGGGACCTCGGCAACACGCTGATCGTCGTCGAGCACGACGAGGACACGATCAAGGCCGCCGACTGGATCGTCGACATCGGACCCCTCGCCGGCGAGCACGGCGGCAAGATCGTGCACTCCGGGTCTTATGAGGGGCTGCTCGCCAATGAGGAGTCGCTGACCGGCGCCTATCTGGCGGGCCGCTCCCGCATCGAGCTGCCCGCGCAGCGGCGGCACGTCGACCGCGACCGCCAACTCGTGGTCTTAGGCGCCCGGGAGAACAACCTCGACGACATCGCCGTCGAGTTCCCCCTCGGCGTGCTGACCGCTGTCACCGGCGTCTCCGGGTCCGGCAAGTCGACGCTGGTGAACTCGATCCTCGCGACAGTCCTGGCCAACAAGCTCAACGGCGCCCGCCAGGTGCCCGGCCGGCACACCCGCATCACGGGGCTCGAGCATCTGGACAAGCTGGTGCAGGTCGACCAGTCGCCGATCGGCCGCACCCCGCGCTCCAACGCGGCAACCTACACCGGCGTGTTCGACAAGATTCGGACCCTGTTCGCTTCCACCACCGAGGCGAAGGTGCGCGGCTACCAGCCCGGACGGTTCTCGTTCAACATCAAGGGCGGGCGTTGCGAGGCATGCTCTGGCGACGGCACCCTGAAGATCGAGATGAACTTCCTGCCCGACGTGTATGTGCCCTGTGAGGTGTGCCAAGGCGCGCGGTACAACCGGGAGACCCTCGAGGTCCGCTATAAGGGCAAGACCATCGCCGAGGTCCTCGACATGCCCATCGACGAGGCTGCGGAGTTCTTCGAGCCGATCACGTCCATCCACCGTTACCTCAAGACGCTCGTAGAGGTCGGCCTCGGCTACGTGCGCCTGGGCCAGCCCGCACCCACGCTCTCCGGTGGTGAGGCGCAGCGCGTCAAGTTGTCGGCCGAGCTGCAGAAGCGGTCGACCGGGCGCACCATCTACGTGCTCGACGAGCCCACGACAGGCCTGCACTTCGAGGACATCGCAAAGCTGCTCAAGGTCATCGGCGGCCTTGTCGACAAGGGCAACTCGGTGATCGTGATCGAGCACAACCTCGATGTGATCAAGACGGCGGACTGGGTCATCGATATGGGACCGGAAGGTGGTTCTGGCGGTGGCATGGTGGTCGCGACCGGCACACCCGAACACGTGGCCGGGGTCGGAACGAGCTATACCGGCAGGTTTCTAAAGGATGCGCTCATCGCGGCGGGCACCACGCCCACCGTGGCCCCGGCTCCAGTCAAGAGGGCACCGGAGCTGGACGCCCCGGGCAAAAAGGCCCCCGCGAAGAAGGCCCCCGTGAAGAAGGCCACCGCGAAAAAGGTACCGGCGAAGAAGGCCGGCGCCAAGGCCGCAACCAAGAAGTTGCCGGCGAAGTAGGTTGGCGCAGGGCCGCGGGACCTCCTGTCTCTGAAACGCACTGCCGACAGCCGCCGGGGAGTGGCGCTGGCCTGTTGCGGATTACGACGGCGTGAGCAACGCGGTCACCGCTCCGGCGGCCAGAATCATTGGCGCCACCGCGATCCACCAGGACCAGCTCGCCCACCGCAGGCGTTTGACAGTGCGCGCGAGCCACCACGCCGCAGTGATCCCCAGAACAGTCAGCACGAGGGCGCCGAGGAACAGTTGGTCGTATCTGTCCACCCGACCGAAGGAAGCAGGCCAAAGGTCGAGACGCAAGCATTGCAGCAGGGCGACGCAGGCCAAGGTCAGAACCGCGATGGTTAGTCCAGGGGGAGCGGGCGGCGGTCTGCTGGGTGCCTGGGACTCCGGCTCGACGCGGTGGAGGGACCAGCCAAGGCTCGTGCCTCACCGTAGCGGCAGGACACGGTCTCCGTAGCGGGACGGGCAATGCGCGCCGCACCTGTCGCAGCGAGCCCTGTGCTGGCTGTTGTCGAATCTCCGCCGGAGTTGGGCGGAAGTCTCACCGACTGCGGATAGTCCTGTCGCGGGCCTACGTTGCGCGGGCAGACAACGCCCGTATCACCTCAATCGGGAGCATCGGACACCGCAAATCCCCCGGTGGACGCGCCTCATACCGAGTGCCGCGGGAAAAGCCCAGGTCGCGCGAGCGGTGACGGCCGGTCAGCCTTCGCCAACGGGGGATTCAGGCCGTTCCTCCACAACAATCGCAGGTCGGGTGCGCGCTCGTGAGAATCCTGACCACGCCATTGGATCGTTAGCCCAGGTGGCAGCGAACGAGGACCGGCTCTGACCGCACGAGCGGGCAGGGCCGGTCCTCATCGCCTCGATTCCCGGCTCTGCGGGCGTCGGGTGCCCGCGGAACGTAGGGCCCGTGCAGGACTGTCACCCACGAAAGGGCAGCAGCCGCGGCCGGGCCCCGGCGATCACTCGTCGGCGATGGCCTCCAGTGGCCTGGTCCGAGCGGCGCGCACTGCCGGCCACAGTGCGGCGAGGACGCCAACCACGCCGGAGCCGACCAGCATCCCGATCGCCTGGCCCCACGGGATGGAGATCTGGTTGATGCCCTCATCGCGCAGGGCGTGCACGAATAGTGTGCCGAACGCCAGGCCCATGGCGATGCCGAGCACGGCGCCGAACACGGCGATCAGCGCAGACTCGAGGTAGATCAGCCGTCGCACCTGGGCCCGCTGCATGCCAATGGCGCGCAGCATCCCGATCTCCTGCCGCCGCTCCACCACCGAGAGGGCGAGGGTGTTGATGATGCCGAGGATGGCGATCACCACGGCGAGTGCCAGCAGCCCGTAGAGGATCGCGAGCAACTGGTCGATTTGCTGGGCCTGTTCCCCCTTGAACTGCTCACGGTCTTGCACCTTCACCACCACGAACGGGTCGGTGGCGTCGGTGAGCGCTCCGCGCAGCTCCTCGAGGTTCGCGCGGGGCTGGGCCTTGATCAGCACGAACAGGTCGCTGGCCAACAGCGCCGGCGTCAGTTTCGCGTAGGACTCCTGGCCGATGATCCAGTTGCCGAGCGTGGGGCTGTCGGCGTAGATGCCGGTGATCGTATTGGGCACCTCGTTGCGGTCGGGCCCGATGAGGGTGACGGTCGACCCCAGCTGCCAACCGCGCGCCGCAGCCTCGGACTGGGAGGCAATCATGCCGTCGCCGGTCAGGTCGGGAGTGCCGGAGTCCATGGTGAACGAGAGGACGTCGGCGATGGGGCCGGTGACGGCGATCCCGGTAATGGTCTCGCCATCGAGCTGGGCGCTCGCCGGATGGAACTGTACGACCTCCGCGACGCCCTTGGCCGCGGCGACGGGTTGGGCCGCGCTGACGGGCACGCCACTGGGGCCCGTGCCGGTGAGGATGTAGTCGGCGGTGATGCCGTTGTCGACGATCGTGTCCACGCTGGCGCGGGCGGAGGCGCCGAACACGGCGATGGTCGTCACGAGCATCAGGCCAAGGGTCAGTGCGAACCCGGTAGCGGCGGTGCGCCGGGGGTTGCGCACAGCGTTGGTGCGGGCGAGACGGCTGACAGTGCCGCCGAGTTTCTCCGCCGGGTAGCCGAGCACGCGGATGGCGGGGGAGGACAGTGCGGGGGAGACGAGCAGCACGCCGATCAGCACGGCGGCTGCGCCCGCGCCGACGAGCGATGCGGCCACGCTCGTGGTGTCTGCCAGAGAGCCGGCGATGAGCGCGGCGACGCCGATCGCGATGATGACGGAGCCGACTACGGTGCGGGTGCGCAGGGAGGTGCCTACCGACGCGAACTCGGCCCGCATTGCGGCCACGGGCGGGGTGTTCGACGCGCGCCGGGCCGGGGCCCAAGCGCTGAACAGCGTGACGATGATGCCCACGCTGAGGGAGATCGCGACCGTACTCGGCTGCACGTCGAGGGCTCCGGTCGGCAGACCCAGGTCGAAGGCATTGAGAAGGTTCCGCAGCCCGAAGGCCAGGGCGATGCCGGCCGCGAGGCCGATGAGGCTGCCGATGAGGCCGACGACGGCCGCCTCGAGCAGCACCGACCGGCTGACCTGCCGACGGCTAGCTCCAATTGCCCGCAGCAGGGCGAGCTCGCGCAGCCGCTGCGCCACGATCATCGAGAAGGTGTTGTAGATGATGAAGGTGCCGACGAGCAGCGCGATGGCGCCGAACGCCAGTAGGAAGTAGTTGACGAACTGGAGCGCGGTGTCGAGATCCTCCTGGGTCTCGGCGCGGACCTGGTCGCCGGTCTTGACGTCGAAGTTCGGCAGTGCGCTGGACACCTCGTCGCGGAGAGTCTCAGGGCTGGTGCCGGGCGTCGCGGCGATGTCGATGGACTGCACATGTTGGCCGTCCGTGAACAGCGAGGCCGCCTGCGCCGGTTCCATCAGGACACCGACGAAACCGCCGGTGTCGGTGGAGGTGGAGTACACGCCGGAGACCGTGACGTCGTGCATGCCGGATGCCGGGACAAGAACCTGCGTGCTGGAGCCGACGTGGAGGTCGCCGTTCGTGGCGGCGCCCTGATTGATCGCGATCTGTCCGGCGGCGTCAGGCGGGCCGCCCTCGAGGAACTCCGTGGGGTCACCCAACTGGGTCCCGGGCGGGGAATATGCGGCGCCGAAGCTGGGCGCGCCCCCGCTCTGGATGGGCTTTCCGTCGGCGGCGATCAGCACCACCGAGCCGCGGATGGCAGGCTCCACCGCGCGGACGTTGGGGAGTTCCCGGATCTTGTCGACGTCGGAGAGGGGGACGCCGCTGCCGCCGGACACCTTCTCCGCCACATGGACGTCGACGCCCTTGGCGGTGTTGGCGAAGACCCCGTTGAAGGTGCTGTGGAGGGTGTCGGTGAACACGAAGGAGCCGGCGACGAAGGCGGTGCCGAGCACCACGGACAGCACAGTGAGGGCCAGGCGGACCTTGTGGGCAGCCAGGTTGCGTAGCGAGACGCGACGCATCGCGTTGGTGGGGGCCATCAGCTGGCCTCGAGCTGCTTCATGTGGTCCAGCACGGAATCGGCTGTGGGGGAGTGCAGTTCGTCAACCAGGCGGCCGTCGGCGAGGAAGACGACGCGGTCTGCGTGGGCGGCCGCGCGGGGGTCATGGGTCACGATGACAACGGTCTGGCCCAGCTGGTCCACCGAGCGGCGCAGGATGCCGAGCACCTCGCCGGACGAGCGCGAGTCCAGGTTGCCCGTCGGCTCGTCGCCGAAGATGATCTCCGGCTGGCCGGCCAAGGCGCGGGCGCATGCGACCCGCTGCTGCTGGCCGCCGGAGAGCTCTGACGGGCGGTGGCTGAGGCGATCGCGCAGCCCGAGCGTGTCGATGACGCTGTCGAGCCATTGCTGGTCTGCCTTGCGGCCCGCGATGTCCAGGGGCAGCGTGATGTTCTCGAGCGCGGTGAGCGTCGGCACGAGGTTGAAGGACTGGAAGACGAACCCGATGCGGTCGCGGCGAAGCTTGGTCATCTCCTTGTCGGAGAGCCCGGTCAGGTCCGTCTCGCCGATCCGCACCGAGCCGGAGTCCGCGGAGTCCAGACCGGCGAGGCAGTGCATGAGCGTGGACTTGCCAGAGCCAGACGGGCCCATGATCGCGGTGAACTCCCCGCGCCGGAACTCGATGCTGACGTCGATTAGCGCGTCCACCCGGGTGTCGCCGGCGCCGTAGCCCTTGCTGACGCCGCTGGCCTGCGCGGCGAATTCGGTGGAGGTCATTTCAGCCTTCCCAACTTGTGCCGCCCAGATCAAGCGTGTCCGGTGCGGTTCGGTGACAACTCTTATACACGCGTCGTCGCCGCGCAATCGGGGTTCCCCCCGATTTTTTGAGTGCGCGGCGACGTGTCCGCGGTGGTGCAAGTGTCCTAGTACACAGGCCCGGTCTGCTTCTCGCCGGGGCCCTGGCCGGCCTCGTCGGGGATCGCGGAGGACTCGCGGAACGCGCGCTGCAGGCTCTGGAGCCCGTCGCGCAGCGGTGCGGCGTGCGGTCCGAGGTACTCCGCGGAGGCGGTGACCAGGCCTGCGAGGGCTGTGATCAGCCGGCGGGCCTCGTCGAGGTCGCGGTGGGGGCTGTTGTCGGGATCGTCCGAGGACAGGCCGAGTTTCTCGGCGGACGAGCTCATCAGCATCACCGCGGCGCGGGAGATGACCTCGATGGCGGGAATGTCATGGAGTTCGCGGACGGGCAGTTCGCCGTCGATCTCGGTTGTGTTGTCGGGGCCTGGCTGGGAGTTATCGGTCATGGCTGGTATCGTTTCATTCACGACCGCTTCCGGATACTCCGGGGGCAACAAGTGGAGTCCCGCTCCCACCACCGGGCAACTGCCCCGAATATGCGCTCTCAACAGCAGGTATTCGGAGACGACAGCTTTGTGGTCCGGTCCGCCGCAAGACCTAGAAGTTTTGATATCTGGGGACAGCGACGTGGATCGGTCGGTAACGGGCCCCTCGCGAGAAATCGCGAGAGGTCCTTTTTGCTGAGGCGCCAACCCTGACAGGGGTAGGCCGGGTAGAGGGCTCCGCCGCATCGCCTGCGGACGTATGAGTGATAACCCTACCGAGGAGGCCCCATCAGCGCTGACACCCGCATCAACGATCGCATCCGAGTTCCCGAAGTCCGTTTGGTTGGACCGGCCGGGGAGCAGGTCGGGATCGTGCGCGTCGAAGATGCACTCCGACTGGCAATCGAAGCCGATCTTGACCTGGTTGAAGTTGCTCCGGAAGCCCGTCCGCCTGTGTGCAAGATCATGGACTACGGCAAGTTCAAGTACGAGGCCGCGCAGAAGGCGCGCGAATCTCGCAAGAACCAGCAGCAGACCGTGATCAAGGAGCAGAAGCTCCGCCCCAAGATCGACTCACACGACTACGAGACCAAGAAGCGCAACGTTGTTCGCTTCCTCGAGGCGGGGTCGAAGGTCAAGGTCACCATCATGTTCCGCGGTCGCGAGCAGTCGCGTCCGGAGCTCGGTTACCGGCTGCTGCAGCGCCTTGCGGCCGACATCGCCGAGTTGGGCTTTGTTGAGACCTCCGCCAAGCAGGACGGCCGCAACATGACCATGGTCGTGGCACCGCACAAGAGCGCCAAGACCAGGGCGCAGGCAGCCCAGGACGTGTCGACCGCGGCGGAGTCGAAGGCGGCCAGGTCTGCCCCGGCCGCCGCAGCGCCGGCGACTGCCGAGGCGGCGCCCGCTGCCCCGGCCGCGCCTGCCGCACCCGCTGCTCCGGCGGCAGCTGCGTCCGAGTCGGACGCCAGCGCGTAGAGCTGGGGCCGTCCTCACGGGCAGCCGGCAGCGATAGACAGACATACGTGGTAGTTGGGTCGCAAGGCCCGGCTGCCAGGACACAACAATGAAGAACTGAGGATCACTATGCCCAAGGCAAAGACCCACAGCGGCGCGTCAAAGCGCTTCAAGGTCACCGGCAGTGGCAAGCTCCGCCGCGAGAAGGCTGGCCGTCGCCACCTGCTGGAGCACAAGACGTCGACTCGCAAGCGTCGCCTTGATGGCACCACGGACGTCAGTAAGAACGACGCCCCGCGCATCAAGCGCCTGCTCGGCCTCAAGTAATACGCTCCGACTTTTGACTTCGGGTGTCGGCGACGGCGCCCCCGAGATCGACAGGATTAACCAGTGGCACGCGTAAAGAGGGCAGTCAACGCCCATAAGAAGCGTCGTACAATCCTCGAGTCCACCAAGGGCTACCGGGGCCAGCGTTCGCGGTTGTACCGCAAGGCCAAGGAGCAGATGCTCCACTCGATGACGTACGCGTACCGCGACCGTCGTCAGCGCAAGAACGATTTCCGCAAGCTGTGGATCACGCGCATCAACGCCGCGGCACGCCAGAACGACATGACCTACAACCGCTTCTGGCAGGGCCTCAAGCTCGCCGGTGTGGAGATCGACCGCAAGAACCTGGCCGAGCTGGCCGTCAGCGATCCCGCTGCGTTCACCAGCCTGGTCGCAATCGCGAAGGCGGCACTGCCCGCCGACGTGAACGCGCCTGCCGGCGTCGCGTGATTTGAGCGACACTCAGGATTCAGAACGGCCCGCGGATCTGCTCACCGAGCGGACCCCGCGGGTCGTTTCTGCTGTCAAGCTCCTGCGGTCGGCCGAGCGCCGCAAGCAGGGAAAGTTCCTCGCCGAGGGCGTCAACGCCGTCCGCCAGGCCATCGAGCTTGACGTGGCTCGGGAGGTCTTCTTCACCGAGGACGCGGCCATCAAGAACCATGCGCTGCTGACCGACGCGCAGGCCCGTGGCGTGCAACTGTCGGAGGTGACCGAGCGTGCCGCGAAGGGGCTCTCGGACACCGTCACCCCGCAGGGCATCATCGCGGTGTGCGCGCTGCTCGACGTGCCCCTCGAGGCAGCCCTGGGCGGTGCGCCGACGATTGTCGCCGTGCCCGTCGAGGCGTCCGACCCGGGCAACGCGGGCACGATCATCCGCATCGCGGACGCCGTGGGCGCGGACGCCGTCGTCCTCGCCGGCGACAGCGTGGACCCGCACAACGGCAAGGCCGTGCGCTCCTCTGCGGGCAGCGTGTTCCACCTGCCCATCGCCCGCGAGCGCGATATCGGCGCCGTCCTGACCGCGTTGCGCGCGTCGGGCCTGCAGATTCTGGCCACCGCCGCGGACGGCGAGGTCGACCTGGATGACGCCGACGAGCTGTTGGCCCAGCCCACCGCCTGGCTGTTCGGCAACGAGGCGCACGGGCTGGACGCCGCCGTCGCCGCCGCCGCGGACCACCGCGTGCGCATCCCCATCGGCGGCCGGGCGGAGAGCCTCAACCTGGCCACCGCCGCCGCGATCTGCCTGCATGCGACGGCTCGGAGCCAGCGCCGGGCCCGCGCCGGCGGCTAGCGGCACGCCGATCCAATATCATCAGTGTTGGTGCCGGCCCCGGGTCGGCACGGTTTTGTGAGACCAACGAGGAGTTGTTCCGAGAGTGTCGAAGAAGAACGCTGCGAATGCGCCCGCCGATGCCGTGGCCGGTCAGCCTGAGACGACGGCGGCCGACGGTGCGAACCCGTTCGCCGAAGAGACGCTGACCGCCGCCGCGGAGCTGGCCGAGCAGGCCTTCGACGCGGCCACGGACCTGGACGCGCTGGCCGCGGCCCGGCATGACCACCTTGGCGACAAGGGCGCGCTGCCCCTGGCCAAGCGCGGGCTTGGCTCGCTGCCCGGCGCGGAGCGCAAGGACGCGGGCCGCACCGTGAACATCGCGATGGGTCGGGTCAACAAGGCTTTCACCGCCCGCCGCGAGGTGCTCCTCGCCGAGCGCGACGCCGCGGTGCTGGTCTCCGAGGCCATCGACGTCACCGCGCCCGTTCAGCGCCAGCCCGTCGGCGCGCGGCACCCGATCACGATCATCTCCGAGCAAATCGCCGATGTGTTCATCGCGATGGGCTGGGAGGTCGCGGAGGGCCCCGAGGTCGAGGCCGAGCACTTCAACTTCGACGCGCTGAACTTCCTGCCGGACCATCCCGCGCGCACAATGCAGGACACCTTCCACATCGCGCCCGAGGGCTCGCGCCAGGTGCTGCGCACACACACCTCCCCGGTGCAGGTGCGCACGATGCTCACCTCCGAGCCGCCGCTATACGTGGTGTGCCCGGGCCGCACGTTCCGCACCGACGAGCTCGACGCGACCCACACCCCGGTGTTCTCGCAGGTCGAGGGGCTCGCGGTGGACAAAGGTCTGACGATGGCGCACCTGAAGGGCACGCTCGACGCGTTCGCCCGCGCCCTGTTCGGCCCCGAGACCCGCACCCGCATGCGCCCCAACTACTTCCCCTTCACAGAGCCCTCGGCCGAGGTGGACGTGTGGTTCCCGAAGAAGAAGGGCGGCGCCGGCTGGGTCGAGTGGGGCGGCTGCGGCATGGTCAACCCCAAGGTCCTGACCGCCAGCGGCATCGACCCGGACGAGTACACCGGCTTCGCGTTCGGCATGGGCCTGGAGCGCACGCTGCAGTTCCGCAACGGCATCCCGGACATGCGCGACATCGTCGAGGGCGACGTGCGGTTCACGCTGCCCTTCGGTGTCGGAAACTAACCGCGACCCCAATTCCTGAAATTTAGCGAGAGAGCAGAGTAGACGTGCGAGTAGCGCAATCGTGGGTTACCGAGATCCTGCAGCGGTCCAATCCGGGCTGGCAGGTTGATCCCGAGGAGCTTGACGCAGGGTTCGTGCGGGTCGGCCTGGAGGTTGAGGAGGTCGAGCGGTTCGAGCCGATCACCGGCCCCGTCGTGGTGGCCCGCGTCGTGTCGATCACCGAGCTCACCGAGTTCAAGAAGCCGATCCGGCACTGCCAGGTGGATGTCGGCGAGGGCCTGCCCCGCAGCATCGTGTGCGGCGCGCGGAACTTCGCCGAGGGCGACCTCGTCATCGCCGCGCTACCGGGCGCGGTGTTGACCGGCGGCTTCGCCATCGCCACCCGCGAGACCTACGGGCAGACGTCCGACGGCATGATCTGCTCCGGCTCCGAGCTGGGTGTGGGCAACGATCACTCGGGCATTCTGGTGCTCGAGCCCGGTATTGCGGATCCCGGCGCGGATGCGCTGCCGCTGCTGGGCCTCGACGACATCGTCTTCGACCTCGCCGTCACGCCGGACCGCGGTTACTGCCTGAGCCTGCGCGGTCTCGGCCGCGAGCTCGCGTGCGGCTTCGACCTGCCCTTCGCTGATCCCTCCGAGCTGCCCGCAGTTCCGGTTGACGGCCCCTCCCGCGCGATCGACCTGCAGCCCGGCTCCGGTGTGAGCCGTTTCGCGCTGCGCGAGGTCGCCGGCATCGACGCCGCCGCAGTCACCCCGTGGTGGCTGCGCCGCCGCCTGCTGCTCTCCGGCATCCGCCCGATCTCCCCGGCCGTCGACGTCACCAACTACGTGATGCTCGAGCTCGGGCAGCCGCTGCACGCGTTCGACGCGAATCTGGTCGAGGGCGACCTCGTCGTGCGGCCCGCCGCCAAGGGCGAGAAGCTCAGGACCCTCGACGACGTCGAGCGCACGCTCGACGCGGAGGACATCGTGATCTGCGATGACACCGGCCCCATTTCTCTAGCTGGCGTTATGGGCGGCGCCACCACCGAGGTCTCCGCCAGCACCAAGAACGTGCTCCTCGAGGCCGCATGCTGGAGCCCACTGGCCGTGTTCAAGACCTCGCGCCGGCACAAGCTGCCCAGCGAGGCGAGCCGCCGCTACGAGCGCAACGTCGACCCGGCGATCGCCGCAGCGGCCCTCGACCGGGCCGCGAGCCTGCTCGTGGAGATCGCCGGCGGCCAGGTGCTGCCGGTGCTCACCGACGTCGGGTCCGTGCCCGCCGCCGCGCCCATCGAGATGGCGCTGAGCCTGCCCGAGCGCATCGCGGGCGCCACCTACGAGAACGGCGCCGTCACCCGCCGCCTGACCCAGGTCGGCTGCGTCGTCGACCTGGCCGTGACCGACGACGGCGTGGGCGAGCTGATGGTCACCCCGCCGAGCTGGCGCCCGGACCTCACCCAGCCCGCCGACCTCGTCGAGGAGGTGCTGCGGCTCGAGGGTCTCGACAAGATCCCCTCGATCCTGCCGACCGCCCCCGCCGGGCGTGGGCTGACCGCCGCGCAGCGCCGCCGCCGCAACGTTGGCAAGGCGCTCGCCCTGGGCGGCTACGCGGAGGTCCTCGCGACCCCGTTCCTGCCGGCGGGCATCTTCGACTCCTGGGGGCTCGACGCGGATGATCCGCGCCGCGTCACCACCAAGGTCCTCAACCCGCTCGAGGCCGACCGCCCCGAGCTGGCCACCACCCTGTTGCCCGCCCTGCTCGAGGTCGTCGCCCGCAACATCTCGCGCGGTCGCCGCGATCTGTCGCTGTTCAGCGTCGCCCAGGTCGTCCAGCCCGTGCACGGCTCCATCACCGTCGACGCGCTGCCGGTGGACCGTCGGCCCACCGACGCGCAGGTCCAGCACCTGTTCGACTCGCTGCCCAAGCAGCCCGTGCATGTCGCGCTGGTCCTGACCGGGCTGCGCGAGCCACGCGGGCCGTGGGGTCCGGGCCGCGTGGCAGACACCGCTGATGCCCTCGCCGCCGCGCAGCAGATCGCCCGTGCGGCTGGCGTCGAGCTCGAGGTGAACGCGGCGCAGCACCTGCCGTGGCACCCGGGCCGCTGCGCCGAGCTCACGGTCGACGGCGTGGTGGTCGGCTATGCCGGCGAGCTGCACCCCGCAGTGCTCGAGCGGGCCGGCCTGCCCCCGCGCCTGTGCGCCCTGGAGCTGGACCTGGACGCGCTGCCGCTGGTGGAGAACCTGCCCGCGCCGCGTATCTCGCAGTTCCCGGCCGTGCTGCAGGACGTGGCCGTCGTCGTGGACGCCGCCGTCCCCGCCGCCGCCGTCGAGTCCGCGCTGCGGGCCGGCGCAGGGGAGCTCCTCGAGGACCTCTCGCTGTTCGACGTCTACACCGGCGAGCAGGTGGGGGAGGGCAAGAAGTCCCTGGCCTATGCCCTGACGTTCCGCGCGGATGACCGCACGCTCACCGAGGACGACGCGAGCGCGGGTCGTGACGCCGCGGTCGCCGCAGCCTCGGCCGCGGTGGGTGCAGTCATCCGGGGCTGACCGCTCCTGATCGGCAAGCCCCACCAGTTGGCTGTCCTCGAGCATGCAGAACTTCCGGGTGCCACTCGGCCGATGTCGGATGTTCTTCACGTTCGGCGACCGCGCGGCGCCGTACCCAGCACTCTTGCATGACTATGCAGAGTGGTGCATAATCCTTGTATGACTATCAAGGTGGCTATCGCCGGTGCCAGCGGCTATGCGGGCGGGGAGATCCTGCGCCTGCTGCTGGGGCATCCCGGCGTGCAGGACGGGTCCATTGAGATCGGCGCGCTCACCGGCGGCTCCAACGCCGGCACCGCACTCGGGAGCTTGCAGCCGCACCTGCTGCCCCTCGCGGACCGCGTGCTCGAGGCGACCAACGAGGACACGCTGAAGGGGCACGACGTCGTGTTCCTGGCGCTGCCGCACGGCAAGTCCGCGGAGGTCGCGAAGCAGCTGCCGGAGTCCGTCGTGATCATCGACTGCGGTGCGGACTTCCGCCTAGACGACACCGCCGAGTGGGAGCGCTATTACGGCGGCGAGCACGCCGGCACCTGGCCGTACGGCCTGCCCGAGCTGCCGGGAAACCGGGACAAGCTCAAGGGCGCGACGCGCATCGCGGTCCCCGGGTGCTACCCGAGCAGCGCGAACCTGGCGCTGACCCCCGCAGTGGCGGCGGGACTGGTCGACCTGCACATCACGGTCGTCGCGGTCTCCGGCACGTCGGGCGCGGGAAAGTCCTTGCGCGCAGATCTTTTGGGCTCCGAGGTGATGGGCTCCGCCCGCGCGTACGGCGTCGCCGGCGCGCATCGGCACACGCCCGAGATCATCCAGAACCTGTCGAAGGTGGCAGGAGAAGAGGTCTCGGTCTCGTTCACGCCGGTCCTCGTGCCGATGTCACGGGGCATCTTGTCCACTTGCGTCGCCCGCACCACGGCCACCGAGGACGAGGTCCGCGCCGTCTATGAGGCCGCCTATTCCGACGAGCCGTTCGTGCACCTGCTGCCCAAGGGCCAGCTCCCGCAGACCAGCTCGGTCATCGGCTCGAACGCCGTGCACATCCAGGTCACCGTCGACGAGCGCGCCGGGCAGCTCGTCGTCCTGGCCGCGCTGGACAATCTGACGAAGGGCACCGCCGGCGGTGCGGTGCAGTCCATGAATATCGCCCTCGGCCTGCCAGAGACCGCGGGCCTGAGCACTGTGGGAGTAGCGCCGTGACCGAGAACGTGCATGAGCAGAGCATCACCCAGGTGGTGCTGAACCAGGGGGTCACCGCGTCGGCTGGCTTCAAGGCCGCTGGCATCGCGGCGGGCATCAAGGCCAGCGGCAAGCTGGACCTGGCGCTCATCGTCAACGAGGGCCCGGACTTCGCCGCCGCGGGCGTGTTCACCCGCAACAAGGTCAAGGCCGCCCCGGTGCTGTGGTCCCAGCAGGTCCTCAGCGGCGGCCGCTTGCGCGCGGTCGTGCTGAACTCCGGCGGCGCCAACGCCTGCACCGGCGCGCCGGGCTTCCAGGACACGCATCAGACGGCCGAGGAGCTCGCCGTCGCCCTGAGCGATTGGGGCAGCGAGACTGGCGCCGGTGAGGTCGCAGTGTGCTCCACCGGCCTGATCGGCGACCGGCTGCCGATGGCCAAGATCTCCGCCGGTGTCAAGGAGATCGTCCACGAGCTGGCGGGCGGCATCTCCGGGGGCACCGACGCCGCGCACGCCGTCATGACCACCGACACCGTGGCGAAAGAGGCCGCGGTCCACCACGCCGGCAAGTGGAATGTCGGCGGGATGGCGAAGGGCGCGGGCATGCTCGCCCCGTCGCTGGCCACCATGCTGTGCGTGATCACCACCGACGCCGTCGCCACCGCGGAGCAGCTCGACGCCGCGCTGCGTGCCGCAACCCGGATGAGCTTCGACCGCCTCGACGTCGACGGCGCCACCTCCACCAACGACACCGTGCTGCTGCTGTCCTCGGGGGCCAGCGAGGTCGCGCCGTCCCAGGAGGAGCTCGACGCCGCGGTGCTCGCGGTATGCGACAGCCTCGCGGACCAGCTGATGGCCGATGCCGAGGGCGTCACCAAGCGCGTGCGCATCACAGTCAACGGCGCCGTCAGCGAGGACGAGGCGCTCATCGGCGCCCGTGTCATCGCGCGCGACAGCCTGGTCAAGACCGCGCTGTTCGGCTCCGACCCCAACTGGGGCCGGGTGCTGGCCGCGATCGGTATCGCGCCCATCGAGCTGGACCCCGACAAGATCACGGTGTCCTTCAACGGCTCGCACGTGTGTGTGGACGGCATGGGCGCGCCCGGCGCCCGCGAGGTGGACCTGTCCGGCGAGGACATCCATGTCGTCGTGGAGCTGCAGGTCGGCACCGCCACCGCATCTATCCGCACCACCGACCTGAGCCACGACTACGTCGAAGAGAACTCTGCGTACTCGTCATGACCGAAACCACAAAGTCAGCTGCGCTCTCAGCCCTGACCGCGATGGACAAGGCCTATGTCCTCGCGGAGGCGCTGCCGTGGCTGCAGCAGTTCCGCGGCCGCAAGGTCGTCATCAAATACGGCGGCAACGCCATGATCGACGACGACCTCAAGCGCGCGTTCGCCGCCGACATGGTCTTCCTGCGCACCGTGGGCATCCAGCCAGTGGTGGTGCACGGCGGCGGCCCGCAGATCAGCGCGATGCTCGCCCGCCTCGGCATGGAGGGGGAGTTCCGCGGCGGTTTCCGCGTCACCACCCCCGAGGTGATGGACATCGTGCGGATGGTGCTGTTCGGGCAGGTCGGGCGCGAGCTCGTCGGGCTGATCAACGCGCACGGCCCGTACGCCGTCGGCATCTCTGGCGAGGACGCGCACCTGTTCACCGCGCAGCAACGCAACGTGATGGTCGACGGAGTCTCCACCGACATCGGCCTGGTCGGCGATATCGCGTCCGTGAACCCGGACGCGGTGCTCGACCTGATCGACGCGGGCCGCATCCCTGTCGTCTCGACGATCGCGCCCGACTCGGACGGGGTCGTGCACAACGTCAACGCGGACACCGCCGCCGGCGCGCTGGCCGCGGCGATCGGCGCGGAGAAGCTCGTGATCCTCACCGACGTCGAGGGCCTCTACACCGACTGGCCCAACAAGGACTCGCTCGTCACCCGGATCGACACCGAGGCGCTGGAACAGCTGCTGCCGCGCCTGGACTCGGGCATGGTCCCGAAGATGGAAGCCTGCCTGCGGGCCGTGCGCGGCGGGGTGCCCAGCGCCCACGTCATCGACGGCCGCCTGGCGCACTCGATCCTGCTAGAGCTACTGACAGAAGAAGGCATCGGCACGATGGTGACCCCCACCGCTGCCGAGCCTGCCAAGGAAGGCGAGAACCTGTGACCGCACCACTGCAACATCGCTGGTCTGATGCGCTGATGGACACCTACGGCGTGCCCCGCGTGGCCCTGGTGCGCGGCGAGGGCTCAGTGCTGACCGACGCCGAAGGCAAGGAGTACCTGGACCTGCTCGGCGGCATCGCCGTCAACGCGCTGGGCCACGCGCACCCCGCCGTGATCGAGGCGGTCACCACGCAGCTGTCCACCCTCGGCCACGTGTCCAACCTGTACATCGCCGAGCCGCCGGTCAAGCTGGCCGAGGAGCTGCTGCGCCACCTGGGCCAGCCCGGCCGCGTGTTCTTCTGCAACTCCGGCGCCGAGGCCAACGAGGCCGCCTTCAAGCTGGCCCGCCGCACCGGCCGCACGAACATCGTCGCCGCCGAGAACGGCTTCCACGGCCGCACCATGGGCGCGCTCGCCATGACGGGCCAGGCGGAGAAGCGCGCGCCGTTCGAGCCGATGCCCGCCGGCGTGAGCTTCGTGCCGTTCGGCGACGTCGCCGCGCTTGAGGCCGCCATCGACGAGAACACCGCCGCGCTGATCCTGGAGCCGATCCAGGGCGAGTATGGCGTCGTCATGCCCCCGCCCGGCTACCTCGCCGCGGCTCGCGAGATCACCGCCCGCCACGGCGCGCTGCTCATCCTCGACGAGGTGCAGACGGGCATCGGCCGCACCGGCTGGCACTACGCGCACCAGGCCAACGGCATCGTCCCCGACGTCATCACCCTGGCCAAGGGCCTCGGCGGCGGCCTGCCGATCGGCGCATGCATCGCCGTCGGGCCGGCCGCGGAGCTGTTCGGCCCCGGCCAGCACGGGACCACATTCGGTGGCAACCCGGTGTGCGCCGCGGCGGCCCTGGCCGTGCTGCGCACCATCGACGAGCAGGACCTCCTGAGCCACGTCAGCGAGCTCGGCAAGTCCATCGCCGCGGACATCGAGGCGCTGGGCCACCCGGCGATCGAGCACGTGCGCGGCGCCGGGCTGCTGCTGGGGATCGTCCTGAACAAGGACATCGCCAAGCGGGCCGAGGCGCTCGCGCGCGACGCCGGCTTCCTCATCAACGCCCCGCGCGAGGCCGTGCTGCGCATCGCGCCGCCGCTGGTGCTCACCAAGGAGCAGGCCGCGAGCTTCGTCACCGCGCTGCCCGGACTGCTCGACGCCGCAACCGACACAACTGAAGGAACGTCCAACTGATGGCCCGGCATTTCCTGCGCGACGACGACCTCACCCCGGCCGAACAGCTCGAGGTGCTCGAGCTCGCGGACGAGCTCAAGAAGGCCCCATACTCGCGTCGCCCCCTCGAGGGGCCCAAGAGCGTCGCCGTGCTGTTCGACAAGACGTCGACCCGCACCCGGATGTCCTTCGACGTCGGGGTCAACCAGCTTGGCGGGCACCCGATCGTGGTGGAGGCCTCCAGCACGCAGATCGGCAAGGGCGAGTCCATCGAGGACACCGCCCGGGTGCTCTCGCGCTTCGTGGACATGGTCGTCTGGCGCACGTTCGGCCAGGACCGCGTCGACGATTTCGCGGCGGAGTCCACCGTGCCGCTGATCAACGCGCTCACCGACCAGTTCCACCCGTGCCAGGTGCTCGCGGACCTGCAGACCATCCGCGAGCGCAAGGGCGCGACGGCGGGGCTGACCATGGCGTACTTCGGCGACGGCGCGAACAATATGGCGCACTCGCTGATGCTCGGCGGCGTCACCGCCGGGATGCACGTCGTCATCGCGACGCCGGAGGACTTCCAGCCCGACGCCGACGTGACAGCCGCGGCGCAGGCCCGGGCGGCGGAGACCGGCGGCAGCGTCACCGTCACCTCTGATCCGTCCGCGGCGGCGACCGGCGCGGACGTCCTGGTCACCGACACCTGGGTGTCAATGGGCCAGGAGAACGACGGCCTCGACCGTGAGGCCCCGTTCCGCCCGTTCCAGGTGAACGAGGCGCTGCTGAGTCTTTCGGCTCCTGACTCCATGGTCTTGCACTGCCTGCCTGCCTACCGCGGCAAGGAGATCACCGCCGGGGTGCTCGACGGCCCCCGATCCGCCGCCTGGGACGAGGCCGAGAACCGGCTGCACGCGCAGAAGGCCCTCATGGTCTGGCTCCTGGAGAACCAGTGACCGCGGGGGAGACCTCGCCGACGCGCGCGGGCCGGCAGGCCCGCATCGGCGAGCTGCTCGCCCGGCGTGAGGTCCGGAGTCAGCCGGAGCTGCAGGCACTCCTGTCCGAGCTGGGCATCGAGGCCACCCAGGCGACCATCTCCCGCGATCTGGACGAGCTGGGCGCCGTCAAGCTGCGCGCGGCGGACGGCGGGGCCGGGGTGTACGTGATCCCGGAGGACGGCAATCTCGTGCGGGGCGTGGTCGGCGGCACGGACCGGCTCGCCCGGCTGCTGGGGGACCTGCTGGTCTCAGCCGACTCCAGCGGGAACCTGGCCGTGTTGCGTACCCCGCCGGGGGCCGCGTCGTTCCTGGCCAGCGCGCTAGACCGCGCGTCGCTGCCGGAGATCGTCGGCACCATCGCCGGCGATGACACAATCATGGTCATCGCGCGCGCGCCGGTCACGGGTGCACAGGTGGCGGCCCAGTTGGAGGCCCTCGCCTGACCCTGGGGCCCGGCCCCGGCAAGATAGACATAACTGCACACCACATCAGTACTTATTAGGAGCGTAAATATCATGTCTGATCGCGTTGTTCTCGCCTACTCGGGCGGCCTGGACACCTCGGTGGCCATCAGCTGGATCGCGAAGGAGACCGGCAAGGAAGTTGTCGCCGTCGCCATCGACCTCGGCCAGGGCGGCGAGGACATGGACCTCGTGCGCCAGCGCGCCCTCGACTGCGGCGCGGTCGAGTCCGTCGTCGTGGACGCCAAGGACGAGTTCGCCAACGAGTACTGCCTGCCCACCATCCAGGCCAACGCCCTGTACATGGACCGCTACCCGCTGGTCTCGGCGATCAGCCGCCCGCTGATCGTCAAGCACATCGTCGAGGCGGCGCGTGAGCACGGCGGCACCGTCGTCTCGCACGGCTGCACCGGCAAGGGCAACGACCAGGTCCGCTTCGAGGTCGGCTTCGGCGCCCTGGCCCCGGACCTCGAGGTCCTCGCCCCGGTCCGCGACTACGCGTGGACCCGCGAGAAGGCGATCAAGTTCGCCGAGGAGAACAACATCCCGATCAACGTGACGGCCAAGTCGCCGTTCTCGATCGACCAGAACGTGTGGGGCCGCGCCGTTGAGACCGGCTTCCTCGAGGACCTGTGGAACGCGCCCACCAAGGACGTGTACGACTACACCGAGGACCCCACCGTCAACTGGAACGCGCCCGACGAGCTGATCATCAGCTTCACCGCCGGCGTCCCCACCGCCATCGACGGCCGCCCGGTCACCGTGCTGCAGGCCATCGAGGAGCTCAACCGCCGCGCGGGCGCCCAGGGCGTCGGCCGCCTGGACGTCGTCGAGGACCGCCTCGTCGGCATCAAGAGCCGCGAGATCTACGAGGCCCCCGGCGCGATGGTGCTCATCACCGCCCACCAGGAGTTGGAGCACGTCACCCTCGAGCGTGAGCTGGGCCGCTTCAAGCGTCAGACGGAGCAGCGCTGGTCGGAGCTGGTCTACGACGGCCTGTGGTTCTCCCCGCTCAAGTACGCCCTGGACGCGTTCGTCCAGAACACGCAGGAGCGCGTCACCGGTGACATCCGCCTGTACCTGCACGGCGGCGCGATCACCGTCAACGGCCGCCGCAGCCCGGAGTCGCTGTATGACTTCAACCTGGCCACCTACGACGAGGGCGACACGTTCGACCAGTCCTACGCCAAGGGTTTCGTCAACATCCACGGCCTGTCCTCGAAGGTCGCGGCCAAGCGGGACCTGGGCCTGTAAGTCATGACCACACAGGGCACCCCTGCACACGGAACCAATGAGGGCGCCCTGTGGGGCGGCCGGTTCGAGTCCGGACCGGCCGCCGCCATGGCGGCGCTGAGCAAGTCGACGCACTTCGACTGGGTGCTCGCGCCCTATGACGTGCGCGCCTCGCTGGCGCACGCCAAGGTGTTGCGCGCCGCCGGCCTGCTCACCGATGGGGACTTCGCGGAGATGACGCGGGGCCTCGAGCAGCTCGCGGCGGATGTCGCCAGCGGCGCCTTCACACCCGACGAGGCCGACGAGGACGTGCACGGAGCCCTCGAGCGGGGGCTCATCGACCGCGTCGGGACCGAGGTGGGCGGGCGGCTGCGCGCCGGCCGCTCCCGCAACGACCAGGTCGCGACGCTGTTCCGCATGTGGCTGCGCGACGCGGTCCGCCGGGTCGCGGCGGGCGTGCTCGATGTCGTCGACGCCCTCGCCGGCCAGGCTGCGGCGCACCCCGACGCCGCCATGCCGGGCCGCACGCACCTGCAGCACGCGCAGCCGATCTTGCTGGCGCACCACCTCCTCGCGCACACCCACCCGCTGCTGCGCGACGTCGCGCGGCTGCAGGACTTCGACGTGCGCGCCGCGGTCTCCCCGTACGGCTCGGGCGCGCTCGCCGGCTCCTCGCTGGGACTGGACCCGGAGGCGATCGCCAAGGACCTCGGCTTCAACTCCTCGGCGGAGAACTCCATCGACGCGACCTCGTCCCGCGACTTCGCGGCCGAGGCGGCGTTCGTGCTGGCGCTCACCGCCGTGGACCTCTCCCGCCTGGCGGAGGAGGTCATCACGTGGTGCACCGCCGAGTTCGGCTACGTCACCCTGGCCGACGCGTGGTCCACCGGCAGCTCGATCATGCCGCAGAAGAAGAACCCCGACGTCGCGGAGCTGATGCGCGGCAAGACGGGGCGGCTGATCGGCAACCTCACCGGGCTGATGGCAACGCTCAAGGGGCAGCCGCTGGCATACAACCGGGACCTGCAGGAGGACAAGGAGCCGCTGTTCGACTCCGTCGCGCAGCTCGAGATGCTCCTGCCCGCCATGACCGGACTGGTCTCCACCCTCGAGTTCCACGAGGAGCGGATGGCAGAGCTGGCCCCGGCCGGCTTCACGCTCGCCACCGATATCGCGGAGTGGCTCGTCCGCCAGGGCGTCCCGTTCCGCGTCGCCCATGAGGCGGCCGGCGCGTGCGTCAAGGTCGCCGAGGCCCGCGGCGTTGGCCTCGAGGACCTCACCGAGGCGGAGCTCGCGGCCGTCGACCCGAACCTGACGGCCCAGGTCCGCGAGGTCCTGACCGTCTCCGGTTCCATCGCCTCCCGCGACGCCCGCGGCGGCACCGCCGGGGTGCGGGTGGCCGAACAGCTCGACGGTGTGCGCGCGCAGGTCGCCACGCTCCGCGGCTGGGTCTAACTGGCTGCGCACAAGGATGGTCAGTCGGGCCGGGAATCGAGAGGTTCCCGGCCCGACCCTACCCGGGAGTATTGCGTGCAGTGACTGTGGGAAGATCAGGTAAGGACTGTGTCGGCCAGCACAAGAGGCCCGCAACGTGACACGGCCGCCACAGGAGGGGACACGCGATGGTTAGCAGCCGCACGTTCACACGACCGATCAACCGCTTGCTGGCCACGGCCCAGAACGGGTTGGAGGTCCTGCGGCTCGGCGGCCTAGACACGGAGTCCGAGGACACGCCGTACGACGTCGTCGAGCGGCGCCCGATGTATCGGCTGCGCCGGTATTTCCCCGATGCGGCGACCATGGTCGACGGCGTCAGCGACCGCCCCCCGGTCCTGCTGATCCCCCCGATGATGATGTCCGCGGACGTCTTCGACGTCACGCGCGACAAGGGCGGCGCGGGCGTGCTGTTCGACCAGGGCATCGACCCATGGGTCATCGACTTCGGCTCCCCGGACCGCGAGGACGGCGGCCTCGCCCGCAACCTCGCCGATCACATCGTCGCCGTCAGCCAGGCCGTGGACCAGGTGATCGCCCACACCGGCCGCGACGTGCACCTGTCCGGCTACTCCCAGGGCGGCATGTTCGCCTACCAGACCGCGGCGTTCCGCCAGTCCGCCGGACTCGCCAGCGTCATCACGTTCGGCAGCCCCGTCGACACGCTCGCCGCGCTGCCCTTCGGGTTGCCCGCGGGCCTGGCCACGCGCGGCGCCGATTTCTTGGCCGACCACATCATCAGCCGCCTGTACCTGCCGGCCTGGGGGGCGCGGATCGGTTTCCAGCTGCTGGACCCGGTGAAGACGGCGAAGTCGCGGATCGACTTCGTCCGCCAGCTCCATGACCGGGACGCCTTGCTCCCGCGCGAGCCGCAGCGCCGGTTCCTGGAGAACGACGGCTACGTGGCGTACTCCGGCCCTGCGATCGCCGAGCTGCTCAAGCAGTTCATCGCGCACAACCGCATGATGACCGGCGGGTTCGTGATCGAGGGCCAGCTCGTGAGCCTCGCCGAGATCACCTGCCCGGTGCTGGCGTTCATCGGCGAGGTCGACGATATCGGCCAGCCTGTCGCCGTCCGCGGGATCCTGCAGGCCTCGCCGAAGGCCAGCATCTACGAGCAGATGCTCCCGTCGGGGCACTTCGGCCTGGTCGTCGGCTCCACCGCCGCGAACCTGACCTGGCCGGGTGCCGCTGGGTGGATGCACTGGCAGGAGGCCGTCCGCATCGGCAACGTGGCGGCGGAGCGGCCGGAGAACATCCACCCGATGGAGCCAGCCGACGCCGCAGATGCGGGGGAGACCGGCGTCTCGGTGACGTCGCGGATCACCCACGGCGTGAACACGATGGCGGAGGTCGGGGTTGGGGCGACCCGCAGTGTCATCGGACTCGCGGTTGGCGTCACGCGCAGCACGGTCGCCATCGCCGAGGAGGCGGCCCGCACCCTGCCGCGCCTGGCCCGGCTCGGCGAGATGCAGTCGCACACCCGCGTCTCACTGGGGCAGCTGCTGGCCGAGCAGGCGCAGAACAACCCGGGCGGGGAGTGCTTCCTGTTCGAGGACCGCGTGCACACCAACGCCGCCGTCGACGAGCGCATCAACAACGTCGTGCGGGGGCTCGTGCACCTGGGCGTCCGGCAGGGCACCGAGGTCGGTGTGCTGATGGAGACCCGTCCCAGCGCGCTCGTTGCCATCGCCGCACTCTCGCGGATCGGCGCCATCGCGGTGCTGCTCCCCGCAAGCAGCGCCATGCACGACGCGATCGAGCAGTCCGACGTCGTCGCCATCATCGCCGATCCCGACCACCTCGACACGGCGGTCGACTCCGGGCGCCCCGTGTTCGTGCTCGGCGGCGGAAGCGCCGAGCGCGAGCTGGACCAGCGCGAGGGCGTCATCGACATGGAGCGCATCGACCCGGACAGGGTGCGGATGCCGAAGTGGTACGAGGCCAACCCTGGCCGTGCCCGCGACCTCGCGTTCATCATGTTCTCCGGCTCGGGCGGCCGCACAGAGGCCCGCCGCATCACCAACCGGCGCTGGGCCACCTCGGCGTTCGGCACCGCCAGCGCGGCGGCACTCGGCAGCGGCGACACCGTCTACTGCCTGACCCCGCTCAACCACCCGTCGGGCCTGCTCACCAGCGTCGGCGGCGCGGTGGCCGGAGGCTCCCGCATCGCGCTCACAGGCAAGTTCGATCCGGCGCGCTTCGCGGCCGAGGTCCCGCGCTACGGCGTCACCGTCGTCTCCTACACGTGGACGCAGCTCAGCGAACTCGTTGACAATCCGGAGTTCGACCTCGGCAAGCACCACGCCATCCGCCTGTTCATCGGCTCCGGCATGCCGCTGGGGCTGTGGGAGCGGGTCACCGAGCAGTTCAGCCCCGCCCGTGTGGTGGAGTTCTACGCCTCGACCGAGGGCGGCGCGGTGCTCGCCAACCTGTCCAAGCACAAGCTCGGGTCGAAGGGTCGGCCGATGCCCGGCAGCGCCCTCGTCAAGCTCGCGGCCTACGACTCCACCGAGGATCGATACCTCGAGAAGAAGAACGGCCTGGTGCGGGAGGCGCAGACGGGCGAGGTCGGCCGCCTGCTGGCGAAGGCCCGCGCGGACATGGACTACTCGCCGGTGATCATGCGTGGAGTCTTCGCGCAGGGCGACGCGTGGGTGGCTTCGAGCGACCTGTTCTATAAGGACTCCGACGGCGACTTCTGGATGGTGGACACCGTTGACGCTGTGGTGCACTCGGCCCGCGGTCCTGTCTTCACGCTGCCGATCTCGGACGCAGCCGGCCGGCTCCCCGAGATCGACTCGGCGGTCACCTACGGGGTGCCCGACGGCGAGACCCAGATCGCGGTGCTCGCTGTGACCGTGCACCCCGGTGAGCAGCTCTCGCACGAGGACCTTGACGAGGCGCTGTCCGTGCTGCCCGCCGAGAAGCGCCCCGCGCTGGTGCACGTCGTCGACAAGATCGCGAAATCCCGCTGGTACCGGCCGATGACGGTGGACCTGCAGGCCTCGGGCTTGCCCGCGCCGGGTGTCGGAGTCTTCGGCCTGGACCCGGCGAGCGGCCACTACCAGGAGCTGACGGCGGAACTCCTCACCCTGATCCGGGGTTAGCCGCCATGCCAGGGCCGCGCGCACGGCTGGCCGTCGAACCGCTGATCGCGGCGCGGCGGCTGCTCGGCGCGCGGCTGCGGTCGAACGGCGTGACGGTGCGGATCGTCGAGGTAGAGGCGTATCACGGCTCAGAGGATTCTGCGTCCCATGCATTTCGGGGAATCACCGAGCGGAACAAGGTGATGTTCGGGCCCGCCGGACACCTATACGTGTACCGCAGCTACGGCATCCACACGTGTCTGAACGTCAGCGCCGGGCCCGACGGGATCGGGTGGGCTGTGCTCTTGCGGGCGGGGGAGGTGCTCGACGGCGCCGAGGTCGCTGTGAGTCGTCGTCCGAAGGCCGCCCCCGACAATCTGGCCCGCGGCCCGGGCAACCTCGGCGCGGCGCTGGGCATCACCCTGGGCGACGGCGGCGCCGACCTGCTCGACCCGCACTCGGCAATCCGCCTGATGCTGCCCGCCGCCGAATCGCCGTTCCGCGCCGGGCCGAGGGTGGGCGTCAGCACCAATGCCGAGGTGCCCTGGCGGCTGTGGGTGCCGGACTCACGGGCTGTCTCGGCCTACCGGCGCAGCCCGCGCGCCGCTGACCCGTCGGATGCTGGGCCTTTCGCTGCCGACCCCGCCCGACTCGATGCTGCCCACGGCGATGCGGGAAGATCAGAGTCGTGACTGAGAATGCTGGTAGGGAGAATGCCGTGGCCGAGAACGCCGAGAACATCCTGGACGAGCTCGAGTGGCGCGGGCTCATCGCGCAGTCGACGAGCCTGGACAATCTGCGCCGGGATCTCGATGCCGGACCGCTGACGCTCTATGCGGGCTTCGACCCCACCGGGCCCAGCCTGCACGCGGGCCACCTCGTCCCGCTGCTGGCGCTCAAGCGTTTCCAGCGCGCCGGCCATCGGCCGATCGTGCTCGCCGGCGGCGCGACCGGACTCATCGGCGACCCCCGCGATGTGGGGGAGCGGAGCATGAACTCCGCGGACACGGTGGCGGACTGGTCCGACCGGATCCGCGCGCAGCTCGAGCGCTTTGTGGACTTCGACGACTCGCCCTCCGGCGCTATCGTCGAGAACAACATGCGCTGGACTGGCGAGCTGACCGCGATCGACCTGCTGCGCGGGGTGGGCAAGCACTTCTCCGTCAATGTGATGCTCGCGCGGGACACCGTCAAGAAGCGCCTCGAGTCGGACGGGATGTCCTACACCGAGTTCAGCTACATGCTGCTGCAGGCCAACGACTTCCTGGAGCTGCGCCGCCGCCACGGCTGCGCGCTGCAGGTTGGCGGCTCTGATCAGTGGGGGAACATCGTCGCCGGCGTCGACCTGTCCCGCAAGATCGACGGCACCGCGGTGCACGGCATGACGGTGCCGCTGGTGACCGCGTCTGACGGCAAGAAGTTCGGGAAGTCCACCGGCGGCGGGAGCCTGTGGCTCGACCCGGAGATGACCAGCCCGTACGCCTGGTACCAGTACTTCATCAACACCGCGGACGCCGACGTCATGAAGTACCTGCGGTGGTTCACTTTCCTGAGCCGCGAGGAGCTGGCGGAGCTTCAGGTCGAGGTGGAGGAACGCCCGCACACCCGCACCGCGCAGCGTCGCCTCGCGACGGAGATGACGAACCTGGTGCACGGCGTCGACCAGACCCGCGCGGTGGAGCTCGCTAGCCAGGCGCTGTTCGGCCGGGCCGAGCTGGGGGAACTGGACGAGCCGACCCTCGCGGCCTCACTGACGGAGGCGCCTGTCGCGGAGCTCGCGGCCGGTGACCCCACCACCATCGTCGACCTCCTCGTTGCCACCGGCCTGTGTGAGAGCAAGGGCGCGGCCAAGCGGACGGTGAAGGAGGGCGGCGCGTACGTGAACAACTCCCGGGTGGGGGAGGACGACTGGACGCCCGCCGAGACCGACTTCCTCCACGGCCGCTGGCTGGTTCTGCGTAGAGGAAAGAAGAACATCGCCGGCGTTCGCCGCTGAGCTCGCTCCAGGCCTACTTCGCCCCCGCTCCACATGCTCGCCCCGGCACAAGAGGGCGGGCCACGGAGCGGGGGCCGAGTTGTCCTCCAGCTAGTGTCCTCGCTCACAACGGGCTCGCCGGATCGCCCTAATCGGCGAGATTCGAGAGGTCCGCAGGTCCGTGGCCTGCATGGATGGCCATGAGAGAGCTCGGATTCGACCGATTTGGCATTGCTGCCGCACTCGCGTAACTTATTGGAAGTCAGCGAGAGACGCCCGGCCGCAAGTTAGCCGGGAACGCGCCCCTGGCGAATCCC
>NZ_BAVQ01000004.1 GCF_000524475.1 Tomitella biformata AHU 1821 | reverse complement strand
ATCGCCGCCTGAAAACCTCGCCCATCAGGAGGAATCCGAGAAAGCGCCGATACACCACTCAAAAGGACTTGACCCGGGAATCGACGGTCGTCGTAGCGGCCTCGACCCACACCAGCGATCAGCGGGATGCAGGTTCACACACCGGGTCCATGACCACTGCTACAGCAGTGCCAATGTCGGTAGGCCATGGGAAGCTCCCGTTTGATGGCTGCCGGGAGTCGCTCAAGGAATCTCACCGGCAACAAGATAGATGACGGCGTGGCACCATCGCTGATGATCGACCAGTGGAAGAGGACAGGCACACACGGTGGCAACTTTTACCGGGCACGGCACGAGCATCACCATCACGGACCAGCGCATGGCCCTAGAACGTAGCTCGTTGCTCGCGGCCGCAGTGGGTGAGAGCCAGATCATCAACCTAGGCACTGTTGCCGCCGTCCACGTGCGCCAGCCCTCGATGCTCTCCGCCGGCTGGATCCAAATCTGCGTAGGCAGACCACGGCTTCCCCTGACGAAAAATGCTGCCAGTGTAGACCCGCACACTGTGCATTTCACCCGCAGCCAGCGCGGACAGATGGCCGGATTCGCCGCGTACCTGCACGCTCTTATCGCCCACAACCAAGGTCACACCAGGGTGCCACTTCCTGCATCGGCACAAACCGAGCCCGACCACTCCATACCGGCAGCCCCCGCCCTGGAGATCAGCGTCAGATCAACCTCCGGACCCAGTTTCGTCGGATTCGACGTCGAGACCGCCAACTCGGCCCGCGGGAGTATCTGCGCCATCGGACTCACAGTCGTCGAGGCCGGGGAGACCACGGCCACCCACTCCTGGCTGTGTCAGCCGCCCCCGGGCCTTGAGTCATTCAACGCTGGCAATGTCCTTGTGCACGGCATCACCGCAGATGCTGTCGCCGGCCAGCCGACGTTCCGTCAACGCCTCGGCGACTTGCTCGACGTTGTGGGGTACTTGCCGTTGATCGCGCACAACGCGGCCTTCGACATCGGCGCACTCCGCGAAGCATCCGCGGCAGAATCACTATCGTGGCGGCCGCTCGACTACGCCTGCACGCTGCAATGGGCACGGCGAGACCTGCCCGAACTGGCCAACCACAAACTGCCGACCGTCGCCGCGGCCCTCGGCGTGGAACTTCTGCACCACCACGACGCGTCGGCAGATGCGGCAGCCGCCGCCGGCATCGCCCTGCAGCTCATGCGTCGCCGGGATGTCACCACCGTCCCCGGATACGTCATCGCATCGGGCATCACGCTCGGGCGTGCGACCGTCGACTCGGCCACCCCGCCCAAGGACACGTACCGAGAGGGAGTCCCGGCCTCGGAGACATTGCGGCAGGTCACCAGCCCACCGGATCCTGTGAAGAACGCAGACCCCGCCCATCCGCTGCACGGTCACATCGTGGTGATCACCGGCTCTCTCCGGGGCATGTCGAGAGAGGATGCGTGGCGGCAGCTCGCAGCGTGCGGGGCGAAGGTGAACAAAACCATCACCCATAGAACCAGTGTGCTAATCGCGGGCACGTGGTTCGACGAATACGACCGCCCACAAGTGGACGAGGACGTGGCCACAGCTCGGCACCATCGTGCTGCGGGCCGACCCCTGGTCATCATCGACCAACAGCAAATGTCCGAGCTCATCGCGGGCGACCGCAGCGTTTCGCTCCCCGACCGAAGTTCACCGTCCCGTGTTGATGCATATGCGCTCGCCGACGATAGTCATGTAAACCCGCAGTCCCGCGTAGGTACACGCCAGCAGGTGCGCGGCAAGCATTTCTTGGCGTGGATGCCCGTAGTCAAACAGCTCAAACGCGATAATCGGCTTGACGAAGCCCTAACGCTCCTGCTTGAGTGCATCGAGGCAGTCGAGGCCGAATACCGACCGCTGGAATGGCCGGCCCCCGGGTGGACGCGGGAGGCGGCAATCGTCTACCGCAAGCAGAAAGACATCGCTGGCGAGGTCGGGATCCTTCAACGATGGGTCGACGCAGCACAGGCAACAGGCAAACCGCCCAGCCCTACTCACTCCATCATCCAACGACTCGCAAAGGCTAGGGCGTTACTCGGCGCCGAGTAACGCTGGCAACCCCCAGCAGATCTAGCCAAGGGTTCCCCCGCCACCGGCACCACACACTGGTTGTCTCGTTTATCTAAAGGTTGATGAGACAGACCCGCGGGACCGCACCTGATGCCTGGTTCCGGGGAGAACGGGACAGGCAGGCGTCTCGAATACTCGTCTCGACGAGGACGGGCCGGATGTCGTGTCGTGCGTCTACGCGCTGGCCAGCCGTTGGGCCGCCCACTGGTTGAGAGAGACGTGGTTCTCCGCCGCCTCCATCACCAGTCGGCGGTGCACCTCCACTGAGGTCCGCACGTAGATGGTGCCGCTGTAGGACCGCTCGGTGAACGGCTGCGGCACACTCTCGCCGGCGGCGACCATGTCCTCGACGACGTCGGCCACCACCTCGACCAGGCCCTGCAACGCTGCGGCCTGGTCCTCGTCGAGCCAGGACAGCGACGGGAACTCCAGCACCGTCGCCACATACTCGCCGTCCTCAGGGGACCACAGCACGCGGTAGGAATACCGCCGAACATCGGGACCGCTCATGACTGCTCCTCCATCTTCTTGATCGCCGCGAGCACCTGCTTGACCTGGTAAGGCTTGGCCTCGCCGTTCTTCCCGCGTTGGATATTCACCCGCGGGTCTCCCGGCCACGGCATGCGGAACACCGCATGGCTGGTGCCCTGCTGCCGCGGCTCCCCGAAGATCCGCACGCACAGCGTGTGCAGTTCGTCGTAGGTCACCGAGCGTGGGTTCCGCTCGAGCGCTGCTCTGACTTTGTCGGCCTTCGTCACCAGCTTATGCTAGCGCATCCGCTAGCACCACTAGTTATTGCGGCGGACTCCAGTAGCGGTGGGATCCCAGCGAAGCCCGTCAGCTCGTCAGCGAAGGTTGCTGGGGTGCGATGGCCGGCCTGTCCCGATCCAGTGGATGCCATCGCTATCGGGCAAGAACGGTTCCGGCAGGCAACAGGGGAAGAACTCGCCTGTGTGCCACGCTCCCGCGACTCTCGCTGGATCATCGGGAGTGAATCCGGAGCGCACGGTAGGCAGATGCTCCTGCCATCCGATCAGGCCAGAGCTCTCACCGCGCCACACCCGCACCACCAACGTCATCACGGAATCGGCCCACTCCAGTCGCGCGACCTCATAGGGGCTCTCATCGAAGACTCGTCCTGACAGCGCAGAGGTCAACGCGGACACGAATTTCATGTCCCAATCCACCTGCTCGGAATCGCCGTGCCGCACGGTCGGGTCGTCCCAGTCGTCGCCATCATTAATGCCGACGAAGTGATGCTCATGTCGGCCCTGCGCCTCGCAGTGAGCCCAGCCGCACCCGGTGTCCTGATCGTGTTCCATCTCATCGACTCTGCCAGCAACACGCAATGGGGACTGCCGCCGATTCGCCGCTCGCAGGTCGGTCCAGATCTATGGAGTTGGCCGCGTGATCGCGGTGTTCTGTGATCGCTCGGTGGCGGTGTCGCCCGCGGCCCTACACCCAGGGCCATCAGAGGCCTTCCGATCCGGGGAGAGAAGGGCCACCTTCCAGCGTCCTCACGATACGGTAAGAAGCCAGCTCACAGCTCATTCTCCTCCCCGAGAATGACCCCGCCCATCCCCACAATTTTCGGTGAATCCTCAACCACATGCGAGACTCGATCGAAGATCTCGACACCACATGTTCCGCAACAGACAGGGTCACCACAGTCATGGCGCAAAAAGTCACCGTCAGCATGATCGACGACATCGACGGGACACCCGCGGACCAGACCGTGGAGTTCGCGCTCGACGGGATCACCTACGAGATTGACCTGTCCGAGGCCAACGCCGCCGGCCTGCGAGAAAGCCTGGCCACATGGGTATCGCACGCCCGCCGCGTGGGCGGTCGCAAGAAGACCGGCACCCAGCCTGCCGGCCAACCCGGCAGAGGACAGAGCAAGGCGATCCGGGCCTGGGCACAGGACAATGGGTTCGAGATCTCCGAACGCGGACGCATCCCCCACGAGGTTGTCGCGGCCTACCAAAAAGCGCACTGACGCCCCTGGTCAGGACTCGTCCCGGGCACGGCGCAGCGTCGCGTACATCGCCGACCGCGACAGCCCGCTGATCTCGCACAGCTCGCTCGCGGAGTAGTCGCCGGACTCGTAGTCCGCGAGCAGCCGCTTACGCTGCAGCGCCGAGAGCCTGGGCTGTTTGCCCTTGAGGCGGCCGGCCTTCTTCGCCTCCGCCATCCCCTCCCGGGTCCGAGCCCGGATCAGGTCGGACTCGAACTCAGCCATCAGCGACAGCATCCCGAAGAACAGCTTGCCCGTCGGGTCTGCCGGGTCGTGGATGGAGCCGCCGATGCTCAGCCGGGTTCCCTTCGCCTCGAGCTCATCGGCGATGCCACGTAGATCGACGGCACTTCTGCCGAGGCGGTCGAGTTTTGTCACGATCAGGGTGTCGCCGGCGCGGCAGGCGGCGAGGGCTTCGCGCAGCCCGGGGCGGTCGCGGTTGCGACCGGTGAAACCCCGGTCGGTGTAGATCCGCTCCGGAACCACTCCGAGGCGGGTGAGGGCTGTGCGCTGCGCACGCAGATCCTGCCCCTGGGTTGAGCATCGGGCATACCCGACCAGCATTCCGTCCATCACACGATGATAGTCCGGGAAAGGGAACCTATACCGGACTCACATGCAGGATGGGTAAGCAGCACACTTTTTCTGGCTCTCTGCGCTGGTCTCGTGTCAGTTTCAGAAGACGGCTGCACGATGTCAGAAGTGCACTGCACTGCAACTCCGAGTTCTCGAGCACACGTCCGGCCTTATCCAGTGAGCGCTGCGATCCCTGACTCGATAGCGCATTGATGGTGAAATTTCCCATCAAGTTTTACTGGCCGTCGGTGAGCTGCGGGTCTAGCGCCGCGGCCGGCCGTGGACGGCTGTTGTCGCGCGAAGTGCTCGATCGGACACTTGCGGCATGGGCGGCGAGAAAGTTGTCGACGATTTGGATGCAGTCGTCGGCGTGGATGTGGCGCAGTCCTGTGAGGCGAGCGAACACTATCGGTCCGAGGAGCTGAATGAGGGCGAAGGTGGTGTCGATCTCGCCGAGCACAGCGCGAGCTTCAGGGGCCGTCAGGATCTGATCCAGGGACCTGCGGTATTGCTCTATGACACGGGCCCGAAGCGAGACCACCGCGCCAGGATCGAGATCGCGCCGGCTGGCGTCGCCGCTGTTGACGGGTCCCATTGCCAGCCAGGCCAGCGTGGTCATCTGCACCGGAGCTTGTTCGATGAGGTCGGCTTGGGTGGTGAGCAACGAAATCAGACGTTCACGTAGCGGACCGGTATCGATATCGGTGTCGACTGGGGGTAGTAGTCGCTCGAAGGTTGCAGCGAGCAGGTCAGTGGTACTTCCGAAGTGGCGGTACAGAGTGGCACGTGCAACCTTCGACATGCGGGTGACCGCCTCCACGGTGACCGCCTCGACACCGCCGGTGGCCAGCAGCTGGCCCGCCGCTTCGAGCAACCGGTTACGTGAGCGCGCCAGCCGGGGGTCGGCCGGGCCCTCGGCCGCAACGAGAGGGTCGACCATGAACGGGCTCCGCTCCATTTTGACTGACAAAACATGTCCTCGCTTGACCATTCTGCCACACCCGCAAAGTTATGATACTAATAGTCTCGTACCGAGACGATCAGTCTCGAACTGGGAGGCTGGCCGTTGAACGAACGTAGATCCGACTCTGCCAGCGTCGCTCGATGGAGCGGTGCCCAGTGGTGGATGTTGATTGTGTCGTGCATGGCGGTCGCGTTGGTGGTGGCCGCAATGGCGGCATTGTATTCAGCGTTGCCACAGATCGCGGTCGCGACAGGGGCGACGCAAGCCCAACTGACCTGGATAGTCGACGGTTACACGTTGGTATTGGCGTGCTTCGTGCTGCCTGCCGGTGCGATCGGTGACCGGTACGGTCGCCGGGGGGTGCTCGTGGCGGGGTTGGCGTTGTTCGCTTTCGCGTCGGCATTGCCCTTGTTTCTCGCCGACCCGGCGTGGCTGATCGCTGCTCGCGCGTTGGCTGGGGCGGGTGCGGCGCTGGTCATGCCCTCGACGCTGTCGATACTGACCGCGGGATTTCCACCGGCGCATCGCGGTCGCGCTGTAGGTGTGTGGGCCGGGGTTGCTGGATCCGGGGCGGTCCTGGGCATCCTCGGAGCTGGTGTGCTACTTGAGCAGTGGTCGTGGACCTCGGTGTTCGTCGGGTTGACCGTCGCCGGAACAGTCCTGGCCGGGTTGGCATGCAGTATCGCGGAGTCCCGCCAGCAGGAGCATCCACCGGTCGATTGGGTGGGCGCTGTGACCGTAGTTGTCGCAGTCGGGGCGATCGTCTTCGCTGTGATCGAGGTTCCGGCCCGTGGCTGGTCGGATTCGCTCGTCGCCGTCAGCACTGCGGTGGGCTTGTTCGCGGTTGTGGTGTTCGTCGTCGTAGAACTACGTTCCTCGGCACCGCTACTCGATGTCCGGTTGTTCGCCCGCCGTGGTTTCGGTGCCGGCGCGCTGTCTGTCTGTATCCAATTTTTGGTGACCTTCGGGGTGTTCTTGCTGTTGGTGCAGTATCTGCAGTTGATTCTCGGTTATGGACCGCTCACCGCCGCGTTGGCGTTGACCCCTATGGTCGTGCCGCTCATCGTGATCTCGGTGATTGCACCCTGGCTGTCGAACATTGTTGGGCTGCGGGTGATGACCACTGTAGGTCTGCTCACCATCGCGGCGGGACTGGTGATGGTGAGCAGACTGACCGTCGCGGCGACTTACCCTGACCTGCTGTGGCCCTTGCTCATCATGAGCGCAGGTTTGGGGTTGTGTACCGCCCCTGCGACTTTCGCCATCGTCTCGGACACTCCTGAGGCCAAGCACGGGGTGGCTGCCGCGGTCAACGACGCAGCTCGCGAAATCGGTGCCGCGATTGGGATTGCGGTAGCCGGTAGCGTGCTCGCGGCCGGTTACGTTCAGCACATTCAGCCGGCTCTGCCCCAGCTACCCGAGCCTGCCCGTGGTCCGGTGGCCGATTCTCTGGCCGCCGCGTTGCAGGTCGCCGACCGCGCAGGACCAGCTGGTCAGCCGCTGGCCGAGTTCGCCAGAGCCGCATTCGTACACGGAAGTGGTCAGGCGACGCTGTCGTTGGCGGCCCTGACCGCCGCTGGGGCACTCGTCCTCGCCGTCTTTGCGCCAGGTAGACGCAGCCGTACGACAGCCACCGCGGGTGATGGACGTCGGTGAAGGTCGGCCAGGGTGTCTATTGTTCGGTGTGATTCGTGTCTGTGGCCCGGAGTTGGGCTCGGGCTTGGGACTGCATGAAGTGTTCGACCTCGACCACCACGAACAGGGCAGTAGCGGTGGCTACGGAGCTGCCCTGCGCATCGTCCATCGTGGCCGTGAGATCCAGTTTGCGCCCATCACGAGACCGAACGGCAGCACGCAACACGTAGGGAGTGCCGAGCAGAACCGGCGCTAGGTAGTCGAGCTCGAGACGCCGCGTCACGGCGAGCTCACCCACTGTGTAGAGCAGGAAGCCGAACAGATCGTCGAGAACGGTCGCCACCGCGCCGCCGTGTGCTATCCCGGGTGCCCCGACATGACGTTGATCGAACACGTGGTGAGCCACCACGCCGTTCTCGTCACGCTGGACCGACAGGGCGTGGCCGTGCGGATTCTCCGGCCCACAACCAAGACAGTCGGGGTGGTGGGGCGGCAGATCAGGCGAATCGAAACTCGTGCTCCAGAACGAGCGCGCCCAGTTCTCGACAGCGGGCCCGGCCGACCCGCTGACCTCGTCCGGAATTCTCTTCATGGTCGGACCTCTCTGTCGTGAAAAAAATTGTGCCGAGTCTGTCGCGTCTTCGCGCGCTCGGCCTGCACCGCTGTCAGTTTCAAAAGAACAAGCTGTCAGTTTCAAAAGAACAAACTGCACTATGTCAGAATTCAACTGCACTAAAGGATCGACCAAGCCGACATAGCTTAAAGAGAGAAGTGATCTGCCGCGAGGATTTCGGCGCACTCTTGGCGCTGATCGCGGAGTTGAACCGTCAGATCGGCGACCTCGAAGCCGAACTGACCCGCCATTTTGAAACACACCCGGACGCGGACACGCAACGCCGCCATCTACTTCTCCCCGCCAGGAATCGGTGTCATCCTCGCCGCCCGGGGCTCGGTGAATTCAGCGACGACGTCGACCGCTACACCAACGCCAAGTCTCGCAAGAATTACTCCGGTACGTCACCCCTGACAGTTGCGTCGGGCAAGAAGCGGGCCGTACTGGCTCGACATATCCGCAACCGGCGTACAAGCATGAGCAGATCGCGTCGATCTTTCAGCACCGAGTTCAAAGACGAACTGTGCCGAGAGGTCATCGACTCTTCCAAGCCGATCAGTGAGGTCGCCAGGGCGTACGGTGTCGGCGACGACAGCTGCAGCACAGTGCGATGCGCCCCGTGTACCGCGCGCCATCGAACGACGGTGGGCATCATCTCGTGATGGCGGACAGCGAGCGTGAAGCAGACTCCAGGGACTCCACCAGGATCAGCTCGAGTTCCGGCAGTCTGGCAGCCGACACGGCCACCGCAGCTGCGCGTGTTCGTACATCGAGACCGCGTTCTGTTCCGGCACGGGCAGTTTCGGTCCAGGCCTGGGCGCAGTGATCGGCGGCCGCCGCGAGGTCTGCGGTAGCGGGATCACCGGTCAGACGTGCAATCTCGGTACAGCCGTCGGTGAGAAGCCGACGAAAGAGCCCGCCTCCGGTTCCGGCCTTTTCGATGAAGATACCGAGACTGAACAGCAGCGTCTCGAGGTCATCGGGCGGAAGGTCGACCCAGCTCTTCACGTCGTTTGCCAGCTGGTCGACCGCGGCCAATCCTTCGGCACCAGCCGCTGGTACGTGGTCGGCTATTCCCGGTGTCGATGGGGCGCGCATGCTGGCGGCGGATCGGGCAAAGGCCGCAGCCGCGGCAGTCGACACGGGCGGCAGTGTCTGCGGCCATGTGATTCGGTACGTGCAGTGACGTGTCGGTTGCGGGAACGAGGTGGAAGATCGCGCCCGAGCCAGCGCGTCGAGCGGGATCTCCTGCACGTCGGCCCGATCGTTGTCGACGACCGAGGCAGTCCCCCCGATCTCGTCGTAGCCGATCACCACGATGTCGTGGCGACTCATCTGCAGTTTCACCCGTAAGTAGGGCAGCTCAGCGATATCGGCCCAGACCAGACTGGGTCGTCCCGCATCGATGTCGTCGCGAACCCATGACCAGCCCTCACCGGGATCGTCGGTCGTGAGAACCTCGACTTGTCCGCCGAGCCTGCGCGGCAAGTCGATCTCGAAGTCGGCGCCGCGGCCGACCAGATACATCGGTGGGACCAGGTCGGCCGATCGCAGGTAGGACAAACCGAGATCACCACCCAGTGCGAACACCAACCCCTCGTCGGGTGGTCCGTCCCATCCCAGACCGTGCCAATGCAGAAGGTCTCGCATTGCGCCTGACCCGCAGTGTCCTCCCATCCGGTGGGGATAGTTCTCGATCAGAGTCGTGTGGGTCACTGTGACTGCCTTTCGGGTGGGTGGTCGAGCGCGCGTGTCGGCACGCTCAGCTGTTCCGGATTCTGTCGAGATACGTTCGGCGAGCAGCCATGTCCACGTCCGCGAGGAACACCGAATCTGTGTTCAAGGCCGAACCGAGTCCGGTCGCCAACCGCCGGGGGACGAATTTCACCGCCGCGACCATTGCGCCTGCGAGACGGGTGACGCGGACGAAGGGGCGTGGATTCTCGATCAGATCTGCTGTCGCGCGGGCGATCTCCTCCGGCTCGGCGTTGCGTAATCCCTTTGCGCCAGCGGTTCCGGCGACGAGTTCGGTGTTGGTGAACGTCGGCCGGATCGTGGACAGTCGAACCCCTGACTTGCGGTACTCCAGTCGTGCGGCCTCTGTGAATCCGATGACTGCGAACTTGGTAGCGCAATAGGTCGCCAAACCAGGTACCGCGAGCTCGCCGGCCAATGACGCAGTGTTGATGATGTGTCCGGTGCGGCGCGGCAGCATTCGCTGAAGAGCCAGTTTGGTCCCGAAGATGACACCCAGGACGTTGATCTCGACTTGCCGCCGGGTTAACGCATCGTCCTCTTCGTGGGCGTGGCCGGTAGGCATGATGCCCGCGTTGTTGATCAGGATGTCGAGGGGTCCGAGTTCACGTTCGACCAGGTCCAGAAACGTTGTGAACGAGTCAGGTTCGGTGACGTCGAGTCGGGTGACGACCTTCACCCCGAGTTCGGCGGCGGCCTCCTTCGCACGTGCCTCGTCGATGTCGCCGATGGCGACCCGGTGGCCTCGTCGAATCAACTCCTTCGCTGTCTGATATCCGATGCCGCGAGCTCCACCTGTGATCGCCACGGTCCTGGCGGGGGTGTGAGGTGCGTTGTTCGTCATCTGCTGCGCTCCTTGCATAGATATGCGACATCGGGATACGCCGTTCGGCCCGCTCTCGCGGTAGTAGCTGCGCACACGGAAGAGGGATATGGGTATCGTAGCGGCAGAGCGGGTCTCGTCTGTTCGGGTTACTTACCGGTGTCGGCCGTAACACGGCCACGCCGACGAGAGAGTCATGTGGCACAGCTCTGCCAGCAGGTATCGGCTCACCCGATTCGAGGTGTCCGAGGTAGTCCGAGTGGTGGTCACGGCCGCGGTTGTTCGCGGAGAGAGCTCCGACCGATCGGCAGTCGGCCGCGATACGGGGTTCGGCGCGTATGTTCTCCCCGCGTGGGTTCATCGAGACTCCGGCGGCGGGTTTCGATCCCCGGAGTTTCGTACGGCCGGGTGCGGTGATCGGGTGCGGCCGGTGAACACATCATCGAGTGGGTGAGCGCCCGTGAAGATCGTGGGGCCGTAGGCGTGCCGGAGCACCGTCAAGATCGCGTCCAAGGGTAGGTCGTCGAAGACTCCTCGCTCGCGGACATACTCCATGTGCTGGGCTCCGTCTGCGGTGAAGGCATGCATGAGAGCATCGCGATCGCCGTCGAATTCCACGGGCGGCACGCCGAAACGAGCGCACAACTCGACATTGAATGCCGGCGTGGCCTTCAACCACCGGCCCTCGATGTAGAGGCGACTGTAGCCGTGGTAGACGAACAGGTCGGTGCCGCCCATCAACGCGCGCAACGCCTCGGTCTGCAGGTGATTTCGGACGTCGGCGAAGCCGAGCAGTGCCGGGATACCCGCCGCCCGGCACACTGCGGTCAACAGCACCGCTTTCGGGACGCAGTAAGCGCGCCCGGTCTCGAGGACGAAGCTCGCTCGGTAGTGGGCCGGATCGTCCGACACGGTGTACGGGTCGTACCAGATCTGGTCGCGGACGGCGGCGAAGAGGCGTCTGGCCTTGTCACGGTCGCTGCTCGCATCCCCGATTGCCGTGGCGGTGAACGCCCGCACGGAGTCGTGCTCGATGTCGAGGAAGTCAGTTGCTCCCAGGTACGCGTGTGGTGGCTGCTTCGTATGTGCCCCGGGCGGGCGGTCTGACATGGTCATCGCTGATGTTTCCTTCTGTGAGCAAACCGGTTGCTGTTGTGTGCACAACGACCGAAGGATCGGTCAGTTGCGCGCGAGTCCTCCGAGCATCAGGTCTTCGCGTTGGACGGGGAGTCGCTGGGCGATCACCCGTTTGCTGTACATGAACTCGCGCGGGCGACCGATGCAGTCGGCGGCAATGAGCTCACCGGCCTGGAGATAGAAGCAACTGAAGTCACTGTCGCGGGTGGGGTCACCGCTGAGAACCACTTCGTCGTATCCGGTGTTGAGGCCGGCGATCTGCAGCTTGAAGTGATATTGATCTGACCAGAACCACGGCAACGCTTCGATTTTTCTGGACTTCCCGCAGGCGGTCGAGGCAGCGACTTTGGCCTGCTCTCCTGCGCTCGAGACGGACTCCAACCGTAGTCGTCGGCCGTAACGGGCCATGTCGTGGCTCGCGCAGTCCCCCGCCGCCATGATGTCGGGGTCGTTGGTCCGAGTGTGATCGTCGATCACGATGCCGTTGTCGATGGCAAGACCCGCATCGGCGGCGAGGTCGGTGTTCGGCTCGACGCCGACACCGACGATGACCAGATCTGCGGGGATCGATTCTCCGCTGGACAAGGTGACTTCACGAATCTCACGGTCACCGGACAGGCCCTCGACCATGGCGTTCGTTCTGATGTCGACTCCCTGTTCGCGATGTATCCGCTCGAAGAACGTCGATACCTCGGCAGCAGTGACCCGCTCGAGGACACGCGCAGTTGCCTCGAGGACTGTGACCTGTACGCCCAGTGCGCGCAGCGATGCCGCTGTCTCGAGTCCGATATAGCCGCCTCCGACGATCACCACCCGCCGGCCAGGGCCGGTGGCCATACGGATCCTCTCGACGTCCGCTGCGGTGCGCAGGTAGTACACCCCGTGGAGATCGGCCCCGGGAACGGTGAGCCGACGAGGGCGGGCTCCCGTGCACAGCGCGAGCTTGTCGTAGGCCAGCTTCTCCCCGGTGTCGAGAACGACGTTGCCTTCCGACCGAACGATGGCGTCCACCTGCGCGTTCAGGAGCTGAATACCTTGCTTGGAGTAGAAGTCCGTGCTGCGAATGGCGATATCGTCGAGTACGCATTTGCCCGCCAGGTATGCCTTCGACAGCGGGGGGCGTTGATAGGGAGCGGCAGACTCGTTACCGATGAGGACGATCTCGCCTGTCCAACCTTCTTGGCGCAAACTAGCTGCCAGTTGTGCCCCAGCATGGCTTGCGCCGACGATGATCGCCCGTTGCGATGTCATGCGCTGGAAGTAGGCGTCAGGCGCACCATCATCTTGCTGATGCCCCGCACGAAATTCGACTGAACATACTCGGGGTCGCCGACGACCTCGATGTTCTCGAAGCGGGGAAGCAACTCCTCCCACAGAATCCGCAGCTGCATTTCGGCCAGCCGATTGCCCATACACCGGTGTACACCGAATCCGAACGCGATGTGATTGCGCGCATTGGCACGATCGATGATGAAATCATCAGGATTCTCGAAAACGCGTTCGTCGCGGTTACCCGAGGCGTACCACATCACCAATTTGTCACCCTTGCGGATGAATTGTCCGTTCAGAACGGTGTCGGCTTTGGCGATTCGGCGCATGTACGCCAAGGGTGTTTGCCATCGGATGATTTCCGAGTTCATGTTGGGGATCAAATCGGGATTGGCCTTCAATTTCTCGAACTGGTCGGGGAATTGGTTCAACGCAAGAACGCCACCGCTCATCGAGTTTCGCGTGGTGTCGTTGCCACCGACGATCAGCAGGACGAGGTTGCCCAGAAATTCCATCGGACGATCGATCAGATCCTTGGTGTCCTCGTTGCTCTGCAACATGGTGATCAGATCGAAACCGGACTCTTCCCCTCCAGACCTCCTGGCTGCTTTGTCATGCCAGAGAGCGCTGAGGCCACGGGCCATGTCACGCATGCCTTCGAACACCTCGTCGTTGTCCGAGGGCCCACCGTTGGCTTGCTCCATCGAGGTTGCCAAATCGGACCAGTAGACGAGTTTGCGGCGTTGTTCGTAGGGGAAATCCAGAAGAGTTGCGAGCATCCGAGCTGTCAACTCGATCGAGACATTCTGCACCCAGTCGAACGGCTCGTTCAAGGGGAGGTCGTCCAGTACCTCCCGTACGCGCGATCGGATCAGTCCCTCCATCTCCCGGAGGTTCTTCGGTGCGACAACCCCCTGGACGGCAGCGCGCTGCTTGTCGTGGCGTGGTGGGTCCATCGCGATGAACATCTCGATATCGAGAAACCGGGGCGGAACGCCGATGACGATGAACGGTTCGGCCGAGAACACAGCGTGATTCTTGTCGACGGCCACGATATCGGCATGGCGCGTGACCGACCAGAACGGTCCGAACGGACTATTGGGTTGGTAGTGCACCGGTGCCTCGTTCCGCACGCGCTCGAAGTACGACTGCCACCGCCCTTGTCTGTAAAGAAAGGGGTTACTGAGGTCGATGTCGGCGAGCTCGACCTCCTCGACCGGTGGGATGGGACTTTCGACGAAGATCTTCTTGCCATTCGTTCCAGTGACCCACCGTCGGGTCTTGTCGTAGAGATGAGCGCCCTGGATCTGCAGCCCTATCGGGATGGTCGACTGGACCTTGTCGGTGATCGACTCAGAAACTTTCATGCTGTCGTGCCTGCCTTTCGCACATCACAATTGGAATTCAGGTGTTCGAACGATCAGGCCATCCCACGCTTCCGAGGCCACCATCTGGCACGACAACCGAGACGTGGGTTCACGCTCGGGGTTCATCGCCAGCATCTCCTCCTCGTCGGCGCCGGACAGACCCACCTCTCCTGACCACTGCGGGTCGACGATCACATGGCAGGTGCCACAGGCCGTTTCGCCCCCACAGTCTCCATCGATGCCCGGCACAGCATTGTCGGTTGCAATCTGCATCAGCGAGCGACCTTCGACCAGAGCCGCCTCGTGCTTCTCACCATCGTGGGCGACGAAAATTACAGCTGCCATGTCAACTCCTCGTTTTCCGGCGTGATTGACGAAAGTGTCGTCGCAAACGCGGGTGACGGCTATGTTCGGTGGAGTCATAAACTTGTGAATTCGGGTCAAAGGAGTCACCGTGAAGCTGAGCGACGAGGGTGTGCCGCCGCTTGCGTTCGTTCAGTTGCTCGAACGCCGCGCAATCGACCCTGACGCCGCCGCGCGGCTTCGTGTGATCATGCACCGCGAAGGAACCAGTGAAGCGACGCTCATTCAGCATGACGTTCAGGCACCGATACGGTGGTTTCGGGAGGTCTATCCCGAACTCGATATCGCCCAGGCCACTCGACTCGGATTTGCGTTTGCCGAGCAGGCCCAGTTGACATCGTTCGGGCCTCTGAGTTCACCTTTGATCAGCGCTGGTTCGGTCGCCGAGATCGTCGATCTCCTGACATACCTGCCATTGATCTCCACGGCGTTGAAGTCGCAGTTCCATACTGGCGACTACGGTCTGATCGTCGGGCTCACTGCGCATACAGGCGATTCCGCACTGGACTGCTTGGTCATCACCTACGGTGGGTCGGCGTTACTACGACTGCTGGACATGCTCGCCGGTGACATATCGCCGGTGACACTCCATCTGAGCTGGCCGGAGCCGGCCGAGGTGAGCCACGACGAAGGTCCGGGGGCGAATCGCCGGTTCTTCGACGCTCCGATTTCCTTCGTCCACGTACCCGAGGAGACCCTCAACAAGGCTTGTCGGTTCTCGGACCCTCTCGCATATCGTCTCGCTATCGCTGATCTGCAGCGAACACTCGCCCAGCGGAGTGGGTCCATGTCATCTACGGAGAAGGTGAGGCAACTGTTGGAAAAGGACCTCGGACAGCGAACCAACCATGATGTTGCACAAGCATTGTCGATGTCGAGTAGCACGTTGAAACGGCGGCTTGCCGAAGAAGGAACCACCTATAGCAAGGTGCGCCACTCGCTGCTGTACGAGCGCGCGATGCTACGGCTCCTCGACCGATCGGTTTCGGTCAGCGAGATCGCTACCGAACTCGGATACAGCGACCTCGCCAACTTCTCTCACGCCTTCAAACGCTGGACCGGACGCTCTCCGAAAGATTTCCGAAATCTCCGACTCTCGGACGACCCGGTTTCGACGTAGACCCCGCAGAACGGGGTCGACGTCCGCAACCTGATCGATCTTCGTCTCGGAGATGTCGGAGACGTCGCCGCCTCCCTGCCATGAGAAGAAGAGTGTGTGCAAACCGGAGTACCAACCACTAGTCACTCGACGGTGTCGGTCGGCACGTGTGTGGTCGCCGATGCGAGAAAGTCGACGAGTGCTTCCAACAGGCTGTCCGCGCGGGTTTCGACATCGGCGAGGACGGAGTCCAGGTCATCGAGAAGACCGTGGGCGTGTCTACGCGCAAGCGTTCCGCGTTCGTAGTAGCCGGGGTCGAGCACGACCCGCGGTACTGGATCCGGTGCAGTGCTCTGCTCCGGCTGTTGTGACCGCGCACTGGGCTGCAGGTGGGTGGGTGCCCTTCCGTCCCAGTGCATTCGCACGATGCCCGCTACCGCGCGGGCGGTCAGCGGGGTCGCAGCCAACGGGGTGTGGCCCCACCGGTCGATCGCAGTTGACAGCGGATGTTGACCGGCCGGGTCGAAATACCGGTCGTATCCGCCGAGCCCGGTGCCGTCCACGGCATCGAAAGCGTCGGCGAGCATTCGGGTGCTCGGATACCGGGCCTGATGGCCGAGCACCTCACACCAGCGCTGGTACACCGTGCGCGGAGAAATGCCCGTCCCCGCCAGCGCGAGGGAGGTGAGGGTATGAACGCCGCGGCCTGTCTCGATGCGAAGGGCGTCGAGACCCGCATCGGCGGTGACATCGCATGCCCGCAGGGCCGCGATCTGCGTGTACGGCAGACCTGTCGTAGCGAGCGTGAGGATCAGCGCGTCTCTGCGCGCGAACAACGCTGACGGCCAACCGTATTCGGGGAGTCGGGCGATGATTCCGCCGATCACGGCTGCCACCTCCTGCAGGCGCGACGTGCGGGCCCCATCCAGCGCAGCCCGGACGGTCTCAGCGCGCCCTGGAGGAGGTAATAGATGCCGATGATGAGCGGAGTCGATCACCGCGATCCGGCGGCGTTGGGTCGTCGGCGCGGCGGGGTGCGCATACAGGAACCGAGCAAGTGACTCAGGAGAGGCCGCCAATGGGGGTTCGCCATGGGCGGTGCACCAGTCCTCGAACAGTGACCACGTGTGCCGATCCCGCCTCGGTATCGACGTGTTCGTGATGTCCGATGCACGTATCGGACAAGGGCGGTCGTCGTGGTCAGCATCTACCCCTGTCGTCCCGTCGCCGCTCACTGGTTCGGTCGGTGCCTGGTCATAGGCCGAGCTCGGTGACGGCGTTGCCGACCAGTGGCGCATTCTCGTGAGCGTATGTTTCGACCATTGCGGGTGTGGTGTGCCCGGTTTGGCGCATGATCGCATGCGCGTCGGCACCGTTGCGGAAGGCCTGCGTGACGAAGCCGGAACGGAGGGAATGCCCGCCGAGCTGGGCGACGGTGTCGGGGCCGTATCCAGCTCGAGTAGCGCGGCGGCGGATCGCCGCGTGCACCGCGGCTCCGGACAGGGCTGTGTCGGAGAGGTTGCCGTTCTTGCGGACGGACCGAAACAGAGGGGACCGTTTCTCGACTACAGGAAGGGTGCCGCGGCAGATATGGGAGTCGAATTCCACTGCGCGGGAAAGTATTCGGATGACAGCAACTCTGCCGCCGGTGTCGAACGCTGCGACGATCTGCAGCCATCGCACCCACGCGCAGACCGGACATGACTCGTGGCGGTCGGTGAACGGGAGTGCTTTCACGGTTCCGGTGCCGTCCTGGTCGGTCTTCGATTTGCGGATACGTACGTGCGCGCCGTCGAGGCGGTCGCGGTGGACATCGCGGCATTCGAGCGCTACGAGTTCGCTGCGGCGGAATGCGCCGGTGTAGCCCATCAGCAGTAGCGCGGTGTCGCGGCGTTCGAGGACCTCCGACGCCCAGCCCGCTGCAGTGCGTCGGGCGTGGTCGACGATCGTAGTGATGTCAGCGGTGAGGAGCGGGGCACGGGGTCTGCGGGGCCGCTCCCCCGCAGACGCGTAATCCCGCCGGATACCCGAGAGAGTGGCGCGGACCATCTCGTGCCCGCACGGGTTGTCGTGGCCGGTAGCGCGGTGGCGGTCCGCGACCGCCGCGATCCATTTGTCGAACGTCGACGGCGCATACGCCCGCGTCCCGTCGACGGTGAGCGTATCGGCGGCGCCGACGAGGTACGCCGCCACCGTTGCGGGATGCGCCGGCAAAGCCTGGTGCCCGAGGACGATGCACCAGTTCTCGAATCGACTCCACGCCGAGGCATAGGCACGGCGTGTTCCGGCCGAACGAGAAGCTGCGATCGACTGTTCTATCCGAGCGGCGACCTCGACCGGTAGGTCCGGGAACACTGCCACACCACCCACCGAGACGAGTGAATCCGCGTCCCCGACTTCACCGAGCTGCCGTTCTGCCATGACAAGCACTGTAGCGAGCACCTCCGACAGACTTCTCGAGCCGAAAAATACGCTGAGCAGGCCTTTTCGCGATGATGGTGCGGGAAGGAAAATTCTCGTTGGTCACCGCACAAAGACCGTTGGTGACTATGACCCCGGCGCGAAAACGGGCTTTTCGGCTGTCGCCGCGTGTGCGTCGCGGACGATCCAGCTCCATCGGGCGATAGCTATGTCGGCGGATGTTGCAGCGGGATCCCGTGGTCAAGGAACAGTTGCACCGTCTCATCCAGCTCCGCTGCGGTGCGGCACCCCCAGCGCAGGAAGTTGTACAACGAACTGGCGGATGCGGGATCGACGCGCGCTGCCGCGATGGCAGCCTCGGCCGCAGCGTGCGCGTCAGCCCATAAATCGCGCTCGGGTGCGGGATAAGACGAGCGCGTCGGAGCTGTCCCAGGATCGACCGGCTCATACGGTCGTGGGCTCAGCAGAGAGGCGTGCGCACCGCCGGCATCGATCTCACCGCTTTCGACCATCGCAATGCCGATCGCTGCGGCCTCGAGGACTTTCGCCTGCTCGTCCCAGTGCAGGTCCTCGAACGGAACCCACGCGGTCCGGAGTGGTCGAGAACGACCGGCGGCCTTCCAGATCGCAACGAGTCTCGTCGCCCACCGTCCGGTGCGAACCAGCGGTGTGGACACTTCGTCGGCGATGGTGCGCAGCAGTCGGAACCACACTGCGGCGTGCACTCGGCCTGGGCCGAGTTCCACCCATCCCGTTGCCAGAGCCTCGGTGGTGCGCCGATCGAGGTCCGTGACCGCTGAGGGAACCGGAACGGGCGAGACCCGTTCGTCCGAACCGAACCGGACCTGATCCCAGAAGATTGCATGACCAGGGGAAGCAGAGCAGGGTTCGAGTCGACAACGGTGGTCGAGGCAGCTGCTCAGCACCGGATATTGATGCAGCAGAGTCATGTTGATATCAGCAGTGGATTCGAGGCTGTCGATACATGCCGGGCATGCCCGACTGCGCGGAGTGCTCGCCCACGGCAACCATGCGTCGCTTGTGGGTGTGCGGCGTCGTCGATCCTCCCTCGCGAGGTCGGCCGGCAGCAGGACCGAGAACTGGTGGACGTAGGTGTCGAAGTCGCAGTCGGCGGGGTCGGTGCTGTCGAGCAACCACGGTGTCCACCCCGCCAACGTCATCATCCGCACCCTCTCTACCGGGACTGCGCCGCGACCGGCCAGCTCGGCGAGGATCGGCTCCGGTGTGTAGCGGTCGAGATCCCCGACAGAACAATCGATTTCGAGGTCCGAAAGCAGGTCAGAGTGCCCGATGTGTGGATACAGCTCGCATATCCGGGCCAACCATGACGAGAGGACCTCACCTGGCAGTGGTTGCGGATGCAGCGGCCACGGGCGAACATACGCATCATCGGGCCTCGGTGCGAGCCGCGCGTTCACGCGAGGTGGCGTTCGAACTGGCGACGTCGCTCGGTAGGGCCGACGTACGGAGTGCGCGTGAGCACCGATGAGGTGATCGCTTCCTCTCCGCTGTCGACGGCGGTGACTGCTGCGGCAGTGAGCAGCGTTGTCAGTTCACCGATGGTGCCCTCGGAGCGAGTGAGGAGGTAGTCGGTCATCTCCGGTGAGGTCAGGTGCGAGGGTTTGCGGAGGGGGAAGCTCGTGGTGAAGCTGGCCAGCAGTGATCTGGTCTCGGCAGTGTTGGTCCAGACCGGCAAAGTCATGGGGTGGAATCGGTTCTCCAGCTGGGGATCGGTCCGGATGGCGAGGTAGGCGTCGCGGGTTCCGACAGCGACAAGAGGAATGCGTAGTTCGTTGCCCAGGAACCGCAGCACGTTCAAGAATTCGCGGCGGACGTTGTCGCGGCCGGCGAGAACATTGTGGAGCTCGTCGATGATCAACATCTTCACGCCGGTGGCGCGGAGCAGCATCAATGCTTGCTGTTCGAGTTCGTGGACCCGATTGCGGGGCCTGGTCGGTGTTCCCAACGCTATGAGCAGTGCGAGGTAGAACCGGCCGGGTGACGGGTCCGGGGGCATCTGCATGCACAACACCGGTATCTGCTCGCGGTCGGACAAGCTGATCGGCGGATGAGTGCGCCGGAACTTTTCGATGATCATCGACTTGCCGTTGTTCGTCGGACCGAGCAACAGTAAGTTCGGCATACGCTGCCGGTCCGGCCACGACAGTAACGACTCCAGATGGTCGATGACCGTACGGGCCTGCGGATACCCGATCCACCTCTCCGACCGGATCAACCGGATCCGCTCCGCGTCGTCGAGTGCGGTGAGCGGTCGAACCGACTCCCGCAGGTGCCCCAAATCCTCGATGGACGACTCGGTGGGTTCGTTGCTGCTTCCTGTCGATGCGGTCATCGCCTCACCATTCCTCGATGTCGCTGAAGACAGGCGTTGCGGTGCCGCCGCCCGCTCGAGGCTCCACCGGCGGGTGGATCGCCGGGATCGGTGCAGACGCGGCACCGTTGAGATGCGTGCGGCGGGCACGGTTGCGCCGGGCTTTGCGGGTGGCTTTCTGCGAGCGGTCGGTGACCTCGCGCATCTGCTCGATCATCGAAAACAGTGCGCTCTCATCGACGTTCGACCGACCTTGTTCGCGGAGACGGGCGATAGCAGCTCTGTGCTCCCACAGTGTCACCGCGGGATGTGACATCGTCCGGTACGGCACCTCGACATAGCCGGCACCGTCTGGTTCGAGGACCCAGATTCTGCTCAAATCGCGTGGGTCGCGTCGTATCACGAACCGCCCCAGGTCCTCTCGCCGCGAAACCCACGGTTTGAGCGCGTTCGAGAAGTAGTGCACGTGATCGAGAACGAAGCCCGTGCGCGTCAAACGTCGCCGGATGACGGGAAGAAAGTCCACCAGGAACGCGGTTTCGCCGAGCACCACACGAGGGGCGTGACCAACTGCGGCTACCTCGCCGGCCCACACGGCGGCCGGAGTGTTCCCAATCCCTGTGTGAACGCTCGCGTGATACGAGGCTATGGCCAGGACAAGCCAGCGCTCCAACTCACGCAATGTCAACGCCGCGTGCTTGTCCGAGTCGTAACTTCCTCGGTCCGCTGGGTTCGAGAAGGTGGTCCCAGGCAGCTCGTGCACCGCCGTCATCGCCGTTCCGATGATGCGTTCGACGATCCCGCCGTAGTGCGGTCGGCCCGGAGGACGGTATTCGAGTGTGATGGCGTGCTGGGCGCATCCGCGGCGCAGCGCTTCGCTTTTGAACTCGGAGGCGTTGTCGAGATACAACTGTTTCGGCTTCCCTGCCATCGGCCACTGCACCTGCTCCGCGAGCTCGCATGCCTCCAGCCATGTCTGCTTCTCGCAGCACACGCGGCCCAGGCACAACCCGACCGATATCGACGACGGCGGCTCCAGAGTGACGACGAACCCGAGCACGGAACGGCTGAAGACATCAATGGCGATCGTCAGGTAGGGGCGGCCGATCGGTTGCCGCTCGTACTCGTCAACGACCATCAGATCGACGACGGTGTGGTCGATCTGGACCTGATCGAGAATCCCCGAAACCGCCGGCGGACTGTCGCCGGCGGACTGACGTGGGCGGGCGGCATCGGGTCCTCCGCGTGACCTGGCCACCGTTGCCGGATGGAGCGCGGCGATACGCGCGGTGACGGTATTTCTGGCCGGCACTGGCAGACCCGCGCGGTGGCACGCCAGTGCTATACGTCGATGCAGCGCAGCGACACTCAGCTTCTGGCGGTGAAGAAAATAGCGGGCGAGATGATCGCCGATCACTTCCTCGACCTCAGCCGCCACTCGGCTGCGGCCACGCCCTCCCGACGAGACCTTCGTCAGAAGATCGGTGACTGTCCCCGTCCCGTTCCTGAGCCTGCCGACCAACGTGTAGACCTGCCGCCTGGACAATCCCAACCGTTGCGCGGCATCGTCGACCGCTTCCGAACGCACCGGATGCATCTCCAGCAAGGGAGCCAGGACAGCGAAACGGGCCTCAGCCTGAGACCACCGCTCCCCCGACGCTGTCAGCACACCGGTCTCCACGACGTCGAGCTTGTCGGGGTCCATCACAAGCCTCCCTGTCACCGAGAGCCGAGCGTGCGACCGTGCACCGCACTTCTGACATCAGAATGTCAGAAGACACGTGCACTCACCCTCGAAACGCCTGCAAAGAGTGCAGCCGTCTTCTGAAGTTGACATCTCGATCGGGTCGCCCCCGCCCGGTCGGTGTCCTGTTGAGGGATCGCCTACCGATGTTCCGAAAACCTCCGTATATGAAACGCCGGTGTCGAGAATCGGCGACCAGAGCCGATGCATGTTCCGAAACTCATGTCCATAACGGATGTTCCACAATGAGCCCTGTCGGTGGGTTATGGAACACTGCTGCCTCATGAGCGAACTTTTGGGCTACGCGAGGGTCTCGACCGCCGACCAGACCCTGGATCTGCAGAGCGACGCGTTGAGCGTCGCGGGGTGTTCTCGGATCTGGACTGAGACCGCGAGCGGTGCGACGACGGCCCGGCCGCAGCTCGATGATCTGCTCTCGCATCTACGCCCCGGGGACACCTTGGCGGTGTGGCGGCTCGATCGGCTGGGCCGGTCCTTGCCGCATCTGCTCCAGACCGTCGAAGACCTAGAGGACCGCGGGGTCGGGTTCCGATCGGTCACCGAATCGATCGACACCACCACCGCCGGCGGCAAGCTCATCTTCTCCATCTTCGGCGCCCTCGCGGAGTTCGAGCGCAACCTCATTCGCGAACGCACCTCCGCCGGCCTCGCCGCCGCCCGCGCCCGCGGCCGTGTCGGCGGCCGGCCACCGAAGATGACACCGAAGAAAATCACGCAGGCAAAACTCATGCGCGACAACGGCATGAGCCAAACCGAGATCGCCGAGATCCTCGGCGTCGGCCGCACCACCCTCTACCGCCACCTGAAATAATCCCACCCCTACCTCGCGTGAGTGATTTACATCGCCTTAACGGTGCATGCGTCGGGTACGGCGTAGCTGCCGACGCACGTGAGACGAGAGTGCCCGCACCTCCCTGCCCACGCCCCGACACGGACAAGAGTCCGGGTTGATCATCAGGGCATACCCGACCAGCATTCGGGGCTGCCGAGACTGATAACCGCGAAAACCAAGCTGCAGGGCAGGTCACAAAGCTGCGGCATAAAATCTAGAGCGCTTCAGGTTGTGAGACTCGCCGTTCTGCAGCGGGAGGTAAGCCCGGGTACGGCCCGTGGCAGAAGAACACACGACTCTCCGGAAAAGACCTCACCGCTAGAAGGTTTTCCGGGTCACACAGAGCTAGCGGACGGCGGTGATAACCGGCTCAAGGAGGAACAGGCACGACCGCTCCTCGTAGCGGTCGACCTTTGCCGTGACGCTCAGGTTCGCCCCCACGCCGATCGTGTCCGGCACCGAGCCGACCCAGTGAAGATCGTAAGTGGTGTTCACATCACGGAACTGGAAGGCCGGCCCGGGCGAGGACGTTTCGCTGAAGTCGCCCGCGCCGACGAGGATGTCATATCTGGTCTTCGCGCCCCCATGCGGTCCCATCGCGCCGATGGAGCCCGGGAACGCGATCGTTTGACCACTATGAGCCGCAGCGAACGCTGCGACCCCAGGCGCGCAGGTGTCAGTCCCCGCGAGGACAGCCGCGAGCTCAGGACTGTTCTCAGGCGTAAGCACAACGCCACCAGGTTCCGGTGATGGTGTCGGTGCCGCGTCTGTCGATTCCTGGGACGGTTGCTCGCTCGGTGCAGCCGCTGTTTCACTCGACACAGGACTCGCGGATTCTGCTGAGGTAGCGTTCCTCTCACCGATCACACCGAAGGCCATGATGATCGCGAGTACAAGCACGACCCCGCCGCCACCGACGATCCAAAGGAGCTGGCGAGACTGGGGCTTCGGGCGTCGGAACGTGATCTCCGCCTGTACCTTCCCAGGCGCCTGAGAAACAAACTCCCAGCCATCGCCTTCCCACTTCTTGATCGTTCGCGACTCCATGCCGCGGATCGCGCGGACCGTCTTCGTCTCGTACGTGACTTCGGTGTCCGTTGCCATGCTCGCAGCCCCCAGATTCAGGCCGGAAAGTGACCGGCCTCGCCGGAGTTTACCGACCTCCCTCGAGCATGCTCGCAGCCCCCGCGATTCGCTGTTGCGACCAGTGTTATAACTTGCCCCGTCACGGTGGTCTCGTCGCTCCGGCGCAGTTCTCTCGCGCTCAGCGCTGCAGCCACCACGTCGGACCACGTCATCAAGCGATCACAGAACACCACCACATAGCGATCAAATCCACACTCCTGCCGCAGGCCACGATCGCGTCCGCCCTCACAATTTCTGTGCTGGTGGAGGATCGACAAACAGGACACCGATTCGGGTGGGCTTATGGGTCGGCCGGAAGGTGATGGTCCGCACCGACGGGGCCGGAGGCACCCCACGGGCTCATCGAATACCTCGAGAGACGCCGACTCTCGTACTCCGTCGGTTCACGCTCACCACCAACCTTGCCGGGCTGATCGACCAGATTCCGAAGAACAGATGACCCGGGCCTACAACGCGGACCGGATGCCGCGCGAGGGCGCATGGGTCGCGGAACTCACGGGATGGCGGACCTGTCGGGATGGCCGGACGGGATGCGGCTGATCGTGCGTAAAGAGCGTCCGCATCCCGTCGCGCAGCTGCGCTTCACCGACGTCGACGGGCTGCGGATCACCGCATTCGTCACCAACACCAAGCACGGGCAGCTCGCTGAACTGGAGCTACGTCACCGTCAACGTGCTCGTTGCGAGGACCGGATCCGGAACTCGAAGGACACCGGGCTCACGCTTTCACTGCATCCGCGCCCAGCGGGCCGCCGCACATCAGGCTTCATACTGATTGCCCGTAAAAAGTCCAGGCCTGTCGGCCAGGGTCGGGTGGCCCGGGGAAATCTCACCCCCGGGCCACCCGACCCTGGCACTCGCCCCCCACGAGCGCGCCCATCTTCACCATTCGGCCAGTACCGGTCCCAACGCCCATCGTGGTTCTCCTTCTCGCAGAATGACTTGCAGCACGATGGCCCGTCAGGGCGGTCTCATCGCAGTGGCAGCGACACTCGACCGCAGGCCAAGGCTCCCCCGGCTCAGCGGCCGGAGAGCCGAGGCAGGCTGCCTCCTGGCCGCGACCCCACTTCACCCAAAAAGATTACTGAGAATACTGGTCCAACTGTGCTTTGTCACCCGCGGTGATGGCGCGCGGCGCGAGCCCGTTGTCCCGGAGGTGCCCATGACGGGCCACCAATCCTGACAGGCGGAGGCCATAGCTGGACTAATCTAATTTTAAATCTGGCTATTCAAATAATTCATTGTCTCGGGATTGGAATTCCAGTCGCAAATCGTAATTATCGATGCGATCGCCCAGGCAGCACCTTGCCTGGAAGATAGGCCTGCCGCACCAATGTCTTCCACAATCTTACTAGCAGGCACACCCTCATCAAGCTGGCGGCACATTCCCGTAGATATCTTTCTGATGGTTTCATCATCAACATCTGGAATCCCATTTAGCACCAGCGCACGTATCCTGTCTACCTCTTCCGCTGTTGGAACATACGAACCCATCTTCCCTTTATTTGACACTTCCTCTGTCGTTGTCGCTTCCTCAGCAGAGGGCTTTGCCGTCACGGCATCAGTCTTGGAATTCGCCATATCCTCACCGCTAGAGCATGCAGACAGGGCAACAACAGCGACAGCGGAAGCAAGGACCGAGATAAATCGACGCGAAGTCATGGATAGAACCCTTTCAAAAGACTGAATTGGGATGAAGTACACAGGATATTTTCTCGCATTGCGCCAACATGCGCCATGCGACTAAGAGCCCGGCCCTTATAGTTGGTTCAGAGTGGTCAGCCGTCTCGATAGTTTCGTTACAAGGACAGAGTATAAGTATTGTATTCGGAACCCAGACCGCGACAGATTGACTTGAGTATCCCGAAGCGTCCTGAGCGTCAATAAGGGCGCTGATAGGCATGCGAACATGAAGATTTTTGCAAACGGAAGTAGTTAACTGAATCACAATATCATAAGGCGCCCTTGAGCATTTCCGGTTCTTCCGCATTCAGAGTGCGTTGATTCGTTCTTCCCAGAACTGGAGGACGCACTGCGCAAGGCAGACGCCGGACCGTATCTTCACTGACCGTGGGGTCAGCGGCGCAAAGACCTCTCGTCCCTAGCTCGACGCCTGCCTAGATCACCTGCCCGCGGGTGATGTGCTTGCCGTTTTGAAGCTCCACCGTGTCGGCCGTAACACCCGGAATGTGCTGAAGGTCATCGCCGGGACTGAAGGACCGGGGGGCGGCTTCCGCAACGTCACCGAGGAGCCAATGGGGAGGCGATCTTGACGATCATGGCAGCCTTCGCCCAACTAGATCGCGACCTCATCCGAAGGCGCACCCGCGCGGGCTGAGTGCCGCCATCACGGCGTACATCGTCTTTGTCTCAGAGAGCCCCTCCCCGACGGTGATTGGCCCGAACCGTCCTCGGCTGCATGTTTCTGCGCTTGTCCGCGGATCACGAGGGGACCATCGGCATCTGGTTCTGACCACGTTTCGCCTGCGACCTCAAACTCAGCACGCAGGCCAAGCCTGTCAATGGACAGTGGGAACTGACCACGGGCGGACACCAAAACTGACCACAGGTGGCCAATAAGCCATGAAAAGTGGCCGCTAACTTGTTTCAGACACGGAGATAACTTGCGCTGTTAGCGTGGCCTCGGACGATGAGGTTGAGATGCTGGAGCTTTCCGTATAACGAAGGTTATCTCCGTTAAGGGAGAAGTTCCCGACCTCAGCGTCTTCTCCTCCAAGCACTTCGTAAACAACCTTGAATTTTCGACCTTCTAAGTCTTTGGCCAGCCCCAAGAATACAGGGTCAATGGCGTAGGTAACGTTGCATCCAGCTGATCCAAAACATTTCTTTTTGGAGACCGTGACATCGATTCGAAAGTCGTCATTTGTGATTATATTTCGGGAAGGAACCTTGGTAGTGGAAGTGGCGGCAGGGCTCGCGAGGGGGCTGAGGATGCCCGTTGTGTTTGACGTTCCTCCCTGAGATTTCCCGATGAGGTAGCCGCCAGTTCCAACCGCCGCAAAAGCGACAAGCAAGCCGGCTGAGACGCCGGCAATGATCCGTCGACGTGATTTCGGTCTTTTGCCCGGCGTGTTGACTGGCGGCATGTGCGGCTGGCTGTACGGGATTGGATTTTGGCCCTCGTGGCCTGGGGCTGAGTGGAAGGTCATTCGGAATCTCCTGGATTTCATGGCTGTAGTTTGTAGAAAATAAGATGCGCTTTGGTACTTATATCAGTGGGGTACGACATTTCGTAAATTTTGACGATTTTAGTTGAAAATGAGGTGCTTGTCACCGTGATCGCGACCTTCGCTTATGACCCTTCCGGCACCGCAGGCGTCATTGGCTTCACGGGGCCGCGGTGTGGCCGTTGCTGCTGATCCCAGAGTCAAACGCGGAACTACTGCGAGAGCGCGGCGAGTAAACGCGGCCCATGAGCATGCTCGCAGTGCGGTGAACAGCGGATGACGATGCCCCCAAGCCGAGCAGATCGAGTTGGGGGCATCGCACTGTTCCGGCCATCTCTGGGCCCGCAGCCCTAAGCCTTCCGGGCTGCAAGCGACGCCGCCAGGAGCTCCGGGTTATCCCCGGCTAGTGCCGCAATGGCAGCTACAACCTCGCGTTGATCGCTGATGAAGCGCAGAGCTACCTTCCTCGACAAGAGGGCCTGAAGCGCCTGTCAGTGTTTGAGATGGCTGGTCTGCGGACGGATTAGCTCGTGGGCAACAAGGCCAGGTTCTCTGGGCAGTACGCCTCGACGGATGCGCGAAGAAACGCTTCTGCTGCGGCCCTCTCTTGCAGCCAGGTTTTTCCTTGCATCTTGGCGAGCTGCATCGACAGCTCAGTCATCTCGTCGAACTTTTGATCGTCGGGGACAGTCATCGATACAAGCGCGTCACAATTCCCGTTGGCTGCCGGGATCAGCAATGCTACCTGGTCGGCAGTAGGGTAGATCCCGTAAACCTCCAGTTGCACAGCGAACTTCTCATTCTTGGTCAAAACCTTGGTTGTCGTAGTCGCTGCAGCGGATGTCGTTGTTGATGCAGCCACCTCAACCTTGCCATCACTTCCGCACCCTGCCAGAAGTAAAGCGCCGGCACCGAGAACAGATACGAATGTCTTATTCATCCTCTATGGATACCAGACCGGTCGGATGGAAGAATATTAGGGACTGCTGCACGGATAGGTGGCAAGTTAGTCCGCACAGGCAAGGACCGACAGATCGTCTTGAAAACCTAAATGTTTACGAGACAGTCGCCAGCCAAGCAGTACCGGCACCAGCAGCATGAGCTTCCGCAGGATTCGACGTCTCGCATACTCGTCTCACCGTAAACGGTTTCAGCGCTGAGACTTCCCCACCTCGGTCAACTCGCGGCTCGCCGCTGGTATCGAGCCGGGGAGACCACACCAGTTCCGCCATGAGGAAGTTGCAGGTGGACCACACTTCTCGGTCGCCATCCGGGGCAAAGGCCTGCCAGACTTTGCCAGCGTCTGGTAAGAGCGTTCGCGAATGTCGGAGCGACAAGGCACTATGCAGGCACCACGGGACCAACGTGAGGTGTGTTCGATAGTTCTGTGGGCGGCCTGTGCCACCACCCTGAATGAAGGCAATAAGAAAATGAAGTTTCGACAGATCGGTATGGCGGCAGCCCTGGCGGCAACTTTCCTGCTCGCCAGCTGTGGAGGATCAAGCGAACCTGCATCGACACCGGCATCAACGACGTCAGTCACCTACAACTCTGTCCGTGAACAAGACGCGGCCTACTTAGATATGCTCGACCAGGGCATCCCTCTAGGAGTCAGAGATACCGATCTGGCCGTCCATCGTGCTGGTGAAATCTGCAGCTCCCTTAACTCAGGCAGATCTAAGGACTCGGAGATCCAAGGATGGGCGAACGGCTCAGGATTCACGTACGGCCCCTCCGGCGCAAAGGTTCACGTTGAATCTGCTATCGATGTCTACTGCCCTGAACACAAGTAGCCAGCGGATCAAAGAACTCGAAAATGAAAACTGAAATCTCAAGGAAGCCAACGAAATACTGATGTCCGCACCGCAGGATGGTCGCCCACCTCCGGCAGGGTGGCCACCATGGTCGCCGCGTGCACCGTCGACCGACTCATGACAGACGAGGGCCTGTCCGGCACCGTCCGGAGCCTCCGGCATCGCACCACGATCCCTGGCGGGAAGGACAGCCGGCGGGCCCCTGACCTGCTCGCTCGAGATCTCACGGCTGAGGCGAAGCGGGTGACGACGGTGTCGGTCGAGACCATGAAGATCGTTGACGGCCTCGCCCTCGGCAGAGGTTGCTGAGGGAGATCAGTGGACGTGATCCGGCAATTCGAGGGTGAGCCGATATCTATGTCCTGCAGACAGAGGCTGGTCGCCACGGTCGGCTGATATCTTAACAACCAACTTAGATCAGACCGTTGGCGGCGGCACATCTGTACCGCTATACAGTGAAGTCAAGCCCGAATTATATTTGATTAGTGCTGAATCGTAGAGCTGCTCGAATCTGGCGATAGAGCTAGACGCAGCGAAACCTTCAGCGCTCATCAGGGTATCGGCAGCCTGCTGGAATGTTCGGATCGCTTCTTGCGCTTTGTCGGCACTGTCGTTGATGGCTCTCGGTGCCTTCTCAAGCATGTCCCAGTAGGTTCCAAGCGCACCCTTAGCGTCCTTGATGTTGTATGTATCTACCGCTGTAGGGCCGCCCTGGGCTGAAATCCTGGTGACTAAGTTATTCAACTCGACGATGACGTTCTGTGCGACACGTGCCGCTGGATCAACCGTGTCGATGAACTCTTGGACATCATTTTTGTCCTGGACCTGCTGCTGCTTCTCTCGCTCCTTGTTCTCGGCCTGTTGCTGCTTATCACGCGCTTCATCTTGCTTCTTTTGTTCGCGAAGTTCTTCGTATACTGGTGATCCCGTTGGCAGTCGGTCATAAACTCCATCGTCATCCGACTTCGCGATATCCAGCCGGATCGTAGTCTTGGGATCGACTTGATCCTCGGCTTCGGGGTTTTGTTCGATAACGACCCAGTTACTGTCTACCCAGGGTTTTCTGCTCTCGATCGCGTCGACATCCTCAAATTCTTTGAAACCAGCGTCTTTCAGGACGTTATGGGCTGCATCGAGTCGGTACCCAGTGACATCGGGGACGCTGGTCGTGTCGCTCCCACACCCGGCGAGCAAAATTGCAGATGCTGCCAGGGCCGCAGCGAGTACACCTTTTTGCATGGGTCAGATCGTAGCGGCACCAAAGGCCGAGGGGGACATCGGCCCTCTGCTCTAATCTAGCGAAAGATCCGGCTCAGCCGTCTTCTGACCAGTGGTGACTTTTTCCGGACCTGCCGATAAACCCCAGCTTCTACAGTCAACGTCTGAGCGGTTGCGTCTGCGGTTGGGATGCGCTTCTGCAGATACCGGAGAAACGACCGAACATCACCTTCCGGTCGGCCCCCACTGTGTCTTGGTGGTTCCTTATTGAGACGCGGCGAACTGCGCTCGCAGATAGGCGTACACCGTCTCGCGGCTGACCCCATACGCCTTCGCGAGCGCGGTCTTCGACTCGCCGGCTTTCGCCCGCGCCGCGAGCTGGCCGGCCTGTTCCGGGGTGAGCGCGGGCTTGCGCCCCTTGTAGACGCCGCGCTGCTTGGCCTTCGCAATCCCCTCCTTCTGCCTCTCCAGGATCAGAGATCTCTCGAACTCTGCGAAGGCCCCCATGACGGACAGCATCATCATCGCCATCGGCGAGTCTTCCCCGGTGAACGTCAACGACTCCTTGACGAACTCGACCCGCACCCCCTTGTCGGTGAGCGTCTTGACCAGCCGGCGCAGATCATCGAGATTTCGAGCAAGCCTATCCATGGAATGCGTGATTACGACATCGCCGTCGCGGACGAAGCCGAGCATCTGCTCCAGCACCGGGCGGGCAGTGTCCCGACCAGATGCCTTCTCCGTGAACATCTTCTCGACGTCGACACCGTCGAGCTGCCGGGCGGTGTTCTGCTCGAGAGTGCTGACCCTGATGTACCCGACCCGCACGCCAAACCCCCTCCACCCGACCAAACTGTCAGGTTGAAAGCTAAGAGCCCACCGGGCAAGTGTCAACAAATAGAATTTTCGACCTCACCTTGACGGATATTTCCCCTGCTCAAATCTGTCAGCCTGGGGTGCACCCCAGACGGGCCTAGCATTCACGGTGGTGTTCACTTCGGCCAGCCGCGAGAAGGGCTGGCAGGTCAGTGATCCCCGGCAGCCTTCCGTCGGCCTGCGGAACTGTCTGAGACGGCCGTTGATGTCTAGTAAATGGCCGACGAACCCAACCACTGGCGACATTCCGCCTCACCGCCTCGTCCCCTTGCCGGTGAGGAAGATGTGACCGCCCGGTCACCGCGCACGCCCCTCGGGGCAACACCGGCTTCCTACCGTTAGGGCTCCCCCCACTAACAGGAGGCCGGAGATGAAGCGCAAGCACGTGGTGATGGTCGGGCACGGGATGGTCGGGCACAAGTTCGTGGAGACGTTGCAGCGCAACGACTCCCAGGGCCTCTGGTCGGTGACCGTCCTCTGCGAGGAGCCGCTGCGCGCCTACGACCGGGTGGCGCTGTCCTCCTATGTGGGCGCGTGGGACCCGGCGGCGCTGGCGCTGGCCGGCAACGACTACGCGTCGGACGAGGCGGTGACGGTGCGCACCGGCGTCCGGGCCGCGGAGATCGACCGGGCCCGCCGCGTCGTGCGCACCGCAGACGGCGAGGAGATCGGGTACGACGCGCTGGTGCTGGCCACCGGCTCCTCCCCGTTCGTCCCGCCGCTGCCCGGGCACGAGCTTGGCCACGTGTACCGGACCGTCGCGGACCTCGACGCGATCCGCGCGGCCGCCGAGGCCGCGGGCCCGGGCGCCGTCGGCGTCGTGGTCGGCGGCGGGCTCCTAGGCCTCGAGGCGGCGAACGCGCTGATGCTATTGGGCCTCAAAGCCCATGTGGTGGAGCACAACCCGCGGCTGCTGCCGATGCAGGTCGACGAGGGCGGCGGCGCACTGCTGAAGAAACTCGTCACGGACCTGGGTCTGACCGTGCACACCGGCGTCGGCACAACCGAGCTCAGCGCGCTGGAAAAGGGTGTGCGCGTGGAACTCTCCGACGGCACAACCCTGGACGCCGCCTTGCTGGTGTTCTCCGCCGGCATCCGCCCCCGCGACGAGCTGGCCCGGGCTGCCGGGTTGCCGCTCGGCGAGCGCGGCGGCGTGCTGACCGACCTGAGCTGCCGCACCGAGGACCCCGATGTGTGGGCGATCGGCGAGTGCGCCGCGGTCGATGGACGGTGCTACGGCCTCGTCGCGCCCGGCTACACGACGGCGGAGATCGTCGCGGACCGGCTGCTCGGCGGAGAGGCCGTCTTCCCCGGCGCGGACCTGTCCACCAAGCTCAAACTGATGGGCGTCGACGTCGCCAGTTTCGGCGACGCGCAGGGCCAGACGCCGGGCGCGCTGTCCGTGGTGCTGTCCGACGCCGCGAAAGGCACCTACGCCAAGCTCGTCGTCACCGACGACGCGAAGACGCTGCTGGGCGGCATTCTCGTGGGCGACGCCTCCGCCTACCCGACGCTGCGCCCACTGGTGGGCCGCGCGCTGCCGGGCGACCCGGCCGCGCTGATCTCCCCGGCCGGGGAGAAGCTCGGGGCGGGGGCGCTGCCTGATGACGCAGAGGTCTGCTCCTGCAACGCCGTCACGAAGGGGGACATCTGCGCGGCGATCGCCGCCGGCGCCTGCGACCTGGCCGCGATCAAGGGCTGTACCGGGGCGGGCACGACGTGTGGGGGCTGCCTGCCGACGGTCAAGGACATCCTGGAGCAGTCCGGCGTGGTCATGTCGAAGGCGCTGTGCGAGCACTTCCCGCAGTCCCGCGTGGAGCTGTTCGACATCGTCCAGGCCACCGAGACTCGCACCTTCTCCGCGCTGATCACCAAGTACGGCAAGGGTTCTGGCTGCGAGATCTGCAAACCCGCGGTGGCCTCGATCCTCGCGTCGACTGGCTCCGCGCACATCCTCGAACCGGACCAGGCGGCGCTGCAGGACTCCAACGACCGTTTCCTCGCCAACATCCAGAAGAACGGCACCTATTCGGTGGTGCCGCGCATGCCGGGCGGGGAGTGCACGCCGGAGCAGCTGATCGTCATCGGCGAGGTGGCGCGTGATTTCGGGCTGTACACCAAGGTCACGGGCGGGCAGCGGATCGACCTGTTCGGCGCGCGCGTGGAGCAGCTGCCGCTGATCTGGCGCCGGCTGGTCGACGCCGGGATGGAGTCGGGGCAGGCCTACGGAAAGTCCCTGCGCACGGTGAAGAGCTGCGTCGGGTCCACATGGTGCCGCTACGGCGTGCAGGACTCGGTGGGCATGGCGGTGCGCCTCGAGACCCGCTATCGCGGGCTGCGCTCGCCCCACAAGATCAAGTTCGGCGTCTCCGGCTGCGCCCGCGAGTGCGCGGAGGCCCGCGGAAAGGACGTCGGCGTGATCGCCACCGAGCAGGGCTGGAACCTCTACGTGGGCGGCAACGGGGGCCAGACGCCGGCGCACGCGACGCTGCTGGCGGGAGGTCTCGACGATGCGACGCTGGTCAGCTACATCGACCGCTATCTGATGCTCTACGTGCGCACCGCAGACCGGCTGCAGCGGACCTCCCGCTGGGTGCAGGGGCGCGGCCTCGAGGATCTCCAGCAGGTGGTGTGCGAGGACAGCCTCGGCATCGGGGCGGAGCTTGAGGCGGCGATGGACGCGCACGTCGCCGGTTACCGCGACGAGTGGGCCGGGGTGCTCGAGGACCCGGCGAAACTCGCGCGCTTCATCAGCTTCGTCAACGCGCCGGAGGAGGCGGATCCCACTGTCGCCTTTGATGATTCGGGCCTGCGCAAGGTGCCCGTGTTGCTGGGGATGCCGGCGCCCAGAAAATCCTCGCAATCGCAATGACTGTGTAACGGCCCCGAAACGCCCCGTCCGTAGAAATAAAGGCACGAACCAAAGGAGACCGCGATGACGATGACACTGGCACATGAGAACCTGGCACGAACCCGCTCGAACTGGACCTCCGCGTGCACCGTGGGTCAGTTGATTCCCGGCCTGGGCGTCGCCGTGCTCCTGCGCGGCGGCGAGCAGGCGGCGTTGTTCCTGCTGCCGGACGGGCAGCTGCGTGCGGTCGGCAACATCGACCCGTTCGCCCGCGCCGCCGTGATCTCCCGCGGGCTGGTCGGCGATCGGGCCGGGGAACCGGTCGTGATCTCTCCGCTGCTCAAGCAGGCGTTCTCCCTCCTGGACGGGCGCTGCCTGGACCAGCCGGCGGTTCGGCTGCCGGTGCACGAGGTGCGGGTGTTGGACGGTGGTCTCGTGCAGGTGCGGCGTGCGTGAGCTGGCCGGGTTCACCATTGGTGTCACCGCCGCCCGGCGCGCCGAGGAGTTCGCGAACCTGCTGGTGCGGCGGGGCGCGGACGTGGTGTGCGCCCCCGCGATCCGGGTCATCGACCTCGAGGACGACGCGGAACTGGCCGCCGCCACCCATGACGTGATCGGGCATCCGCCGCGAATCGTGGTGGCCACCACGGGGATTGGCTTTAGGGGGTGGGTGGAGGCCGCAGAGGGACAGGGACTCGGGGAGGGCCTGCGCGCCGCGCTAGCCGGCACGAGGCTGCTGGCGCGCGGGCCCAAGGCGGTCGGCGCGATCCGGGCGGCGGGGCTGCGGGAGGAGTGGTCGCCCGTTTCGGAGTCCTCCGCGGAGGTCCTCGAGCGGCTGCTGGGCCAGGGCGTGCGCGGCATGCGGATCGCGGTGCAGCTGCACGGCGCCGCCACCGAGTGGGAGCCCGCCACCGACATCTGCGCGGCGCTGCGGCGGGCCGGCGCGGACGTCGTTGCTGTTCCTGTGTACCGCTGGGTGCCGCCGGCCGACCCCACACGCCTAGACCACATGATCGGCCTGGTGAGCACCGGCGCGTTGGACGCGCTGACCTTCACCAGCGCGCCGGCCGTCGCCTCATTCCTCGGGCGCGCGCAGGCCACCGGGATGTTGGAGCCGGTGCTGGCCGCCCTGCGCGGCCCAGTGCTCGCCGCATGCGTCGGGGCGATCACCGCGGCTCCGCTCACCAGCCTCGGCGTGCCTGCCGCCGTGCCCGAGCGCTCCCGGCTCGGAGCGCTCGCGCGGCTGCTCGCGGAGGAGCTTCCCGCACGTTCGGGCGTGATCCACGCCGGCGGCTCGGAGCTGCGGCTGCGGGCGGGCGGCGTGCTGCTCGACGGGCAGGCGTGTCAGCTGTCCCCGGCCTCGCTGTCGCTGCTGACGGTGCTGGCGGCGCAGCCGGGCCGGGTGGTCTCGCGCCCGGAGTTGCAGGCGGCGTTGGCCACGACGGGCTCGCACGCCGTGGAGGCCGCGGTGGCCCGGCTGCGCGGCTCCCTCGAGGCCCCTGGCGTGGTGCAGACGGTGGTCAAGCGGGGCTACCGGCTCGCGGTGGAGACCACCTGATGACCCTGGTCCTGGTGGCGCACGGCACCCGATCCGGCCACGGCACGGCAATGATCGCTGACCTGGCCGCCGCAGTCTCCGTGCAGGTGGGAGACGTGCGGACCGCCTTCATCGACGTGCGCGGGCCCTCCCCGGCCGAGGTGCTGCGCTCACTGCGAGGCGCGTCGGTGCTGGTCCCCGTATTCCTCTCCTCCGGCTTCCACGTGCGGGTAGATGTGCCCCGGGAGGTGGCGTCGGGCGCGCGGCACCCGGTGGCCGTCACCCCCGCGCTGGGGCCGGATCCGGCATTGGCGCGAGTGCTTGCGAGCAGGCTGGTCGCGGCCGGCTGGCGGCCGGGGGACGCCGTGGTGCTGGCGGCTGCGGGGTCGACAGATCCCCGCGCCCGCGCCGAGATACGCCAGATGGCGGGCTTGCTCGCTGATCTGGTGCGCGTGCCGGTGGCGATTGGCTACATCGCCGCCGGCACGCCGCAACTGTCCGACGTGCTCGCCCGGCCCCGCGCCGGCCGCGTCTTCATCGCGTCGTACCTGTTGGCGCGCGGCATGTTTCAGGATCGGCTTGAAGTGGCGGACGTGGCTGGGGTGACGGCGCCGCTGGGCGCGGACCCCGAGGTGGTCGATGTGGTGGTGCGGCGGATGGCGTCTGTGAGTTTGCCCCCGCCATGTGCCCGCGCCCCCGCTGCAACGGGGGCGCGACCGCGAAACGGGGGCGACGTCGGCGAGGGCCGGGCCGCGCGCTCATTCCTCGTCGAGCCGGCAGATCGCGTCGGCCCAGTCGACCGGCAGAGCCGCGGGGTCGACATTCCAGAACGCGAAGGCCGAGCTCTCCATGAGGGGATGGAAACGCGTCATCGTGCGCCGGTGCGGCTCGATCGCGATGGCGGCGTCGATCGCCGCGCGGTCGGTCCAGGCAGACAATGTGTAGAAGGTCCTGGCGAGGGGTTTGGCGATGAGCGCGACCCCGACGGCCCCTGGTGATGCGAGCATCTGTGCGCGGATCCGCATGGCTGCGAGGAGGAATGCGGGCACCTGCGTCAGGGATTTCAGATGGAAACGGGAGGCCATCACCAGCACCTCGGCATTCTCGGCGGGCCGGGTATTGGTGGCGGCGGTCCAGGGCAGTGCGGGCATGGTGGCCTCCTTCGGAAGGGGATCTAGTCATTGACAAGATTGCGCCTCACGGCCCATCTTGTCAATGACTAGATGCGGCGTAGGCTGTGATCCGTGACCTCGCACCCGTACCACCACGGCGACCTGCGCCACGCGATCTTGGCCGTGGCCGTCGAGCTGATCCGCGTCGACGGCATCGGCAAGCTGAGCCTGCGCGAGCTGGCCCGTCGGGCCGGGGTCTCCCACGCCGCGCCGGCACATCATTTCCGGGATAAGACGGGGCTGCTCACCGCAATCGCCGCCGAGGGCTTCGAGACGCTGGCGGACGCGCTCGCAGCGCCCGTCGATCCCGATGCGAACATCCTGGGCGAGCTGGGCGTGCGCTATGTCCGCGTCGCGCTGACGCACCCCGCGCATTTCGAGGTCATGTGGGCGCGCGCGACGCTCCGATGGGAGGACAGTGCGCTGGCCGCTGCGGCGCAACGCGCCCTCGGGCTCTTGCGGTCCGCGCTCGACGGCGCTCCGGACGCGGAGTCCCAGCTGCAGGCGGCCTGGTCGCTGGCGCACGGCTACGCGGCCCTGTGCCTGGGCGGGAACCTGGCGCCCGGCCCGGATGCCGCCGAGGCCTTCCGTCCCATCGCACGTCAGCTCTTCCCCTAGTGAGGGGGAACACCCCGGCACCGCCAGCCGTTGAGGGGGTTGTGCCTACTGAATCGAATGCCGCGTCCCTGGTCCACCTCGAGGTCTGGTCCGATATCGCCTGCCCCTGGTGCTACATCGGCGGCAACCGCCTGACCCAGGCCCTGGCCGAGCTGCCCGCCGGCGACCGGGACCGAGTGCAGGTGCGCTGGCGCTCCTATGAGCTGAGCCCGGACCGCGCGGTAGGCGGCGGCGAGCGGGAGCTCGACGCGCTGATGACGGCGAAGGGTATGACGGCGGAGCAGGTCGAGGGCATGTTCGGCCACGTCGCGAGCACGGCGCAGGCCGACGGTCTGGCCATCGACTTTGGCACCACCGTGGCTGCCAACACCTTCGACGCCCATCGTCTGGTGCACCTCGCGGGCGCGGACACCGAGCGGGGTGCGGCGGTGCTCGACGCGCTGTTCACGGCGCACTTCGTGGAGGGTGTCGCGGTCGATGACCGGCAGGCGCTGGTCAAGATCGCCGCCGCCGTGGGGTTCGACGCCGACGAGGTGGCGCAGGCTCTGGCCGATGACACTGCGTCGGACGCGGTCAGGGCGGACGAGCAGATTGCGGCGGAGCTGGGGGTCACGGGCGTGCCCTTCTTCGTCGCCAACCGCAAGTACGCGGTCTCCGGCGCGCAGCCGGTGGAGGTGCTCACCCAGCTATTGCGAACTGCGCTGGACAACGCGTCGTAGGCTCGACCGGGTGGCCGCGCCGGGTGGCCGCGTGACGGAGGGGCCCTCATGGCAGAAATCAAGCTGGTGGCGACGCTGATCTCGAAGGACGGCTCGGGCGAGGCAGTGCGGGAGATCCTCACCGGGCTGACGGCGAAGAGCCGCGCCGAGAACGGCTGTGTGGCATATGAGCTGTACGAGTCCGCCGCGGCGCCCGGCACGTTCATCACCATCGAGGTGTGGGCGGACCAGGAGGCGTTGGACGGGCACATGCGGGGGCTGAACCTCAAGTTCGCCGCGGCAGCGTTGCGTGCGCACCTCGATGGCGCGCCGGCACTGCATCCGCTGATCGCCGTCGACGCCTAGTGCGCAGGGTCGCCATCGACTTATTCGACGCGACCGCTCCGCCCGCGGACCCCGCGGCGGACGAGCGGGCGCTGGCGGAACTGGGCCTGGACCGCGACGAACAGGCTGCCGCGCTGGCCCAGATCCGCGCCAGCCGCGCCGAGCTTTCCCGGCTGCGCCACCGTGAGACCGAGCTGGCGGTGCTGTACACCAGCGCCCGGGAGTTGGCCGAGGTGCGCGACGTCGACGAGCTGCTGCAGCGGCTCGTCGACAAGGCCCACTCGATGATGGGCACCGACATCACCTACTTGTCGGAATTCGACCAGCGGACCCACGACCTGTACGTGCGGCAGACCGCCGGCGCGATCTCGCCGGAGCTGCGGCGCCTGCGGGTGCCCGCGGGCGCCGGACTGGTCAGCGCCATCGCGGAATCGCGCGCCCCGCAGTGGGTGCAGCGCTATAGCGAGCGCACGGACTTGCCGCACGACGACGACGTCGCCGCCGCGACGGAGGCGGAGGGGCTCGTCGCGATTCTCGGCGTGCCGATGTTGGCCGACGGGGAGGTCCTCGGCGTGCTGTTCGCCGCGGACCGGCGCGAGCGGCGCTTCACGGCGGAGCAGATCTCGATGCTCTCGGCGCTCGCGAACTACGCCTCGGTGGTGCTGCAGACCGCCCGGGCGCTGAGCCGGGCGGAGGTGGCGGTCGCCGAGACACAGCAGGCGCTGGCGGAGCTGACCGAGCACGTCCAGGCTCGGGACCGGTCAAATGTGGTGCACCAGGACCTGATCCACGCGGTGCTGCGCGGCGGTGGCTATCCACAGGTGGCCCGGACGCTGGGCAACGCGCTGGCGCGCCGGGTGCGTATCGTCGATGTGGACCTGCGGCTGCTGGCCTCGTCCCCGGCGGAGCACGGGGCGGCCAACCTGCTGCTGCCGAAGGCGGTGACCGACGCTATCGAGCAGAGCCGCCAGTCCGGCCACTGCACGCGGGTGGGATCAGGCGCCGGGACTGTGGAGCTGGTGGCCGCGATCACGGCGGGGGACACGCTGCTGGGCGCGATCCTGCTTGATGAGGCAGAGACGGCCGAGGGCCCGGTGATTGGCCCGGTGATTGGCCCAGTGGAGGAGCGCACCGTCGAGCGCGCGGCCCAGGTCGCCGCGATCCTGGTGCTGCAGAACTCCGCCGCGGACGCCGCCGACAGGCGCGCACGGGGCGAATTGGTGGCGGACCTGCTCAGCGCCGCGCCGGAGCGGCGGCGCGACCTGGCCCGCCGGACCCGGGGCCACGGGGTGGACTTAGGCGCGCTGGACACGGTGCTGGTGGTCTCGACGGCGCCGCCGGTGCGGCCCGCAGCGCTGCGGGCGGTGCTGCAGGCGCTGCCGGCGGGCGCGCTGGCGAGCGAGCACGCTGGCCTGGTCGCGGTGGTGATGCCATCCGGAGATCCGTCGAACGCGGCCACCATCTTGCATCGGCAGATCGCGGGGGCGATCGGCCCGCAGGCCGTGGTGGTGGCCCCGGACCGCGCGGCCACGCCGGACGGGCTGCCGCGGGCGTTCGACTCCGCGCTGCGTACCGCCCGGCTGCTAGTCGCGCTGGGCACCGTCGACGGCGCCGTGACGACCGCCGCGTACCTGCCGTACACGCTGCTGTTCGGGGATGACCCGGCGCTGCTGCACGAGTTCGTGGACGACATCATCGGACCGGTCCTGGCGCACGATAGGCAGCGGGGCACTGACCTGACGGCGACCCTGCGGGCCCTGGTGCGCAACGAGGGCAGCCCGACGAAGGCCGCGCGGGCCCTGAGCTATCACCCGAACACGGTGGTGCAGCGGCTGGACCGGATTCGCGTCCTGCTGGGCGAGGATTGGCGGCACGACGAGAAGTTCTTCCGCGTCTCGATGGCGGTGCGGCTCGAGGAGTTGCGCAGCGGCGGTGTCCTGAACGTTCGATGATGGGTCCTGGACACATTGATTTGGAAGATTAGTGGGCTGATAGCACGTGGCCCAGACCGCGCCGCGAATCTACCGTGAGGTCGGACATAAACGACTTCGGGAGGATGGCAGTGGCGATCGACAGCCGGATCAAGAACTTCAGGGCCTACGACGTGGCCGCGCGTCGCGCCGAGGTGGCCGGGCAGACCGGCCTGACGGACGCCGACATCCAGACCTTCGAGCCGGGCGCGGGCCTGACGATCGACCAGGCCGACCGCATGGTGGAGAACGTGATCGGCGTGATCGGCATCCCCGTCGGCATCGCCACCAACTTCACCATCAACGGCAAGGACTACCTGATCCCGCTCGCCACCGAGGAGCCCTCCGTGGTGGCCGCGGCCAGCAACGCGGCGCGCATCGCCCGCGGCCTCGGCGGCTTCCACGTCTCCAGCACACAGCCGATCATGCAGGCGCAGATCCAGGTCGTCGACGTCCTCGACCCGGCCGCCGCCCGCATCCGCCTGCTCGAGGCGCGCGCGGAGCTCATCGCCCTCGCCAACGAGCAGGACCCCATGCTGGTCAGCTTCGGCGGCGGCGTGCAAGAGGTCTCGGTCCGCCTGGTCACCGCGCCGGAGCAGACCTATGTGGTGCTGCACATCCACGTCGACGTGCGCGACGCGATGGGCGCGAACGCCGTCAACACCATGGCTGAGGCCATTGCGCCCCGCGTCGCCGAGATCGCGGGCGGCCGCGTCGTCCTGCGGATCCTGACGAACAAGGCGGACCTGCGGCTGACCCGCGTGCGCGCGGTCTTCGACGCCGAGCTCATCGGCAGCCCCGAGGTGGTCGACAACCTCATCCACGCGGTGCGCCTGGCCGAGTGCGATCCCTACCGCGCCGCCACCCACAACAAGGGCATCATGAACGGCATCAGCGCCGCGGTCCTCGCGACCGGCAACGACACCCGCGCGGTCGAGGCGGGCTGCCACTCCCACGCGGTCAACGCCGACGGCGTGTACTCCTCGCTCTCGCACTTCGAGAAGGACGCGGACGGCAACATCGTCGGGACCCTCGAGCTGCCGATGCCCGTGGGCCTCGTCGGCGGCGCCACCAAGGTGCACCCCGTCGCGCAGGCCGCCGTGAAGATGCTCGGCGTCGAGACGGCGGAGGAGCTGGCCGGCGTGATCATGGCCGTCGGTCTGGCGCAGAACCTCGCGGCCGTCCGCGTGCTCGCCGGCGAGGGCGTGCAGCGCGGCCACATGGGCCTGCACGCGCGCAACATCGCGGCGACCGCCGGCGCGGAGAAGCACGAGATCGACGCCGTCGTCGCCCGGCTGGTGGCGGACAAGAAGATTCGCGTCGAGCACGCTGTGGAGGTCCTCGCGGAGCTCCGCGGCGGGAACTGACCGGCCGTGTCAGCGCCTGAGCAGCCGGCCGCCTGGTCGCCGGCCCCGCACCGCTTTCCCCAGGCGGGCCTGCCCACGCAGGTGCGGGTCTACGAGGTGGGCCCGCGGGATGGGCTGCAGGCCGAGACCGAGGTGATCCCCACCGCGGCCAAGGTCGAGTTCATCGAGCGGCTCGTCGCGGCGGGCGTGGGCACCGTGGAGCTCACGAGCTTCGTCTCCCCCCGGTGGATCCCGCAGCTCGCCGACGCCGAGCAGCTCATGGCGCAGGTCTCCCTGCCCGACGAGGTCCGGGCCGTCGTGCTGGTGCCGAACCTGCGCGGGCTGGACCGGGCCATCGCGGCCGGGGCCACCGAGGTCGCGGTGTTCGTCAGCGCCACAGAGGAGTTCGCGAAGCGCAACCTCAACACCACGATCGCCGGGGCGGTCTCCGCCGCCGTCGAGGTGGCCACGGCCGCCCGGGCCGCGGGCCTGCCCGTGCGCGGGTACATCTCGATGTGCTTCGGCGACCCCTGGGAGGGCTCGGTGCCGGTGGAGCGCGTCGCCGACCTCGCCCGGGAGCTGCTCGACGGCGGCTGCACCTCGCTCTCGCTCGGCGACACCATCGGGGTGGCGACCCCGGGGCACGTGCGCGCGCTGCTGGCGGCCGTCCAGGCCCGCGGCGTCGACGTGGACCAGGTCGCGATGCACTTCCACGACACCTACGGGCAGGCGTTGGCCAACGTGTACGCCGCGCTCACCGCCGGCGTTACGGAGTTCGACAGCGCCGCGGGCGGATTGGGCCGGTGTCCCTACGCAAAGGGCGCCACCGGCAACCTCGCCACCGAGGACCTGGTGTGGATGCTGCACGGACTGGGCATCGAGACCGGCATCGACCTGAACTCCCTCGCCGACGCGAGCGCCTGGATGGCGGACCGCATCGGCCATGCCAGCCCGTCCCGCGTCGTCACCGCGCTGTTGTCATCCCGCCGCAGCGCATCCCACCAAACCTAGATCCCCTGGAGGCCAGCAATGTCCCGAGTTAGGCCCCACAGGGGCAAAGACCCCGAGAAGGCGCCGTATCTGGAGGTGTGGGGCGACACCGTGGTCGGCAAGAGCCTCGGCATCTCCGTCCTGATCGGCAGCGTCATGGGCGCGGCCGCGCTGCTCGGGGCGACGGCGCTGTTCGAGCGCGTCGTCGCGGACCCCGCGCTCGCCAACGCGTACAGCCTGCTGGTGGGCATCGTCGCCTGCCTGCTCGCCGGCGTGGTCTGCGGCTCGTTTATCAAGCCCAGCCGCATCGTCGAGCTGGCGGCGCCGGACCCCGCGGCCATCGACGAGGTCATCGAGGTGATGCGCGAGCAGCGCCACGGGCTCGGCGTCCTCGCCGACATCCCGGAGGCCGCCCGCGCCGAGCTCAAAGAGCTCGGCCTCTACGAGCACTTCGCGGCCGCTGAGGCCAAGGACCAGGCAGAAGAGGACGCCCAGAAATGACCGGAGTGCTCGCGAACGACATCTTCCTGGCCGTGATGTTCGGCATCATCGGCGCCATCGCCTTCACCCTCATCGGGCTGGTCTCCGGCACCGACGAGACGGCGACGATCGCGCCGCTGACTCTGCTGGTGATCCTGCTGGGCGCGCCGCCCGCGGCCGTGTTCACGTTCTTCCTCTCCGGCGCCATCGCCAAACATATGACGCACGCGGTGCCCACATTCCTGCTGGGCATACCGGGCGACACGATGGCGATCCCGCTGCTGCCCGAGGCCGACATGATGCGCAATCTCGGCGTGCCCCACATCGCGCTGCGCAAGGCGATCTCCGGGGCCGTCGTGGCCGCGGCCGTCGCGGTCCCCGTGTCGGTGCTGTTCGCGACGATCCTGGCGCCGTTCTCGGACACCGTCATGGACGTCGCGCCCTGGCTGTTCCTGGCCGCCGCGATCGGTATCGCCTACTCGTCCGCGGGCCGGTGGGCCGCGGTCATGGCCCTGGTGCCGTTCGTGGTGCTGATCCTCGGGGCCCGCGCCCTGACAGCCAGCTACGACGTCTCGCTGAGCATCAGCTACTTCATCGCTATCGCGGTGGGCCCGCTGATCGCGGACCTGTGCCTGAGCATCGGGCCCTCAAGCCGCAAGGAGATGGAGCGCCACGAGCCGAAGACCGTCGCCCTGGCGCCGGACATCAAGGGCTGGAAGGGCTATTTCCCCAACCCGCTCAAGGTGCTCGACCGCAAGCAGACCGCCGCCACCGCGGCCACCGCCACGATCTCCAGCGCCACCTTCGTCTTCAGCCCCGTCGCGATGACGGTGATGATGGGTGAGCTGGTCGGCGCCCGGATCAAGAACGGCTACCACCGCCTGACCACGATGATCAGCGCGAAGAACGGCACCACGGAATCGACGTACATCGCCGAGACCCTGATCCCGCTCGTGGCGTTCGGCCTGCCGCTGAGCCCCCTTGCGGCCGGCCCCGCGGCACCGCTGTTCAATGCCCCGCCGGTCTTCGAGACCAACCAGGAGACGGGGGTCATCAACAACCTCTCGACCTACCTGACCCAGTGGGAGTTCCTGGCTTTCGGCATGTTGGCCGTGGTCACCGCGACGCTGATCGCCTACCCCTTCGCGATGAACTACGCGTACCGCGCGGCGTCCCTCGTCGTCCGCAAGATCAGCCATGAGGCCGTCATCGCGGTCTTCACCGGCCTGGTCGTCGTCATCGGCCTGTGGGAGGGCGGGATCCTCGGGCTCGTCGTCACGCTCACCGTCGGACTGGTCGGCGGCATGCTCGGCCGGCTGTTCAAGGTGCACGGTGGCGTGCTGTTCATGGGCTACTACGTGGCTCTGTTCACGGTACCCGCGATGATCGCCCTGTTCTAGGGCTCGCAGGCCACGGGCCGGTGTCCGCCGCTCACGCGGCGGGCGCCGGCCGTTGTCATTTCCGGGCTTGGAGCCTGGTCGAGAGCGTGTGCGCGTGCTCGAGGAGCAGGTTCCCCAGCTCCTCATGGCGCTCGGGCCGGAACCGCGTCTCGACCCCCGTCAGGCTCAGCGCCCACGCCGGGCGGCCGCCCCGGTCGAACACCGCGGCGCCCATGCCCCAGCTGCCCTCGACGATGAGCGCGGGGTTCACGGCGTAGCCGGTGGTCAGGGTCGAGCGGATGCGGGCGCGGATCGCGTCCTCGCCGTGCGCCGGTCCCCACGCGGGCTCGAGGTCCGCGCGGGCGAAGTAGTCGGCGACTTCGCGCTCGGGCAGGTGGCTGAGGATCGCCAGGCCGGCCGAGGCGACGCCTAGGGGGAAGCGCTTGCCCTCGTGGAGCACGTGCGAGCGCAGCGGGAAGCTGCCGTCCTGGGTCAGCACACACACCGTTTCGTCGCCGCGGCGCGCGGAGAGGAACGCGCTCTCGCCCGTGGCGCGAGATAGCTCGTCGAGGACCTCGCGGGCGTGGTCGATGATGTCGTACCGGTTGCCCGCCGCCGCGCCCAGTAGATACAGCTCGGGCCCCAGGGACCAGCGCCCGGTGTCCGACGCGCGGTCGATCAGGCCCTCGGCGGCTAGCGACGTGAGGATCCGGTGCGCGGTCGGCCGGGTGAGGCCGGCGGCCCTGGCCAGGTCCGTCGTCGACGCGCCCGCGGGCTCGGCGGCGCCGACGGCGCGCAGCAGCCCCGCCATCTTCGCGACCATGGGGAGGCCCTGCTCTGAAGTCTGCACGGCCCCATCATAGCGTCCACCAGGCGGACGCGACAGTGCGAAAGGGTCATCAGGTGAGCAATGTTCCAACGCTTCATGCGAGACCCTTGACCAGGTCAGAGGCATGCAGTTCAATGGCGTGCACGGAAGCAATGTGTCTGCCCAGCGAACGTAGGTCAGGAATAGCATGATGAAATCGAAGGTGTACAGCTCCGCCGCCGAGGCGGTCGCGGATATCGGGGACGGCGCGAGCCTGGCGGTCGGCGGCTTCGGCCTGTGCGGCATCCCGGACGCGCTGATCGAGGCGCTCGCGGCGACGTCCGTGCAGGACCTCGAGGTGTTCTCCAATAACTGCGGCGTAGACGACCACGGCTTGGGCATCCTCTTGTCCGCCCGGCGGATCAGCCGGGTCACCGCGTCGTACGTGGGGGAGAACAAGGAGTTCGCGCGCCAGTACCTGGCCGGCGAGCTCGAGGTAGAGCTGACGCCGCAGGGCACGCTCGCCGAGCGCCTGCGCGCCGGCGGGGCTGGAATCCCCGCGTTCTTCACCCCCGCCGGGGTCGGCACTCCGGTCTCCGAGGGCGGCATGCCCTGGCGGTACAGCGCCGACGGCTCCATCGCCGTCGCCTCCCCGCCCAAGGAGACCCGGGCCTTCGGGGAGAAGCGGTACGTCTTGGAGGAGGCGATCAACGCCGACTACGCGCTGGTCCACGCCCTCATCGGCGACACCGACGGCAACCTCGTGTTCGACAAGACCGCGATGAACTTCAACCCGCTCGCCGCGATGGCGGGCCGGGTGTGCATCGCCCAGGTCGAGCGCCTCGTCGAGCCCGGCGAGATCGACCCCGCCGACGTGCACCTGCCCGGCGTCTTTGTGAAGCGCGTGGTGCACACCGGACCCCAGAGCAAGCGCATCGAGAAATTGACCGTCACCGCCTCGGCAGGAGCCGCATCATGACCGCATCTGTGAAAGCCAAGGGTTGGACCCGCCAGGAGATGGCCGCCCGCGCCGCCCGCGAGATGGTCGACGGCGAGTACGTCAACCTCGGCATCGGCCTGCCCACGCTGATCCCCGGCTACCTCGGCGCCGACGTGAGCGTGGTGCTGCACTCGGAGAACGGCATCCTCGGCACGGGCCCGTACCCCACTGAGGACGCGGTCGACGCGGACCTCATCAACGCCGGCAAAGAGACGGTGACGGTCAACCCCGGCGCTGCCTACTTCGACTCGGCGCTCTCGTTCGGCATGATCCGCGGCGGCCACATCGACACGGCGGTCCTCGGCGGCATGCAGGTCTCCGCCACCGGCGACCTCGCCAACTGGATGGTCCCCGGCAAGATGGTCAAGGGCATGGGCGGGGCGATGGACCTGGTCCACGGCGCCCGGCGGGTCATCGTGCTGATGGAGCATTGCGAGAAGTCCGGCGCGCCCAAGATCCTGCCGGCCTGCACCCTGCCGCTGACCGGCCAGGGCGTGGTCGACAGGATCATCACCGACCTCGCCGTCATCGATGTCGCCGGCGACGGCACGCTGGTGCTGCGCGAGCTCGGCCCCGGCGTCACGGTGGCCGACGTCCTCGCGGCCACCGGCGCGGATCTGACGGTCGACCTGTCCTAACCGCGTATTCTGCGGTGATGCATGACATTCGAGTCCTGGAGTCCGAGGCCGAGCTGCGCCAGTCATCGGCACTGTTCCGCACCGCGATGGTGGGGCTGCCCGCGCCGCGCGCCGATGGGGAGCTCCTCCTCGAGCCGGGCCGCACCCTCGGTGCGTTCCTCGGCGACGAGCTGGTGGGCACCGCCGACGCGACCAGCAGCGGCCTCGTCCTGCCGGGCGGGGCCCGCGTGGCGCACGCCGCCGTCACGCATGTCGGCGTCCTGCCCACCTACACCCGGCGGGGCGTGCTCACCGCGCTGATGACGACGCAGCTGCGCGACGCCCGCGAGCGCGGGGAGGTCGTTGCCACGCTGCGTGCGTCCGAGGCGGGGATCTATGGGCGCTTCGGCTACGGGATGGCGAGCTCGATGCAGAGCGTCGAGCTGGACCTGCGTCGCGCCCGGCTGGCCGGGGCCGCGGAAAGCGCCCCGGTGCGGCTGCTCGACGCGGCCACCGCGTGGGAGACGTTGGCGGACATCGCCTCCCGCAATCCGAGCACGCGGGCCGGCACCATCGACCGGAGCGCGCTGTGGTGGGCCAACCAGCAATCCTGGGGGCCCGGCCCGGGTCCCCGCTACGTCGCGGTGTGCGGGGAGCCCGGCGCGGAGACGGGCTTCGCGCGGTACCAGCCGATCGACACCGTGGCGTGGTTCGGCAGCCGCGACCGCACCGTCGTGGTGGGCGACCTCTACGCGCCGACCCCCGACGCCCACCTCGCGCTCGTGCGCTTTCTGATGTCCCTGGACCTGGTGGACACCGTCGTGTTCAATGCGCTGCCGCTTGACGACCCGCTGCCGTGGTTGCTCACCGACTACCGCGCGGCCCGGGTGCGCAGCGTCTCCGACGAGACCTGGCTGCGGCTGCTCGACGTGCCCGCCGCCATTGCCGCGCGGGCCCTCGCCGGACCCGGCACTGTGACCATCGAAGTGCGCGACGCGCTACTGCCGGAGAACGCCGGCGCCTATGCGATCAGCGCCGACGGGACTGCCCGCGTCGACGGGCCCGGCGAGCTGGCCGTGGACGTGGCGACGCTGGCCGCGGCGTTCCTGGGCGGCGCCCGCTGGCGGCAGCTCGCGGCGGCCGGCCTGGTCGAGGTCCGCGACGGCGCGGCGCTTTCCCGGGCAGACATGCTGTTCGCCGTCGACGAGGAGCCTTTCGCCGGGGTGATGTTCTAGAGGGCCTGGTCAAGCCGGGTGCGGGGAACATTCGGCGCGCGTTGGCGGTGATGGTGCTGTAATCAATGCGGTGACGGGGGGAACCTGGCGTGTCCGCCACACATCTGAGTTGACCACTCAAGCCGGCCGAGCGCTACCGGGTCGCCGACATTGTGCTGACCGTGATGCTGGTTCTCGGCATGATCGTCGTCAGCTTTTCCACCTTCATCATGGTCTTGATCAGCCCGATGGTGACCGACAGCTGCTCTGGCGACAGCTGCGATATGGACACCATCGGCATCGCCTGGACCACGATGATCCTGTCGGTGCCGGTGACATTCCTCGTCGTGATCGCCGGCATCATCTGGGCCGCCATCAAGCGTTGGTTCATGTTCATCTGGCCCCTGCTTGGCTGCGTGGTGATTGGCGCGGTCACCTTGATTGCCGTGCAGGTCATGGAGGGCGCCGCAGGCTTATAGCGCGGCCCGGGGAACATTCTGGCAGGATCCCGCATCTGACTTTCTGCTATGACTCTTCCGCCTACGGATCGACCCCCGCCGCACCGGCCTACCCCGCGGGCGGTCAATCGCCCCGGCCTCCAACGTCGGCTGGGCGGTCGCGGCCCTGCACCCGAAGTGGTCCTCGGGGGATGTGGCCGGCGCCGTGAACTCCTCCGCGCAGGCGAAGAAGCTGGGCAAGATCGCCCTGGGGATCGGCGTGGGGATGATGGTCCTTGTGTTCATCCTCTATGTGGTGATCATCGCCGCGGTGGTGTCCACGACGACGACCTACAGCTACTGACCTCGTGCGGGCCGGCAGGTCAGGGGAGATCCGCCGGCCGCACCTGCGTCTGGGCGAGCGCCCACTTATAGTTCGGCTTGCCCGCCGGCGACCGCTCGATGGCCTCCGCCAGCCAGACGGATCGCGGCACCTTATAGCCAGAGATGTGCTGGCGCACATGGGTGTCAAGATCCTCGAAGGTGACCTCAACGCCCGGACGTAGGGCGATAACGGCAGCGACGGCATGGCCCATGCGCGCGTCGGGCACGCCCACCACCAGGGCGTCGAGCACGGCGGGGTGGGACTTCAGCGCGCCCTCCACCTCCTCGGGGAAGACCTTCTCGCCGCCGGTGTTGATGGACACCGAGCCGCGGCCGAGCATGGTCACGGTGCCGTCGACCTCCACGCGGGCGAAGTCGCCGGGGATCGAGTACCGGACGCCGCCGATGGTGCGGAAGGTCTCGGCGGTCTTGGCGGGGTCGTTGTAGTAGCCGACCGGCAGGTAGCCGCTGCGCGCGAGCACGCCGACCTCCCCGGAGCCGGGCGCGACGGGCTGGCCGGCCTCGTTGAGCACCAGGGTGGAGGCGTCGATGCGCACGCGCGGGCCCGCGGAGGACTGCTCGCCGGCGCGCACCACGGACAGGCCGCTGAACCCGGTCTCGGAGGATCCGATGGAGTCGATGATGACCACCCCGGGCAGCGCCGCGACGAACTGCTCCTTGAGGCTGGGGGAGAACTGCACTGCGCTGCTGGTGAGTGACTTGAGCGAGGACGTGTCGTAATCCCCCGCGAGCAGGGCATCCATCATGGGCCGGGCCATTGCGTCACCCACGATGAAAAGGACTGTGACGCGGTGCCTTTGGACCATCTCCCAGGTGAACGCACCGCCGAAGTCCGGGTAGACCACGGCCTTGCCGCCGGTGAGCATTCCCGTGAGCACCGCCCACTGCGAGCCGCCGTGGATGAACGGCGGCACGGGGAACCGGGTCACCTGGGGGGCCGCCGCACCCTCACGGGACTGCTGGAACTCGTCGGTGATCTCCTCCCCGGTGGTGATGGAGATCCCGCCGCCGAGCACGCGCCACACGTCCTGCTGCCGCCACATCACGCCCTTGGGCATGCCGGTGGTGCCGCCGGTGTAGATCATGAAGATGTCGTCGGGGGAGCGCTCCCCGAAGTCCCGGGCCGGGTCTGCGGCGGCGAGGGCCTTCTCGTACTCGACGCCGCCGAAGGAGTCGAGGCTGGCGCCACTGTCATCGTCAATCACGATGAACGCCTTGAGCTTTGGGCACAGCGGCGCGACGGCCGCGATCTTGTCCGCGTACTGGCGCTCGTGGATCAGCGCCACCATGTCGGAGTTGTCGAACAGGTAGTGCAGCTCCTTCTCGACGTACCGGAAGTTGACGTTCACCATCACGGCGCGGGCCTTGAGGATGGCGAGCATCGACACGACGCACTCGATGGAGTTTCGGCTGTACAGGCCGACCTTGTCCCCGGGCCCCACCCCGCCGGACTGCAGATGGTGCGCGAGCCTATTGGCCCGCTCCTCCAACTCGGCATAGGTGACGACGCGGTCGCCGGACTCGAGCGCGATGCGCTGCGGCACGGCGTCGATGGTGTGCTCGATGAGGTCTGCGAGGTTCAGGGCCATAGGTACTGAACCTAGGCAACGAGGGGTGGGCGCGCACATCGTTTCCCATCGGCGGGCAGGGCATATCGTGGTCCCGGGTTGGCCAGATGCTCCCGAGGGCGATCGCACAGCGCCTACGGTGGAGAGCATGAACGTTCCGAGCCTGACTTTGAACAACGGCGTCGAGATGCCGGCTCTCGGGTTCGGCGTCTACCAGACGCCACCGGAGGAGACGGTCGCCGTTGTCGAGACCGCGTTGCGGACCGGATACCGGCATATCGACACCGCCGCGGTCTATGGCAACGAGCGGGGTGTCGGCGAAGCGATCGGGCGTTCCGGCATCGACCGCTCCGAGATCTTTGTCGAGACGAAGGTGTGGATCACCGACTTCGGCTACGACTCCACTCTGCACGCTTTCGACAAGAGCGCGGGAAAGCTTGGCCTCGAGCGGATCGATTTGCTGATCCTGCACCAGGCTCTGCCGGGCGATTTTGCGCGCACCCTGGATGCGTACCGGGCGCTGGAGACGCTGCTCGCGAACGGCAAGGTTCGCGCGATCGGGGTCAGCAACTTCATGCCTGATCATCTCGCGCGATTGGCCGAGTCGACGTCGGTGGTACCGGCGGTCAACCAGATCGAGGTGCACCCCTACTTCCGGCAGTCTGAGTTGCTCGCCGACGACGCCGCTCGCGGCATCGTCTCGCAGGCCTGGTCGCCGATTGGCGGCATCACGTTCTACCGCGAAGGCGCCCACGGATCGACCCTTCAAGACCCTGTTATCAACGGTGTTGCGAAGGTGCACAATAAGTCCGCGGCTCAGGTCATGTTGCGCTGGCACCTCCAGCAAGGACGCCAGGTGATCCCAAAGTCGGTGACGCCGTCGCGCATCGCGGAGAACTTCGATGTCTTCGGGTTTGAGCTGACCGCCGCCGAGCTCACCGCGATCGACGGACTCGACACCGGCGTCCGCGGCGGGCCCGAGCCCGAATACATCACTCTCGACAAACACGGGATCGAGATCCCTGAAGCCTGAAAAGATCACGAAAGGACTCTGCCATGCAGCTCGACTCGCCAGTGCCCACCACGAAAACCTCGGCCGAGCAGTTCACCGGGGACGTCTGGCTCGACGCCATCGCCGCTCCTCGCGAGGATGGCCAGCGAATGTTTGTGGCCAAGGTGCGATTCGCGCCGGGGGCCCGCACCGCCTGGCACTCACATGCACGGGGTCAGACCTTGCATATCACCCAGGGCATCGCCTGGATGGGCACTCGCGACGGGAGCAAAATCGAGGCGCATCCAGGGCAGACCATCTACTGCCCGCCGGGCGAGGACCATTGGCACGGGGCTGCGCCCGACGCCTTCATGGAGCACCTGGCGATGCTGGACAACGCCGATGATCCGGCGATGACGACCACGTGGTTCGAGCACGTCACGGACGCCGAGTATCAGGGCGGCCACTGAACTTTCCCCGGACCATCGCTACGCCGAGACGACGAACACCACCTTGCCGGACAGTCTGCCAGCCTCGCATCGGGCATGGGCCGCGGCGGCGGACTCCAGGGGATAGGCGCTGTCGACGTCCACCGAGTAGCGCCCGGCCTCGGCCAGCCGCGACGCTTGGTCGAGCGCGTGGAACGCGCTCGGTGTGGTGGTGAGCTGGACGCCGGGCACCGCCCCGGAGAAGTCCGCGATGGTGACCACCCGGCCCGGGTCCCCCGTCAGCTCGGCGAGCTCGCGGATAGAACCGTGGCCCGCGGTGTCGAGGGCCCCGTCAACGGGCCGGTCGACGCGGCCGGCCAGGCCGGGGCCGTAGGTGGTCGGATGTGCGCCCAGGGCTCGGAGCGCGTCGTGCTTGGACTCGCGGGCGGTCCCGATCACCGTGAGCCCGTCGGCGATGGCGAACTGCGCGGCGGCGTGGCCGACTCCGCCCGCGGCGCCGTCGATCAGCAGGGTCTGCCCGGCAGCGAGTCCCAGCAGCTCCAGCGAGCGCAGCGCCGCCTCGGCCGTGGTGGCGACGCCGGCGGCAGCGGGCCAGCTCAGGGCGTCGGGCTTGTGGGCATAGTGGTCCAGCACCGCGAACTCGGCATTGGTGGCAGAGCCCAGGCCGAAAACGGCGTCGCCGATCGCGAACTCGGTCACCCCGTCGCCCACCTCGTCGACGATGCCGGACGCCTCCAAACCCGGTGTCCGCGGGAAGTCCTCGCCGCCGAACATGCCGGAGCGCTCCTTGCAGTCGAACAGGTTGACCCCGGCGGCCCGCACGAGGATACGGACTTGGCCGACACCGGCGTGGGGTTGATTGGCTTCGGCGACCCCGAGGACCTCCGGGTCGCCGAAGCGGGAGTACTGGACGGCACGCATGAGTCTCCTAGACAGGTGGGGGCGGAGGCGCGCCGTGGGCGTGCGCGGGCCGGATCAACACTTTGAACAGCACGACCATGCCGACGGCGATCACCGTAATCAGCGCGATCCAGACCTAGATCATCAGGACCCAGCCGCCGGGGCTCATGCCCCAGCCATCGCCGTAGCCCATGTGTCCGTACCTCATCGTGACTCGCCTTCCTCTGCGGTTCACCATGTGCAGCTCCAGGCTAGGCCGGTTCGAGGGGCCGCTGGATCCGCGCAGGTCAAGGCGTCTTGTGAGGTCTACTCCGGCGCGTTGTCGAACATCTTCAGCGCCAGCGCCGCGTGGGTGCCGCCGGCCCCGGCCCGCAGCGCGGCGGCGATCAGCCCGGCCTCGGCGACCTCCTCGCGGGTGGCCCCGGCCTTCTTCGCGGCGGCGGTATGGGCGGTCAGGCAATAGACGCACTGCGTGACGGTGGCGCAGGCGATCGCGATGAGCTCACGCTGCTTGTGGGGGATCGCGCCGTCCTCGCGGCCGACGATGGCGTCGAAGCCGACCCAGGCCTTGAACTCCTTGGGCGCGGCACCGCGCAGTTCGGAGAGGTACTTCATGTCCTCGGTGTCATGGATGTGGGTCATGGGGCTCCTCGATGCTCGATGTGACGCGGACACCTCGGACGCTACGCTGATCCGTACCGCCGCGGCACTGCCCGATCGTGCAGCTCGGCGAGCCTGCGAAAGGACATCCATGGCCATCCCCCCGCTCTCGCGCCGCGACCTTGACTTCCTGCTCTATGAGTGGCTCGACGCCGAGTCACTCACCGCCCGGGACCGCTTCGCCGAGCACTCCCGCGAGACGTTCGACGCGGTGCTGGACCTGAGCGCGGACATCGCCATGAAGGAGTTTGCGCCGCACAACAAGCTCTCCGACGCGAACGAGCCGGAGATGCTGCCCGACGGCACCGTGCGGCTGATCCCCGAGATCAAGCACGCGCTCGACGTGTTCAGCCGGGCCGGGCTCACCGCCGGGCAGTTCGACGAGTCCCTGGGCGGGATGCAGCTGCCGACGGTGATCGCCCGCGCCGCGATGGCGTGGTTCCAGGCCGCGAACGCCTCCACCTCGTCGTATCCATTCCTGAGCATGGGCAACGCGAACCTCATCGTCGCGCACGGCACCCCCGAGCAGGTCGACACCTACGTGCGACCCATGCTCGAGGGCCGCTACTACGGGACCATGTGCCTGTCCGAGCCCGACGCCGGCTCCTCCCTGGCCGACGTGAGCACCCGGGCCGAGCCGCAGCCCGACGGCTCCTATCGGCTGACCGGCACCAAGATGTGGATCTCCGGCGGCGAGCATGAGCTGGGCGAGAACATCGTGCACCTGGTCCTCGCGAAGATCCCCGGTGGCCCGGCGGGGGTGAAGGGCATCTCGCTGTTCATCGTGCCGAAGGTGCTGCCGGTGACGGGTGAGCGCAATGACGTTGTGCTGGTGGGGCTCAACCACAAGATGGGCAACCGCGGCACCACCAACACGCTGCTGAGCTTCGGTGACGGCACGTACTCTCCGGGCGGGCGCGCGGGGGCCGTCGGCGAGCTGGTGGGCGAGCCCAACAAGGGGCTCAGCTACATGTTCACCATGATGAACGAGGCCCGCATCGGCGTCGGCTTCCTCGCCATCTCCCTCGGCTACGCGGGGTATCTGCAGTCCCTCGAGTACGCGAAGACCCGCACCCAGGGGCGTGCGCTCGACAACAAGGATCCGTCATCCCTGCCGGTGGCGCTGATCGAGCATGCCGACATCCGTCGAATGCTGTTGGCGCAGAAGGCCTATGTGGAAGGTGCGCTGGCGCTGGGCCTGTACTGCTCGAAGCTGGTGGACGAGCAGGACACGGGCGAGGACCCCACGCGCGCGACGCTGCTGCTGGACGTGCTCACCCCCATCGCGAAGAGCTGGCCCTCGCAATGGTGCCTGGAGGCGAACAGCCTGGCCATCCAGGTGCACGGCGGCTACGGATACACCCGCGAGTTCGACGTGGAGCAGTTCTACCGCGACAACCGCCTCAACCCCATCCACGAGGGCACGCACGGCATTCAGGGCCTGGACCTGTTGGGGCGCAAGGTGATCATGCAGGGCGGTGCCGGGCTGGCGCTGCTGGCGGAGACGATCACCGCGACGATCGAGCGCGGCCGGGCCGCGGGCGGGCTCGAGGCTGCCTACGCCGAGCAGCTGGCCGCGGCACTGGGGCGGATCGTGGAGACCACGATGACGCTGTGGGCGGACGGGGATCCGGCTGTGGCGCTGGCGAACTCGTCGATCTACCTCGAGGCGATGGGGCACATCGTCATCGCGTGGATGTGGCTGGAGCAGGCGCTGGCGTGCGCCGACCCCGACGGGACACCCAAGTCTGGCGACTTCTACGACGGCAAACGCGTTGCGGCGCAGTACTTCTACCGTTATGAGCTGCCGCGCGTCGGGCCGCAGCTAGACCTGCTGGGCAGCCTGGACCGCACCACCCTGGACGCGGACCCGGCCTGGTTCTGAGCCGGTCCGCCCCGGACATGGATACGGCCCGAAACCTGTTGGTTTCGGGCCGTATCCAGTTCAAACGGGTCAGAACCGGGTCGCGCTGCCGGAACTGCCCGCGCTGCCGCTGCTGCCGCTGCTGTCACTGCTGCCAAGGCTTCCGGTGTCGATGCCGAGCAGGCCGAGGATCGCGCCCAGCCCGCCGGGGGTTGTCAGCACGCCGCTGCCGAGACCGAGCGCGGCGGAGCCGACGTTGATCGGCGAGCCCACGAGGACGGGCGTGAACGCGAGAGCGGGCTCGGAGACGGCAAGGGGGTTGATGCAGGCCCCGATGGCCAGGTAGATGCCGTTCGGGACGTTGGTGATCTCTGTGCTGAAGTTCCGGTCGAGCGCGTGGGTGGCCCCGATCCTGGGGCCCCACGCGAACATGGCGGGGTCGATCTCGCCGAGCGGCGGGATGGTGCCTGCGGCGAGGTCCGGCAGCAGCGGGATGGCCTTGGCGACGTCGATCAGGGCGGGCGAGCAGGTCGTGGTGGTATGGCGCCAACCGCCGTTCGGGTCAGCCATGTCGAAGTCCACGGTGTTGCCGTCGACCGTCGTGGTGATGATCGGCTGCTCGGGGGCGTTGGCGGACGCCGCGGAGGCGGTCCCCGGCAGACCCAGCACGGAGACGCCGGCGAGCGCGACGGCCGCTGTGCCGCCCACCAGCGCGCGCTTGACAAGGCCGGTGGCGGGTGTGGAACTGCGCATCTCGACCCCCATATTGAGAAACCCAAAATGGCCCTCATAGTCTCGAAGACTAGCGCCTACTAGGGCGTCGAGCATGGCCTTTCCTGAAACTTGCTCAGGCGAGGCTGCTCGGCGAGGCCGATGATCGAGGTGTTGGAGAAGATCACGAGGATCAGGCCGAAGATGACCGAGATGGCGGACGCGGTGAGGGGCCAGCCCCAGCCAGAATTCGCGGACTTCGGGTGCGCCGCGGCGGATATCATGCCGAGTGGTGCCGCACTGCCGTCGAAGGAAAGTGAACCCCGTGCCATGCGCCTTATCAATTCGCAAGCCCATAACCGGTCAATTGGCATCGCCGCCGTGATTCTCGCGTCGTCGATCGTGCTCTCCGCCTGCTCGGACTCGGCACCCGATGACCCGGTGGCCCCCAACGACGGGTGGTCGGCGGTGTGACTACCACCGGGGGCTTCGGGGACACGGTGATCGCGGTGCCGTCGATGCCGCAGACGGATTCCGCGACGAACGGCACGGGCATGTACCCGTGGCAGGTGGACTTGTATCCGCCCGGCACACCGAAAGTGGAGGCGTCCGCCACCGAGCTGACCCTCGAGGCCATTGCCGCGACTGAGGCCGAACTGAGCTGGGGGAGCGTGCCGGAGCTGGACGCGGACGTGCTGTGGGCGATCCCAGACACAGCGGACCAGATGAGCGAGTTCACGGGGAATGGCCTCTGGAATGGCCTTGCGGCCGTGCAGCGCGGTAGTCGTGCCGAAGACCGAGGGCGTCCCCTTTGCGCTGGCTTTTTCGTCTCCGCTGAGCCTGGTGTGGGCCGCGAACCAGCTCGCGCCGCAAATGTCTGAGGCCGCATCGCGGGAGTGACGAGCAAACAGCCTCGGCCAACTCGTTCGCACAGACGCGATCCGTAGACTCTTGCAGTGTCTGTACTTGCGTTTGAACTCACGGAAACCTCCCGAGACTGGCTGATTCACCGACCGGTGGAGATCGCCATCTACATCGTGCTGGCGTTGGTCGTGCGCCTCGTCTTGCATAAGGCGATCGACCGGACAACGAACCCGGAGACCCGGCGGCGTAAGCGGGAGGCCTCACGGATTCCGTCGATGATGAGCTCGCTACGTCAGCGGGCGCCGGAGAATTTGCGGTTGCGGGCCGCGGAGGCGATGCGCCAAAAGAGTCCCGATACGCCCCGCGAGGAGGCGTTGCGGGAGCGCCGGAGCCAGCGGGCGCACACTATCGGCTCGGTGCTCAAGTCCACGGTGTCGTTCGTGGTGCTGATGTGGGTGCTCTTCCAGACCCTGTTCATCCTGGGCGTCAACGTGGCCCCGTTCATCGCGTCCGCGGGCATTGTGGGCGTGGCGATTGGCTTCGGCGCGCAGAACCTGGTGCGCGATTTCCTCTCGGGCCTGTTCATGCTCTTCGAGGATCAGTACGGGGTGGGGGACGTCGTGGACCTCGGCGACGCGGTGGGGACGGTGGAGGCAGTCGGGCTGCGGGTGACGACGGTCCGCGACGAGTTCGGCACCCTCTGGTACTGCCGCAACGGGGAGGTGTTGCGCGTCGGCAACTACAGCCAGGACTACGCGATCGCGCTGTTGGAGCTGCCGATCGCCCACGGCGCGGACGTGGACCTGGCCTGCCGAGTGGCGCTCGAGGCCGCGGTGGCCGCCGCTGCGGAGGAACCCCTGATCGGCAAGGTGATGGGGTCTCCCCAGATGCTCGGCGTCAACTCCGTCAACGTCAATGCGGTGAACGTGCGGCTGACGGTGACGGTGCGTCCCAACACGCAGTGGAGCGTGCAGCGGGAGTTGCGCCGACGAATCCTCAACGCCTTCGAGGAGAACGGCATCAAGGCGCCGCGGCCCTATGGGGTGGCGCTCGAAGAGAACGGGTGACCAGACCCCTTCAACCTGCCCGCTGCCCTGCCCGCTGCCCTGCCCCCTTCAACCTGCCCACTGCCCTGCACCGAGAACGGCGAAGTTGACGGGTTTCCGACGAAACCACGTCAACTTCGCCTCGTTCGAGCTGGTCGGCGCGAAGGGCGCGACTGCCTAGAGGGTTTGGATCTGTCGACCGAGCGCGCGGGCGCGGAAGGCGATGAACAGCATCAGGATTCCAAAGATGATCGCCCAGACGCCGGCGAGCACGGCGAGGCTGATGATCGAGGTGTTGGGGAAGATCACGAGGATTAGACCGAAGATGACGGAGATGGCGGCCGCGGCGAGGGGCCAGCCCCAGCCGGAGTTCGCCGAATTGCGGTGGGCAGCAGCGGACATCATGCCGAGGACGCCAAACACGATGGCATAGAAGGCGATGACGTAGAGCAGCGCGACGGTCGTGATGGACGGCCAGAACATGGCGATCAGGCCCACTGCGATGGACACGGCGCCGGCAGCCAGCAGCACGCCCCAGGATTTGAGGTCCGCGCGGTCGCGAATGGCGTGGGTGGCCAGCATGATGCCGTCGACCAGCGTGTAGACGCCGAACACGATGACGAGAGCCCACACCGTGATGCCCGGCCAGATGACGGCCACCACGCCGAACAGGATCGCGAGGATGCCGCGGACCAAAACCACCGACCAGACCTGCTTGAGCAGGTGGCTCAGGTTCACGTCGCCGTCGACTGTTGTCATGTTCTCTCCCTAATCGGATTGGCGTTGCCGTCATCTTGCCAGTCCAACGGGGCGGACGTGGTCTGGCCTCGGCATCGCGGCCATTAGTGTGGTGGCATTCGCCGGGGTGGTGATGGCCGAGAGGGGCTGCAGCCGATCTACCGCCGCACCATCCTGGGCACGGATCTGACGTTCGTCGGCTCCGCGTCGCTGGCGGGGCAGGTACGGCTGCGGTTCGACACGCGTGTCCAGAGAAGTGAGGCGCATCCACGCAGAATCTGCCGACCCGATATCTGCGTGGATGCGCGTAACTTTCGCGGGTTCGTCAGCGCAGGGCGGCGAGCACCGCCGGCTGGTCCTGGCCGGGCCAGGTGCCGGCGAGGTGCACACCGACGGCCGGGCGCGCGGGGTCGATCGCGCGGATCAGCTCGAGAACCTGGTCCCCGGCGGTGATCACGGTGACGGGGCCATCGTCGGCGCAGGTGACGGTATCGACCCGTGGGACCGTCGTGCCCGGCTCTCCGCTGCCCCGCACGCGGGTGGTGACCACGCGGGCGGAGTCCGGGACGGGAGTGGCGAACTCCAGGTCCGCCTGCCGCCCACCGGTCCGGATCGAGGTGGCCAAGGCGCGAGCGTAGACGGGGTCGGCGACGGCGTCGTACACCCAGCGCCGGCCCAACACGGAGTGCTCCATCGTGGTGATGAGCGACGCCTCCGCGCCCTCGAGCGGAGCCCCGCGGTAGGTCAGGGGGACGTGGTAGATCCGATTCTCGGACTGCACGAGGTGGGACTCCATGCCCACCTCGTCCTGCGGGTCGTCGAATCGGTATGCGCCCACGATGGTGAGCTCGGCACCGTTGAACCAGGGTTGCGTCGGCACCCAGGCCTGGAGGATCTCCAGCTTGGAGAGGCTCAGGGTCGCGTCATAGATGAGGGCCACGGATCCAGGGTACGAGAAAGGTATGCGAATGCCGCACTAATATGGCGGCATGACTGCATCGACTCCTGACCTCCACCTGGCGAAGGCCCTGAGTGACGTCGTCGCGGTGGCCCACGCGCGCGACGGCAGGCTCGCGATCTGGCATGTCGATGTGGGACCGGACAACGGGTTGGCCCGCATGGCTGGGGCATGGGTGGTGTCAGACGAACTGGACCAGGCCGCGACGTTGCTGCGCGGCCGCCGGGTCCTCGCCACCGCGGAGGCGCGCGCGGCCATCGAGGAGCTGGATGTGCCGATCGCCGGCTTCCTGGACCCCGACACGACCCTCGCGGGGATCGGCGAGGAGACGGACCGCCTGCAGGAGGAGTTCGAGGCGGCGATGGCCGGGCGCAAGACCAAGCTCGTCAACCCCAGTTGGCCTACGCCGCCCGATGCACTAGAGGTCGCGGACGGTGCTGAGGTGGCCGTCGCGCTCGGGATGGCGCGCTGGCTCGAGGGCCTGGCGAAGACGTGGGAGAAGGTCGAGGCGCAGCGCGTGACGCGCAAATTCCTGGCGCCTGAGTTGGGCAGGGACCGCCGGTCGCTGCCGGTGCAGTTCTAGTCGGGAAGGAAATCGGGCCAGTGATGGTTGACACCGTCGAAGGCATGCCGCGCGAATAACGGTGACATCGTCGATGGAACAATAACTACGAGCACACCACTGATCACCGATCTTTGAGAGGACCGGCCATGGCCAGGATCTATAACAATGTCAGCGAGCTTGTGGGGCGCACCCCGATTGTGCGGCTCAACCGCCTGACAGAGGGCCTCGGCGCCACCGTTGCCGCGAAGCTCGAGTTCTACAACCCCGCCAGCAGCGTCAAGGACCGCATCGGCGTCGCCATCATCGACGCGGCGGAGGCCTCCGGCGCGCTCAAGCCCGGCGGCACCATCGTCGAGGGCACCAGCGGCAACACCGGCATCGCGCTCGCGATGGTCGGCGCGGCCCGCGGCTACCGCGTGATTCTGACGATGCCCGAGTCCATGTCGATCGAGCGCCGCATGATGCTGCGCGCGTACGGTGCGGAAATCGTGCTTACGCCCCCGGCGGAGGGCATGTCCGGCGCGGTCAATAAGGCCGAGGAGTTGGTGGCGCAGTCCGACAACGCGGTCCTGGCCAAGCAGTTCGCCAACCCCGCCAATCCCGCGATCCACGAGACCACCACGGGTGAAGAGGTCTGGGAGGACACTGCGGGCGAGGTCGACATCTTCGTCGCCGGCATCGGCACCGGCGGCACCCTGACCGGTGTGGGCCGAAACCTCAAGGCGCGCAAGCCCGGCGTGCAGATCGTGGGCGTGGAGCCAGCCGACTCGGCGATCCTGACCGGCGGCAAGCCCGGCCCGCACAAGATCCAGGGCTTGGGCGCGAACTTCGTGCCCGAGGTCCTCGATCGCGAGATCTACGACGAGATCGTGGACGTCGAGTTCGACGACGCCATCCGCGTTGCCCGCGCGCTCGGCACCGACGAGGGCATCCTCGGCGGCATCTCCGCGGGTGCCAATGTGTGGGCGGCGCTGGAGCTGGCCAAGCGGCCGGAGAACGCCGGCAAGCTGATCGTCGTCATCGTCCCGGACTTCGGCGAGCGGTACTTCTCGACGCCGCTGTTCGACCACATCCGGGACTGACCTAAGTGTCCTTCCTCTACAGGATCCGCGAGGACCTGGCCGCCGCACGTGGCCACGATCCCGCCTCGCGGGGCGATCTTGAGAACGCCATTGTCTACTCGGGGCTGCACGCCATCTGGTCGCACCGGCTGGCGCACAAGATGTGGAGCCGGCCGGGCCTGCGCGGCCCGGCCCGGGTCCTCGCGCAGCTGACCCGCTTCGCGACCGGCATCGAGATTCATCCCGGCGCGCAAATCGGGCGACGGCTGTTCATCGACCACGGCATGGGCGTCGTGATCGGTGAGACTTCCGAGATTGGCGACGACGTGATGATCTACCACGGCGTCACCCTCGGCGGGCGCTCGCTGGCGCGCACCAAGCGGCACCCGACGATCGGGGACCGGGTCACGATCGGCGCGGGGGCGAAGGTCCTCGGGCCCGTCGTCATCGGCGCGGACAGCGCCATCGGCGCCAACGCCGTCGTCACGCGCGACGCGCCGGAGGACTCGATCCTCACCGGCATCCCGGCGCAGGCCCGCCCGCGGACGAAGAAGCAGCACGAGGAGCTGGTGGACCCCACCAGCTACATCGACCCGGCGATGTACATCTAGACCATTGAAGCCTGATGTGGTGGTGATCGGAGCCGGGCAGGCCGGGCTCTCCGCCGCGCACCACCTGCTTAAACGCGGCTTGGATCGGGATCGGCTGCTGGTGCTCGACGGCGCCGACTGTCCCGGCGGCGCCTGGCAACACCGTTGGCCGACACTGACTTTGAGCACGGTCAATGGGGTGCACGATCTGCCAGGCATGGCCTTCCAAGACGTGCTCGAGCCCGGCGAGGACCCGTCGGCGGTCCGCGCCGCGGAGGCGATCCCGCGGTACTTCGCGGAATACGAGCGTCGGGAGGGGTTCGCCGTGCGGCGCCCTGTGACGGTGCGCTGCGTGACGGAGGGCTTCACCGTGGAGACCGACGACGGTGCGCTGTCCGCCCGTGCGATTGTCAACGCCACCGGCACCTGGGAGCGGCCCTTCATCCCCTGGTATCCGGGCACATTTGGCGGCCGGCAGCTGCACACAAGGGACTATCGCGGGCCGGACGAGTTCGCAGGCCAGCGGGTGCTGGTGGTCGGCGGCGGCATCTCCGCGGTTGGCCACCTAGATGAGATCTCCCAGGTGGCCGCGACCACGTGGGTCACCCGCACCCCGCCCCGGTTCACCGACGAGCCGTTCACGCCCGAGGTCGGCCGCGCCGCCGTCGCCCGCGTCGAGGAGCGCGTGCGCGCGGGCCTGCCGCCCGGCTCGGTGGTCTCCGTGACCGGCCTGCCGTGGAACCCGCGGTACCGGGCGGCCCAGGCACGCGGCGCATTGGATCGGTTGCCGATGTTCGCCGAGCTCACCTCCGCCGGCGCGCGTTGGCCGGACGGGGTGACGCGGTCGTTCGACGTCATCCTCTGGGCGACCGGATTCCGCAGCGCCCTCGACCACCTCGCCCCGCTGCGCCTGCGCGGGCCCGGCGGTGGCATCACGATGACGGGCCGGCTCGCGACTCAGGTCGAGGGCCGGCCGCTGCTGCACCTGATCGGCTATGGCCCCTCGGCCAGCACCATCGGTGCGAATCGGGCAGGCCGCGCGGTCGCGGCGGAGTTGCTGGCTGCGCTGTGAGAGGGCGCGGCGATCTGTTGTGCAGCTGTGCAGGAGAAATCGCTGGATCTCCTGCACAGCTGCACAACAGAAGGGGCGCGGCGAAGCCTGTCGATCGCTGAGTGGAACGAGCGTTTGTGTTCAGCAAACGCGGTGCTAGATTGCCATTAGGACACGGGCACCGCCCGCACACCGCAATCACACTGGCCGTAGCTGTCGACTCGCTGCGGCCAGTTGTCCGTTCCGAGGACGATCGTCCATAGCCGGGCCGCCTGCGAAAGCACTATCATCTGTCGACGTGCACCGGAATCCATTTGATAAGCCGAGCGAGACCAGTCGACTGTCCGGATTCGCCAAGGCCGTCGTGGCGCTGCTGGTCCTGGCGGCGGTCGTCACCATCGGCGGCCTCATCGCGTTGTGGCCGAGCGGTGAGCGGCCCCAGATCCCGGCGCACCTCGAGATCACCCTGGGCGCGGGCTCGGAGCTGGTGGCCGGATCGGTCCTATCCGTCGCGGCGGGACCCTGCGGGAGTCCATCAGCGAACAAGGTCTTCGCCGACAAGCCCGCGCTGCCCGCCCAACAGATCGCCGAATGCCCGCAGACCATTGTCGACATCAGCTCCGGACCCGATGCCGGCCAGCGGACGCTGCTCGTGATCACCCCCGGGCCCGGCCAGCCGGAGCTGGCCGTCGGCGACGACATTCGGCTGTCCCGGTCCGTCGGATTCGACGGCGAGACCGCCTACAACTTTGAGGACTTCCGGCGCTCGGCACCGCTGCTCCTGTGGGCCTTGGCCGCCGGGATAGTGGTGTGCGCGGTGGGCGCGTGGCGCGGATTCCGGGCGCTGGTGGGCGTGGGGGTCGCGCTGGCCGTGATCGTCGGGTTCCTGCTGCCGAGCCTGCTCGACGGCCGGTCCCCGGTGGCGTTGGCACTGGTGGCGGGTTCGGCGATCTTGTTCGTGGTGCTGTATCTGGCGCATGGCGTGAGCCTGCGGACCAGCGCCGCGCTGTTCGGCACTCTCTCGGCACTGGTGCTCGCGGCGGTCCTGTCCTGGCTGGCGATCGAGACGACGATGATCACCGGGCTCGCCGAGGACAACAGCGCCACCATCCAGGCGTTCATGGGCGAGGTGTCCGTAACAGGGCTGCTGCTGGCGGGCTTCATCATCGGCTCCCTGGGCGTGCTCAACGACGTCACTATCAGCCAGGCCGCGACGGTGTTCGAGCTGGCGGGCGTCGACAAGGACCTGACGGTGCGCCAGCTCTTCGGGACGGCGATGCGCGTGGGCCGCGACCACATCGCCTCCATGGTCTACACCCTCGTGCTGGCCTACGCCGGCGCGAGCCTGCCGCTGCTGATCATCTTCTCCGTCTCCCAGCGCTCGCTGGGGGAGGTGCTCACCAGCGACGTCGTGGCGGTGGAGCTGGTGCGCTCGATCGTCGGCGCCATCGCGGTGGTGCTCGCGGTGCCGCTGACCACGCTGGTCGCGGCGCTGCTCACGCGGGGCACGGACAGCGCGGTCCTGGCGGCGGGCCCCAGCCACCAGCACTGAGGTTCAGGACAGGCCCCGCGCGATCGACTCGGTGTTGCTGACCGGCCAGGTCCGCGGCGCTGGGCGAGGCCAGCACAGTGCCGCTGGGCACGACGGCACCGAGCACGCGGAACCCGAACTTCTCGGCGAGGCATCTGAAGACGTGGTGGTTGGTCACGAGTGTGCGCCGGTCCGGCGCGATTGCGTCGAGCTCGGCGCGATAGCCGGCGGCCTGCTCGTGCGCCGCACCCCGGATGAGATCCGCGGAGGCCGTACTAGAGGGGGCGCACCGCCGGGGCGATCTCAAGGACGGGGACCGCGGCGCCGCGGGCTCCCGCCACCGTGTTGGCGATGCCGCCCTCTAGGCCGAGCCCGTTCGCGATCACCAGCTGCGCCCGCTCGACCCGGGCCGCGTCCCGCGCGGAGATCTCGAATGAGTGCGAGCGGGCCGCAAGATCGCGGCGCAGCCGAAGAGCGTGGGCGAACAGCTCAGGAAACGCTGCGCTACTTGGCAATCCGGGCGGTGCGACGCAACCGCGTGTTGACGAACTCGCCCATTCCCCAGCGGCCGAGCTCGCGACCGAAGCCGGAGCGCTTGACACCCCCGAAAGGAAGCCCGGGCAGGGTCGTGCCGTGCTCGTTGACGTAGGCCATGCCCACCTCGAGCTGATCGGCCACCTCCTGGGCCCGCGTGATGTCTGTGCCCCACACCGAGCCGCTGAGCCCGAAATCGACGTCATTGGCCAGTTTGATGGCCTCGTCTGGGGAGTCGACGCCATAGATCACCGCGACGGGCCCGAAGATCTCCTCCGAATAGGCGTCCATCTCTTTGGTGACTCCGGTCAGCACTGCTGGACGCATGAACGCGCCCTCACCGCCGGTGGCGTCACCGCCGGTGTGCAGGGTGGCACCTTGCTCAACGGCGCGTTTGACCTGCGCCACCACGGTGTCGCGCGCGTCGATCGAGGACAGTGGGCCGACTCGGGTTTTCGGATCAGTGGGGTCGCCGACCTGGGCGGACGCGAAGTACTCGACGACGGTCGAGACGAACTCGTCAAGCTGGGAATTGGGCACGATCAGTCGCTTGGGGGAGTTGCACGCCTGCCCGGCATTCGACAGCCGGCCTTTAGCCGCCGCCTTCGCCGTGGTCTTGGGGTCGCTGTCATCGAGGACGATGAACGCGTCGGAGCCGCCGAGCTCGAGCACGGCCTTCTTGAGGTTCTTGCCGGCGGTCTCCGCCACCGACGCTCCCGCACGCTCGCTGCCGGTCAGCGAGATCCCCCGCACCCGGGGGTCGGCGATCATCTCGGCGATCTGGCCGCTGCTGGCGAACACATTGATATAGGCGTCTTTGGAGACGCCGGCGGTGTGGACGATTTCGGCCATGACCTCGGACGAGGCCGCGCAGATCGATGCGTGCTTGAGCATGATGGTGTTGCCGACCATCAGGTTTGGGGCCACGAACCTCGCCACCTGGTAATACGGGTAGTTCCACGGCATGACACCGATAAGCGGACCGATCGGCTCGGTCTCGACCAGCGACTCCTCCGCGCCCTGCGGGGGCAAGCTCTCCGGCGTCAGCAATTCCGCGCCGTGCTCCGCATACCAACGGTAGATAGACGCGGCGAGCCCGACCTCGCCGGCGGCTTCCTTGATCGGCTTGCCCATCTCGGTGGCGATCAGCGTGGCGAGCTCGTCGGCGCGAGCGTCGTAGGCATCGGCGATGGCGGAGAGGAGCCTCGCGCGCTCAGCCACTGGTGTGGCGCGCCAAGCAGGGAAGGCTCCGGCCGAGCGGCTCACGACGTCGGCCCAGGCCCCGTCGCCCAGTTGCTCGAACGTCTTCTCGGTCTTGCCGGTGGTCGGATTGGCGGTGACATAAGTTGACATGAGACCACGCTACGCGGGCTCCTGGCGCTGGGGTGCGGTATTTATCGCTGCCGTGCACAAGGCGAGCGCAGGCTGATGGGCCCGACGACTGGCTTCGTGTTCAGTCGGCGTCACCACGCGATACTCGGCCATCGGTGGTGTACGGAACGAAAACGCCGGTGCTGCGTCCGACGTGGTCGAGCATCCAACCGAGGCGTTTGACCTGGCGCAGAATCACCGCGGAGTCCACGACCTGCAGGTGGCCAGTTCGCGCTCTAGATGCTGTTGCATGCGCATGGCGTCGGAGGCTGACCGGTTCCAAGTGCTCGGGGGCACTTTTCCGGAGCCTGCGGCTGCGCTGGCCCGGGCCGGTCTGACGGGAGTGGCCGGGCGCGTGCAGCCCCAGTGTCTCCCCGCACCTCTGCTCGGGCTCAGCGCCGACGCCCGAGGCGATGTCGGTCGCGCGTCGCAGGCGCTGTCGGGCTGACCGCGCGCGACCCGGCGGGCTTAGTCCAAGATAATCCGTTGCGCCCTGGCGAGGTTGGCGATCAAATCGGCACGGGTCTGGTGCTCGTGGGCCACCCATGCGGGTTGACCGGGACCGCTGCGCCACGACTCGGTGAGCGGGCTGTTGTCGGCTGTGTCGAACCCGAACTGGTCGTATAGCCGCGTCACGAGTTCCACGGCTTCGGGGAAGTCGCTCGAGGCTGAAAGCGCGAGACGGTCAGGGGCACCCGCTGGCTTTCCCGCGGTGGTGATGCGGGGAGCTTGGATGTGGTTGAAGGCCTTGACGATCTTGGATAGCGGAAGGTGCGCTTGGCGTAGCTCGTGCACTGTCTTCTCGCCCGAGTCGATGACCGGGAAATGGCCATCGCGCCAGGCCATGTAGTTGTTGGTGTCAAGCACGATCTTGCCTGCTAGCTCCTCTGCCGGCATGTCGTTGACCACCTTGAGGGGGACCGCCACGACTGCGAACTCACCATTGGCAGCGGCGCCGGCGGCGGTGGCGGCACGCGCTGCCGGGCCCAACTCGTCAATGAGGCCCTGCAAAGTCTCGGGCCCGCGGGAATTGGCAATAACGACGTCGTAGCCGTTCGCGATTGCCGCGCGTGCTATCTGGCTACCGATCTCACCTGCGCCGATGATGCCGATTACTGTCATGGATTCGTTACCTCTCTAGTGGGGGTTGCGTCGGCCCGGCACCGCCATTCGCCACTGGAGCCCAGCCACGGAACTCAAATCTGGTTGAGGCCGCCGTCGACGTACAAGCTTGAGCCGGTGATGAAGCTGCTCTGCTCGGAGGCGAGGAATGCCACGGCTGCGGCGATCTCCTCCGGGCGCCCGAGCCGGCCCAGAGGCACATGCGTAGCCAGTTGCTGTTTTAGGCCTGCGGCCGCATCCGCGTCGGGAGCGAGCCCCGACAAACCAGGGGTATCGGTCGGGCCGGGCGTGATGGTGTTGACTCGGATACCGCGTCCCTTGAGTTCATTGGCCCAGGTCCGAGAGAACGATCGGGAGGCGGCCTTGGTTGCCGCGTACACGCCGAACGCCTCCGCGCCGACGTCCATGTTGGTGGAGCCGTTCAAGATCACCGAGGCCCCGTCGTTGAGTAGGGGCAACGCCTTTTGAACGGTGAACAGCGTGCCCCGAACATTGATGCCGAAGAGGGTGTCGAAGTGCTCCTCGGAGACGTGCTCAAGTGTCACGAACTCCGCGACGGCGGCATTCGCGAACAGTACGTCCAGGCCCCGGCCCCGGCTGCGGATCGCGTCGTAGAGCACGTCCAGGTCGGCCAGGTTCGAAATGTCGCCGATCACCGCGGTGGCCGCTGAGCCAATCACTTCGACGGCCGCGTCGAGTTCGATCTTGCGGCGGCCGGTGATGAACACGTGGGCGCCCTCTGCCGCCAGCCGCACGGCACTGGCCAGGCCAATTCCGGTGGCGCCCCCAGTGACGAGAGCGGTCTTGCCGTCAAGCAGTCCCATGGGAAGAACCTCCTTCGGGTTCCGCATCGATCGATGCGGAACCCGAAGAGTAGCACTTCCGCATCGATCAATACGGAATAGGTAGGATAAGGGGGTGGAAATAGAAAAGAGTGGCCTCGGCGGCCGACCGCGAGGATTCGACGCCGATGAAGCTCTCGAGCGCGCCATGCTGGTCTTCTGGGAGCACGGCTATGAGGGGGCCAGCCTGACCAGGCTGACTGAGGCGATGGGGATCTCGACCACCAGCATGTATGCAGCCTTCGGCAACAAGGAGGCGCTGTTCCGCAAGGCCCTGGAGCGCTACACCGACGGGCCCGGCTCATATCTGGCCCGGGCACTGCAGGAGCCGACCGCTCTCGGCGTCGTCACCGAGATCCTGACCGGTGTCGTTCGAGCCACCACCATCCCGGGTGGCCCCCACGGGTGCCTGGGTGTCCAGGGTGCCCTGAGTACGGGTGATTCCGGGAGTGGGGTCCGTGACCTGCTCGTCGCCTGGCGTGACAACGGCTGCTCTCGCCTCCAGGAGCGGTTCCGCCAAGCCGTCGTCGACGGCGACCTGCCTCCGGAGGCCGATCCGCGGCTATTGGCCCGCTACGTCACCACCGTGACATTCGGCATCGCTGTGCAAGCCGCGGGCGGGGTTGGCCGCGAGGAACTCCAGGAGCTGGCAGACGTCGTCGTCCGCAACTGGCAACTCGCTGGACATCCAGCTCTCGACCAGTCGAGCGGCCTCGGGCGCTGACCCAGGTCCTCACGCTGGAGGGTCGCGCGCTGCTCGATCCGGCCGGGCAGGCTCGCTGACCGGGTGTGACGAATCCGTCGCCCTCCCGATTTGCGCGGACACGGGAAAACGCTGCTAAACTTCCCTCAGCGATTCCGCGCCTTGTGCGCGTCGCTATGCACACTGGTCAACGTCGCCCAGTGGGGTCGGTGGTCAGTGTGCGCGTCATGCCAGTAGGTAGGGCGCGTGCGAATCCGAGTGTGCAACTCTTCGCAGTGACTTCTCTTTCGGTGGGCTCAATGCTCACCACTGCTGCCGACCCGCAAACCATCCAGTTCCATGGATCGGGTGCCGGGCAACCGGTCCCGATCGCGCGGTTTCCAGTCGATACTTCTTCGAAGCGTCGGCTGGTTGCAGCCAGCGATGAGAGTGACAGCAGATGAATCTTCGACCGGGCCCCACCGGCCTCTACGATCCGGCCAACGAGCACGACGCGTGCGGCGTCGCGTTCGTCGTGGACATGCACGGACGGGCCAGCCGCGACATCGTCGACAAGGCGATCACCGCGCTGGTCAACCTCGAGCACCGCGGGGCCGCGGGCGCGGAGGCCACCAGCGGCGACGGCGCCGGCATCCTGCTACAGGTGCCGGATAAGTTCCTGCGCGCGGTAGCGGGCTTCGAGCTGCCCCCGGCTGGGGAGTACGCCACCGGCATCGCGTTCCTGCCGCGCACGGACGAGGACTCGGACCTGCTGGTCACCCGCATTGAGGGCATCGTCCGCGCCGAGGGCCTCACGGTGCTCGGCTGGCGCGAGGTCCCCGTGGACGCGTCGAGCCTGGGCGCGATGGCCCGTGGCGCGATGCCCAGCTTCCAGCAGCTGTTCATCGCCGGCGCGGGCCTGTCCGGCATCGCCTTGGACCGCCGCGCCTATGTGGTGCGCAAGCGCGTCGAGCACGAGCTCGGCGAGCTGGGTAGCGGACCGGACGTGGGCGCGTACTTCCCGAGCTTGTCCGCCCGCACCATCGTCTACAAGGGCATGCTCACCACGCCGCAGCTGCGCGATTTCTACCTCGACCTGCAGGACGAGCGGATGGAGAGCGCGCTGGGCCTGGTGCACTCGCGCTTCTCCACGAACACCTTCCCCTCGTGGCCGCTGGCACACCCGTTCCGGATGGTCGCGCACAACGGGGAGATCAACACCGTCACCGGCAACGAGAATTGGATGCGGGCGCGCGAGGCACTCATCGACACCGCCATCTTCGGGGGCAGCCACGGCACCACCGACATCTTCCCGACCTGCACCGCTGGCGGCTCCGACACCGCGCGCTTCGACGAGGTCCTCGAGCTGTTGCACCTGGGCGGCCGCAGTCTCCCGCACGCCGTGCTGATGATGATCCCCGAGGCGTGGCAGCACCACGAGACCATGGACGCGGACCGAAAGGCATTCTACGAGTACCACTCCGCGCTGATGGAGCCCTGGGACGGCCCGGCGTCGGTGGCGTTCACCGACGGCACGGTCGTGGGCGCGGTCCTCGACCGCAACGGCCTGCGCCCGGGCCGCGCCTGGGTCACCGAGGACGGCCTGGTCGTGATGGCGTCCGAGGTGGGCGTGCTCGACATCGACCCGGCGACCGTGGTGCAGAAGCTGCGTCTGCAGCCCGGCCGCATGTTCCTGGTGGACACCGCGCAGGGCCGCATCGTCAGCGACGACGAGATCAAGGCCGACCTCGCCGCGCAGGAGCCGTACGGCCAGTGGATCGAGCGCAATGTGGCGCATCTCGGAGACCTCCCCTCACGCCCCTACACCTACATGCCCCACGAGCGAGTCGTGTTGCGCCACCAGGTCTTCGGCTACACCGAGGAGGAGATCTCGCTGCTGATCCGGCCAATGGCGGCGACCGGCGGGGAGGCGCTCGGGTCGATGGGCACCGACACGCCCATCGCGGTGCTCTCGACGCGCCCGCGCATGCTCTTCGATTACTTCGCGCAGCTGTTCGCGCAGGTGACCAATCCGCCGCTCGACGCGATCCGCGAGGAGTTGGTCACCAGCCTGGCGACGGCCATCGGCCCGGAGGGCGACCTGCTGCATCCGACGCCGTACTCCTCGCGCCGCATCGTGCTCGAGAGCCCGATCCTCGACAACGACGACCTCAACAAGCTCATCCACGTCAACGACGAGGACGAGTTCCCCGATTTTGGCTCGGCCATCGTGCGAGGGCTCTACCCCGTCGCGGAGGGCGCCTCGGGCCTGCGCCGCGCGCTCGAACGGGTCCGCCGCGAGGTCTCCGAGGCCATCGCCGAAGGCAGCCGCATCGTTGTGCTCTCGGACCGTGAGTCTGACGACACCCTCGCGCCGATTCCATCGCTGCTGCTGACGGCTGCGGTGCACAGGCACCTCATCCGGGAGCGCACCCGCACCCAGGTGGGCCTCGTCGTGGAGTCGGGCGATGCCCGCGAGGTGCACCACATGGCGCTGCTGGTGGGCTTTGGCGCATCGGCGATCAACCCGTACATGGCGTTCGAGGCGATCGACGAGCTGGTCAACCGCGGCGACTTGGAGGAGGTCACGCTGGAGAAGGCCGTCGCCAACTACGTGTACGCGGCGGGAAAGGGCGTGCTCAAGGTGATGTCCAAGATGGGCATCTCCACCATCGCCTCCTATACCGGCGCGCAGCTGTTCGACGTGATCGGCCTCGCCCAGCCGCTGGTGGACGAGTACTTCACCGGGCTCAACTCCCGAGCCGGCGGCATCGGCCTGAGCCAGATCGCGGCGGACGTCGCGGCGCGGCACCGCCTGGCATTCCTGGACCGGCCCGCGGAGCGCGCGCACCGCGAACTCGAGGTCGGCGGCGAGTACCAGTGGCGCCGCGAGGGCGAGTACCACCTGTTCAACCCAGACACGGTGTTCAAGCTCCAGCATGCGACGCGCACCGGCCAGTACCAGGTCTTCAAGGAGTACACCCAGCTCGTCAACGACCAATCCGAGCGCCTCGCCACCCTGCGCGGGCTGCTGAAGTTCAAAACCGATGTGCGCCAGCCCATCCCCCTAGAAGAGGTGGAGACCGCGGCCTCGATCATCAGCCGCTTCTCCACGGGCGCGATGAGCTACGGCTCCATCTCCGCGGAGGCGCACGAGACCCTGGCCATCGCGATGAACCGCCTCGGCGCGCGCTCGAACTCCGGCGAGGGCGGCGAGAATCCGGAGCGCTTCACGCCGGATGCCAACGGGGACAAGAGGATCTCGGCGATCAAGCAGGTCGCGTCGGGCCGCTTCGGCGTGACCTCGCACTACCTGACCAATTGCACCGACATCCAGATCAAGATGGCGCAGGGCGCGAAGCCCGGCGAGGGCGGCCAGCTGCCCGGCAACAAGGTGTACCCGTGGATCGCGGAGGTGCGGCACTCGACGCCCGGCGTCGGGCTGATCTCCCCGCCGCCGCACCACGACATCTACTCCATCGAGGACCTGGCGCAGCTGATCCACGACCTGAAGAACGCCAACCCGCAGGCGCGAGTCCACGTCAAGCTCGTCTCGCAGCTCGGCGTCGGGACCGTCGCCGCGGGCGTGTCCAAGGCGCACGCGGACGTGGTGCTGGTCTCCGGCCACGACGGCGGCACCGGGGCGGCCCCGCTCACCTCGCTCAAGCACGCGGGCGGGCCGTGGGAGCTCGGACTGGCCGAGACGCAGCAGACACTGCTGCTCAACGGCCTGCGTGACCGCATCGTGGTCCAGTGCGACGGTCAGCTCAAGACCGGCCGCGACGTCATCATCGCGGCGCTGCTCGGCGCGGAGGAGTTCGGCTTCGCCACCGCACCGCTGGTGGTCTCGGGCTGCATCATGATGCGCGTGTGCCACCTCGACACCTGCCCCGTGGGCATCGCCACGCAGAACCCGCTGCTGCGCGAGAGGTTCAGCGGGAAACCGGAATTCGTCGTGAACTTCTTCGAATACATCGCGGAGGAGGTGCGCGAGCTGCTCGCCGAGCTGGGCTTCCGCACGCTGGAGGAGGCTGTCGGCCAGGTGGGGATGCTGGACTCGGCGGATGCCATCGAGCACTACAAGGCGTCGACGCTGGACCTCACCGGGATGCTCACCGCCGTGACGTCCCCGCAGTACCCGGACCAGGCGCTGTACTGCACCCAGACCCAGGAGCACGGGCTGGAGAAGGCGCTCGACAATCAGCTGATCGGCCACGCGCGTCAGGCCATCGACACCGGCGGGACCGTGCGGATCGAGACGGCGGTCGGCAACGTGAACCGCACCGTCGGCACCATGCTTGGCCACGAGCTGACCAAGGTGCACGGCGCGGGGGGCATGGCCGAGGACAGCATCGACATCACGTGCACCGGCTCGGCGGGCAACAGCTTCGGGGCGTTCATCCCGCGCGGTGTCACGCTGCGGCTAGTCGGTGACGCGAATGACTATGTGGGCAAGGGACTCTCGGGCGGGCGCATCACGCTGCGGCCGTCGGGCTCGGCGCAGTTCACGGCCGAGGAGAACGTGATCGCCGGCAACGTCCTGCTCTATGGGGCGACGAGCGGGGAGGCGCTGATCCGCGGACTGGTGGGCGAGCGCTTCGCGGTCCGCAACTCGGGGGCGACGGCCGTCGTGGAGGGCGTGGGCGACCACGGCTGCGAGTACATGACGGGCGGCCGTGTCGTGGTGCTCGGCCCGACCGGGCGCAACTTCGGCGCCGGCATGTCCGGGGGCATCGCGTATGTCTACGACCCCGAGGGGCGCCTGCCCGGCAACCTCAACACGGGGATGGTCGACATGGAGGCTGTGGCGGCTGGCTCCGCAGACGAGGAGTGGCTCCGTGCCGCCGTGATCCGTCACCACGTGGCGACGGATTCGGCTGTGGCCGAGAACATCCTGGCGAACTGGGCCGCACGTCTGGGCGGCTTCACCAAGGTGATGCCGCGGGATTACCGCAGGGTGCTGCTTGCCATCGAGCAGGCGAAGAAAGATGGATCTGACGTGGACGACGCAATCATGGTGGTGGCAAATGGGTGATATCCGAGGTTTCCTGAAGCACGATCGAGCGCTTCCCGCCCGCCGGCCTGTGCCGCTGCGCCTACTCGACTGGAACGAGGTCTACCAGGATTTCCCGCCAAAGGACCTGCAGACCCAGGCCAGCCGCTGCATGGACTGCGGAGTCCCGTTCTGCCACAACGGCTGTCCACTGGGGAACCTGATCCCGGAGTGGAACGACCTGGTGGAGCGCGGGCACTGGGAGGAGGCCATCGAGCGCCTGCACGCGACGAACAACTTCCCGGACTTCACCGGGCGGCTGTGCCCCGCCCCGTGTGAGTCCGCCTGTGTGCTGGGCATCAACCAAAACCCCGTCACGATCAAGCAGATCGAACGGGACATCATCGAGCGCGCCTTCAGCGAGGGCTGGGTCAGCCCCGTCCTGCCGACGGTGAGCACTGGCAAGAGGGTGGCCGTCATCGGCTCCGGCCCCGCGGGACTCGCTGCCGCGCAACAGCTCACGCGCGCCGGCCATGACGTGACGGTGTTCGAGCGCGCCGACCGCATCGGCGGCCTGCTGCGCTACGGCATCCCGGAGTTCAAGATGGAGAAGAAGTTCATCGATCGTCGCCTGGCTCAGATGTCGGCGGAGGGCACTCGCTTCGAGGTGGGCGTCAATGTGGGCGGCGACGGCCCCGGCGACCTGCCGGTGGAGGAGCTGCGCACCAGGTTCGACGCGGTGGTGCTCGCGCTTGGCTCCACCATCGGGCGCGACCTGCCGGTGCCGGGCCGCGAGCTCGACGGCATCCACCAGGCGATGGAGTACCTGCCGATGTCCAACCGCGTGCAGGAGGGCGATATTGACGAGCCTGCCATCACGGCGTCGGGCAAGAAGGTCGTCATCATCGGCGGCGGTGACACCGGCGCGGACTGCCTCGGCACCGCGCTGCGTCAGGGCGCGGAGATTGTGCACCAGTTCGAGATCATGGCGCGCCCACCGGTCGAGCGCGCCGGCTCGACGCCGTGGCCGACCTACCCGCTGATGTATCGCGTGTCCTCCGCGCACGAGGAGGGCGGCGAGCGCGTGTTCGCGGTCAACACCTCGGACTTCATCGGCTCCGGCGGCAAGGTCACCGGGCTGCGCGCGCATGAGGTGCGGATGGCGGCGGGGCGCTTCGAGAAGGTCGAGGGCTCGGACTTCGTGCTGGAGTGCGACCTGGTGCTGCTGGCGATGGGCTTTGTCGGCCCGGAGCGCGAGGGCCTGCTCGACGGACTGGGAGCCGACATCACCGACCGCGGCAATGTTTCACGTGGAACGGATTGGGCTGCGCGAGTTGGCGCTAACGCGGATGCCGGGGTGTTCGTGGCGGGTGACGCCGGCCGCGGGCAGTCGCTGATCGTGTGGGCGATCGCCGAGGGGCGCTCGTGCGCCGCCGCGGTGGATGAGTACCTGATGGGCGCCACGGCGCTGCCGTCTCCCATCACCCCCACCACGATGCAGATGCGGTAGCGAGCCCGCCCTAGATTCGCACCTAGATCCGCCCACCGCGACCCCGCGGCGGGCGGATCTCTCGCGTCGATACGGGGCTGGAGTGATGCATGTGACTGGTGTGACTATTAGCCAAAATTACTCGTGGAGTTCACGCGGACTGCCCTCTGAAACAGGTGGTGTTTGCGTACTGTGATCGACATGTCCTGGTTCACCTGCAGGAGGGCTCGGACGAGTTCGGGGATCACGCCGTAGGCGGGGTCACGGCAAGGAAACGGGAGAATTCGCGATGCGTCTTGGACGTTCGGCAGTGGTGATCTCGGCGGCGCTCGGCGCTATGTCGGCCATGCTCGTGGCCGGTGGCACAGCCTCCGCGGACCCGGCGGCCTGCAAGTCGCTTGAGGTGATCGCGATTCCGGGCACCTGGGAGACCGGGCCGGGCAACACCCCGGTGGGCAACGGGCTACTCGGTGCAGTGACCGACGGGATGGCCTCAGCCAGGGTAGGCGTCAGCTACGTCAGCTACGTCGCCACCGCATTCCCGTGGGAGAGCCAGGTATACGGCGCCTCCAAGGCGGAGGGGATCGCCCACGCTGACGGCATGATGGGCGCGATCGCCGCGGAATGCCCGTCCTCGAAGTTCGCGATCATCGGTTACAGCCAGGGTGCGGATGTGGCAGGCGACCTCGCGGCGCGGATCGGACATGGGCAGGGTGCGGTGGGGGCGGACCGGGTGGTCGGCGTAGGACTGCTCTCGGACCCCCGGCGCTCCGAGTATGACCACCTGGTGGGGCCGCCCGTCCCCGGCAATGGCGGCGGCGGACCGCGACTCGAGGGCTTCGGAGCGTTGACCGAGAAGATTCGGACCTTCTGCGCGCCAGGCGATCTCTACTGCGCCGCGCCCCAGGAGGACTTCGTGGCGCGGATCTTCGGCTTCGCCGCACAGCAGTCCGATCCCGGCTCCTCTGATAAGCAGGCGGTCCCCGAGGGGCAGAACCTGCTCAACGAGCTGATGGCCGCCGGCGGCATCCAGCTGCTGCAAGGCCAGCTGACCGAGGGCAACAACGAGGCGCGCTACCGGCAGATTGATGGCTTCCTCAAGTCCGGCGCACACCAGGACTACACCCGCTATGTGGTTGATGCGCAGGGGAACTCGGCGACGCAGTGGCTGCGGGGCTGGCTCATCGGTCTGGCGTGACGCACGGGTGGGCGCGAGTCTTCGCCGCCGACGAGCGTCGCGGATTAGTGCCGGACGAGCAGGTCCCGCACGTGCTGGGTCTCATTCACCGAGGCGACACGCGTGCGGCCATCGCGCGAGATCAGCACCCGGGTCATCGAGACGTAGTCGATGGGGAACACCAGCGGCCGGTCCAGGCCGAGCAGGTGCTGCAGCCACACATTGATGACGCCACCGTGGCAGAACACCGCCACGGTCTGGTGATGCTCGTGTGTGTCGATGACGCGCCGCATCCCCACCCGCACTCGCGCCGAGAACGCGGCCGCGTCCACGAACTCCGGCAGGTGGCCCGCGAGGATCCGCTGGTAGGTCTCAGGTGCCGCCGTCTTCGCCTCGTGGATCGGGATATAGGCCGACAGTCCGGAGTCGTATTCCGCCAAGTCCGGGTCAGTGCCGATCTCGAGGCCCAGATGCGCGGCCAGGGGTTCGCCCGTCTGCATCGCGCGGGCCATGGGGCTGCTCACGATCGACGAGACATCCAGGCCGTCGACCGCCGCGATCGCGCGCTGTGCCTGCTCGCGGCCGATGGCCGTCAGGTCGGGATCCGCCGCGGCATGTCCGGTGGGGTCGACGCGGTCGGGGAGTCCATGACGGATCAGGAGGATCTGCATGCCCTGACGGTAGCGGCCGATCCGCACGTCCCCTGCAGCTGTCGCCACTACCAGACCGCTGAATAGGCCAGGCTATGCTAACTGAATGTCTCGTATACGGTCTCGCGCGCTCGCCGGCGCCGCAGTCATCGCAGTCGCATCTCTCCTGCTCACGGGCTGCGGGAGCGGCACCGCGCAGGATTCCCACAGCCCCGGCAATCTGGACGTGGCCACGGGCGGCGCGCAGTTCGCGACGGCGGACACGGAGACTGCGAAGTTCGGCAGCGATGCCGCGCCCGGTGAGTTCCCGCGCACCATCCTGCACGCCAAGGGCGAGACGGTCATCGAGGCCAAGCCGATCCGCGTCGTGGTCCTCGACAGCGGCGAACTGGACGACGTCCTCTCCCTTGGGATCGTCCCCGTGGGCATCGCGAACCCCGGCGCCAGCGGCGCGCAGCCGACCTACCTCGCGGACCAGCTAGAGGGCATCCCCAACGTGGGCACCTCCGCCGAGCTGAATATCGAGGCGATCGCCGCGCTCCAGCCCGACCTCATCCTGGGCAGCAAGCTCCGGGCCGACGGGCTCTATGAGCAGCTCTCCGGCGTTGCGCCGACCGTGTTCAGCATCCGGCCCGGGTTCCCCTGGAAGGAGAACTTCCTCCTGGTGGCGGACGCGCTCGGCGCGGAGGACCAGGCGCAGTCAGTGACCGACGAGTACCAGGCCGCGGTGCAGTCGGTGCAGGAGTCGCTCACCGGCACGCCCACGATCTCGATGGTGCGTTTCCGGCCGAACCAGATCCGGCTCTACGGCAACAAGTCGTTTATCGGCACGATCCTCACCGACGTCGGACTGCCCCGCCCGGCCATCCAGGACATCGACGAGCTGGCCGCCGAGGTGAGCGCGGAGACCATCAACGAGGCCGACGGCGATCTGCTCTTCTACTCCAGCTACGGGCCGCCGGAGGGCACCGCCGAGACCGCAGTCACCGCCGGACCGCTCTGGGGCCGGCTCGGCGCGGTCGAGAGCGGCAACGCGCACCGGGTGGATGACGAGACCTGGTTCCTCGGGCTCGGACCGACAGGTGCGCTGCTGGTGCTCAAGGACCTGAAGGAATTCGTCGGCTAGGTTCCGCGCCGGGGAGTCGGCTGGCCGGGTGGAGAGGGGAGGACGATGATGGAGCCGTGACCTCCCACCGTTCGACCCCTGAAAATTCCGCCCCCGCCGTTCAGATCCGCGACGAATCGATCCGCCTCGGCCAATTCCTCAAGCTCGCCAACCTCCTCGAGAGCGGCGCCGAGGCGAAGCAGATGATCGCCGAGGGCCAGGTCGACGTCAACGGCGAGACCGAGTTCCAGCGCGGCCGCCAGCTGCGCGACGGCGACCTGGTGGAGGTGTTCGACATGTCCGCGCGGGTCGAGGGGCCGCAGCGGATCGCCGACGGGGGTTAACCCGAACTCGAAGTGGGATGCTGTCCCCATAGTGCGCCACCCGTCTCCTGGCGAAGATAGGAATATGACCTCTTCATCGCCACCCATCCGCAGCCACTGGTCGATCCTCCGGCCCGTGACCTGGGCGCAGATGGGCTGCGACCTCGCGTACCTGTTGCCCGGCTTCGCGCTCGCCCTCGCATCGTTCTCGGTCATGATCTCGCTCCTGGCCACCGGCGTGAGCACACTGATCATCCTCGTCGGCCTGCCGATCCTGGTGCTCTCGCTCGTCGTCGCCCGCTGGTTCGCGGACCTCAACCTGTCCCTGCTGCGGCGCTGGGGTGGGCCGGTGCCGCCGACGCTGTACGAGCCCGCGGAGTACGACTCCATCAGCGGCATGGTGGACGTGCTGCGCGATGGCCAGCGCTGGCGCAACGCCGTGCATGTGACGCTGGTTAGCTTCGTGTATCGGCTTATATCGTTTTGGTGTTGGGTTTTCCCAGCTCGACGGCCCGCTAGGGTCGAAGGTGGGAGAGGTCTGGT
>NZ_BAVQ01000005.1 GCF_000524475.1 Tomitella biformata AHU 1821 | reverse complement strand
TATCAGCACTGCCTTCAAGACGCGATAAAACTAGTTCTCTCCAGCGGAAACGCGACTTTGACGTGACCCTGGCGCCGCACGTGGCCGTCCAACTCGACCCGCGACTCCGGGCTGAACGCCGCCACCGCCGCCAGCTGCGAGAGCACCGGCGGGCAGATCGTCATGTTGCCGGAGAGCCGGTCGATCGCCCGGCGCAGGCTCGGCGGGACCAGCATCCAGCCCAGCCGCCAGCCCGTCATACAGAAGAATTTCGAGACCGAGCCCATCACCACGGACTCCGTGGACGTCTCCCATGCGCTGGATAGCGTCGCGTCGCCGAAGTTGATGCCGTGATAGATCTCGTCGGAGATCAGCAGGGTGCCGTGCACCTCGCACCAGCGGGCCAAGCGCGCGAGCTCCGCCGGATCGATAATGGTGCCGGTGGGGTTGGCTGGGCTCGCCACGATGAGCCCGGCGGGCGGCTCGTCGAGCGCCTCGAGCATCTCGACGGTCGGCTGGAAGCGCGTCTGGGCGCCGCAGTCGATCTCCACGACCTTGCAGCCCAAAGCCTCGAGGGTGTTGCGATAGCCGGGATAGCCGGGGCGCGCCATGACCACGGTGTCGCCGACGTCGAAGGCCGCCAGGAAGAGCAGCGTGAACCCACCCGACGAGCCGGTCGTCACGATCACGTCGTCCGCCGAGGCATCGACGCCGGACTCGTCGCGGTGGTGCTTCGCGATGGCCTCCCGCAATTCCGGGATGCCGAGGGACTCCGTGTAGCCCAGCAGGTGCTCGTCCAGTGCCCGCCGCGCCGCCGCCAGCACCGGCGCGGGCGCGGGCGTCGACGGCTGGCCGGCCGCGAGGCTGATCAGGTCCCCGTGCGAGGCCTGGCGCTCAGCCGCCGCCTTGAGCACGTCCATGACGTGGAACGGCTCAATTTGGGACCTTCGGGACTCGACCATGTGCGCTTCCTGGGCCATCTATTCGGGGATGCTGATGCGACCCTGTGCGGCCAATCGCCCGATATCGGTGCGATAGTGCGCGCCCGGCAGCGAGATCGCCGTGAGCCGCTCATACGCCTGCTCGCGCGCCGCCTCAAGGTCCGCGCCGACGCCGACGATGCTCAGCACCCGCCCGCCCGCGGAGACGAGCTTGCCGTCGTCGTCGAGCTTGGTGCCGGCGTGCAGCACGCCGGGGCCGTCCGCGCCGGCGATGACGTCGCCCAGTCTCGGCGTCGCCGGGTAGTGCTCGGCGGCGAGCACGACGGTGACCGCCGCGCCGTCCGACCAGGACAGCTCGCTCGACGCGTCGAGGGTGCCGTCGGCCGTGGCCAGCAGCAGGCCTGCGAGCGGGGTCTGCAGCAGCGCGAGGACGGCCTGGGTCTCGGGGTCGCCGAACCGGCAGTTGAACTCGATGACGGCGGGGCCCTGCTCGTCGATCGCCAGGCCCGCATAGAGCAGGCCGGAGTAGGCGCAGCCGCGGTCGGACATCTCGGCGGCGACGGGGATCACGACCTCGTCGACGATGCGTTGCACCATTTCCTGCGGCAGCCACGGCAGCGGCGCATAGGCGCCCATGCCGCCGGTGTTGGGGCCGGCATCGTCGTCGCCGACGCGCTTGTGGTCCTGGGCGGGCAGCAGTGGCACGACGGTCTTGTCGTTCACCAGGCAGAACAGGGAGACCTCGGGGCCAGACAGGAAGGTCTCGAGCAGCACCGGGTGCCCGCTCTCGAGCAGGTCGGCGGCATGCGCGCGGGCCTGCGCGCGGTCGGCCGTGACCACAACGCCCTTGCCTGCGGCCAGGCCGTCGTCCTTGACCACCCAGGTGGGGCCGAAGCGGTCCAGCGCCGCGTCGAGCTCGGCTGGGTTGTCAACGATCTCCGCGTGGGCTGTGCGGACGCCGGCGGCGGCCATGACGTCCTTCGCGAAGGCCTTCGAGCCCTCAATGCGGGCCGCGTCGGCCGAGGGGCCGAAGCAGGCGATGCCGGCCTCGCGCACGGCGTCGGCGACGCCGAGCACCAGCGGCACCTCGGGGCCGATGACCACCAGGTCTGCCTCGACCTCTCGGGCCAGGGCGACCACGGCCGGGCCGGAGGCCGCGTCGACGGGACGGTTTTCCGCAATGCCGGCAGTCCCCGCGTTGCCGGGGGCACACACGAGGCCGGTGACTGAGGGGTCACTGCTCAGTGCCAACAGCAAGGCATGTTCACGGGCTCCGGAACCAATAACTAGTACGCGCACGTCGGACAGCCTACTGGGGACCACTGCCAATCCAGGCATCGCTGGTCCCGGTCTGGCGCTCAACATGATTTTCCGCGATGCTCGACCCCATGGCATCCGTATTCAGCATGATTATCGCGGGCGATCTGCCCGGCCGCTTTGTCTGGGAGGACGAGTCCGTCGTCGCGTTCTTGACCATCGCGCCCGTCTCCATGGGCCACACGCTGGTGGTCCCCCGCGCGGAGGTCGACAACTGGCAGGACATCGACCCCGCCCTGTTCGCCCACTGCTCCGAGGTGGCGCAGCACATCGGCAAGGCCGTCGTCTCCGCGTTCGACGCCCCCCGCGCAGGCCTGCTCATCGCCGGCTTCGAGGTGGACCACGTGCACCTGCACGTGTTCCCCGCGGCCGATATGTCCGGCTTTGATCTGGCGCTCGCCAACCCGAACGCCGCGCCCGCGGACATGGACGACGCGGCGGCCAAGATCCGGGCGGCGCTGCGCACGCAGGGCCATGGGGAGTTCACCCCGACCGGCTAGCGGCGAGCTCTGCGGCTGTGGCCGCCGACACGCTACCCTCAGCCCATGGGTTTCATGGACGTCATCACACTGCCGGTTCGCCTCACCGTCGCCGCCACGCAGGCGACTCTGGGGATGGGCCAACTGGTCGCCTCCGACGGCCCCCTGCGACGCAAGGGCGGCTACGTCGACCAGATCGCAGTGCTGGTGGGTCCCGGTGGCCTCGCCGAGCAGCTCAACAAGATCATCGCGGACCCCAACGGGCCGGTCGCGCTGCTCCAGCGCTTGGCCGCGGTGACCGCGGAGGACCGTCCGCTCGGCAAGGCGATGGCGCAGGGCGGCGCTCTCGACCGCATTCTCGCCGAGGACGGCGTCGCTGCCCGCCTCTCCGAGTCCGGCAGCGCGCTCGACCGCTTCCTCGGCGAGGGCGGCGGCCTGGACATCCTGATTGCCGAGGGCGGCCCCCTCGACCGACTCCTGGCCAGCGACGGGGCCCTGGACCGCATCACCGCCCAGGGCGGGGCACTCGACCGCATCCTCTCCGAGGAGGGCGCCCTTGACCGGATCACCGCCGAGGGCGGCGTCATGGACCGTATCCTCGGCGACGGCGGCCTGGCCGACAGACTGCTGGCCGACGACGGCTTCGTCGAGAAACTCACCGCTGATGGCGGAACGCTAGACCAGCTGATCGGGCTTGGCGACACCATTGAGAAGCTCCAGGAGGCTGTCGTCACGCTCAACAGCGTCGTCGAGCCCCTCTCCGACCTGGTGGGCCGAATTCCCGGCGGCCGCGGGCGCGGCAAGCGCCCGATGCGCGGCTCCGAGGTTTTCACGCAGATCGAGCACGACAACCAATAGCGCCGATACCGCTGGGCGGCATGCGCCGAGCCCCGCCGGACCACCCCCGTCGTGCGTGAATCCCCCTTCGGGCCAAGCGGATTCACGCTGACCTCCACCCCCCACACTGGGTGAGATCCAAATCACACTTGGCTTTCCTGGAACCGTAGGTAAGGTATGGGCAACCTAACCTGCTCGACCGTTCCCCGTGGAGGCCCCTCATGTATGTGTGCATCTGTCACGGTTTCACCGTGGAGGACATCCAGTTCCAGATCCGCGCGGGGAACAGCTCAGTGAACAAGATCGGCCGCAGCTGCGGCGCAGGTGGAGACTGCGGGGCCTGCGTCAAGAAGATTCAGGCGATTCTGAAGACTACAGTGATCGACGATGGCAAACTTGCCATGAGGATCGCTGGCTGACCCTACGGCTGGCGAATCCTCAGTTCCCAGAGGAGGACAGCATGGTAGGCGATAAGAAGGTCATCGAGTTTCTCAACGAGCAGCTCACCGCTGAGCTGACTGCGATCAACCAGTACTTCCTGCACTCCAAGATGCAAGCCGATCGCGGCTGGTCCAAGCTCGCGGCGTACACGCGCGCCGAGTCGATCGACGAGATGAAGCACGCTGAGGTCCTGACGGACCGGATCCTCTTCCTCGACGGGCTGCCGAACTACCAGCGGCTCGGCGTCATCGCCATCGGCCAGACCGTCACCGAGATGTTCGAGGCCGACAAGCAGATCGAGGCCGCGGCCGTCGATCGACTGCGGCGCGGCATCGATCACATGCGTGCGGTCGGCGACGTGACCTCTGCCCGGATCTTCGAGTCGATCCTCGAAGATGAGGAAGGCCATGTGGACTACCTCGACACCCAGCTCGACCTGATCGCCCAGTTGGGCGAGGCGCTCTACCTCGCGCAGCAGATCGAGGCTTAGGCCTTCAACAGCTAGCAGCGCCCCGTCCCGCAGATGAACGCGGGACGGGGCGGTGTTGTTTACCAAGGGCATTTGCCCAGGGGCGTTTACTTAGGACTCGGCCGCCGCCAGGTCACGCTTCCAGGTGCGGAAGCCCTCCTCGGTGCGACCCCGCCGCCAGTAGCCGGAGATCGACGCCCGCGCGGCTGGCACTCCCCGCTCCTTGCGGATATAGGGCCGCAGGCCATGCATGACCGCCTGGGCCTCGCCGTGGATGAACACGTGGGGCTCACCGGCCAGCCATGGGGCCCCGCGGACCGCGGCGACCAGCGGCGCATGGCGGCCCGCCTCGTCGTCGGCGACCTCGCCAGCCGCCGCGCCGCGATGGACCCACGTCACCGAGACGCCCGCCGGCGCGACGATGGGCACCTCTGCCTGCGCCCCGGCCACCTCCACGAACACTTGCCCGACGGCGTCCGCGGACATCGACGCCACCGCGGCCGCGATCGCGGGCAGCGCCGACTCGTCGCCGGCCAGCAGATGCCAGTCCGCCGTCGGGTCCGGGCGATACGCGCCCCCGGGCCCGGACAGCCGGACGGTCTCGCCCGCCGCGACGGACTCCGCCCAGGCCCCGGCCACGCCCTCGTCGCCGTGGACGACGAAGTCGATGGCGATCTCGCGTTGCTCGAGGTCCACTGACCGCACCGTGTACGTCCGCGTCACCGGCTCCGCCTCGGAGCCGAAGTGCAGTTTGACGTATGCGTCCGTGAACACGCTCGGCTCGAACGTCTCGAAGCCGGTCCCGCCCAAATGCACGCGCACCATGCCGGGGGCCACCCGCTCCGTCCGCTGCACCGTCAGGATTGTGATCTTCCTCGCCATGGATCCACCTCTCATTAGGGAAGCCTTGCCACATATCACCATACGTGTGCGGCGACCGTCGTGCGGGTGAGAGTCCCAGGCGCCGACACCGGGCAAGCCCGCCATGCCTCCTGAAAATGAAAGATCCCAGGCGGTCGCCGTGCCCACCTGGGATCTTCGTTGAGCTGGAGAAGGGACTTGAACCCTCAACCGCCCGATTACAAGTCGGGTGCGCTACCAATTGCGCCACTCCAGCACCGGCCCGTAAACCGACCCACATGGTAACCGCTGCCGGCGCTGACGCCGAATCCCCGCCCCAGCACGTCGGACTGCGGCGTCTCACTAGTACCCGCACGGTCCAAGCACTACGTTGGTACTCATGAGCACATCCGAGTACGCGACGGTCTTGGCCTGGCAGGACGCCCTCAATGACGGCGACTCCGACACGCTGGTCGAACTGTCCAGCGACGGCATCGAGATCTCCAGCGCGGAGGGCGGCAGCCAGGGCCTCGTCGCGCTGTTGGATTGGGCCGCTGAGTCCAACACGACGGTCTCCCTCGAGCACGCCTATGTCAGCGGCGCCGTCGTCGTCACGTCCGGCGAGGCCGCAGGCTCGCTCGCCGGCGGCCCGGACACCGACCGCCGCCCATTGGCGATCGCATTCCGGGTGGACAACGACCAGGTCGTGTCGGTCTTCATCCACCCCGACGTCGAGACGGCCCTCACCGCGACGGGGCTCGGGTCCGGGGACCTTGTCCGAGACTGACGACCCCCAGCTCCCCGAGATAGTCGCCACCACAGCGCACGAGGCTCCGGTGCCGCCTTCCCCGCTGCGCAGACTCGTCGACACGATCCGCAACCGCCCAGTTCGACGCGCGACTGTCGACACGGTCGCCCCGCCACCCTCCCCGCTGCAGCCGATCGACCTGACGGACAACATCGCCGTCACCGAGGTCCTGCGCCTGGCCAGCTGGGTCGGCGAGGTGCTGCTGGCCTCGGGCACCGGCGCGATCGACACCATGGTCCAGGTGGAGCAAGTCGCCGCCGCCTACGGCCTCACCGAGTGCGACGTCGACATCACCTACAACTCGATCGCGATCAGCGCCCGACGCGGCCCCACCCTGCCGCCCGCCGGCTCGATTCGGATCGTCAAGTACCGGACGCATGACTTCACCCGGCTGGCGGCCGTCGACCGACTGGTGCGCCGCATCCGCCGGGGCGCCGCGACCCCGGAGCAAGCTGCCCAGACCCTCCACGACATCACCGCTAGCGGGCATCCGTACCCGCAGTGGGTCGCCACGGGCGCGTGGGCCGGAATGGCCGCGTCGGTGGCCTGGCTGCTCGGCGGCGGCCTGGCGATCATCGCCGCCTCCTTCCTCGCCACGCTGATGATCCAGATGGCCAACCGGTGGCTCGATGGGCACGGCCTGCCGGCGTTCTTCCAGCAGGTCATCGGCGGCTTCATCGCCACCGTGCCCGCCTCGGCGCTATATGCGATGCGCGAGCATCTGGACCTGCAGATCCGGCCGTCGCTGGTGATCGCCTCGGGTGTCGTCGTGCTCCTCTCGGGGTTATCCCTGGTCGGCTCGGTGCAGGATGCCATCACAGGGGCTCCCGTCACCGCGGCCGGCCGGTTCTTCGAGGTCCTCATGATGACGGGCGGCATCATCGCGGGCGTCGCGATTGGATTGCGCACCGCCGCCGCGGTCGGCTTCGCCCTCCCCGCGATCACCGCCGACCAGTTCTCCGGCAACCTCACCCAACTGCCGGCCCAGATGGCGGCGGGTGCCTTGACCGCCGCCTGCTTCGCCCTGGCCTGCTACGCGGAGGTCCGCGCGACGGTCGTCGCCTTCGTCTCGGGCGCGGCCGGCACCGGCGCCTTGATCCTGGCGGGCCACTTCGGCGTCGGCCAGGTGCTCAGCGCCGCCGCGGCCGCCACCATCATCGGCCTCGCCGGCGGCCTGCTGGCCCGCCGAGCCCTGACCCCGCCGGTGATCGTCGGCATCGCCGGCATCACCCCCCTGCTCCCGGGCCTGGCCATCTACCGCGGCCTGTACTCGATCCTCAATGAGGACACCACCACCGGATTCACCGACCTCGTCTCGGCGATGGGCGTCGGCGCAGGTCTCGCCGCCGGCGTCGTGCTGGGCGAATGGTGCGCCCGCGTGCTGCGCCGACCACGCATCCTGGAACGCGCGGCGAGCCTGCGCCGGCCCATCGTCCGCCGTCGCATCCGGCCACCTTCGCCCCGACCTGCGCAGCCGCGGCAGCGCGAACCCCGTAAATTTGCCCACCGCCCCGCCTCCCCCGGACCGAGCCGTCCAGGGCCTAGGTGGCGAAACCAGGGCAATCTCTCCTAGAGTCGTATCGAATTGCGCGAGCCCCCGGCGCGGCCCATCCCCGGGCTCACCCGAAAACTTGGAGGAACCACCATGACAGCCAACAGCAACAAGACCGAAGCAATCAACGAAGACCCGCTCGAGGGCGAGGAGATCCTGCCCCCCGAGGAGGTCACCATCATTCAGGCCCAGCGCGTGGTCGCCTCCTTCGCCGAAGATGCCGACGAGTGCCGGATGCTGTTCTCGATGCTGGGAATCGGCCCCACCACGCCCGACGAGTAAGCCTCGCCCCAGACTGGAGGCGTTACTGTCATAATCAGGCGTCATCAACCCGGAGGGCGGCGCGCGCTATGCAGTCAGGCACATCGGATTTCGTCGTAGTGGCTAACCGGCTGCCCGTCGACCTCGAGCAACTGCCCGACGGCACCCACCGGTGGAAGCAGTCGCCGGGCGGACTGGTGACCGCGCTGGAGCCGATCTTGCGCACCAACGCCGGTGCCTGGGTGGGGTGGCCCGGAGTGACGGACACCAAGCTTGACCCCATCACCGAGAACGGCCTCCAGCTCTACCCGGTGACGCTCGACAGCGACGATTTCGAGCGCTACTACGAGGGCTTCTCCAACGCGACGCTGTGGCCGCTGTACCACGACCTCATCGTGAAGCCGGTCTTCGAGCGGGCGTGGTGGAACAGCTACGTCGACGTCAATCGTCGTTTCGCCGAGGCCACCGCGGCCACCGCGGCCACCGGCGCCACCGTCTGGGTGCAGGACTACCAACTGCAACTGGTCCCCCGCATGCTCCGAGAGCTACGTCCCGACCTGACTATTGGGTTCTTCCTCCACATCCCGTTCCCGCCGGTGGAGCTGTTCATGCAGCTGCCGTGGCGCAAGTCCGTCATCGAGGGGATGCTGGGCGCGGACCTGATCGGGTTCCAAATGCCCGGCGGCGCAGAGAACTTCATGATCTTGGCGCGGAAGCTGCTGAACTTGCCGACCAGCCGGGGCAGCATCCGCCCGGCCTCCAAGCACGGCACCATCACCTATGGCGAGCGCACCGTCAACGTCGGCGCGTTCCCCATCTCCATCAACGCGGCCGAGCTGGACAGGCTGGCACGCTCGAAGTCGGTCCGGGCCCGGGCGGCCGAGATCAGAGCGCAGCTGGGCAACCCGGAATGCCTGATGCTCGGCATCGACCGGCTCGACTACACCAAGGGCATCGACATCCGGCTGCACGCCATCCGCGAGCTGCTGGAGGAGAATCGCCTAGACCCCGCGGCCTTCGTGATGCTCCAGCTCGCCACACCCAGCCGCGAGCGCGTGCAGAACTACGCCATCATGCGACGCTCCATCGAGGAGCAGGTCGGCCGCATCAACGGCGAGTACAGCGAGGTGGGCAGCCCCGTCGTGCAGTACATGCACCGGGCCATCGACCGCCACGAGCTGGTCGCGTTTTTCGTGGCCGCCGACATCATGCTGGTGACCCCGCTACGCGACGGAATGAACCTCGTCGCCAAGGAGTACGTCGCCTGCAACACCACCCTGGGCGGCTCCCTGGTCCTCAGCGAGTTCGCGGGCGCGGCGGCCGAGCTCAAGAATGCCTATCTTGTGAATCCGCACGACCTCGACGGCATGAAGGACACCTTGGTCGAGGCCATGGGCCAGAGCCGCGAGGAGACGCACCGCCGCATGCGCGCGATGCGCCGCCAGGTGCTCACCCACGATGTGAACCGGTGGGCCCGCTTGTTCCTCGACACGCTGCGTGGGCCCACCCCACGGGAGACGTCGCCAGGCGATGCCACACCGCCAGAGGCTGGCACCAGCTAGGTTAGACCGCGTCCAGCCCGCTCACCTTCCAGACCCCGTCCGCCTTGGCCATGTCCACCAGGAGGCGGCTCGGCGTGAACGTGGCCTTGGGCCCGGTGTCCGCATTGACGACCTGATTGACGTACACCAGCACGGTCGCAGCGTCCTTTGTGGACTCCACCGCGGCCTGCGCGATGACTGTCGCGGTCACCGTTGTGGCGTGGGCCTCCGCATTGGGGATCACGTTTGTGTTGATCTCATCCTCGAACTCCTGATGGAAATCCCCCGTCGTGCCCTCTAACGCGCGCGCCATCTCATCGCGAACCGAGCCATGGTCGAACGCGAACATCAGCTGCACCTGTGCCGCCGCCGCAGCGGGCGCCTCCGCCCGCGCCTCCACTGCGGCCTGCGTGGAGCTCGTCGAGTACAACAGCCACCCCAGGATGGCGCCGACAACCAACACTGCGACGCACAACCCTGCTGTGAGCCCCTTCGCCAACCTCGACATTCGCTCCCCTGCCACTGTGTCGGCCATCAGATCACGTACTCGACGTTGGAGGTCTTGCACTGTCCATCAACCTTGTCCACGGTCACGCGCATCCGAAAGTAAGCCACCTTGGGCTCCGGGGTGTTCGTGTTGGTCACCGTCGACATCGCAACCACCAGCACCGTCCCGGAGGTGTCTGTGTTGTCCTCCACCGCAGAGGTCACGATCGAGCCCTCCGATGTCGCGTCGACCTCCCTCGCCATGGACGCGAATTGCTCGCTGGCGCCTTCGAACTGGTCCCGGTAGGCACCGGTGGACCCATCGAGGATGGACCCGATCTTCTCGTCGATGTTCGCAGCCGACACGTTCACGATGTCGTTGACCGAGGTCTCCGCCGCGGCCAGAAAGCAGCCGCGGACGTCCGCTTGGTGCGAGAGGTCGGCCTTCTTCTTGATCAAGAACCCGCAGGCGATCACCATCGCCACGACGAGGACCCCCACAATGATGGGCAGCGCCAGGTCGAGCAGCGCTGGTTTCGCTTTCGCCGTCGGTGTCGCCGGGACCACCTCGTCCGGTGCTATCTCGCCTGGCTCATTACCTTTAGATATCACTTAAAGCCTTAGTTCGATGGTGTGGACAACATGGCCTGCCAAGAATCGGCGGGGGCGCTGGTAGCCCCATTGGCCCCACTCGGGACCAGACTACTGTCCGCGTACACCTCGCCATTCGGCGCGACATACTGGCCGGTGCCGGGATCGTAGGACGCCGTGCCCACCTGCCCAAACTCCTGATACGGCGTGATCTCCGCACCCGGCACGTCCGGCTGGGCCGGCCCGAATGGCGGGGTCGGCTCGCCGAGGGGCACATAGCCCGTCGAGTCCTCGCACAGCGCCGGTGTCGGCGCACGCTTGCCCGGAGTCAGCGGGCACGGCGCGTTCCGGGCGCCGCGGACGGACATCTGGGCGTCCTGGGGAATCCGGCAATAGATGCCATCGGGCGTGACGGGGATCGTGACGTCATTCGCCGGCCGCCGCTGCTCTGGGCTCAGGTAGCCCATGCTGCAGCCTTGTGGGTCGTTCAGCGCAAGGTGGAAGTCCAGCGGAAGCTTGTTGTTGTCCTTAACCGCCTTCTGCACCAGCGTCTGCAGAGCGCCCATCAGCGCCGGATACACCACCAGCAACTGCTGGATCGAGTCGTTGTAGGTCATGGTCACCTGGCCGACGCTGACCGTGTTCGCCAGCATGAGGGGCAACGTCGGGCTGATGTCCTTCATCAGCTGGTCCGCCACCGACGTGGCGCCCGGCGCCTGGGCAAGCACACTGCGCAGCTCAGGATCGCTCTTCACCAGCTGACCGGTGAAGGACGCGAGGCTGTTGACCCAGGCCCGCATGTCGTCCCCGCTGACCACCTGCGTGTCCAGGAGCGGTCCGAGTTCCTCAATCAGGGTCTTCGTCGGCTCCACACTGCCGGTCGCCTCCTCGATTACGGCCTTCGCCGACTCGATCAGCACCTTCAGATCGCCCGCCGAATCATTGAACGCCAGGAACGTCTCATCGATCATGGTGGTCAGCTGCTCTCTGGGGATCACCTCTAGCAGCTGATTCGCCTCATCCAGGATCGGGCCGATATCGGTGGGCATCTGCACCCGATCCGCCGGGACCTCGAAGCCGTTGCCAATGAGAGGCCCACCGTTGGACTGCGGGGTGAACTCGAGGTACTGCTCTCCAATCGCGGACACGCTGCGCACGGACACCTTCGAGTCCACGGGGATATTCGCGCCGCTATCGATAGACACCTTCGCCTGCACACCGCTCGCGGTCAGATCCACCGACTTCACCGTGCCAACGGTGCTTCCGAGATAGGTGACATTCGCATTCTTGTAGAGCCCGCCGGTAGACGGCATGTGGACCGTGACCGCGTTGCGCCCGATGCCGAACATCGCCGGCAGCTGCACGTACTTGATGGCCATCACGGAGACGCCGACCACTGTCAGCACCAGGAAGATCGCCAGCTGGATGCGGACAAAACGGGTGAGGATCATTCGTCTGCTCCTGTTGCGAGCGGTCCGAACAGATCTTGCAGCTCGGGGATTTGGCCGGCCGACTCGTCCTCCACCTGATCGGGGGTCGGCATCTTCGGGTTGAAGGGATCCCCCTTGGTGTTGGAGTTGCCGCTGAGCTGACCGACGATCGCGTCCGGTCCGCCCATCGAGTTGTAGAGGTTGCTGCCGACGAACAATGAACTGTTCAGCCGCGCTCCGGTCAGATCGACCTCATCCCACAAGTTCGTGTAGTCGCCGCGCATAGCGTTGAACAACGTCTCCATCGGGAACGGGAACGTGAACAGCAGGCTCAAGGTGTCCGGCAGCGCATCCCCCGTGTCAGCCACCGCGGACAGGATCGGGCCCATCGACGCCAGGTTGGCGCGCAGATCGTCTGAGCTGCGGGTGAGGACATCGTCCGCCACCCCGCTGAACTTGCCCAGGGCCATGATGGCGCCGGCCAGGTTGTCCTTCTCATTCGCCAACACCTGCGTGGCGGGGGCCAGCCCCTGCAGCGCTGCCACAAGGACCTCGTCCTGATCGCGCACCGTGGAGCTGAGCCGGTTGACCCCCTCCATCGCGAGGACGATGTCGCCCTTCTGCCGATCAAGGGTGGCGGTCAACGACTCCAACTGCGGCAGCAGGTCGTGAATGCTCTCCTGGTTCCCGTCGAACACGGCATTCAGCTCCGTCGTGATGTCGTTGAGCTGCGCCAACCCGCCGCCGTTGAGCACCACGGAGAGCGTCGACAAGGTGGACTCGGTGCTGGGCGCGGTGGAACTCTCGCTCATCGAGATGGTGTCGCCGCCCTGCAACAGCGGCGCGTCCTCCGCGGCGACGCCCTTCGGCGGGATCAGGCCCATGAACTGCGAGCCCAGCAGGCTGACCTGGCCCACCATCGCACGGGTACCGCGCGGCACCTCGGTGCCCTCTGCCAGGCCGATGACCACCTTGGCGGTCCAGTCTGGGTTGACCGTCAACTTCCGGATGCTGCCGACCGTGACATCGTCGATCATCACCGGAGAGTTCTGCGTCAGGGTTCCCACGCTGCCGATCTGCACGATGAGCTCATAGGAGCTGCTCCCGGTGCCGATAGCACCCGGCAGCGGCAACGAGTTCAGCCCGTCCCAGCTGCAGCCGGTGATCAACAGGGCCGAAGATGCCGCAACCGCGGTGATGAGCGTGCGTCGGCTGCGTGCCGCCGTGCGCTTGCCTGCGTTCGGGGCCATCTAATTCCCACCTCCGAGTCCGGGGAGCAATAGGTCGCCGAGGCCCAACCCGCTGGGGGCGGGCTCCGCGGCAGCAGGTGCGGACGCATCGGTCGGCACCTGCCGGATATCGGCATCGCCGGCGGAGGTGTTCCCGGGCGCCAGGCTCGGGGTCTCCAGCTTCGGCACGTTGTGCAGGCTTGGGTCGGTGTAGACGACCTGGTCCGGCATCGCGGTGACTCCGGTGATCGGGTTCGTGCCCACCGGTGGGTAGTTCATCGCCAACCCGGCAAAGATCGGGGTCAGGAGCGTAATGCAGTTCTGCACCGACTCCAGCGGGCCAGTACCGTCCGCACCGCCCATCGCGCCGCAGACCATGTCCACCACGTTGCCGGTGTTATCGAGCGCGATACCGCCGGTGAAAGTGCCCTGGGCCGGCTGATAGATGTTGTAGAAGTTCACCAAGGACGTCGGACCCACATGCAGCAGCTCCGCCAATCGCTCCTTTTTGCCCGCGATCGTCTCCACCACCTTCGACAGGTCCGCGACGTTCTCGGAGATTCCCACTCGGTTGTCAGTGACGAATCGTTGGACCTCGCCGACTGCGACATCAAGGCTCTTGAGCGAGGTGTCCAGCTGGGTGTTGCTGGCGGCGAGCACATCCGAGACCGCGGCCAGATGGCCGCTCACCGAGACAATCTGCTGGTTGCTCGACGACAACGCGCTGACGAAGGTCTGCAGGTTGCGAATGGTGGAGAACAGGTCGACTCGGCCGTCGGACACCGTGCTCATCGCCGCGGACAGCTCCCGCAAGGTGTCGCGGATCCGCTGACCGTTGCCGTCCAGGTTGTCCCCCGCCACATTCAGGAACTTGTTGAGCGCGCCCGGATCATCCCCCTCCGGACCGAGTGCCTGGGTCAGCTTGCTCAGCTCCACCTTGATCTCGTCCCACTCGACGGGCACCGCCGTGCGTTCGACCGGGATCACGTCGCCGTTCTGCAACTGGGGCCCGTCACCACGGTGCACCGGGGTCAGTTGGATGAACCGTGACGTGACCAGGCTCTGCGCCACAATCAAGGCGCTCGCATCTTCGGGGATCGCCACGTCGCGGTCCACGCTCATCGTGATCTTGGTGGTGGTGCCCTCGGGCTCAATCTTGTCGATCGAGCCGACGGTCACGCCCAGCACAGCCACCTTGTCGCCGGCATAGATCCCGCTGGCGTTGGTGAAGTATGCCGTGATGGTGTTCTGCCTTCCACCGGGCCACACTTGCCACACCCCGACCACGAGGAGCACGGCGAGCAGCGCCGCGAGACCGATGCGAAGTTGCTTGGCACGCGCCATTATCGACCCCCTCCGTCAGTAATACCGGAAAGCGCATCCGCTGCTCCGGGCACCAAATCCAAGGGCGACTGAGCCCCGGGTCCCGGATCCGCCGCGGCCGAATCCGCGGGCGCCGGAATCGCCGCCGCCGCGGTGTTCTGTGCCAGGTGGTTGAACAGCGGCGTCAGCAGGTCCGTGGTGTTGAAGCCAGGCCCCAGGTTGATGAAGTTCTGGATATACGCCTGGAAGTACGGGCCACTCGAGACCGACTCGCCCAGCGCGTACATGTACTTGCTCACGCCATCTAGGGACTCCGAGATATTGTCCCGGTTGGCGATCATCACTTCCAGCACCTGGCTCAGCTTGTCCAGCGTCGGCTGCATCTCCGCCTCGTTGTCCTGGACGAACCCGGTCAGCTGCGTCGAGACCGCACCGATGTTGACGATGAGCTGGCTCAGCATCTGCTTGCGCTCGTCGAGCTGGCTCAACAGCGCGTTCGCGTCGAGCACCAAGGCGTTCAGCTGTTCGCTTCGGTCCGAGAGCACTCCCGTCACACCGTTGGCCCGCGCCATCAACTGACGCAAGCTCTCGTCACGCTCACTGATGCTCTTGGACAACCCGGTGATGCCATTGAGCGCGTCGCGCAGTTCCTCGGGAGTGTCCTGCAGATTCTCGGAGAACGAGTTCAGCGCATCGGTCACGACATCGGTGTCGATCTCCTCGACCGTCGTCGTCAGCTCGCCGAGCGCGTCGGTCAACGCATACGGGGTGGTGGTGTGCGCCAACGGGATTCGCCCATTCTTGCCGATATCCCCGGCGCCGGCAGGCCGCACCCGCAGCCCGCGCGTGCCCAGCAGCGATTCAGTCTTGATGTCCGCACCGGTCTTGTCCCCCAGGCGGATCTTCTTGTCCACCGTGAAGGTGACCAGCACATGCTCGTCCTCGAGCTCGATTCCGCCCACGGCCCCAACCTTCAGGCCGGCAACGCGGACATCATCACCTGACTTCAGCCCTGCCGCATCCATGACCTCCGCTTGATACGTCTTCGAGGAGTTGACGAATGGCAGTTTGTCGAAGTTCAACGCCACCAGCACCATCAGGACCGTCAAGCCGATGCCGATCAGCGCGATAGGGATGGGGTTCATCTCCCGGAAGCGGGGCAGGTCCCTAAACTTGTCCATCGATAATTTACTCATCGAGCGGAGCACACCTTCCCGTCGTCTGGTTCTTGAACGGGATGATGAGCGGATTACCGCCCGGCCCATCGACCTTGAAGCTCAGCCCGCAAATATAGAAGTTGAAGAACGATCCGTACGCGCCCACGCGCACGAGTTGACGGAATGCCGGGGGCATCGTCTCCAGCGCCCAGTTCAGCTTCCCTTTGGTCTCATCTGTCGAGAGGATGCTCATCAGCCTGTTCAGCTCTGCGATATCCGTTTGCAGATCCGGTCGGGCGTCGGTGAGCAGCGAGGCGAGTGTCCCGGTCGCCTCGTTGATGTGGTCGATTCCGCCGACCACGGCGTCGCGGCTTTGTGCGAGCGTGCCCACCACCTGCTGGACGTTGTCGATAATGGTGGAGAATTCCGCCTTATTCGCGTCCATCGTCCCCAACACCGCATTGAGGTTGTCCACGACCTCGCCGATCAGCTGATCCCGCTCTGCCAGGGTGTTGGAGAAGGAGCTAGTGCTGCTGAGCAGGTTCACCAGTGTCGTGCCCTGCCCCTGGAACACATCGAGCAGCGAGGCCGCCAGTTTATTGACCTGGCCTGGGTCCAGCCCCCGGAAAAGGGGCTTGAAGCCGCCAAGCAGCACATCCAGATCCAGCGCCGGCTCCGTCTGCGTGACGGGGATGGTGCTGCCCTTCTGTAACTGCTTGCCGTCCCCGGAGCCCTCGCTGAGCTCGACGAAGCGATTGCCCACCATGTCCTGAAAGTGCACAGCCATGTGCGTGCTCTCTCGGAGCGGGAAGGTGTCATCGACATTGAAATCCACGGTGGCGAGCTCGTTGTCGGTGATGGCGATTCCGGTCACCGAGCCGACCACGACGCCCGCGATCCGTACCTTGTCACCCTTCTTCAGGCCCGACGCGTCAGTGAAGACCGCGTGGTAGTCCTGGGTCGACCCGGTCCGATATTGGCTGAACACCACGACGAGGCCGGAGAAGATCAACAACATCGCGACCGTGAAGATGCCCAGTTTGAGCGTTGTCGCCTTGAGCGAGCTCTTTCTCATCGTCTCACCACGTCCATCCGGGCGGCGGCGGCCCAATCAAGAAGCCCCACAGCGACTGCGGGTTCGTCTGCTGATGCTCCACAATCGACGGGTTCACCCCAGAGTCCGTAACCACATACGGCGCGTTCTTGGTCTCGTCCACCCAGGGCAGGCCGTAGCAGCTCGGCGCATTCTTAGCATTCACCTTTGGCAGGTTCTCCGGATATGAATAGGCCGGGGCGCCGGCCAGGAAGGTCGACGACAGGCTCAGGCCCGGCTGATCGCCGCCAAATGCTGCCTGGCCGGCATCCTTGACCAAGCTGACTCCCACAATGAAGCAGGTCAACACCGAAGAGTAATCATTGACAGTGCTGAAAGTCGGCTGCAGGTAGTCCATAGCGGTGACGAAGTCCTCGCCCGCCTCGCCCAGCAGTGCATCGCCGGTGTTTGCCAGCCCGGTTGTGCCGAGCAGGCTCTGGTGCAGGTTCTCTGCCTCGGAGACCACGGTCTCACCCACCGCGGTGGTGTTTGCCAGCATCTGCATCAAGTCTGGGGTCAGGTCTGCGTACGTGTCTGTGACAATGGCGGCCTGCTTGAGATCATGTTCCAACGCGGGCAGCGTCGGGTTCATCTCAGCGAGGTAGTCGTCCGCCTTGTGCAGCGTTTCGCCCAGGTTCTTGCCCTGCCCGTTCAGCGCCGTGGAGATGGAGCCGAGCGTGGCATTGATCTTCTCCGGCTGGACTGTCTGCAGCACCGACTGCAGGTTGCCGAACAGCGTGTTGAACTCGACAGTCACGTGCTCGGAATCGATCACCGCGCCGCTGGCCAGATGGTCGGCCGAGGGGCTCGCGGGCTCGACCAAGTTGACGTACTTGGCCCCGAAAACGGTGGCCGAGCGGATGTCGACATCGACGTTCTCCGGGATCAACGACATCTTTGAGGAGTCGATGTCCAACTCCAACGACGCGCCGTCGGCATCCTGCGTGATCCCCGCAACGGTCCCGATCTGGACGCCGAGCATCTTGACCTTGCCGTTGGGCTCCATCACCAGGCCGGCTCGATCCGCGCGCACGGTGACCCGCTTGGTGGAGTCGAATCCGCCCGCGAAACTCGTCAGCGCGACGGTCGCCAAGCCGACGAGGATCACCACCATGCCCAGCGCATACAGCTTGTAGTTAACCTTCATCCTGCGTGGTTCGCTCATCTGTGATCAGCCCCCTATCCGGACAAGTTGAAGTTGCCGGACGTTCCATAGATCGCCAGGGAGATGAGCAGGGTGACGGTGACAACGCAGATCAACGAGGTGCGCACGGCATTGCCGACCGCGACTCCCACCCCAGCGGGCCCGCCGGACGCGTTGTAGCCGTAGTAGGTGTGCACAAGCATGACCACGACCGCCATGGCTATCGCTTGGAAAAACGACCACAATATGTCGACTGGCTGCAGGAATGTCGAGAAGTAGTGGTCATACACGCCGCCGGACTGGCCGTAGATCACGACTGTCGCGAAGCGGCTGGCACCGAAGGACGCGAGCACCGCCAGGGAGTACAGCGGGATAATCGCGACCATGCCCGCCACCACGCGTGTGCTCACCAGGTACGGCACCGAGGAGATCGCCATGGCCTCCAGGGCGTCGATCTCCTCGCTGACCCGCATGGCGCCGAGCTGGGCTGTGGAGCCTGCGCCGATGGTGGCGGCCAAGCCAATACCCGCGATGACCGGGGCCGCGATGCGGACGTTGATGAACGCCGCCAAGAAGCCGGTCAAGGCCTCGACCCCGATATCGCCAAGGGAGCTATAGCCCTGCACCGCGATGGTGCCGCCCGCCATCAGCGTCAGGAAGCCGACAATGACGACCGTGCCGCCGATCAGCGCGAGGGCGCCGGTGCCCATGCTGATCTCGGCGATCAGCCGGATCGTCTCCTTCTTGTACTTGCGGACCGCGAACGGGATGAACGCCATCGCTCGCCAGTAGAAGTGGGCTTGCTTGCCGAAATCGTCCACCGACTCCGACAGCCGGTTCATGCTGCGCCGGCTACGCGGGAATCGCCCGGTGATCACTGTCATGGCCTAACTCGCAATCTTCACGCCGACGGCGGTCAGGATGACGTTCACGGCGAAGAGCGCCATGAACGCATAGACGACGGTCTGGTTAACCGCGTCGCCCACGCTCTTGGGCCCACCCTTGACGCTGAGCCCCATATAGCAGGCGACGAGGCCGGCGATGAGGCCGAAGGCGCCAGCCCTAACCTCGGACATCACCACATCGGTCAAGCCCGTCAGGAGCGGAATGCCGTTGACGAACGCGCCCGGGTTGACGTCCTGCAGGTAGACGGAGAAGAGGAAGCCGCCGAGGATGCCGATGGTGGAGACCATCGCGTTGAGCAGCATCGCGACGAGCATGGAGGCCCACATCCGCGGGATCACCAGCCGCTTGATGGGGTCGATGCCGAGGACCTCCATCGCGGCGATCTCCTCGCGAATGGTCCTGGCCCCCAGGTCCGCGCAGATCGCGGTGGCGCCTGCGCCGGCGACGACCAGCACCGTGACCATGGGGCCAACCTGGCTGATCGTGCCAAATGCGGCACCCGCGCCGGACAGGTCCGACGCGCCGATCTCGCGGAGGAGGATATTCAAGGTGAAGCTGACAAGCACCGTGAACGGCACCGCGACCAGGATGGTCGGCAGCATCGAGACCCTGGCGATAAACCAGGCCTGCTCGATGAACTCTTTCCACTGGACCGGCCGCGAGAAGGTGTAGCGGAAGGCATCCAACGTCATCGCAAAGAATCCGCCGAGTCCCCGAACCGGCACCTCTAGAACGTTCTTCATCTGACCTCCCTCCTTCTGCTCAGGTCCGCTCACGCGGCCACAGCACATCCGAACCGTACCCGGCTGTGATCCGACTCACCGGGAACCTCGCCAATAGTGACTGCTGCGGCCGGGAATTGCAACACGTTCCATTTGTGCCCCGCGCCGAGTCTCCGCCTGCCCAGATCGCACGGAGCACAGAGAACCCCGCCGGACGCGCCCAGGAGCTGGACGATCGCCCGACGGGGATTGAACTTACTACAGCGTTACGTGGATCACGTACGCCGTTATTCAGGGCTGGGCGACATGATTGGCGTCGCCGCCGACCAGGCCCTGCCGCTCAACCTTCGCTGAGCGCCGCCTTCGGGCAGCGGTCAATAGCCATGCGGACCCGCTTCTGCAGCTCCTCCGGCACCTCGTCGACCACGATGTGCAGCACGTCGTCATCGTCAAGGTCGAACACCTTGGGCGCGAGGCCAACACATATCGCATTTGCCTCACAGAGGTTGAGATCGACCTGCACCTTCATGGCGGACTCCTTCTAGTTCCTTACCGAATCCCTGCTAGACCCGGGCAGCTTGCCGGCCCGCTCGAGGCGATTCCCCAAGCGTCCGTGACACCGTGGGGTTCAGACTAGAACGTGTTACACCGGTATGCAATGATGCATCGTGAGCCGCGACACACCAGCGGCGAGGGCGGCCCCAGCCTGGGCGGCGACCCTCGCCGGGCAGTGCCCGCACCCAGCCCTTCCGGAGGACCGATGCAGATCACCTACACCGCCGAGCAGGAGGCGCTGCGCGCCGAACTGCGCGAGTACTTCGCCAACCTGATCACCCCTGAGCGGCGCGCGCTGCTCAGCGTGCAGAGCGGCGAGTATGGAGAGGGCTCCGTCTACCGTGACGTGGTCCGCCAGATGGGCAGGGATGGCTGGCTCGCGCTGGGCTGGCCGACGGAGTTCGGCGGCCAGAACCGCTCCAGCATCGACCAGCTGATCTTCACGGACGAGGCGGCCATCGCCGGCGCCCCCGTGCCCTTCCTGACGATCAACTCCGTGGCGCCGACCATCATGGCCTTCGGCACCGAGGAGCAGAAGGCCTTCTTCCTGCCCAAGATCGCGGCCGGCGAGATCCACTTCGCAATCGGCTACTCCGAGCCCGGCTCCGGCACCGACCTGGCCTCGCTGCGGACCGCCGCAGTGCGCGACGGCGATGACTGGATCATCAACGGCCAGAAGATGTGGACTTCCCTGATCGCCTATGCCGACTACATCTGGCTGGCCGCCCGCACCGACCCCGAGGCCCGGAAGCACCGTGGCATCAGCATGCTGATCGTCCCCGCCGACGCGGAGGGCTTCTCCACCACGCCCGTGCACACCATGGCCGGGCCGGACACCAGCGCCACCTACTACCAGGACGTGCGGGTCCCCGCGTCCAGCGTGGTCGGCGAGGTCAACGGCGGCTGGAAGCTGATGACCAATCAGCTCAACCACGAGCGCGTGGCGCTGACCTCGGCCGCCCCCATCCAGGGCGCGCTTGCGGCCGTGACCGAGTGGGCGCGCGATACCCGCCTGACCGACGGCCGACGCGTCATCGACCAGGAATGGGCCCAGCTGAACCTGGCCCGCGTGCACGCCAAGGTCGAGTACCTCAAGCTCATGAACTGGGAGATCTCCTGGAGTGCCGACGCCGCCGACACCGAGCACTCCCCCAGCGCCGGCGACGCCTCCGCCTGCAAGGTGTTCGGCACCGAGTTCGCCACCGAGGCCTACCGCCTGCTGCTTGAGGTCCTGGGCGCCAACGGCTTCCTGCGCCAGGACTCCGCCGGCTCGCTGCTGCGGGGCCGCGTCGAGCGGATGCAGCGCTCGTCGCTGATCCTCACCTTTGGCGGCGGCACCAACGAGGTGCAGCGCGACATCATCGGCATGACGCGCCTCGGCCTGCCGGCCTCCCGGCGCTAACCCCTTCCCTATCTCGAGAACTTAGGTAGCCCAATGGACTTCACCCGCACCGAAGCACAGACAGACCTGGCCGGCCTGACCCGCAGCATTTGCGACAAGCTGGTCAACAACGACCGCCAGCGCGAGCTCGACGCGTCCGAGGACCACTTCGACGCGCGCCTGTACGCGGCCCTCGCCGAGGCCGGCGTCCTCGCCGCCGCGCTGCCCGAGTCCGTCGGCGGCGGCGGCTTCGGCCCGCTAGAGCAGAGCGCGGTCCTCACCGAGCTCGGCCGCGCGCTCGCCGCCGTCCCGTATCTCCCGTCGATCGTCATGGCCGCGGGCGCGCTCGCGGAGTTCGGCTCGCCGAGCCAGCAGCAGCTGGCCGCCAAAGCCGCCACCGGCCAGGTCGTCCTCACCGCCGCCATCGTCGAGGACCTCAATCCCGACCAGCGCACGCCCGCCACCACCGCGGAGCTGCGCGAGGGCCGCTGGATCCTCAACGGCGCGAAGACCACGGTGCCCGCGGCCCCGCTGGCGCAGGCCGTCCTGATCCCCGCCACCACGCCCGACGGCGTCGCCGTGTTCGTGGTCGACGCCGCGGACCTCGCCATCGAGCGCCAGGTCGGCACCGACTTCCGCAGCCTGGGCTCCATCACCCTGGCCGACGTCGCCGTGAGCCAGGACCGCCTGCTGGGCACTGTTGCCGACGGCGCCGCCGTGCTGGACCGGCTGCTCGACTACGCCACCGTCGGCCTGTGCGCCGAGCAGTTCGGCATCCTCGAGCGGTCGCTAGAGTTGACCAGCGAGTACGCGCGCGAACGCGAGCAGTTCGACCGCCCGATCGGCAGCTTCCAGGCCGTCGCACAGCGCCTCGCCGACGCCTACATCGACGTCCAGGGCGCCCGCCTGACCCAGCTGCAGGCCGCGTGGCGGCTGGGACAGGGCTCGGAGGCGCCCGGCGACGTCGCGCAGGCGATCGCCGTGGCGAAGTTCTGGGCCGCGGACGCCGGCCACCGCGTCGCGCACACCACCGTGCACATCCACGGCGGCGTCGGCCTAGACCGCGATCACCCGGTGCACCGCTACTTCCTGGGCGCGAAGCATAACGAGTTCTGGCTGGGCTCCGCGAGCGCGCAGCTGCTGCAGATCGGCGCCTCCCTGGCCGGCTAGACCCCCTTCACACAGCCTCGCCCCCGTTCCTTGCGTTTCCCCCCGTTGCAACGGGGGCCAGCACAAGAAACGGGGGCGAAGTCGTGAATGGGGGAACCCTAGACGCGCGTCAGGCGCAGCCGCCACGCCTCGGGGCCGCGCTCCTCGTAGGCGACCTCCAGGCGGCCGCCGGAGCGCTCGGCCAGCTGATTCAGCAGCGGGATCGGGTCGTGGTGCGCGATGAGGATCATCGAGCTGCCAGCCGGGACCGCGTCGAACGCGCCGAACACCGTGGCGTGGCGGATCGCGTGCGGGATCGCGCGCACGTCGAGTTCGGGGGCCTCCGCGCTGGCGGACTCTGCGCAACCACAGGCGCCGTGGCTGTGTGCTGCGGCGGGGGCCTGCGCGACGGGCGTGCGCGTGCCCAGCTCCCGAACGATCGCGGCGAGGTCCACTCCGGGGCTCGCGGCCAGTGCGGGCAGGAGGAAGTCGTCCTCCGCGGCGAATCGCGCCTGGACCAGCGCGCGGGCCGACTCGGCGGCGGCGATCGCGCGGGGGCGCTCCGTCGCGCGCTCAAGCCTGGTCCCCTGCTCGGCGATGGCAGCGGTGCCAGCGAGGGTGGCCTCGACCAGCAGCTTCGCGGGCGCGCTCGCGCGGGCGGCCGGGTAGAGCAGCTCGTCGGCGATCCGCAGGTGCGGCAGCACGGTCTCGCCGATAAAGGTGATGCCGTCCTGGAAGGCCTGGTCGAACTCCTGGCCCGCGGCGCCGGCGGCGGCCGAGAGACCGTCCGCGATCGCGGTGAGCCTGCCGAGGATCTCGGCGTGCTGCGCCCGCAGAGTGTCGACCGCGGTGGCGTCTTCGGAACTCGTCGCCATAATCAGCTCGCTTGTGGTCATTTTCAGATCCTTGTCTGCCGGTTCGATTTACTAGCCGCATTTAATTTACTACAGTTAATACCGTGAATAATAGTGCAGTGCCCTTTGGCCCGCGGCCGGCCTCCGCGCCACCCGCCGCGGCGCACCTGTCCGGGCAGCGGGCCGCGGTGCTGGATCGGCTGCGCGAGCAGGCCCGTGGCAGCCGGATCGCGGACCTCGCCGCCGAGCTCGAGCTGCACCCCAACACCATCCGCGAGCACCTCGACGCGCTCACCCACGCGGGGCTGGTCGAGCGCGACCGCGCGGAGCCCTCGGGCCGGGGCCGCCCAGCCTGGCTCTACAGCGCCGTCGACGCCGGCGTCGACTCGCCGCTGGCCGACCCACGCCTGCGCGACTACGCCGGGCTCGCCATGTCCCTGTCGGCGACTCTGACGCGCATCAGCACCGACCTCGAGCATGACGCCGTGACGGCCGGCATCGAGTGGGGCCGGGAGCTGGCGGCGGCCGACTCGACCGAGGGGACGCCGGCGGAGCGCCTCCTCGCGGTGCTCGCGCAGCTGGGATTCGCGCCGGAGGCCGGCACAGGCACCGAGATCGCCCTGACCCAGTGCCCATTGCTCGACGCCGCCCACCGGTACCCGGAGGTGGTGTGCCGGGTACATCTGGGCATCGTCCGCGGGGCGCTGGAGGTGTTCGGCGGCGAGGACGCCGAGAGCGCCGCGCTGGCCCCGTTCGCCGCAGCGGGCTCGTGCCGGCTGGAGCTGCCGCGATCGGCGGAGGAGTGACCGCCCCCGCCCGGAATCTGCGGGCCACCCGGGCCGCCCGCCTGCTCCTGCTCCTCCCAGGCGGATTGTGCATGCTCGCGGGCCTGGACGCGGCGCTGCTGCTGCTTGGCCTGGGCGCGCCCCTCCGCGACGCCTCGCTGGCCGACAGCCACGGCGTGCTGATGATCCTCGGCTTCGTCGGCGCCGTCGTGGCGCTGGAGCGGGCCGTCGCGCTCGGCCCGATGCGCGGCAATACGGCGTGGGGCTATCTCGCCCCGGCCGGCCTGGGACTGGGCGGGGTAGCCCTGCTGACCCCGCTGCCCCGCGATATCGGCGCGACGGCGATGCTCATCGGCACGGTCGTCCTGCTCGCGGTCTATGTGCCGCTGTGGCGTCGGAATATGGCGGGCGCGGTGCTGGTGCAGATCGCGGGCGGGATCCTCGCCGTCGGCGGCGCGCTGCTGTGGCTGGCGGGCATCGACATGCCCACGCTGCTGCCCTGGCTCGTGTGCTTCCTGGTGCTGACCATCGCCGGCGAGCGCCTGGAGTTGGCCCGCGTCGCGTTCCTGGACCCCCGCGCGGAGCCTGCCGCCATACTGATCGCGGCCGCCGTCGTGGTGGGCGTGGTCGCAACGGCCCTCTGGCCCGTCATCGGCTATCCCCTCCTGGGCCTCGCGCTGCTGACGTTGGTGGGCTGGCTCCTGCTATTCGATGTCGCGACGAAGACAGTGCGCGGGGCCGGCCTGCCCCGCTTCAGCGCCGTCTGCCTGCTCGCCGGCTACTCCTGGCTGTCTGTGACCGCCGCGATCTGGCTGATCGCCGGGCCGGTCCACAGCGGGCCCCTATACGACGCGTCGACGCACGCGGTGCTGCTTGGCTTCGTGATCTCGATGATCATGGCGCACGCCCCCATCATCTTCCCGGCCGTCCTGCGCCATCCACTCCCCTACACTCCGCTGATGTATCTGCCCGTCGCGCTGCTGCACGCCTCGCTGCTCCTGCGCGTCCTTGTGGGCGACGCACGAGGGGTTGTCGGCGCGGTGCAGTGGGGCGGCGCGCTCAACATCGCGGCACTGCTGTTGTTCTTCGTCATCGCGACCGGCTCAGCGCTGCGGCCCCGGCGGCGAGACCCCAAAGTTGGAGCTACCGAATGAAACTGGGCACCTGGCACTTGCGCGTCGGCTCGATCGTGCTCGCCTGGCTGATTGCGCTGCTCGGCGTCGCAATAGCCCACGACCACATTCCGCAGTCGCCCTGGCTGCTGGTGCACCTGCTCGGCCTGGGCGCCGCGACCAACGCCATCCTCATCTGGAGCTGGTACTTCACCGAAGCGGTCCTGCGGCTGGGCCGCGACGCCGGCCAGCGCGCGCAGGCGATTCGGTTGGGCGGGCTGAACCTCGGCGCGCTCAGCGTGGTCGTCGGCATGGTGACCGGCACGTGGCTGGCCGTGCTGATCGGTGGGATCCTCGTCGGCGCCGTGATCCTGTGGCACGCGGCGGCGATGGCCTACACGCTGCACAAGGCGCTGCCGTCGCGCTTCGGGCCGATGGTCCGCTTCTACGCCGCGTCGGGGGTGGCGCTGCCGATCGGTGTGGGGCTCGGCGTCACAATGGCCGATAGCCGCCTGCCCGGACAGTGGTACTCCCAGTTCATCGTCTCGCACGCGCTGATCAACGTGTTCGGCTGGATTGGCCTGACCGTGCTGGGCACCCTCGTGACCTTGTGGCCGACGATCCTGCGCACCCGCATGGCCGCCGGCGTGGAGAAGGCCGCGCTGCGTGGACTGCCAGTTTTGGGGGCAGGCCTGATCGTCGCCGTCGGGGGCGCGCTGGGCGGGCTGATCTGGCTCACCGCAGTCGGTCTGGCGATCTACACGGGCGCGACGGGCTACGTGCTCTGGCCCCACATCGACGAGGCGCGGCGCAAACGGCCCCTGCATTTCCCCTCGATGTCGGTGTTCGCGGGCGTGCTCTGGCTGCTCGGCTCGCTGGCGGCTTTGACCGTCGGGTTCGCGCTGTCCTCCACGTGGATGGACGCCGAGGACTGGCTGCGCGCCGTCGTGCCCGCCCTGGTCGTCGGCTTCCTCGCGCAGGTGCTCCTCGGGGCGCTGAGCTATCTGATGCCCGTCGTGCTCGGCAACCGCCCCTCCGCGACGCAGATCGCCACCGCCGCGCTGAACCGCGTCTCGTCGGCCCGCATCACGATGGTCAACGGCGCGCTGCTGCTGTGCGTGCTGCCCACCCCGGACCGGGTGCAGCAGCTGAGCTGGATCGTCGTCGCCGTCGGCCTGGGATCCTTTGTGCCGCTGATGGTCTACGCCTGGCTGCTCGCCCGCCGCGCGGGCACCGGACCCATCACCCGGCCGGATCCGCGCAACCGCCTCGTCGATCCGCATGAGGGCCGCCGGCTGGGCCACGCGCTGGCCGGGCTCGGCGTGGTGGTGCTGGTCGCCGCGATCGGCGTGGCCATAGAACCCGGAGCGCTGCCGAGCCCGACCGGGCCCACCACCGCCGCCGCGGCCACCGGCGAGGTCACCCGGGTCGCGGTCAAGGTCGACGGCTACCGCTTCGTGCCCGCCGTCATCGACGTGCCCGCCGGAAACCAACTCATCATCGATTTCGACAACACGGGCGACATGCGCCACGACTTGGTCCTCGCCAATGGCGCCCGCTCCCCCATGCTGGCCGCCGGCGAGCGCCACGAGATCGACGCCGGAGTGATCGGCGTGAGCATGGCGGGCTGGTGCTCGGTGGCCGGACACCGCCAACTGGGAATGGTGTTGCAGGTCAACGCGACCGGCGCCGGGGCCATGCCCGGGCATGAGGCCGGTTCCCCCGGCCTGGACCTGCGGGGCGAGCCCGGGCCGGACTTCCACCCCCGCGACGCGGCACTGCCGCCCGCGATCGAGGCCACCGTGCACAAGGTCGACCTCGCGGTCACCGACAGCAAGATCGAGGTGGCCCCCGGCTACACCCAAACGCTGTGGCCCTACGGCGGTTCCGTCCCCGGGCCGGTGCTGCGTGGGAAGGTCGGCGACCGCTTCGAGGTGACGCTGCACAACAACGCCACCATGGGGCACTCCATCGATTTCCACGCCGGTTCCCTCGCCCCGGACGGGCCGATGCGCACTATCGAGCCCGGTGAGTCCCTGACGTATGACTTCACGGCCACGAAATCCGGCATCTGGATGTACCACTGCTCGACGATGCCGATGTCGATGCACATCGCCAACGGCATGTTCGGCGCGGTGATCATCGATCCACCCAACCTCGCGCCGGTGGACCGCGAGTACGTGCTGGTGCAATCCGAGATGTACCTCGGACCCGACGGCGAGGTCGCGGACGGGGCGAAGATCAACGCCGAGACGCCGGACCTGGTGGTCTTCAACGGCTACCCCAATCAGTACGACCGCGCCCCGCTGACCGCGAAGGTCGGTGAGCGCGTGCGGATCTGGGTGCTGGCGGCCGGGCCGAACCGGGGCACCGCGTTCCACGTCGTCGGCGGGCAGTTCGACACCGTGTGGAAGGAAGGCGCGTACACACTCCGCCCCGGCAATCCCGACGCCGGCGGCAGCCAGACCCTAGACCTGTCGGCGGCGCAGGGCGGGTTCGTGGAGTTGGCGTTCCCGGAGGCCGGGGACTACCCCTTCGTCAACCACTCGATGGTGGACGCGGAGCGCGGCGCGCATGGGTTGATCCGGGTCACGGACTAGCTGCCCCACAACGAGTTTCGCGGACGAGCCGACGGGAGTGATCCCCGACAACTCGCCCGCGACACTGGGTGGGCCTAGAACGAGCGCAGCCGCGCGATCGTCGCCTCGTACTCGTCCACAAGATCCTTCATGCTGTCGGCGACGGGCCGGATCTCATTCATCCGCCCCACAATCTGCCCGGCGGGCATCGCGACCACATCGGGGTTGTCGGCCGCCGAGATGCGCTGGTGCGCATCGCTGACCAGCAGGTTCTGCAGCGGCATCGGCAGCGCGTCGGGCGCGTCCTTGGCCGCCCAGGCCTCGGTCCACTTGGTCTTGAGCAGCCGCGCGGGCTTGCCGGAGTAGATGCGCGTGCGCACCGTGTCCGCCGAGGTCGCCTTGAGCAGCGCCTTCTGGATGGTCGACGGACCCTCGCTGGACGCGCTGCCCAGCTTGTACTCGGCGGCCGTGAGCCAGTAGGAGCCCATCCACACGCCGCTCGCGCCGAGCGACAGGGCCGCCGCGATCTGCCGGCCGCTGCCGATGCCGCCGGCGGCAAGCACGATGGCGTCGTCCCCCACCGCGTCGACGATCTCGGGGACCAACACCATCGACGCGATCTCGCCGGTGTGCCCGCCCGCCTCATAGCCCTGGGCGATGACGATGTCGACGCCGTTCTCCACGTGATGGCGGGCGTGCGCGACCGCGCCAGCCAGCGCGGCGACGGGCACGCCGTGCTTATGCGCCTCGTCGATGACGTCCTTCGGGGGTGAGCCGAGCGCGTTCGCGATCAGCGCGGGGCGGTGCTTCAAGGCCACATCGACCTGGGCGCGAGCCACGGAGTGCAGCCAGCCCAGGACGCCCGCCGAGTGCTCGACGTCGTCTGAGAGCGGCGGCACGCCCAAGTCGGCGAGCGTGCGGTCGACGAACGCGCGGTGCTCCGCCGGGATCAGCGACTCCAGGTCCACCGCCTTGCCCTCGGTGGGCACCTTGGCCGGCATGACGATGTCGATGCCGTAGGGCTTGCCGTCGGTGTTCTCGTCCATCCAGACGAGGGTGGCCTCGAGCTCCTCAGGGTCGTTGAAGCGCACACAGCCGAGGACCCCGAGCCCGCCGGCGCGCGAGACCGCCGCGGCGACGTGCTCGGACGGGGTGAACGCGAAAATCGGGTACTCGATGCCGAATTTTGCGGCTAGGTCGGTGGTCATGCGTTTCCATTCGTGTAGTGGTCGTCCGCCTCGCGGGAGGCGACCTGTTCGTTGGCCCACTTATAGTTCGGCTTGCCGGCCGGGTTGCGCGCGATCGCGTCGACGAACCACACACTGCGCGGCACTTTATAGCCGGCGATGTCCTTGCGTGCGGCGTTCACAATGGCGTTCAGGCTCGGCGCGGAGCCGGGCCGGACGGCGATGACGGCCGCGACCCGCTGGCCCCAGCGCTCGTCGGGGACTCCGACGACGAGGGCATCGAACACGTCGGGGTGCGACTTGATCGCGCCCTCGACTTCCTCCGGGTAGATCTTCTCACCGCCGCTGTTGATCGAGACTGAGCCGCGGCCGAGCATGATCACGGTGCCGTCCTCCTCAACCGTCGCGTAATCGCCGGGGATCGAGTAGCGCACGCCGCCCAGGGTTTTGAAGGTCTCGGCCGTCTTGGCCTCGTCCTTGTAGTAGCCAAGCGGGATGTGGCCGTGGCGGGCCAGCAGGCCGACCTGCCCGGAGCCGGGCACCACGGGCACGCCGGCGTCGTCTATCACCACGGTGGCGGCATCGATCTTCACGCGCGGGCCGCCGGAGTGCTCGAAACCCTTGGTGATCAGGCTCAGGCCTCCGAAGCCGGTCTCGGAGGACCCGATCGAGTCTGTGAGCATGCGGTTGGGCAGCAGCTCCAGGAACTGCTCCTTGAGAGCCGGCGAGAACAGCGCGGCGCTGGAGGCGATCACGTAGAGCGAGGACAGGTCGTACGGCTCGCCGGTCGCGGGGTTGCCCTCGAGCAGCGCGTCGATCATCGGGCGCGCCATCGCGTCGCCGGTGATGAAGATGAGGTTGATCTTGTGCTTGTCGATCACCTGCCACACCTCGTGGCCGTCGAACTCGGGATGCATGACCAGGGTGCCGCCGCCGAAGAGGCTGTGGAACACCGCGGACTGCGAGCCGCCGTGGATCATCGGGGGAATCGGGAAGCGCACCATCGCGGGGTTGGCGGCGCCGACCTTCGCCAGCTCCCACTCGTCCTCGACTATCTCGCCGGTGACGAAGTTGACGCCGCCGCCGAGCACCCGCCACCAGTCCTCGTGGCGCCACATGACGCCCTTGGGCATGCCGGTGGTGCCGCCGGTGTAGAGCATGAAGATGTCGTCGGGGCTGCGCTCCTCGAAGTCGCGCTCGGGCGAGCCCGCCGACATCGCCTTCTCATACTCCACCGCGACGCAGTCCGCGGCGGAGCAGGCGTCCACATCATTCTCGGTAGTGCCGTCCTCCACCACGACGATCGTCTGGAGCTGAGGCGTCTTCGGCGCGACGTGGGCGACCCGGTCGACGTAGCGGCGCTCGACGATGAGCGCGGCCATGTCCGAGTTCTCGAAGATGTACTTCAGCTCGTTCTCGACGTAGCGGTAGTTGACGTTCACCATCACCGCGCGCGCCTTGAAGATCGCCACCATGGCCTCGATGGCCTCGATGGTGTTGCGGCTGTAGATGCCCACCTTGTCGCCGGGCTTGACGCCGCGGTCGCGCAAGTAGTGGGCGAGGCGGTTTGCCCGCTCCTCCAGCTGCCCGAAGGTGACGGCGCGGTCGCTGTCCAGCAGCGCCACGCGGTCCGGATTGAGGTCGATGGAATGCTCGACGAAGTCTGCGATGTTTATGGCCACACGTCCAAACTAGAACGTGTTACGGTTTCCCACAAGCTCAAATTGAGATTCCCATCACCCGGGCCCAAAGTTGTGGCCTGCGACCCCCGAGGATCACGCCATGGCTGAGGCCCCCACCACTGCGAATGCCCCCCACTGCCTCGTCGAGAAGCGTGGCCACGTCCTCATCGTGACGATGAACCGCCCCGAGGCCAAGAACGCGCTCTCGAGCGAGATGATGGCGATCATGCGCGACGCCTGGGACCAGGTGGACGCCGACCCGGACATCCGCGTCGCCATCCTGACTGGCGCTGGCGGCGCCTTCTGCGCGGGCATGGACCTGAAGGCGATGACGGCCGCCCCGCCCGGGGACAACATCACCACCGGGGAGGCCAGCGGCGCCGCCCCCAAGCTCGATGTCACCAAGCTCCCCGCACTGCTCAAGGGCCGACGCCTGACCAAGCCGCTGATCGCCGCGGTCGAGGGCGCCGCCATCGCCGGCGGCACCGAGATCCTGCAGGGCACGGACATCCGTGTGGCCGGGGCAAGCGCCAAATTCGGTGTGTCCGAGGCGAAGTGGGGCCTGTTCCCCCTCGGCGGCTCCGCCGTCCGCCTGGTCCGCCAGGTGCCGTACACCGTCGCCGCCGAGATCTTGCTGACCGGCCGGCACATCACCGCCCCCGAGGCGCTCGACTATGGGCTGATCGGCCACGTCGTGCCAGACGGCCAGGCCCTGGAGAAGGCCCTCGAGCTCGCGGACCTCGTCGCCGCGAACGGCCCCCTCGCCGTGCAGGCGATCCTCAAGACGATCCGCGACACCGAGGGCATGCACGAGGAGGACGCGTTCGCCATCGAGGCCAAGATCGGCGTCGCCGTGTTCAAGAGCAAGGACGCGAAGGTGGGCCCGCGCGCCTTCGCGGAGAAGCGCCAGCCCACCTTCACGGGGGAGTAAGCCCCGAACCCGCCCCTAGAGAACAGCCTCTGTCACAAAACGGCCTGGGCGACGGCCGCCACCTGCGCGGCGTCACGACAGGTCACCAGCATCGTCGTGACGCCCGCGGCCTCCCAGCGGGCCACCTCGGTGCGGACGTACTCGGCGTTGCCGATGATCATGGTCTCGTCGACCATCTCGTCCGGGATCGCGCGGGCCGCCTCGTCCTTGCGGCCGGTGCGGAACAGCTCCGTCACCTCCTCGACCACCTCGCCGTAGCCCATCCGCTTATAGACCTGCGCGTGGAAGTTCAGCTCGGGGGCGCCCATGCCGCCGACGTACAGCGCCACTGTCGGCTTGATCTGGGCGCGGACCGCGTCGGGCTCGTCGGTGATCGTGATCTGGCAGGTCGCGGCGATCTCGAAGTCCTCGCGGCTGCGGCGCGCGCCCGGCCGGGCGAAGCCCTCATCGAGCCACTCCTGGTACATCGGGGCCAGTCGCGGCGAGTAGTAGATCGCCAGCCAGCCGTCGGCGATCTCCGCCGTCATCGCGATGTTCTTCGGCCCCTCCGCGCCCAGCCAGATCGGGACGTCCGAGCGCAGCGGGTGGGTGATGGACTTGAGGGGCTTGCCGAGGCCCGACGCGTCGGGCCCGTCATAGGGCAGTGAATAGTGCCCGCCCTCGTTGACGACGGCACTCTCGCGCGCCAGCACATCGCGCACGACCTGGACGTACTCCCGCGTGCGGGCCAGGGGCTTGGCGAACGGCTGGCCGTACCAGCCCTCGACCACCTGCGGGCCGGAGACGCCAAGCCCCAGGATGAAGCGTCCCCCGGTGAGGTGGTCCATCGTGAGCGCGGCCATCGCCGCGGCCGTCGGCGTGCGCGCGGATAGCTGCGCCACCGAGGTGCCTAGGCGCAGGCTCTGCGTCTGCGAGCCCCACCAGGCAAGGGGGGTGAGCGCGTCCGAGCCCCAGGACTCCGCGGTGAACGCCGAGTCAAACCCGTGCTCCTCCGCGGCCGCGAGCAGCTCCGGCACGTTCGTCGGCGCGGATCGACCCCAATATCCGAGCTGAAGGCCCAGTTTCATGCGTGAACTCCCGATTTCTGCGCATTCCTTGGGAAAGCGCTTGCCGTACGAATGAGAACCTGTTCTACTCGATGTTGTGAGCATTCGAAAGAGCGTCATGGAAATGGACACTCCCGAGCTCGAGCCTCTCAGTGCGTCCCTCGATCTTCAATTCGACTACACGCGCTCAGTTGGCCCGATCATCGGCCGGTTCCTTGGAGCATTACGCAGTCGCCGCATCGTCGGCGTCCGCGGCAGCGACGGCAGGGTGCACGTGCCACCTGTCGAGTATGACCCGGTGACTGCGGCACCGCTAGCAGAATTCGTCGAGGTCGCAGGCACGGGCACCGTCAAGACGTGGTCGTGGGTCCCGAATCCAGGCCCCGAGCACCCGCTGGCCGAGCCCTTCGCGTTCGCGCTAATCCAGCTCGACGGCGCGGACACCTCGATCCTGCACGCGGTATCGGCCCCCGGCCCCGAGGCCATGTCCACCGGCATGCGCGTCAAGGTTCGCTGGGCCGCGGAGACCGTCGGCCACATCAACGACATCGCCTGCTTCGAGCCGGGTGAACTTGTTTTAGAAACCGCTTCTTCCGGAGACTTGGCCACTTTCCTGAACGAGGCCGCGATCAAGATGATTGTCACCCCCATCGAGCTCAACATCCAGCACTCCGTCTCCGCCCAGGAGTCCAGCTACCTGCGCGCGCTCGGCGAGGGCCGCATCATCGGCGCCCGCTGCCCCGCCACCGACAAGATCTACGTGCCCCCGCGCGGCGCCAGCCCCACCCACGGACTCCCGACGACGGACGAGGTCGAGCTGTCCGACCACGGCACCGTCACCACCTTCTGCATCGTCAACGTGCCGTTCCCCGGCCAGCGCATCAAGCCTCCGTACGTGGCGGCCTACGTGCTGCTCGACGGTGCGGACATCCCGTTCCTGCACCTGATCCTCGGCATCGACGCCGACCAGGTCCGCATGGGCATGCGGGTGCGCGCGGTCTGGAAGCCCCGCGAGGAGTGGGGCATGACGGGCGAGAACATCACGCACTACGAGCCCAACGGCGAGCCCGACGCGGCTTTCGACACCTACTCGCTGCACCTGTGATTGAGGACCTGATGACAACTTTCCAGCCGGGCCCCGACGATATCGCCATAGTCGGCTTCTGCCAGGCCCCCGGTGTGCGGCAGACGCCCGGCACCACCAACGGCACCGAGATGCTGGTGCCGATCTTCCAGCAGCTCTACGCGGATCTGGGCATCACGCGCTCCGATATCGACTTCTGGTGCTCCGGCTCCTCGGACTACCTCTCGGGACGCGCGTTCTCCTTCATCTCCTCCGTGGACGCGATCGGCGCAGTGCCGCCGATCGACGAGTCCCATGTCGAGATGGACGCCGCGTGGGCAATGTACGAGGCCTACGTCAAGCTCCTGACGGGCGAGGCCGAGACCGCGCTGGTCTACGGCTTCGGCAAGTCCTCCGCCGGCAATTTGCGCAAAACCCTTGCGCTGCAGACGGACCCTTATGTCGTTGCGCCGCTGTGGCCGGACTCGGTGTCCATGGCGGGCCTGCAGGCCCGCCTCGGCATCGACGCCGGACTGTGGGACGAGAAGGACATGGCCGAGGTGTCCAGGCGCTCACGCACGGATGCTCTGTCCAATCCCGGCGCCCAGCTTGCCGGTTCGGTCTCAGTTGACGAGCTGCTCGCCCAGCCGATGATCGCCGACCCTCTGCGCAAGCACGACTGCGCGCCGATCACCGACGGCGCCGCCGCCGTGATCCTGGCCCGTGGCCCCCGCGCGTACGAGCTGTGCGAGCGTCCCGCGTGGATCACCGGCTTCGACCACCGCATCGACTCCGCCGAACTGGGCGGCCGAGACCTGACCACCGCGCCGTCCGCGACCATCGCGGCCGAGCGTGCGACGGGCGGCAGCCTCGACGGCATCACCGTCGCGGAGCTGCACGCGCCCTTCACGCACCAGGAGCTGATCCTGCGCGCGGCAATGGGATTGGATGGGGCCGCCGGGGATGCCATTGTGATCAACCCGTCGGGCGGAGCCCTCAGCGGCAATCCCATGTTCGCGGCCGGCCTCGAGCGCATCGGCCGCGCGGCCACCCGCGTGATGGAGGGCACCGACCGTCGCGCCCTCGCCCACGCCACCAGCGGCCCGCTCCTCCAGCAGAACCTCGTATGCGTCCTGGAAGGGCGGAACTAATGGCTGAGAATTCGACGCCGAAGAAGCTCGCTGCCGTCCTCGGCACCGGCCAGACCAAATACGTCTCCAAACGCCACGACGTGACCATGGCGGCACTGTGCCGCGAGGCGATCGACCGCGCCATGGCGGACGCGAAGGTTGGCTGGGACGACATCGACGCCGTCATCGTCGGCAAGGCCCCCGACCTGTTCGAGGGCGTCATGATGCCAGAGCTCGCCACCGCGGATGCCCTTGGCGCGGTGGGCAAGCCGCTGCTGCGCGTGCACACCGCGGGCTCGGTCGGCGGCACCACCGCCATCGTCGGCTCCAAGATGGTCAAGTCCGGCATCCATCGCCGCGTGCTGGTGGTGGCGTGGGAGAAGCAGTCCGAGTCCAACGCCATGTGGGCGCTGTCGATCGCGGTGCCGTTCAACAAGCCCGTCGGCGCGGGCGCGGGCGGCTACTTCGCCCCGCACGTGCGCTCCTATATCCGGGAGTCCGGCGCGCCCAACCACATCGGCGCGATCGTCGCGACCAAGGATCGCCGCAACGGGGCTCTGAACCCCCTGGCGCACCTGCACCAGCCGGATATCACCGTCGAGTCCGTGCAGCAGTCCCCCATGCTGTGGGACCCGATCCGCTTCGATGAGACCTGCCCGTCCTCAGATGGCGCGTGCGCCATGGTGATCGGCGACGAGGCCGCAGCGGAGGACACCGTCGCGGCGGGCGGCACGGTCGCCTGGATCCACGCCACCGCGATGCGCACCGAGCCCACCTCGTACTCCGGGCGCAACCACGTCAGCCCCCAGGCGGGCCGCGACGCCGCGGCGGCGCTGTGGGCCGAGGCCGGCATCACCAACCCCATCGACGAGATCGACTGCGCCGAGATCTACGTGCCGTTCTCCTGGTTCGAACCCATGTGGCTGGAGAACCTGGGCTTCGCCAACGAGCACGAGGGGTGGAAGCTCACCGAGGCCGGCGAGACGGCAATCGGCGGCAAGCTGCCCGTCAACGCGTCGGGCGGGGTGTTGTCCTCGAACCCCATCGGCGCGTCGGGCATGATCCGCTTCGCGGAGTCCGTCATCCAGGTGACCGACAAGGCCGGGGCCCACCAGGTGGCGGGCGCCCGCAAGGCGCTCGGCCATGCGTATGGCGGTGGCTCGCAATACTTCTCGATGTGGGTGGTTGGCGCGGACAAGCCAGAGTCGGCCAAATGACCCTGGACCACCCCGCGCGCCTGCTGGCCGCCCGCTCCATGGCGGCCGTCGGAGCTAAGAACAAGGCCGACTGGCTGGCCCTGTTCGCCGAGGACGGCTGGGTCGAGGACCCCGTCGGCAAGTCCGGTTTCGACCCCGAGGGCAAGGGCCATCACGGCCCCGCGGCCATCGCAGCGTTCTGGGACATGGCGATCGCGCAGACCGAGTCCATCGAGTTCCACATCAAGGACTCGGTGGCCTGCGGGGACGAGGTCGCGAACATCGGTCTGATCACGACCACCATCGCCGGCTCGGTGGTGGACGCCGAGGGTGTGTTCATCTACCGCGCCAATGCCGAGGGCAAGCTGCAGTCTCTGCGCGCGTTCTGGGAATTAGAGCGGGCAATGAAGACGTACCGGCCCGCCTGATCTATCTCGGTCGCGAGTGCGCAGTTGTTCGAGCCGCCTTCGTTGGGGCAGCCGAGCAACTGCGCACTCGTCGTTGGGGGCTAGGCCAGGAACTGTTCCACCGCGGCGCGGAACTCCCGACTGCGGTCGCGGTGGATGCTGTGGCCGCAGTCGAAGTCCCGCACCGTGATTCGCTCCACCGTCGCGGTCATGTCCGCCAATAGTCGCGGGTCCACCATGCTGCCCGGACGCGCCCCCCGCAGGAACAGCGTCGGCGCTTGAAGCTTGGGCAGCCCCTCCCACCACTGCGGATTGGGCGATTGGAACTGGGACATCGCGGGATCGGTCAGCGCGCGGTCGAACGCGAGCACCCCGCGCGGGTTGCGCAGCAGCCCCGTGGCGGCGTTCCACAGCTCCGTGCGCGACGGCCGATGCCGCGGCACCACCGGGGCCGGGTCGCCCGCCTGCAGCGGCACCGGCATCTCTTCCAGCACAAGCCTTCGCACCAGGTCCGACCGCTGCTGTGCCACCAGGGACGCGGTCACCCCGCCCAGGGAATGCCCGACGAGGTCCACCTGCTCCAGCCCCAGGTGCTCGCACAGCCCGGCGACGTCTTGGGCCAGGTCCCCGAACCGATAGGACGGCGCCCGCGCGCTACGGCCATGACCGCGCAGATCGACAGCGATCACGGTCCGTCCCTGTCGCGCCAAGCTCCTCGCGACGCCGTCCCAGGTCCGGCTGTCCCCGCCCATCCCGTGCACCAGGGCGATCGGTGTGGGGTGGGTGGGCACGCGTGGCTCCACGCGCCGGTAGGCGATCTCGACACCATTGGGGATCGCCGTCAACACGCTGGTCTGCATGGTGTCCGAGTCTACCGAGCGCCCATACTCGGTTACGCGAATCCCCGCGCCGGCAACGAGTAGCCGTCCGCAAGCTGGCGGCTCTCGCGGCTGGCCAGGTGGCCCATTCTCTCCGGGACCAGCGGTGATCCAGAGTTCAACTATAGAAATCTCTTGCTAACGAGCTTTCATCCGAGTAAAATCGAATACATGGGCTACTGCCGGGAGGTGCTGGAGAGACTGGGGACCGTCGTGTCCACCGGCCTCCAAACCCTGCCCGACGCGGTCCGCGACGACCTCGTCGAACTCGACCGGATGGAGAACCGCGCCACCGCACAACGGCTCCTGAAAACCGCGGCCCTCGCCGACTTCCGCATGAAGTGCCTCCGCACCCTCGGCGTCAGCGAACACCTCCTCCGGGAGATCGCCATCACCGACATTGCTATCGCCACCACTTGCACCGAGACCGTCGCAACCACCTATCTCAAAATCGGCGAGATGCTCACCCACCGCACCCCGAAAATCACGGACGCGTTCCTTGCGGGCGACCTCAACTACCGACGCGTCGCCGCTATCTCCAGCGCACTCGACGAGATCGAGAAGCACACCATCGCCGCCATCGAGGACGAACTGCTCGCCGCAGCCCGTAAGCTGACCCCCGGCCCGCTGCTCGCCGAGATCGAACGCATCCTCATCGCCCACGATCCCGACCTCGCCGCCCACCGCCACCAAGTCGGCAAGGCACGTCGGCGCACCCGCCGACGCAACGCGCCCTTCGGGATGGCATGGTTCGAGGCCTTCCTCACCGCGGATGAGGCGATAAACCTCGAGGCGATGATCGACGAGGTCGCCGCCACCGTCTGCGAGCAGGACCCCCGCAACGCCGGCCAGCGACGCGCCGACGCATTCCTCGCCCTCACCCGCGGCGAGCACGCGATCCCCTGCCGTTGTGGACGTGACGCCTGCCCCCACTTCCTGCAGACCACCCACCAGCCCCGGAACAAGCCCCACGTCTACGTCCACGCCGACCTGGCCACGCTCATGCAGCTGGCGAACAACCCCGCGGTGCTGGCCGGATATGGCCCGATCTGCCCGGACTACGCCCGCATGCTCGCGGAAGACGCCACCTGGCAGCTGCTGATCAACGAGGGCAAGCGCCTCGCCGAACACTGGCAGACCATCAATCCTGGCGACCAGGAGGACGAGGATTCCGGCGGCTTCGTGGACCCGCCAGCGGAGTCCGCCCCGCCTGCCTCCACCCCACCCGAGTCCGACGTGGCCGACAACCTCCGGGAAGATCTTCCCGTCGAGGAAGATCCCGAGTACGAGGACTACCTCGAGCAGCAGTACACCGAATACTGCTCCCGAGAGAAATTGGCCGAGCAGCACCGCGCCACCGCTATGGGCACCGCGCTGCCCGCCAACACCCGCATGCTCCTGGGCCGATCACGGCCAGCCCCGCCGATCCCCCTCGCCGCCTGGTATCGGCGCGACCAGATCCGCTGCGCCCCACGCAAATCGGTGATTGGCGACGGCACCATTATCAATCGCATCCTGATGCATCTCGAGCACCACCCGGCCGACGCCGCCGGGATCCACCCCGACGGGCACGGCGGGTTCGAGCACCCGCCAGACGGTGCCCTGACCTATCGACCCACCGCCGCACAGAAGGCGCTTGTGCGCGCCCGCGATGGGCACTGCCGCTTCCCCGCCTGTACCCGGCCCGCCAAGCGCTGCGAAATCGACCACAGGGTGCCGTTCAACCAGAATCGGCCGAGAGCCGGCGGATGGACCATCGAGTCAAATCTCCAATGTTTGTGCAAACACCATCACCAGCTGAAGACTGCTCGGACCTGGACAGTCGTCGGTCTCGCCGGTTCGGCTCTCATCTGGACTTCTATTACCGGGCACGTCCAGATAACGCTGCCGGCCGGGTTCCGGACCACCGTCGCCCCACCGAATATCCATCTCGACAGGACACCTCTGCCTCCGATCGAGCGGCCCGCGCACCTTCGAGCCGAAAAGCCGCCACCGCCCGAGCCCGACCCACGCGACGGCATCGTCCGATACCGCATCGGCGACAAGATCAACAAGGGCGACGAGTACGGCAGCGGAATCGACCCACCACCGTTCTAGCGGGCAGGACCTCCGCAGTCCCGTCGATGTAGGCAGAAGTCGGGCCGAGGTTGAGCGAGGGCATTTGCGCAGCTTGATTCGGTCCGCTAGCAGACGCGCTCCCATCAGCCATAATCACTGCATGGCCAACCTCTTCGTCAAATCGCTCCAACTGCACCAGCAGATATACGAGTCAACCGGCGGTTGGCTTGGCCACCGCATGATGATGGGCATGCCGTCGCTGCTGCTGCGCTCGGTTGGCCGCAAGACCGGCGAGACTCGCACATCGGCGCTGATCTACGGCCGCGACGGCGAGGACTACACGGTGGTCGCGTCGAACGGCGGCGCGCGCAGGTCCCCCGGCTGGCTGCACAATGTGATGTCGCAACCGGACTGCGAGATCCAGATCGGCCGCCAGCGGCTACCGGTCACCGCGCGCACGGTCCGCCCGGGCGACAGCGACTATGCGCGCATGTGGGCGCGGATGAACAAGATCAACCGGGGCCAGTACGGCCAGTATCAGTCGAAGACCAATCGGCCCATCGCCATAGTGGCGCTCCGGCCCCGGTAGAGAAGTCCCGTTAGCTGGCCGCGCGCAGTTCCCGCAGTGCGGTGCGCAGGCCCCGTCGGCGACCCGTCACCGGATCGACGACTGCCTCCTGCAACCTCGGGAACCGCTTTTCCGAGGCGGTCTCCGGGGCGTTGTCGGAGGTCTCCGTGAGGAAGCTGTTCGGCAGCGACAGCTTGAATACAGTCCGCAGCACCTCAAGGTACTGCACGGCGAGCGGCCCGGTGTTGTAGGGCAGGTCGTATTTATCGCACAGGGTTCGGACGCGGTCGCTGATCTCGCCGTAGCGGTTGCTCGGCAGATCCGGGAACAGGTGGTGCTCAATCTGGTAGCAGAGGTTGCCGGTCATAAACGCCATGCCCGGCCCCGCGTTGATGTTGGCCGTGCCGAGCATCTGACGGAGGTACCACTCGCCGGGCGTCTCGTTCTCGATGTCGTCCATCGTGAACTTCTCCGCGCCGTCCGGAAAGTGCCCGCAGAAGATCACGACGTAGGTCCAGAGGTTCCGGCCCACGTTCGCGCTCGCGTTAGCGGCCAGCGTCCGCTTCCATCGACGGCCGCTCAGCGCGGGGAACAGGACGTAGTCCTTGAACAGCTGCTGCCCAGCCTTGCGGACGAACTCCTTGACCTGGCTGATGGTGTGCGCCCGCTCTTCGGGCGTGCCCTTCAGGTACTCCAGCTTGATGTCGTGGATGCCGATGCCCCACTCGAACCCGATGGCCAGCACCAGGTTCTGGAGGGGCTGGATCAGGTTGATCGGGCGCCATTCCTGGTCGCGAGCCATGCGGATGACACCGAACCCGATGTCCTCGTCCATGCCGAGCACGTTCGTGTATTTGTGGTGCAGATAGTTGTGGTAATGCTTCCACTGGGGCGACGCGCATGCCATGTCCCATTCCCACGAGGTGGAGTGGATTTCGGGCTCGTTCATCCAATCCCACTGGCCGTGGCTGACGTTGTGCCCGATCTCCATGTTCTCGATGCTCTTCGCGACCGCCAGCCCGAGGGTGCCCAGCGCCAGGCCCGTCTTCGACTTGGAGCCGAAGATGACCGCGCGCGATGCGACCTCGATCAGCCGCTGTGCCTGAATGGTGCGCCGGATGTAGCGGGAGTCGCGCTCGCCCAGCGAGCTCTCGACATCCCGTCGAATTGTGTCTAGCTCAGCCCGCAGGCCCTCGATATCGCTGGTGGAGAGGTGCGAGTATGTCGCGACGTCTGAGATTGCCATTAGATTTCGCGCCCTTCAGTTGAGAACTTGAATTCAGTAGCGCCGATCCGCGTGCGGCCCGTCTGGAGCACCACTCACAGCCCCAGCGTGCAGTCGCCTGCGGCCGTGGAGATGCAAGTCTGAATACGCGAGCCCTCCTCATGCAACTTGCCGTTGCGCAGGTCGCGAACAGCGCCCTTCTCGAGTGGCACGACGCAGGTCTGGCAGATCCCCATGCGGCAGCCGAACGGCATCTGCACGCCAGCCTTCTCGCCCGCCTCGAGGAGGGTGGTCGCGCCGTCGATCTCGACAGAGCGGTCGGTCTTGGCGAACGTCACCGTGCCGCCGTCGCCGTCCTGACCGCTGCGGTCGACGGCGAAGCGCTCCAGATGCAGGTTGTCCGCGATGTCCTCTTGTGTCCATCGGGCCTCGACCGCTTCCAGCATCCCGCCGGGGCCGCACACCCAGGCCTGGCGCTCGCGCCAGTCGGGGCAGACGGTATCCAGCTCGTCGAGGTTGAACTTGCCCATCGACCGGGTCAGCTGGAGGTGCAGGCGCAGGCTGTCGTGCCGGCTGGCCAGGTCTTGCAGCTCGTCGCGGAACATCGCATCGGCCTCGGTGGGCGCGGAGTGCACATGCACGACGTCAGTCACCGCACCACGGCGGTCCATGGCCCGCAGCATCGACATGATCGGGGTGACGCCGCTGCCCGCGGTGAGGAAGAGGATCTTCTCCGGCAGTGGCTCCGGCAGCGCGAAGTTGCCCTGGGGCGCCGCGAGCCGGACGATGGTGCCGGGCTCGACGCCGCCGACGATGTGCGAGGACAAAAAGCCCTCGGGCATGGCCTTGACGGTGATCGCGATGGTCTTGTCCGCGTGCACGGGGGCCGAGGTCAACGAATATGAGCGCCAGTGCCATTTGCCGTCGACCAATAGGCCGATGCCGACATACTGGCCGGGCTGATAGTCGAAGTGGAAGCCCCAGCCCGGCTTGATGACCAGGGTGGCGGAGTCCGCAGTCTCCGCGCGCACCTCGACGATTTGGCCGCGCAGTTCACGCGCGGACCACAGGGGATTCGCCAGGTGGAGATAATCGTCCGGCAGCAGCGGGGTCGTGATGCGCGCCAACGCGCCCCGCAGCATGTTCATCCGCGGCGAACTGGTTGTCGCGACGCCCTTTGCCGGTGCCTCGAGCCATTCCTTAAAACCCATCAAGATCCCCATCCGTTGACAAACCTACGCCACCGTAGGTTACCCCGAGGTAGGGCAAAAACGCCAGTGCGGCCACTCACAGCAATTCTATAAGAAACGGGATCTCCTGCGTCGCGTACCAGGCCAGGCCATGATCCTCCGCGTCACCGAGCGCGAGCTCCGCGTCCTCATCCCCCAAATCGGCCGCGTCGATGAACTCCACCGCGCGCGCGATGGCCGGTTCGGCCGCCTCGAGGTCGACCAGCGCCGACGCCACCTTCTTCAGCAGGATCGGCTCCTTGACCCGCAAAACCGCAGCGTCGAGGTCCGGCCGCAGCTCAGCGCCCTCGACGTCGACGGCCAGCACGACGCGACGCATTCGCACGTCCGGATGCGCGGAGAGCAGTCGCAGCGAGCCGCGGGCCGCCTCCATGATGGCCACCTCCGCCAGCTCGTCGTCGTCGTCTGAGATGTACTCCTCGCGCAGCGACGGCGTCACGGAGAAGACCGTGCCGCTGACCGGCATGAGCAGTCCGTCCTTGATCAGCTCTTCCAGCATCGGGATGGTGGCAGGCACGAAAACCCTCATTGGCAGGTCCTTTGATTAATGGTGGTCACAGGGTCTCTAGCAGGTCTTCGATCGACTCCCGGATGAGCTCCGGGAACATCGCCAGGTCCGACATCGCCTCACGGTCCGCGTTGATCCCGTAAAAGATCCTGCCGTCATACGAGGTCAACCCGATACTCAGCGCCTGGTTACGCACCAGCGGCGGCACTGGGTGGATCTCCAACATCTTCGCGCCCGCGAAGTACAGCGGCATCTGCGGCCCCGGCGCGTTCGTGATGACCAGATTGAACGCTCGTCGCGACATGGAGCTGGCGAGTCGCGCGCCCATCGCATGCATCGTCGGTGGCGCGAAACCGGACATCCGGGTCAGGTTACGCGCCGCGACCGCCCGCGAAGAGCTCGGCTGCGAGCTCATCGAGTACGCGATCTGGGACAACCGCACCACAGGATTCTGCTCGCCCACCGGCAGGTCCACCAGGGCCAGGTCAAGCGTCGTACCGCCGTAGAGGGGGCCGAGCGGGTACTGGTCCTGGCCGGAGCCCTCCACACCCACGGAGGGTGGTGCGCCGGGCTTCTGACGGTCGCCGGGGAACACCGACATCGGGACGAGCGCGCGCACCATGGTGGAGCCGCTGACCGCCTCGCCCCGCGAGATCAGCCAATTCCGAAGGGCCCCCGACAGCACGGACAGCGCGGCGTCGTTGATTGTCCCGCCGTAGCGCGCACGCACCCGCTTATAGTCCTGCAGATCGCTGCTGGCCATGACGTATCGGCGGCTGTGGGAGAGTTCGGCGTTGAGCACGCTCGACGGCGCCGACGCGGTCAGACCGCGCGCGATAGACCCGAGTTCCGTGACGGTCTTGCTGACCTTGCTGATCGAGCTCGCGACGTCCCCCACGGCATAGCGCACCAGCTCGATGCCGTCGGTGGGCCGCGAGACCATTCCGGAGAGCGCGTTGATGACCAGCGCCAGGGCGCCCGGCTCCGGGCTTGGCATCCACAGCTCATCGTGGCCCTCGACCTCGTCGGGGCTGGTGTCCAGGAGGACGTGCCCGATGTCGAAGGCGCCGCCGAACGCGTCGACGATCGCCTGGTGGGACTTGGTGAACATCGCGAAGCGGTCGCCTTCGAGCCCCTCGATGACGTACAGCTCCCACAGCGGGCGGTTGCGGTCCAGTGGGCGCGAGATCAGGCGGGCGACCAGCTCGTTGAGCTGTTCCTGCGTGCCGGGGCTCGGCAGCGCGGAGCGGCGGACGTGGTAGGTGATGTCGAAGTCCTCGTCATCGACCCACACCGGCCGGATCAGTCCGCCCGCGATCTCCTTGACCCGCTGCCGATAGCGCGGCACTTGGGACAGTCGGCCCTCGATGAGCGCCAGCAGCCCGTCATAGCCGATGCGCGAGCCCGCGGCGTCGAAGATGGCCAGGGACCCCAAGTGCGCAGGAGTGGCCGAATCCTCGACGTAGAAAAATGCCGCGTCCTGCCCGCTCAACCGTGTGACCATCGTCGACGATTCCCGCTTCCCACCCGATTACCCGCCCATTGCGGGGTGCCCCCACATTCTGTCATGATGGTCGAAGTCCGCGCCTCTCCAGCGGACTCGACCCATCCATCACTGGCATGCCACCAGGTGGTTGCCCGCTGTCGAGTCTGGAGAGAGCCTTGTCTGACTATCCGACCAACTTTCAAGTGCCTGCTGGCATCCGCATCCACGCGCATGCCGAACTGTGGCCCATCGCCGACTCCAGCATGCGATATCTCTCGCGGCCGCCCATGTGGGAGCCGCCTGCGCAGCCGACGATCCCACGCATGATCTTCGCCGGGCCAGCTCCCGCGCCAGTCGCCACGCGAGCGCCAGAGGCGCCGCCAACAGCAGCGCTAACAGAGCCGCCGCCCATCGTGCCGCCGGCGGCTAGCCCCACCTCCGCCTCCGCCGTCGAAGTGCGGCGCATGGTCGAGGGCCTCCTGCGTCTGACCCTGGAGATCGTCGACCGACGCCGTCGTCCCGACCAGCTCAAGGGTATGGCCACCCAGCCCGTGATCGACGCGCTCACGGCGCTGGCGGTGAGCCGCCCGCCCGGCCGCGAACTGGGCACCGCCACGCTCCGCAAGATCCGCATCGTCGCGGCGGGCCACAGCGCGGCCGAGGTGTGTGCCAGCTACGCCCGCGGACCCCGGGTATTCGCGATCGCCGGCCGCATCGAACGCCGTCGGGACCTGTGGGTGGCGACCAACCTGCTCCTGGCCTAAAAGCCGTCCGGGCCCGCATCGCAAGGATGCGGGCCCGGACGGCTGGAGCGTTTGCTACTTGCGCTTCTTGGACTTCGGCGGCTTGGCCCTGCCCTTGCTCTCCGCGCGCTGCTCGGCGCGGCGGTCACGGCGCGAGCCGCCTTGGCCGTCGTCGGCGGCCTCGCGGGTGACGTGGGCCTGGCCGTCCTCGTCTGGCCCGGAGTAGGTCAGCGCGGGCGCAGGCTCGTCGCCGAAGCCCCTGGCGCGCAACGCGACCGGCGCCGGAGCCGGGGCCTCTTCTTTCTTCATCTCGACAGGCGCCAGCTCGGTGGGCAGCGGCTGGGCCTGCGCTTGAGCTTGGGCCTGCGCTGGAGCGCCGCCAACCTCGATGGTGGGCTGGGCCGGCTCGACCGCCGCGTTGAAGACGTAGCCGACGGACTCCTCCTTGAGGGACTCGAGCATGCCCTTGAACATGTCGAAGCCCTCACGCTGGTACTCCACCAGGGGATCGCGCTGCGCCATCGCGCGCAGGCCGATGCCCTCCTTGAGGTAGTCCATCTCATAGAGGTGCTCGCGCCACTTGCGGTCGATGACCTGCATCAGGACGTTGCGCTCGATCTGGCGCATCGCGCCCTCGCCGCCGATCGCGTCGATCTCGGCCTCGCGGTTGCGATACGCGGCCAGCGCATCCTCAACGAGAGCCTCGCGCAGCGCGGTCCGGCTCAGCTCGTCACGCTGGCCATTCGCCGTCTCGCCGGTGAGGTCCTCATGCCTGATCGAGACGGGGTAGAGCGCCTTGAGCGCACCCCACAGCGTGTCGAGGTCCCAGTCCTCCACGTAGCCATCCGCGGACGCACCGTCGGCGTAGGCCGTGACGACGTCGCGGATCATGTGCTCGACTTGGCCCTCGAAGTCCTCGCCGCGCAGGATCCGGCGGCGCTCCTCGTAGATGACGGTGCGCTGCTGGTTCATCACCTCGTCGTACTTGAGGACGTTCTTGCGGATCTCGAAGTTCTGCTGCTCTACCTGCGTCTGCGCGTTCTTGATGGCCTTGGAGACGATGCTCGAGTCGATCGGCATGTCCTCCGGCATGTTCAGGCGCGTCATAATCGACTCCACAGCGGCGCCGTTGAACCGGCGCATCAGCTCATCGCCCAGCGACAGGTAGAAGCGGGACTCGCCGGGGTCGCCCTGCCGGCCGGAGCGGCCGCGCAGCTGGTTGTCGATGCGGCGGGACTCGTGGCGCTCGGTGCCCAGCACATACAGGCCGCCGGAGTCCTTGACCTTCTCGGCCTCGGCCTTGACCTCGGCCTTGACCCGCTCGATGGTCTCGTCCCAGTCCTTCTCGTACTCCTCGGGCGTCTCGACCGGGTCGAAGCCGCGCGTGCGCACCTCGAGGTCGGCCAGGATGTCCGGGTTGCCGCCGAGCACGACGTCGGTGCCACGGCCGGCCATGTTGGTGGCCACCGTGATCGCGCCGGAGCGACCGGCCTCGGCGATGATGCTCGCCTCATGCTCGTGGTGCTTGGCGTTGAGCACGTTGTGCACCATGCCGCGCTTGGTGAACTGCTGGGACAGGTACTCCGAGCGCTCCACGCTGGTGGTGCCGATCAGGACCGGCTGCCCGTTGGCGTGCCGCTCCGCGACATCGTCGACGACGGCGTCGAACTTGGCCTCTTCCGTCTTGTAGATCAGATCGCGCTGGTCGGCGCGGACCATGGGGCGGTTCGTCGGGATCGGGATCACGCCGAGCTTGTAGATCTCGTTCAGCTCGGCGGCCTCGGTCTCCGCGGTGCCCGTCATGCCGGCGAGCTTGGTGTACAGGCGGAAGTAGTTCTGCAGGGTGATCGTGGCCAGGGTCTGGTTCTCCGGCTTGATCTCCACGCGCTCCTTGGCCTCGATCGCCTGGTGCATGCCCTCGTTATAGCGGCGCCCGGCCAGCACACGGCCGGTGAACTCATCGACGATGATGACCTCGCCGCCGCGGACGATGTAGTCCTTGTCGGGCTGATAGAGCTCTTTGGCCTTGATCGCGTTGTTCAGGTAGTTCACCAGCGGCGAGTTCGCAGACTCGTAGAGGTTCTCGACGCCGAGCTGGTCCTCGACGAGCTCGACGCCCGCCTCGTGGATGCCCACGGTCCGCTTCTTGATGTCGACCTCGTAGTGCTCGTCTTTCTTGAGCAGCGGCGCGATGCGCGCGAACTCGGCGTACCAGTTCGAGGCGCCGTCGGCCGGGCCCGAGATGATCAGCGGCGTGCGGGCCTCATCGATGAGGATCGAGTCGACCTCGTCGACGATGGCATAGCTGTGGCCACGCTGGACGAGGTCCTCGATGCTGTGCGTCATGTTGTCGCGCAGGTAGTCGAAGCCGAACTCGTTATTGGTGCCGTAGGTGATATCCGAGTTGTACGACGCACGGCGCTGGTCCGGCGTCATCCCGCCCAGGATCGAGCCGACCGAGAAGCCGAGGAAGTGGTGCACGCGGCCCATCCACTCGGCATCGCGCTTGGCGAGGTAGTCGTTGACCGTGACCACGTGGACGCCCTTGCCGCCAATGGCGTTCAAGTAGGCCGGCAGCACACAGGTCAGGGTCTTGCCCTCGCCTGTCTTCATCTCGGCGATATTGCCGAAGTGCAGCGCCGCGCCACCCATGATCTGGACGTCGTAGTGTTTCTGGCCGAGCACACGGAAGGACGCCTCGCGGGCGACGGCGAAGGCCTCCGGCAGCAGCTCGTCGAGCGACTCGCCGTCCGCGTGCCGCTTCTGGAACTCCTCGGTCTTGGCCTGCAGCTGCTCGTCAGTGAGCGCCTCGATATCCGGCGCGTGCGAGAGGACATGGTCTGCGACCTTCTTGAGCCGCTTGACCATGCGGCCCTCACCGATACGGAGCAGTTTCGACAGCACGGGTTCTGTTTCCTCAATCCTGTGTGAACTCGCGTTCCGGGCACAAGATGCCCCCGAAACAGTGGATCCGGCCGGGGCGTGTAGTCCCCGACCGGATCCATGGTAGGCGTAGATCAGTTTGGCTAGGCCAGTCGGATCAATCCGTAGTCGAATGCGTGCCGTCGGTAGACCACCGACGGCTTGTCCGAGGCGGAGTCCTGGAACAGGAAGAAATCATGTCCTACCAGCTCCATCTCGTAAAGTGCCTCGTCGACTGTCATGGGCGTGGACGGGTGGTCCTTGGTGCGCACCACCTGTCCGGGGCCCACCGGATAGTCGTCATTCTCCAGACCGATCTCCGGCGAGATGGCCAGCGAGTCGTCCTGGGCCAGCTCCGCGGTGGCGGTGGCGACAGACATCGGGGTCTTCTCCCCGTAGCTGACCGTTCTGCGGTCCTTGGTCTTGCGCAGCCGGCTCTCCAGCTTGGCGACGGCCAGCTCGAGGGCGGCGTAGAAACTGTCCGCCCGAGCCTCTGCGCGGACGACCGGGCCCTTGCCCCGCGCCGTGATCTCCACGCGCTGGGCGGCCTTGGCCTGCCGCTTGTTGCGCTCGTGTTGGAGCTCGACGTCGAATATCTGAACCTTTAGGTCGAACCGCTCCAGCCGAGCGAGCTTATCCGCGACATGCACCCGGAAGTGGTCTGGGACTTCCACGTTGCGGCCCTTGACTACTAGGTCCGCACCCAGGCTCCGGCCGCTGCCGTCGGATTCCTCAACTTGATCAGCGGACAGGAAATCCATTGTTACTTCTGAACTGGTCGACATGTCGAACCTCCCAGCTTTGGCTGCCGCGATGGAAGACGCAGCAGCGCCGATGGCCGTTCTGTGTTTTCACTCGACACCGATGGGTTTTGCCCTTCGGTGTTGAGGCCGACGCTAGTCGCGATCCGGTGACTCCGCCACGTGTTTGACGACAAATGACTGAGATGGGATTCGCGGGCACAGTCAAAGTGCTGGCCCCGGCGCCAGCGGCTCTCACACGTGTACCAGCGCGAGCACCGCGTGCACCCGCACCCCGGCGGCGCTGAGCACACGGACCGACTCCGACGCCGTCGCGCCCGTCGTGACGACGTCGTCGACTAGGACCACCGTCCCCGTCCTGGGAATCACGCCGCGCAGCCGGACCTGCCCGTCGAGGTTGCGCGTGCGCGCCTCCGCGCCCAGGCCCACGGAGTCCCGCACTCCCCTGCCCATCTCGAGGTTCGCCGCGACGACGACCTGCTCGGGCGCGAGTGCGGCGGCGGCCCGGCCGACAATTCGATGCACGGGGTCCCCGCCGCGTCTGCGCGCCGCGGCCCTCCTGGACGGCGCCGGCACCAGGGCCAGCGGGGCCAGCTCCGGTGGGTCCAGCTCGCCGAGCTCGCGGAGCCGGCTTAGGCCCACAGCTAGCGCCTGTCCCAGCGGCTGGGACAGATCGCGCCGGCCGTGCTCCTTAACCTCGAGCACAGCCTGCCGGCGGCTGCCCACATAGGTGCCCAGCGACCACACCGGGACGCCGGGGTCCACGCGGGGCCGCAGCCGCACCGGCCCCTGGCCGTAGGCGTCCGCGCACGGGCCACACCAGCGAGTGCCTGGCGTCGCGCAGCCCCCGCACTCGAGGGGCAGCGCAAGATCGAGCACAGACGACCAGAGCTTGCCCATGCCGCACATCATGCCCCGGCCCCAGACATCCACTGCCAATCAGCCCTGCGTCACCGGCACCGCCCCGTTGCCCATCAGTCCGGGCACCTCGCGCCAGTACTGTTCGTCCGCGGTGCCGGGGATCGACAAGCGCATCACGCCGCGGCTGTCGACCACGTAGGCCTCGCTCGCGGTCATGTCGATCGCCCGCAGGGGCGGCGAGAGGTTGCGGTTGGTCATGGGCCGCACGAAGAAACCGTCGTAGGATAGCTGCGCCAGCGGGTTATCGGCGCCGGACCGGAGCACGCCGAGATTTTGGCTGCCATTCCAGTCCAGCGAGATCAGCGACGAGCCCAGGGAGAAGCCGATGGCCCGTGGCGCGCTGAGCCGATAGCTGCCGTCGTCGAGTGGCGTGGAATAGGCGATGAACACGCGGCCGCCGACGATCAGTGCCACGCGCACCCCGTCGCCGGAGATCCGCATCTCCGTGATCGGCCCGCCCAGCTCGGTGATCTCTCGGATATCCACCGGGGCGCTGAACCAGCGGCCGTCCGAGCCCTTCGCCGCCCGCACGACCTTGTCGCCGCCGATCGCCGCCCACACCGAGTTGTCGCCGACGCTCCAGGTGGGTCGCGTGATCGCACCGCCCGATGCGACCGGTACCGCGTCGCCGCCGAAGGGGCCCACGACGAGTTCTAGGAGCCGCTCGCCGGGCACATCCGCGATCCGCACGCCGGCCACCTCATCGCCCCCGCGCGAGAGGCTGGCGCTGATCAGGTCGCTCGGCTGGCCCAGTGCTCCCGGGACGGGGATGGCGCCGGACTCCACCACGCTGACCAGGGTGCCGTCGGTGATGGCGAGCAGTCCTGCGCTGTGGCTCTCCGTATCCGACGAGAAGACGGCGACGTCCTCGGTGGTGAGCGGCTCTGGGTGGGTCGCGTCCAACGGCGCGCCGTCGGCGAGGATTTCATAGGGGCCGGCGATCCCGGCCGAGGACAACGTCCAAATCACCTGTGCTGCCAGCAGTCTCCGGTTGGCCTGCCCCAGGCTGCCGATGCCCTGAAAGTCCATCTTGACACCACCGACACCGATGCCGACGTCGCTGTCTCGCCCGTCGAGCTTGGTGAGCGTGCTGCGCAGGTGCACATCGCTGCCGAGCTTATTGCTGACGGCTTCGGCCAGCGGCGCCTTCGGCCCAGTGATCAACATGTCGATCAGCTGGGCGGCTAGCTCATCCGTCCGCAGCGAGAGCCATCGCGGGTCGGCCACGACGACCGTGCCCTGCCGGTTCAGGAAATACAGCGCCACCTCGTGGTAAGCGTTGAGGAACTGGGAGCGGTCGACAATGACCCCGTCCGGCAGTTGATCGATCCGCCACTCGTTGTTCTCGCGGATCATCGTCACGCGGGTCTCGAGAGTGCCTTCCTCGGCCTTGAACACCCCCTGGTCGTCGAGGTCGCCGACCTTCGCTGCCCGAACGAGCAGCGTGGCGGAATCTGCGGTGCGGGAGTCGAAGAACACGTCTATCTTCTCGACGATGGAGATCGACACGGTGTCGTCCCACCGGACCGCCGCGGACCCCGTCAGGTACTTGCGGGCGGCGGAATGGCGACCGCCCGGCTCACTGCTGGCCTTGACGAAATCGCGCAGCAACAGGTCCGGCTCTTTGCCGGAGGTCGGGGTCGGGACGTCCGCCAGGCCGGCGTCACGCTGGACGACCCCGATCGCCTGCGGCGCGGAGGTCGACGGCAGCGCGGCGCAGCCGGTGAGCAGCAGCACTCCCACGAGCACCAGCGTCAACAATGCGCCGAAGGTGGACTTCCCAGCAGAGATTCTCACGGCAGCGACTCCCCCTCGGGCAGCGGCGCGGGGGCCTTGGCGATGCCCCGCGGCACGCGGGTGTGCAGGGACAGGGGGCTGCCGGTGAGCCGGTGCCCGAGTACGCGCGGCAGTGTCAGTCGGAAGCAGGCGCCCTCACCGGGGGCGCCCCACGCCTCCAGCTTGCCGTGGTGCAGCAGCGCGTCCTCCATGCTGATGGCCAGGCCCAGCCCAGTTCCGCCAGAGCGCCGCATGCGCGACGGGTCGGCGCGCCAGAATCTGTTGAACACCAGTTTCTCCTCCCCCGGCCGCAGCCCGATGCCCTCGTCGCAGACGACGACTGCCACCGCGTTGTCGTCTGCGCGCAGGCGCAGCAGCACCGGCTCGCCCTCCCCGTGGTCCAGGGCGTTGGCCAGGAGGTTTCGCAATACCCGCTCGACGCGCCGCGGGTCCACCTCCGCGACGACGGGCTCGTCGGGCAGGTCCAGGATCAAGTGGCTGCCGGCTTCACCGATCAGGTGCTCGACTGTCGCGACGGCGCCCCGTACACACGCGCGCAGGTCCAGCTTCTCGGCGGCGAGTTCCGCCACGCCGGCGTCGTGCCGGCTGATCTCGAGCAGGTCCGCAAGCAACGCCTCGAACCGGTCCAGCTCGTTGGTCATAAGCTCGGCGGACCGGCGCAGCACCGGGTCTAGATCGTCCCGGTTGTCGTAGATCAGGTCGGCCGCCATCCGCACCGTCGTCAACGGCGTCCGCAGCTCGTGGCTCACGTCGGAGGTGAACCGCTTCTGCAGGTTGCCATACTCCTCAAGCTGGGCGATCTGTCGGGAGAGGTTCTCGGCCATGTCGTTGAAGGACACGGCGAGGCGGGCGATGTCGTCCTCGCCATGCACCGGCATGCGCTCGGTGAGCCGGCCGTCTGCGAAGCGTTCGGCGATGCGCGACGCATACCGCACCGGCAGCACCACCTGGCGCGCCACGAGCAGCGAGATCGCGGTCAGCAGGCCGAGCAGCACGATGCCGCCAGTCAAGAGGATGCCCTGGACCAGGGTGAGAGTGCGCTGCTCCGCGATCAGCGGGAAGATCAAGTACAGCTCGATGGGCGAGATGTCCGAGCCCGCCGGGGAGCCCACAATCAGAGCTGGCACGATCGCACCGTCCGGGCCGGGCACCGAACCGTACTGGTAGCTGACTTTGCCAGCCTGCACGAAGGTGCGCAGGCTGTCCGGGATATCGCGCACCGGGCCGGCGGACGTCTCTGGGCTGGGGCCGCTGCCGGGCACGATCACCACCGGCTCGAAGGCCCCGGCACTGTTGCCCGTCTGGCCGTCGGTGGTGGGATCGACCAGCGCCGACTTCGCGGCCTCGAGGCGGTTCTCCAGCGCACTGGTCGAGTCCGCCGCGCCCAGAATCCGGTCCACCGTGCCGCGCGCGCGGTCGATCTCCTCGGTAGCTGCCGCGACCTTGGCCTCGAGCATGCGGTCGGTGATCTGGCTGCTCAGCACGAAGCCCAGGATCAAGATGACAATGAGGGACAACGTGAGGGTCGAGACCACGACCCGCAGCTGTAGGGAGCGCCGCCAGCTCCGTGCCAGACGGCGCCCCACGGAGCGGCCGCGCCTGGCGATGCCGGTCGCGGCCCGATGGACTCGGCTCCGCGCCCGGATTCGGCGACCGATCACGGAGGTCCGGCTTTGTAGCCGACCCCCCGAACGGTCAGGACGACCTCGGGATTATCGGGATCACGCTCGATCTTCGCGCGCAGCCGCTGCACGTGCACGTTGACCAGCCGGGTGTCCGCCGCGTGGCGGTAACCCCACACTTGCTCGAGGAGCACCTCACGGGTGAAGACCTGGCGGGGCTTGCGCGCGAGCGCGACCAGCAGGTCGAACTCCAGCGGGGTGAGCGAGATCGGCTCGCCGCCGCGTGTCGCCACATGTGCGGGGACGTCGATCTGGACCTCGCCGATGGCCAGGATCTCCGCCGGCTCATCCTCGAGGCGCCGCAGCCGGGCACGCACCCGGGCAATGAGCTCCTTCGGCTTGAAGGGCTTGACCATGTAGTCGTCGGCGCCGGACTCGAGGCCCAGGACCACGTCGACGGTGTCCGTCTTGGCGGTGAGCATGATGATCGGCACGCTGGACTCGCTGCGGATCGCCCGGCACACGTCGATGCCGTTCATGCCTGGCAGCATCAGGTCCAGGAGGATCAGATCCGGGCGGAACTCGCGCATCTGCGGGAGCGCTGACAGGCCGTCGCCGACGACGAGCGGCTCAAAGCCCTCGGCCTCGAGCACGATGGTGAGCATCTCCGCCAGCGCGGCGTCGTCATCGACTACCAGAATCTTCGGCTTCATATCCTCATCGCGATATCTCGTCGTCTGTGTGTTGATTAGTTGAGCGCTACACGTACTAGTGCTTGGGACAGGCTACCGATGTTTACCCGGCTAGCCGACCAAGCGCGCCGCGAGGGCCCCAATCGCGTCCGGCCCAGCCAACTCGCCGACCCGCGTGATTGTCCACGGGGCCAGCCAGTTCGCCGCGGCCAGCTGCTCGTAGACCGCCGCGGTCCGGGCCTGCAGACCCTCGTCTCGCTCATACGCGTCCCGGGTGCGCGACGCGTCCTGCGCCTCACGTCCCCGCGCCCGCTCCCGGGCCACCTCGACCGGCACGGCCAGCAACAGGTGCCGGTCCGGGACGGGGAGGCCGAAGCGCTCGAACTCCATCTCCCGCACCCAGTCCGCGAAACCGTCGGCCGGGCCCTGCCGCAGCCGCGCGCAGCCATAGGCGGCGTTCGAGGCGACGTAGCGGTCCAGGAGCACGATGTCGTGCGCGGCGACCTGGGCCGCCAGGCCAGCGCGGTGCTCGCGCCGGTCCAGCGCCCACATCAGGGCCATGCCGTAGACGGAGTCCGCGAGGTCCCCGTGCTGGCCGTGCAGCGCCTCGGAGCCCAGGTCCGCGTGCACGGACTCCCCGTAGCGGGGGAAGGCCGCAGTCGCGACCCGGACTCCATCGGCCCGCCAGCTCCGGACAAGCGCCTCCGTGAGGGTGCGCTTGCCGGCGCCGTCGATGCCCTCGATGACGAGCAGTTTTCCCATGACTGGTGCTTAGCGCCCGCCCGCTTCTAGTACCGGTAGTGCTCGGGCTTGTACGGGCCGTCGACGTCGACGCCGATGTACTCCGCCTGCTCCTTGGTGAGCTTGGTGATGGAGCCGCCGAGCGCCTCGACGTGGATGCGCGCGACCTTCTCGTCGAGGTGCTTGGGCAGGCGGTAGACCTCGTTGTCGTACTCGTCGGGCTTGGTCCACAGCTCGATCTGCGCGATGGTCTGGTTCGCGAAGGAGTTGGACATCACGAACGACGGGTGGCCGGTGGCGTTGCCGAGGTTCAGCAGGCGACCCTCCGACAGCACGATGATGCTGTGTCCATCGGCGAAGGTGAACTCGTCGACCTGGGGCTTGATGTTGATCCGCGTGACGTCGGCCGCGCGCTCGAGGCCGGCCATGTCGATCTCGTTGTCGAAGTGGCCGATATTGCCCAGGATGGCCTGGTGCTTCATCTGCTTCATGTGCTCGAACGTGATGATGTCCTTGTTGCCGGTGGACGTGATCACGATGTCGGCCTGGCCGATGAACTCCTCGACGGTCTTGACGTCGAAGCCGTCCATGAGCGCCTGCAGCGCGTTGATCGGGTCGGCCTCGGTGACCGTGACGCGCGCGCCCTGGCCCTTGAGCGCCTCGGCGCAGCCCTTGCCCACGTCGCCGTAGCCGCAGACCAGCGCGGCCTTGCCGCCGATGAGGACGTCGGTGCCGCGGTTGATGCCGTCGAGCAGCGAGTGGCGGGTGCCGTACTTGTTGTCGAACTTGCTCTTGGTGACCGAGTCGTTGACGTTGATCGCGGGGAAGACGAGCTCGCCGGCGGCGGCGAACTGGTACAGGCGCAGCACGCCCGTGGTGGTCTCCTCGGTGACACCCTTGACGGACTCCGCGATGGCGGTCCACTTGGTGTTGTCGGCGGCGAGCGAGGCGCGCAGCAGGGCCAGGAACACCTTGTGCTCAGCGCTGTCGTGCTCCTCGTCGACGGGCGGGACCACGCCGGCCTTCTCGAACTGCGCGCCGCGCAGCACGAGCGTGGTGGCATCGCCGCCGTCGTCGAGGATCATGTTGGCGGGGCGCTCGGAACCATCAGCGGCGGCGGGCCAGGTCAGCATCTGCTCGGCAGCCCACCAGTACTCCTCGAGGCTCTCGCCCTTCCACGCGAAGACCGGGACGCCCTGAGGCGCCTCGGGGGTGCCGTGCTTGCCGACGACGATGGCCGCGGCGGCATGGTCCTGGGTGGAGAAGATGTTGCACGACGCCCATCGAACGTCAGCACCGAGGCTCGTCAAGGTCTCGATCAGCACGGCGGTCTGGACCGTCATGTGCAGCGAGCCCGACACGCGGGCGCCCTTGAGCGGCTGGACATCGGCGTACTCGCGGCGCAGCTCCATCAAACCGGGCATCTCATGCTCGGCGAGGCGAATCTCCTTGCGGCCGAACTCGGCGAGGGACAGGTCCGCCACCTTGAAATCGATGCCGTTGGAAACGTCCACCGTCATTCGCGTGCTCGCGCTGGTCATGTGCAAACTCCTCATAGAATTTCGGACCCCGTCAGGAGATGGGTCGGTTGTCAAGGCTATCGGGCACGCGCTAGTGCACTGTGTCCCGGTCAAGATCGGGTTCTAGATAGATCAGCTTCGCCGCCGGGACCACCGCGCGGACCCGGGCTTCCGCGGCATCGATCTCCGCGGCGACCTCTCGCAGCGTGATTCCGGTGGGGAATGCGATCTTCGCCGCGACCAGCAGCTCATCGGGACTCATGTACTGCGTGCGCAGGTGGATCACGCGCTCGACGCGGCCGCTGGCCAGGGCGTCGTCGATCAGCGCCTGGTCCTTGTCCGTCGCGCCCTCGCCGATGAGCAGGGACTGCATCTCGATGATCAACAACACCGCGATGACGCCGAGCAGCGCGCCGATGCAGAGCGTGCCGATGCCATCCCACACCCCGTCGCCGGTGATCATCGTCAGGCTCACGCCTGCAAGCGCGAGCACCAGACCCACCAGTGCCCCTAGGTCCTCCAAGAGGACCACGGGAAGTTCCGGGCTGCGACTGTTGCGGATGAAGTGCCACCAGCTGTTATCGCCCTTGAGTGGCAGCGACTCCTTGCGGGCGGTCAGGAAGCTGAAGGTCTCCAGCCCGATGGCGACCACCAGGATCGCGATGGCGACCCAGGCCGAGGAGAGGTCCTCCGGGTGCTGGATCTTGTGGATGCCCTCGTAGATCGCGAACATCGAGCCCATCGTGAACAGCACGAGGGCCACCACGAACGAGTAGAAGTAGCGGTTGCGGCCGTAGCCGAACTGGTGCAGCTTGTCCGCGGGCCGCTCCGAGCGCTTCTGACCGAACAGCAGCAGACCCTGGTTCGACGTGTCGGCGACCGAGTGCACCGCCTCCGCGAGCATCGACGAGGACCCCGTGATGAGGTAGCCGACGAACTTGGCGATCGCGATCCCCGCGTTGGCCACTAGGGCCGCGACAATGGCCTTCTTGCCGCCGTGGCTAGTGTGCTCTGCCGCCTCGATCTCGGCTGTGGGCTGGTCCTCGCTATGGGCGGACATCTTCTCCTCGACTATTCGCTGTGTCCAGCTGGTGTGAGACTAGTGGTTTGCCGGCTCCCGGGCCGATCGCGCCGACCGTCGACCGGAAGACCCGCGCACTCGGGGTGAGCGCCCGCAGGGTGAGTGCGGGGTCGGCGGCCGCGATCCAGGCCGCCTGCGTGCCGCCCAGCTCCAGCCGCTGCTCGCCGCAGCGCAGCTCCACCGCGCCGTCCACGCACAGCAGGATCTCGGGGCCGCGCGCGTCCGGATTGTCCCGGCCGCCCAGGGTGAGCGGATCCACGCCCAGGAGCACCCGGCTCAGCCGGAAGTCCTGGGTGTGGGCGGGGTACTCGTACTCGCCGGGGATGGGCGGGCCGCCGGGGGCGGTGGTGTCTGTCATTGGCACCGCGTCGACGGAGCCGAAGTCCAGCACCCGCAGGAGCTCCGGCACGTCCACGTGCTTGGGGGTGAGACCCCCGCGCAACACGTTGTCGGAGTTGGCCATCACCTCCACAGCCACCCCCCGCAGGTACGCGTGCAGGTTCCCGGCGGGCAGGTAGAGCGCCTCGCCGTCCTGCAGCGTCACCCGGTTGAGCAGCATCGACGACAGGACGCCGACATCCCCGGGGTAGGTGTCGCTGATCTCGAGGACGGTCCGCATGACGGCGCCCAGCGGGCCCCCGCCGCTGTGGGCGGTCAGGTACCGCACGCAGCCCTGCACCACCTTCGGCAGCAACTCGTCCACCGCGTTCTGCGGCATGGTGATCCAGGTGGTGAATAGGGCGCGCAGTCCGGCCTCGTCCTGCTCCCCGCGCAGCAGCGCGATGTGCGGGGCCAGCTCCGGCACGTCTATAGCGGCGAGCAGCTCGACGGTGCTGGCCGCGTCCCGGAATCCCGCGAGCGCCTCGAAGGGGCCCAGCGCGACCACCACTTCCGGCTTGTGGTTGCGATCGCGGTAGTTGCGCAGCGGCGAGTCGATCGGCAGCCCCCGCTCCTCCTCGCGGTCGAACCCCTCCTCCGCCTGCCTCTTGCTCGGGTGCGCCTGCAGGGACAGCGGCTCCTCCGCGGCGAGCACCTTGAGGAGGAAGGGCAGCCGCGGGCCGAACTGGGCCAACACCTGCCGGCCCAGCTGTCCGACGGGATCCGCGTCGATCTGCTCAAGTAGAGAGCGGGCGGCGCCGTTCTCGGACCGACTGCCGGCGAGCATCGCCGGATCACCCGGGTGCGCGCCGAGCCACAGCTCCGCCTCGGGATGCGGCGTCGGATTCCGGTCCCCACGCAGCTGGGCGATCGCGGTGCGCGAGCCCCACGCATAGGACCGGACCGCCGCCTCCAAGAGTTCCACCGTTATCGCTCCACGTCCGCTTGATCCGACAACGGCGCCGATGGGCCGACAGCCAACGAGCCCGCGGTCAACGAGACATAGGCGGCGGCGAGCTCCCAGCGCACCGCCAGGACGACGAGCTGCATGATCTCGGGGCGGTCGTCGAGCTCCGCCGCGGCCATGGCCGGGCCCGGTGCGGGCGCCCCGCTGTCCAGGCCAACCGCCGGCTCGTCGCCGGCCAGGACTAGTTCCGCGTCCGGCAGCGCGGATACCCGCACTGCGGTCTCCCGCGCGTCCGCCGCACAGGACAGCACGAACACCCGCAGCGGCGGGGCCGTTGCGGGACCGTCGAACTGCGGGTCGTAGAAGATGGATTCCGCGGCGACCGAGCCCATCTGCCGCGGGGCGGCGAGCACGTCGATCAGCTCGACGGCCGCGGCGCACACTCCACCGGCGGACAGCAGGGCCGCCGCCGCGTGCTCGGCCAGCGCGGTGGTGCCAGGACGATCGCCCGCCAGCGCTATGCCCGCCGCATGGGCCGTCGTGACCCGGGCGGCGAGAGTCTTGGCCGCGTTGCGGAACACCGCTTGTCCGGGCCCGCCGCGCAGCGCCTCCCCATCGAGCACGTCCGCCAGCTGCGACAGCTCGCGCTGGGTGCCCAGCACCTGGCCCCTGGAGCCGACGGCCGCCAGCACCGCAAGCATCGCGGCCAAGTGGTGAATCATCCGATTGGCGTCGAGCACGCTGACCCGCGGTGGCAAGCGCAGCGCATAGCCGGCGCCGGCCGTCCCGACGGGCCCCTCGTCGGGCGCCGTCACCACGGTCTCCGCGCCGCGCTGCACCGCATCCGCGATGGACTGGGCGAGCACCGGGTCACCGGCATCGTCGCCGGCGACCACAACCAGGTCGAGCGAGCCGGTCCAGTTGGGTGTGCGATCCGCCCGCACCACGGGCACGTCGACCACACCGGCCAGCGCGCCCACCAGGATCGCCGCCGCCCGGCTCGCCGAGCCCCGCCCGGTCACCAGCACGACGGCGCGCGGCCGGATGCCGGCCAAACTCCCCAGCACGCCGTCCGAGACCGCCGAGGACACCGCGCGAACCTGCGCTCCCGCGGACGCCGCAGAACGGAGCACCCCTCGGGTGTCCGCGCGCTGCACCGCGTCGCCATCGTCAAGGTCCACAGGCTCAGGTGTCACGTCTGCGGGCTTTCAGCCCCACCGTCCGCGTTAGGTGTGACGGCCTCGTCGAGCAGCAGCACGGGAATGCCGTCCTCCACGGGGTAAATCCGGCCACAGGACTCGCACGTCAGCGCGTCCGCGGCCGGGTCCTCGGGGGTGCCGACGCGCAGCGAGCCGTGATCCGGAGCCGGGCAGGCTAGGACCTCTGCGAGAACCGGATCCAGCACAACCGCCATGTCGTTCTTCCCTTCCACACATGCCCCGGGCACGACGGCTGCCGCCCCGGGTCTAGCTCACTAGCGCTCAGACTCACTAGCTCTGGGACACGCTACTTGCCGCGTACCACTTCCAGGATCTCCTTGGTCAACGCGTCGACCTCCGCGCGGGTGCGCGCCTCCACATTCAGACGCAGCAGCGGTTCGGTGTTCGAGGCCCGCAGATTGAACCAGGCGCCCCCGCCGAAGTGCTCGGGGCCGAGGTCGAGGGTCACCCCGTCCATCCGGTCGACTCCGGCCGTGCGGTCCGCGAATGCCGCGAGGACCGCATCGGTGCGGGCGGCGGCGTCGTCGACCGTCGAGTTGATCTCACCGGACGCGGCATAGCGCTCGTACTTGGCCATCAGCTCGGACAACGGGCCGTCCTGCTCGCCCAGCGCGGCGAGGACATGCAGCGCGGCGAGCATGCCGGAGTCCGCGCCCCAGAAGTCCGCGAAGTAGTAGTGGGCGGAGTGCTCGCCGCCGAAAACTGCCCCCGTCTCGGCCATCTCCTGCTTGATGAAGGAGTGCCCCACGCGGGTGCGCACCGCCCTGCCGCCCAGCTCCCCGACGAGCTCGGGCACCGCGCGGGAGGTGATGAGGTTGTGGATGATCGTGGCGCCCGGGTGCTTGGCGAGCTCGCGCTCGGCGACCAGGGCCGTGACGGCGGACGGCGAGACCGGCTGGCCCAGCTCGTCCACGACGAAGCAGCGGTCGGCGTCGCCGTCGAACGCCAGGCCAATGTCGGCGCCCAACTGCACCACCAGCGCCTGCAGGTCCACGATGTTCTTGGGATCGAGGGGGTTCGCCTCGTGGTTGGGGAAGTTGCCGTCGAGCTCGAAGTACAGCGGGGCGACGCGCAGCGGCAGCGGGCCCAGGACAGCGGGCACCGTGTGCCCGCCCATCCCATTGCCGGCGTCCACCGCGACCGTGAGCGGGCGGGCCGCGGAGATGTCGACCAGGTCGCGCAGGAATGCCGCGTACTCCTCGAGGACATCCCGCTCGGTCGCGGAGCCAGCTGCCGACTCGGACGGCGGCACGCCGTCGATGACCTGTTGGGCGATGGTTGCCAGTCCGGAGTCCTGGCCCACCGGCTTCGCGCCAGCGCGGCACAGCTTGATCCCGTTATAGGCGGCGGGATTGTGGCTGGCGGTGAACATCGCGCCGGGGCAGTCGAGCAGCCCCGACGCGAAATAAAGCTGATCGGTGGACGCGAGGCCGATGCTGACCACGTCGAGGCCCTGGGCCAGCACGCCCTCGCGGAACGCGGCGGACAGGCTCGGGGAGGAATCGCGCATGTCGTGCCCGATGACGACCGTTGTGGCGCCCTCGGCGCGCATGAGCTGGGCGAAGGACCCGCCCACGTCACGGGTGAAGTCCTCGTCAATCTGCTCACCGACCAGACCACGGACGTCATAGGCCTTGATGACGGCATGCACCGACGCTGCTGAGCGGACCATTACCGGGCTCCTCGAATTCACGGTCGGTCCAGGGTTCGGCCCGACGCATCGTTGCAATCCTAATGTCCAGCGCGCACTGACAGGCGCCAACCGCCTACTGCGCTATGGCCGTACTGCTGGCGTTACTGCTCAGGGTCCGGCAGAACGCGCAAATGTCCGCGCCGGCCTGTGCGGGCGATAGGGCTGGGCGGCGAGGGCCTAGTCGCGCCCACGTCGGCAGGTCTGCCCCGGTCGACGCGGCCGGCCTCCCGAACAGCCTCGGCCAACGCAGTCAGATCGTCCTCATCCGGCTCCCCCACCGCGAACCGGCCCTCATGCCGAACAAGTTCCCAGTTCAGCGGGGCCGTGATGCGCACTGCGTGCAGCTCGCACAGGTCCCACGAGTGCGGCTCGGCGCTAGTGGCCAGCGGTCCGACGACAGCGGTGGAATCCGAATACACGAACGTCAAAGTTGCGGCAGCCGAGTTCTTGCACCCGGGCCGGCAGCATTTCCGCAGTATCCTCACGACTAGAGACAGTAACCCACTGCGGCCGGACCTGGCGCCAACGCGCCGTATGAGTCCTCCTGTGGAGTCGGCAGCATCCCTCGCAGGTATCGTTGTGGCCATGTTCCGAGGTCACACTGGCAAGGGCCACTCAGGTAAGGGCCATTCCGGCGATGACCCGACAGGCGATGACCCCACGCCGCGACGCGGCCTCGCCCCGTCGGGGTCCCGACTCCTCACCAACCGGACCCCCACCGGCTCCCAGAATCGCAAGCGCACCCCGACCTCTCGCAGCATCGAGCGTCGCGGCCGCGGTATCCGCGGTAGCGTGCTGCCCGCGGGCGTGCCAGCGTGGCAGAGCCGCTCGGACGCCTTCGACCGGATGGCGATCCTGGCGTTCGGCGATATCGACGCCGCGTGGCACAAGGAGCTGACCAAACTCGACATCGCCGTCGACGAGACGCCCAAGATCCGGGCCCGCAACCCGGAGACCATCACGTGGCCGCCCGAGGTCGTGGCCGACGGCCCCGTCCCACTCTCCCGCCTGGTGCCAGCGGGGTTGACGCAGGCCGGCGATCCGACCCGCGCCCGCATCGTGCTGTTCCGACGCCCCTTGGAGCTGCGGGCCAAGCACCCGCGCGAGCTCATCTTTCTGCTGCACGACGTCATGGTCGAGCAGGTCGCCACCTACCTGTGCGTCGACCCGGAAATAATTGACCCGACCCTGCGCGGTTAGCGCGGGGTCGGGTCGACTATTAATTGCCCTAGGTCGTAATTGCTCTAGATAACGCCCTTCTTCAGACGGCGGCGCTCACGTTCGGACAGTCCACCCCAGATGCCGAACCGCTCATCGTTCTCCAGCGCATACTCGAGGCATTCGACGCGCACCTCGCAGCTCAGGCAAATCTTCTTCGCCTCACGGGTGGAGCCGCCCTTCTCCGGGAAGAACGCCTCGGGGTCGGTCTGCGCGCAGAGCGCCCGGTCCTGCCACTCCTCCTCAGGGTGGCCGATATCCATGCCGTCGTAGCCACCGACAAGGGACAGTTCGGGGCGCGCGTTGACGATTGACGCCATGAACTCCGCGCGATCGACCGGCTCCGCCTCCGCCGTCGGCCCGGAGACTGCGCCCCCGGTGACGACCTCGGCCCAACCTGCAGTCCGAAGCGCAATCGGTGCAGACTCGTTAACCACTGACTCGTTCAGCATCGTTGCGGGGTCCTCATCTGTCGCAGTGCGCGGATCATGCCCTCTATGGTTTCCAGTCTCTGTGTTCCCAGACACTGGAAACACCGACACCGGAACAACAGGCCCTGGGGTTACGCCGGAAATTTGGTCATCAAGGGCGATCCCAGGTCCCCTCGCCCCATCAAATGACATGGTTGTTATTAAACACTGGTTCTTCCAACCCTTCAACCCGAACGGCGGAATCGCTATACCACCGCACTTCGGTATTTCGATGTGCCGACCCGCCCGCCGTTACAGAATCCGCAGCTTTTGTGTCCGTGTTCTTCATCACACAGCCTGCCTGGGCCGCTCGCCCCCGCTCACTAAGGCCAGCAGCGGGGCCCCGGCCCCCACGCACTACGCTCGGACAGCGTGAAGGTGACTGTGTTGGTTGGCGGCGTCGGCGGAGCGAAATTCCTAGTGGGACTGCGCTCCCTATTGGATCTGGCCAAGGGGCCGGTGAGCGAAGGGGCAGAGCACGAGATCACTGCGGTGGTCAATGTCGGGGACGACGTCTGGATGCACGGACTGCGCATCACCCCCGACCTCGACACGTGCATGTACACGCTGGGTGGCGGCATCGATGTCGAGCGCGGCTGGGGCCGCACCGACGAGAGCTGGCACGTCAAGGAGGAGCTCGCCGCGTACGGCGCGGACCCGGACTGGTTCGGCCTGGGCGACCGCGACACCGCGACCCACCTGATCCGCACCCGCATGCTCGACCACGGCTACCCGCTCTCGAGCATCGTGGCCGCCCTGTGCAACCGGTGGCAGCCCGGCGTGACGCTGCTGCCCGTGACCGACGACCGCTGCGAGACGCACGTGGTGATCACCGACCCCGCCGACGGCGAGAAACGCGCCATCCACTTCCAGGAATGGTGGGTGCGCCACCGCGCCCAGGTGCCGACGCACAGCTTCGTGCAGGTGGGCGCCGACAAAGCCAAGCCGGCCCCCGGGGTCCTCGAGGCCATCGAGGGCGCCGACCTGGTGGTCCTCGCACCCTCCAACCCCGTCGTCAGCATCGGGGCCCTACTCTCGGTGCCCGGTATCCGCGGGGCCCTGCGCACCACCGCAGCCAAGGTCGTCGGCATCTCCCCCGTCATCGCCGGAAAGCCGTTGCGCGGCATGGCCGATGAGTGCCTGACCGTGATCGGCGTCCCCACCGAGGCGGAGGCCATCGGCCGGATGTACGGGGCCCGCTCCGAGGCCGGCATCCTCGATGGCTGGCTGGTGGACACCGGTGACCGCGCCGACATTCCCGGCGTCGCAGTCAAGTCTGTGCCGCTATTGATGTCCGATCCCGAGGCCACCGCTGAGATGGCCAGGCAGGCAATGGAATTGGTCGGGATCACGCTGTGATCCCGGGCTCGCAGATCCCCGACCATGCCAGCCCCGCGCTGGAGATCCGCACCGTTGAGGGACTCCCGGAGTTCCGTCCGGGCGACGACCTCGCCGCCGCGGTGGTCGCCGCCGCGCCCTGGCTGGCCGACGACGACGTCCTGGTGGTCACCTCCAAAATCTTCTCGAAGGTGGAGGGGCGCATCGTGATCGCGCCCACCGACCCCGATGAGCGGGACCACGCCCGGCGTCAACTGGTGGATCAGGAGGCGGTCCGCGTGGTCGCCCGCAAGAACCGGACCCTCATCACGGAGAACAAGCTGGGCATTGTCCAGGCCGCCTCCGGGGTGGACGGCTCCAACGTGCTGGGCAATGAGTTGGCGCTGCTGCCAGTAGACCCCGATGCCAGCGCCCGTCGGCTCCGTGCCGCTATCCAGGAGGCCCTCGGAGTCACCGTCGCGGTGGTCGTCACCGACACGATGGGCCGGGCCTGGCGGATAGGGCAGACCGACGTCGCGATCGGCGCGGCCGGACTGGCAGTCGCGCATGCCTACGCCGGCGGCGCGGACGAGCACGGCAACGAGCTATTCGTCACCGAGATCGCCATCGCCGATGAGCTCGCCGCTGCGGGAGACCTCGTCAAGGGCAAGCTCGGCGGCACCCCCATCGCCGTCGTCCGAGGTCTGAGCCCCGTCGAGAATGGCTCCACCGCACGGGATCTCGTCCGTGCGGGTGAGGAGGACCTGTTCTGGCTGGGCACCGCCGAGTCGATTGAACGCGGCCGCCAGGAGGCGTTGCTGCTGCGCCGCTCGGTGCGCTCATTCACCTCGGAGCCAGTCGAGCCAGAGCTGATCCGCGCGGCCGTCGCCGACGCGCTCACCGCGCCGGCCCCGCACCACACCGCTCCCGTCCGCTTCGTCTGGCTGCGGGATCCCGTGCGCCGCAAGGCCTTGCTGGACGGGATGCGCGCCGCCTGGCAGGCGGACCTCGCGGCGGATGGCTGGTCTGCGGACCGCATCGCGGCCCGCACCAGCCGCGGCGACATCCTCTACGGGGCACCCGAGATCATCATCCCGGTCTGCGTCCCCGACGGGGCCCACCGCTACCCGGACGCTCGTCGCACCGGCGCCGAGCACACGATGTTCACGGTGGCCGTCGGGGCTGCCGTGCAAGGGTTGCTGGTCGGGCTCGCCGTACGCCAGGTCGGCAGTTGCTGGATCGGCTCGACTATCTTCGCGCCCGACGTGGTCCGTGAGATCCTCGAACTGCCCGCAGACTGGCAGCCCTTGGGGGCCATCGCGATCGGGCATCCCGAAGAACCCCTCGCAGCCCGGCCTGCCGCTGCCCTCGACGACAGGCTGGTGGAGCTGTGAGCCTGCATGAATCGGCCGTGTCCACCCTTGTGGATTGGCCGGCGCCAGACGTCGAACAGGACTCGCTGCGGCACACCGTGCTCGCGTTCCTGGACGCCGCGCCCGACGCCTGCCTGCGCAAGTCCGCGCCCGGCCACCTCACGGCCTCCACGCTGCTACTCGACCACACGGCGAGCCGGGTCCTGCTCACCCTGCACCCCCGGGTGGGACGCTGGATCCAACTGGGCGGGCACTGCGAGCCCTCCGACGCCACAATCCAGGCGGCGGCGCTACGCGAGGCCCGCGAGGAGTCCGGCATCAAAGACCTGGTCATGGACCCGGTTCCCCTTGCCCTACACACGCATCCGATCACGTGCTCGCTCGGCCTGCCAACGCGCCACCTCGACGTGCGTTTCCTCGCCATCGCGCCCGCCGGCTCCGTGGCGGTGCGCAGCGACGAGTCCGACGATCTTCGCTGGTGGCCTGTCGACGAGCTGCCCGAGAACGCCGAGCGCGACACCGTAGGACAACTTATGCGCCTGGCCCGGCTCCGGCTCAGGACGTGAGCCCCATCCGGTGGCTGATGAACGGCAGGCTGTCCGCCAGCCCGCGTGACCAGACGTCGAAGCTGTGCCCCCCGGGCACCTCGTCGAACTGCACGTCCATGCCCGCGGCCTTCGCGGCCTCGTAGACGGTGCGCAGCCCGGCCTTGTATTGATCATCGCCCGCGCCCACCACGAAGTAGCCCCCCACATTGGGATAGCTGCGGGATTTCATCAGGTCCATCGGGTTCACGGCGGCGAACGCGGCCGCGTTGCCGCCGAAGACCTGGTCCACCGTGGTGTTGTGGTCGCCCAACGTCGGCTCGAGCTGGCCGGAGAGGTTGATGAAGGTCGGGTAGACCTCCGGCTTGAGGGTGGACATCTGCAGCGCGCAGGTCCCGCCATAGGACAGCCCGCCAATCGCCCACGCCTTATGGTCCGGGTCCACCTCAAACGACCCGGTGATCCACGCCGGCACATCGACGGTCAGATAGGTCGCGACGTTGCCCAGGTGGGAGTCCACGCAGAGCGGGTTCGCGAACTCACTTCCGGTGCCGTCCGCCACCACGACGATGGGCGCGAGCCCCTGGTGCGCGTGGGCGAAATTGTTCATCGTCCGCTCCAGATTGCCGCCCGCGAACCAATCCCCAGGGCCGCCAGGCTGTCCGGCGAGCAGGACGAGCACCGGCAGCAGCGGCCTACGGGCGGTGAAGTACGCGGGCGGCACATACACCTCGGCGGGCCGGGCGGTGAAGCCCGACGCGGTCGCCGGGATGGCCGCGGTGGTCACGCTGCCGACCGACGGCATCTCAGCCGGTGCCGTCCAGCTCGCCTCCAGCGGCGCGCCCATGATCGGATTGTCCTGCCGCGGCGGTAGTTCCGCGAAGTCGATGGTGTTCACGGCGCTCCTGCCCACCACGTTCCCGATCGTGGGATACGCGTCGAAATGCAGGTTGATCTGCGCGGCCGAGGTGAGCACCACCAGCACCGCGGCAAGCACCGACACCACTGAGACCAGCAGCCGGCGACGGCTCGCCAGAATGCGGGGCACCACCAGGAGCACGGCCCAGACTCCAAGGCCGGTCCACACGTAGATAGCCAGCGGCAGCGGATCGGGGAAGGGGTGCCAGAGCTTCTCCACCACCAGCCACATGACGACGGCCACAATGACGGCGCCCGCCAGCGTCAGCGGCACGTTGCGCAGCAGGTGGCGCCGGCTCACCCGAGCCAGCAGCCAGATGGCGCCGAGTCCCCCCAACACCGCGATAATGACCGGCACAGGTCCAGTCAACAGCGACCAATCGAGCATCCGCATACCTCCCCTCCCACAATTGCAGGGCGGCAGCGGGACAGCCGTCGCGCACAAAACGACTGTACCGATTCCGGGGGCTCCCACGCTCTCTCAGGGAGTTCACAGCAGCGAGAGTGCACTATGTATTAATGCGGCGACAGCCGCGAGATTCACTATGCGCAGGAGGTGTCCGTGGCGAGCCCATCACCTGCCGCGCTGTGGGCAAGTTCGACCGCCGCAGTCCGCTCGGCTCCGGTGACAATCGCCTACCTCGCCGCGCTGTGGGTGATCGCCTTCGCAACCGGCAGCGTCCTGCACGGCCCATCCCGGGAGTTGCGGCAATCGGTGGGCATCGGCACGTCGACGCTGCCCGACGGCCGGCTCTGGACTGCCCTGACCTCCGCGTTATGGGCGCAGGGGCTGTCGGTGTACATCATCACGACTATCTTCCTGCTCGCTGGGTGTGTGCCGATCGAGAGGCGGCTCGGCTCGCAGAGGTTCCTCGGCGTCGCGATTCTCACCCAGTTCCTCGGCGGTCTCGCTGCGGCGGCGCTGGTGCAGGCCACAGTCTTGGCCGGGATCTCCTGGGCCCCACACCTCGGCGCGGAGTACGCCGTAGGCCCGACGACCTTCATCGCGGGTGTCGTCCTTGCCGCCAGCGCGTCAATGTCTGCGCTGTGGCGTCGGCGGATCCGCGTCGGCATGCTCGCACTGCTGGTCACGCTCGCCCTGTTCAGCGGCCATCTGATGGACTACAGCCGGCTGTTCGCGGCGCTGGCCGGACTCGCGGTGGGGGCCGGACTCGCGGTGGGGGCCTGGATGATTCGCGGCGGGCGCGCCGCTGTTGGGCCGCATCCGCTGTTCGCGGGTACCCGCCGCGAGGGCCGGGTCCTCGTGGCGATCGTCGTCGCCGCCAGCGCCATCGGACCGATCCTGGCGGCGCTGTCACCCCACGCGATCGGCCCCCTCATCTCAGTGCGCGACCTGTTCAGCGGCGCGCAGTCCACCCCCGATGAAGTGCGAGCGCTGTGCGCCGCGCAGCCGGGCGGCCGGGACTGCCGCGGCGGCCTGCTGGGCCTGCGCCTGGGGGGTTTCGGGCCGACGATGCTCACCCTCATGCCGTCGATCTTCGTGCTTGTCCTCAGCGACGGGCTGCGGCGCGGCCGTCGCGGCGCCTGGGTCGCGGCAGTATTGGCGCAGTGTGTGCTGCTCGGCCTCGCGAGCTTGAACCTGGTCCTGCGCTACTTCAACGCGGCGTACGACCAGTGGGAGTTCAGCGGACGAGACGGCGCGCAGCACCTGTACCACGCGATCATCCCGATGCTCGTCCCCATCGCGATGCTCATTGTCTTGCTCGCCACCCGGCACTTCTTCGCGGTGACCGCGCCCAAACGCACCTATCTGCGACTCTTCACGTTCCTGGCCGCCGTGACGGCGGCACTCTTCGCGGCCTATGTCCTGCTGGGCTCGATGCTGGCCGACGGGTTCGACCGCCACCCCACTGCCGCCGACCTCATCATCGGATTCCCCGAACGGCTCATCCCACCGCGTTATCTGCAGTGGTTGGACCCACGATTCTTGCCGACGGAGTTCGTCACGACTGTCCTATTCGAGTGGACGGGCGTCGTATTCTGGCTGACTCTGACCGTCGCGATGCTCGCCACGTTCCGCAAGCCCGCCTACGGCCAGGACCCGGATGCGGCGCTGAAGGCACGGGAGTTGTTGCAGCACACCGGCGGAAACTCCATGTCCTGGATGACGGTATGGACTGGCAACGAGTATTGGTTCACCGAGGGCGGGGAGGCTTACGTGGCGTATCGCGTCGTCTCCGGCATAGCGCTCACCACCGGCGGACCCGTCGGGCCGCCCGAGCACCTGGAGGAAGCCGTCGTCGGCTTCGCCCGCCACTGCGCCCACAACGGCTGGTCCGTCTGCTACTACTCCGTGTTCGAGCCGGTCAAGGAGATCACAGACCGGCTCGGCTGGATCGGCATCAAGGTGGCTGAGGAGACGGTGCTGCCGCTGACCGAGCTCGCCTTCACCGGCAAGCGCTTCCAAGACATCCGCACCGCGCTCAACCATGCCAAGAAGGCAGGGATCACCGCCGAGTGGATCAGCTATCCCACGGCCCCGTTGTCGCTGACGGACCAGATCAAGGTGATCTCCGAGGAATGGGTCTCCAGCAAGGGCATGCCGGAGATGGGCTTCACCCTCGGCGGCTTGGACGAGGTGGACGACCCGGACGTGCGGTGCCTGATCGCCATCGACGAGAACCGGACCGTCCACGGCGTGACGTCCTGGCTGCCGGTGTATCGGGACGGTCAGGTGGTCGGCTGGACCTTGGACTTCATGCGTCGGCGCACTGCGGGATTCCGCCCCACTGTGGAGTTCCTCATCGCCTCCGCGGCGCTGCTCCTACAGGAGGAGGGCATCGAGTTCATGAGCTTGTCCGGGGCGCCCCTGGCCAAGATCAACACACCGGATGAGGATTCGCCCAACCAGCCCACCGGCGCTGTCGCGGTGTTGGACAAGGCCCTGGACGCCCTGGGTCGAGCGCTCGAGCCCGTGTACGGCTTCCGCTCGCTGCTCGCCTTCAAATCGAAGTTCCAACCCACCTATGTGCCCGTCTACATGGCGTTCGAGGATCCGGCGGCACTGCCCAGCATCGGCACCGCCATCTCCCATGCCTATCTGCCGACGATGTCGGCGCGGCAGGGGATGCGGCTGGTGCGCAAGCTGGTGAAGCGCTGACCACGAGGTGGGCGGTCGGGGGGGCTAACCCGTGATGGGCGCGAGCTGCGGACGCTTCGGCTCGACGCCGTCGCCCGAGGAGATGCCCCGCAGGCGGCGGGACAACCACGGCACCATAAATTGGCGCAGCCACTCATTGCGCTCGGCCCGCTCCTGCGCCTTCGTCTGCTCCGGCCGGGCGGGCAGCACCGGCCGCTCGATGGAGTGTGGGACGCCGAGCAGGTCCAGGACCTCGGCGGCCATCAGCGCATGGCCCCGGGGCGCCATGTGCAGCCGATCGCCGTCCCACATTCGGGTGTCGTCAAAGCCGTCCATGCGCCAGTAGTCGACCAGCGTCGCGCCGGCGTTCTCGACGGCCTCGCGCAGCAGCTCGTTGTAGATCGCGATACGCCCGCGAAGCTTCCGGAACACCGGCGCCCAGCCCGTGTCATAAGCGCTGAACACCAGGACGGTGGCGCCGGTGTCGACGAGCCGTGTCAAGGCCTCTTGGTAGCCGCGAATCAGCTCGTCGATGTCGAGGGACGGCCGCATCAGGTCGTTGCCGCCGGCGTAGATGGTGACCAGGTCCGGCGCAAGGGCGATCGCGGGCTCGAGCTGCTCGCTGATCACCTCGGGGAGGAGGCGTCCGCGGATGGCCAGGTTGGCGTAGCCGAACTCCTGGCCGTCAAGCCGGCCGCTATTGGCGGCCAACTGCTCCGCCACCCGGTCCGCCCAGCCGCGCAGGCCGTTGGGGCGGCCGGCGTCGACATCGCCGACGCCCTCCGTGAACGAATCCCCCAGCGCGACGAAGCGCTGGTAGACACGGGCTGTCGACTCACGCTGGCCCGACTCAAGCTGGCCCGGCGCGGAGTGGCCGTTCATATGGCTCCTCATCAGACGTCGGTGGAGAAACGCACGCCGCCGTCGGGCAGCTGCACTCCCGGCCACACCCGGGCGCCGCGCAGCAGCTCACACCGGGCACCGACCACCGCGCCGTCGCCGATGACGGAGTCGCGGATCAGCGCACGCGGCCCGACGCGGGCGCCGAAGCCGATGATGGAGCGCTCGATGACCGCCCCCGCCTCGACCTTGGCGCCGTCGAAGATCACCGCGCCATCGAGCCGCGCGCCCGCCCCGACCTCGGCGCCGCGGCCCACGACCGTGCCGCCGATCAGGATCGCGCCCGGGGCGATACCCGCACCCGGCTTGACCAGCGACTCGCCGCGGGGCCCGGTCAACGCCGGCGACGGTGCGATCCCACGGACCAGGTCCGCGGAGCCGCGCACAAAGTCCTCGGGGGTGCCCATGTCACGCCAGTACGACGTGTCCACGTGGCCGTAGACCTTCGCGCCGGCGGTCAGCAGGCCTGGGAACACCTCGCGCTCGACGGAGACGGGCCGCCCGGCTGGGATCTGCTCGATGACTTCGCGCTTGAACACGTAGCAGCCGGCGTTGATCTGGTCCGTCGGCGGATCCTCGGTCTTCTCGAGGAACGCGGAGACCCGGCCGTCCTCGTCGGTGGGGACGCAGCCGAAGGCGCGCGCGTCGGAGACCCGCACGAGGTGCATTGTCACGTCGGCGTCGCGTTGGGCATGGGCAGCCAGCAGCGCGTTCAGGTCCGCCCCGCCCAACACATCCCCGTTGAACACCAGGATGTTCGGCGCCTTCAGCTTCGACAGCACGTTGCGAATGCCGCCGCCGGTGCCCAGCGGCTCGTCCTCGGTGACGTACTCGATGCTCAGGCCCAGGTCATCGCCGTTGCCGAAGTGCTCCTCGAAGACCTCCGCCTTGAAGGAGGTGCTCAGCACGACTCGCCGGATCCCGGCCGCCTCGATGCGGGCCAGCAGATGTGTCAGGAACGGCACCCCCGCCGTGGGCAGCATTGGCTTCGGGGCCGACATCGTCAGCGGACGCAGGCGGGTGCCCTTGCCGCCAACAAGGATCACGGCGTCGGTTTCCGCCGCCAGATTCACTGCGACATCACTGTTCTCGGTCATCACGCACTCTCTCCGGTCGAGCCCAGCCGGGCCGCCTTGTCACGCGCGCGGGTAGCCACCGCGACGGAAATCTTCGAACGAACCGTCAGCCCGCTCCACAGCGCGCCCCGCAACGGCGCCTGCCACCACTTCGGGTGGCGGTCAGCCTGGAAACGGTAGGCGCTCTGGTGGTGGGCTGGCAGCATCAGCTCGGGATGCTTGCCGGCGGCGTGGCCCTTGGCGTGGGTGACCTCGGCGGACGGCACATAGACGTTCTGCCAGCCCGCATTGCCCAGCCGATCGCCCAGGTCCACGTCCTCCATGTACATGAAGTAGCGGGAATCGAAGCCGCCGATGGAGTCGAAGGCCGTGCGGCGCAGCAGCAGGCAGGAGCCGGAGAGCCACCCGACAGGCCGCTCGGAGACCATCTCGGTCTCCTGCAGGTACTCACGAGTCCAGGGATTGGACGGCCATACCGTGCCCAGCACCGCGTGCCCGATGCCGCCGAGGACCGTGGGCAGCTCTCGCGCGGACGGGTAAAGGGAGCCGTCGGGCTCGCGCACAATGGGGCCGAACGAGCCTGCGCGCGGCCAGCGCTGGGCGGCCTCGAGCATCTCGTCGATGGCCCCGACGCCCCAGCGGACATCCGGGTTTGCCACCACGATGAACTCCGCGGTGGGGTCGACCTCCGCGACGGCGCGGTTGATCGCGGCGCCGTAGCCGATGTTCGCGCCGGTCCGCAGCAGCCGGGTGTTCGGGAACTCCAACTCGGCGGCCTCCGGCGAGCCGTCGGTCGAGCCGTTGTCGGCCATGATCACCTCGGTGGGCCAGTCCGTCGCCTCCTCGAGCGTCTCCAGGAAACGACGAAGGTGCTCCCCTGGGGAGTAGGTCACGGTCACCACTGCCAACGTCGAAGTCACGCGGGCCAGACTAGCCGTCGCGGACCCTTCCCCACCTAATTAGGGCAGATTGAACGCGAGCTGTGTCACTTCGAGAGCGCCGCGTGGAGCGCGTCTCGCCAGTCCCGCAGAGGGGTTAAACCAAATGCGGACCATTCGCCCCCAGACAGCACCGAATACGCGGGCCGCGGCGCCGGGCGCGGGAACTCGCTCGATGAGCAGGGCCGCACCCGGTCCGGGTCCGCGCCCACGCCCTCGAAGACGGCGCGGGCCAGCTCCCACCACGTGGCCTCCCCCGCGTTGGTGGCGTGCAGGACCAACCCCGTGTCCGCAGCGAGACCCGCCAACTCGACCAACCCGGCGGCGAGGTCGGGCGCGTAGGTCGGCGAGCCGCGCTGGTCATCCACCACGTTGATGGTCTCCCGCTCCCCCTCGAGCCGGCGCATCGTGGCGACGAAGTCGGTGCCCCCGTCCACGTAGCCCCATCCGGTGTAGACCCAGGCCGTGCGCACGATGTGCGCGGACGGGTCGAGGCGGCGCACCGCCTCCTCGCCGGCCAGCTTGGTGCGGCCGTAGGCGGTGTTGGGCCCGGTCGGAGCATCCGCCGGATAGGGGGTGTGGCCCTGGCCGTCGAAGACATAGTCCGTGGACACGTGGATCAACCGGCTGCCCGACGCCGCAGTCGCCCGCGCCAGGTTCGCGGGCCCGTCGGCGTTCACCCGCAGCGCCGAGTCCTCATCGGTCTCCGCGTCGTCGACGGCCGTGTACGCGGCGCAGTTGATGACGACGTCGGGCGCGAACTCGCCCAGCACGGCCGCCACCGATGACTCGCTGGTGATGTCCATCTCAGCCGAGCCCACACCGCGGAAGACGACGGAGCCCCCTGCGGCCTGCACCCGCGTCAGCGTTTCCGTCACAGCACGACCCAATTGACCTGCTGATCCGGTGACCAGAACTCTCATCCGATTCCCTTTCCTCGCAGCACGCCCCGGGGCGACTCGCGACAACAGTTTGGCACGCACGGCCGTGTCCCCCGCGACCCAACCGGCAACCGCCACTAGCCTGGAGCGGACCTTAAGCAATGATTCTCTCCGCCTAAGCCAGCAGAAGGGGGCCCGGTGCCGTCCAGAGGCGACTCTCCACGACCTCGGCGGCCGCAGCAGCCCCGGCCCAGACCTGAGCGGTCAGGAGCTGAGCGGTCGGGGGCTGAGCGGTCGGGGGCTGAGCGGTCAAAGCCTGAGCGGTCGGGGGCTGCCCCATCTGGTTTCGCCGCGGCTGGCGCGGCCGCCCTGGCGCATCCGGGCCGGACGGCCCTGGCGGTCGCATCGATTCTGATCCTGCTGGTGACCGGCTATGCCTGGTACTCGGTGGACTCACTGCGCTCGAACTTGGCGACGGCCGCCGGCCTCGGGCTGGGCGGCGGCGAGGACGGGGCCATCGACATCCTGGTGGTGGGCATCGACTCGCGGACCGACGCGAAGGGGAATCAGCTCTCGCAGGAGGAGTTGGACACGCTGCGGGCCGGCGAGGCCGACTCCACCAGCACGGACACCATCATGTTGATCCGCATCCCCAACGATGGCAGCTCGGCAACCGCCGTCTCCATCCCGCGCGACGCCTACGTCGAAATCCCCGACATGGGGAGCGGGAAGATCAACTCCGCCTATGGGGCCACGCGGGCGCTCACCCTCGACAAGCTCGTCGCGGAGGGTGTTGACATGGCCAGCGCGGAGCAGCAGGCCACCAAGGCCGGTCGGCAGGCGCTGATCGAGTCCGTCGCGGGCCTGACCGGCATCACCGTCGATCACTTCGCGGAGGTCGGGCTACTCGGCTTCGTGCTGCTCACAGACTCCGTCGGCGGCGTCCCCGTGTGCCTGAACAACGCTGTCGACGAGCCGCTCTCCGGCGCCAACTTCGCCGCCGGCGAGCAGACCCTCAACGGTCCCGACGCGCTGAGTTTTGTGCGCCAGCGCCACGATCTGCCGCGCGGAGACCTCGACCGCATCGTGCGCCAGCAGGTCTTCCTCGCCTCCTTGGCCCAGGAGGTCCTCAGTGCCAAGACCCTCAGCAACCCGGCGAAGATCAGCGAGTTCAGCAGCGCCATCGAGCGGTCCGTGGTGATCGACGACGGCTGGGATGTCATCCGGTTCGCGCAGCAGCTGCAGAACCTCTCCGGCGGCAAGGTCAAATTCGAGACGATCCCCGTGGTCGACCCTGCTGGCTTCTCCCCGAATGGCGAGTCCATCGTGGTGGTCGACCCGCTGCAGGTCCAGGGCTTCTTCGACCAGATGATCGGACGCGAGCCCTCCCCCGAGGTCGCCGCCGCCGAGGCCGAGGCCAGTGGCCCCCTCGACGTCACGCCCTCGAAGGTGACCGTGTCTGTCCTCAACGCGTCGGACATCGGCGGGCTCGCGACGACCGTCGCCTCCGAGCTCGAGTCTGTCGGCTACGGGCTGGGCGATGTCGGCAACAGCGACTTCTCCACACCAGTGTCCGTGTCCACCGTGTTCACCTCGCCGAAGGACTCCGCCAGCGGCCGCGCCGTCGCCCGCGCCCTCGGTAATCTCGAGGTGCGCACCGACGAATCCCTCGACGCCGGGTCGGTCAACGTGGTCCTCAGCTACGACTACATCGGTCCCGGCACCGACTACTACACCGCCCCGATCACCGACGGCACCGCCGCGCCCGCGCCCGCGTCCGACCCGCACCCCGGCGCCCCGACGAGCCTGCCGGGCGCACCGCCTCCTGAGCCCGGAACCCCTGGCGCGGAGCCCATCACCGCCAGCGGTGGCGGACCGACCTGCGTCAACTAGATTTGGGTCAACTAGATTTGGCCGTATGACCGCTTCCCGCACACTCACCGACCTGCTGATCGACCCGATCCTGGCGGCGAGTCCCGCCAACCCGCTCGTCACCTACTACGACGACGCGACGGGCGAACGGGTCGAGCTGTCCGCGATCACGCTGATGAACTGGGTCGCCAAGACCGCGAACATGCTGCGCGACGAGTTCGGCCTGGCCGCCGGCGACCGGGTCTGTGTGCTGATGCCCGCGCACTGGCAGACCGTCGCGGTGCTCCTCGGGGCGTGGTGGAACGGCTGCGAGGTGGTTCTAGAGGCCGACCCCGCCAACGGTGGTCCCACTGCTCGGCTCGCCGTGGTCACCGCGGAACGCATGGACGAGGTACAAGACATCGACGAGATCGCGGTCTGCTCGCTCGACGCCTTCGGCCGGGCCGTGCCGGACCTGCCGCCGACCATGACCGACTACGCCAGCACCGTCCGCATCCACGGGGATCACTTCTCGTCGACCCGTATCTCGGGTGCCGCGCCGGCGCTGGATGGCCGGTCGATCACCGAGGTCCTCGAGGTCGCCCGGGCCGCCCGCGTGGATCTCGGGCCGTCGGATCGCGTTCTGTCCCAGCGGAATTGGAACACAGTCGACAAGCTGGTCGACGGTCTTCTCGCGGTGCTGGCAGCGGGCTCCTCGCTGGTGCAGGTCGCGAACATGGACCCGTCCGCCCTCGAGCGGCGGATGACGTCGGAGAAGGTCACCCGCCAGCTCTGAGCTCGGCCCGACAGCACAGAGTCAGAACGGGTTGAGTGGCTTCGGCCTGGGGAAGATGGCGTCGAGCTCGACGAGGTCCTCCGCCGTGGGCTGCCAAGAGGCGGCCGCCACGTTGGCCTGGATCTGCGCGGGCGTGGTGGCCCCGGCGATGACGCTCGCGACACCGGGCTGGGCTGGCGAACTCCGAGTACGCCTCGAGCCGATCCCACGGCGCTTGGTCGAGCACATGGGGCTGATTATTGGAGATGCGGCCCGCCACCTGCTCGCCGGTGCGCGTGTACTTGCCGGTGAGCAGACCGCTCGCGAGGGGGAAGAACGGCAGCAGGCTCAACCCGAACGCGCGCACCGCGGGCAGCACCTCCAGTTCGACCTCCCTGCTGAGCAGGTTGTATTGGTTCTGCGCGGAGATGAAGCGGGCCCCGCCGGACATGCGCGCGGTGAACTCGGCCTCGGCGATCTGCCACCCGGACATGTTGGAGTTCCCGAGGTAGCGGACCTTGCCCGCGCGCACCAGATCGTCTAGCGCGCTGAGGGTCTCGGCGATCGGCGTCTTCGGGTCCGGCTTGTGGAACTGGAGCAGGTCGATCCAATCCGTGCCGAGTCGGCGCAGCGAGGCCTCGACCGCCTTGATGACGTAGCGGCGGGATCCGCGCGCACCGAAGTCCTGGCCGTTGGCCCCGCGCATGTCCATGCCGAACTTGGTGCCCACCACGACGTCTGCCCGGCGGCGGCGCCCGAGCGCCCGGCCCAGCAGGTGCTCGCTGAGTCCGGGGTGCGCGCCATAGGTGTCGGAGGTGTCGAAGAACGAGACTCCCGCATCCAGGGCCGCGTCGACCAGCGCGGTGGCGCCGTCGAGCGACTCGCTGGCGGTGCCGGGTTTGCCGAGGTTATTGCAGCCCAGGCCCACCGTCGAGACTGTGAGGCCGGAGTTGCCGAGTTGACGAGAGGAGGTGCTCATGGCCCCAGGTTAGTCATCAGCGCGGCGAGTCACAGCGAGCGGTTGAGCGTCCGCACCGATTCCACGTCCTGAGCTGCGCCCTCGAACTCGATCTTCGCCGCGTCCCGGCCGAAGGCGTGCATCAGCAGCTCGGAGGGTTCCCCACGCAGGGTCACCATCGGCCCGTCCCGGTGCACGGGGGTCGCGGTGTCGCCCTCCGGCCGGGTGAGGACCACGGTGACGGGGCTCTTGCGATAGCTCCGCCGGCCGATGAGCTTGGCCATTCGCCAGAACGAGTCCTGGGTCTTGTCGCTCAGCTCCCGCGGGGCCCAATCCGCTTGCGCGCGGCGGACATCCTCGTGGTGGATGAACATCTCCCCCAGATTGACCTGACCGTCGATGGCCCAGAACGGGGAGTAGATCGGCGGCCCCGCGCGCAGTTGCGCCAGCAGCGCGTCGAAGTCCTGCGCCGCGTAGCCTGCCTGGACCTGGGCGGTGTGCTTCGCCAGCAGCGGGACCATGATGCCGGGCATCGCGTCGGGCCGCCGTTCCCGGGTGACCAGGTGCGCGGCAAGGTCTCGGACCGTCCACCCCTCGCACAGGGTCGGGGCGTCCGGTCCGAGGCTCGTCATCAGATCCGCCATTTGCTGCCGCTCGCGCTGCGCCATACTCATGTACACGACGATACGCAGGTCTTAGCCGGCAAGAGCGACTGTCGGCGGCACCCGCGTGGCCCGACGCGCTGGAAGCACCGCCGCCAGCATCCCCGCGGCCGCGCCGATGACGACGATGCCCACGAGCTGCAGCCAGGGCATACCGCCGGCCGCGAAATTGGGCGACCCGACGACGGAGATCGTCCCCGTGATGCCGAACACCAGGCCAAGCACGACACCAAACAGCGAGGCCACGCCCGCCACCAGCGCCGCCTCCCACAGCAGCATCGCCCGCACCCCGCGCCTCGTCAGGCCCAGCGCGCGCAGCAGACCCGTCTCGCGTCGGCGCTCGATCACCGACAGCGCCATCGTGTTGCCGACGCCAATCAGCGCGATCAGCACCGCCACCGACAGCAACCCGCCGACAATGTAGAGCATCGTGTCCAGCACCTGGTTGAAGGTGTTGCGCCCGTCGACCGCGAAGGAGACCTGGCCGGCCGGGGCCGCCGCGGCGACCAACTGTCGGATCTCCCGGCCGAGCTCAGCCTGCCGTGCCGGGGTGAGGTCGTCTGTCAGCCGGATCCACAGGCTGTCCGGCGACTCCGTCGACGCGTTCGCGAGACTCGCCAGCGGGACCGGCGCGTCCGAATCCGCGATCAGCACCGTGGTGCCCGCCCCGCCCTCAATGCTCAGTTCTGCGGCGGACCCGGCAGCCAGACCGAGGTCGCGGAGGTCCGACGCAGACGCCGACACGACGCCAGCCGGCGGCGCTTGCTGATCGCTTCGGAAGTCCTCGCCGGCGTCTGGCCCGAGTGCGTACGCCGTGGCCGACGTGCCGCCGGGGCCCGACAAGACCATCCGCTGCACCGGCGTGGCCAGCCGCACACCGCTTAGCCTCGCAATCTGGCCCTCGAGCTCCTGCGGGAGCGGGGTCGAGTCCGACACCATCACGTCCACCGGATACTGCGCGTTCAAGGTGCTGTCCACAGAGGTCCGCAGCACACCCGCGCCGACCACGATGGTCGAGGTCAGGGTGATCCCGATCAGCAGCGCCGTCGCGGTGGCCGTGGTCCGGCGCGGATTGCGCCCCGCGTTGCCCGCCGCCAATCGGCCCACCGGCCCCCCGGCCTTGCCCACCAACGCACCCGCCGCGGACACCGCCCTCGGTAGCAGTCGGCCGCCCAGCGTCACCACGCCGATGAATGCGAGCAGGCCGCCGGTGCAGGCTATGAGAACCGACGCGACCCACGCGCCCACGCCCAGCAGCACGGATCCCAGGAGCACCGCGCACCCACCCAGTGCCAGGCTCAGTCGGCCCCCGGCGGCGGCATGCGAGAGCGGGACCTCCACGGGCCGCAGCGCCGCAAGCGGTGAGACCTTGGTCGCGGCGCGGGCCGGACCCACCGCCGCCAGGAAGGTCGTCACGATGCCCACAGCCAGGCCCACCGCCACCGCGACCCAGCCAACTGCCAAGCTGGACAAGGGAATCGGCGCGTCCATGGCGGAGGCCACGGCCGCAACCGCCGCCGAGACCCCGACGCCCGCGGCCACACCCAGCGCCGACGCGATGACGCCGACCGCCAGCGCCTCGATCCGCACGCTGGACCGGATCTGCCCGGCGGTGACGCCCGAGCACCGCAGCATCGCCAGCTCACGGGTCCGCGAGGCCAACAGGACCGCGAAGGTGTTCGCGATGACCATGCCCGCCACCACGACCGCGATTGCCCCGAAGGACAACAGCACCGAGCTCAACACGCCCGTGCCGCCGAGGAGCTGATCGGCGACCTGGGCCGCGCGAGCATCGCCGGTCAGCACGGTCAGGTCCGAGCCGGCCACAGCCGCCAAGGCTGCGGTGAGCGCCTCGGGCGAGCGGCGGCCGTCCCCGGCGATGCGGATCTCCGCCGGCGCATCCGGGCCGGCGAGCTGCGCGGCCTGTTCCGGTGAGACATACAGGCGCAGCCCACCCGAGTTGTTGACCGTGCCCGAGAGGTCCGCGTGGCCAACGACTTCCAGCACAGTGTCCGGCACGTCGCGGTCCGACGAGATGACCTTCACCTCGGCGCCGAGGTCGATGCCAGAGCTTGCGGACACCAGCGCCTGACCGAGTCCAGTGGGCGCCGCGCCGTCCACGATGCGCTGCCAGCGCAGCCCGTCCGCCGCGTCATCCGCTGCGACCGTGGACATCTCGGCAAACTCCGGCCCATTGCCCAGGTTCGCGGTGACGAAGGCACGGTGGTCGACCGATATCGCGCGCACCCCGGGCATCACCCGCACCCGCTCGGCGAGCGAGGTTGTGTCCCCGCCGCTCGTGAGGACCACGGCGTCGGCGCCCTTGTACTGCGCGGCCAGCGAGTCCATCGTCGAGGCCCGCATGGTGGCGCCGAGCACCAGCGTGGACACGACGAAACCCACCGCCACCACGACCGCCAGCACGGAGGCCAGGTACCGCCCTGCGTGCGCCTTCGCTTGCCGGAAAGTCAGTTTGAGCATCATCGGGCCACCGCCGCCACGCCCAGGCCGCGCATCGCCGCGAGGACGCTGTCCGGCGTGGGGTCGTGGACCTCGCCGGCCAGGAGGCCGTCCGCGAGCAGCACCACGCGGTCGGCATATGACGCGGCCACCGGGTCATGGGTGACCATCACGACGGTCTGGCCCGTCTCCCGCACACTCGAGCGCAGCAGCCCCAGCACCTGTTCGCCGGAGTGCGAGTCCAGGTTGCCCGTCGGCTCGTCCGCGAAGATCACCGCAGGGCGCGGTAGCAGCGCCCGCGCCACGGCGACCCGCTGCTGCTGGCCGCCTGAGAGCTCATGCGGAAGATGGGCCAGCCGGTCCCGCAGGCCGAGCCGCTCGACAACATCGTCCAGCCACTCGGGGTCCGGCCGCTGCCCCGCCAACGTCATCGGCAGCAGCATGTTCTCGCGCGCCGTCAGCACCGGCAGCAGGTTGAAGGCCTGGAACACGAAGCCGATGCGCTCGCGGCGCAGAATCGTCAGCTCGGTGTCGCCCAGTCGCGTCAGGTCCGTCTCCCCCAGCAGCACCGAGCCCGCCGACGCGGTGTCGAGGCCTGCGAGCACATGCATCAGGGTCGACTTGCCGGAGCCCGATGGCCCCATGATCGCGGTGAACCGCCCGCGCATGAACTCCACATCCACGCCGGCCAGCGCGCTCACCCGCGCCTCGCCGTCGCCGTAGTGCTTGGTGAGCCCCAGTGCTCGAATCGCGGGTACGGGCGGGGTCATTCTCGGTGCCTCCAAAGGTCGGGATCAGGTTCGATCTCAATCCTATTTCCACAGGTGGCGCCGCCACATCGACCGCGAGAAGCGTTGTCGAGGTGGCGAACTCATCCCGTGGGCTGAGGCTGGCTACCCCTGCCGCAGGACCTCGTCGGGGCGCACCAGCCCCGCCCGGAACGCGACGAGCACCGCGTGCACCCGGTCGCGAGAGCCGGTCTTGGCCAACACCTTTCCGATATGGGTCTTGACCGTCGCCTCGGAGACGAATAGCGCATCGGCGATTTCCGCATTGGTCCGCCCGTGTGCCATCTCCGCGAGCACCTCCAGCTCCCGCGCGGTGAGGTCCGCGGGCAGGGGGACGGGCTCGTGGCCGAGCAGCGGTCCCACGTGCTCGAGCAGGCGACGGGTGGACCGGGGCGCGATCACCGCGTCGCCGTTGTGCACCGTGCGCACCGCGGCCAGCAACTCCTCCGGGTCCGCGTCCTTGAGCAGGAAGCCGCTGGCCCCCGCGGCGATCGCGGCGAGCACGTACTCGTCGTTGTCGAAGGTGGTCAGGACGATCACGCGCGGCCGCTCCCCCAGCGCCGTCAGCTGGCGGGTGGCCTCGATGCCATCCATCGTCGGCATCTGCACGTCCATCAGCACCACATCTACTCCCGCACCGGTCGACTGCTCGCGCCGCACCGCCGCCAGCCCCTGCGCGCCGTCGGACGACTCGGCGACCACGACGAGGTCCGGCTGCGACTCGAGCACCATGCGGAACCCGGCGCGGACCAGCTGCTGGTCATCGACGAGGGCGATCCGGATCGGAGTTTCCATACCGGTCAATCTAAGCCACGGGGATCTCGGGGGCCGGTCCGCACGGGAGCTCCAGCCGCACGCGGTAGCCGCCGCCGGGGTGCGGTCCCGCGGCCAGGGTGCCGCCGTGCAGGTGCGCGCGCTCCCGCATACCGATCACGCCCTGCCCGCCCGGCGATGGCTCCACGAGGCCGGCCGCACCCCGGCCGTCATCGCTGACCGTGAGCTCTAGTCGCCGCGGGGACCAGCGCACCTCGACCTCCGCCCGCGCGCCGGGCCCCGCGTGCTTGAGCACGTTCGTCAGGGACTCCTGCGCCACGCGGAACGCGGTCAGCCCGGCTCCGGCGGACAGCGTGCCGGGCGCGCCGATCTCGCGATAGGACCACCCCAGATCCGCGACGAGCCCCTCGATGTCGGCGGCCCCGGGCGTCGACGCGAACTCGCGCGGGCCGTCCTCGCGCAGCACGGACAGCAGCGAGCGCATATCCGTCAGCGCCTGCCGGCCGGTGGCGGCGATGGTGGTGAGGGCCTGCGCGGCGGCGTCGGGCACAGGCGCGTCGGGCGTGGCGGAGTAGCGGCCGCCGTCGGCCTGGGCGATGACGACGGTCAGGGAGTGGGCGATGATGTCATGCATCTCGCGGGCGATCCGGGAGCGCTCGCTCAGCGCAGCCAGCTCCGCCTCCTGCTCCCGCTCGAGCTCCAGCAGCCGGGCCCGCTCGGCGAGACCGGAGACCTGCTCCCGACGCACCCGCCGCAGCCGGCCGAAGACCCAGGTCACGGTGATAAGCAGGCCAAGCAGCATGATGATGAAGATCAGGCCCAGTGCCGTGGTGTACTCGTCGAGCCAGTACCGCGGCCCGGCCAGCAGCGCGCCGACCCAGCCCATCGCGAGCCCCGCGGGACCCGGCCAGCCATCGGTGTAGGCCGCCAACGCGTAGACCGTGATCGGCGCGACGACCATCGCCAACGAGCCCGCCGGCACCACCGCGACGTACAGCAGACAGCTGGCAGTCACCGCCACGCCGGACGCGACGGGCGCGGTCCGCCGCCAGGCCAGCGGCACGATCATCGCGAGCGAGATCACCGCGGCAGGCCATCCCTGGCTGGCCGCGGTGATCGTGGCCAAAATCCCCAGCACCGCCGCGGCGGTCGCGTCGAGGCCGAACATGTGCCGGCCCGCCCATCGGCCCCAGCGCTCGGCCACGCGCGTCGCATTCATGACTGCCACCCTAAACACAGCCGCCGCGATGGGGTGATCCCATCGCGGCGGCCGTCGTGCTTGGTCTTACTTGTAGCTGTAAAAGCCCTGCCCGGTCTTGCGGCCGAGGTGGCCCGCGTCGACCATGCGGCGCAGCAGCGGCGGCGGGGACATGTGCGGCTCGCCGAACTCCTGGTGCATCGACTCTGCGGCGGCGAGCGCGATGTCGAGCCCGACGGTGTCGCACAGCGTGAGCGGGCCCATCGGGTAGCCGCAGCCGCCCTTCATGGCCGCGTCGATGTCCTCGGCGCTGGCGTAGCCGGACTCGAACATCCGCACGGCGGAGAGCAGGTACGGGATCAGCAGCGCGTTGACGATGAAGCCCGCGCGGTCGCCGGCCCGAACGGCCTTCTTGCCCAGCGTGTCCCGGACATACTCCGTGACCGTCGCAACCGTCTCCTCTGCCGTGACCAGGCTGACCACGACCTCCACCAGCGGCATGACCGGCACGGGGTTGAAGAAGTGGATGCCGACGACCTGGCCGGGACGCTGGGTGGCGTTGGCCATCTTGATCAGGGGGATCGACGAGGTGTTGGAGGCCAGGATGCCCTCCCGCTTGACGATCGCGTCGAGCTTGCTGAAGATGTCCGCCTTCAGCGCCTCGATCTCCGGCGCGGCCTCGATGACGAGGTCGCGGTCCGCGAAGTCGTTCATGTCGAGGGTGACGCCGACGCGGGCCAGCGCGGCGTCGGCCGCGGCCTGGTCCAGCTTGCCGGCCTTGACGCCGCGCGCGATCGATTTCTCGATCCGCGCCTGCGCGGCGTCGGCGTACTCCTGCTTGGTCTCCAGGATCAAGACCGAGCTGCCGGCCTTGGCACAGACCTCGGCGATGCCGGCGCCCATGGTGCCGCCGCCGATTACTCCTACAAGCTCAATACTCATGGCTTCCTTAGCTATTCGGGTTCGCGAGAGATCAACGCAGCAGCGCGCGGGACATCACGACGCGCTGGATCTGGTTGGTGCCCTCGTAGATCTGGGTAATCTTCGCATCACGCATCATGCGCTCCACCGGGAAGTCGGTGGTGTAGCCGGCGCCGCCGAACAGCTGCACGGCGTCGGTGGTGACCTCCATGGCCACATCGGAGGCGAAGCACTTGGCCGCGGCGGAGATGAAGCCGAGGTTCTTCTCGCCCCGCTCCGCGCGTGCGGCGGAGGTGTAGACCATCAGGCGGGCGGCCTCAACCTTCATCGCCATGTCCGCGAGCATGAACTGCACGGCCTGGTTGTCCGCGATCGCCTTGCCGAACTGCTTGCGGTCCTTGGTGTAGTCGATAGCGGCGTCGAGCGCGCCCTGGGCCAGCCCGACGGCCTGCGCGCCGATGGTCGGGCGGGTGTGGTCGAGGGTCTCGAGCGCGGTCTTGAAGCCGGTGCCGGGCGCGCCGATGATGCGGTCGCCGGGGATGCGGCAGTTCTCGAAGTACAGCTCCGCGGTGGGGCTGCCCTTGATGCCGAGCTTGTGCTCGAGCGGGCCCACGATGAAGCCCTCGTCATCCTTGTGGACCATGAACGAGGAGATGCCGTTGGCGCCCTTGTCCGCGTCGGTCACGGCCATGACCGTGTACCAGGTGGACTTGCCGCCGTTGGTGATCCAGCATTTGGAGCCGTTGAGGATCCAGTCATCGCCATCGGCCTTGGCGCGGGTGCGCATGGCGGCGGCGTCGGAGCCGGCCTCACGCTCGGAGAGCGCGTAGGACGCCATCTCGCCGTTCGCCAGATCGGGGAGCACCTGCGCCTTGAGCTCCTCGGAGCCCTTGAGGATCAGGCCCATCGTGCCGAGCTTGTTCACGGCCGGGATCAGGGAGGACGAGCCGCAGACGCGGGCGACCTCCTCGATGACGATGCAGGTGGCCACGGAATCCGCGCCCTGGCCGCCGAACTCCTCGGGCACATGGACGGCGTTGAAGCCGGAGTTGATGAGCGCGTCGAGGGCCTCCTGGGGGAAGCGGGCGTCCTCGTCGACCGCCTTCGCGTGCGGCGCGATCTCTTTCTCCGACAGCGCGCGGATAGCGGCCCGCAGCTCGTCGTGCTCCTCATTGAGCTGGAACAGGCTGAAGTTCGGGTTTCCTGACATCTTAAGGCTCCTCCACGTGGATCGACTGGGCTGCAAAATCCGGCTGGGTGTCAGACTACGGCGGACCGTGTGGCACTGCGTGCCACACTGCCGTCCAAGCCTAAGCCGAGACCGCTCTGCCAACCGGGCCGATACTACCGCATGACGTGACTAATACCATGGCCATCCAGGGAAACATCGGCCGTCAGGCAGGAAAACCCCAACCGCGGCCCGCGTGCCACGAGTCGGCACTCAGTGCCAACACTCGATGAGTGGAGGTGGCTATTCGCCCAGCTCGTCGAGCTCCTGGCGCACCCGCTCGGCGACCTCGGCACTCGATCCCCCGCCCTGCACGACGGTCACGACGACCGTCGTGCGTCCCCCGGCAAGTCCCCCGGCCAGTTCCGCAGACTCGGAGTACAAACGGCGGACGGCCGTCAGCTCGACGCGCAGCCGCGCCGCCGTCGCATCGGGGTTGCCGCGCAGCATCTCGCGCAGGAGATAGTTATGGGTCGCCGTCACGGAGGATGCGAACGTGATGATCCGCAGCGGCGCCACCTCGGGCAGCGCCACCCGCAGATGGTCGGCGAATAGCCGCTCATAGCGGTAGACGGTGACGATCTCGTGCTCGCGCAGCGCCTCGACGGCGTTGACCACGCGATAGCGGCGCACCGACATCTCCCGGTGCTCTAGGAAGCGGTCGAAAACCAGCTCGGCCGCGTCGCAGACCGCGGTCCAGGGGTCCTGGCCGGCTCGCTGGCTCTCCGCCAGCTGTCGCCCGGCCTGCTCCAGCAGGGTGCGATGGTCCGCGAAGACCACGTCCTCCTTGGAGCGGAACTGCCGGAAGAAGGTCCGCCGGGACACCCCGGCCGCGGCGGCGATCTCATCGACCGTGGTGGCCTCGTAGCCGGCCTCGGCGAACAGCCGGATGGCGTGGTCTGCCACCCGCAGCCGGAACTCCGACTCGGGATTTCCGAGCACGATCAGCCCATCAGGGTGCGTCGGAGCGCCGCATCCTTGCCGAGCACCATCTTCTCGAGATCGGCCTGGAACGCGGTCATCTTGGCCTGCAGCGCCGGGTCCGTGGCGCCGAGGATGCGCACGGCCAGCAGGCCGGCGTTGCGCGCGCCGCCGATGGAGACCGTCGCGACCGGCACCCCCGCGGGCATCTGCACGATCGAGAGCAGCGAGTCCATGCCGTCGAGGTACTTCAGCGGCACCGGCACGCCGATCACGGGCAGCGGCGTCGCCGACGCGACCATGCCCGGCAGGTGGGCCGCGCCGCCGGCGCCGGCGATGATCACCTGGATGCCGCGCGTGGAGGCCTCCGTCGCGTAGTCGAGCATCCGCTGCGGGGTGCGGTGCGCGGAGAACACGCCCACCTCGAACGGGATCCCGAACTCTGCGAGGGCCAGCGCGGCCTCCTCCATCACGGGCCAATCGGAGTCGCTGCCCATGATGAGGCCGACCCGCGCACCACTACCGCTCATTATTTCCCGTCCCATCCGTCTGACCATTCGCCATGTGAGAGCCAGTGTGCGGCGCGCTCGGCCCGCTCGCGGACATCGGCGACATAGGCCGCGTCGTCCAGCGAGCCCGAGATCGCTCCGGTGATATTGATGTGGCCGAGCTTGCGGCCGGGCCGCTCCCCCTTGCCGTACAGGTGCACCTTCGCCTCGGGCAGCCGCCCGAACAGGTGGTGCAGGCGCTCGTCCATCGACATGGCCGGAGTCTGCGGGCCGCCGAGGATGTTCGCCATCACGGTGACCGGGGCGATGGGGCTGGGATCGCCCAGCGGATAGTCCAGGACTGCGCGCAGATGCTGCTCGAACTGCGAGGTGATCGCGCCGTTCTGCGTCCAGTGCCCGGTGTTGTGCGGGCGCATCGCGAGCTCGTTGACGAGGATCATGGGCTTACCGTCGGGGCCGGCCGTCTCGAATAACTCCACAGCCATCGACCCGACGACGCCCAGTTCTGCGGCCAGCCGCAGCGCCAGCTGCTCTGCGCGCGCGGCCAGCTCGTCGGAGAGCTTCGGCGCGGGCGCCACGACCACCGCGCAGACGCCGTCGCGCTGCACCGACTCGACCACCGGCCATGTCGCGCCCTGGCCGAACGGGGAGCGCGCCACCATCGCGGACAGTTCCCGGCGCAGCGGCACCTTCTGTTCCACCATCAGCCCCACGCCGTGGGCCAACTGGTCCGCGACAATAGCCTCCGCCTCAGCCTCGGTCTTGGGCATCCACACACCGCGGCCGTCATAACCGCCGCGAATGGCCTTGATGACGACGGGCCAACTGTTCGCCTCGGCGAAGTCCACCACGTCCTGCAGTCCGCGCACCTCGGCGAAATCGGGGACCGGCGCGCCAAGTTCGCGCAGCTTGCGGCGCATCATCAGCTTGTCCTGGGCGTACACCAGCGCCTCGGGCGGCGGCTGGACGTTCACGCCCTCCGCGACGAGGGCGTGCAGGTGCTCCGGCGGCACGTGCTCATGATCGAAAGTCAGGACCGTCGCACCGTCCGCCACCAGGCGCAGCGCGGCCAAATCCGTGTGGCTGCCGATCACGACGTCCGGGCTTACCTGGGACGCAGACTCGGCCGGGTCGGCGGCGAGCACCCGCAGGGTCTGCCCCAGCGCTATCGCCGCCTGATGGGTCATGCGCGCAAGTTGGCCGCCCCCGATCATCGCCACCACGGGGAGGTCGCTCACACCCGTGCGGGTTGCGCCGCCGGGATGTGCGGGGCCATTGATTCGCGTGTCCTGAGAATCTTCGATCACGGCTACCTATGCTGCCACGGACCAGGGATGACCCGTGCAGCGGTCAGCCCAAATCTCGGTCCTGTGACCACAAGTACAGCAAACTTTGCCGATCCATGCATTAGAATTGGACCTCGTGTCATATGCAGACGGAGTTATCCGGTTGATTCCCGAGCCCTTTCGGGGTCTCGCACTCCGTCATTCGGAATTCATCAAGTTCGCCATCGTAGGTGGCACCACGTTCATCTTCGACCTGGGAATCTTCTACATACTGAAGCTCTCGGTGATGGAGGCCAAACCCCTCACCGCGAAGATTATCGCCGGCGTCGCAGCCATGGCGCTGTCCTACTACCTGAACAGGCAGTGGTCCTTCCGCAGCCGCGGCGGCCGCGGAGTTTCCACCGAGGCAGTGCTGTTCTTCGTGGTCAGCGGCATCGGCGTGGTGCTCTCTTTCATCCCCCTGTGGATCTCCCGGTATTGGTTCCACCTGGATGCGATGCACCACTCCTTGACTGTCGAGAACATCGCCGACTTCGTCAGCGCGTACCTCATCGGCAACTTGCTGCAGATGGCCTTCCGGTTCTGGGCGCTGCGCCGCTGGGTGTTCCCGCATGAGGCCCCGGAGCAGGACCACCCCCAGCACCTCGACGACCGGGACCTCGAGACCACCTGACCACTCAGTGGTAGAGCGCGTCGACCTCGGCCTCGATCATGGCCTGGACCGCGCCCGCCTGCGCCATGGCCCCGCACACCAGCGGCGGTGCCGTAGCGGAGCGCACGACGAGGGTGCCCGAACCGGTCAAGCGCTCTGCCATGGAGCGCCGGCAGGACACATCGCTGACGTCGCGCAAATCAATCTCGATTCCCCTGCGGCTGAGCACGCCCTCCCGCACCAGCAGGCGCTGGTTCGTCAGCACGAAGTGGGTGCGCCGCCACGCCAGCCAGGGCCACGCGCAGCGCCACCACACCACGATTAGCCACGCGGCGCCCACGAGCCCGTAGAGCGCCAGCTGCCAGTCTCGCGTCGTATAGCGCTCGATCAGGCCGATGCCCACGCCCGCGGCGAGAGTCAGCAGCGGCAGCCCCAACGCCGGGCCGGCGACCCGCCGCCAATGCGGATGCCGATGCCACAGGACCATCTCATCGTCGTGGAGCAGTCTGTCCGGGTATGCCATACCCGCGCGTCAGCCCGCACGTCGCAGCGGCTGGCGGAGGAGCTCGTTACACATGGCCACCACCTTATGCTGGCGACGCAGGCCGCTGTCGAGGCGGCGAAGTTGATCGCCGACGAGCCATTTTCCCATCTCGACCCGCAATGGGCCGCCGCCGTCGCCGACCTCATCGAGGAGGCCGCCTGATCGGGGGTCGCCGTGCTGCTATCCAGCCACGAGCCGGCTCTCGTGCGCCACCTCGCAGACGAGGTCATCGAACTCGACACCCCAACAGAAATAACGCGTACAGATGCACGCTAAACCAGCGTAGTTTAGGCTAGCCTAAGCACAGTAATCACCTCGCAGAAGGAAGACCACGATGAATGCAGAACTCCCCCTCGCCAACCGCGACGCCGCACATCTGCCAGGCCACTGGCTCCTCGCCCGGCTTGGCAAGCGGGTCCTGCGCCCCGGCGGTGTCGAGCTGACCCAGGCGATGCTCGGCGGGGCTGACATCGAGGGCGCCGACGTCGTCGAGCTCGCACCCGGGCTGGGTCATACTGCCGCCGAGATCCTCACCGCGCGCCCCAAGTCCTACATGGGCGTCGAGCACGACGAGTCCGCGGCCACAATCGTCCGCGATCGGGTCGGCGAGCGCGGCAGCTGCGTCGTCGGCGAGGCCGCCCAGACCGGGCTGCCGGACGCGTCCGCCGACCTCGTCATCGGCGAGGCGATGCTGACGATGCAGACCGATCGCAGCAAGGCTGCGATTATCGCCGAGGCGGCCCGCGTGCTGCGCCCCGGCGGTCGCTACGCCATCCACGAGCTGGCCCTGCAGCCCGACACCCTCGACGAGGCCCTCAAGAAGGACGTTCAGCAGTCCCTCGCGCGGGCCATCAAGGTCAATGCCCGGCCGATGACGGTCGAGGAATGGCGCGACCTGCTTGTCGTCGGCGGGTTCACCATCGCCGAAACCAACACCGCGCCCATGGCGCTACTGCAGCCGCGACGGCTTCTCGCTGACGAGGGCCTGCTCGGCACCCTGCGGTTCGCAAAGAACCTGCTGCGTGATCACGATGCGCGCAAGCGTGTGCTCGACATGCGCAAGACCTTCGTCAAATACGACAAGGAGATGGTGGCCGTGTCCTTCGTCGCCATCAAGGCCTGAACAGGCAGGATTGGCTTAATCCGTTGGCCGCAGGTGCGTGACATCCGCCGCCGAGACTGCGATCAGCTCGCCAGCGTCGGTCTCGATCTGTAGCCGGCCCTCGTGGTCGATATCGCGGGCGATCCCCAGCAACTCTTTGCCGCCCGGCAGCACCGCCCGCACGCTAAGGCCCAGGGTCCCGCAGTACTCCCGGTAGTCCTGCGCCAGCTCCGGGTAGTTGCCCCGGAGGCCTTGCCAGCGGTGCACGCGGGTCGCGAGCGCCCGCAGCGTGGCCCGGACCAGGGTGTTGCGATCCGTGCACTCCGCGCCCTCCAGCCGCAGCGAGGTCGCGGTCGGCACCGGCAACTCGTCCTCCGTCAGCGTCACATTGATACCGACACCCAGCACAACGATCGGCGCCGGGGTGGTCGCCGCCGCCTCCGCGAGGATGCCCGCCACCTTGCGGCCCTTAATCATCACGTCATTGGGCCACTTCAGCTCCGCCTCGACCTCGGCGACCTCGCGCAGCGCGTCGACCATGGCCACCCCGGTCAGCAGCGGCAGCCAGCCCAGCGCCGCCACCGGCACGCCGGGGAGCCGCAGAATCACGGACATGGTGATCTGCGCCTGCGGTGCGCCGCCGAAGTCCCGCCCATGCCGACCGCGGCCATGCAGTTGCGACTCGGTCAACAGCACCGTCCGATCCAACGAGTCCGGCTGATCGGAGGCCGCGATCAGCGCCATGAGGTCCGCATTCGTGGAGCCGGTCTCCGCGACCACGTCCAAATGCGACCACGGCGCGGACGCGGGCCCGGTCAGGCTGCGCCGCAACCCCTTCTCGTCGAGCGGCGGGCGGCTAAGATCGGAATACATAACGGCAAGCCTAGGCGGGAGAGCCCCGAAACCATGGTTACCCGCCGGTAACCGCCCCTGCCGCGAACATGCCTAGCGTCCGCTCGCTACCATGCACACCATGACCAGTGCGACTGATTCGACGACCGGCGCCGAGGCCCTACAGGACCCCGCCGCCATCGATATCCACACCACCGCCGGCAAGCTTGCCGATCTGCGCAACCGCCTCGAGGAGGCGAAGCTCCCCGTCGGCGAGGCCGCCGTCGAGCGCGTGCACGCGAAGGGCAAGATGACCGCCCGCGAGCGCATCATCGAGCTGCTCGACGAGGGCTCCTTCGTCGAGATCGACGCGCTGGCCCGCCACCGGTCCACGAACTTCGGCATGGAGGCGAACCGCCCGCTCGGCGACGGCGTCATCACCGGCTACGGCACCATCGACGACCGCGAGGTCTGCATCTTCAGCCAGGACGCCACCGTCTTCGGCGGCAGCCTCGGCGAGGTCTACGGCGAGAAGATCGTTAAGGTCATGGACCTGGCGCTGAAGACCGGCCGCCCGCTGATCGGCATCAACGAGGGTGCCGGCGCGCGCATCCAGGAGGGCGTCGTCTCGCTTGGCCTGTACGGCGAGATTTTCTACCGCAACGTCCAGGCCTCCGGCGTCATCCCGCAGATCTCCCTGATCATGGGCCCCAACGCCGGCGGCCACGTGTACTCCCCCGCCCTCACCGACTTCGTCGTGATGGTCGACAAGACCTCGCAGATGTTCGTCACCGGCCCCGACGTGATCAAGACCGTCACCGGCGAGGACGTCACCATGGAGGACCTCGGCGGCGCGCACACGCACATGTCGCGCTCCGGCGTCGCGCACTACGTGGCCCCGGACGAGCAGGACGCGCTGGACTACGTCAAGGAGCTGCTGAGCTACCTGCCCAGCAATAACCGCGGCGAGGCCCCCCGATTCCCGGCCCCGAACCCCGTCGAGGCGTCCATCGAGGACTCCCTCACCGAGGACGACCTGGCGCTCGACACGATCATCCCGGACAACGCGAACCAGCCGTACAACATGGTCGAGCTCATCGAGAGCCTCGTCGATGACGGCGAGTTCCTAGAGGTCCAGGCCGGCCGCGCGATGAACATCCTCGTCGGCTTCGCTCGCATCGACGGCCGCTCCATCGGCATCGTCGCCAACCAGCCGATGCAGTTCGCCGGTTGCCTCGACATCGCCGCGTCGGAGAAGGCCGCGCGCTTCGTCCGCACCTGCGATGCGTTCAACGTCCCAATCCTCACCCTGGTCGACGTGCCCGGCTTCCTGCCTGGCACCGAGCAGGAGTACGACGGCATCATCCGCCGCGGCGCGAAGCTGCTGTTCGCCTACGGCGAGGCGACGGTCGGCAAGATCACCGTCATCACCCGCAAGGCCTACGGCGGCGCGTACGACGTCATGGGCTCCAAGCACATGGGCGCTGACGTGAACCTGGCGTGGCCCACCGCGCAGATCGCCGTCATGGGCGCTGCCGGTGCTGTCGGCTTCGTCTACCGCAAGCGGCTGCTCGAGGCCGCGAAGAACGGCGAGGATGTTGACGCCTTGCGCTTGACGCTGCAGCAGGAGTACGAGGACACGCTGGTCAACCCGTACGTGGCGGCCGAGCGCGGCTACCTCGACGCGGTCATCCCGCCCTCGCACACCCGCGTGCACATCGCCAAGTCCCTGCGTCTGCTCGAGCGCAAGTCCGTGAGCATGCCGCCCAAGAAGCACGGGAACATCCCGCTGTGAGCACCGAAACTGTGATGGACTCTGAGACTATGAGCATCGAAAATATCGAAGACAAGCTCGACGGTATCGTCCTGGAGGACGTGGCCGAGGCTGCGCAGAAGCTAGCCGACGACGCCACGCCCGCGCTGCTCAAGGTGCTCCGCGGCAACCCGGAGCCCGAGGAACTGGCCGCATTAGTCGCCGTCGTGACCGCCGCGGCCGGCAACGGCAACGGCAACGGCGAGCCCACCGGCCCGCTCGAGTACTGGGGGGACAAGTCCCAGGCGCTCAACACCCGGGGCCGCTACTCCTTCGCCCCCCGCGCGTTCGTCAACGGCGAACTGGGCCAGTACTGACAGTGTCTGATCCCTCGGCGCGGTCCGCCGCGCCACGCTTCATCCTCGCCTCGGCGTCCCCCGCCCGTCTCTCGGTGCTGCGGGCCGCCGGGGTGAGCCCCTTTGTCCGGGTGTCCGAAGTCGATGAGGACGCCGTCCAAGGCAAGCTGGGTCCCGACGCCGCACCCGACACCGTCGTCACGGAGTTGGCGAGGGCCAAGGCACTTGACGTCTTCACGGCGCTCACTGGCGACCCCGTCCTGGCTGATGCCGTGATTGTCGGCTGCGATTCGATGCTCCACATCGACGATGAGCTGCTCGGCAAGCCGCACTCCGTCGACATCGCCCGCGAGCGGTGGCGGGCCATGCGCGGGGGCAGCGGTGAACTGCTGACCGGCCACAGCCTCCTGCGGGTGCGAGGCGGTGTGGTGGTCGGCGAGGCGGCGGACCACTGCGGGACCCTCGTGCGCTTCGGCACGCCCAGCGACGAGGACCTCGAGGCCTATTTGGCGACGGGCGAGCCGCTGAAGGTCGCCGGCGCGTTCACCCTCGACGGGCTGGGCGGCTGGTTCGTCGACGGCATCGAAGGCGATCCGTCCAGCGTCATCGGCATCGGGCTGCCCCTCGTGCGTGAACTGCTCGGGCGCGTCGGCCTCGGCATCGCGCAGCTGTGGGCTGGCAATCCCCCTGCCTCTGCTTGACACCAGTTAGATACTGGAATCACCGAGGCTGCGGGGTTCCCAATGTATGTGCTGATCGTGGTGGCGACAGTGGCAGTCCATTTCGCCTTCACCATCTATGTCGTCGTTGGCGGATTCCTCGCCCTGCGTTGGCCCCACACCATCTGGCTGCATCTCGCCGCGGTCGTCTGGGCTGCCGGCAACGCGTTTCTCAACATCCCCTGCCCCCTCACCGATCTCGAACGCTGGGCCCGGCGCGAGGGCGGGATGGCGCCACTGCCGTCGGCGGGGTTCATCGACCACTACATCACCGGGGTCTTCTATCCCCGGGACGCGGCGACGATCGCCGTGTTCGCGGCATTTTTCGTCGTCGCCGGGTCGTGGGCGCTGTTCGCCCACCATCGCCACGCGATCCGGACCCAAGCAGGACCGCCGCCCGGTTAATGATGAGATGGTGGCAGCACCCCCACCACGCTCGAGGAGATCACCGTGACCGACACCAGCGCGAGTCTGAAGATTCTGAAGATGACCGACGTGCATGACCTCCAGGCCGCCGTCGAGCCCGGCGAGGACAAGCCGGGTGTCAAGCGCGTCATGGTCGAGGACGGCGCCCGCGTCGTGATCTTCAACTTCGCCGCCGGTCAAGAGCTGACTGAGCACACCGCGGCCTTCCCCATCCTGGTGCAGTCCGTGGCCGGCCACCTGCAGTTCACGGCCGACGGGCGTACCACCGATCTGCACCCCGGCGATATCGCGCACCTGTCCGCGCGCCTCCCCCACGCTGTGCACGCGGTCACGGACGCGACACTGCAACTCGTGATGCTGGATCCGAAGGCCGCCTCGAAGTAGCGGCCGGTTGCGTCGTAGTAGGCCACACATCTTTGCGCCCCCTCTGTGCGCATGCGCCTGTTCCAACAGGCGCAAACACACAATGGAGGCGTAAGCAGCGGGACAGCGCCCGCCGCGCCGGGCCGAGCCGACCCGCGCCCTGGAGACTAGGCTGAATACGCCATCGCCCGCTGTCGATATCCAGGAGAACACTGTGCCTGTTGGACCCGAGAAGAACCCTGCCTTCGCCGCATTCGCCCACCCCGAACGCCTCGTGTCCACCGAGTGGCTCAACTCGAAGCTGGGCACCCCCGGCCTGGTGGTCGTCGAGTCCGATGAGGATGTCCTCCTCTACGACGTCGGCCACATCCCCGGCGCGGTGAAGGTCGACTGGCACATGGACCTCAACGACCAGGTGGACCGCGACTACATCACCGGCGCGCAGTTCGCGGCGCTGATGAGCCGCAAGGGCATCAAGCGCGAGGACACCATCGTCGTCTACGGCGACAAGTCCAACTGGTGGGCCGCGTATGCGCTGTGGGTGTTCACCCTGTTCGGCCACAAGGACGTTCGCCTGCTCGACGGCGGCCGCGACGCGTGGCTGGCCGAGAACCGCGAGACCACCCTCGATGTGCCGGACCGCCCCACCACCGACTACCCCGTCGTCGAGCGCGACGACACCCAGATCCGCGCGTACCAGGCGCAGGTGCTCGAGCACCTTGGCACCGGCCCGCTGATCGATGTGCGCTCCCCCGACGAGTTCACCGGGGCACGCACCCACATGCCGGACTACCCCGAGGAGGGCACGCTGCGCGGCGGGCATATCCCCAGCGCCGTGTCGATCCCGTGGGCCAAAGCCGCGGCGCCCGACTCCCGCTTCCGCACCCGCCCAGAGCTCGAGGAGATCTACCGCGGCTACGGCCAGGCGGACGACCTCATCGTGTATTGCCGCATCGGCGAGCGCTCGAGCCACACCTGGTTTGTGCTCACCCACCTGCTGGGATTCGAGAGCGTCCGCAACTACGACGGCTCCTGGACCGAGTGGGGCAACACCGTGCGCGTGCCCATCACCAAGGGCGACGAGCCCGGGGCGGTACCGTCTCGCGCATGAGCATGCCAGCCGGATTGATGGAGATCATCGAGGACTTCGAGGCCGTCGAGGGCCGCGACAAGCTGCAGCTGCTCCTCGAGTTCAGCCAGGAGCTCCCCCCGCTCCCGGCCGAGCTCGAGGAGGCGGCGATGGAGCCAGTCCCCGAGTGCCAGTCCCCCCTGTTCCTCCTGGTGGACGCCCGCGATCGCAGCAGCGTCCGCCTATTCTTCAGTGCCCCGCCGGAGGCCCCCACCACCCGCGGCTTCGCGTCGATCCTGCACCAGGGTCTCGACGGGGCGAGCGCCGACGCGATCCTCAGCGTGCCCGAGGACTTCTACGCCACGCTCGGGCTGGCCGAGATCGTCAGCCCTCTGCGCCTACGCGGACTGTCTGCGATGCTCGCGCGTGTCAAGCGGCGCCTCCGCGATACGCCGTCACCAGAGACATCACCAGAGACACTGTGACGACGCTCGCCTAGCGCACGCTAAGGTAAGTGGAATTCTGGCGTCGGCCAAGCAAGCGATTGGCCGACACCGGGACCGGTCGCGCGTCCCGCACGGCCGGCGCCTAAACTGCGAAGCAAATCAGTAGTTGAACTCACGAGGAGCCCCCACAAGGGGCTCAGCACACTTGACACCCGGGAGGCCCCGTGCCGAATCACTCCAGTGACCACATCACCAAGGTCCTCGTCGCCAACCGCGGCGAGATCGCGGTGCGAGTGATCCGAGCCGCAGCCGACGCAGGCCTGGCCAGCGTCGCCGTCTACGCAGAGCCGGACGCGGACGCGCCGTTCGTGCGGATCGCCGACGAGGCATTCGCCCTCGGCGGCCAGACCTCGGCGGACTCGTACCTCAACATCGCCAAGATCCTCGACGCCGCCGCCAAGTCCGGCGCCGACGCCATCCACCCCGGCTACGGCTTCCTCGCCGAGAACGCCGAGTTCGCCCAGGCTGTCATCGACGCCGGGATCATCTGGATCGGCCCGTCGCCGCAGTCCATCCGCGACCTCGGCGACAAGGTCACGGCGCGCCACATCGCCGTCAAGGCCGGCGCACCACTGGTCCCCGGCACCGACGGCCCCGTCGCCGGCCCGGACGAGATCCTGGCCTTCGCCAAGGAGTTCGGCCTGCCGATCGCCATCAAGGCCGCCTTCGGCGGCGGCGGTCGCGGCATGAAGGTCGCCCGCACGATGGAAGAGATCCCGGAGCTGTTCGAGTCGGCCACCCGTGAGGCCGTCGCAGCCTTCGGCCGCGGCGAATGCTTCGTGGAGCGCTACCTCGACAAGCCCCGCCACGTCGAGGCCCAGATCATCGCCGACCAGCACGGCAACGTCGTCGTCGCCGGCACCCGCGACTGCTCGCTGCAGCGCCGCTTCCAGAAGCTGGTCGAGGAGGCCCCCGCGCCGTTCCTGACCGACGCGCAGAACGAGGCCATCTACTCCTCCGCGAAGGCCATCTGCCGCGAGGCGGGCTACTACGGCGCCGGCACAGTCGAGTACCTGGTGGGCCAGGACGGCCTCGTCTCCTTCCTCGAGGTGAACACCCGCCTGCAGGTGGAGCACCCCGTCACCGAGGAGACCGCCGGCCTCGACCTGGTCCTCGAGCAGTTCAAGATCGCCAACGGCGAGGTCCTGGGCATCACCGAGGATCCTGTCGCGCGCGGGCACTCCTTTGAGTTCCGCATCAACGGCGAGGACGGCGGCCGCGGCTTCCTGCCCGCCCCCGGCCCCGTCACGCTGTTCTCCCCGCCGTCGGGCCCCGGCGTCCGCGTCGACTCGGGCGTCGAGTCGGGCTCCGTCATCGGCGGCCAGTTCGACTCCATGCTCGCCAAGCTGATCGTCACCGGCGCGACCCGCGAAGAGGCCCTGGCCCGCTCGCGTCGTGCGCTCGCCGAGTTCACGGTCGAGGGCCTCGCGACGGTCATCCCGTTCCACGCGGCCGTCGTCTCGGACCCCGCCTTCATCGGCGATGGCACCAAGTTCGACGTGCACACCCGCTGGATCGAGACCGAGTTCGACAATCAGATTGAGCCCTTCGCCGGTGGCGTTATCGCCGAGGACGACGAGGCCCTGCCGCGCCAGAACGTGGTCGTCGAGGTCGGCGGCCGCCGCCTTGAGGTCTCCTTGCCGGGCGAGCTCAGCCTCGGCGGTGGCAGCAACGGCAACGGTGGGCTCAAGCGCAAGGTCAAGTCCCGCAAGCGCGGCGGCGCCGGCGGCGGCGCGGCCTCGGGCGACTCCGTGACCGCGCCCATGCAGGGCACCGTCGTGAAGATCGCCGTCGAGGAGGGCCAGGAGGTCGCCGCGGGTGATCTGGTGCTGGTCCTCGAGGCCATGAAGATGGAGAACCCCGTCAACGCGCACAAGGCCGGCGTCATCACCGGTCTGGCCGTCGAGCCGGGTGCCGCCATCACGCAGGGCACCGTGTTGCTCGAGATCAAGTAACACCCCAAAGCCAAGAGCCAGTGCGCGCGAATCCCCTGCGGATCGCGCGCACTGGCTTTTCCAATGTTGCCGTGGCATACGCTGATGCCATGTCAGATTCGCCCGAGATCCGTATAGGCACCGACGAGCGCGAGCAGGCGATGGCCGCGCTCAGCGGCCATTTCAGTGCGGGTCGGCTCTCCCTTGCCGAGTTCGAAGACCGCAGCGGGCTCGTCGCGCAGGCGCGCACCTACGGGGACCTGGAGTCCGTGTTCTCCGATCTGCCCGCCGACAGGGCCCGGGCCCCGGTCGCCAGCCCGCGCGGCCAGTCGAGCCCGCGGAGGTCCGGCTGGGAGTGGCGGACCGCAGTGGTGGCGGTGATGCCGTTCGTCGCCCTCGCCCTGTTCTTCCTCACCAACACCTGGCTGTGGTTCCTCATGATCCCGGCATCGGGCGCGATCCTCTACGCGGGCGGACGCCGCCACCAGGACCCGCCAGGCGAGTTGCCCGACCATAAGCCGGAGGCCGCGTAGCAATGGAACCCGTCGAGATCAACGCCGGCCGATGGTACCTGCGGGCGCTGCGGGCCGATGAGCGGGTGGACGACACCCCGGCCCTGCGCACCGCAGGCGTCGTCACGGAAGAGGCCGGCGCGGACTACATCCAGCTGCGCCTCGACCAGTGGGCCGCCGACGAGTTGTACTCCTGGGCGGTCTGCGTGCCCGAGACGGGCGAGATGGTCGCGGAGATCCGGCTCGGCCACGACGGCGGCCCCGATAGCGACGCCGAGGGTTGGTCCCTGGGCGGCTGGACCTCGAGCGGATATGACGACGCGTTCGCCGAGGGCCTGGCCGCGGTGCGCCGTTTCGCCGAGTCGGGCCTGGGCCTGACCGTCAACGGCCAATGGCCCGGTTAGCACTGCGCCGGGACTAACGCCGCCGGTTCGTATCGAGCACCAGCTCCACACAGTGCTCCACGAGGCGCGCACGGTCCACCACCAGCGTGCCCTCGAGATAGCCGACGAACAGCGCCGTGAGCGCCCCCACCACGCCCGTGGCCAATAGCTGCTTCTCCACTGGGTCCGGCACGGCGGTGAGCTGCTCGAGCACCAGCGTGATGAACGCGGGCAGCAACGCCATGCCGATCCCGCTCAGAGCCGGCTCCGCGATGGGGGCCAGCAGTAGGACGCGGCCCATCGCCGGTTGGTCGACCATGAGTCCAACGAACGCGTCCACTGCCGCGGCCGCCCGTTCGGCTTGCGCCCCGCCCTGGCCCCGATCCCCCGCGACCATCGCGTCCGACAGCGCCTGGTGGGCGCGCGCGCCCACCTCCTCGTAGACCTGGCGGACGTACTGGTCCCGGTCCTCAAAGCTCTCGTAGAAGTACCGCTCCGTCAGCCCCGCGACCCGGCAGGCCCCGCGCACGGTCACGGCGCCGCCGTCCGCCGCGCCGAGCAGCGCGATTCCGGCGACGATGAAATCCGCCCGCCGCACGCGTCGGCGCCGGTCCAGCGCGCTCTCCGCCTGCTGTGGCATTTCGTCTCCATTCGATCGCGACCAGTTGACAACGACCATTGTCATTCCTATCCTCAATATTAACAAGTTGACAACGCACGTTGTCCGATTCGATTGGGGCCGGGAATGACCAGCGAGATCACCAAGGCCGATCCCCTGCCGCTGGGCCCGGGGTCCGTCACCTGGAAGTACTTCGGGGATTGGCGCGGCCTGCTGCAGGGCCCGTGGGCCGGGTCGATGCAGAACATGCATCCCAAGCTCGGCGCGGCGGTCGAGGAGCACTCCGACTTCTTCACGGAGCGCTGGGAGCGGCTCTACCGCTCGCTCTACCCCATCGGCGGGGTGGTCTTCGACGGCGACCGCGCGCATGAGACCGGCATGCAGGTGCGCGACTACCACCGCGACATCAAGGGCACCTACGGTGACGGCCAGCGCTACCACGCCCTGGACCCCGACGTCTTCTACTGGGCGCACGCCACCTTCTTCTACGGCACCATTGTCACCGCGGAGAACTTCTGCGGCGGCATGAGCGAGGCCGAGAAGCGCCAACTGTTCGAGGAGCACAAGCAGTGGTACGCCCAGTACGGCGTCACCATGCGACCCGTCCCGGAGACCTGGGAGGACTTCCAGGTGTACTGGAAGCACATGTGCGCCAGCATCCTCGAGGACAACAAGGCGACGCGGGACGTGCTGGACCTCGACGCCCTCGAGGTGCCGCCGTTCATGCCGTGGCTGCCGCAGTGGCTGTGGCGGCTGCAGCGCCCCCTGGTGTCCAGGGCCTTTACCTGGCTGACCGTCGGCATGTATGAGCCGGAGGTGCGTGAGCTGCTCGGCTACTCCTGGTCCGCGCGCGACGAGCGGTTGCACACTGTCGCCGGCAAGGCCATCAACGCGTCGTTCAAGGCGGTGCCGCCCCGCTACCGCAAGCATCCACGCTCTCGCGATGGCATCGACCGCACAACGGGCCGGGTCCCACGCGACGCCCCGCTGATGGAGACCCCGGAGCGAAACCTGCCCCGTGAGTCCCAGCGCGGCAATCCCATGCACTACTGCCCCGTGCACGCCGAGCGGCGGGCCTGACCCCAGCAGCACTAGTCTGGGGGCGGACTCAATCCCAACACTTGGAGGCCCTTGTGAGCGAACAGATTTCGCACCAGCCGGAGCAGCACCGCTACGTCATCACCGTCGATGGCACCGAGGCTGGCTTCGCCGCCTATCAGGACGCCGGCGCGAACCGGGACTTCGACCACACCGTCATCGACGGGGCCTTCGGCGGCCAGGGGCTCGCCGGCAAGGTCGTCGAGTTCGCGCTCTCCGATTCCGCGGCCAACGGGCTGGGCATCATCCCGACCTGCAGCTATGTGCACAAGTTCGTGATCAAGAACCCGCAGCACCTGGCCCATGTGCCCGCCGACGTCCGCACGCGGTTGGCTCTGCCCAACCCGTGATCTAGCCCAACCCGTGATCTAGCGCAGGCTCTCGATCAGCGGCGCGAGCACGCGGCTCAGGTCCGCGGCGGGGTTCTCCTCCGGCCGGGGCGCCAGCGTGATGAAGCTCATCGCCTGGCGCACCACCAGGCGGCCGATCCGGGCTGCGGCCGCATAGTCCTGCAGCCCCCAGGCGTCCATCGCGATCTTGGCCAGCCGCACCGAGGCCGCGTCCAGGATCACCCCGCCGTCGGTGGTCACCAGCCGCATCACATCGAGCTTCGCGGTGCCCGCGAGGGCCGACTGCACCAGCGGGTCGGTCGCGGCCTCGATGAGGAAGTCCGCGAAACCCTTCTCGAGCCCGCCCTGGACGTCGCCCGGATGCCCGGTCACGGCCGCGCCGAACAGGTCCACATAGCTGTCGACCAGCCGGAGCGCATAGGCCTCCGCCACCCCGTGGCGCGACTTGAACTCGTTGTAGAGCGTCTGGCGGCTCATGCCCGCGGCGGTCGCGATGTCCGCCATCGTCACCTCGCTCCAGTCCCGCTCGGACAACAGCTCCCGGGTCGCGTGCAGGACAGTCTGACGGAGCAGCTCGCGTGCCGCCTGCTGGTATGAGCCCCGGGCCTGGGGTCCGGATGCCGAGACAGTGGAATGGGCCATGTCGCTATTCTTTACGCCGCGCGGCGACTGCGCCACCTCGGCCTCTCTGTACATGGACTAGACCCGCGAGCCGACGGCGTCATGCTCGGCCGCGATTCGGGCGCGGGCGGACCGCACGTCCTTCGGCCGGCCCAGCGTGACCGCCCCGATGAGCCTGTCGTCCCGGGTTGCCAGCGCGGTGAAGTCGTGGTCGGCGACGCTGCCGTCCACCGCCCACTTCTGCGCCACGCCCGGCCAGCCGGCAATCTGCACGTTCTTGCCGTACTGGTTGGTCCAGCACCACGGCACGTCGGCATAGGGCTCGGCCGCGACACCGGAGATGCCGCCCAGCATCGCCCGCGCCGCCGCGGCCCCGTGGGACTGGGCATGGTTCCAATGCTCGACGCGATGTGTACCGCCGAGCACTGGGTTCGGCAGCCGCGCGACGTCCCCGGCGGCGAAGATCCCGGGTGCGGAGGTGGCGCAGAACTCGTCGACCAGAATCCCGTCCGAGACCGCCAGCCCGGCGGCCTCCGCCAGCTCTGTGTTGGGAGCCATCCCGACCGCGACGACCACCACGTCGGCGGTCCAGGATCGACCGTCGGCGGCGGTCGCGGTGAACCCGGCCGGCCCACGCACAATGCCGGTCAGCGCCACCCCAGCCTGGACGTCGACGCCATTGGCCGTGTGGAGCTTCCCGAGCATCACCGACACCTCATGCGGCAGAACTCTTTCCAAGATCGCGCCACCGGACTCGAGGATTGTGACCGCGGGGCCGGAGGATGCCGCGGCTGCGACCTCGCAGCCGATGAGCCCGCCGCCGACGATGAGGACCGACCGCGCCTCGGCCAACGCGGATCCCAGCGACTGCGCGTCGCGCAGGGTCCGCAGGTGGTGGACACCAGAGTCAAGACCCGGGGCAGAGACAGCGGCGGGCGCCAGCGTCAGCTCGCGCGGCCGGCCGCCGGTGGCCAGCAGCAGCGCATCGTAGGCCAGCGTCTCGCCGTCGTCGGTCGCGATGGTCCGCGCCTCGGGGTCGATCTCGGTCACGGACACCCCGGCGCGCAGCTCCACGTTGTTGTCGGCCCAGAACTGGGCGGGCTTGAGCTGCGCACGCTCGGGAGTGGCGGTGCCGGACAGGAGCTCCTTGGAGACCATCGTGCGCCGGTACGGCAGGCCGGGCTCGTCGCCGATCAGCACCACCTGGCCGTCGTAGCCCTCCTTGCGCAGGGTCTCGGCGGCGGTCGCGCCGGCAACGCCTGTGCCGACGATGACGATCCTGCCGGCAGCCATCAGCGGGCGACCTCGACCATCTGGAAATCAGACTTCGCGGCGCCGCAATCGGGGCAGGACCAGTCGTCGGGGATGTCGTCCCAGCGGGTGCCGGGCTCGATGCCGTCCTCGGGCCAGCCGAGCGCCTCGTCGTATTCGAAGCCGCACTGCATGCATTCGAAGAGCTTGTACGCGGTGGTGGTGGTCATGCGAGGTACTTCTCTCTCTTGGCGGGCTGGATATTGGCGAGCGTGAGGTCCCCGCCGTAGTGGGCGGCGACCCGGTGGTCCATCACCTTGCGCCACAGGGGCGGGACCGCGGCGACGACGATCATGGTGCCGTACCCCATGGGCAGCTGCGGAGCCTCGTCGAACGTGCGGAGGGTTTGGTAGCGCCGCGTCGGGTTCGCATGGTGGTCGCTGTGGCGCTGCAGGTGGTACAGGAAGACGTTGGTGGTGATGCGGTCACTGTTCCAGCTGTGCCGCGGGGCGCATCGCTCGTAGCGGCCGCTGGGCAGTTTCTGCCGCTTGAGCCCGTAGTGCTCCAGGTAGTTCACGACCTCGAGTAGGGAGAACCCGAACACGGCCTGGACAAGCAGCCACGGCAGGATGCCGATGCCGAAGACCGCGAGCGCCACCGCGAACAGCACCACAGTCATCAGCCAGGCGTTGAGGACCTCGTTCTTCAGGCTCCAGTGTGTGCCGCCCTGTTTCTGCAGGCGCGAGCGCTCCAGGTTCCAGCCGGAGGTCAACGAGCCCCAGACCGTGCGCGGCAAGAAGCGGTAGAAGCTCTCGCCGAGACGCGAGGACGCGGCATCCTCCGGGGTGGCGACACGGACGTGGTGGCCGCGATTGTGCTCGACATAGAAGTGCCCATAGCCGGTCTGCGCCAGCACGACCTTCGACAGCCAGCGCTCCACCGACTCCTTCTTGTGCCCCAGCTCGTGCGCGGTGTTGATACCGATACCGCCCGCGACGCCGACCGTGAATGCCAGGCCCAGGTTGGACAGCAGGCTCAGGTCCCAGGCGGCCCAGATGTAGCAGGCGGTGAAGAACGAGGCAAACTGCAGCGGCACGTACGCGTAGGTGGTCCAGCGGTAGAAGCGGTCATTCTCCAGTTCCTCGACCAGCTCATCGGGCGGGTTGTTGCCGTCCTCGCCAGCGAAGATGTCGATCAACGGGATCAGGCCGAACGCGAGGAACGGGCCGGCCCACCAGAACACGTTCCAGCCGCTGGCGGTGACCAGGCCCAGCGCGAGGAACGTCGCCGAGGACGGGACCAGCGCGAGTATCCACAGGTACCGCTTGCGGTCGCGCCAGCGCGCGGTGGTGCCGTCGGTCCGCGTGTACGTCAGCCGCGTCTTCCTGGCGGCCTTGCTATTGGGGTATTGCAGATCAGACACGGTGCTCGCCTTCCTTGCGGCCACATCCGGGCCGAGTGGACACTGAATCGTTAATAATCTGAAATTTAGACACGAAGATGCCATTTGTCAATCATCTTCATGAACTAGATCACAGCGCGCAGTGCCCGCAGGACGGCCCGGACCCCCGAAAACGAGACTTGCGCGCAGCTACGCAGTGCTCTGCGTGGCTGCGCGCAAGTGAGAGCGGCAGGGGTGGAAAAGGAGGCTAATCAACCGCTCTCTCGACGGGCTCCAGGATCTCGCCGCGGGCCTCGGGCGCCGCGATCCGCAGGGTGTCTGCGGAATCGTCGTCCGGCTGGCCCTGGGAGCGAACCTCGGCGTCGACGCGGGCCAGGTAGTTCTCCACCTCGGCATCAACCGTCGCCTGGTCCCAGCCGAGCACCGGGGCCATCAGCTCGGCCACCTCGCGGGCGCAGTCCACACCGCGGTGCGCGTACTCGATCGAGATGCGGGTGCGGCGGGCCAGGACGTCCTCCACGTGCAGCGCCCCCTCGGACGACGCCGCGTAGACGGCCTCGACCTGCAGGTAGTTCGGGGCGCCGGCGATCGGGCCCAACAGCTCGGGCCGTCCCTTGGCACACTCGAGGACCTCGTGGATCAGCGAGCCGTAGCGATCGAGGAGGTGCCGCACGCGGTAGGGGTGCACGCCGTAGCTCTCGGCGACCTGCTCTGCCTGGTTGACCAGCGCGAAGTAGCCGTCCGCGCCAACTAGTGGGACCTTCTCGGTGACGGACTCGGCGACTCGGCCGGGGATGTCGACGGAGGCGACGTCGACGGCGTCGGCCCCCATCACGCGGTAGGTGGTGTACTTGCCGCCGGCGATCGCCACCAGGCCTGGGGCGACACGCGCGACGGCGTGCTCGCGCGAGAGCTTCGAGGTCTCGTCGCTCTCCCCTGCCAGCAGCGGGCGAAGGCCGGCGTAGACGCCCTCGATGTCGTCGGGGGTCAGCGGGGTCACGAGGACCTTGTTGACATGGCCGAAGATGTAATCGATGTCGGCCTTTGTCGCGGCTGGATGCGCCAGGTCCAGGTTCCACTCGGTGTCGGTGGTGCCGATGATCCAGTGGTTGCCCCAGGGGATGATGAACAGCACGGACTTCTCCGTGCGCAGGATGATGGCGGCCTCGCTGACGATCCGGTCGCGCGCCACCACGATGTGTACGCCCTTGGACGCCGTCACCCGGAATCGCCCGCGCTCGCCGGACAGGGCCTGAATCTCGTCAGTCCACACGCCAGTCGCGTTGACGACGGCGTGCCCGCGCACGGTGGCGGTCTCGCCCGTCTCGCTGTCGCGGATATGGACGCCGCTGACGCGGTCCGCCTCATGTGTGAAGCCGACGACCTGCGTGGACGTGCGCACGACGGCCCCGTAGTGCGCCGCAGTCCGGGCGACCATCATGGTGTGGCGCGCATCGTCGACCACCGTGTCGTAATAGCGGATCCCGCCGATGAGCGAGCTGCGCTTGAGGCCCGGCGACATCCGCAGCGCGCCAGAACGGGTGAGGTGCTTCTGGGCGGGCACCGACTTGGAGCCGCCCATCTTGTCGTAGAGGAGGATGCCGGCGGCCATGTACGGGCGCTCCCACAACCGGTGCTGCAGCGGGAACAGGAACTTCAGCGGCTTGACCAGGTGCGGGGCCAGCGTCGACATCGACAGCTCGCGTTCGTGTAGCGCCTCCGCGACCAGCCCAAACTCCAGTTGCTCGAGGTAGCGCAGGCCGCCGTGGAACATCTTGGAGGATCGGCTGGAGGTGCCCGACGCGAAATCTCGCGCCTCGATCAACGCGACCTTCAGGCCGCGGGTGGCCGCGTCGAGCGCGGTGCCACAGCCCACGACCCCGCCGCCGATGACGATGAGGTCGAACTGCTCCTCGCCCAGTCTGCGCCAGGCCTCGTCGCGCTGCCCGGGGCCAAGCTTCTCGGTACCCAACTTTCCTGTACCGAGTTGTCCGGTTCCCGACTTCTTGGCGTCGCTGGTCTTGGCCACGTCACGCTCCCCTACGTTTGCAGATCGAATTGCGCCGACCCCAGGCTAATGGTTGCCGGCGCCGGGGGTGGGTATTACGGCTGTGACTCCGCCGACCTTGCCTGGGACTCCCCCAACCATGCCTGGGCGGCCGCCGATCACCGAGTACCGCACACGAGCTCATCGCGCGTGGTCATACTGATTGCACTCGCGCATCACCTATCGACAGCTACGGAGCTCGCCTGTGACAAAAAAGTATGTGGCCGCGATCGACCAGGGCACCACCTCGTCGCGCTGCATGATCTTCGACCACGACGCCAACGTCGTCGATGTGGCCCAGCGCGAGCACGAGCAGATCCTCCCCCAGGCAGGGTGGGTGGAGCACGACGCCGCGGAGATCTGGACGAATATCCGCTCGGTGGTCGGCGAGGCGCTCGCGTCCTCGGACCTGACCCCAGGCGACATTGTCGCCCTGGGCATCACCAACCAACGCGAGACCACCGTCGTGTGGAACCGCCACACCGGCAAGCCCGTCTACCACGCGATCGTCTGGCAGGACACCCGCACGGCCGAGATCTGCGACGAGCTGGCAGCGGGGCACGAGCTGGGCGTCGAGCGCTACCGCGCACGCACCGGACTACCCCTGTCCACCTATTTCTCGGGGCCGAAGGTGCGCTGGATCCTCGACCACGTCGACGGCGCGCGGGCGGCGGCCGAGGCGGGCGACCTGTGCTTCGGCACCATGGACAGCTGGCTGATGTGGAACCTGTCCGGCGGCACAGGCAAGCACGGACAGGAGCCGGGCCTGCACCTGACGGACGTCACCAACGCGTCCCGCACGCTGCTGATGAACCTTGAGACGCTCGAGTGGGACCCCGAGATCTGCGCGGATCTGGGCATCCCGATGTCGATGCTGCCGCAGATCCGCAGCTCCTCCGAGGTGTACTGCAACGTCCGCGCCCGCGGCGTGCTGGCCGGGGTGCCGGTCGCCGGGATCCTGGGCGATCAGCAGGCCGCGATGTTCGGCCAGGCCTGTGTGTCCCCGGGCGATGCCAAGAACACCTACGGCACCGGCAATTTCCTGCTGGTCAACACCGGCACCAAGCCCGTGCACAGCGACAAAGGTCTGCTCACGACGGTCTGCTACAAGGTCGGCGACGAGCCCGCCGTGTACGCCCTCGAGGGCTCTGTGGCCGTCAGCGGCTCCCTGATCCAGTGGCTGCGCGACAACCTCGGGCTGATCTCCTCCGCCGCCGAGGCCGAGACCCTGGCCGCGACCGTCGAGGACAACGGCGGCGCGTACCTGGTGCCCGCGTTCTCGGGGCTGTTCGCGCCGCGCTGGCGCCCCGACGCCCGCGGCGTGCTGGTGGGCCTGACCCGGTTCGTGAACAAGGGCCACATCGCGCGCGCCGCGCTGGAGGCCACCGCCTATCAGACCCGCGAGGTCATCGAGGCGGCCATGGAGTCCGGCTTGCCGATCACCGCGCTCAAGGTCGACGGCGGCATGGTCGTGAACCAGCTGCTGATGCAGTTCCAGTCCGACATCCTCGGCATCCCGGTGGTGCGCCCCGTCGTCAACGAGACCACCGCACTGGGCGCCGCGTACGCGGCGGGGCTCGCCGTCGGCTATTGGTCCAGCCTCGACGACATCGCCGCGCACTGGCAGGCCGGCGAGCAATGGGAGCCGAAGATGCCCGAGGACCAGCGCGAGGAGCTCTACCGGCAGTGGAACCGCGCTGTGGAGCGCACCTACGACTGGGTGGAGGACTGAGGCTCTAGGGCGGGCGCTTTCAGGACCGACAGCCGCTCCCAGACCTGTCGGGCCGCCCGCCAGAGCCCGCAGGTGGCGGCGAGGAGTCCGACGGCGACGATCCCGTCGAGCCAGTAGTGGTTGGCCGTGGCCACCACCACGAGCATCGTCAGCACGGGATGCGCCAGGGCCAGCCAGCGCCAGGGGCTTTTCGCGACGACGACGACGGCGACGCCCACCAGCGCAGCCCAGCCCACGTGCACCGACGGCATCGCCGCAAGCTGGTTCGGCCCCACCACGCTCATGGCGGAGTACACCGACTGCCCGTACTGGTCGGCGGTGTCGACGAAGCCGGCCCCGGCGATCAGCCGCGGCGGCGCGACCGGCACCAGCGAGACTGCGAAGCTGATGGCGGTGAACACGGCAAGCACCGTGCGGAACCCCGCGTACCGGTCCCGATGGCGCAGATACAGCCACACGAGCAACGCGAGCGCCGCACCGAAGTGCATGGTCGCGTAGTACAGGTTGGCCGCCTGCGTCAGCAACGGATAGGGCACCATCGCGTGGTTGATGCCCAGCTCGGCGGGCAGCGGCAGGTACCGCTCCGCGTCGAGCAGCCACTGGCCACGCTCGTATGCGCCGGCCGTCTGATTGCGGACCAGCACCCCGCACAACTGCCACAGGGAGTACAGGGCGACGACGAGCGCGGCCTCGCCCAGCAGCGGGGAGGCCTTGCGGGCCCACGTCCCGCGGAGAAAGCCCAGCCCAACCGCCAGGACTATCAGCGCCGCCGCGAGGACGCCCGACTGCTCCCAGGAGAGGTTGGCGTTCATCGGCTCTGGATCACCATGTGCCCTAGATCAGCTGCCTAGTCCAGATCGTCGTGCCGCATCAGCTGGCGGGCGGCCTCGGTGACCGAGCCGGACAGCGACGGGTACACCGAGAAGGTGCCCGCGAGATCCGCGACGGAGAGGTTGTTCTGCACCGCGATCGCGATGGGCAGGATCAGCTCCGACGCCGTCTCCGCCACCACCACGCCGCCGATGACGGTGCCCTGCGCCGGCCGGCAGAAGATCTTCACGAAACCGCGCTTGAGGCCCTTCATCTTCGCCCGCGGGTTGGTGGTCAGCGGCAGCATGATCACGCGCGCCGGAACCTCGCCGCTGTCGATGGAGGCCTGGCTCACGCCGACGGTAGCCAGCTCGGGTCGGGTGAACACTGCCGCCGCAACTGTTTTCAGCTTGATCGGCATGACGCCCTCGCCCAGCGCGTGGTACATCGCGATGCGCCCCTGCATCGCCGCCACGGAGGCGAGCGGCATCAGCGACGTGCAGTCGCCAGCCGCGTAGATGCCTGTCGCGGACGTGCGCGAGACGCGGTCCACGGTGATGTGCCCGCTGCGCTCGAGCTCGATACCGACGCGGTCCAGGCCCAGCCCCTTGGTGTTGGGGACGGAGCCGACGGTCATCAGCGCGTGGCTGCCCTCGACCACCCGGCCGTCGCCCAGCACCACCCGGACGCCGTTCTCGGTCCGCTCCACGGCATCGCAGCGCGCGTGCTGGACCAGCGCCACGCCCCGCGACTCAAGGGCCTCCTCCAGCACCAGCGCCGCGTCCTCATCCTCGTGGGGCAGGACGCGGTCGCGGCTGGAGATCATCGTGACCGCGACGCCCATCTCGGTGTACGCGGAGACGAACTCCGCGCCGGTGACGCCGGAGCCGACGACCACCAGGTGTTCCGGGAGCTCATCGAGGTCGTAGAGCTGGCGCCAGTTCAGGATCCGCTCGCCGTCGGGCTCCGCGCTGGGCAGCACCCGGGGGCTCGCGCCGGTGGCGATCAGCACGACGTCCGCGTCCAGCACCCGCTCGGTGCCGTCGTGCAGATCCACCCGCACATTGTGCGTGGCCATGCCTGGTGAGAGGTCGGCGAGGGCGCCGTGGCCGTGCAGCATGGTCACGCCCTCCTCCCGCAGCCGGTCGCGGATGTCGTCGGACTGCGCCTGGGCCAGGGCCTTCACCCGCCTGTTCACGTGCGCCATATCGACGCGGGCCTCTTCCAGTGGCAGCTTCACACCGAGGTCCTCTGCACGGCGCAGGTCCGTGCGGACCCCCGTCGACGCGATAAACGTCTTCGACGGCACGCAGTCCACCAGCACTGCGGCGCCGCCGATGCCGTCGGAATCCACCAACGTCACCGATGCCCCGTGCTGGGCTCCCACCAGCGCCGCCTCGTAGCCGGCCGGCCCGCCACCGATGATCACAATCCGAGTCATTGACCCTCACTCCTCGCTTCGACGCCCTAACGGTATCCGGTCGCGGATAAGACGGGACGCGCACTCGTGGTTTGGCCTGCGCCGTACCCCCGTGTGGGGGCGCCCCGCGATCACCTGCCCACGACGCCGATCATCTAGGGTTGGCCCGTGGCTATGTACGCGGCTTACGGCTCGAATATGCACCCCGAGCAAATGCTCCAACGTGCCCCGCATTCCCCGACGGCGGGGACTGGCTGGCTCAGCGGCTGGCGCCTCGCGTTCTGCGGTGGCGACATAGGCTGGGACGGCGCTCTCGCGACGGTGGTCGAGGACCCGACGTCGCGGGTGTTCGTGGTGCTCTACGACGTGCCCGACGACGACAAGCCCGCGCTCGACCGCTGGGAGGGCTCCGAGATCGGGCTGCACCGCAAGATCAAGGTTCGCATCGACCCCATCGGCAGCTTGAGCTCCGAGCCCATCCTCGCCTGGCTCTACGTCATGGACGCCTTCGAGGGCGGGCTGCCCTCCGCCCGCTACCTGGGCGTGATGGCCGACGCCGCGGAGATCGCCGGCGCCCCACCCCAATACGTGCGCGCGTTGCGGACGCGGGAGTGCCGGAACGTGGGGCCGGAGACGCTCTGAGGGGTCCGGAGACACTCTGGGGGTCCGGAGACGCTCTGGGGGGTTAGGACCGGTTCGGCAGGTTCGGCGACCGCAGCGACGGGGCCCCCAGGCTGACCAGTGCGCGGACGCCCACCTCGAGGGCGCGCTCGTCGATGTCGAAGTCCGGCTGGTGGATATCAGCCCGGCGCCCCTGCCCCGACCACGTGCCTAGCCGCGCCATCGCGCCCGGCACGTGCTCGAGGTACCAGGAGAAGTCCTCGCCGCCGCTGGACTGCGGGGTGGGCACCACGACGTCCGGGCCGAGGGTCTCGACGGCCCGGCGCAGCAACGCCACCGAGTGCTCGTCGTTGTCCACCGGCGGCACGCCGCGCTGGTAGTTGATGTCGACAGTGACGCCCGTCGGCGCGAGGATGCCCTCGACGATCTCGCGGACGAGCGGCTCGAGCAGCAGCCAGGTGGAGTGCTCGCCGGTGCGGACGGTGCCGCGCAGCATGCCCGTCTGCGGGATGGCGTTCGGCGCGTTGCCCGCGTGGGCGGCGCCCCAGGCCATGACGGTCCGCGAGCGGACGTCGACCCGCCGGGTGAGCAGCCCCGGCACACCGGTGATCAGCAGGCCCATCGCGTGCACGAGGTCGGCCGTCAGATAGGGCCGGGAGGTGTGTCCGCCCGGGGAGTGCAGGCTGAGCTCGACGACGTCCGCCGCCGAGGTGATGGGGCCGACCCGCACGCCGACGGTCCCCACCACCAAGTGCGGATCGCAGTGCAGGGCGAAGATGCGGTTGACGCCGCTGAGCACGCCGGCCTCGATCACGTCGAGCGCGCCGCCGGGCATGACCTCCTCTGCGGGCTGGAAGATCAGGCGGACGCCGGCCTGCAGCTTGGGTGCGCTGGCCAGCGCCAGGCCCGCGGCCATCAGGATCGTGGTGTGCGCGTCGTGCCCGCAGGAGTGCGCCGCGCCGGCCACGGTGGAGGCGAACGGCAGGCCCGTCTCCTCGGTCATCGGGAGCGCGTCCATGTCCGCGCGCAGGCCGAGCCTCTTGCCGTCGGCGTCGGCCGGCCCGATATCGCAGTAGAGCCCGGTGCCCAGCGGCAGCACCTGTGGATCGAGCCCTGCGGCGCGCAGCTGCGCCACGACGAATGCCGTCGTCTGGTACTCCTCGCGGGCCAGCTCCGGATTCTGGTGGATGTGGCGACGCCAGGCGACCAGGTCAGCCCGATGCGCGTCGAGCCAGCACTCGAACCAGTCGCCCGCCTGGGCGCTGGAATGTTGGTCGACGTCGGCTGATCCGGATCTGGGGCTCACCCATTCAGTCTCGCATTTAGCCCCCGATACGTGTGCCAGTGGTCTTGGCCGCGAGAGCCACAAGCAGGTCCGCGTGGATGCCGGCCTTGATGCCGCCGAGGTTCGGCCCGCGCAGCGCGGCGAGCGGGGCCACGCGCGCGACGGCCGCCGCCAGGAGGTCCTCGCCCGTCTCGGTCTGGTCCACGATGCCCGCGGTGAGGGCATCCGCGCCGCCGAAGCGACGGCCGGTGCTCATGGCCTCGAGCGCGGTCTGGCCGGGCAGCCGCGAGGTGATGAGCGCGGTCATGCTGGGGGTGAACGGCATCTGGAGCGTGACCTCGGGTAGGCAGTAGAACCCGCGGTCCGAGCGCATCACGCGGAAGTCGTGGGCCGTGGCGAGCATGGCCCCGGCGCCGAAAGCGTGGCCCTGGATGGCGGCGACGGTGGGCACGGGGAACTGCACCAGGCGGTGGAAGATCTCGTGGACGGAGTCGAGGTAGGTGTCCAGCTGGTCCAGGCGCGGCAGGATGTACTCGAGGTCCAGGCCGTTGCTGAAGAACTTGCCGGTGGCGGTGGTGACCAGTGCGGCGGGCCCCTCGCTCTGCTCGACCTCGTCGAGTATCGCGTGGGCAGAACTCAGCCAGTCCGGGCTGAACCGGGCCTCGCTGTCCACCTCGCCCTCGGTGCCGAGGTACCAGATGAACACGTCGCCCTGCTTCTCAAGAAATGGCATGGGGACGATGTTACCGGTGAGTAAGTACAGATGTTAACCGGACAGAGGAACACGCCTGAAGGAAACGCGGCATGTATGTGAGTTTCCCAGCACGACGGGCGCTGCGCCATTGGTATTCATGCCGACTTCTTCTCGCCGGATCCGTCGGGAGCTGGCGCCGGAGCGTCCGCGAACATCGCCTCGATGCGGGCCTTGATCTCTGCCGTGCTCATCGCCCCTCCGGGCGCGACGCGTCGAGATCCTGCCGGTGTGACGGATGCGTTCATGCGTGATCCTCCTTCATGTCCCGGGCCGACCTCTGCGGGTCGCTGTGTGCGGGGTAGGCAATGGTGCGGATGGCTGTGCCGACGCTCCGCAGGCCAACGGACTGTTCGAGGGCGCCCAGTTCGTCGTCGAGGTGGTCCAGCATCGGCTCCAGCGGTGGCAGGGCGCGGCGGCAGCCAGTCAACCCGAACGCGATCTCATCGTCGGTGCTGGTGCAGGTGATGTTCAGGGCCTGCCCGTCCACCGGGATAGACAGCGGGTACAGCGCGCTCAAGCGAGCACCGTTCCAGTACAGCGGCTCGGGGGGGCCGGGGAGGTTGGAGATCATCACGTTCGGCGGCCGGATCGGCCCGCCCATGCCGAACATGCCCAGCGCCAGGGGCGCAGCACCGAGTGCGCTCATCGCCAGAAGCTGCGCCGAGCTCTTGGCGCGCATCGTCTCCTTACCCTCGCGCATGTGGGCGCTCACCGCGTCGAGTCGGCCTGCGGGATCGCCGAGGTGAGTGGCGAGGTTGCACATCAGCACCCCAATCTTGTTACCCCCCTTAGATTCCCGCTGTTCGCTGTGCAGCGAGACCGGCACCATCGCGATGAGTGGGTCGTCGGGCAGCGCGCCGACCTCGCCCAGGTAGGTGCGCAGCGCCCCAGAGCACATCGCGAGCACCACATCATTGATGGTGACGTCGGCACACTTTGCGACCATGCGGAGTCGCTCAAGCGGCCAGGAACGGGCCGCGAACCGACGGGCCCCGCCGATCGGCACGTTCAGCCTGGACTTGGGCGCAGCCAGGGTGAGCGATCCGCCGCGGCGACGGCGCGCCCGGTCGACAGTGCCGACGATCGCGGGCAGCATCCCGGCGACCTCGCCGACAACGCCACGGGTCGCGCGCAGCGCCCCGGCCGGCAGTTCGAGGAGGCCAAGGTGCGAAGCAGGGGGTTCGGGGACCAGTCGCAGCGCAGGACGCTCACGCACCAGCGGCTCCCACGGCGCTGGCATGCCGGACGCATCAGGGTTCGAACTGAGTGCGCTGCGCAGCAACTTCATCGCGGACACACCGTCGGCGAGGGCGTGGTGGATCTTCATATACACCGCGAAACGGTTGTCGGCGAGGCCCTCGATCAGGTGCATCTCCCACAACGGCCGGCCGCGGTCGAGCGCGGTGGCGTGCAGGCGGGCGACCAGTGTCATCAGCTCGGCCATCCCGCCGGGCGCCGGCAGCGCGTCATGGCGCACGTGATGATCGAGGTCGACGTCGGTATCGGTCTCCCAGCCCCACTGCCCCAGCGAGGTCACCGACCGCCGGGCCCGCTGACGCAGCAGTGGGGCCACCTCGCCGCGGGTGAGCGCCGCATCGAGCATCGAGCGCACATCCCGCGCGTCGGCGGCCTCTGGCGGAGCGAACAGCGCCAAGCCGCCGACGTGCATCGGATGATCGCGGGACTCGCCGATCAGGAACATCGAATCTGTCGGAGACATCGGCAACAGCACTTGTGTGATCCTCCCTCTACGCGCAGCGGGCCAAAACCTGGTCTGCAACCTTGAGGAGCCGGGTGTCTGGGACTCTTCTAAGTGTGTACAACCGTCACGTTTAGATGTGGTGGAGATCATAATTTGATCTCGCTGTGGTCCTTTGTACCCCACAGTCGCGACGTAAAGCCACCCGGTCAGTAGTCCAGTCAGCACTGGTAGAGGCATGTTTCAGTATCATCGCCCGACTTTTTGCCGAATGTTCGTCCGGCGTTGGGCTGGTGGCTTCACCCTGGCCACCGCGTGTTTCCCGGGCGTCGACGCACAGCGGGTAATCCTGACTACTTTGCGGTGAGGTATGCGATGCGGCGGGCCTGAGGATTCTCCTGTTCGGCCAGCCGGATGCCTCGCGCTCAGCACAGCGATATGCCGCATAACCGCCGACTACGACGTCGCAGACGTGATCCACCAGCTCACCGTGTGTTGCGTCGAGCTGCTCGGCGCAGCCGTGACAGCAAATCCAAGGGAGAATGGACCCCATGCCTTTCCAGAACATCCTCACCCACGCCACCGCCGGCGACTTCGCCCAGCGCGCGGCGCAGCAGATCGCCCACCGCACTGGCGTCGCCAGCCACTCGGTGGCCGTCGTGCTCGGCTCCGGGTGGCGGCCCGCCGCGGAGATACTGGGTGCGCCGACGGCCGAGATTCCCATGTCGGAGCTGGCCGGGTTCACCTCGCCGTCCGCGGAGGGCCATGCCGGCACCATCTTGTCGGTGCGCATCGGCGAGCGCGATGTGCTGGTGCTGCTCGGGCGCACCCACGCCTACGAGGGCCTCGACCTGGCGCATGTGGTGCACCCCATCCGGGCGGCGCACGCCGCGGGGGCCAAGACGATGGTGCTGACGAACGCGGCCGGGGGGCTGCGCACCGACATGCACGTGGGCCAGCCCGTGCTCATCAGCGACCACCTGAACCTGACGACGCGCTCCCCGCTGGTCGGCGCGCAGTTCGTCGACCTCACCGACGCCTATGACCCGCGCCTGCGGGAGCTGTGCCGGGAGATCGACCCCACGCTCTCCGAGGGCGTCTACGCCGGTCTGCCCGGGCCGCACTACGAGACTCCCGCCGAGATCCGCATGCTCCGCACCATGGGCGCGGACCTGGTGGGGATGTCGACGGTGCACGAGACGATCGCCGCCCGCGCGGTCGGCGCGCAGGTCCTCGGCATCTCGATGGTCACCAACGCCGCCGCCGGCATGAGCGGGCAGCCCCTGAACCACGCCGAGGTCCTCGCCGCGGGGGCCGCCGCCGCCGAGCGGATGGGCACGCTGCTGCGCCAGGTGGTGGCCACGCTGTGAGGCCCGCTCAATCGGGACTCACTGCGGAACAGCAGGGGTGGATCAACGCGGACCCCGACCCCGCCGCCCGCGCGGAACTGGCCGCGCTCAATCCGCACGAGCTGGCCGAACGCTTCAGCGCGCCCATCGCCTTCGGCACCGCGGGCCTGCGCGGGCCGCTGCGCGCCGGGCCGTCGGGCATGAACCTCGCGACGGTCGTCCGGGCGACGGCCGGGCTCGCCGCCTATCTGGCCACTGTCGAATCTACGGGCCCGGGCACGACGGTGGTGGTGGGCCGCGACGCCCGCCACGGCTCCGCGGAGTTCGCGCGCGCCGCCGCGGAGGTGCTCGCCGGGGCCGGGCACCACGTGGTGCTGCTCCCCCGGCCACTGCCGACGCCGGTGGTGGCGTTCGCGGTGCTGCGACTGAAAGCGGCTGCGGGAGTGCAGATCACGGCCTCGCACAATCCGGCCGGCGACAACGGCTACAAGGTCTACCTCGGCGACGGCGCGCAACTGATCTCCCCTGCGGACCGGCTGATCGAGAACGCCATCGGACGGGTGGGGCCCGCGAACGAGGTCCCGCGTGCGCCTGTCGCGCCGGCTGGCGACGAGCTTGTCGAGGCGTATCTAGACGCGGTGTGCGGCCTGGTCGATCCTGGCCCCGACGAACTCGGCAAGCCGCTCCGGATCGCCGTCACCGCGATGCACGGCGTCGGCGGACAGACGCTGCTCGACGCGCTGCACCGAGTGGGCCACCGTGACATCCACGTGGTGGCGTCCCAGTTCGCGCCCGATCCCGACTTCCCCACCGCACCGTTCCCCAACCCCGAGGAGCCAGGCGCGTGCGATCGGCTGCTGGCGCTGGCCGCCGAGGTCGACGCGGACATCGCGATCGCGCTGGACCCCGACGCGGACCGCTGCGCGGTGGGAGTGGCGGACAACGGCGTCTGGCGGATGCTCCGCGGCGACGAGGTCGGCGCAATCCTCGGCGAGCACCTGTTGGCCCGCTCGGCCCCGGGCGGGCTGGTGGCGAGCACCCTCGTGTCCTCGCAGCTGCTCGGCAAGATCGCCGCCGCCCGCGGCGCACGCCACGCGCAAACGCTCACCGGGTTCAAGTGGCTGGTGCGGGCGGGCGCGGGCCTTGTCTACGCGTACGAGGAGGCAATCGGCTACTGCGTGGCCCCAGAGATCGTGCGGGACAAGGACGGCATCTCCGCGGCGCTGGTGGTGTGCGAGCTAGCGGGGGCGCTCAAAGCACGCGGTCGCACCCTCGACGACGTTCTGGCGGACCTGGCGGCGGAGTTCGGCGCACACGTCGGCACGCAGGTCTCGGTGCGGGTGGAGCGCCTGGCGCTGATCGCCCAGACGATGGCCAGGCTGCGCCACCGCCCGCCCACCGAGTTGGCCGGCATCGAGGTCGCCTGCGCGGACCTGCTGACGCATCCCACCCGCACGACGGACGCGCTCGTCTGGACCGGAGCCTCCGCCGACGGGTTATCGGTCCGCGTCGTCATCCGGCCGTCGGGCACGGAGCCCAAGCTCAAGGCGTACCTGGAGGCGGTGGCCGAGGACACGGCCCTCGCCCAAGACCTGCTTGAGCGGATGGCAGAGCAGATTCGGCGGCTGCTCTAGCGCGGCCCGAACTGCCGATCGCCCGCATCCCCCAGCCCTGGCACGATGTACGCGTCGGCGTTGAGCCCCTGGTCCACCGCCACGACCACCAGGCGCACCGGCAGGCCCGACTCGCGCAGCGCCTCGACGCCCTGCGGCGCGGCGACCACGCAGATCGCCGTGATGTCGTCGGCGCCGCGGGCGACCAGCAGCTCGATCGTGTGGACCATGGAGCCGCCGGTGGCCAGCATGGGGTCCAGGATGAACACCGGGCGCCCGCTCAGGTCCTCGGGCAGCGACTCCAGGTAGGGCTTGGGCTCCAGGGTCTCCTCGTCGCGTGCCAGGCCCACCAGGCCCAGGTCGGCCTCCGGCAGCATCGCCTGCGCCTGATCGACCATGCCCAGGCCCGCGCGCAGCACCGGCACCAGCAGCGGCGGGTTCGCCAGGCGCACGCCCGTCGTCTCCGTCACCGGGGTGGTCACCGGGATCTGCTCGACGGGCATGTCGCGGCAGGCCTCGTAGACCAATATCGTGGTGAGCTCCCGCAGCACGGCCCGGAACCGCGCGTTGTCGCTGCGCTCGTCCCGGAGCGTCGTCATGCGTGCCGCGGCCAGCGGATGATCGATGAGGTGGATATCCATAAGGCGAACAATAGGCGCTCCGCGCGGCCCCTCCACACACCAGAGCGGAGTCGGCTGACCACACCCCCTTTCCGTGCGGGGAAGAATGTCGCTAGGCTTCGCGCCATGGCAGGAGATATCGTCCCAATCGAGCTCGGTCTGACCGGCGGCAACGTCGTCACTCTCTGGGCACCGCGCTGGCGAGAGGACGATGACGAGTGGGAGGCGTTCCTCGGCCTCGACGACGATCTCTACGTCTTCGACTCCGTCGCCGAGTTGGCGGCGTTCATCCGCACGGATGACGACCATGATCTGCATGACCATCCGTCGTGGCGCATCGTCGTCGCGTTGTCCGCGGAGGCGCTGACGCCGGAGGACGAGAACCGGTTCAACCTCGCGGCCCTGCCGAAACTCGTTGCCGCCGAGCCGAACTCCGCGAGCATCCGCGACCTCGACGCGTGCCTGACGCTGGCCTACGCCATCGGCGAGGTGTGCGGGCTCGACGTGCTGACGGACTTCATCGACGACCACATCGAGTTCGACCAGCTTGCCAACGGCATGGGCGCGTTCCACGGCCGCGCCGGCGCGAAGACCTGGTCCGCCATCCGGACGGCCATCGACGACGGCTGGGGCCAGGTCCTCGAAGCCCTCGATGAGCTGGTGGCCACCCCCGACGTGGACGCCGAAGCCCTCGTGATCGCCGAGGCAGAGCTGCTCGCGGTGGACGAGAATGACGTGGAGTCCGACGACGAGCTCGAGTCGGCGGACGAGCTGAACATCTACGGCGAGGACCTCCCGAACAACCTCGATGACGATGACGAAGACGACGATGACGAAGATGAGGAGGATGAGGACCTGGATGACGAGCTTGACGACTTCTGGACCGATGTCGGCATCGACCCCATCCGGATCGTCACCCGTGCTGGCGCGTTTTACACCCTGCGCTGCTACCTCGGGGACGCCCCGGTCTTCCTGGGCCGACGCGGGCAGATCAACGTCTTCGCGACCGAGCGCGGGCTGGCCCGCTACCTCGCCGACCACCACGACCACGAGCTCGCGCTGGTGAGCACGTACTCGGAGGTCGCGGAGGCCGCCACCGACGGCTCCCTGGAGATCGAGATCTCCGATGACAACGTGTACGTGCTGCCCGGCCTCGCCGAGGACATCCTCGAGGGCCCCCACGCCGTGGACGACGAGCAGTTGGAGTTGGCGCTCGAGCTGTTCGAGGATGCCGCCGATTTCGCCGACGACGACGCGGTGGCCGACGCCCTCGCGACCAGCACTGAGCTGGGCTGGCTGCTCTCGTTGATCCGACGCCCGGACCCCGCCCGGCCCACGCCCAACCCGCCGTTTGCCCGCGAGGCCGCGGCGTGGCAGGAGCTGGAGCAGGCCTTCGAGACGCGTCTCGTGGTGCTCTAGGGCGCTAGCCCGGGGTACTACAGCACCAGCCCCACGAGCTCGCCGATGGCGAACGTGGCGGCCATCGCGAGCGCGCCGCCGAGCACCACGCGGCGCACTGCATGGCGGCGGTTAGCCCCGCCGAGCCGGGCGCTGATGGTGCCGGTCAGGGCCAGCGCGATCAGCACGGCGCCGAACGTGATGGGGATCCGCCACTGCTCGGGCGGCAGCACGATCGCCAGCAGCGGCAGTATTGCGCCGAGCACGAAGGCGATCGCCGAGGAGATCGCGGCGTGCCAGGGCGACGCCAGCTCGTCGGGGTCGATGCCCAGCTCGACGTCCGCGTGCGCCGCTAGGGCGTCGTGCTCGGTCAGCTCCACCGCCACCTGGTGCGCGGTGCCCTTGCTCAGCCCCTTGGCGCGGAACAGCCCGGCGAGCTCGCGCAACTCCTCCTCGGGGAACTCCTTGAGCTCCCACTCCTCCTTCGCCAGCAGCGCCTTCTCCGTGTCGCGCTGGGTGCTGACGGAGACATACTCGCCCATCGCCATCGATGCCGCGCCCGCCAACAGACCGGCGACGCCGGCGACCAGGATCGGCTCCGTCGCCGCGCCCGCCGCCGCGACGCCCACGACGAGTCCGGCGATCGAGACGATGCCGTCGTTCGCCCCGAGCACGCCGGCCCGCAGCCAGTTCAGCCGAGACGCGATCGCACCGGAGTGCGGCTCTGACCCGTGGCCCCGAGACTGGGCACTTCTCTCAAGTGTGTCCATGCCTCTAATCTAGGCCGGAACGCTGGCAACCTCTAGCAAGGAAAGGCTGCACTACCAGGCGAAACACAAAATCTGAGGGCAGGCTATCCGAACAAGACTTCGTACCCGGGGTTGATGATGTCGTCGATCAGCGCCAGCCTCTGGTCGAAGGGGATGAACGCCGATTTCGCCGCGTTGACGGTGAACCGCCGCAGATCCAGCCAGTCATAGCCGAACGTGTCAACCAGCTTCGCCATCTCCCGGCTCATGGTGGTGTCGCTCATCAGCCGGTTGTCGGTGTTGACAGTCACGCGGAAGCGCAGCCGCGCCAGCAGATCGAAGGGGTGCTTGTCCAGGCTGGGCGCCGCGCCGGTCTGCACATTCGAGCTGGGGCATAGCTCGAGGGGAATCCGCTTGTCCCGCACGTAGTTCGCGACGAGGCCCAACACCGGACGATGCTCCGGCGGCGCGTCCGCATGCCAGTCCAACAGGTCCGGCACCGCGATATCGTCGGTGATCCGCACACCGTGGCCCAGGCGGTCGGCGCCGCAGAACGCGATGGCCTCGTGGATCGATGGCAGCCCGAACGCCTCGCCAGCGTGGATGGTGAAGTGCGCGTTGGCCTGTCGCATGTACTCGAACGCGTCGAGGTGGCGGGTGGGCGGGTGCCCGGCCTCGGCGCCGGCGATGTCGAAGCCGACGACGCCCCGGTCGCGGTAGCGCACCGCCAGCTCGGCGATCTCCCGCGAGCGCGCGGCCTGCCGCATGGCGGTGAGCAGGGCGCCGACGCGCAGCCTGCGACCCGGCAGTCCGGGGCTCGGGTGTCCCGGGCTCTGGTGTCCCGGCGCGCTGGGGATCGCGGCCTCGGCACACCCCTGCTCGAAGCCCTCAAGCACGGCCTCGATCACCTCGTCGAGCTCAAGACCAGCCCGGATGTGCAGCTCGGGCGCGAAGCGGACCTCCGCGTAGACCACCCCGTCGGCGGCGAGGTCGAGGGCGCACTCGCGGGCCACCCGAATCAGCGCATCGCGGTGCTGCATTACTCCGACGGTGTGCGCGAAGGTCTCCAGGTACTTCTCGAGCGAGCCGCTGTCGGCGGCCGTGCGGAACCATGCCGCGAGTGCGGGACCGTCATCGCACGGCAGGTCGCGGTAGCCGTGCTTGCGCGCGAGGTCGAGGACGGTCTGCGGGCGGAGGCCCCCATCGAGGTGGTCGTGGAGCAGCACCTTGGGGGCAGTGCGCAGCGCGCGGTCGTCAATCGGTGTGGGGCCTGTCGCTGCCATGCCGTCCACCGTAGTGCCCACCACCCCTCCGCGAGCTCGCCCCCGTTTCATGACCGCACCCCTGTTGCAGCGTCAGCGAGGTCAAGATACGGGGGCCAGGCGGTGTGGATACGCGGTGTGGGAAAGGCCTCAGCCCTGCGCCGCCGCCGCATCCTCCGCAGCGAACTGGTCCTCGAGCACCTCCGGCGAGTGGTCCAGGTCGATCTCGGCGACCGGCCGGCCGCGCGCGGACTCGATCGCGGAGAGCCGACGGCTGGCCTTGTCCGCCGCATACTGCGTGAACTCGTCTGGGTCGAAGCCGAAGGGCAGCTCGTCGAACTGCTCGTTGACCCAGTTGATCATGTTCAGCGCGTGCGGGAGCAGCTCTCCCATCCGGTCGGTGACGACGCCCCACAGCCGGTCATCGGCCGCGACGTGGCGTCGGCAGGTGAACGTGCCCCACGCCATGTGGCGGCGCTCGTCGAGGCTGATCTTGGTGATCAGCTCCTGCATGCCGGGCAGGATCTGCTGCTCACGGCACACCTTCTGCCAGGCGTGATAGCCGGTCAGCGCCAGGCTGCCCTCGATGACGTGGTTGTAGGTGACGCTGGCGCGAACCTGGTTCTCGGGGCTGGGGTCGCTCTCGAGGATCCGCATCGACTCCGGCAACTCGTTATAGAACAGGTGCCGGTAGTGCGGGTTGTCGGCCACATAGGAGTGGACGTCCGCCGTCATCCCCACCGCATCCATCCAGAGCCGGAAGCCCTGCGCGTGCTTGGCCTCCTCGAAGCAGAACTGCGTCAGGTACATCTCGTCGCCGAAGCGGCCCTCGAGCGCCATTGCCCGCATGAACGGCTGGATGTCCTGGGTGACGGCCTCCTCGCCCGCGATGAACTGGGCGCACAGATAGGTGGCGCTGCGGCGTTGCTCGGAGGTCATCCCCGCCCAGTCCGCGGCATCCTGGCTGAAGTCGATCCGGCGCGGATCCCAGAAATGGTCGTTGCCCTTGGCGAACAGTCGTAGTGGGAAGGAGTTCCAGTTCAGCCCGCCCTCCCGCAGCGTGCTGAAGCCTGTCCTGGCGGCATAGCTGGTGGTCGTCGGCGTGAACGTGGTCATGATGAATCCTCCACAGATGCGGCGTGAGATGCCCGTCACATCCGAGCCTACGCATCTGTGCCCCGTCTGGAGCCGGATTCAGGCAGACTGCCGGACGATCGTCTGACACGATCCGGCCGTGCTGCGATCACCGCACCACCGACAGGGTCATCCACGACGATGACGGGTGGACCATCCGCTCCGCCGACGGATCTCGTACCGCCCACAGCGAGCACACCATCGCCATCACCGACGGCCCGCCACTCGTGCTGACGCGTTCGGAGCACGCCGCCGTACCCCGAATCGAAGCCTAGAGCGCCACCACCAGCCGATACAGCGACGTGACCTCGGCGGAGCGCTGCGCGTGCAGCGGGTCCGAGCTGTCGTCGGCGCGCGGGTGCCGGGGCGCGGTGTCCAGCTTCTCCAGCACGCTCAGGCCGGCCGCATCGATCATGTCGGGGAGGTCGGACTCGGCGCGCAGGCCCAGCCGCTCGGCGAGGTCGGACAGGATCAGCCAGCCCTCGCCACCGTCGGCGAGGCGGTCGGGCAGGCCCGCGAGGAAGCGGCGCAGCATCCGGCTCTCGGGGTCGTAGACGCCCTGCTCAATCAGCGCGGTCGGCCGCGCGGGGATCCACGGCGGGTTGCAGACGACGATGTCCGCCCGCGTGTCGGTCGGCGGGAAGACATCACCCTCGACCACGGCGACCTGGCTGGCGAGGCCGAGCCGGTCGATGTTCTCGCGGGCGCAGTCGATTGCGCGGACGTTGGACTCGGTGCCCACCACGGAGCCGACGCCGCGCTGGGCGAGCACCGCCGCCAGCACGCCGGTGCCGGTGCCCAGGTCCAGCGCGGTCAGGCTCGACTCGCTGCCCGGACGACCCGGCAGCGGGGCCTGCGCGACGAGGTCCACGTACTCGCCGCGCACCGGCGAGAAAACGCCGTAGTGCGGGAACACGCGCCGGGCCATGCCCGACGACGACCTGCCCAGCGCTGTCACCTCCACCCCCTTGAGCCGCCACTGCTGCGCGCTCGCCACACCCAGCAGCTCGCGCAGGGAGGTCACGAACGGCGCGTCGACCTTCCCGTAGGCCTGCTCGCAGGCCAGCGCGAGGTTCGGCGCGCGGCGCAGCCCGATGCCGAAGTCCGCGCCGACCTCGATCAGCACCATGCTCAACGTGCGCGCCCGCAGACCCTTCGCACGGCGCTGCAGATGGAAGGTCTCGGCGGGGGTCGCGCCCAGCGGCGGCTGCTTGCGGTCCGAGCGCCGAGCCATCGCCTGCACCAGCTGGCGGGCGTTCTGGAAGTCGCCGCGCCACAGGATGCCGGTGCCCTCGCAGGCCAGCCGGTAGGCGTCGTCGGCGCGCATCGTGTCGTCGGCGACGACCACCCGCTTGGGCACGTTCATCCCGTTCTCGGAGCGCCAGTGGGCGGACTGCGCCGCGTCGGCCTCGGTCCACACGATCTCGACGCGGCTGTTCTCGATCTGATTGGACTCGGCCATCTGAGCTCCTATTGCTGGGGGTTGAAACCCTGCCACGCCCGCAGGCGCCCCCGCTAATCCACTGAGTCCGAGGAGGTGCCCATCACAGCTAGCCCTGCCGCGCCATCGCCAGCAGCTGCCGCGGCGTCGCCGTGGGCAGGTAGGCCCGGCCGATCGCGATGGCGATCCGCGGCAGGTCCGCCTCGTCGCGGCAGCACAGATACACCGGCTCGTACCGGGGGTTGAACTTGGACTTGAACTGGTGCAGCGACCGGAACCCGTAGAACGGCTCGATCGCGGAGCCCAGCAGATCCAACGCGCGGTCCATCCCGGTGACGTCGCCGTCCGCGTCGGCACGTGCCAGCGGCGCGCCCGAGAGCGAGAGGAACTCCGCCCCCTCCTCTTTGAACAACTGGGCCGAGCGCGCAATGAGGAACTCCATCACATTATTGGCGCCCTCGCCGTCCCGCTTGCGCATCACATCTAGAGTCCAGCCGCGGTGCCCGCCCCCCGGCGCGAACACCGGCAGCCACGACAGCACCCCCTGGACCTGTCCGGCCGAGTCGGTCGCCAGCGCCACCCGCACTTGCGGGTCGAGCGCCTCCTCCACCGTGCCGAGCGTGAACCCCATCTCCGGGAGGTCCTTCTCCCCAACCCACTGCTCCGAGATCTCCCGCACCTGCGAGAGCACCGCGGCAGACTGCTCCCGCAAGGTCACCATGGCGAACTCCATGCCGCCCCGCTCGGCCTTGTTCAGCGCCGAGCGGACGTTCTGCCACTTCTTGCCGCGGAACTCCAGCTCCGGCAAGTCCAGCACCGCGTCCTCCGCGATCTGCAGACACCGCCAGCCACGTGCGCGGGCCGCGTCGGCCGTCGCGCCGGAGACAGAGAACAGGCAGGGGATCGCGCCGTTGCCCTCGGCGACCTCCTCGAACCGCGCGACCGCCTCGCCCACCTCGCCCGGCGCGCACACCGGGTCGGTCAGCTCGAGGAGGACCCCGGCATGCCGCTGGAAACCAATGACACCGTCCCCGGCGAACAGGTAGTCATTGCCCGGCCACGTGATCATCCAGGACATGGTGCCCCCGCCCAGCTCGGCCAGGGACTCCCGCGCCCGGTCCACCGGCGCCGCCGAACCGGTGTCCCCGATGGCGCGGCCGCGCGCGGGCACATGGAAGGCCGCCCGGCCGATCACCAGCAGGAACAGCTCGATGCCCCACAGCAGTCCAACTCCCACCGAGACAAGGCCGATGGACTCATAGTCGGTGATGACGACGAACGCCAGCACCACTATCGTCATGCCGACGAGCAGCGCGGCGTACACCACCGTCACCCACCAGGCCCAACGCCGCCCGCGTCGCAGCTGGTCGGCGACCGCCGCGACGATCGCCACCGACAGCAGCATCGACCACAGCGACGACGAGTCGGCCTCTGTCGGGCCGAAGGGGCCGTCGCTGGGCACGAAGTACACCAGCACCTCCACCGCCGCGATCACGAGCAGCCCGACGAAGGCGAGCAGCCGCGTCTCCCTGCGGGTCCGCGGCCGGTAGCCCCGCTCGACTCCCGAGAGCCACCTGTTCCCCACCGGCAGGAACACCAGCACCGCGAGGATGTGCGTCACGTCCGCGAAGCGCCCCAGGAAGAGGAAGCTCACCGCCACATACGCGGACAGCAGGACGCGTGCCCGCAGCCGCCAGGGCGAGCGGAAGGTGGCGGTCAAGACGGCGAGCACCGCGACCAGGCCGGTGGTCAGTCCCACATCCCACACCGTCGCCTGCTCGTTGGCCCAGCGCCAGTCCGTCTGGTCCGCGAGCAACAGGAGCCCCGTCGCGCCCGCGACCGACAGCACCTGCCCCGCGAGGAACACCAGCGCCGTCCTGGCGGTGCCCAGGCGTATCTCGGTCCAGCCCAGGACGATCGGGGCCAGCACCACCAGCAGTACGAAGACCGCGGGGTGTAAGCCAAACGGCATGCCGCTGACAAGCGACCACCAGTGGCCCTCCCGCATTGCCGGCACCCCATAGGCGATGGACTCGTACCACCCGCGTTCGTCGACCCGTTGCCAGAAGCCGGCGGACGCGAACCCGGAGATGAGCAACAGCGTGGTGATCGCCGCGGCGAACGGAACCCGGACCAATCCGCGCCACAGCACCTGCCCCTGCCGGGCGAGCCAGCCCTGCACCGCACTGCCTCCCCCTGCACCCAGAGTCTCGCTCAACCCGAACACCTCCGAAGGACTTTTAGTCGCCTTCGCGAAACGCTAGCCGAGGTGGCGCCTTCTCCGTGGCGATTCACGGCCCCGCACAATTTCTGTCAGTCGATCTCGGGATCCAGGCCCGCGGACCGGCCGAAGCCCTGCATGTCCGGCGTCTGCGAGAGCCGGGTGTCGAGGTCGCTGTGCCAGCGCCGCGCCGCCATGTCGTTGAGCGCCACCAACCGCTCCTCGACCGGCGCCCGATGATCCTCGGAGCACACCGCCAGCAGATTCACCAGAAGCGCCCGCAACCGCCGCTGGACCATCAGCGAGTCCGGGCTGAAATTGCGAATCTCGTCCACCGCCATCGCCACATAGCTCTCCCACACAAAAACGCGGGTGCGCACCTCGCCAACCTCGTCGATCGTCGTCGCCGGGGCCTTCGACGCGAGCAGCATCAGCAGATCCTCGAGGAAGTCGATCGCCTGCACCGCCCGGCTCGGATCATTGATCGCCGGGGACAATGCTTTCAGGGCGATATCGACAATCGACTGGATGGCGGCGGCGGGGCTCACATCCGGGCTGTGGCTCTCCCCGAACACCAAATTCCGACGCAATAGCGCGGGCCGGACTCGCTGCTGCGGCCCGCGCACGGTGAACAGCGGCGAGCCGACGGACACGAAGTCCCCGACCGCGGGCTCGACGACGATGCTCACCCCCCACCGTCGTGCCAGCCGCGTGATCCGAATGCTGTTGACCACCAGCAGCACCCGGCCGTCGGGGCTGGTGTTCCGCAGCGCGATGACGCGGGTGGGCCCGTCCGCCAGCACGGGCCCGGCGGGAAGCACAGGGACCGCTGCCGCGTCCGAGGGGAACATCCGGTGCACGGCGACGCGACCGCTGTCCGCGATCTGGCCCAGCAGCTTCCCGGGGTTGAGCACATTCGAGACCTGGGTGACCAGCCCGATGAGCACCAGCGTGCTGACCACCGCCATCATCAGGGCGATGACGGTGGAGAACAGGGGCACCGCCTCCGTCGTAGTCGCCAGGTCGAAGGCGGTGATCAACGCGAAGGTGAATGTCGCTAGGAACATGCCGATGGACCAGCGCATGATCGGCGACTGCTGCAGCAGCGGCACCACGCGGATCGACAACTGCGAGGCCCCGAACTGCATTGCCAGCGTGAGCGCGGTGAAAACCAAACCGGCGAGGGTGATCATGCCGCCCGCGATCACGCTCAGGAGGGTCGCCGTCGAACCGGTGTCCATGCCGGAGAGGATCTGGCCATTCTCATCCACCAGCTCCCCGTCGAAGGTGGTCATCGCCAACGCCAGCAGGACCGATACCGACACCAGCACCATCGGCAATCGCCACAGCGGCGCTCGGCGCAGGCGGCGGCGGGTGCGCCGCCAGCGGATCGCGTTCGCGAGGCGCTCCCCCGCCCCCTGGACTCGGCGCGCGGCCGGGGCTGGGACCTCGGGTGCGGCGGTGCGGACCTCCGCCGGCGACGCGGGCGAGACGAGCGGCTCGCCGAAGCGGCCGGACACCGCCTCCTGGACTGCGATCTTCGCCCGGACCACCGGCTGCCGGTACCGCTCCTCCCGGCTCGCCGCCCGCGACTGCTTCATCGGGCGCGTCCCATAGAACCAGCGTGCCCACGGCGCGCCCGGCCGGCCCAGGCGCCATGCGCCGACCAGCAGCAGGGGCGGCAGGAACAATCCGAGCATGCCCGTCCACAGCTTGCCCTTGAGAAAGGTGATGACCGCCAACCCTGCCAACGCGGCGAGCAGGATCGCGGTCGCGATGAGCGTGGCCAGGTCCTGGTCGTTGAGAAGCTCGTCGAGGGTTCCGTCGAAGCCCAGCGGGCGGTATCCGATGACGAACAGCCCCATCACGGCGACGGCGACGAAGATCGCGTCGATGGAGGCCCGGCCGCGCTCCAGCCAATACACATCGTCCAGATAGAGCACCAGCGCGAACTCGTCGAGGACGAGGGCCGCACCGATGCCGAAGAGTCCAGCCAGCACCGCGTTCGCGACGGGTGTCGAGTAGTTCGCCAGCGTGATCATGCCCAACCCGGAGATCAGCATGGCGACGAGACCGAAGATGACGTGGTGCACGTGCAGGCCGCCGGGCTGGATGTTGCCGGGCCACCAGCGCACTTCCGCCCGGATCATCCGCACGCTGAGCCGGATGAACAGGAAGGCCGCGAGGAACGCGACGAGCAAAATAAACAGCGGAAGTCGGCCTGTCTGGACAATCGCCGAATCGAACCAATGCTGCATCCAGCGCCTCTTCCCTGGTCGGCCCGGCCTGCCGGATCCGCCGCTCACCTCGTAGGTTAGCGAATAGACGCCCGTCCACACTGCCAGACGGCGCACCCCGGCAAAGAAACCTGGTGACGCTAGCCGCCGATCCGGTCCAGCACCCCGACCAGTGTGTCCGCCACCGCCGAGCCGACCACTATGCCGTCGCGCAGTCCTGCCAGGGCCGGCTCGAACCGCTCCGGGGTGTCCGAGTGCAGCGTGGCGAGCGCGTCCCCGGCTCGCACCGGGTCACCGGGCCGCACGTGCAGCTCGATCCCCGCGCCCGCCTGCACCGACTGCCCCGGCGCGGACCGGCCCGCGCCCAGGCGCCACACCGCCAGCCCGACGGCCAGCGCGTCGACCCGCTCGACCACTCCGCCCTCGTGCGCCCGCAGGGTTTCCGTCTCGACAGCGCGCGGCAGTGCCGCATGGGGATCCCCGCCCTGCGCGCGGATCATCCGACGCCAGTGGTCCATCGCGGAGCCGTCGGCCAATCTTGCCGCCGGGTCCGCGTCGGGCAGGCCCGCCGCGTCGAGCATCTCGCGGGCCAGGACAAGGGTCAGGTCCCGCACATCCGCGGGCCCGCCGCCGGCGAGGACGGCCACGGACTCCTCGACCTCGAGCGCGTTGCCCACCATCATGCCCAGCGGGGTGTCCATCCCAGTCAGCAGCGCGACGGTCGGCAGCCCGGCGTCCGCGCCCAGGTCCACCATGGCGCGGGCGAGGGCGCGCGCGTCGGGCAGCGTCTTCATGAACGCGCCCCCGCCGACCTTCACGTCGAGGACCAGCCCGCCCGCCCCCTCGGCGATCTTCTTGCTCATGATCGAGCTGGCGATCAGGGGGATCGACTCGACGGTCCCCGTGACGTCGCGCAGCGCGTACATCTTCCGATCGGCGGGGGCCAGATCGGGCCCCGCGGCGCAGACGACGGCCCCCACATCCTCCAGTTGGCGGAGCATCGCGGGCAGCGGCACGTCGGCGCGCCAGCCGGGGATCGCCTCGAGCTTGTCGAGGGTGCCGCCGGTGTGGCCGAGCCCGCGGCCGGAGAGCTGGGGCACGGCCGCCCCGCAGGCCGCGACGAGCGGCGCGAGGGGCAGGGTGATCTTGTCGCCGACGCCGCCGGTGGAGTGCTTGTCGACGGTGGGGCGCGTGATCGCCGACAGGTCCATCCGCGTGCCGGAGTCGATCATCGCCGTGGTCCAGCGGGCGGTCTCGGCACGCGTCATGCCGCGCAGCACGATGGCCATCAGGAGCGCGGCCATCTGCGGCTCGGACACCTGCCCCGCGGTGTAGGCGCGCACCACCCAGTCAACCTGCGCGTCGGTGAGCTCTCCGCCGTCGCGCTTGGCGGTGATGATGGGGACGATTTCACTCATGGGCTGAACCTAACTGTCCCGAAGCCCACTGATCCGGCCCGAACGCGTGCGGCAGCAACTCCCCCATCGTCAGCGGGCCGCCGGCCGCGTCGACTAGGAGTTCGGGGCCGCCGTGCTCGAAAAGGACCTGTCGACAGCGTCCGCACGGCATCAACGGGGCGCCGTCCGCGTCGCAGCAGACGAGGGCCCGCAACCGGCCCCCACCGGCCGCGAATAAGTTACCCACCAGTACGGTCTCGGCGCAGAGCGTCAGGCCGAGTGAGACATTCTCCACATTGCATCCGCGCACGACCTGACCATCCGCGGTGACGGCCGCCGCACCCACCCGGAAGCCGGAATAGGGCGCATAGGCGCCTGCTGAGGCGGCGAAAGCGCAGCTCCGAAGGTTTTCCCAATCGATATCACTCACACGACCCATCGTGCCACCCATCACATTCTCCGGCGGAGAGGCGCGACGTATACACGAAAATCGTTTGGTTAGGCTGCACTTACTTGCCGTGTGCGTTTCCCGTTCCGGCCATATCCAATTAGTTGCCGCTCTATCGTGGGACTACAGTTCATCTGTCGGTTCAGGTTCTCGCCGAGACCCGAGGCCCCGCCAGGCGGATAGCAACACCACCCCACCTGGCCCTATCGTCTCCGGCTTGTCGAATCACCACAGACGTTGGAGGCATAGCGCTCGATGACCAGTACGCCAGAAGTCGCTCTCACGCGAGAGCGCACCCGATCGATCTACCGGGGAGACCCCGGCATGTGGTCTTGGGCCCTGCACCGGATTACGGGCGTCGCCACATTCTTCTTCCTATTCGTCCATGTGTTGGACACCGCCCTGATGCGGGTCAGCGTGGACTCGTACAACGCAGTCATTGGCACCTACCAGAACCCCCTCGTGGCTCTGATGGAGCTGGGTCTGGTCGCTGTGGTGCTCTACCACGGGCTCAACGGCCTGCGCATCATCGCCGTCGACTTCTGGGCGAAGGGCTGCCAGTACCAGAAGCAGATGCTCTGGGCTGTCGCGACCATCTGGATTGTCGTGATGATCCCCGCCACCTTCCGGATCATCCAGCAGGTTCTGAAGGGGCTGTCATAAATGAGCACTGAAGCGAAGTCACTCGGTCGCTACTACGACCGACCCGCGAGCCTGGACAATCCCCGCTCGCCGCGCCGCCCTCGCCGCGGCAACTTCGAGATGATGGCATGGGTGTTCATGCGTCTCTCGGGCGTCGCGCTCCTGATCTTGGTGCTCACGCACCTGACGATCATGCTGATGGTCGACGACGGCGTGCACCGCATCAACTTCGGCTTCGTCGCTGATCGCTGGACCAGCCCGTTCTGGCAGATCTGGGATCTGTCGATGCTGTGGCTCGCCCAGCTACACGGCGGCAACGGCTTGCGCACGGTCATCGCGGACTACTCCCGCAAGGACACCACGCGCTTCTGGCTCACGACGCTGCTGGTGATCTCGATGATCATCGTCATGGTGGTCGGCACGTACACCATCTTCACTTTCACTGACTTGCGCACCTAAAGCATCAAGGGAGCAGAGACTTCATGCAAGAACATCGTTACGACGTCCTCATCGTGGGCGCCGGCGGCGCGGGCATGCGAGCGGCCATCGAGGCTGCCCCCCGCGCCCGCACCGCGGTGCTGACCAAGCTGTACCCCACCCGCAGCCACACCGGCGCGGCCCAGGGCGGCATGTGCGCGGCACTCGCCAACGTCGAAGAGGACAACTGGGAGTGGCACACCTTCGACACCGTCAAGGGTGGCGACTACCTGGTTGACCAGGATGCCGCGGAGATCATGGCCAAAGAGGCCATCGACGCGGTTATGGACCTCGAGAAGATGGGGCTGCCGTTCAACCGCACCCCCGAGGGCAAGATCGACCAGCGTCGCTTCGGCGGCCACACCCGCGACCACGGCAAGGCGCCGGTTCGCCGCGCCTGCTACGCCGCGGACCGCACCGGCCACATGATCTTGCAGACGCTGTACCAGAACTGCGTCAAGCACGACGTGGAGTTCTACAACGAGTTCTATGCGCTGGACGTGTGCCTGACGGAGACCGAGGACGGCCCCGTCGCCACCGGCATCGTGGCGTACGAGCTCTCCACCGGCGAGATCCACCTGTTCCACGCGAAGTCGATCATCTTCGCCACAGGCGGCTCGGGCCGCATGTACAAGACGACGTCCAACGCGCACACCCTCACCGGTGACGGCATGGGCATCATCTTCCGCAAGGGCCTGCCCCTTGAGGACATGGAGTTCCACCAGTTCCACCCGACCGGCCTGGCCGGTCTCGGCATCCTCATCTCCGAGGCCGTCCGAGGCGAGGGCGGTATCCTCCGCAACGCCGACGGCGAGCGCTTCATGGAGCGCTACGCCCCCACGATCAAGGACCTCGCGCCGCGTGACATCGTCGCCCGCTCGATGGTTCTCGAGGTCATGGAGGGCCGCGGCGCCGGCCCCCACAAGGACTACGTCTACCTCGACGTGACGCACCTCGGCGCGGACGTGCTCGAGGAGAAGCTCCCGGACATCACGGAGTTCTCCCGCACCTACCTGGGCGTGGACCCCGTCACCGACCTGGTGCCGGTCTACCCCACCTGCCACTACGTCATGGGCGGCATCCCCACCAACGTTCAGGGTGAGGTGCTGCGCAACAACACGGACGTGGTCAAGGGCCTGTACGCCGCCGGCGAGTGCGCCTGCGTGTCCGTGCACGGCGCGAACCGCCTGGGCACCAACTCGCTGCTGGACATCAACGTGTTCGGCCGTCGCGCCGGCATCGCCGCCGCCGAGTACGCCAACTCGACCGACTTCGTGGACCTCCCCGAGAACCCCACCAAGATGGTCGACGGGTGGCTCGAGCTGGTGCTGTCCGACCATGGCCACGAGCGCGTCGCGGACATCCGCACCGAGCTCCAGGTCACGATGGACAACAACGCGCAGGTCTTCCGCACCGAGGACACCCTGAACCAGGCGCTCTCGGACGTGCGGGCGCTCAAGGAGCGTTACAACCACATCGTCGTGCATGACAAGGGCAAGCGCTTCAACAGCGACCTGCTCGAGGCCATCGAGCTGGGCTTCCTGCTCGAGCTGGCCGAGGTCACCGTCGTCGGCGCGCTCAACCGCAAGGAGACCCGCGGCGGCCACGCCCGCGAGGACTTCCCGGATCGTGATGACGAGAAGTACATGTCCCACACCATGGCCTACAAGGAGGGCGAGGGTCTGCTCTCCGACATCAGGCTGGACACCAAACCGGTTATTCAGACCCGCTACGAGCCGATGGAGCGTAAGTACTGATGGCCACCACCACCGTTATCTCCGGTCCCGAGGCGGGCAGCGCGGCGCTGCCGACGCCCCCCGAGGGCTCGGTCATCGTCACCGTCAAGATCGCGCGCTTCAACCCTGAGGACGGCAAGGGCGCGCACTGGGACACGTTCGAGGTGCCGGCCCTCCCGTCAGACCGCCTGCTGAACCTGCTGCTCTACATCAAGGGCTACCTCGACGGCTCGCTGACGTTCCGGCGCTCCTGCGCCCACGGCGTCTGCGGCTCGGACGCGATGCGCATCAACGGCGTCAACCGCCTGGCCTGCAAGCTCCTGATGAAGGACATGCTGCCCAAGGACGGCAAGCCGCTGACGATCACCGTCGAGGCTCTCAAGGGCCTGCCGGTCGAGAAGGACCTGATCGTGGACATGGAGCCGTTCTTCGACGCGTTCCGTGCGATCAAGCCCTACTTGATGACGTCGGGCCACGAGCCCACGGGTGAGCGCATCCAGTCGGCCTCCGACCGCGCCCGCTTCGACGACACCACCAAGTGCATCCTGTGCGCGTGCTGCACCAGCTCGTGCCCCGTGTACTGGAACGAGGGCTCGTACTTCGGCCCCGCGGCATTCGTCAACGCGCACCGGTTCATCTTCGACAGCCGGGACGAGGGCGCCGCCGAGCGTCTCGACATCCTCAACGACGTCGACGGCGTGTGGCGCTGCCGAACCACCTTCAACTGCACCGACGCCTGCCCCCGTGGCATCCAGATCACGAAGGCCATCGCCGAGGTCAAGCGCGCGCTACTGTTCGCCCGCTAGACCGTCCGAACCATGCCGAAGGGGTCCCCGCATTCTCGCGGGTGCCCCTTCGGCATTTCGCGAACATGGTCGGGCGTCGGCCGTCGGGGCTATGGTGGCTTTACAGATCAGAGCGCGTGACGGCGGCGCATTCACCCATACTGCACCCCATCGCGACTGCTCTTCGGGGCGGACCATCCAGCCCGCTCCCTTGGCCCGGTCTGCGAGGAGTGTGAACGGCAATGAGCGAGAACAGCTTCGACGCCCGCGCGCAGTTGGAGGTGGACGGCGCCACCTATGACATCTTCCGGCTCGACAAGATCCCCGGCTCCGAGCGGCTGCCGTACAGCCTGAAGGTGCTGCTGGAGAACCTGCTGCGCAACGAGGACGGCCATCTTGTGACCCGCGCGCAGGTCCAGGCCGTCGCGGACTGGGATCCCACCTCCACGTCGAACCCCGAGATCCAGTTCTCCCCTGCTCGCGTGCTGATGCAGGACTTCACCGGCGTGCCCTGCGTGGTCGACCTCGTCGCGATGCGCGACGCCATGACCGCGCTGGGCGGGGACCCCAAGAAAATCAACCCGCTGATCCCCACCGAGCTCGTGATCGACCACTCCGTGATCGCGGACTCCTTCGCGATGGCCGATAGCGCCAGCATCAACTCCGAGCTGGAGTTCGCCCGCAATCGCGAGCGCTACGAGCTGCTGCGCTGGGGCCAGGGCACGTTCGACGACTTCCTCGTGGTCCCACCCGACACCGGCATCTGCCACCAGGTCAACCTCGAGTACCTGGCGCGGACCGTCTTCACCCGGCCCGACCCGACAACGGGAACGACGCTCGCCTACCCCGACTCCCTCGTGGGCACCGACTCGCACACCCCCATGATCAACGGCCTCGGAGTCGTCGGCTGGGGCGTCGGCGGCATCGAGGCGGAGGCGGCCATGCTGGGCCAGCCCGCGTCGATGCTCATCCCCCAGGTTGTCGGCATGAAGCTGACCGGCAAGCTCAGCCCCGGCACCACGGCGACGGACCTTGTGCTCACCGTCGCCGAGACGCTCCGCAAGACGGGCGTCGTCGGCAAGTTCGTGGAGTTCTACGGCCCCGGCGTCGCGAACGTGCCCCTCGCGAACCGCGCGACGCTCGGCAACATGAGCCCAGAGTATGGCTCCACGATCTCGATCTTCCCCATCGACGAGGAGACGCTGAAGTACCTGCGCCTGACCGGCCGCCCAGAGCACAACGTCAAGCTCGTCGAGGCCTACGCGAAAACGCAGGGCATGTGGCACGACGCCGACCATGAGCCCGCCTTCAGCAGCACCGTCGAGCTGGACCTGGGCTCGGTGCGCCCGTCCATCGCCGGGCCGAAGCGCCCCCAGGACCGCATCCCGGTGGCCGTCGCCTCGCACGCCGTCAAGGAGCTGCTCGCCGGCGCCGCCGTCGCGGACGTGGTCGACAAGGCGCAGATCAGCAGCCTCAATGTGGGACTTGACGAGGCGTCGTACGAGTCGTTCCCGGCCAGCGACCCCGTCGCGATCGTCGCCGACCACCGCGTGTCGCCCCCCCGGGAGGTCGACGCGGACGGTCCGGACGCCGCCTACCCGTCCACCCCCACGCCCGTCACCTTGGCGGACGGCACGCAGACCAGCGTCGACCACGGGCACGTCGTCATCGCGGCGATCACGTCCTGCACCAACACGTCGAACCCGTCGGTCATGATCGGCGCGGCGCTGCTGGCCAAGAAGGCCGTCGAGCGGGGGCTCACCCGCAAACCGTGGGTCAAGACCTCCCTCGCGCCGGGCTCGCGGGTGGTCACCGACTACTACAACCGCTCCGGGCTCACCCCGTATCTGGACAAGCTGGGCTTCAACCTCGTCGGCTACGGCTGCACCACCTGCATTGGCAACTCCGGCCCGCTGCTGCCGGAGATCGCCGCGGCCATCGACTCCGCGGGGCTGAACGTGTCCGCGGTGCTCTCCGGCAACCGCAACTTCGAGGGCCGCATCCACCCGCAGACGCAGATGAACTTCCTCGCGTCTCCGCCGCTGGTGATCGCGTACTCCCTCGCCGGCACCATGCTCACCGACATCCTCACGGACTCCCTGGGCACGGGGACCGACGGGAAGCCGGTGTACCTCAGCGAGATCTGGCCCTCGGAGGAGGAGGTCCAGGCCGTGATCGACGAGTGCGTGAAGTCCGAGATGTTCACCGAGGGCTACTCCGACGTGTACGCGGGCGATGACAACTGGCGCAGCCTCGACGTGTCCACCGGCGAGGTCTTCGAGTGGAAGGAGGACTCCACCTATGTGCGACAGCCCCCGTACTTCGAGGGCATGACGCGCGATCCGCAGCCCATCCAGGACATCGCCGGGGCGCGGGTGCTCGCACTGCTCGGGGACTCCGTGACCACCGACCACATCTCCCCCGCCGGCTCCATCCGCCGCGACGGCCCCGCGGGCGCCTACCTGCAGAGCCATGGCGTCGAGCCCCGGAACTTCAACTCCTACGGCTCGCGACGCGGCAACCACGAGGTGATGATCCGCGGCACCTTCGCCAACATCCGGCTGCGGAACCTCCTCGTCCCCGGCGTCGAGGGCGGCTTCACCCGCCACCTGCCGACTGGCGAGCAGCTGAGCATCTACGACGCAGCCCAGCTCTACATTGCCGACGGCACCCCGCTGGTGATCCTCGCCGGCGCGGAATACGGCTCTGGATCGTCCCGCGACTGGGCCGCGAAGGGCACGCTGCTCCTCGGAGTCAAGGCCGTGATCGCCCAGTCCTATGAGCGCATCCACCGCTCCAACCTCATCGGGATGGGCGTGCTACCCCTGCAGTTCCCCGACGGCCAGTCTGCCGAGAGCCTGGGCCTGACTGGTGAGGAAGAGTTCGCGGTCACCGGCATCGAGGGCGCCGACGCCGGGGCGTTCCCCACCACTGTGCAGGTGCAGGCGGGAGATGTCTCCTTCACCGCCACGGTCCGCGTCGACACCCCCGCGGAGGCCGAGTACTACCGGCACGGCGGCATCCTCCAGTACGTCCTACGCCAGCTGGCGGCGTGATGCAGAAGATGTCGCTGGACGCCTTGGTTCGCGAGCTGCGCGCCAAGGTGGCGGGCACCACCCGGCAGGTCGCGTCGCAGACGGTGTTCGGCGGGCACGAGAAGACGCTGCGCCAAACGCTCGTGGTGATCGCCGCGGGTGGCCAGCTCGCGGAGCACGAGGGCCCCGGAGAGGCCACCGTCCAGGTGCTCGACGGGCGCATCAGCCTAATCACCGCCACCGACTCGTGGGAGGGCCGGCGGGGAGACCTCCTGATCGTGCCCAACGAGCGCCATAGCGTCGACGCCCTGGAGGATTCCGCGTTCCTGCTGACCGTGGCGAAACCGCGAGCCTAGGCTGCCAGTAGATTTCTAGAGGTGAATTACCAGCTGGCACCCGAACCTGGCTATCGAGCGCGTGTGACAGGCGCGGTCGAGACGCTCAATCCCGGCTATTTCGCACTGGTGATGGCCACGGGGATCTTGTCGGTAGCGATGGATTTCAAGGGCCTCGACATCGTCTCCGCCATCCTGCTGGCGATCACCGCGGGATCCTGGGTGCTGCTGGTGCTGTTGACCGGCTGGCGGATCCTGCGGCACTGGGCGCGGTTCCGCGCCGATTTCACCGACCCGGGCCGTGGATTCGGCTTCTTCACGTTCACCGCGGCCACCGGGGTCCTGGGCGCGAGGCTGGCGGAGCAGTCGTGGCCGCTCGCCGCCGGCCTGTTGGCGGTCGCCGCGGCGAGCTGGTTCCTCCTCGGCTACCTCGTGCCCTGGACCGCGGTGTTGCACTCGTCCTCCCGGTCCACCCTCTCCGGGGCGAATGGGACCTGGTTCATGTGGGTCGTCGCCAGCCAATCGGTGGCGGTGCTCGCCGCGATCCTGCAGCCGAACGACGGTCTCGGCCGCCGGGAGTTGGCGATGCTCGCGGTGTTCTGCTGGTCCGTGGGCGCGTTCCTCTATGCGGGTGTGGCCGTGCTCGTGGCTGCCCGGCTGATGCTCTACCCCCAGCGGCCTGCCGACCTACTGCCCGCCTACTGGGTCTCCATGGGCGCGACCGCCATCACCGTGCTCGCCGGCTCCCAGATCGTGGAGATGGCGGACACGCCTATGATCGAGGCCACCCGCGGGCTGATCGCGGGGTGCTCCGTGGTGTTCTGGGCGTTCGGCACCTGGCTGATCCCGATCCTGATCGCCGCCGGCATCTGGCGCCATATCATCCACAAGTGGCCGCTGCGCTATGACGCGACCCTGTGGAGCATCATCTTCCCGCTCGGCATGTATGCCGCGGCCAGCCACTATCTGGGGGTGGCCGACCACCTGCCGATAGTGCGGGCCATCGGCGACGCCGAGGCCTGGTTCGCGATGCTGGCGTGGACCGCGGTCTTCGTGGCGATGATCCGGCACCTGTGGCTGACGCTGGTGCTGGGCCGCGGGGCCGAGCCGGCCCAGAGCCTGGCGCCGTGACCTCCGCACCTGAACTGCGGATCGGCATCCTCGGCGTCGCCAGGATCAGCGGGGACGCCGTGGTCCTGCCGGCCCGGGCGCTCGGGCATCGGTTGGTGGCCGTCGCGTCGCGGGACCCGGCGCGCGCCCAGTTCTTCGCGGACCTGTGTGCGGTGGAGCGGGTCGCCCCCAGCTACGAGGCGCTGCTCGCCGACCCCGAGGTCGACGTCGTCTACCTCCCCCTGCCCAACGCCCTGCACGCGCGCTGGACCCTGGCCGCCATCGCGGCCGGCAAGCACGTGCTGTGCGAGAAGCCCCTCGCCGCCACCGCCGAGGAGGCCCGCGCGGTCCGCGCCGCCGCGGCCGCCGCCGGCGTCCATGTGCACGAGGCCGCCCACCAGCTGTGCCACCCGCTGTACACGGCGTTGGCGCGGGAGCTCGACGGCCTCGGCAAGGTGCGGCACGCCGCGGCGCAGATCACGATGCGTCCGCCGCCCCCGGAGGACCCCCGCTGGTCCGCCGGGCTCGGCGGTGGCGCGCTCATGGACCTCGGCTGCTACGGCCTGCAGGTCCTAGGTTGGCTGGGCCGCTGGGCCGGCGGTGGGCCCGAAGTGGTCGCCGCCGCCGCCGAGCTGCGGGACGGGGTCGATAGCCGGTCGACGGTGCGGCTGGTGTTTCCCAGTGGCGCCACCGGCACCGTGCACGCGTCGATGGTCGCCGCGGACCCCGCTCCGCACAGCCTGCGCATCGAGTGCGAGGGCGGCGTGCTCGACGTGGCCGGCTTCGTGCTCCCGCACCTGGGCGGGGCCCTGACCGTCCTACGCGCCGACGGGCGCCGGTCGGTGACGGAGTTCGACGCCGTCAGCACCTATCAACACCAGCTGCGCCGCTTCGCCGAATTGGTCCGCGCGGGCCGGCCGATGCCCACCAGCCTCGCGGACTCGGTGGCGACAATGGCCCTGCTAGACGACGCCCGGCACCGCTTCCACTGACGCGAGCAGCTCGCGCGCGGCCGCCACCAACTCACGATGTGCGGCCGGCTTGAGGCTGAGCGGCCCGTCCTCATGCACCAGGTAGCCACCGTCCCCCGCCACGTCGACCCAGCTGACGCGGGCGATCTCCCGCAGGCCCGCGCCGTCCGCCACGCTGGCGGAGAGGATTCCGTGCTGCGTCCGGCGCCTGCCGAGCAACCCCGCGATCCGCTCCGACCGCGAGGTTGTGCTGGCCCGAGTGGTGTACGCCGCGTCAGGGCCGGGTGAGTCTGCGCGCAGCGCCGGGGACGTGCCCTCCTGGAACTCGGGCACCACGGCCATCATCTCGCCGACCAGGGTTGCCGGGTGGCCCACGCCGAGCCGAATATCTCCGCCGCGCTCGAGCGACCAGCCTGCGGAATCGACCGCGGTGTCCGTATACCAGTCCGGGTTGTCGCCGTCGCGCACGGCCTGCGTCGCGTCCTGCACAGCCAGCACCGCGCTCCCCACCCCGCCCTCGCCGCCGCCCGCGCCGAGCAACGCCCGAATCGGCTTGCCGCCGACGGGGAAACCCGCCAGTTGCAGCCAGGACGGGCTCTGCCGCAGGCCGCGGACGGCCGCGTAGAGGTCCGGATCCTCATTCGCGTCCCACCATGCGTTCAGCTCGGCCCCGATGCGGTCACGGTCACTGACCATCCGCCCCCGGCTGGGCGCCTGGATGGGCAGGTGGATGGTGTCACCGCCGGCGCGCCGCCAAATGTGCCGAAACTGCTCGGCCGTCAACAAAGTCCGCATAATTCCCCTCCGGTCCCCAACCGCCGCCCCCGGGCGATCCCGCAAGAACGCTACAACAACACCATGGGACTACCTGCGAATCTCCTATTTCGGCGGCGCCCGCTACTGTGAAATAGCCTTGGGCCGAGTTGACGTTATATAAGTGTCGGTCATGCACAAGAGACTGAGAGTGAAGCCATGAGCACTAAGCGCAATGCCCCCGGGCCTTTTCTGCATATCGGCGCGGGCGAACCCGTTTTGCTTATCCACCCCTTCCTCATGACCCACGAGGTGTGGTCCGAGGTGGCGCAGCGGCTGGCCCCCGACCATGAGGTGTTGGCCGTGACCCTCCCCGGACACTGGGGTGGGCCCGATGCGGCATGGAACCACATGGGCATCTCGGACATGGCCGATGGGCTGGAGCAGGTCCTCGACCAGCACGGCTGGGACACCTGCCACGTCGTGGGCAACTCCCTCGGCGGCTGGGTGGCATTCGAGCTGGAGCGCCGTGGGCGGGCCCGCAGCGTCACCGCGATCGCGCCCGCCGGCGGATGGACCTCGATCTCCGTGCCCGCGATCCGGCTGGGCATCACATTTCTGGCGTTGGCGCCGGTGATGGTGCTGGCCAAGCCGTTCGTCGGCTGGGCGGCCGGAGTCCGACGGCTCCAGAAGGCCGCGATGTCGATGGTGGCGGCCAACCCGGCCGCGGTGCCGCCGGCGGTGGCCGAGCGCGCCATGTGGGCGGCTGTGCAGTGCAACTCGATCCTGCCCATTCTGTGGGCAGCCGCGTGGGACGACGGCATCAAGGGACTCAAAGACACGCAGACGCCCACCCAACTGCTGCTCTGCGATAAGGACCGGGTCATTCCCTGGCGGCTCTACGGACAAATGTTCATCGATGAACTGCCCGCGAGCACCCGACGGATTATCCTGCCGGAAGTCGGACATGTGCCGATGGTGGAGGACCCCGTTCTGGTCGCGCGAGTGATTCGAGAATTCGTCGATCACCACGCCGCCAACCAATCCGAGCCTGCCGAGGCCTGATCGTCCGGGCCACGGTCTATTCTGTGCGAGATATGAAATCACTTCGCCGGCTGATGCTGGGTCTCCTGAGCGTCTCGCTAATCGCGATCTCCCCCGTCGGCGCCGCTCTCGGGCACGCCGACCCGGCCGCCGCCGCGGACACGGGCACCTGCCCGTACCGTTCGTTGCCCGCGCCGCCGGTCGACGCCTCCGAGGCGCCGGCCCCCGGCAAGACGTCGCCGGCCCCGCTGCCGGTGCCAGCGCATCCAGTCGGCGGCGACAAGCTGCGGGCGTGCGGCGACATCCAGCCCCAAGGCTCCCCGCCGCTACCCCTCGAAGCGACCTCGGCCGCGTGGGTCATCGCCGACCTGGACACCGGCGAGGTGCTCGCCGCGCGGGACCCCCACGGCCGCCACCGACCCGCCAGCACCATCAAGGTGCTGCTGGCCGCATTGGCAATCCAGAAGCTCGACCTCGACACCGTCGTCACCGCCACCGAGGAGGACGCGTGGGCTGAGGGCAGCAGCGTCGGCATCGGCCCCGGCGGCCAGTATTCGATCCATACTCTGCTGCGCGGGCTCATGATGAACTCCGGCAATGACGCCGCGCACGCGCTGGCCGGGCAGTTGGGCGGCGTCGACGCCACCGTTGTGAAGATGAACCTCCTGGCCGCCCAGCTCGGGGCCCTGGACACTCGGGCCGCGACGCCGTCGGGCTTGGACGGCCCGGGGATGGCGACCTCCGCCTACGATCTGGCGCTGATCTTCCGCGACGCGATGGCCGACCCCGTATTCACGGACCTCGTCTCGCACGGCCCCATCGAGTTCCCGGGCTATCCCATGACCGAGGAGGAGATCTCCTACGCGCGGGCCATCGCCAGTGAGCGCCCCCAGGCGGTCAACGCTGGTGCGCCAGAGCCACCGGCGATCGAGCCCGTCCCCACCGAGCACGCCAGCTTCTGGGTCGCGAACGACAACGCGCTCTTGGCGAACTACCCGGGCGCTATCGGCGGCAAGACCGGCTTCACCGACGATGCCGGCCACACCTACATCGGCGCCGCCGAGCGCAACGGCCGCCGCCTCGTGGTGACCCTCCTCCAGGGCACGCGCATCCCCGTCTCGCCGTGGGAGCAGGCCGCCTCGCTCCTGGACTACGGCTTCGCGTTGCCGGCCGGGAAGTCGGTGGGCACGCTCGTCGCCCCCGGCGAGGTCGCGGCCGACGGCGCCTTCACCGAGGGCGACGGCGATCTATCCCTGACCGGGACCGCCGCCAACCTCAACGCCGGCGGATCGGTTGACGCGGGCAGCTCGGCCATGCGGTACGCCGTCATCGGGATCTCGGGGGCGCTCGCGCTGGCGCTGCTGCTCGGCGCGGCGAAACTGCGGCGCAGGCGCTAGCACCTCTGATATGTTCCTCCCCCGCCACGGCACGACGTTGCGGCCGCGTGCTGCACCTCAAGGTGGATTTCGTCGAGCACCGGCCGGAGCTGGGCGACAAGCGCGCACGAGACCGCCTGCTCACCGCCTCGGTGACACCTGGTTAAGCGCGTCTGCCAGCACCTCCGCCAGATGCCGAGCGCCCAGCCCCGCGCCGTCGCGGACCTGGGTGCGGCAGCTGAAGCCATCGGCGATCACGTTCGCATCCGGACCAGCCGCGCGGATCGCGGGCAGCAGGCTCTGCTCCGCCACCGCCATCGACACGTCGTAGTGCCCGTCCTCGAAGCCGAAGTTCCCCGCCAGCCCGCAGCAGCCCGGCGCCATCTCCGCGGGCCGAATCCCCGCCTGGCCCATCAACTTTTGGTCCGCGTCATCGCCCAGGTCCGCGTATTGGTGGCAGTGGGTCTGCACGACGGCATCGGCGTCCACGCGTGGCGGCGTCCAGCCCTCCGTGTGCTCGTGCAGCTGCTCGGCGAAGGTGCGGGTGGCGTCGGCCAGTTGGCGGGCGCGGGAATCGTCCGGCAGCAGGCGGGGCAACTCGGTGCGCAACACGGCGGTGCAGCTGGGCTCGAGGCCGATGACCGGAATGCCCTGCGCCAGATACGGTTCCAGCAACTTGAGGCTGCGCCGGGCGACCCGGCGGGCAAGCGGCAGCTGGCCGGTGCTGATGGCGGTCAGCCCGCAGCACACCGGCTTGCCGGGCAACAAGACCTCGAAGCCGGCGTCCTCGAGCACGTCCATCGCGGCGATGCCGACCTGCGGGGACAGGTGGTTGGTGAACGTGTCGGGCCACAGCAGCACCTGGCCCCGTCCACCAGGGCCTGGAGTGCGTGCCCGGGCGAGTTTGCGGAGCGTGGCCGGTGCGAAAGCGGGCAGGTCCCGTCGCTGGTCGACACCGGCCGCGGCCTTGCCGAGCCGGGCCAGCGCCGGGTTCGCCGTCGCCCGGTTGACCAGTGCCGGCGCCAGCGCGGCCAGCCGCGCCCACTGTGGGAGCCGGCCCAGCGCATAATGCGCGCGCGGCCGGATGCGGCCCTCGTAGTGGTGGAATAGGAACTCGGACTTATAGGTCGCCATGTCCACGTTGACGGGGCACTCGACCTTGCAGGCCTTGCAGCTCAAGCACAGGTCCAAGGCCTCGAGCACCTCGGTGGAACGCCAGCCGTCGGTGATTGTGGAGCCCTCCAGCATCTCGAACAGCAGGCGGGCGCGGCCGCGGGTGGAGTGCTGCTCGTCGCGCGTGACCTGGTAGCTAGGGCACATCGCCGCGCTATGGTCCACCCGGCATTTGCCGACGCCCACACAGCGGCTGACGGCATGCGGGAAGCTGCCCTCGTCGTCGGGATACGCGTACTCGACCTGGACTTCCCGCGTGCCGAGCTCGAGCCAGCGCACATTCGCGTCGAGCTTGCGGGGCGCCGCGAGGATGCCGGGATTGAGCACATTCTCCGGGTCCCAGATGCCCTTGAACCGCTCGAAGAGCCCGATCACATGCGGGGAGTAGGTGCGCGCCAACAGCTCTGAGCGCGCCTGCCCATCGCCGTGCTCACCGGAGATGGAGCCCCCGTGTGCGGCGACCAGGTCCGCCGCCGACTCCAGGAACTTCCGGTAGCCGGCAACGCCGCCCGCACTGGAGAGGTCCGCGTCCAGTCGGATGTGGATACAGCCGTCCCCGAAGTGCCCGTAGGAGATGCCAAACAGCCCGTGCTCGGCCAGCAGCTCGCGGAAATCGCGGAGGTAGCCGGCGAGCCGCTCGGGCGGCACCGCGGCATCCTCGAAGCCGGGGTAGGCCGCGCGCCCGTCGACGGTGCGTGTGGCCAGGCCGCTGCCGTCCGAGCGCAGACCCCACAGCAGGAGTTGGGTCCGCGGGTCTGTGAACACGACGTGGCGGGTCGAACCTAGTTGCCGGGCAATGGCATTCGCAGCCGCCTCCGCCCCTGCCGGGCTCTCGCCGCCGGCCTCCACAAACAGCCAGTCCGGCGTCTGCGGCAGCGCGGAGATGATACGCGCCCGTTCGCCGTGCAGGCGCACCCCCTCGAACATCGCGCGGCTCATGCCCTCGATCGTCAGCGGCTGGCAGGTCAACAGCTCCGGGACCGCCTCCGCAGAGCGCACCTCGTCATCGAAACCGAGCACCAGCAGCGCGCGGTGGGCGGGCGGTCGCACCAGGTCCAATGTCGCGCCCAGCACGATGGCGCACGTGCCCTCGCTGCCGATCACGGCCCGGGCGAGGTTGCGGTGGTGGTCCGGCAGCAGTTGGTGGAGCGCATAGCCGCTGAGGTGGCGGGGGAACTGGCCGAGCTCCGTGCGCAGCGGGCCGAGATTCTCCTGCGCCAGCTGTTCCAGGCCGCGATAGACCTCCCCAACCCGACCCGGCCGAGCGACATTGGCGGCGAAGGCCTCCAGATCCTGGGGGCCGAGTGTCATGCGGGTGCCGTCGGCGAGCAGCACGTCCAACTCGCGCACGTTGTCGGAGGTCTTGCCCCACGCCACCGAGTGCGATCCGCAAGAGTTGTTGCCGAGCATCCCGCCGATAGTGCAGCGGTTCACCGTCGACGGGTCGGGTGCGAAGGCCAGCCCGAGCGGCGCCAGCCGGGCCCGCAGGTGACCGCCGATCACCCCTGGCTGCACGACCGCCGTCGCGGCAGACTCGTCGACCGCCAGGATTTGGCCCAGGTGCCGCGAGGTGTCCAGCACCACCCCGGTCCCGATCGCGTTGCCCGCAATCGAGGTGCCCGCGCCACGCATCGTCAGCGGCGCGCCATGCTCGCGGCACAGCGCCAGTGCGGCGGCCACATCGTCGGCGGTGCGGGGCAGCACGATGGCCTGGGGCACGTGCCGGTAGTTCGAGGCGTCAGCGCTGTAGATCGCGCGGGAGCCGGCATCGGCCAGCACCTCGCCCGCCACGTGCGCGCGTAGTTTCGCCACCAATGTGACGCTGTCGAAATCCATGGCAGCCTCCCCCGCCGACTCTATCCCGCTGGCCGTGGAAGTCGACAGAAAAGCCCGTGCTAACCTGTGCCCACCATCACAGTGGGACTGTTGTGCCACTTACCGGTCGGGTCGCGGTCCCACGACACCACGACCACGAGCCCCATCTCGGAGGTGCCGTTGACACTCACAGACCCCCGCAGAGACACCGAAATGCCGGTGTCGATGCTCGGCCGCATCACCGTGATCCTCGACGTTTTCGACCGTCCGTCGCGACGGCTGACCCTCGAAGAGGTCGCACGCGCCACCCAACTCCCCCGATCGACCGCCCACCGTCTGCTGGGGCAGTTGGCCAAGCTCGGCTGGGTGGAACAGACCCCGCTGGGCTACCACGCCGGAGACCGCATGCGCACCCCGGACGGTTTCGACCGCACCCACGAGGACATCCGAGGCGCCGCCGCCGAGGGCCTGCACCAGCTGCATATGCGGACCGGCATGATCGTGCACCTGTCCGTCCTCGACGGCGCCGACCAAGTCTTCTTGGACAAGCTCGGCGGCCGTGACCGCGAGGATCTGGCAACCACCGTCGGCGGCCGCCTGCCCTCGCATCAGACCCCGGCGGCCCGCGCGATGCTCTCCTTCTTGCCCACCGAGCAGATCAACGGATTGCTGGCCGGGCGGCTTGACGATCCAGAGCAATCCCTCGGCTGGAATCTGCCAAGCCTGCATCGTGACCTCGACCGGATCCGGCGCAGCCGCGGCGTCGTCATCGACCGCCGCGCCAACCCGCCCATCTGGTACTCGTCGGTCTCCGTGGCCTTCCGCGCCGTGCCGCACACCGTGGCCTCCATCAGCCTGTGCCCCGTCGCGGGCTCGGACCAGACGGTCGGCAGCCCCGGGTCACTCGAGCGCCTCGCACCCCTGGTGGCCAAGACCGCCCACCAGGTCACGCTGCAACTCTCCCGCCGATAGTCAGCTCCTCCTGAGCCGCTCGGCCAGGCGGCCGAGCCCCAGCACCGCCAACGCGCCAAGCAGCAAGCCGAAGGCCACGCCGGCCGGACCGCTGCCCTCGCGGACCTGGACCCGCTGCTCGATGATCACCGGATCCGGCGCGGGCACCGTCGCGAGGGCCAGCGACTCCTTGCTGGTGGCCGCGAACGCCGTCGCGAGCAGCACGATCCGCGCGGTGATATTGGCGAACACCATCAGGCCGATGATCGGACCGAACGCCACCCCCGCGGGCCCCGACATCACCTTCTCCAGGTACAGCACCGCGACCCGCTTGAAGATCTCGAACGCCACCGCCGCGATGAGCGCGCCACGCATCGCGCTGCGGAGGCCCACCGACTCCCGCGGGAGCCGCGCGATCACCCAGACGAACACCGCCCAGGACGCCCCGATCCCCGCCAGCACGGTGATGGCCGTCAGCGCCGCGCCTATGCCCGGCAGATCGGAAAGCCCCAGCCAGCCGATCACCCGCTGGCCCAGCGAACCGGACCCCAGCACCGAGATGCCCAACGAGACCATCATCGCCAGGGTCAGGCCCAGCAGCGCCCCGAGGTCATGCACCTTCGTCAGCAGGAAGTTCGACTTGGAGCTCTTCTGCTCCCACTGCTCAGTGAGTGCCGCCCGCAGGTTGGCCATCCAGCCCAGCCCGGAATATGCGGCGCCAAGCAGCCCGATCACACCGACCGTCGCGCGCGAGTTGATGGCGGTGTCGATGAGGTCCTTCACCGTCGACGCCATCGAGTCCGGGAGGGATCCGGTGATCTCATCGCGAATCCGATCGAGCAACTGCGGATCTCGGACCAGTACGAAACCGGCCACCGAGAAGGCGACCATCAGCAGCGGGAAGATCGCCAGGACCGTGAAGTAGGTGATGCCGGCGGCGTAGAAATCGCCGCGCTGGCCCTGGTAGCGCACGCCCGTGCGGACCAGGTGATCCAGCCAGGGTCGCGCCGCCCGCTGTCGCTCTAAAAAGCTCGGGCCCTTCTCCTTGGCTGGCCCCTGCTCGGCCTTCCGTCGCAAACGTAGTTTCATGCCCACTTCAGCCCTTCGCCGCGAGAAAGCCCATCCGGTCATAGACTCGGGCCAGCGTGTTTGCGGCGACCTCCCGCGCATGCTCGGCGCCGCGGGCGAGGATGCCGTCGAGCTCGGCAGGATCGGCCAGGAAGCTGTCGACCTTGGCCCGCAGCGGCGTCACGAACTCGGTGAGCACGTCCGCCGTCTCCGACTTCAGATCGCCGTAGCCCTTGCCCTCGAAGTGCTTCTCCAGGTCCGCGACGCTGCGGCCGGAGAGCGCCGAGTTGATCGTCAGCAGGTTGGACACGCCGGGCTTGGCCTCGCGGTCGAAACGGATCTCGCGCTCCGTGTCTGTGACCGCGGACTTGATGCGCTTGGCCGAGACCTTCGGGTCGTCGAGCAGGTTGATCAGCCCGTTGGGGTTGTCCCCGGACTTGCTCATCTTCGAGGTCGGGTTCTGCAGGTCGTAGACCTTGGCGAACTCCTTGACAATGGTCGCCTCCGGCACCACGAACGTCTTGCCGAAGCGGGAGTTGAACCGCTCGGCCAGATCCCGCGTGAGCTCGAGGTGCTGGCGCTGGTCCTCGCCGACGGGCACCAGCGTCGAGCGGTAGAGGAGGATGTCGGCAGCCATCAGCATCGGGTAGGTGAACAGGCCGACGCCGGCGTGCTCGTTGCCCTGCCGCGCGGACTTGTCCTTGAACTGCGTCATGCGGCTGGCCTCGCCGAAGCCCGTGATCGTGTTCAGCACCCACGCCAGCTGCGCGTGCTCGGGGACCTGGCTCTGCACGAACAATGTCGAGCGCTCCGGGTCGATCCCGATCGCCAGCAGCTGCGCCACCGACAGCTTTGTGCGCTTGCGCAGCGTCTTGGGATCCTGCGGAGCGGTGATCGCATGCAGGTCCGGGATGAAGTAGAACGCGTCATGCTCGTCCTGCAGCGGCACCCATTGGCGCAGCGCCCCGAGATAATTGCCGAGGTGGAACGAGTCGGCGGTGGGCTGGATTCCGGAGAGCACCCGGGGCTTGGCGGCCGTCGGTGCGGAGACAGGGCTGGACATGGTTACCCATACTTTCACGATGGTCCCGGAATGGCTCGTTGGCCCAGCCGGTGGCAACCTGTGATCGGCGGACGTACCCGCCTAACAGACCTACGCGCCGATCATGCCCGGGGCAAGGCCCGCCTTTCGCCACGACCGCGCGACGACGGCTGGCTCCGCGGCTTGCAGCAGCACCTTGAACGCCACGCCCCGCGCCGCCCAGTGCTCCGCGTAGAACGCCATCGCCTCGGCGAACCACGCCAACTCCCCGGGCTCGTCACACAGCAGCAGGTCAGCGTCGCGCACCAGCAGCACATAGCCGACGGCCGAGCCAAGGGTCTCGTCGAGCTCGCGCATGCACTCGTCGAATGCGTCCTTGTTCGCCCCGAAGTAGTAGGGGAACTGCAGTGCGGCCGCGAACTCGTCGAAAACCCCGGCCACGGTGGGCATCCGCGAGCCCCGCACCGCGCGCAGCGTGAAGCCCTGCGGCCGTGTGTAGCCGACCGCGGCCGCGTCGTGCGGGCTACCGGGGAGGAGGCCGGCGACGGGGCCAGCGTCGGAGTAGAACTCTCGCAGCGTCGTCATCAGCGCATCTTGATGAAGCTGGTGTAGTGGTCGCCGGTGTACCAGGCGCTGCCGTCGCTGCCGGTGACGATGCGCTCGGCGTCGCGGCCTTGGCCGCGTTCCTTCGGGTTGACGTCCCACTCCTGGTAGGTGATCCGCGTGCCGTCCGCCGTCGTCTTGGCCAGGTCCCCGCCGCGGTTCTGCCACGTCAGGCCACCCTTGGTGCCGGGTGCGTTGGCGGAGTCCGGCCAGCCGCCGTTGTCGATCTCTTGGAGCGTGTCGAACGCCTGCTGCGGGATCGGGACAGCCGTCACTCCCCTCGGTGCGACCGTCTCAGCGACGGCGGTGGAGGACGAAGACGGGGAGGCCGTGGTGGTGGACTGCGTATCAGACCCGCCGAAGCTCTCGAACCCGAGCAGGCTCCCGAGCCCCACGACCACCAGCACAAGCACGCTCATGATCAGCTTCGAGCGCGCGGACATGTCCTTCACTGGTACTCGACCGTGACCGGCGCGTGGTCGGACCAGCGCAGGTCATAGCTGACGGCGCGCTCGACCACCGAGGACACCGCGCGCTCTGCGAGGTCGGCGGTGGCCAGCTGGTAGTCGATGCGCCAGCCGGCGTCGTTGTCGAAGGCCTGCCCGCGGTAGGACCACCAGCTGTACGGCCCCTCCACCTCGGGGTGCAGCTTGCGGGGCACGTCGACCCAGCGGCCGTCGGCGAATAGCTCGTCGAGCCAGGCGCGCTCGTTGGGCAGGAAGCCGGAGCTCTTCTTGTTGCCCTTCCAGTTCTTGATGTCCAGCTCGGTGTGGGCGATATTCCAGTCACCCACCACCACGGTGTCCCGACCGCCCGCGGCAGCCTTGCCGAGGTACTCGCCGAAGGTCGCCATGAAGCGCTCCTTCTCCTCCTGCTTCGGGGTGCCCGTCTCCCCCGACGGCAGATAGAGGCTGCCGACGGTCAGGTCGCCGAAGTCGGCCTCCAGGTACCGGCCGGAGCCCTCGAACTCGGGGTCGCCGAAGCCGATGCGGTGCGCGTCGGCAGGCGTGCGGGAGAGGATGGCGACGCCGTTGCGGCCCTTGACCTCGGGCTCGGCGGACACCAGGTGCCAACCGGCCTCGAGCGCTGGCGCCAGCGAGGCGTGCAGCTGCTTGTCATCCGCGCGCACCTCCTGCAGGCACACGATCTGGGACGCGGTGCTGGCCAACCAGGCCAGGATGCCGTGTTCCTTCTTAGCGGCGGCACGGATGCCATTGACATTGACGGTGGTGATAATGGTCGACACATCGAGCAGGCTAGTGCACAGCCACGACAACCCGCTCTTCTGCCGTCGTGCGCCGCTGCAGCAGCATCGCCACCCCGAAGATCGCGAGCCCGGCGATGGCCAGCAGCGCGCCCACCGCCGCGGGGGCCGTGTAGCCGAAGCCCGCCGCGATAACCAGCCCGCCCAGCCACGCGCCGCCCGCGTTGGCGACGTTCAGGGCGGCATGGTTCAGCGACGCGGCGAGATTCTGCGCACCCTCGGCCACATCCATCAGCCGGGTCTGCAGCGCCGGGACCAGGGCCGCGCCCGACGCGCCAACCAGGAACACCAGCACCATCGCGCTGTACGGGTTGCGCACGGCCACCACGAACAGCGCCATCACGACGGCGACGGCGGCGAGCATGGCGAACATGCCGGGGATCAGCGCGCGGTCCGCGATGCGGCCGCCGACGAGGTTGCCGACCACCATGCCGATGCCGTAGACCATCAGCCCCAGTGGGACGAGCAACACCGGCAGTCCGGCGACGTCGGTGAGCGTCGTGCTGATGTAGGTGTACACCGCGAACATCCCGCCGAAGCCGACCATCCCGACGGCCAGGGTCAGCCACACTTGGGAGCGCCGCAGCGCGCCGAGTTCGGCGCGCGGGCTCGAGGCGGGCATCGAGCGCATCACGGGCAGCCAGCGGGCCAGCGCGGCGATGGTGCACGCGCCGAGGACCGTGACAATCGCGAAGGCGCTGCGCCAGCCAAAGTGCTGCCCGACGACCGAGGCGAGGGGCACCCCGACCACGTTGGCGACGGAAAGGCCCAGCATGACCTGCGCGACGGCCTTCGCGCGCTTGCCAGCCGGGGCCAGCTCCGCGGCCACCAGCGCGGCGACGCCGAAGTAGGCGCCATGCGGCAGGCCAGCGACAAACCGCGCGGCGATGAGGATCTCGTAGGTGGGCGCGAACACCGCGAGCGCGTTGCCGAGGGTGAACGCGATCATGAGGGCGATCAGCAGGGTCTTGCGGGGCACGCGGGCGCTGAGCGCGGCGATGGTCGGCGCGCCGATCACGACGCCGAGCGCGTAGGCGGAGATCACGTGGCCGGCGACCGGCTCGGTGACGTCGAAGCCGTGGGCGATCTCCGGCAGCAGGCCCATCGCGACGAACTCGGTGGTGCCGATCCCGAAACCGCCCATCGACAGCGCCAGCATAGGCAGGGTCGTGGATCTCCCCGTGGTGGATATCGCAGTGGTGCTCACCCCTCGAGCAACGGCGGGCCGGGCCAGAGTCTTCCCAGATCGCGCCGTGGGAGACGGAGGTCTCAGTGGGGCGGTACGCGTCCGCGAAAGTGACGAAGTTGACGCATTCGTTGTCAAATAACGTCAACTTCGTCATCTTCGAGGGCCCTAGGCGTCCCCTAGAGACGCTGACTCAGGCGTTGGCGGCCTTGAGGTTGTCATCGAGCGCGCCGAGAAACTCCTCGGTGGTCAGGTAGGCCTGCTCCGGTCCGACGAGCGACGCGAGGTCCTTCGTCATCTGGCCGGACTCGACCGTCTTGATGACGACGTCCTCGAGCAGGTGCGCGAAGCCCACCACGTCGGGGGTGCTGTCGAGCTTGCCGCGGTGCTCGAGTCCACGGGTCCACGCGAAGATCGACGCGATGGGGTTCGTGGACGTCGGCTTGCCCTGCTGGTGCTGGCGGTAGTGCCGGGTGACGGTGCCGTGCGCGGCCTCCGCCTCGACCGTCTTGCCGTCCGGTGTCATCAGCACGGACGTCATGAGACCGAGCGAGCCGTAGCCCTGCGCGACGGTGTCCGACTGCACGTCGCCGTCGTAGTTCTTGCACGCCCAGACGTAGCCGCCCTCCCACTTGAGAGAGGAAGCCACCATGTCGTCGATCAGGCGGTGCTCGTAAGTCAGGCCCGCGGCGTCGAACTCCGCCTTGAACTCCTCCTCGAAGACCCGCTGGAACTCATCCTTGAACATGCCGTCGTAGGCCTTGAGGATGGTGTTCTTCGTCGACAGGTACACGGGATAGTTCTGCTGCAGCCCGTATGCCAGCGATGCGCGCGCGAAGTCCTCGATGGACTTCTTGTAGTTGTACATGCCCATCACGACGCCGCCGTCTTCCGGCATCTGGCACACCTCGTGCTCGATCGGCGCGCTGCCGTCATCCGGGGTGAAGCTGATGGTGACGGTGCCGGGGCGATCGACCTTGAAGTCCGTGGCGCGATACTGGTCGCCGAACGCGTGCCGGCCGACGACGACGGGCTTGGTCCAGCCCGGCACCAGGCGCGGCACGTTCGAGATGATGATGGGCGCACGGAAGATCGTGCCGCCCAGGATGTTGCGGATGGTGCCGTTGGGCGACCGCCACATCTTCTTCAGGCCGAACTCCTCGACCCTCTGCTCGTCTGGGGTGATCGTGGCGCATTTGACGCCCACACCGTGCTTCTTGATGGCGTTCGCGGAGTCAATGGTGATCTGGTCATCGGTGCGATCGCGCTCCTCGATACCCAGGTCGTAGTACTCAAGGTTCACATCCAAGTAAGGATGGATGAGCTTGTCCTTGATGAACTGCCAAATAATTCGAGTCATCTCGTCGCCATCAAGTTCGACGACGGTTCCCTCGACCTTAATCTTGGACATGTGGTCCGCGTCCTCCTAGACAAGCCTTATCAACTCGTGTAGTCCGATGTGCCTTGTGAACAGCCCGGACCTAACCCAGTCTTCTTTGACGAGGGTAATACGCGAGCGCGCCACCCAGCCCAGGTGGTGATAATTATCCGTCCCGATCCCAATCGCCGGGACGCGGTTGGACTCCTCTCGCCATGCCTGAACAGGCCACGCGGACGTCGCCGGAAACCACCACTTGATCATCCCCGCATAGGTACGTCTAAGATCGCAGTAGGTCATGAGCGTCAGCGACAAGCCCCGGCTCGCTGGCCGGCAACCCTCCAACCGCGGTGGGGTGCCCCGGGTGATGACCAGGTTGTCCGCAGTCGGATGGCAAGCGCGGGCCCGCTGGGGCGGGCCCACAGAACTGGGCTAATCCCCAACGGAGGTTTTTGATGATGTGTTGCTCGAGCTGACGCACCCTATCCACTCGCCAGAGTTACTGGCCCCCTTGCCTTTTGCCGTGCCGGCCGCAGCCCCCACCGTGCGGGCTGGCCGTCAACTCACATTTCTTTGCTGATGGAGCGCATCAATGACTGAGAACGTCACAGACCCGACGGCCAACTGGACCTTCGAGACGAAGCAGATCCACTCGGGCCAGTCCCCCGACTCGGCGACCAACGCGCGGGCGCTGCCGATCTACCAGACGACGTCGTACACGTTCAACGACACCCAGCACGCCGAGAACCTGTTCGCGCTGGCGGAGCCGGGCAACATCTACACCCGCATCATGAACCCCACCGTGGACACCGTCGAGCAGCGGATCGCCGCGCTCGAGGGCGGCGTCGCGGCGCTGCTGCTGGCCTCGGGTCAGTCCGCCACCACGTTCGCGCTGTTGAATCTCGCGGCCGCCGGCGACCACATCGTGTCCAGCCCGCACCTGTACGGCGGGACGTTCAACCTGTTCCACTACACGCTGCGCAAGCTCGGTATCGACGTCACGTTCGTCGAGGACCCCGACAACCTTGACCAGTGGCGCGCGGCCGTCCGCCCGAACACGAAGGCGTTCTTCGGCGAGACCATCGGCAACCCCCGCGGCGACGTGCTCGACATCCCCGGCATCGCCGCCATCGCCAAGGACAGCGGCATCGCGCTGATCGTGGACAACACCATCGCCACGCCGTACCTGCTCAACCCCCTCGCGCACGGCGCGAACATCGTGGTCCACTCGGCCACCAAGTACATCGGCGGCCACGGCACGGCGATCGCCGGCGTCCTCGTCGACGGCGGCAACTTCGACTGGACCGTCACCGATGCCGACGGCGCGTCGCGCTACCCGGGCTTCACCGAGCCCGACGCCAGCTACCACGGCGTCGTGTTCGCGGACCTGGGCGCGCCCGCCTACGCCCTCAAGGCCCGCGTGCAGCTGCTGCGCGACATCGGCGCGGCCCCGGCCCCGTTCAACGCCTTCCTCATCGCGCAGGGCCTGGAGACGCTGAGCCTGCGCATCGAGCGGCATGTGTCCAACGCGCAGGCCGTTGCGGAGTTCCTCGAGTCCGAGCCCGCGGTCGAGTCCGTGTCCTTCGCCGGCCTGAAGTCGTCCAAGTGGTACGACCGGGGCCGCAAGCTGGCCCCGCGTGGCACCGGCGCGGTCCTCACGTTCGAGATCGCTGGCGGCGAGGCCGCCGCGCGCAAGTTCATCGACGCGCTGACGCTGCACAGCCACGTCGCCAACATCGGGGATGTGCGCTCGCTGGTGATCCACCCCTGGACCACCACGCATTCGCAGCTTTCCGAGGCCGAGCGTCGCTCCGCGGGCACCGCCCCCGGCCAGGTCCGCCTCGCCGTCGGCCTGGAGGGCATCGAGGATATCCTCGCCGACCTGCGCAGCGGTTTCGTGGCGGCGGCATCTTGACAGTGAGTCCTGTTCAGGCTGCCCGTCCGGCGCGGTTGCCGTCGCCGGACGGGCAGCTCGGCACGGTCGAGATCGGCCCCATGACTCTGGAGAGCGGGGCCGAGCTGGCCGACGTCACCATCGCGATTCAGCGCTGGGGCGAGCTGTCCGAATCTCGTGACAACGTGGTGCTGGTGCTGCACGCGCTGACCGGGGACACTCACGTCGCCGGCCCGCCGGACGCGGACCACACCAATGCGGGCTGGTGGGACGGGCTCGTCGGGCCGGGGCAGGCCCTCGACACCAACGAGTGGTGCGTCATCTCCACCAACGCGCTCGGCGGCTGCGGCGGCACCACGGGGCCGTCCTCGATCGCGCCCGACGGCAAGCCGTATGGCTCGCGCTTCCCGTACGTCTCCATCCGCGACCAGGTCGCGGCCGAGGCCCGGGCGTTAGATCTGCTCGGTGTGCGCTCCGTCGCGTCCGTCATGGGCGGCTCGATGGGCGGCGCCCGCGCGCTGGAGTGGGCCATCACCCACCCCGACCGCGTGGACTCGGCCCTGGTGCTGGCCGTCGGCGCGCGCGCCACGGCCGACCAGATCGGCACCCAGTCCAGCCAGATCCAGGCGATTCTGGCCGACCCCAACTGGCAGGGCGGCGACTACTACGAGACCGGCTCCTTCCCCACCTCCGGCCTCGGCCTGGCCCGGCGCTTCGCGCACCTGGCCTACCGCGCCGAGCTGGAGTTGGACAACCGCTTCCGCAATGACGGGCAGGGCGGCGAGGACCCGCGAGCCGGCGGCCGGTACGCGGTGCAAAGCTACCTGGAGCATCAGGCCAACAAACTGGTCGCGCGCTTCGACGCCGGCAGCTATGTCGTCCTCACGGACTCGCTGAACCGCCACGACGTGGGCTACGACCGCGGCGGGATCGAGGCGGCGTTGGGGAGCTGTACGGTGCCGACTATCGTCGCCGGCTTCGACACGGACAGGCTCTACCCCATCCGGCTCCAGGAGGAGTTGGCCCACGGACTGCCGAACTGCGCCGGACTGCGGATCATCGAGACCAGCGCCGGGCACGACGCGTTCCTCACCGAATTCGAGGCCGTCGGCAAGCTGATGACCGAGACGATGGCGCTGGCCCGGGCGGCCCGCTCATAACACTGAAAAGGCCGGCCACCCCTGCTCGGGGTGGCTGGCCTTTTGCGCCTTTTGCTCGGAACTTTGCGCCTCAAACGTGGCTTTACGCATGCCGCAGGGTACGCACGGCCGCACAACGGGCGCAAAGCGAAACTGGCTGGGCTGGGCTTGGGCTTAGCCCGTGCCGAGCGACTCGATCGACGCGCCCAACCAGATCACCAGGCCGCCGAACGTGGCGAGCGTCGCGACGTCGAACAGGCGGCTGCGCACCGCGAGCACACCGACGCGGTCCTCCGAGAGCACCAGTCGGATCGCGGCGGCGCCAACAGTGACGATGCCGAACACCAGGGTGCCGCGCCGCCAGCGGTCCATCGCCACCAGCACGACTGCGACGAACAGACCCAGCCCGATCAGGATCAGCGGCAGGTGGATCGTGTAGAGCCGGTGCAGCAGCGTGGTCGGCGGGCCGGCGGGCGGCAGGATGTGGACCGGCCCGGCCCGGTCCACCGGCCAGTCCGCTCGCGCGTCCGCGGGATCGGTCATGGCCGCTACGCGCGCGCCAGCTGCTCGGCGCGCTCCACCACGTTCTGCAGGAGGAACGCGCGGGTCAGCGGCCCCACGCCGCCGGGATTCGGGGAGATGAAGCCGGCAACCTCGCGGACGTCGTCGGCGACGTCCCCGCGCAGTCCGTCGGGGGTACGGCTGACGCCGACGTCGAGCACCGCGGCACCAGGCTTGACCATGTCTGCGGTGATCAGGCCCGCGACGCCGGCAGCGGCGACGACGATGTCAGCGCGGCGCACCTCGGCGGCCAGATCCTTGGTGCCGGTGTGGCAGAGGGTGACGGTGGCGTTCTCGCTGCGGCGGGTCAGCAGCAGGCCGATCGGACGGCCGATGGTGACGCCGCGGCCGACGACGGTCACGTGCGCGCCGTCGATCGGCACGTTGTAGCGGCGCAGCAGGTGCACGACGCCGCGCGGGGTGCAGGGCAGCGTCGCCTCCTTGCCGAGCACGAGGCGGCCGAGGTTGACCGGGTGCAGGCCGTCGGCGTCCTTGTCCGGGTCGATGCGCTCGAGCGCGGCGTTCTCGTCCAGGTGCTTGGGCAGGGGCAGCTGCACGATGTAGCCGGTGCAGTCCGGGTTCGCGTTGAGCTCGTCGATAGTGGCGTCGAGCTCGGCCTGGGAGACGTCCGCGGGCAGGTCGCGGCGGATCGACGTGATGCCGACCTTCGCGCAGTCGAGGTGCTTGCCGCGCACGTAGGAGCGGGAGCCGGGGTCGTCGCCCACCAGGATCGTCGCCAGTCCCGGGACGATGCCCTGCGCGGCCAGCGCGGCCACTCGGGTCTTGAGGTCGACGAAGATTTCGTCGCGGGTCAGTTTGCCGTCGAGGATCGTCGCAGTCACGCTCCCCATTCTCTCAGGTGGCCTCCCCGCGCGCTGTGCGCCCCCCTTCCCCGTCAGCAATTATCGAACTGCCACACACCGCCGGCGAGCGTCCATATGCGGGGGTCCGCGGAGGCCGCCGACACATTCGGGTCCTCGTCGATGGTCACAACCTCGCCGCGGGCGCCGTCGACTGTCGCGGTGATCGAGGTGATCTGCGGGGTGCGGCCGTCGTAGTTGGCAGCCATGAGCTGCGAGTACACGTCAACATCGCCGACCAGTTCCTGGCAGCGGGGGGAATAGTAGGTCCAGGCGCCGGCGGCGTCGTTCGCGTTGAGCCGCTGGCTCAGCTCGGTCGCACGGGCCTGCAGTGCAGCCGTCGCCGGGCCCCCTACGGCACTGGCCCCCATGTCCGACGACGTCGCCGGAACGCCCGCAGACTCTGTGGGCGCGGCCGTGCTGGCGCTGGCTGCGGATGCCTCAGTCTGGCTCGGGGTCGCGGCGGAGTGCGGCGCGACTGTCGAGGACGGGCTCAGCACGCTTGCCTCAGTGGTCATCGCCGGGTCTGTGCCGCCCCCGCTGCTGGCACAGCCGACGAGCGCCGCCGAGACGATTGCACACACGATTGCCACGCGAATTCCCATGCGGCGACGGTACACCGGCGCGCGGACAACGCCGAACGCCCGACCTGCGCTGGGCAGGCCGGGCGTTCGGTGTTCTATTCAGCGAGCAGTTACTTGCCGCGTGACGCGGCGAGAGCCGCGTTGAGCGTCTTGCTCGGGCGCATCGCAGCGTCCAGCTTGTCGGCGTCGGCCAGGTAGTAGCCACCGAGGTCGACGGGGTGACCCTGGACCTCTGCCAGCTCGGCGATGATCTTCTCCTCCTGCGACCCCAGCGACTCTGCCAGCGGAGCGAAGTGAGCTGCCAGCTCGGCGTCCTCGGTCTGCGCGGCGAGCTCCCGTGCCCAGTACAGGGCCAGGTAGTACTGGCTGCCGCGGTTGTCGAGCTCACCGGTCTTGCGCGACGGGGACTTACTGTTGTCGAGTAGCGTGCCGGTGGCCGCGTCGAGGGCCTTGGCCAGGACCCGCGCCTTCGGGTTGTTGGCCTTGCGGCCGAGGTCGTCGACGCTGACCGCGAGAGCCAGGAACTCGCCGAGCGAGTCCCAACGCAGGTGGTCCTCCTCGGCGAGCTGCGTGACATGCTTCGGCGCGGAGCCGCCGGCACCGGTCTCATAGAGGCCGCCGCCCGCCATCAGCGGGACAACCGACAGCATCTTGGCGCTGGTGCCGAGTTCCAGAATCGGGAACAGGTCGGTCAGGTAGTCGCGCAGGATATTGCCGGTGACGGAGATCGTGTCGAGACCGCGGATCAGGCGCTCGAGGGTGTACCGCATGGCGCGCACCTGCGACATGATCTGGATGTCGAGGCCCTCGGTGTCGTGGTCCTTGAGGTACTCGCGGACCTTGCCGATGAGCACGTTCTCGTGGGGGCGGTACGGGTCGAGCCAGAACAACGCGGGCATGCCCGACTCGCGCGAGCGCTCCACCGCCAGCTTCACCCAGTCGCGGATCGGCGCGTCCTTGACGGTGCACATGCGCCAGATGTCGCCCTCCTCGACGTCCTGCGACAGCAGGACCTCACCGGTGGAGACGTCGACAATGTTGGCGATGCCGGCCTCGGGGACCTCGAAGGTCTTATCGTGCGAACCGTACTCCTCGGCCTTCTGAGCCATCAGTCCGACATTCGGCACGGTGCCCATGGTGGTCGGGTCGAACGCGCCGTTGGTCTTGCAGAAGCTGATGATCTCCTGGTAGATACGGGCGAAGGTCGACTCCGGCATCACTGCCTTGGTGTCCTTCAGGCGGCCGTCGGCACCGTACATCTTGCCGCTCGAGCGGATCATCGCGGGCATCGACGCGTCGACGATCACATCGCTCGGCGAATAGAAGTTGCTGATGCCGTTGTCCGAGTCGACCATCGCCAGCTCGGGACGGTTCTCGTGGCAGGCGAGCAGGTCCCGGCGGACCTCATCGCGGGTCGACGACGGCAGCTTGTCGATCTTGTCGTACAGGTCGACGAGGCCGTTGTTGACGTTGACGCCCAGCTCTTCGAACAGTTCGTGGTACTTGGCGAAGGCATCCTTGTAGAAGACGCGGACCGCGTGCCCGAAGACGATCGGGTGCGAGACCTTCATCATCGTCGCCTTGACGTGCAGGGAGAACATGACGCCGGTGTCGCGGGCGTCGTTGAGCTCCTCCTCGTAGAACTCGAGGAGCGCCTTCTTGCTCATAAACATGCTGTCAATGACGTCGCCGGCGTCGAGGCTGACCTTCTCCTTGAGGACGATGGTCTCGCCGCTCTTGGTGATGATCTCCATGCGGGTGTCGCAGTCGTGGTCGACGACCATCGACTTCTCGCCGGCGTAGAAGTCGCCGTGCTTCATGTGCGCAACGTGCGAGCGCGACGCCATCGACCACTTGCCCATGCTGTGCGGGTGCTTGCGCGCGTACTCCTTGACCGCCTTCGGCGCCCGGCGGTCGGAGTTGCCCTCGCGGAGCACCGGGTTCACGGCGCTGCCAAGGCAGGTCCCGTAGCGGAGTGCGATCTCTTTTTCTTCGGGGGTCTTCGGATCCTGGGGGCAGTCCGGGATCGCGTAGCCCTTCTCCTGCAGTTCGCGGATCGCGGCGTTCAGCTGTGGGACCGAAGCGGAGATGTTCGGGAGCTTGACGATGTTGGTCGTCGGATCCTGCGTGCTCGCGCCCAGTTCGGCCAGGGTGTCCGGGACGCGCTGGTCTTCAGTCAGGTAGTCCGGGAACGTGGCCAGGATGCGGGTGGCGACGGAGATGTCCCGGGTCTGGATGTCGATTCCGGCCGGCTCCGTGAAGGTGCGAATAATCGGCAGGAACGAGGTGGTGGCGAGGCGGGGCGCCTCGTCGGTCAGGGTGTAGATGATCGTCTGGTCTTTGGAGGCCATCGGTGGCAACCTCATTCTTATCGTTGTTCTTGTGGAACTATCGAAATTTTCAGTCGCCTGACATTGTCCCGCTTTTCGTGACGCGAATCGACTCGCCTCCCAAATAGAGACCTGGCACACACCTCGGGTTGCCGTGACCTGTACTGCTAGCTCCAGGCAGCACCTACAAACGAGAATGTGTCGACACAGACGGGGCTCCGCGTCATGGAGCTGGCCGGGCTCAGGCCTCGTGATACCGAGGCGGATGTCAGCGCCAGTCCGCGACTAAGACCGTCCCGGCGTTGCTACCGTGTGCTGTGTTCAAAGTGATGTTCCACCAGCCCCTGATCCCACCCAACACCGGCAACGCGATCCGCATGGTCGCCGGCACCGGGGCCGAGCTGCACCTGGTGGGCCCACTGGGCTTCGACCTGTCCGAGTCCAAGTTGCGTCGGGCGGGGCTCGACTATCACGACCTGGCGACCGTCGTTGTGCATGAGAGCCTGGAAGCCGCCTGGGAGGCCATCGAGCCCGAGCGGGTCTACGCGTTCACCACGCAGGCGACGCGGTCCTTCGCCGACGTCGCCTACCAGCCGGGCGACGTGCTCATGTTCGGCTCCGAGCCCACCGGACTGCCGGACGAGGTGCTGGCCGACGCCCACATCACCGGCCAAGTCCGCATCCCCATGCTGCCCGGTCGACGCTCGATGAACCTGTCCAATTCTGCGGCCGTCGCCTGCTACGAGGCCTGGCGCCAGCACGGCTACGCGGGCGGCAGCTGAGCACCACCTGTAACGCTCAAGCATCCCCCGACGATGATCGTCATTCAAATCAGAAACATTGTGTTTATCATCACCCGGCTGCACGCTTGCTAAATAGGTAAGGCTTACCTCATTATTGGTGGGCGAGCGACCGCCCGCAACACGAAAAGCCCTGGAGGACACAATGTTCGAGAACGTCACCGAGATGCGCGATTTCGCCCCCGTCATCTCCCCCGTCCTGGACTTCGCCCCCGCCCTGGAACTGGGCTCCAGCTTCGCCCCGAGCATCAGCATCAGCCTTGCAGGCCTCAGCGGGGTCTAGTCACCACCGGCTCGCGTCCCCGCCGATTTCGCCGCGGCTTCGTAGCCGCACCGTCGTTGCAACCACGGCCGCTCCACGAAGCCGCGGCGATCTTGGCAGGGCGAGCGGGGCGCTTGGCGGGGCGTGCAGCGTTCTTCGCAGCGCGGCCGCTCCGTCATACTGGAGCCTGTGAGCGCAATTTTGCAGGCCAGTGGACTTTCCGCGGGGCACGGGGAACGCACCCTGTTCTCCGACCTCGACCTTGTGGTCGCCCCGGGCGACGTGATCGGGCTGGTCGGCGTCAACGGAGCCGGCAAGTCGACACTACTGCGCAGGCTTGCCGGGGAGTCGACGGCTGATGCGGACGGCACGGTCTCGCTCAGCCCGCCCGACGCCACCGTCGGGCACCTCGCCCAGGAGCCGGACCGCCGCGCAGGCGAGACCATCCTGGACTTCCTCGGCCGGCGCACCGGCGTGACTGAGGCCGAGGCGCAGATGAATGCCGCGGCGGAGTCGCTCTCGGACCCCGACGCGGCCGAGGATATTTACACCCCGGCCCTGGAGAAGTGGCTGGCGCTGGGCGGGGCGGACCTCGCCGAGCGCGCCGAGCAGGTCGCGGCGGAGCTGGGTCTGGGCGTGGATCTGGGCACCAAGATGACCGCGCTCTCCGGTGGGCAGGCGGCCCGCGCGGCTTTGGCCTCGCTGCTGCTCTCCCGCTACGACGTGCTGCTGCTCGACGAGCCAACCAACGATCTCGACCTCGCCGGACTCGAGCGGCTGGAGGAGTTCGTGACCGAGACGCGCGTGGGGCTCGTGGTGGTCAGCCATGACCGAGAGTTCTTGGCGCGCACCGTGACCGGGATCGTGGAGCTGGATCTGGCGCAGCAGCGCGTGGACATCTACAACGGCGGCTACGAGTCGTATCTGGCGGAGCGCGAGGTCGCCCGCCGCCACGACCGTGAGAACTTCGAAGAGTACGCGGACACCAAGGCATCGCTGGAGGGCCGGGCGCAGATGCAGCGCAACTGGCTCTCCGACGGCGTCCGCAACGCTCGGCGGAAGGCGGGCAAGGACAGCGACAAGGCCAGCCGCAAGTTCCGCGCCGATGCGTCGGAGAAGCAGGCGGCAAAGGCCCGGCAGACGCAGAAGCGGATCGAACGCCTCGAGGTGGTCGAGGAGCCACGCAAGGAGTGGGAGCTGCGGATGGAGATCGCCGCGGCCCCGCGTAGCGGCAGCATCGTCGCCACGCTCGGCCAGGCTGTCATCCGCCGCGGCGAGTTCGCCCTGGGACCCATTACCGCGCAGGTCAATTGGGGCGACCGCATCGTGATCACCGGCGAGAACGGAGCGGGTAAGTCCACGCTGCTGGCGCTGCTGCTCGGCAAGCTCACACCCGACGAGGGCACCGCGTCGCTGGGCTCGGGCGTCGCGCTCGGCGAGGTCGACCAGGCCCGCGGGCTGTTCCTCGGTGAGGAGCCCCTGGCCGTCGCGTTCGGGGCGGCCGTGCCGGACTGGCCGGACGCGGACGTGCGCACGCTGCTGGCGAAGTTCGGGCTGCGCGGCGCGCATGTCGGCCGGCCCGCGTCGTCCCTGTCCCCCGGCGAGCGCACCCGCGCGGCGCTCGCGCTGCTGCAGGCCCGCGAGGTGAACCTGCTGGTCCTCGACGAGCCGACCAACCACCTCGACCTGCCCGCCATCGAGCAGTTGGAGCAGGCGATGGAGTCCTACGAGGGCACGTTGCTGCTGGTCACACACGACCGGCGGATGCTCGCCACCGTGCGCGCCACGGCCCGCTGGGAGATCGCGGATGGCCAGCTGCATGAGTCTTTCCCGCCGTCGGACTAGTCAGGCATAGTGGCCCCATGACGCCATTCGCCACCGCCCGCTCCGTCCACCTGGTCGCCCGCCCCCACGGCGCGCCCACTCCCGGCGACTTCGCGATCGTCGAGGAGGAGCTGCGGGTGCCCGGCCCCGGCGAGATCACGGTCCGCAACGTGGCGATGAGCGTGGACCCCTACATGCGCGGGCGGATGGACGACCGCAAGTCCTATGTCCCGCCCTTCGAGTTGAACAAGCCGATGGACGGCGGGGCGGTGGGCGAGGTGATCGCGGTCGGGCCCGATGTCGAGCTGCCCGTCGGCGCGATGGTGCTGCACGGCCTCGGCTGGCGCGACCACGCGGTCCTGCCCGCCCGCTCCGCCCAGATCATCGACACCGACCTGGCCCCGGCCACCGCCTACTTGGGCGTGCTGGGCATGACGGGGCTGACTGCGTTCGGCGGGCTCACCGAGTCCGCGTCGTTCAAGGAGGGCGACGCCGTGTTCGTCTCGGGCGCGGCCGGCGCCGTCGGCTCGCTCGTCGGGCAGCTCGCCAAGGCCCGCGGCGCGGCGCGGGTCATCGGCTCCGCCGGCAGCGCGGAGAAGGTCCGCTATCTGGTGGACGAGCTCGGCTTCGACGCCGCCTTCAACTATAAGGACGGCCCCATCGCCGAGCAGTTGGCTCAGGCCGCGCCCGACGGCATCGACGTGTACTTCGACAACGTCGGCGGCGAGCACCTCGAGGCCGCGATCGGCACGCTCAACGTCGGGGGCCGAATCGCCGTGTGCGGGGCCATCTCCCAGTACAACTCGACTGTGCCCGCGGTGGGGCCGCGCAACATGTGGCTGGTGGTGGCCAGCCAGCTGCGCATCCAGGGCTTCCTCGTCCGCAACTTCCCGCACCTGAAAGGGCAGTTCGCGCAGGAGGTCGGCGGCTACCTCAAGTCCGGGCAGGTCCAGTATCGGGAGACGTTCGTCGACGGCGGCGTCGACTCGGCCGTCGACGCGTTGCTCCAGATGATGGACGGCAAGAACATCGGAAAAATGGTCGTGCGCTTCTAAACTGAACTGGACGTACAACTTAAGATTGATGCGGGCCGTCCACCGTGTGCCATATGGTCACCACTGTGACTGAAACCCCGGTGTCCTCAGAGCTCTCCCCTGCCCCACGCGTGTCCAAGTGGTGGGGACTCGTTGTAGTCGCCTTGGGCCTAGCCATGATCGTGATGGATGGCACGATCGTCGCCGTCTCGCTGCCGACGATCATCAACGACCTGCATCTAGACATCACCGACGCGCAGTGGGTGAACTCGCTCTACTCGATCGTGTTCGCCGCGCTGCTGCTGACCACCGGAAACCTCGGCGACCGCTTGGGCCGGCGGAACATCTTCATCATCGGCATCCTGATCTTCCTCGCTGGCAGCCTCTGGGCGGCACGCTCGAACAGCGCGGAGATGCTGATCTCCGCCCGCGCCCTGCAGGGCATCGGCGGCGCGTGCATCCTGCCCTCGACGCTCTCCACGGTGAACGCGGTCTTCCGCGGCAAGGACCGCGCGGCGGCGTTCGGCGTGTGGGGCGCGGTGATGTCCGGCGCGGCCGCGCTCGGCCCACTCCTCGGCGGCTGGCTGACCAGCTCGTTCAGCTGGCAGTGGATCTTCTACGTCAATATCCCCGTCGGCCTGCTCCTCATCGTCGCCGCGCTGATCGCCATGCCCGAGACCCGCTCCGGCGACAAGAGTCCAGGCTTCGACATCGACGGGCTGCTGCTCAGCGCCGTCGGCTTCGGCGCGCTGGTCTTCGCGATCATCGAAGGCGCATCCATCGGCTGGTGGAAGCCGATCGCGGAGCTGCGCCTGTTCGGCCTGACCTGGGGCACCGACATGGCCATCTCGATCGTCCCGATCCTGCTCGTCGTCGCCGCTGTCGCGTTGACTCTGTTCGTGTTCGGGGAGAAGCACCGCGCCAAGGTCAAGCGGTCCGCGCTGCTGGATCTGCACATGTTCTTCACCCCCACGTTCAGCTGGGGCAATGTCGCGGCGATGATGATCGCGGTCGGTGAGTTCGGCCTGATCTTCGTGCTGCCGCTGTTCCTGATCAACGCCATCGGCCTCGGCACGCTCGGCGCGGGCTTCGTGCTCGCGACGATGGCCGCCGGCGCCTTCATCTCCGGCGCGATGGCCCGGCATCTGGCCGCGCTGATCGGCGCGGCGGGCACCGTGGTTGTCGGCGTGTCCCTGGAGATCATCGGCGTGATCACGCTGGCGTTCGTCGTCAGCGCGGATGCCTCCCCTATCACCATCGGCGGGGTGCTCATCATCTACGGCGTCGGCCTCGGCCTCGCCGCGGCGCAGCTGACCAGCACGGTGCTCGAAGACCTCCCCGTGGCGCTGTCCGGACAGGGCTCCGCGACCGAGAGCACCGTGCGGCAGATCGGCTCGGCACTCGGCTCCGCTGTCGTCGGCGCGGTGCTGTCGGTCGGGCTGGCGCACTACCTCGGTAAGATGACCGGCCCCGCGGAGCAGTTCTCCGATGCGACCCGCCAGTCCGCGGGCGGCGCGATCGCCGGACTGCGCGATAGCCACGGCCCCGAAGGCGTCATCCGAGATCTGTCCGAGGCGTTCGCCTCTGCGACCCAGTGGGCGCTGATGGGCGGGCTCGCGTTCCTGATCCTGGGGCTGATCGCCTCGCTGCGGGTGCTACAGGTCTCGCGGCAGGCGGCTCCGGCCCCAGATGCGTCGGCTGACGAGGACGATCCGCTGGCCGAGCCCGTGGGAGCCGACGCCTAAGCGATCAGTTCGACCGAGCATCCTCTGCAGCGGTGGCACCGAATTCTCTGTGCCACCGCTGCAGAGGCTGTCGCTCGGCGTGCAGCTCTGCGGATAGTCCTGCCGCGGGCCTACGTTGCGCGGGTAGATGGTGCCCGTATCACCTCGATCGGGAGCATCAGACACCGAAAATCCCCCGGTGGACGAGCCTCGAATCGAGTGCTGCGGGAAAGGCCCAGGTCGACCGGGTGGTGGCGGCTGGTCAGCCTTCACCAACGGGGGGATCTGGGCCGTTCCTTCACAACAATCGCAGGCCAGGTGCCCGCTGGTCAAAATCCTGACCACACCATTGGGCCGTTTGCCCAGGTCGCAGCGAACACGGACCGTCTCTGACCGCACCAGCGGGCAGAACCCCGTCCCCATCACCTAGATTCCCGACCAAAGCGGGCGCCTGGTGCCCGCGGAACGTAGGGGCCGCACAGGCTCCCCATCGCGGCCTCCGGAGCGGCCGAAGCCGGAGATGCCTCGAGCCTGCCCGGCCACCGTCGCGATGGCTGGCGTCGCGAAGGTCGACGCGGGAGGCCATCCTGTCCGCAAATGGGATCGCGGACGTCGCATAGCGAGCACACGATCGCCATCACAGAGGATGAACTCATCCTGTTGCCATATTTTGACAAACCGTTGTGTTTACACAACACTTCAACACATGAACACAGCCCGTAAGGGGCAGAAGCTTCCCCTCTTCAACCGTGTCGGCGTGCTGCGCGCGGACCGGAAGATGTCGAGGGCCCAACTCGCGGAGATCGTCGGCGTCAACCCGCAGACGATAGGGGCGATGGAACGCGGCGACCACTCCCCCAGCCTGGACCTGGCGCTGCGCGTCTGCGAGGTCTTCGGCCTACCCGTCGAGGCTGTGTTCGCCCGGTCCGAGTTCGGGCCCCTGTACCCGCCAACCCTCCCGTCTGGAGAGACCGATGCCTGACGTCATCGACCGATACCAAGACTTCCGCACCCGGCGGTTCCTGAGGAACGAGGAGAAATTCCAGCACTGGCTGCCCGGCTGGCGCATCCAGAAACGCCGTCGCGCGCTGGTGGTGACGCTGTGCGCGACGTTCGCCTGCATGATCGTCGTCGCCGCGATCTGCCTGGTGAACATGCTCGGCGCGGTGCTGTGGCTACCGGTGGTCGTCGTGTTCCTGCCGGTGTGGACGACCCTTCAAGTGGTCTCCGGCCGGCAGAGCGACGCACCGCGCGACGCCCTCGATGAACGCGAGTTGCGCCAGCGTGACAGCGCCCGCTCCATCGGGCTGACCGTCACCCAGTGCCTTGCCATGGTCCCGGCCTTCGCGCTGATCGTCGCCGGTTCCAGCGACGGCGCCATCACGTTCCCCACCTACTCGGCAGGCATGTTCGTGCTGACCGCTCTCATCATCGGAGCCTGCACGCCGGCAATGATCCTGGCCTGGACCCGAACCGACCCCGAACCCGACGACTACCTCACGGAAGCGGCATGACCATGACCGACAACACCCTCACCATCGACAAGGTCTCCAAGCGCTACGGCGCGGTGCAAGCGCTGGACAACATGAGCTTCGAGGTCCGCCCCGGCGAGATCTTCGGCTTCGTCGGCAGCAACGGCGCGGGCAAGACCACCACCATGCGCATCGCGCTCGGCGTCCTCTCCGCCGACTCCGGCGAGGTCCGCCTGGGCGGCAAGCCGGTGGACCTCGACGTGCGCCGCACCATCGGATACATGCCCGAGGAGCGCGGGCTCTATCCGAAAATGAAGGTGGGACAACAACTCTCATATCTGGCGCGGTTGCATGGCATGAGCAAGCCAGACGCCGACGCCTCCGTGCGGCGCTGGACCGAGCGGCTCGGCATCGACCACCGCGCCGGCGACATGGTCAACGACCTGAGCCTGGGCAACCAGCAGCGGGTGCAGCTCGCCGCCGCCCTGGTGCACGATCCGGCCGTGCTGGTCCTCGACGAGCCCTTCTCCGGGCTCGACCCCGTGGCCGTGGACGTCATGAGCGAGGTGCTGGTCGAGAAGGCCAAAACCGGTGTGCCCGTGATCTTCTCGAGCCACCAGCTCGAGCTCGTCGAGCGCCTGTGCCACCGCGTCGGCATCGTCAGCGCCGGCACGATGGCGGACATCGGCGAGGTCGACGCACTGCGCGCCAAGGGCCCGCGCCAGCTCGAGATTCAGGCCACGGCGGCCCCGCGGGGCTGGGCCGATCAGCTCGCCGGCGTCACCGTGCTCAGCGAAGGCGACGACGGCGGCGTGACCGTCGTGCAGCTCGAATCGCAGGCCGACGACCAGGCCGTCCTCGCCGCCGCGCTCGCCACCGGCCCTGTCCGCCACTTCGCCGCGCGCCGCCCGTCCCTGACTGAACTGTTCCGAGAGGTCGTGTCCGCATGAGCACCCCCAACACCCTGAACACCAGCGCGCTGCGCACCATCGCCCTGGTCTCCCAGCGCGAGTTCACCACCCGGGCCCGCACGAAGTCCTTCCTCATCAGCAACGCCCTCATCCTGGCGCTGATGATCGGCGGCCTCATCGTCACCTCCATCTTCGTCGGCGGGGACAGCAAGCCTGACGTGACCAAGGTGGGCCTCGTCGGCAGCGCCCAGCAGTTCGGCCCCGCCCTCACCGCCGCCGGACCCGCACTGGGCCTTGACATCCAGACTGTGGACCTCTCCGCGGAGGAGGCCCGCACGCAGGCCGGGGACGAGACTGTCGCGGTCGCTCTGGTGTCGGCCGACGACGGCGCTGTCACCGCGCTGACCGACAAGTCCCTCGACACCGACCTGCACTCGCTGCTGGACGGCGTCGTCCGCGCTCAGGCCACCGACGCGGCGCTGACAGCGCAGAACGTCGACCAGGCCAAGCTGCAGTCCGACACCGAGGGCGCGGTCGTCACCGTCGAGGCGATCAACCCGCCGAACGCCGACGAGGGCCAGCGGCTGATCCTCGCCGCGATCGGCGCGGGCCTGCTGTTCATGGGCATCACGGTCTATGGCGTCGCGGTCGGCGTCGGCGTGGTCGAGGAGAAGAGCAGCCGCGTTGTGGAGGTGCTGCTCTCCACCATCAAGCCGCTGCACCTGCTGTGGGGCAAGATCTTCGGGCTCGGCGCGATCGGCCTGCTGCAGGTTGCGCTCGTCAGCGTCGCGGGCCTCGTCACCGGCCTGGCCACCGGGCTCATCACGGTGACCGGCACGGCCACGGCAGTGCTGATCGCGGTACTCGTCTGGTACGTCCTGGGCTTCATCTTCTTCGCGGTGCTCTACGCCGCCGGCGGCTCGATGGTCTCCCGCCAGGAGGAGGTCAACTCCACGACGATGCCGATCACCCTGCTGGTCATGGCGATGGTCTACGTCGCGTTCTTCGGTATCAACAGCCTCGACAGCACGTTCATGACCGTGATGAGCTGGATCCCGCCGTTCTCCGCGACGGTGATGCCGATGCGGATCGCCGCCGGGCTGGCCGACCCCGTGCAGATCGTGGTGACCGTGCTGCTGATGATCGCCGCCTGCTTCGCGCTGTCGATCGTGGCCGCCAAGATCTACCAGCGCTCCGTCCTGCAGACCGGCAGCAAGGTCTCGCTGCGCCAGGCGCTGGGGCGGTAAGCGCCACGGCCAGAAATGCGAGAAGTGTGGAGCGAGCTGTACGCGGGAAAGCCGTACAGTTCGCTCCACACTCACTGGGGCTGGGCCTCAACTCAGGTGGTGCACCTCCTGCAGCCCGTAGACGGGGGTTGCCAGCCCCTCGTATCGGGCCTTGAGCTGCAGCGCGAGGTAGAGCGAGTAGTGCCGGGACTGGTGCAGGTTGCCGCCGTGGAACCACAGCGCCTCCTGCTGGGTGGGCTTCCACATGTTGCGCTGCTCGCCCTCCCACGGCCCGGGGTCCTTGGTGGTGTCCGAGCCCAGGCCCCACACCTTGCCGACCTTGTCCGCGACGTCCTGGCCGATGAGGTCCGCCACCCAGCCGTTCATCGAGCCGAAGCCGGTGGCGTAGACGACGACGTCCGCCGCCAGCTCGGTCCCGTCCTCCAGAATGACGGAGTTCACGGTCAATTCGCGGATGTTGCCGTGCGCCAGCTTGATGTCGCCGTTGGCCACGAGCTCCGCCGCGCCAACATCGATGTAGTAGCCCGAGCCGCGCCGCAGGTACTTCATGAACAGCCCGGAGCCATCGTCGCCCCAGTCGTGGTCGAAGCCCGCGGCCTCGAGCCGGTCGTAGAAGTCCTTGTCCCGCTCGCGGATCGCGTCGTACACCGGAATTTGGAACTCGTGCATGATCCGGTAGGGCAGCGAGCCGAACGTCAGGTCCGCCTTGTGCGTGGTCATGCCGGCGGCCAGCGCGCGCTCGGAGTAGAGGTCGCCCAGGCCCAGGTCCATCAGCGAGTCGGACTTCACGATGTGGGTGGACGAGCGCTGCACCATCGTCACGTCGACGCCGTTCTCCCACAGCGCCCCGCAGATGTCATGCGCGGAGTTGTTGGCGCCGATGACGACGACCTTCTTGCCGACATACTTATCGGGCCCGGGATGCTTGCTGGAGTGGTGCTGATCGCCCTCGAAGATGTCCGCGCCCGTGAACACCGGCACGTTGGCCTTGCCGGACATGCCCGTGGCCATGACGAGCTGCTTGGGTCGCAGCGTCAGCTCCTCGCCGTCGCGGTTCACCTGGACGGTCCACTCCTGGGAGTCCTCGTCATAGGAGGCGGAGGTGCACGTGGTCGAGCTCCAGTACGGGACCTCCATGACCTTGGTGTACATCTCGAGCCAGTCGCCGATCTTGTCCTTCGGCGCGAACACCGGCCAGTTGGAGGGGAACGGCAGGTACGGGAGGTGGTCGTACCAGACGGGATCGTGCAGGCACAGGGACTTATATCGACCGCGCCACTGGTCGCCGGGGCGGGCGTGGCTGTCGATCACGATGGCCGGCACGCCGAGCTGGCGCATGCGGGCGCCGAGCGCGATGCCGCCCTGCCCCCCGCCGACGATCACGACGTACGGCTGGGTGGTGCGACCGAGCTCGCGTTCCTCGATCTCCTTCTCCTCCGCCCACGTGATGCGGGCCTTGTCCGCGCCGTGTTTGGCGCCGCGCGGCCGCGACTCCTCGAAACCCTTGAGCTCCTGCAGCGTGGTCAACAGGGTCCATGCTTGATCCCCGGCGCCATCTCCCGACTCGGCAGCCTTCAGCCGCAGATGCCCTTCGCCGCGGCCGGTCGCAGTCTCGAACGCGATCCACGCGCTGACGACACCGTCGGCCTCGTCCGGTGTCGCCGTGGCGCTGAAGCCCGACGGGTTCGCATCGGCCAACCTGTCGGACAGCATGTCCGCGACCTGCGCACGCCCCTCGACGGTCTTGAGGTTCCAGGTGAAGGCGACGAGGTCTCGCCAGTAGCTGTCGACGGCGAACAGTCCGGCAGCACGCTGGATGTCGCGGGCGGCGAGCGCGGATTCGAACTCGGCCAACCACGCGTCGACGCGGGCCTGCGGGCTGTGCTCGATGGACTGGGGCTCCGTGAATTGCGTGTCGGGCCTGGTGAGCATCTCGGTCATGGCAACTCCTTGATCGCTGTTGTGACACAGAGCACACACCCGATCACGGAGGACGACAATGGTTGCATCGCGTTGCATCGGACTCGACCCCGCGGGCCCCGTCGAGTAGAACTGTGGTGTGGGACACGGGCGAAGCGGCTTCAGTGCGATAGCGGCTGGCGTCGACCTGCCGCAATACGCCCGCGAGCTGGCCCGGGTCCATGACGCGGTCCTGGGCGGCAGCACCGCCGGGTCCGCGCCGCGACCGGTGGTCTCCCGCTCCTGGTCCCGGGTGCTCGCCTCAGGGCTGGCGCCCGGTGCGGAGAATGCCCGCCACCCGCTGCCTCTGACCGAGATCGAGCGCCGCCGCCGCGAGAGCCCCTTGGCACTGGTCGTGGATGAGTTGGGACAGGTCATCGCGGCCATCGCCGACGCGTCGCACCTGCTCATGGTCGTCGCCGACGCCGACGGCATCATTCTGTGGCGAATGGGCTCCGCGCGGATCCGCCAGCGCGCCGACCAGCTGGGATTCTTGGAGGGCAGCGAGTGGACCGAGCAGCGGGTGGGCACCAACGCCATCGGCACCGCGCTCGCCGAGGCCGCGCCGGTGCAGCTGTTCTCCGCCGAGCACTTCGAGCAATCCCAGCACCCGTGGTACTGCACCGCCTCCCCCATCCACGACCCGCGCACCGGCGAGCTGCTGGGCGTCGTCGACGTGAGCGGGCCCGCCCTCACCCTCCACCCGATGATCAACGCGCTGGTCGAGACCGCCGTGCGGATGGCCGAGTCGCAACTGTGGCGCCACCACGAGCAGCGGCTCGAGCGCCTGCGCACCGCCTCCGCCCCGGCTCTCGCCTCCACCCGCGGCCCCGTGCTGCTGGTCGACGAGCACGGCTGGGTAGCGCACGCCACCGGCGTCTCCGCGGCGGATCGCATCGCCGTGCCCCGGCTCGGCCGCGCCCTGCAGATCCCCGGCCTCGGCCTGTGCATGCCCGAGCCGATCACCGACGGCTGGCTGATCCGCGCCACCGGCGACGCCACCAGATTCCTGCTCACGCTGGACCTCTCGGGGGAGCCGGCGATCGAGGTGTCCGGGGCGGACGCGTCGTGGCGCAGCGCTCTGCCCACCCGGCACGCGGAGCTGCTGGTCCTACTGCATGTGCGCGGCACGGCGGGCCTCACCGCGGCGGAGCTCAGCCAGGCCATCTACGGGGACCCCGACCACGTCGTCACCGTCCGCGCGGAGATCTCCCGGCTGCGCCGCACGCTCGGCGGGGTCGTCGAGAGCCGCCCCTACCGGCTGGCGGAGTCCGTGGATCTGATGGTCAGGCTGGGCGCTGCGGACCAGCTCGCAGACACCCCCTTCGTCCGGCGTGTCGCCAGCCCGGGAGTGCGCGCGCTCGCCACCCGATTCTGATTCAGCCATCCCACAGTGGCAGCCAGCATCCGTCGGCTATCATCCATTGTGGCTGTCAGTGACGACTCCCTGTCTCCGGCCCTTTGGTTGAAAGTGAGCTCCACTATGAGGTCCGAGGCCCTACAGTTCCGTCGCCGCCTGCGCGCCACCGCGCTGGCCGCCGTCGTTCTCGGCTCGCTGCTCGCAGCTGGTCCGACAGCCGTCGCGTCGCCGGCCACCGCCCAAACCTCTACCGCGGTGATCACCCGCGTCGAGCCCATCACCGACCGCCAGGTGCGCGTGTTCATCGACTCCCCCGCCATGCAGGGCGAGGTCCAGGTGCAGGTGCTGCTCCCCCGCGACGCCACCACCGCGCGCCCCACCGTTTACCTGCTCGACGGCCGCTCCGCGACCCCGGGCACCAACAACTGGATCGAGCAGGGCGAAGCCGTCGAGTTCTTCGAAGACAAGCCCGTCAACGCCGTGATCACCACCGGCGGGCGCGCCAGCTACTACACCGACTGGCAGCAGACCGACCCCGTGCTGGGGCACATGAAGTGGGAAACGTTCCTCACCCAGGAGCTGCCGCCCCTGATCGACGCGCGCTTCAACGGCAACGGGGCGCAGTCCCTCGTGGGCCTGTCGATGGGCGCGCACTCCGCGATGATGCTGGCGTTCCGCAACCCGGAGCTGTACTCGGGCGTCGCGGCGTTCAGCGGCTGCTATGAGACAGACAACCCCATCGGCTTCGCGCAGATGGGGCTGATCATCGACAGCTACGACGGCAACATCCACAACATGTGGGGTCCGCTGGGCGACCCGGACTGGGCCGCGCATGACGTGTTCCGGCACGCCGAGCAGCTCCGCGGCATGGACATCTACGTCTCGACGGCCACCGGCCTGCCCGGCTATAACGAGACGCTGGACAACCCCGACCTGCTCGAGCTCGTCGCGGTCGGCGGCCCCCTCGAGGCGGTGTCCTATGCGTGCACGCGCAACCTCGACGCCAGACTCTCGTCCCTGTCCATCCCGGCCACCTTCGTCTACAACGATTCGGGCGTGCACACCTGGGCATACTGGCGCGACGAGCTGCCGAAGTCCTGGCCCACCCTGGCGCGCTCGCTCGGGATTTGAGCGAGAGTCCCGCTTCGCGGTCCGGGTGGACGCGCCGGGCCGTGAATAGCCGGGCCGACGAACTGCGGCCACTACTGTTTGAGCGGTGACGCCTCCCCTCGCCCCGCGGCCAGAGCCCTGGCGGCGAGGCGCGGCGCTGACACCGGTGCGCATGGTCGCGCTGGGGTTCGCGGCCGCCATCCTGATCGGGACCGGACTGCTCCTCCTCCCCGCCGCCAGCCTGCCGGGGTCGGACACGAGCGTGCTCGACGCGCTATTCACCGCGACCTCCTCAATGTGCCTGACCGGTCTCATCGTCGTGGACACCGCCACCCACTGGTCCGGTCTGGGCCAGGCGATCATCCTGGGCCTGATCCAGGTCGGCGGGTTCGGCATCATGACGATGGCGACCGTGGCCGGACTCGTCCTGGCGAACCGCCTCGGGTTGCGGGCCCGCCTGAACGCGGCGGCGGAGGTGTGAGGTTCCCCCGGAAAAGTGGACGGGGTTATGCCGCAGAAGCGACTGCGACTGACGCTACCTCGTAGGCAAT
>NZ_BAVQ01000006.1 GCF_000524475.1 Tomitella biformata AHU 1821 | reverse complement strand
GGGCTCGATCTTCTTGGGCATGTTTGCATCCTTTCAACTCACAAGGATGCGGCACAAAACCTGGGGCAGTTCACTATCGGCCCAGTTAAGGTCACAATCAACGCACACACAAGCGACTTCACCAGGAGAACGCCCCATGAATACGAGCTCCCCACTTCGGCCGCGCCGCACGCTCCGGTGGCTGATCCCCGCACTGCTGGTGCTGGCGTGGCTGGTTGTGGGCGGTGTCGGCGGGCCCTTCGCGGGCAAGCTCACACAAGTGCAGTCCAACGACGCCGTCGCGTTTCTGCCCGCCAGCGCGGAGGCGACGAAGGTAGCGCAGCTGCAGCAGGAGTTCTCGGATTCGCAGCTGATCCCCGCTGTGGTCGTGGCCGACCGCCAGTCTGGGATCACCCCGCAGGACCTGGACTACCTAACCGGGTTGGCGAGCTCCGCCACCGAACTCGCTGGCGTCTCGGACGAGGTGTCCCCGCCAATACCCTCCGAGGACGGCAAGGCCGCACAGCTCTTCATCGGTGTGGACGGGGCCATGGACCCGGGCGACACGGTCGACGAACTGCGCGACCTCATCGCCGGTGACGCGCCCGACGGCCTGCAGGTGCTCGTCACCGGCCCCGCCGGGCAGGTCGCGGACCTGTCGGCGGCCTTCGCCGGTATCGACGGGCTCCTGCTCCTGGTGGCGGGCAGTGTCGTCGCCCTGATCCTGGTGGTGGTCTACCGCAGCCTGCTGCTGCCGGTGCTGGTCCTGCTCTCGGCGGTCTTCGCGCTGGCTCTGGCCAGCGCCATCATCTACCTGCTGGCCTCGAACGACGTGATCACGCTGGACGGGCAGAGCCAGGGCATCCTGTTCATCCTCGTCTTCGGCGCGGCCACCGACTACGCGCTGCTGCTGGTCTCGCGGTTCCGGGAGGAACTCGGCCATGACGGGGACCGTGTCGCCGCGGTCGTCCGCGCGTGGAAGGGCGTCGTGGAGCCGATCGCCGCGTCTGGCGGCACCGTGATCCTGGGCGTGCTGTGCCTGCTGTTCTCGGATCTGAACTCCAACCGCGGGCTCGGCCCGGTCGCCGCGATCGGCATCGCCGCCTCCCTGATCGCGTCGCTCACGTTCCTGCCCGCCACGCTCGCGCTGACCGGCAAGGCCGCGTTCTGGCCGACCCACCCCGGCGACGCGAAGCCCGCCGAGAGCGGCCTCTGGTGGACCGTCGCGCGCAAGGTCGACGCGCACCACACGAAGGTGTGGATCGGCTCGGCTCTGCTGCTGATCGTGTTCGCCTCGTTCGCGCCGCAACTCAAGTCCGACGGCATCGCGCAATCGGACTTCTTCCTCGTCCAAGTGGACTCGGCCACCGGCCAAGACGTCCTCAGCCAACACTTCCCCGGCGGCTCCGGCTCCCCGGTGCTCATCTTCGCGCAGGCCGACAACGCCCAACCGGTGATCGACGCGGTGGCCGGGGTGCCCGGGGTGGTGGGCGGCGACGTCGCGGCGGTCTCCGAGCCCGGACCGCCCGGCGGCCCGGCGCGGGTCGTCGACGGACGAGTCCAGATTCAGGCCACCCTCGAGGCCGCCGCCGACTCCGAGGAGGCGGTGGCGGTGGTCAAGCAAATCCGCTCGGCGGCGCACGCGGTGCCCGGCGCGCAGGCCCTAGTGGGCGGCACCACCGCGATCCAGCTCGACACGCAGACCACCTCGGCGCGCGATCGCACGGTCATCATCCCCATCGTGCTGCTCGTGGTGTTCTTGGTGCTGGCGCTGCTGATGCGGGCGTTGGTGGCGCCGCTGTTGCTGTTGGGCACCGTGGTGCTCTCCTTCGCCGCGACCCTGGGCGTGTCGGCACTGGTTTTCAACCACGTGTTCCACTTCCCCGGCTCGGACCCGGTGGTGCCCCTGTTCGGCTTCGTGTTCCTGGTGGCGCTGGGCGTGGACTACAACATCTTCCTGATGACCCGGGTCCGCGAGGAGTCCCAGCGGCACGGGACGAGGGAGGGGGTGCGCCGCGGGCTGGCGGTCACCGGCGGGGTGATCACATCGGCGGGGCTGGTGCTGGCCGCCACCTTCGGCGCGCTGGCGGTGATCCCGTTGATCTTCCTCGCGCAGATCGCGTTCATCGTCGCGTTCGGCGTGCTCCTGGACACGCTCATCGTCCGCTCGCTGTTGGTCCCGGCGCTGACGCTGCAGATCGGGCGGAAAGTGTGGTGGCCGAGCGCCCTGGCCCGCGGAGAGCACTAGGCGCCAAACCCATCCGGTGGGGGGACGGTTCCGAATTACCCATATGAACAGGTCCCATCCCCCCACCACCGCGTGTGTGCTGGTGCTGCCCGGCGGCAAGCCCCGCAGCGCCGGGCGCTCCCGCCCCTGGCAGCTGTCGAACCTGCGGATGGCGTGGCTCGCCCGCGCCCTGCGCGCACGCCTCGCGGGACGCGGCATCGCCGTCGAACGCGTCCAGTACCGGGTTCGGGGCTGGAACGAGCCGGAGCGCGACCCCGTGCGCGACGCCGCCGCCGTGCTGGCGGACGCCACCGGACGCTTCGGCGACGTCCCCGTCGTGCTGGTGGGGCACTCCATGGGCGGGCGGGTCGCCGCGCATCTCGCCGACCACCCCAGCGTGTGCGGGATCGCCGCGCTGGCCCCCTGGTGGCCGGAGTCGGACGCCGCGCGCATCCCGGCGGGCCGCACCTTATCCGTGGCGCACGGAGCCGAGGATCGGTGGACCGATCCTCTGGCATCTCGGGCGCAGACCGTCCGCGCCCGCGGGCGCGGCGTCAACGCGACGTGGGTATCACTCACCGGCGCCGGGCATTTTCTGCTGACCAAGCCCCGGTGGTGGCATCAGGTCGCGGCCGATCTCGTGCTCGCCTCGCTGGCCGCTGACACCGAGTCCGAGCCAGCGATGTGGGAGTCGGAGCGCTGCCATGGATGAGCGCAGGAAGATCGCCGTCATCGGCAGCGGCGTGGCCGGCCTGACCGCCGCACACGTGCTGGCCAAAGCGGACCACGTCACGCTCTTCGAGGCCGCCGACCGGCTCGGCGGGCATGCGCACACGCACCGGGTCGAACTCGATTCCGGCGTCGCCGTGAACGTGGACACCGGCTTCATCGTGCACAACGACCGCACCTACCCGACCCTGCTGCGGCTCTTCGACGAGCTCGAGGTGGCCACTCAAGACTCCGACATGTCCATGTCCATCCGCTCTGCGGCAAGCGGCCTGGAATACGCTGGCGCGCGGGGGGGCCGGGGGCTGTTTCCCACGGTCCGCAATCTCGCGCGTCCGCGCTTCCTGCGCATGCTCCTCGAGGTCAAGCGCTTCCACCGCGAGGCCAGCGCCGTATTGGCGCGCCCGGAGACCGAGACGGACCCGGAGACGCTCGGCGCCTTCCGGGCGCGCCTCGGGTTCAGCCGATACTTCGAGGACAACTTCCTCACCCCCCTCGTCGCCGCCGTGTGGTCCTGCGATCCGGGCACCGCGCCGCAGTACCCGGCGCGCTACCTGTTCACCTTCCTGGAGCATCACGGAATGCTGTCGGTGTTCGGCTCGCCCACCTGGCGCACGGTCACCGGCGGTTCCGCGCGGTACGTGGAGAAGGTCGCCGCCGGTCTGGACGAGGTGCTGGCCGGCACACCCGTGCGGCAAATAGTTCGCACCGCCGATGGCGTCCGGGTGGTGGCCGACGGGGTGGACCGCCACTTCGATGCGGCGGTGATCGCGCTGCACCCCCGCCACGCCCTCGCGTTGCTGGCCGATCCGTCCGCGCTGGAGACAGCGGTGCTCCAGGACATCCCCTACTCGTCCAACCACGCGATTCTGCACACCGACGAGTCCCTGCTGCCACTGGCCGCAGGCGCCCGGGCGTCCTGGAACTACCTGATTCCCGCGGGCACGAGCGACGCCCGCGGAGTGATCGTCACCTATGACATGACGCGCCTGATGCGCCTGGACTCGGTCACCGACCGCCGCTTCCTGGTGACGCTCGGCGGCGCGCACCTCGTGGACCCCGCGACCGTGCTCGCGGAGATGGACTACGAGCACCCGATCTTCACTCCGACCTCCGTCGCGGCGCAGGCGCGGTTGGCCGACCTGAACTCGGACACGGTGGCCTTCGCCGGCGCCTATCACGGTTGGGGCTTCCACGAGGACGGCGCGCTCTCCGGGTTGCGGGCCGCGGAACGGCTCGGCGGCTCCTGGGCTGGACCGGCGCTGAGCGCTGGCCAGGAGGGGCCATGACCACCCCGAGCCTCTATCAGACCGTGATCCGGCATGTGCGCACCGAACCCGTCGCCACAACCTTCGAGCACGCCAGTTACAGCTGGTTCGTCGACATCGACGATTTACCGATGCTGCCACGCTGGCTGGCCCCGTTCGCCCGCTTTGAGGGCCGAGACCACCTCTTCGGCGACTACCCCCGCGACACTCTCCGACAGCGGGTCGACCAGTTCCTCGCGGACCACGACGTCGACCTGCCGGGCGGACGGGTCACCGCGCTGCTCAACGCCCGCGTCCTCGGCTACGTGTTCAACCCGCTGAGCGTCTTCTGGTGCCACGACGCCAACGGCCATCTCGACTGTGTCATCGCCGAGGTGCACAACACCTACGGGCAACGGCACGCCTACCTGGTGCGGCTGGACCGCCGCCACCACGCGGTGACGGATAAGAAGTTCTACGTCTCGCCATTCAACGACGTGAGCGGCCGGTACTCGATGAGTTTTCCCGAGCCCGGCGAGACCCTCGCCATCAATGTCACCCTGCACCGCGAGGGCCACGACCCGTTCGTGGCCGCGGTGCGGGGCGCTCGCACGCCGGCCAGCACGAGAAACGTGGTCCGCACCCAACTTCGCGCCCCCCTCGCCCCGCTGGCGGTATCCGCCCGGATCCGCGTCAAGGGCATCGGACTCTGGGCGCGCGGGCTGCCGATCACGCCCAGGCCGCCGCACGAATCTCACCATGACAGCCACGACCACCCCCAGAAAGGCAGCGCCCAATGAGCAGGCCCGATCACACGGCAGGCACGCAGACCGACCTCGGCCAACCCGAGCTCTCCGCCTGGTCTGGGCTGTCCCACGTCCCCACTGGTCTGCGCGCCACCGTCGCCGCCAAAGCCGCCGACGCCTTGTTCCGTCGTGCCGCTCGCAACCTCGACGTCCGGGTCGAGTATCCGGACGGCGTACTCATCGGCGCCGACCCGCGGACCGCTGACGCAGGGCTCGACGCCCCCGAGCACGAGATCCTGCCGCGCATGATCATCCGGGACCCCGACGCGTTCGCGCGGCGGGTGGGCGCGGACGGGCTGATCGGGTTCGGCGAGTCCTATATGGCTGGCGACTGGACCTCGCCGGACCTCGCGGCCGTCCTCACCGTCTTCGCCTCGCGCATGGCGACCTTGATCCCCCCCTCCCTGCAACGCTTGCGCTCCCTGTATGTGCGCAAGCACCCCACGCACGAACGCAACACGAGACAGAACACGCGCGCCAATATCGCGCGCCACTATGATCTGTCCAACGATCTGTTCGAGAGCTTCCTCGATGAGACGATGAGCTATTCCGCTGCGCTGTTCATGCCTCCGAACCCACATTTCAACCCGGTTCGGGGCGTCGCGGTGCGGCAGGCAGAGCTTCCCAACCCCGCGCCCACGTGGGACGTGTTGGCAGACGCCCAGCGCCGCAAGATTGACCTGCTCCTGGACCAGGGTGGGGTCGGCCCCGGCGTCCGGCTGCTGGAGATCGGCACCGGGTGGGGCGAGCTGTGTATTCGGGCGGCGCAGCGGGGCGCGGTCGTGCGCTCGGTGACGCTCTCGAGCGAGCAGCAGGAGCTGGCCCGCAAGCGGGTCGCCGAGGCGGGCTACCAAGACGCGGTGCGCATCGACCTCATGGACTACCGCGAGGTGGACGGCGAATACGACGCCATCGTCTCCGTCGAGATGATCGAGGCTGTGGGCCACCAGTACTGGCCCACGTACTTCCAGGTGCTGGACAAGCTCCTGGCGCCCGGCGGCCGAGTCGCACTGCAGGCGATCACGATGCCGCACGACCGGATGCTGCAGACCGTGAACACCTATACCTGGGTGCACAAATACATCTTTCCGGGCGGGTTCCTGCCGTCCACCGAATCCATCGAGCGGATCGCCGCAGAGCACACGGACCTGCACGTGCGGGAGCGTCTGAGCATCGGGCTGCACTACGCGGAGACGCTGCGGCTGTGGGAATCGCGCTTCGCCGCGAGCGGCAGCCGGGTCGCGGCGCTCGGCTTCGACGAGACCTTCCGCCGGATGTGGCACTTCTACCTGTCCTACTCCGAGGCGGGATTCCGATCCGGCTATCTGGACGTGCAGCAGATCACCCTCGAGCGCCCGAACCTTGAGCGCCCAAACCTCGAGCGCCCCAGCCGTGGGAACCACTCCGACAGCGGCCGGTCATGAGCGCCCCCGTGGCGCCGCTGCTAGAGGAGCTGCTGCGGCCACTGCTGAGCGGCATGCTGCCCGTGCGCCTGACTGCGTGGGACGGCAGCGTCGCCGGCGATCCCGACGGGCCGCGGATCACCCTGAACAGCCCCGACGCGCTGCGCCGCCTGCTCTGGCACCCTGGCGAGCTCGGCGCCGCGCAGGCCTACGTCACCGGCGAGTTGGACGTCGAGGACGACATCGCCGCCGCGCTGACGCAGGTGCGCGCGGCGGCGGCGGAACGCGGCCTCACCGGCGCCCGACCCCGGCTGGCGGATCTGCTGCGTGTGCTGCGCGGGGCCGCCGGACTGGGAGTCTTGGGCCGCCCGCTGCCGCCGCCGGCCACCCAGTCCCAGCTGCGCGGGCGCATACACACGCCGCGCCGCGACCGCGCCGCCATCAGCCACCACTACGACCTGTCAAATGACTTCTACGCGCTGGTCTTGGACCCGGCCATGGCGTACTCGTGCGCCTACTTCACCCGGAACGTCCCCGGCACACCGCGGGATCCGGGCTACGGCATCGAGCAAGCCCAACGCGACAAGCTGGACCTGGTCTGCCGCAAGGTGGGGCTCGGCGGGCCCGGCATGCGACTGCTCGACGTCGGCTGCGGCTGGGGCGCGCTGAGCATCCACGCCGCCGCCGAGCACAACGCCCAGGTGGTCGGCGTGACAATCTCCCGCGAGCAGAAGGCGTTCGCCGACAAGCGGATCGCGGAGCTGGGACTGAGCCACCGCGTCGAGATCCGGCTGCAGGACTACCGAGAGATCCCCGACGGCCCGTTCGACGCGGTCACCTCGCTTGAGATGGGCGAGCACGTGGGCGAGGGCAACTATCCCCGCTACGCGCAGGTCCTCCACGATAACGCCAAGCCCGGCGCCCGCGTGCTGGTCCAGCAGATGTCCCGCGCCGGCTGGCATCCCGGCGGCGGCCCGTTCATCGAGTCGTTCATCGCCCCCGACATGACGATGCGGCCGGTCGGCGCGACGGTGGCGCTGCTCGAGCGGGCCGGACTGGAGATGCGCGACGTGCACAGTCTGCGCGAGCACTATGTGTGGACCGTCGACGCGTGGCTGGCGAGCCTCGAGGCACGCTGGTCCGAGGTCGTGGCCCTGGTCGGCGTCGAGATGGCGCGGGTCTGGCGCCTCTATCTCGTGGGCGGGCGGCTCAGCTTCGAGCAGGGCCGCATGGGCGTCGACCAACTGCTCGCGGTGCGGCCTACCGCCGGTGGCAGCGCGGCGGAGGAACTGCCATGACCGGATTCGACTGGTCGAGCCTTGCCGTGGTCTCCGGGGCCAGCGCCGGCGCGCTGGCACTGGTCCAGACCGCCGCCTTCCGCATCGGCCGCCGCATCGGCCGCTACAACGTGGTGGACGTCAGCTGGGGCCTGGGCCTGGTGGTCGTCGCGCTCATCGCGGCGCTCGCCGGCGCCGGCGCCGGCGAGCCGACACGAGCCTGGCTGCTGTGCGCCCTCGTCGCGGTATGGGGACTGCGGCTGAGCTGGCACCTGCACACCAAGTCTGCGGGCAAGGACGAGGATCCCCGCTACACCGCCATGCTCGGCGACGCGGGCCCGGCGACGGTGATCCGCAAGGTCTTCCTGACGCAGGGCCTGGCGCAGTGGTTCGTCTCGCTGCCGCTGCAGGTCTCCGCCGTGGCCGGCCCCACGACCGGCGCCTGGTCGGCGGCGGCGTGGCTCGGCGGGGCGCTCTGGCTGCTGGGCGTCGTATTCGAGGCAGTCGGCGACCATCAGCTGCGGGCGTTCAAGGCCAACCCCGCCAACCGGGGGAAGATCATGGCCTCCGGGCTGTGGGCGTGGACCCGGCATCCCAACTACTTCGGCGACGCCTGCGTCTGGTGGGGCCTGTGGCTCATCGCGGCCAGCGCCTGGCCAGGCGTGCTCACCGCGCTCTCGCCCGTCGTGATGACCTACTTTTTGGTGTTCGCCACCGGGGCGCGGCTGCTGGAGCGGTCGATGTCCCAGCGCCCCGGCTACCCCGAGTATCAGCGCAGCACCAGCTACTTTTTGCCCCGGCCGCCGGGCGGTAAGCCATGACGGTCTGCGCGCCGCCGGCACCCATGGCTATGATTTGCCGTGATGACTGCGAACTGCCGATGACCAACCTCGGCGCGAGGACCGGCGAGGCGACCCTCGACGCGCTGTTGGCCCGCGTGGCCGCTGGCGAGACCGCCGCATTCCGGGACCTCTACGCGCGCACCAGCGCCCGCGTCCACGGCATGGTCCTGCGCGTGCTGCGCGACCCAGGCTACAGCGAGGAGACCACACAGGAGATCTACCTGCAGGTCTGGCACAACGCGGGCAACTTCGACCCGGACAAGGGCTCGGCCCTGTCCTGGCTGATCACCCTCGCGCACCGCCGCGCGATCGACCGAGTCCGCTCCGAGCAGTCCAGCACCAACCGGGAGGGCGCGTACGGCGCGGCCAACTGGTCCGCCGATTTCGACTCTGTCTCCGACGAGGTCGCCAGCCGCGAGGACGCCCGCGAGGTCGCCGACTGTCTCGGGACGCTCACCGAGGTGCAGCGCAGCAGCGTGACCCTCGCCTACTACGGCGGGCTCACCTATCGCGAGGTCGCCGAGCGACTGTCCGTGGCCCTCCCGACCGTGAAGTCGCGGATCCGCGACGGCCTCGGCCGGCTCAAGGACTGTCTGGGGGTGCGCGCTCATGCCTGACCACTCGACGCCCGAGCCTGACGCGTCCGCGGAGTTGCTTGACCTCGCCGCCGCCTACGCCCTGCACGCGGTCGACGACGCCGAACGCCTCGCCATCGAGTCCGCCGTGGCGGCCGCAGAACCCGCGATCCGCGCCGAGTTCAATGCTCTGGTCCGCGGCTACCGGGAGACGATGGCCGTGCAGTCCGCGGCGACCGCCGTCGCGCCGCCCGCCCGGGTGCTCGACGCAATGCTGGCCGCCGTCCAGCCTCCGGCAGCGCCGATCGCAGCACCGATCTCGCTGGCCGACGCCCGCCGACGCCGCCGTAACGGCTGGGTGGCAGGGATCAGCGCCGCCGCGGCCGTCGTGGCCATCACCATCGCTGGGGTCGCCGTCACGCAGCAGCGCGGCGCTCCCGAGGTCTCGATCTCCGCCCAGGTGCTCGACGCCTCGGACGTGCGCACCGCCGCCACGACTATCCCGGGCGGCGGCACCGCCACGGTCGTGTTCTCCGAAACCGTCAACGCCGCCGTCCTGGTGATGAACGATGTCGCGCCGCCGCAGCCCGGGACGGTGTATCAAATGTGGCTGACCGGCCCAGACCACGAGCCCGTCTCCATGGGCACCATGGACTCCGAGTCGGTCGCGCCGTCCACCCAGGCGGTGCTCTCGGGGATCGACTCCTCGACGGCGCTCGGGCTTAGCCTCGAGCCCGCCGGAGGCTCCGCGCAGCCGACCAATATCATTGCCACGATTGCGCTGACCTAGGCCTCTTCCGTATGCCTCTTGCTGGGCATATCCTGGAATACGAGGGGACAGCCGTCTCCTTGGTTCCTCGAAGAGGTGAGCAATCATGTCGACATCGAGTCTGCCCATTGAACGGCATCCCGACATGCTTGAGATGCACGACCGCTACGACAAGATCGTCGCGAATCCGATGATGCAGGCGGATTCCGGACTCGTCCTGCTGGCGGGGCTGTACATGGCGGGGTCGCCGTGGATTATCGGTTTCTCCGGCGTCACGGCGATGACGGTGCCATGCCTGATCGTCGGGCTCGCGGTGGCCTTCGCCGCGGTCGCATTCACATCCGATTATCGGCGGCTCCATGGGATGGCGTTCACCATCCCGCTGCTGGGTGTGTGGATGATCGTCGCACCGTGGGTCATCGTCGGAGTCACCACGACCACGTCGATGATCTGGTCCAGCGTCGTCTGCGGCGCCGTGGTCGTGGTCTGCGGCCTCGGCATGGCCGGGATGGCACTGCTACCCAGCCGTCGGCGCTAGGCCAGCGTGGCAGCAGACAAGTGGGAGGTCCAGAATCGGGCCTCCCACTTGGTGCGCGGCTAGTCGGTGTCGCCGGCCTGCTCAGGCACGAGCACTACGGGCCGGCCCGCGAGACGGACCTCAGCCGCGGACACCGACTCGCCGAGCAGTCGCTCCATCATCGCCATCAGCCCCTTCCGCGGAACCCCGAGCACGATCATCGCGGCATCGGTGTCCGTCGCGATCTGGGCTAAGACCACGGCCGGGCGACCGTGCCGCGAATAATATGTCCACGCCCCTGCGAACTCCGCCAGCTGCGCATCCGCCGCCGCCCGCGCCCACTCAGCCCGGCCCGCGGTCGCCGCCTCGAGGTCGTCCGAGTCCGGATCGACGGGCACGTCCTCGTCGTCGACGACGTGCACCACATGCAGCCCTGCGTCGAGCCTGCCCGCCAGGTCCGCGGCGAATGCGAGCGCGGACCGGCTGGCCGGGTGCCGGTCGTATCCGACCACCAGGTTCGGCATGGGATTGTCCCTTTCCTCCTCCGGGGTCACAGGCTGGCCAGCGTGAGCCCGACGGCCGCGGCGGCGACGGTGACCGCCAAGGTCCCGAACGCGTTGCCTGCCCCGGCCCAATAGCGGCCGCGCTGGAGCAGCCGCACCGTCTCCACGCTCGCGGTGCTGAACGTGGTGTAACCGCCGCAAAACCCCACCCCAATGATGGCCCGCACCTGGCTCGGCTCGCCATGCCAGAGGGCGAGCCCGGTGATGATGCCCAGCAGCAGGGAGCCGGAGACGTTGACGGCGATCGTCGCCCACGGGAAGTCTGGGCGCCAGCGCGCGCGCACCGCGCCGTCGAGCATGAACCGGGCGACCGCGCCCGCGCTGCCCGCGCAGGCCAGCCACAGCGCCGTCACCCGCGCACCCGCCGGCCGCCCACCCGAGCGCCCACCGCGATGCCGAGCAGCGTGGCCACCAGCCCCGCGAGCACCGTCCCCCCCGCATAGGACAGCGCAGACCACTGCTGTCCAGCTCGCAGCAGCAGCGCCGTGTCCACCGCGAGGGCACTGTAGGTCGTGAACGCGCCCAGCACACCGGTGCCGGCGCCGAGGCGCACGCGCTGGCGCCAGCCGGAGTCCGGCCCGAGCCGCAGCAGCGCCTCCAGCAGCACGCCCAGTGCGAAGGCTCCGGCGACGTTGATGGCGAACGTCGTCGCCGGCCACTGCCCCGCCGTCTGCGGGAATGCCTCGCCCAGCTCGAACCGCGCCAGCGCGCCAAGAAATCCACCGACCGCCACCGCCGCGATGGCGTCGATGCGCCGGTGCGGCGCCAGCCGGCTGGGGGTCAGCTCACTCGAGGCGGAATCCGATCTTCATAGTCACTTGCACATAGGCCACCGCGTCATTATCCACATAGCCGCGGGTCTCGGTGACCTCGAACCAGTTGATGTTGCGGATTGTCGCGGACGCGCGGGAGATGGCATTGCGGATGGCCGCGTCGACTCCCTCGGACGATGACCCCACCACCTCGGTCACCCGATACACATGATCACGATCATCCATGGCGAACTCCTTCCCAAGCGGACAGGTTGGAGCCCATGCTACGACTGCGCGCGTGGTCCCGCGGGGGAATCACTGGTGGTCGTGCGCGCAGCAACCGTCGTTCCGCTCTGCCCGCGCCAGCCTTAGGTGGCTGCGCAGCGTGCGCCGCGAGTACCAGGCCGCGCCCGCCGCCAACGGGAGGTTCAGACCGAAGGCCAGGCCCAGCGACATCGCCATGCCCGCGCCGGCCCCCGCGGTCATCGCGTCGAACCAGGCATCCATCATCAGCATCACCGCGACGGCCAACGCGGTAAGCCCCGCACGCACATCGCCCTTGTGCGCGAACCATGCGGTCGCCGCCGCCACCACGGCCAACGCGATGTCGAAGCCAACCCACGCGATGGACCAATTCGTCGCGATGGCCGTCGCGGGCAGCGTCATCGCCAGGTACACGCACCAGGGCACCATCCACGCGAAAAGCCCGCCGCCGATGATGGCGACGAGCCCCTTCAGACCCACCCTCTTGGCGACACGCAGCGCGCCAGCGCCGACCCGCGCCGTCTCCGTAGAGCGGGTGTCCCCGATAATGGACACGACCGCAGAACGAGGATTCATTCCCCCATCGTCCATGCAAATGCAACTCCACGCACCCATCGCACGCAAAGTGTGAGAAGTACGTACACCTATTGACTTCTGCATCTGGCAGTCTGGAACCGGCCGTCCTGGCCTCCTGGCGAAGGGTACGAACATGAGCAACGTCGAGTCCGATCCCCTCGAGATCCGCTGCGCCGAGCTTCGAGCGGGCCCGGACGCGCTGGCGGCCGTCGAGGTCATCACGTCCCGCGAGGTGCCCCTGGGCGGTCCGCGCGCGATGCTGGTCCGCCGCACCCTCCCCCAACGCCAGCGCTCACTGATCGGCGCCTGGTGCTTCGCCGACCACTACGGCCCCGACGACGTCGCCGACTCCGGCGGCATGGACGTCGCACCGCACCCGCACACCGGCCTACAAACCGTGAGCTGGCTGTTCACCGGTGAGATCGAGCACCGCGACAGCCTCGGCAAGCACGCCCTCGTGCGGCCCGGCGAGCTGAACCTGATGACCGGCGGGCACGGGATCTGCCACTCCGAGGTGTCGACGCCGGAGACCACAGTCCTGCACGGCGTGCAGCTGTGGGTGGCGCTGCCCCACGCGCACCGCGACGCCGACCGCGACTTCGTCCACTACGCACCAGAGCCCGTCCGGCTGGACGGCGCGCTCCTACGGGTCTTCCTCGGCGACCTCGCAGGCAGCACCTCCCCCGTCGCCACATTCACACCCCTGCTGGGCGCGGAGATCACCCTCGAGCCCGGTGCGTCGCTCGAGCTCGAGGTCGACGCCGCGATGGAGCACGGGCTGCTGATCGACGCCGGGCCCGTCCGGCTGTGCGGCACGGAGCTGGCGCGCGGCGAGCTCGGCTTCCTGTGCCCTGGGCGGACGGTGCTGACCGTCCACAACCCAGGCCCCGAGCCGGCCCGGATGATCCTGCTGGGCGGCGAGCCCTTCCGCGAGGAGATCGTGATGTGGTGGAACTTCGTCGGCCGCAGCCACGAGGAGATCGTGGCCGCCCGGGCCGAGTGGCAGGAGCGCACCAGCCGGTTCGGCCACGTCGAGGGCTACTCCCCGCCGCGCGACGGCGCTCCCGAGTGGCTGCCCGCGCCGCCACTGCCCAACGCGCGGATGACGCCGCGGCGCAATCCGGGCTAAGCACGGCCCTACGCGTTCGCCCCCGCTATGCGAGTCCGTCCTCGTTCGAAGCGAGGGGAACAGGCATAGCGGGGACGAACAGTCCATGCGCGGCCGGAGCTACTTGGGCATCAGCACGCCGTCGATGAGGTAGACGGTCGCATTAGCGGTCTGGACGCCGCCGCAGACCACGGATGCGCCGTCAACCTTGATGTTATCGCCGCTGCCGGTGACGGTGACGGTGCCACCCTCGACGGTGGTCTGCGTGCCGTCGATGTCGGCGGGGCTGATCTGGCCGGGCACCACGTGGTAGGTCAGGATCTTGGTCAGCAGCGCCGAGTCGGTCTTCAGGGTGTCGATCGTCGCCGGGTCGATCTTGGCGAAGGCCGAGTCGATGGGCGCGAATACGGTGAACTGACCGCCGTTGAGGGTGTCTACGAGGTTCACGTCCGGGTTGAGCTGGCCGGAGACGGCCGCGGTCAGCGTGGTGAGCATCGGGTTGTTCGACGCGGCAACGGCCACCGGGTCCTGCGCCATGCCGCTAACCGAGCCAGCGCCGGTCGGGTTGGCCGCGGCGTACTCGGCGCAGCCCGCGCCCACCAACTGCGTGTCGGCGGTCATCGGAGCGCTGGAGGAGGCTGAGGCCGCCGCGCTGGCAGAGGAGGAGGTGGCGGTGGTCGAGGTGGTGCTGCCGCCGTCGGAGGAGCATGCGGAAAGCCCTACGAGCGCCATCGCGGCGAATCCGGCGACGGCAATGGTCCTGCTTCGATTGCTGAACATAATGGTGGGTCCCTTCGATCGAGTCCGGGTGCGGGGCGCACCGGCCTGTGTCGTTCCAACATCAGGCATTCGGAACCGCCGACGGCCCGGATGGGTCGGGGTTAAAATTGGCAGCCCGACGCACCAGCCATCCGCGGCGCGACCGGCGACGAATACCCCACATGACTGACACCGCAGAGCTCCAGCCGCCCCGGGCCCGCCGCAGACTCCCCGCCCGGGCGCTGTCCGGGCTCCTCGCCGCGGCCGTCGTGCTGGGGGTCGGCGAACTGGTCGCCATCCTCATCGACCCCGCCAGCTCGCCGTTCTTTGCCGTCGGTTCCACCACCGTGGACCGAACGCCGGCCTGGGCGCGGGAGTTCGCCATCCACACCTTCGGCACCAACGACAAGCCCGCCCTGTTCATCGGGATGACGATCCTGATCGTGCTGCTGTCGATGGGAGCTGGGCTGCTCGAGCGGCCCCGTCGCCCGATCGGCAGCGCCATGCTGGTGCTGTTCGGCCTGGTCGGGGTGTACGCGGCGCTGAGCCGGCCCACCGCCGACGCGCTATTCGCGGTCCCCACCGTCGCCGGGGTGATCGCGGGCGTCGCCACGCTGCGACTGCTGGTCGGCGCGCTGCCGCCCGCGGGGATCCCCCCAGCCGGATTCCCACCCGCCACGCCCGACGGCGCCCTGCCCCGTCGGCAGTTCATGGCCCTCGCGGTCACGGCGACCGCGATCGCCGGCGCGACGTGGGCCGCGGGACGATATCTGGGCGGGCAGCTCCGCTCGGTCACGGCCGACCGGTTGAACTTCCGCATCCCGTTCGTCAAGGCGGCGGACGCCGCCGCGCCGATTCCCGCCGGGACCGACGTCGGGGTGACCGGCGCCACCACCTTCGTCACGCCCAACGACACCTTCTATCGCATCGACACCGCGCTGCAGGTGCCGCGGCTGACCACCGGCGAGTGGCAGTTGCGGATCCACGGGATGGTGGACCGGGAGCTGACGTTGAGCTGGGACGACCTGGCCCGGCGCACTCCGATCGAGAGGGTAGTCACTCTCACCTGCGTGTCCAACGAGGTCGGCGGCCCGCTCGCCGGGAACGCCACGTGGGTCGGCTACCCGATGCGCGAGCTCCTCGCCGAGGCCGGCGTCCATCCGGACGCGGACATGCTGCTCTCCACCAGCGTCGACGGCTTCACCTGCGGCACCCCGGTCGAGGTCCTCATGGATGGCCGCGACGCAATGCTCGCCGTGGCGATGAACGGGCAGCCGCTGCCGCTAGAGCACGGCTATCCCGTGCGGCAGGTGGTACCGGGGCTGTACGGCTTCGTCTCCGCCACGAAGTGGGTGGTCGATTGGGAGCTGACCCGCTTCGACCGCGCCCAGGCGTACTGGACCACGCGAGGCTGGGGCGAGAAGGCGCCGATCAAGACCGCGTCGCGCATCGACGTGCCCACCGCGTTCGCGCCCGTCGTGCCCGGCCGGCTGCTGGTCGCGGGCACGGCCTGGGCACAGCACCGCGGCATCGAGAAGGTCGAGGTGCGCGTGGACAACGGCAGCTGGCAGCTGGCCACCCTCGCCGCCGAATATTCCATCGACACGTGGCGGCAGTGGTGGTGGGACTGGGAGGCGACCGATGGCAGCCACGTACTCGAGGTGCGCGCCACTGACCTCGACGGCAACACCCAGGTAGAGGAGCGCACGCCGCCCATCCCCGGCGGCGCTACGGGCTGGCACCGGCAGACCGTGCTCGTCCGCTAACTCGCGCGGACACCCTCCTCGACGCGCCTACCGAGGTCCGCGTCGACGTTGGACCAGTACTCGAAGGCCCGCTTCAAGACCGGCTCGCTGACGCCGTCGAGCAGGTGCCCGACGATGTTGGAGACCAGCCGCTCGCGGGCCGCGTCGTCCATGACGGTGCGCACGAGGTCGCCGGCCTGGCCCCAGTCGCTGTCCTCGGGGTGCTCGATGTAGTCGAAGCAGCCGAACTCCACAGAGTCACCAGCCGCGGTCCACGCTGCCACTGGCCCCGCCTTCGCCGGATCTGCGTGCGGCCCGCCATAGGTATTGGGCGCGTACACGGCCTTCTCTGGCGACTTCCAGCTGTAGCGCATCGCCCCGTCCTGCGCGTAGGTGTCGACCTGGTTCTTCGGCTGGTTCACCGGCAAGTCCATGTAGTTGGGGCCGATGCGGTAGCGGTGCGCGTCGGGGTAGGAGAAGACGCGGCCCAGCAGCATCTTGTCGGGTGAGAAGCCGATGCCGGGCACCACGTTCGACGGCTCGAACGAGGCCTGCTCGATCTGCGCGAAGAAGTTCTCCGGGTTCCGGTTCAACGTCACCCTCCCCACCTCGACCAGCGGATAGTCCGTGTGCGACCACACCTTCGTCAGGTCGAACGGGTTGACGCGGTCCAGAAGTCCCACTGCATGTTGTGGTCCCGCAGTCCTGAGTCCGGCAACCGCTTCTGGGAGCGGATGAAGTCCGAGAACTTCATGGCGTCGCGGATAAAGAAGACGGGGGTGTTGTTGCCGACGAGGTCGTAGTTGCCCTGCTCGGTGTAGTACTTCATCGCGAAGCCGCGGGGGTCGCGCCAGGTGTCGGGGCTGCCCTGCTCGCCGGCGACGGTGGAGAAGCGGAACAGGCACTCCGTGCGTGTGCCCGGCTGGAATAGGCCCGCCATCGTGCACTCGCTGACGTCGCCGGTGACGACAAGCTCACCGAACGCGCCCGAGCCCTTCGCGTGCACCACGCGCTCCGGCACCCGCTCCCGGTTGAACTGGGCCATCTTCTCGATCAGGTAGTGGTCGTGCAGCAACACCGGCCCCCCAGGCCCCGCCTGGAGCGAGTGCGAATCGCTCGCCACAGGGTTGCCCGCGTTGGTGGTGGTGTGCGGTTCCTTGGCCTCAGTCATGTCGGTTTCTCCGTTTCCTGGGCGGCCCCTTCATCCCAGGGTCCGCCGCCTGGGCAGCCCGGTCAACCCTTCAATCAGCTCGATGCGAGCCCACAGAAATATGTCGATACTGTGGGAGCTGCCCCTGCGGGGCCGACCGTCGCCAACCGAGCCCAGCGGAGGAACTCCACCGATGAACACGCAGACTGCCAACAAGTGGGGGCTGTTCGCCGGGTTGCTGATGATCGTGATCGGCGCCTTCCACACGGTGGAGGGCCTGGTCGCGCTGCTGGCCCCCGCCCGACTGTTCGTCCAGGCGTCTGGCCTGCTGCTGCTCGACATCGAGCGCTGGGGCGTGGCGTTGCTCATCTGGGGCATCCTGATGATAATCGGCGGCGGCGTCTACCTCGTCGGCGCGCGCTGGGCCCGGCCGATCGCCTATGCCCTCGCTGTCCTGACCGGTTTCGGGCAGCTCGTGTGGCTCAGCCAGGTGCTGTGGCTGAGCGTGCTGATGATCCTCGCCAGCCTCGTGCTGATCGGCGCGCTGGTCCTGGCCGGGCGCGGCAGCACCCAGCCCACTGCCGGCTAGTCGGACTTGGCGAACGGGTTAGCCGTCTTGCCGACCAACTCCGCGATGGACCCGATCACGCGCGTCGGCTGATACGGGAACGCGTCCATGGACTCGCGGGTGGAGATGCCGCTGAGCACCAGGATCGTCTTGAGCCCCGCCTCGAGGCCCGCGACCACGTCGGTGTCCATGCGGTCGCCGATCATCAGGGTGTTCTCCGAGTGCGTGCCCAGCGCCCGCAGCGCCGAGCGCATCATCAGGGTGTTCGGCTTGCCCACGTAGTACGGCTCACTGCCCGTCGCCTTGCTGATCAACGCCGCCACCGCGCCCGTCGCCGGCAGCGAGCCATCCCGTGAGGGGCCCGTCGGGTCCGGGTTGGTGGCGATGAAGCGGGAGCCGCGCTCGACGAGGCGGATGGCGGTGGTGATCGCCTCGAAGGAGTAGGTTCGGGTCTCGCCGAGCACCACGTAGTCCGGTTCGCGGTCCGTGAGGACATAGCCGATGTCGTGCAGCGCGGTCGTCAGGCCGGACTCGCCGACGACGTAGGCGGTGCCCTGCGGGCGCTGGTCGTTCAGGAACGCCGCCGTCGCCAACGCCGAGGTCCAGATGGACTCCTCCGGCACGTCGAGCCCGCTCCGCAGCAGCCGCGCGCGCAGGTCCCGCGGGGTGCGGATCGAGTTGTTGGTGAGCACCAGGAACGGGATCTGTGCGGCGGTGAGCTCTGCGAGGAGCTTGTCCGCGCCGGGGATCAGGTGATCCTCCTGCACCAGCACGCCGTCCATGTCCATCAGAAACGCCCAGCCGCCGGGCCCCGCCTGTGCAGTCATGGGTCCTATCGTCCCCTGCCCGGCCCGCGGCCGCTACCTTGGCCCTCGTGCGGATCACCATCATCGCGACCGGCCGGGCGGACCTGGTGGCCGCGGGGGCTTCCCGCGCGGAGATCAGCGCGGCGCTGGCGGATACAGCGATGCCGGGCGGCACGCGCTGAGATAGGCGCCGTAGTCCCAGCTCTCGAGGAATTTCTGGGCGGCCCCGGTCCCGCCCGAGTAGAGCGTCTGCACATCAGCCGGGGTCAGGCCGAAGTCGATGGGGCTCACGCCCTGCGCGGGCACGAAGATGGTGCGCCGGACCGTGCACGGGTCGTTGACGTACGCGGAGTCCTGGTCGCTGATCAGAGTGCCGAGCGCGGCGATGCCCAGCGAGAGCGGTCCGCGCACCGCCCGCGTCGGCGGTGTGAGCCCGGGCGGCGCGGACAGCCGGATCCCGAATGTCGGCCAACGCGGGGAGACGGCGTCCGGGCGGTCGAACAGCTCGATCGGGAAGTCGGAGAGCAGCCCGCCGTCCACCCACGTCGAGCCCTTGACCCGCACCGGCTCGAACAGGAACGGGATGGCGGCCGACGCGCGCACGGCCTTGGCCACCGAGAACTCATCGGGGTCGACGCCATAGCTGGGCAGGTCCCACGGCAGCCTGGCGAGACGGCGGCGGGACAAGTCGCTGGCGGTGACGACGAGCGCATAGGCGTACTTCTCGGCTAGTGCTTCGCCGGGCGCCGCCTCGATCCGCAGGTCGCCGAAGGTTCGCACGCCGAGGTCTTTGAGGACCCCCGCGACGTAGTCCTCGAGATAGCCGCCCTTGTAGATGCCGTCGGAGGTCGCCAGCGCGAGGAGCGGGCCGAGCAATGGAACCGAGCCGAGCAGGGTGTGGTCGGTGAACTTGCGGTAGTCGATGGCCTTGACCATGTCCTCGAGCCTGGTCAGCGGCTCACCGGCCCGCTGCAGCGCGGCCACGAACGCGGCGACGATGGCCCCGGCGCTCGAGCCCGCGACCCGGGGAAAGTGGTAGCCGGCCTTGGCAAGCACGTCGACCGCACCAACGAGCCCGATACCGCGGACTCCGCCGCCCTCGCACACCAGATCCGCCCTGAGCTCGGCCATGCCTCAAGGGTACGTGCGGAAGACCCCCGCCAACATGAAGAAGTTCCGGCGAATCGCGAGTGGCGGCCGGAACTTCTTCATGTTGGAGTGCTGCGGGGAGCTACTTGACCAGCAGCTCCGCGATCTGGATGGTGTTCAGCGCGGCGCCCTTGCGCAGGTTGTCGCCGGAGACGAACAGCGCCAGGCCACGGCCCTCGGGCGCGCCCGGATCCTGGCGAATACGGCCCACGAGGGAGTTGTCCTGGCCAGCCGCCTTGAGCGGTGTGGGCACGTCGACGAGCTCGACGCCCGGCGCGGCGCCGAGGATCTTCTGCGCCTCCTCGACGCTGATCGGCCGCGAGAACTCCGCGTTGATCGACAGCGAGTGGCCGGTGAACACGGGCACGCGCACGCAGGTGCCGGAGACCAGCAGGTCCGGGAGCTCGAGGATGCGCTGGCTCTCGTTGCGCAGCTTCTGGTCCTCGTCGGTCTCGCCGGAGCCATCTTCCACGAGGTCCCCGGCCAGCGCGATGACGTCGAACGCGATGGGCGCGACGTACACGTTGGGCTCGGGGAACGGGGCGTCGGAGCCGTCGTGCACCAGGTTCGCGGCGTGATCGAGCACGGCGCGGGTCTGCGACTCGAGCTCCTGCACGCCGGCCAAACCGCTGCCGGAGACCGCCTGGTAGGAGGAGATGATGAGGCGGGTCAGGCCAGCCGCGTCATGCAGCGGCTTGAGCACGGGCATCGCGGCCATCGTGGTGCAGTTGGGGTTCGCGATGATGCCCTTGGCCAGGTTCTTCGTGGCCTCGGGGTTCACCTCGCTGACCACCAGCGGCACGTCGAGGTCCTTGCGCCAGGCGGACGAGTTGTCGACGACGGTCGCGCCGGCCGCGGCGAAGCGCTCGGCGTGGGCCCGCGAGGTCGCCCCGCCGGCCGAGAACAGGGCGATGTCGATGCCCTTGAGGTCCTCATCCGACACAGCGGCGACGTCCTCGACCACGATGTCCGCACCGCGGAAGGTGAGCTTCTTTCCGGCCGAGCGGGCGGATGCGAAGAAGCGGACGGTGTCGGCCGGGAACTCGCGCTCCTCGAGCAGCTTGCGCATGACGACGCCGACCTGCCCGGTGGCGCCTACTACGGCAATGGTGGTCATGGGGTTAGCGCCCCGTTCCCGCGTGCACGACGGCGACGGTCTCGCCGCCGAGGTCGAACGCGTTGTGGATGGCTCGGACCGCGTCATCCAGCTCGGTGTCCTTAACCAGGACCGAGATGCGGATCTCCGAGGTGGAGATGAGGTCGATGTTGACGCCAGCCTCCGCGAGGGCCTCGCAGAACGTGGCCGTGACGCCGGGGTGGCTCTTCATGCCCGCGCCGATCAGCGAGACCTTGCCGATGTGGTCGTCGAAGAGGATCTGGCCGAAGCCGATCTCGGCCTGCGCCTTCGTCAGCAGCGCCACCGCGCGCGGGCCGTCGGTCGTCGGCAGCGTGAAGGTGATGTCGGTTTTGCCGGTCTCCACCTTCGAGACGTTCTGCAGGACCATGTCGATGTTGACATCGGCGTCCGCGACCACCCGGAACACCTTGGCGGCGTAGCCGGGGGTGTCGGGCAGGCCGACGACGGTGATCTTCGACTCGTCGCGATCGTGTGCGACGCCGGTCAGGATGGCTTCTTCCACGGGAATATCCTCCATCGATCCGGACACCATGGTGCCCGGCTGGTCGGTATATGACGAGCGGACGTGCACGGGCACGTTGTAATTGCGGGCGTACTCGACGCAGCGCAGCATCAGAACCTTCGCGCCGCAGGCGGCCATCTCGAGCATCTCCTCGAAGGAGATCTTGTCGAGCTTGCGCGCGTTCGGCACGATGCGCGGGTCCGCGGTGTAGATGCCGTCGACGTCCGAGTAAATCTCGCAGACGTCGGCCCCGAGCGCCGCGGCGATGGCGACGGCGGTCGTGTCCGAGCCGCCGCGGCCGAGCGTCGTGACGTCCTTGGTGTCCTGGCTGACGCCCTGGAAGCCGGCGACCATCGCGATCGAGCCCTCGTCGAGCGCCGCGCGAACGCGGTCGGGGTGCACCTCGATGATCTTCGCCTTGCCGTGGGTCCCGGTGGTGACGACCCCGGCCTGCGAGCCCGTGAACGAGCGGGCCTCCGCGCCCATCGAGCTAATGGCCATGGCGACCAGCGCGTTCGAGATGCGCTCGCCCGCCGTCAGCAACATGTCCATCTCGCGGGCGGGCGGGACGGGGTTCACGGCGGTGGCGAGGTCGACCAGCTCATCGGTGGTGTCACCCATGGCGGAGACCACGACTACGACGTCGTTGCCCTTCTTCTTTGTCTCGACGATCCGCTCTGCGACGCGGCGGATTCGCTCGGCGGACTCCACCGAGGATCCGCCGTACTTCTGCACGACGAGTGCCACGCTTGCGTACCTCCAGATCAATACACGTAATGCTTAGTTGTCAGTCATTTTTATCAACGCCCCACGGTACCCGGCCTGCGACCCTGTTTGCGCGGACGGGTCCGACAGGCATCATCAGTGCATGGACCTGCCACCCGCCCACCCGCACTCTGCCCGCTCCCAAGGAGTCGAGGTGCACCCGGTGATCGCGGGGCGATGGAGCGCCCGCAGCCTGGACCCGGCCGCCGAGGTCACCCGCGCGGAGCTGCTCGCCGTGATCGAGGCCGCCCGCGTGGCCGCGTCGTGGGGCGGCACGTTCCCGGTCCGATTCTTGGCGGGTCTGCGCGGCGACACCACCCACGCCGCGCTGGCCGCGCTCCTGACCCGAGGGAACCTGCGCTGGGCGCCGGCCGCGGGCGCACTGGTGCTGTGCGCGGTGGCAACGTCCAACGCGAAAGGCGACCTGCCCTATGCGATGTTCGACGCCGGCCTCGCCACCGCACAGCTCTCCTTGCAGGCCGTCGCGCAGGGGCTGATCGCGCATCCGATGTCCGGCTTCGACCGGGCTGGGGCGCGTCAGGCATTCGACATCCCCGACAGCGTCGAGCCGGTGGTGCTCATCGCGCTGGGGCACCTAGCCGCCGAGCGCACGAACGAGCGTGACCTGGAGCCACGCCGTCGGCCCGCCCTGCGCGAGGTTCTCTTCGGTGAGGCCTGGGGCCAGGAGTTCTAAGCCTCGCGGCGGACGGAGAAAACCAAGCCACGCAGCGCCAGGAACCGCCCCGCGCCGACCACACCACTGACCGCGATCACCATCACCGCCTGCCACAAGGGCGACAGCCCCGGGATCCAGACGCCGACCCCAGCCAGCGCCGCCGAGCTGATCAGCAGGCCGACCAGGGCGAGACCGCCAGCCTCCCACTGCCCGGCGAGCCAGCCGACCCGCTGGGCCGCGTTGAAAGTGAGCTGACGGTGCAGCTCGTTGGCGAGCACCGTGCTGACCCCGACGCCGACGGCATTCGCGAGCATCGTGCTCTCCGAGCGCAGCAGCAGGAACAGCGCCGCGTAGACGATATTGCTGACACCGCCGACCAGGACGAACCTGATGAACTGCGCCGATGAGTTGTCCCCGCGCAGCCGGCAGGAGATGGGTCGTCCACGAAACCACTGGTAGGTGGCTCGGGTGTCCGCGCGCATGCGGGTGGCCAAGGCGTTCACGGTGCCCGCCAGGCTAACGCAGGGACCAAAACCGTATCGATGACGCGTTCCACGAATTCGGTGCCCGCGGAAGCGTCCCGCACCCTCGGGTAATAGAAGGTGACGGCGGGCAGCACGGCGCCGATGATCTCGAGATCGCAGCCGGGCTGGACCTCGCCGCGCTGTTGCGCATGTTTGACGATCGCGCAGAACATCTCCTGGTGCGGCTCCGCGATGGCCTTCCGAACCGCATTTCGCAGGGCCGCGTTATCCACCATGGCCGGAATCAGGCCGGCGACGACGGCGTCGCGGCGTGCGTTGGCGGCAAGGAGGGTGGAGGCCATCGTTACTAAGTCGCCGCGCAACGAGCCGGTGTCCGGGACCGGGTAGCCACCGTGCAGCTGCGCGACAGCGTCGACCACCAGCTCGCTCTTGCCGGGCCAGCGCCGATAGAGCGTGGCCTTGCCCGCACCACACCGGACCGCGATGGCGTCCATGGAGAGGCGGTCGTAGCCCACCTCGGCCAGCAGATCCTGAGTGGCGAGGAGGAAGTCGAGGTCGAGCCCCACAGTGCGCGGGCGCCCCACCCGGGCCGGGATCGTCACGGTGCCCTCCGCCCTCACACTTAGGCCGACAGAAGTTCCGCCGGTCGCACGAATATAGATACGGTACAGTCTCGATTCATAGACACTGGTATTTTGTGACGTCGGACATGGCTGGAAAAATCCCCAATCGCCCCTCGCCGAGAGTCCGGACATCCTCGACCGAGCGCAGCAGCCGCACAAGGTTCTGGGGCGGCGCGATATGCAGGGTGAGCAGATCCCGTTCCCCGAGCTCCCGGCGCACCGGCCAGGCCAACTGCTCCTGCGCCAGGCTGAACTGGGCGTCCACGCCCGGCTTGTTCCCGCGCGCATCCTGCCGGTGCCAGCCGCCTTCCAGTCGCACGGCGACGAGTCCGTGGAGCATGAAATCGTCGCCCTCCCCCAGCCACTGATAGCACAGCGCCGTCGGGACCCCGCCCGCCCGCAGCAGGGCAGCGAGCAGGTGGGACTTCGCGTAGCAGAGGCCCACGCCAGCATCGAGGACCTCGCGCGCGGTCACCGTCACCCGTGGGTCGTCGGCGTCGAAGGAGTGCGCGATCTCGTCGCGGACGTGCTCGAATGCCCGACGCGCGAACTCTTCGTCATTCGAGCCCCCGCGCAACTCGATCGCGAGCGCCTGGATTCGAGGGTCCTCGACCTGCACGATGTCGCAGCCGGCGAGATAGTGCGCCAGCGGCGCGACCTGCGTCATTTCCAACCCCTCGGGCCTTCCCTTGAATGAGTGTCACAGCGTACCGCCAGCTCGCCGCAGTTTCGTCGATCCGCCGCGCTTGCAACAACAGCGAACCGGTGTAACTGAGGCGACTGTCAGAGCCTCCGGGAATGAATCCGCCGGCGGCGCGGTTGAACCGATCACTGGCGTCTGCACATGCCCCCGGGCTCACCCCTTTGTCGCTTCGAGCGACCACTCGCCGAGAGGCGCTTGTCGGACGTCAGCAGAAGGGCCGCCCACGGCAACGTGGGCGGCCCTTCGTCTAGCTGTGCGCTATGCCAATGCGGCGATCGCGCTCTTCACGCCCTCGCCGTAGGCCGGGTCGCAGGAGGTGCAGTTGGCGATGTGCCGTGCCACGACCTCATCCGACGCGCCCTGGATGGCGCGTGCGGTGTTGTCGAACAGCGCCTGCTTCTGCTCACCGTTCATGTTGTTGAACAGCGCGCGCGGCTGCGAGAAGTAGTCGTCGTCGTCCTCACGGAAGTCGAAGTGATCCGCCACCGCGCCCACGGCCTGCGCCGGGTTGCGGTACTGTGGCTGCTCCTGCCACTTGCCGTAGCTGTTCGGCTCGTAGTGCAGCGTGCCGCCCTGGTTGCCGTCCACGCGCATCGCGCCGTCGCGGTGGTAGTTGCTGACCGGACACTTCGGCGCGTTGACCGGGATCTGGTAGTTGTTCACGCCCAGGCGGTAGCGCTGCGCGTCACCGTAGGAGAACAGCCGGCCCTGCAGCATCCGGTCCGGAGAGAAGCTGATGCCGGGCACCACGTTCGCCGGGTTGAACGCGGCCTGCTCGACGTCCGCGAAGTAGTTGTCCGGGTTGCGGTTGAGCTCCCACTCGCCAACCTCGATCAGCGGGTAGTCGCCCTTGGGCCACACCTTCGTCAGGTCGAACGGGTGGTACGGGACCTTCTGCGCGTCGGCCTCCGGCATGATCTGCACGCACAGCTTCCACTTCGGGAACTCGCCCCGCTCGATCGCCTCGAACAGGTCGCGCTGGCTGCTCTCGCGGTCCGCGCCGACGATCTTCTCGGCCTCGGCGTCGGTGAGGTTCTTGATCCCCTGCTGGTTGACGTGGTGGAACTTAACCCAGTGCCGCTCGCCGGCGTCGTTGATGAAGCTGAACGTGTGCGAGCCGAAGCCGTGCATGTTGCGCAGCGACGCGGGGATGCCGCGCTCACTCATGATGATGGTGACCTGGTGCAGCGACTCCGGTAGCCGGGTCCAGAAGTCCCAGTTGTTGTTCGCGTCGCGCAGGTTGGAGCGGGGGTCGCGCTTGACGGCGTGGTTGAGGTCGGGGAACTTCAGCGGGTCGCGGAAGAAGAAGACGGGGGTGTTGTTGCCGACGAGGTCCCAGTTGCCCTCCTCGGTGTAGAACTTGACCGCGAAGCCGCGGATATCGCGCTCGGCGTCGGCCGCCCCGCGCTCGCCGGCGACGGTGGAGAAGCGGGCGAACAGCTCCGTCTTCTTGCCAACCTCCGAGAAGATCTTCGCGGAGGTGTACTTGCTGATGTCGTTGGTGACGGTGAACGTGCCGAACGCGCCGGAGCCCTTGGCGTGCATGCGACGCTCGGGGATGACCTCGCGGTCGAAGTGCGCGAGCTTCTCGAGAAACCAGACGTCCTGCAGCAGCTGCGGGCCCCGCGGGCCGGCCGTCTGCACGTTCTGGTTGTCGGGCACCGGGGTTCCGGTGGCGGTGGTCAGCTTGGCGTGGGGGTCGTGGCCTTGGGTCATCTGGAAACACCTTCCGTGGACTGCAGAAACTGCGGAACGCGGCCGATAACAAGGGTGATCGCACCGACCGCCCTCTCGATGCTCCCCCATCCTGGCCTATCTCGGATACCACCGCCCCCGGTTTGCCCATAGTTCGCGGCGGGCGAACCCGGTTCCAGACCAACGTGAAGGGCAAGGCCTCGCTGACCAGGCCACCACATCTCATGCCTCGCAGCGACCATCCTCTAGCTGGACGAACCGAGGTCGATCAAGGATCCAAAGCCGATGGACGAGCCCACGCTACCCGCGGACCCCAGGGAACCGGGGCTGCCCGAGACGCCAGGCCCCACGGTCACGTCGATGGGTTCGGCTGGTTCCGACTCGACACCGCTATCCGTGGCCACCGCGGACACCTGGTGCGCTCCCGGTGCGAGTGCGCCGATTTCGCAGGAGAACGCACCGGCTTGGTCTGTTGCGGCCACGCACTTTTCGTCGCCGTCTACGCGCACCGAGACGGACACGCCGGGTTCCGCGGTTCCGCGCACCATGATGACATCGCCTGCGGCAGGAGCCTCTGGATCAATCACAAGATCTGACGGCGCCAGCGGTGCGGATTGGATCAAATCGATCCCCATGCCGGGGTTGATGGACCCGCCCTGCTGGGTTTCCTCCCAGGGGATCCCGATGAGCCATTCAACGGCAACTGCCTCGTCGGTGGCGAGGGTGCCGCTCTCATTCAGCACGATGTACGTGTCGGGGTTGTCCGGACCGATAACCACTTGCTGGCCCTCAACGCCATCGAGATTGACACGAAGCGTTGCCGTGGCGCCCTTGCCCACCTTCCAGTCCTGGGAGAAGTAGACGAGCTTTGCCGGAATGTCGCAGTTATTGCGATTCTCGAATTCCGCCCACAGTTCTTCGTAACCTGGCACTGGCCGGATCGAATTGAATTTCGGTCCCTGATCATCCCAGTTCACCCCGGCATCGCGGGAAAACTGCAGGCACTCGGCAGGCAGACTGTCACCGACATTGGCATTCGCAACACCCGCCGTGGCCCCGCTCATCACCACGGCGGCGGCCGCGGCGACCACGCCGATGCCGATCTGACGCGCACGATGGCCACCAAAATTCCGCTTGACTGGGTTCATGCCTCGTGACGGTAGCGCAGTTCACGGCCGGTGGAGCGGCAGGGTCGGGTGGCCCGGGGTGGAGCGGGCCCTCGCCGATCTCCATACTTAGGTACCGTCCAGTTGCCGGACTCCGAAGTCTGCGGTCCACCCGCGTTGATCGAGCACCTCGACAGTGACGGCATCGAAACCTAGTTCGGCCAAAGATATCGACCGCGCCGCATCTTCTCGAATACCCCGCGAAATCACTGCCCTGCCCCTCCGAAAATCAGAATCAATCTCGGAATCAGGACCGCTCACAGCTGCTGTGATCCAGATCCACCGAGCCAAGCGGACAGAGAAAACCTTCAGTCGTCCTAGGATTGGCACAACATCGTCATCACTAAGGGGATTCATGCACGACCAGTACCTGATCAAGGGCCAGAACATCACCCTCCCCGAAGAAATCGAGCAGGTCGACGTCCTGATCACCTGGGAAGACTCGGCATTCGGAATCGACGCATCAGCCCTCCTGCTCGGTGCCGACAAAAAAGTTGGCTCCGATCAAGATTTCGTCTTCTACAACCAGCAAGAATCCACCGACGGTTCAGTTCGCTATCTCGGACGACGCGAGACGGAATCCGGACCACACGAGCGACTCCTCATCCAGCTTTCCGCTGTGCCCCCAGAGATCGACACCATCGTCTTAGCAGGAAGCGTCGACACCGGATCGTTCGGTGACCTCGGCAAGCTCTCCCTCCACCTACTCGACGCCTCAGGCTCCTCCATCGCCGAATACGTGACCGCCGACGCAAGGATGGAGACGGCCTTTGCCTTCGGCGAGATCTACCGCAGAAACGGGCTCTGGAAACTACGAGCGGTAGGCCAAGGCTGGGAGTCTGGTCTGGCTGGCTTAGCCGAGGATTTCGGTGTGGACGTGGGCGGCGAAGAATCCACCACGGCAGCGCCAGAAGTCCACGCGCCGACTGCTTCACACATCGTCGAGGTAGCCGCCATCGATGGACCTGTTGCGCCTGAACCCGCCGCGGCAGCCGCGACTTCCGCGCTGGCCACGCCTGGCGCGCCGAAACGTATCCGCCCAACTGGGGTGCGAACTGCGAAAGCGGTGCCGAAGAAGGCGCACCTGCCTGAGTTCAAGCTCGCAGAGTCCGAGGCCTGGCAACCTGCACGCCTGTTCTCTGTCATCGGAGTCGGATCCGGCGAGGAACAGGAACGTCGTACGACGTCGGCATTGGTGTCGACCATGCAGGCCGTACCGCTGTTCGCCCGGGCGATCTCCTCCAGAGTCGGCGCGCCCGCTGGCGCATTTGAGGGATACGTCGAAGTTCCGTACGCAAAAGGCGAGTCCCGGGTCATCCCCGACGCGGTGTGGAAAGTCGCACGCGGCAGCCGCCTCTGGACAGCTCTCCTCGAAGTGAAAACCGGAGCTGGAAAACACTCTCGCGAGCAGCTCGAGAATTACCTCGACATTGCGAAGAAGAACAAGTACGACGTAGTGATCAGCTTGTCCAATGATCTTCCTGCCGGCGCAGGTGAATTGCCGGTGGAGGTTGACAAACGCAAACTCACCAAGGTCGGATTGCGCCATTTATCCTGGGCTGAGGTCATCCACGAAGCTCGAATGGCTCTCTCGCACGGCGGAATCGACAATCAGCTTCAGGCGTGGATCCTCCACGAATTCCTCAGGTACATCGAACACCCGAAGTCAGGGGCGTCAGAGTTCGTCGACATGGGACGGCACTGGGTGACAATTCGAGACTCCGTGAGCGCCGGAACGTTCCGGTCCGGTGACCCGAAGGCCGCTTCGGTCGCGTACTCGTGGATAACGCTCGCCCGCAACCTGGCCTTGCGATTCACCGCCGAATTAGGGGTGAACGTCAGGCACATCCTGCCTCGTCGCGCAGTAAGCGACGCCGACTACCGCACGGAACTCACCGTTGTGGAACTCGAGACTGACGGGACCTTCAGCGCCCAGCTTCGAATCCCGGAAGCTGCAGGGGAACTCAAGATTGTCGCAGACATGCGAACCAACAAGGTCACCTGCAGCACAGTTCTCACCGCTCCAGACGAAGGGACTGCCGGTAAGCGGGTGACGTGGGCGCTGCGTCAACTGAAGATTGCTCCGGCAGATCTATTGATCGAGGCCTTGTTCACCGCACCCACCTCGTCAACCTGCAAGCCTCATGCAGAGGTTCGTGCGACGCCTCGCATCCTCATCGATGGACAGAGCGGCCAACTCGGCTCATTTGTCCTCATGCAAACCTTCACCCTCGGAAGCAAGCGCGCCGGCACTGCCGCAAGTTTCATCGGCAGCGTGACCCAGTCGGCGGAGACCTTCTATGCCGATGTGATTCAGCCGCTACGCGAATGGGTTCCCGCTGCACCCAAGGCCTCTGACCTTCAGCGCGATGAGCAGGTCGACGACGAAGAGCTGTAGCAGCCTGCCCTGGGACGCGGCACAAGTAGTTGCGCGTGGCCGCGCCGCAGGGACATCGGAAAGTTGGTGCGTCACTGCCGCTTTCAAGCCCGCGCGCTAACCACGCCTTTGAGGGCTGACGGGCTCGTCTGCAGGTACCGTCCACCCTGTGACTGAACCGGAGAAATCGTGGTGGGAGCTGCGCAACGACGACCTGCGCGAGCACGGCCATGACGCCCAGCTACTGTCCCGCGAGATCTGTGCACTGCTCCAGGAGGTCGACGCCCGCAGCAGCCCGCCCTCGCTCGGCTGGCCCGATCCGCATCCGCACGGCACGGTGCCAACCGAGGACGAGTACGAGCGCTGCCCCAACCCCGAGAAGTTCCAGCTTGTGGCGGCGCGGGCGCGGGCCTGGGCAACGGTGCTGCTCGGCCGGGGCTGGGCACGGGAGGAGTCGGGGGTGCGCTGGGCCCTCCCGCCCATGGAGAGCGGCGGCCGCGACGCTGTCCTCGTGCCGTCCGCCAGCGGCGCGGTACCGCTGGTGCTGACGATTCATGAGCCGACGAGCGACCAGCACATCGTGACCGTGTCAATCGGGGCCGGCGATCCCGCGGTGCGGTTGGCATCGGTTCCAGACTGCGGATGCGACGGGTGCGACCACGGCTCGGCGGCGCTGCTCGAGGAGCTGGACAGCTGGGCGCTGTCGGTGGTCGACGGCTCCCTGCAGGTCGAGGTCACCGCTGACCAGTACTCGACGCGCACGTCGTTCCGGTCGGAAGGCGGATCCCCCGTCCAGGGCCTGGTGGCGGCCACCGCGTTCTCGGCCGGGCCCTGGGCCGAGGGCTGGACTGCTCGATCAGTGGCCCCGCCCGTCGAGCCCCAGCCGCCGCAGTCCGAGCTCAGCGTCCAATTCGCCTTCAACAAGAACCTCGTCCAGTCGGCGTTCCGGAGGCTGATGGGCCGGCCGGCACCTGGGCCGCAGGTCTACCGCACGGAGGACTGACCGCTTACCGCTCTCACCGCGCCAGCAGTTCCTCGAACGAGACGGGGTTCTCAAACGGATCGACCGGCCCCGAGTTCTGCCGCCCGGCGATCGCGTTCGCGAGTTCGCCTGCGGCACGGTCGATCCGGCCGGTCAGACCAGAGTCCGCATCGCCCCAGTCCGCCGTCGCCGCGAAGACCCCGGTCGGCACGGGGGCCGCGCGCAGGTAGGAGAACATGGGCCGCACCGCGTGGTCGATGGCCAGGGAGTGCCGCGCGGTGCCGCCCGTCGCGCCAATGAGCACCGGCTTCCCCTCGAGGGATTCGGGCTCGAGCACGTCAAAGAAGGACTTGAACAGGCCGCTGTACGACGCGTTGAAGATCGGTGTGACGACGATGAGCCCGTCCGCGCGGACGACGGCGTCGATCGCGCGCCCCAGGTCCTGAGCGGGAAATCCGGTGAGCATGTTGTCCACGAGAGCGTGGGCGTGCTCGCGTAGTTCCACCACCTGCACCGCCGAATTCCCCAGCGCGCGGACGGTGGCCGCCGCGAGCTGATCGGCGAGCAGCCGGGTGGACGAGGGCTGGCCGAGTCCCGCCGCGACGACGGCGATCCGGCGAGTCATGCCTGCGCCTTGGCGACGCGCGCTGCGTGCGTCGGGCCGTCGGGCACGTGCGCGGGCTTGAGCGCGGCGAACTCCTTGCGCAGCACCGGGATCACGTGCTCGCCGAGCAGGTCCAGCTGCTCCAGCACGGTGTCCAGCGGCAGGCCGGCATGGTCCATGAGGAAGAGCTGGCGCTGGTAGTCGCCGAAGGTCTCGCGGAAGGACAGCGTCTTGTCGATGACCTCCTGGGGGCTGCCGACGGTCAACGGGGTCTGGTCGGTGAACTCTTCTAGAGAGGGTCCGTGGCCGTAGACGGGGGCGCTGTCGAAGTACGGGCGGAACTGCTTGACGGCGTCCTGGGAGTTCTTCGCCAGGAACACCTGCCCGCCGAGCCCGACGATCGCCTGGTCCGCGGAGCCGTGGCCGTAGTGCTCGTAGCGCTGACGGTAGAGCTGGATCAGCCGCTGGAAGTGCTCCTTGGGCCAGAAGATGTGGTTGGCGAAGAAGCCGTCTCCGTAGTACGCGGCCTGTTCGGCGATCTCGGGGCTGCGGATCGAGCCGTGCCAGACGAACGGGGCGACGCCGTCGAGCGGCCGCGGGGTGGCGGTGAAGCGCTGCAGCGGCGTGCGGAACTTGCCCTGCCAGTCGACGACGTCCTCGGTCCAGAGCTTGTGCAGCAGACCGTAGTTCTCAATGGCCAGGGGGATGCCCTGGCGGATGTCCTTGCCGAACCAGGGGTAGACCGGCCCGGTGTTGCCGCGGCCGAGCATCAGATCGACGCGGCCGTCCGCCAGGTGTTGGAGCATCGCGAAGTCCTCGGCGATCTTCACCGGGTCGTTGGTGGTGATCAGCGTCGTCGCGGTGGACAGGATGATCCGCTCGGTCTGCGCGGCGATGTAGCCGAGCATGGTCGTCGGCGAGGAGGGCACGAATGGCGGATTGTGGTGCTCCCCGCTGGCGAACACGTCCAGGCCCACCTCCTCGGCCTTCTTCGCGATGGCGACCATCGCCTTGATGCGCTCCGCCTCGGTGGGCGTGCGGCCCGTGGTGGGGTCGCGGGTGACGTCGCCGACGGTGAAGATCCCGAACTGCATGCTTGCTCCCAAAAGTAGTTGACTCCGCAATTACATTACAGAACGGCCGGCGGCCGCGGACTATTCCCCGCCCGGCTTACCTGGCAGTAAGGTCGGGCCATGGACCTGACCAAGACGCTCAAGCAGGCCGTCGCCTCCGGGCGCGCCATCGCGGACAACCCCGGCATGATCCTGGACCTCGGCCGGGCCGTGGCAGGCTCCCTGTTCTCCCGGTCCACCTACGCCCCGCCCGCCGCAGTGGAGTTCTCCCGCGAGTTCGAGCACCGCTTCGGCACCGCCGCCCACACCAGCGCCAACCCCGCCGACGTGCTGCGCGTGGCGCTGGACTTCGCCCGCTACAGCGACTGGTTCGCGATGCACACCGACTGGCCGCACGGAGCCCCACCCAGCACCGGACTCACCGTCGGCGACACCTTCACCGAGGCTGTCCGAATCATGGGCACCCCAGCCCGGATCGACTGGACCGTCACGCATTACAGCGTCTCCCCACACGGCGGCCACAGTTCGTTCGCACTCGAGGGGACGGGGCCGATGGGCGTGGTCGTCGGTCTATGGATCGCAGTGTCCGCCGAAGACTCCGGGGGCTCCGAGGTCTCCGTCAGCGGCGGCTTCCTCAGCGACGCGCTCAAGGGCCCGATGGCGTCGATGGTCACCGGCACGTTGCAGACCTCGACCGCCGAGTCGGTGGAGCGTCTAGTCGGCGTGGTCGAGGGCGCATCCTCCGTCGCCGCCGAAATCCCCACCGCGACAACCAGGCCCAAGCCTGCGGGACCTCGCCCGGACCCTATCCCACACGCGCCGTCGGGGACCGTGGTCGACGCGTGGGCGCCGGTGATCGTCGGCGTCGGGCAGGTCGTCAACCGTCCGGCCGACGGCGATCCGCTGGCTGATCCCATCGCTCTGGCCGTCCGCTCTATTCGAGAAGCCTTGTCCAACAGTGAATCTGATGCGAGCCTGCTCAATCAAAGGGTCTCCGTGGCCGCCGTGCCGAGCACCTCCTGGGTGTACGGCGGCCGACAGGCGGGCATCCTCGCCGACGAACTCGGCATCGACGCGGCAGCGCTGGTGCAGTCCGCGCCGCTCGGGGGCGATGGCCCGCAGCGGCTGATCAGCGATGCGGCACAGGCCATCAGCGATGGCCTGGTCGACGTCGCGATTGTTGCCGGGGCGGAGTCCTTCGCGTCGACCTCCCACGCGCAGCGCACCTCTGTGCCGTTCGACTGGGAGCGGGCCGGCGGCGAGCAGGCGCGGGTGATCGGGAGCGAGAGGCAGGGCAACAACGCGGCCGAGGACGCCGTCGGACTGCTGGCCCCCGTCTATATGTATGCGCTGATGGAGACGGCGCTGCGCGGCAAGCTAGGCGCCACCGTCGCCGCGCACACCGCGTCGATCTCGGCGCTGTGGTCGCGCTTCTCCGAGGTGGCTCGGGGCAATCCGCACGCGTGGCTGCCGCGGCACTTCTCCGCCGAGGAGATCGCGACGCCGACGGCCAACAACCGCCCGCTCTCGAGCCCGTACCCGAAGCTGATGACGGCGAACCTCACCGTGGATCTGGGCGCGGGGCTGGTCCTGTGCAGCGCCGCGGCCGCGCAGGCGGCGGGCGTCCCGCCGGAGCAGTGGGTGTTCGTGCACGCCGGGGCACACGCGGACGAGGAATGGTTCGTCTCCGAGCGCAGCGACCTGGCGTCCGCCCCCGCCATCGGCGCGGCCGGACGGGCGGCGCTGGCGCACACCGGGATTGGGATCGGTCAGGTGTCCCACGTGGACCTCTACTCCTGTTTCCCCTTCGCAGTGCAGGCCGCGGCGGCGGAGCTCGGGCTAAGTCTGGACCGGCAGCTCACCCAGACCGGCGGCCTCACCTTCGCCGGGGCGCCCCTGAACAACTACTCCACCCACGGCGTCGCCGCGCTCGTCGAGTCGCTGCGCCGCGATCCCGGCAGCTACGGGCTGGCGACCGCCTTGGGCTGGTACGCGACCAAACACGCGATCGGCGTCTACTCCACTACGCCGCCACGGCGCCGCTTCCAGCAGATCGATGCGGGCCTGCGGATGAACCGGCCGCGCCCGCGCCAGGCCCTCGCCGGCTACTCCGGGGACGCGACCATCGAGTCGTTCACCGTGGCCTATGACGCCGCGGGGACCCCGGACGCGCTGATCGTCAGCGCGCTCACCGCCGACGGCGCGCGGGCGCTGGCCCGCACCACCGACCCGGAGCTGGTCCGACGAGGGGTCGACGAGGACCTGCTCGGGGCCCCAATCACGTTGGGCGAGAGCATGCGCATCGGCCCCGCCGGAAGCTCAGCCGCCGCCCGCGCGCTCGTCGACGCCACCCCGGCCGGGCAGGAGCCGCTGACCGTCGAGTGGGACGGCCCGCTGTGCGTGATCACGCTGAACCGGCCCGAGGTCCGTAATGCCGTCGACCTGGCGCTGGCCCTGGCCATCGAGAAGGCCATCGACAGTTTCGAGGCGGACCCCCAGGGCCGGGTCGCGATCCTGCGCGGCGCGGGCGGCGACTTCTGCACGGGCATGGACCTCAAGGCCGCGGCAGCCGGGCAGTTCCCGCTGACCGCCGGCCGGGGCCTACTGGGCCTCACCGCACGTCCGCCCGCCAAGCCGATCATCGCCGCCGTGGACGGCTACGCCCTGGCCGGCGGCTGTGAGTTAGCGCTGGCCTGCGACCTGATCGTCGCCGCCGAAGACGCGTCGTTCGGCCTCCCCGAAGCCAAACGCGGCCTCGTCGCGGCGGCGGGCGGCGTGCTGCGCCTCGCCCAACGACTGCCCCGCGCCGTCGCGCTCGAGCTCGCGTACACCGGCGAACCGATGTCCGCGTCCCGGCTGCACGCGCTCGGCCTGATCAACCGCGTCGCCCCGCCCGGCCAGACCCTAGACGCGGCCCGGGAGCTGGCGCTGCAGATCGCCGGCAACGCCCCGCTCTCGATCGCGCTAAGCAAGGAGATCGTGGACTCGCATGCGGACTGGACGCCGGGCGAGGCATTCGAGCGGCAGGGTGAGATCGCGTCGGCCGCCTCGTATTCCGACGACGCCGCCGAGGGGGTGCGGGCGTTCAATGAGCGGCGCGCGCCGGAGTGGACGGGGCGCTGACATCGTGGACTCGATACCCCGCCCGTACTGGCCGCGGCGGTATGGGCAGAGTCGGGGACGCGCGAGGCCCGTGCGGGAGGCTCCGATTTGCGACCGGCTCGGCCCTCATTGCCTAGGGTTCGAGCTGTGAGCAACACCCACGCGGTGATCCAGACCGCCATCCCGATCAGCCTCGCCGCGGTCACCCTCGGCTACGCGCTGATCGCGCGGCGGCTGCAATCGTGGAACATCACCGCACCCATGGCGTTCGTCGCCGCGGGGGTCGTGCTCGGCAGCGGCTGGTTCGGGGACGGCGAGTTGGGCATCGCGCCGACGGACCACTGGTTCATGGGCATCGCGGAGTTCAGCCTGGCGATGCTGATGTTCTCCGACGCGTCGAAGCTGAGCTTGCGCGAGGTCGAGGGCGACCACCGGCCCGTCGCCAAGATGTTGACGCTCGCGTTCCCGCTGACCCTGCTCGCCGGGCTCGGCGTCACGATGCTGCTGTTCCCGCAATACGGCTGGCAGGCCGCACTGCTCACCGCGCTGCTGCTGTGCCCCACCGACACGACCCTCGCGGGCACGGCCGTCACCGACGAGCGGGTGCCCTCGCGCGTGCGCCGGATCCTCGGCGTCGAGGGCGGCCTCTACGACGGCGGCTCCTCGCCGGTGCTGACGCTGCTCATCATCATGGTGGCCGTGGACGCCGGCGAGCTCAGCGCCACCGGCTGGATCGCCACCGCGGCCTGGGAGGTCTTCGGCGCCGTGCTGGTGGCGGTAGTGGTCGGCGGCCTGGGCGGGCTCGTCCTGCGCCTGTGCCGCGCTCGCGGCTGGACGACGCACACCTCGCAGCAGGTGGCGATCGCGTTGCTGGCGGTCCTTGCCTACACAGTCGCCATCGGGATCGACGCCAACGGCTACGTCTCCGTATTCCTCGGGGGCCTAGTCTTCGGCACCGCCAGCCGGGACTTGCTGCACGAGGACATCGACTTCGCCGAGACCGCGGGGACGCTCACCTCCTTCATCGTGTGGCTGGTGTTCGGCGCGGCGATGGTCATTCCGGCCGTCACCGAGGCCGGTGTGGGCACCTGGATTCTGGCCGGGCTGGCCCTGACAGTGCTGCGGATGGGTCCCGTCGCACTGGTGCTGGCGCGTTCCGGGTTCCGCGCGCCCACCATCGCCTACCTGGGCTGGTTCGGCCCGCGCGGACTGGCGACGGTGATCTTCGCGATCCTCGCACTGCAGGACATCGGCCCCGACCCCATCACCGACCACCTCATCCAGGTCGCGACCATCACGGCGCTGCTGTCCATCGTCGCGCATGGGCTCACGGCCGGCCCGCTCTCGCGCGCCTACGGCCGCTGGGCCGCGCAATTGCCCAGCGACGCCCCCGAGTTGGCTCCGGTGCGCCACCACCAACCGCTGCGCAAGGCCGTTGTCCTGGCCGAGCCCGAGGTGGGCCGCGAGAATCCGCGACCGTGAGGGAGTACACTCATCGTCATGCAGCGCGTGCGCCTTCTTGGTTGCCGCGACGGGGTCTGACCACAGACCGGCTCCCCGTCGCGGGCCTTAGCCATGCCGCGCGGCATTCGCCGCGAGAGGGCACGCCGGTTGAATCCCAGGACATCAGCGAGCACAACTCGCGTCCCCGCACCTTGGAGATACGTCAATGACCCCCGCCGACGCATTCACGTCCGCCTCGCGCACCATCACCACGCCCAATCGCGCCGCGCCCGCCGACCAGCCCGTCTGGAACCCGCAGCGTGACAGCTCGATGCCCACGTACCGGTACCTGCCGTTCGCCGACGAGGTCGAGCAGATCTCGCTGCCGGAGCGCACCTGGCCGAGCAAGGTCATCGACCGCGCGCCGCTGTGGTGCGCCGTCGACCTGCGTGACGGCAACCAGGCCCTCATCGACCCGATGACGCCGGCCCGCAAGCGCCGCATGTTCGACCTGCTGGTCCGCATGGGCTACAAGGAGATCGAGGTCGGCTTCCCGTCCGCGAGCCAGACTGACTTCGACTTCGTCCGCGAGATCATCGAGGACGGCGCGATTCCCGACGACGTCACCATCCAGGTGCTGACGCAGTGCCGCCCCGAGCTGATCGAGCGCACCTACCTCGCCTGCGAGGGCGCCAACAGCGTCATCGTGCACTTCTATAACTCGACGTCGATCCTGCAGCGCCGCGTCGTGTTCCGCGCCGACAAGGACGCCATCAAGAAGATCGCGACCGACGGCGCGACGGCCTGCCTGGCTGAGGCCGCCAAGTACCCGGACACCAACTGGCGCTACGAGTACTCCCCCGAGTCCTACACCGGCACCGAGCTCAGCTACGCCAAGGAGGTGTGCGACGCGGTCACCGCGATCATCGACCCGACGCCCGCAAAGCCGCTGATCCTGAACCTGCCGGCGACCGTCGAGATGGCCACGCCGAACGTGTACGCGGACTCCATCGAGTGGATGAGCAACAACCTCGACCGCCGCGACTCGATCCTGATCAGCCTGCACCCGCACAACGATCGCGGCACCGGCGTCGCCGCGGCCGAGCTGGGCTACTTGGCCGGCGCGGACCGCATCGAGGGTTGCCTGTTCGGCAATGGCGAGCGCACCGGCAACGTCTGCCTGGTGACGCTGGGCCTGAACATGTTCACGCGCGGCATCGACCCGCAGATCGACTTCTCCAACATCGACGAGATCCGCCGCACCGTCGAGTACTGCAACCAGCTGAACGTGCCCGAGCGCCACCCCTACGGCGGCGACCTGGTCTACACCGCGTTCTCCGGCAGCCACCAGGACGCGATCAACAAGGGCTTCGACTCGATGAAGGTCGACGCAGACGCCGCCGGCCGCGACGTCGACGACATCGTCTGGGCCGTCCCGTACCTGCCGATCGACCCGAAGGACGTCGGCCGCAGCTACGAGGCCGTCATCCGCGTGAACTCGCAGTCCGGCAAGGGCGGCGTCGCCTACGTGATGAAGACTGACCACGGCCTGGACCTGCCGCGCCGACTGCAGGTCGAGTTCTCCCGCATCGTGCAGTCGCTCACGGACTCCGAGGGCGGCGAGATCAACCCGAAGGCCATGTGGGACGTCTTCGCCGACGAGTACCTGGACCGGATCACCCCCATCGAGCGCATCCGCCAGCAGATGACCAACGCCGAGGACGACAACGGCGAGGACGCCATCACCGCCGAGGTCAAGGTCAACGGCGTCCTGCAGGAGATCTCCGGCGTCGGCAACGGCCCGCTCGCGGCCTTCGTCGACGCGCTGGCAACCATCGACTACAACGTGCGCGTGCTGGACTACAACGAGCACGCCATGTCCGCCGGCGACGACGCGATGGCCGCCGCCTACGTGGAGTGCGCCGTCGAGACCCCGGGTGGCGAGACGAAGGTCTACTGGGGCGTCGGCATCGCGCCCTCGATCACCGTGGCCTCGCTGCGCGCCGTGGTCTCGGCCATCAACCGCGCGGTCTAGCTCCACCAAGGCCGCCGCAGCTCCACCAAGGTCGCCACAGCTCCACCAAGGTCGCCACAGCTCCACCAAGGTCGCCACAGCTCCATCGACTCGCCTCGCTTGCAAGCGCGGTGGATCGAGGGAGCCGCGGCGACCTTGTTGCCGGGGGCTTTGTGTGCGAGGTCGGCGCTTGGCCCGCACCCGCCAGACCACGAGGCCCACGAGCACGACGGCCGCCACGAGGATCGCGCTGCCCCGGCCGACCAGCGCCTCGAGCTTTTGGTACGAGCTGGCCCCGAAGTAGCCGAGCAGCACCACGGCGGCGCCCCACACGATCCCGCCCAACGCGTTGCAGACGAAAAACTTCCCGTATGGCATCCGCGACATCCCCGCCAGCCCGGGGAGCATCGCCCGGAAGAACGCGATGAATCGGCCGAGGAACACCGCGGCGCCACCGCGTCGGCGCAGGAAGTCCTGGGCCTCGCCCACCCGCTTCTGGTGCCGGGCGAGGATCTCGATCTGCAGGAACCGGGGGCCGAAATGGCGTCCCACAAAGTAGCCGACGTTGTCGCCCACGACGGCGGCCAGGATCACGAGCACTATCAGCACACCGATGTGGACGGTGCCACGGCTGGCAATCACGCCGCCGACGATGGCCGCGGTCTCCGCCGGCAGGACCACGCCGAGGAACACCGCGTCCTCCGCGAACACCACCAGCGTGACCACCACGTAAACAACCCAGGCGTCCAGGCTGAAGAGTTTGTCGATGAGTCCGCCCATCCGGCGAGTATGCCCGTCTGCGAAGTCAGCCGTGCAGTGCCGCCTCGATTACGTTCGCCGCCGGAGTGGACGGCCGACCAGTGAGCGCGCGCAGGTCGCCGCTGTCGGTGTCGAGTGCGCCCCGGCCCGCCTGCGCGTCGGCGTCTGCCAGCACCTGCGCTCCGGCGAGGGGCACGCCGGCCTGGGCCAGCAGCGCGGCATAGTCCTCCTCGGCCAGGTCCTGGAACACGACGGGCTTATCCGCCGCGGCCGCGATGAGCGCGGCGAGGTCCGCGCCGGTCAGGTGCTCGTCGCCGCCGAGCTCATAGACCTTGCCCATGTGCTCGTCGCCCTGCACCGCCACGGCGGCCGCCTCCGCGTAGTCCAGCCGCGCCGCTCCTGCCACCAGCCCCGAGCCGGCTGCCCCGACCAGCGCGCCATGCTCGAGCACCGCGGGCAGCGCCAGCACGTAGTTCTCCCAGTACCAGCCGTTGCGCAGCAGCGTGTGCGGGATGCCCGACGCGTCGAGCAGCTTCTCGGTCGCGGCGTGCTCGGCCGCCAGCAGCATCGGGCTGGTGTCCGCGCGCAGCAGGCTGGTGTAGACGATCGCGCCCACGCCTTGGGCCTTCGCCGCGTCGATAATGTTGGCGTGCTGGGCAATCCGCTGACCCACCTCGCTGGCGGAGATCATGAGCAGCTTGGCGACGCCCTCGAACGCGGCCGTGAGCGCGGCCGGGTCACCGTAGTCGGCCTCTCGGATCTGCACGCCCCGGGCCGCGAGGTCGGCAGCCTTGGCCGGGGTGCGCACCACGGCGACGAGCTCCGCCGCCGGTACTCCGCGAGCGATCAGCGCCTCGATCGCCAGATGCCCCAGCTGTCCGGCCGCGCCGGTGATTGCGATTGTCATGCCCGCTCCTTCTGCTAACTTTTCGTAAGTGCCATAGCAATAGTAACCATAAGACGGGTAATCTGTCTGCATGGATGCCGCGCTCACTCCCGATGTGTTCTCCCGCAACTGCCTGTCGCGGCTGACCCTGCAGGGCGTCACCGGCCGCTGGGGCTTGCTCACCGTCGCCGCACTGGCCCAGGGGCCGCACCGCTTCGGCGAGCTCCGTCGCCGCGTCGACGGCATCAGCGAGCGGATGCTCTCCCAGACCCTGCAGAGCCTCGAGCGGAATGGCTTCGTGGACCGGGAAGTTCTGCACGCCATTCCGCCCCACGTCGAATATCGCCTCACCGACCTCGGCGCCACGATTGCGCCCCGGCTGCTCGCGTTGATCGAGGTGCTCGAGGGCAGCATGGGCGAGGTGCTGTCCGCGCAGGAACGATACGACTCCGAGCACCCTGACCTGACGTGAGATCCGGGACACACCCCGGCCTGTGCCAGACTTCGCAGATGATCAACGAGCGAATGGTCAACGCACCGAGCAATCGCCTCACCGCCCGCGGACGGCTGGCGATGAGCCTCGCCTCCTCCGCGGCGTGGGCCTCCCGCAAGGCCGGCCGGGGCAAGGGTTCGATGATCGGCGGGCTGATCGCGCTCAAGGTCGACAAAACAATCATGGGCCAGCTCGCCGCCGATAAGCGCACGGTGCTGGTCACCGGCACCAACGGCAAGTCCACCACCAACCGGATGGTCGCGGCCGCGCTGCGCACCCTGGGCCCCGTCGCCACCAACGAGGACGGCTCCAACATGGACGCGGGCCTCGTCGCCGCGCTCGGGGTGGGGCGCGACGCGCAGATCGCGGCCCTGGAGGTTGACGAGCTGCACACCCCGCACGTCGCCGACGCCACCAACCCGCAGGTGGCGATCCTGCTCAACCTCAGCCGCGATCAGCTGGACCGCGTGGGCGAGATCAACTCGATCGAGCGGCGCCTGCGCGAGGGCCTGGCCAAGCACCCGACGACCACGATGATCGCGAACTGCGACGATGTGCTGATCACCTCCATCGCCTTCGACGCCCCATCCGTGGTGTGGGTCGCGGCCGGCGCCGGCTGGACCAATGACGCCGCCGGCTGCCCCCGCTGCGGGGAGCCGATCATCCGTGAGGACATCGGCTGGCATTGCGCCGGTTGCGATCTCGCGCGCCCGACGCCCGACTGGTCCGTCGACGACACCCACATCTCCGGGCCAAAAGGCCTCCGAGAGCCGCTGACCCTGCAGCTGCCCGGCCGCGCCAACCGCGGCAACGCCGCCCAGGCCATCGCCGCCACCGTGTTCATGGGCGTGCGCCCCGCCGATGCGATCGCCGCCGCCGGCACCGTCCTCGAGGTTGCCGGCCGCTACCGCACCGTGCACCGCGGCCCACACCAGATCCGCATGCTTCTCGCGAAGAACCCGGCCGGCTGGCAGGAGGCTCTGTCGATGGTCGACCGCGACGCCGACGGCCTCGTGATCGCGGTCAACGGCCAGGTCCCCGACGGCGAGGACCTGTCCTGGCTGTGGGACGTGAAGTTCGAGCACTTCGGCGGGCTGCAGGTGGTCGCCTCCGGCGAGCGCGGCGCGGACCTCGCAGTGCGCCTGACCTATGCGGATGTCGACCACAAGCTCGAGAAGTCCGTGCTACGCGCCATCGAGGCCTGCCCGCCGGGCCGCGTCGAGGTGCTCGCCAACTACACCGCGCTGCTCGCCCTGGACCGCGCCCTGGACCGCGAGGGCCACGGCGAGACTGCCGCCACCGACACCACTGGCAACGGAGGCCTCTGATGACCAGCTCCACGGTGCGAATCGGCCTGATCCTGCCCGACGTCCTGGGCACCTACGGCGACGGCGGCAACGCCCTCGTCCTGCGCCAACGCCTCCGCATGCGCGGCCATGACGCGGAGATCATCGAGACCGGATTCGGCGAGCCCGTGCCCGATTCCCTCGACATCTACACGCTCGGCGGCGGCGAGGACACCGCGCAAATGCTCGCCGCGCGGCACATGACCCGCCACCCCGGACTGCAGTCCGCCGTCCGCCGCGGCGCGCCCACCCTCGCGGTGTGCGCCGGTCTGCAGGTGCTCGGCGAGTGGTTCGAGACCTCCGACGGCCGTCGCGTCGAGGGCCTCGGCCTGCTCGACGCGACCACCACGCCAGCCGGGGCCCGCAGCATCGGCGAGGTCGTCGCCGAACCCCGGATCGCCGGGCTCACCGGAAAACTGACCGGCTTTGAGAACCACGGCGGGGCAACGACTCTCGGCCCCGACGCCGCACCCCTCGGCAGGGTCCTCAGCGGTGCGGGCAACCGCCCCGCCGAGACGGCCGGCGAGCGATTCGAGGGCGGCGCGCAGGGCTCGCTGATCGCGACCTATCTGCACGGGCCCGTCCTGGCCCGCAACCCCGAGCTGGCAGATCTGCTGATCGCCCGCGCGCTCGGCGTGGAGCTCTCCGCGCTGGCCCCGCTTCAGCTCGCCGAGGTGGACCTGCTGCGCAGCGAGCGCCTCGCGGCCCGCTGAACCGCCGATCCTCCGAATTCGCCGCCGATCCTCCCAGTTCGCCGCGGTTACACAGCCGAACCGCGCTTGCAGCAACGGCCTCCCGGCGAAGCCGCGGCGAGCTTGGCCACAGGCTGGCCGGAGACCGGTCAGAGGTCTGCGAGAGCAGGGTTAAGCGAGATTTCCTTGCGGCCACGCTCGAACGCCTCCAGGATTCGACGGCGAAAGACGTTTGGACGGCTGAGGTCGGCCCAGGTCCACCGGACCACCACCAGTCCGGTGTCACGAATGCGATCCTCGCGGACCTTCTCCAGATAGACGGCGTCGCCGGGCTCCTGGCCTGGTTTGAGGTACTTGCCATATTTGACCTTGCCGTCGAATTCCCCGACGACAGCGCGGCCGGGGAAGTGGAAGTCAGTCCGGCCCAGTGGACTGCCACCAGCGCCCCACACATGCTTTTGCAAGTCCGGTTCGGGGAGCCGGACCTGAGCGATGAGCAGCCGACTGAGGGATTCGCCCACACTTTCGCTCCGTCCATCCATCAGTGCGACGGCCTGCCTCGCCTTCGCGGCCCCGCGTCGGCCCTTGGCGGCAAAGATCGTATCCGTGAGAAGGCCTGGCGACAGCCCCCGGCGCAGAGCGCAATCCCCAGCCACAACGGACGCCTTCAGACTCGACATGCGAGCCAAGTCGGCTATTGTCCGGGCGGCGGACGTCACCTGAAGGCCGCCGATCGAGACGATCTCGCCTGGCTCGAGCTTCTCGTGGTGCCGGTGTAGTCCATGCCGCCGAGTCCCGTGGCCGCCGCCTTGAGTCAGATGGACCTCGCCCACTGGACAGTCCCACAGGTCATAGCCGTGCAGCACCGCGGCTGAGACGTGGCTGAACACCACCCCGTCGCCGTTGCGATGGGCGGCCGCGAGGACCCGGGTCAGATGTTGGTCGAGCGCGTCGAGGTGGCGATGCTCAGACTCGCGCAGGTAGCTGCCGCGCGCCACCCTGACAAGTTCCCGCCGTTTCAATCGGCCCAGCAGTTCCGCGTCGGTCAGCCCCTCCCGGACCGCGTCGGATCGGTGCAGCAACGACGGCTTATCTCTCCCCATGATTTCGATCATGCGGCACCGGGCCGGGGGCGAAGTGCCGAAATTGGGGAGCCTGTGGACAGCGGAGCACTTGTGGATAACCCCCGTGGCCCGCGATTCGCCGCAGTTGCACAGGCGAACCTCGCTTGCAACGACGGCGTGGCCACGCAGCCGCGGCGAACCCGCGAAACGGCACAACGGCACAACGGCAGAGCGTCAGAGCGGCCTCAGTCAGCCCCCGGCGACGACCTCGCAGCGGGACCGGGTGTCGTCGACGGCGAACCAGCCGCGCTCGAACAGCTGCCAGCGCCGCAGCAGTTCGCGGTAGTCCTCGCCGTCGCGGGCCACGGACCGCTCGAGCCGCTCAGCCTCGGAGCCCCACTCGACCCAGAGCGCGCGGTCCAGCCGATCGGCGACGGAGCGGCGTGCGGACGTGACACCCTCCAGCACAAGGATGTCTGGCACCGGAACCCCTATGACAGATCCGGGACGCACGCTCCACTCCCGCGCCGTCCCCGACCATTCCAGCGGGCGATAGGCCCCGGCGCGGCCGGCGAGCAGCGGCTCGAGCACGCACTCCTGCAGCGAAGGCCACCACGAGGCAGGCCGAGCCCACGTCGCGAAGTGGTCTGTGCGCACCAACGCGACCGCGGCGCCGCCCTGCCGCAGCCGCTCGACCAGCCTGTCGGCATACATCGACTTGCCAGAGCCCGACGGGCCGTCGATCGCGATGAGCTGCATGCTCACATCGTGCGGCGGCCGGACATTGCCCGGCCCAGCGTCATCTCGTCGGCGTACTCGATGTCCGAGCCCATCGGCAGGCCGGAAGCCAGGCGGCTCACGCTCAGCCCGGGGAAGTCCCGAAGCATTCGCACCAGGTAGGTGGCGGTGGCCTCGCCCTCGGTGTTGGGGTCGGTGGCGATGATGACCTCGGCGACGTCCACGCCGTCGATCTGGTTGCCGATGCGCGTGAGCAGCTCGCGGATGCGCAACTGGTCCGGCCCAACCCCGCCGATGGGGTTCAGCGCCCCGCCGAGCACGTGGTAGAGCCCCTTGAACTCGCGCGTCCGCTCGATGGCGGGCACGTCCTTGGGCTCTTCGACCACGCAGATACGGGTGCGGTCGCGGCGCGGGTCGGTGCAGATCCGGCACTTCTCCTTATCCGAGACGGTGCCGCAGTCCTCGCAGTATCGGACGCCGTCGCGCACCTTCTGCAGCGCGCCCTTGAGCCGGTCGATATCCGCGGGCTCCACCGTGAGGATGTGGAACGCGATGCGCTGGGCGCTCTTGGGCCCGATGCCGGGCAGCTTGCCCAACTCGTCGATCAGATCCTGTACTGGACCTTCATACATGGCTTAGAGACCCGGCAGGCCGAGCCCGCCGCCCATACCCGGCAGACCCAGCCCACCCGCCAACGGGCCGAGCTTGCTGGCCGCCACATCCTGGGCGTTGCGGGCGGCGTCGGCCACCGCGCCGATCACGAGGTCCTGCAGCGTCTCGATGTCCTCGGGGTCGACCACCTTGGGGTCGATGGCCAGCGCGAGCAGATCGCCCGAGCCGCTCACCGTCGCCGTGACGAGCCCGCCGCCGGCCTGGCCCTGGACCTGCGCCTGCGCCAGCTCGGCCTGGGCGGCCATGAGCTGCTGCTGCATCTGCTGGGCCTGCTGAAGGAGTTGCTGCATATCGGGCTGGCCGCCGGGTTGCATCGGATGCGGTCCTCTCAAAACGTGGAATCCGGGCCCTTTGCCCGGCTCCGGCCCAGCCTAGTCGCAGGGACATTAAGGTGGACGGATGCGCGTCACACCCTCCTCTCTCGTCCCCCGTCGCAGCGCCGTTGTCGCGATTGCCGCCGCCGTCGGCCTCGCGCTCACCGGCTGCACGATTCCCGCCAGCTCCGACAGCTCGGCGGCCGCCAGCTCGGCCCCCGGCGACCCCGCCGACTCCCCCACGGCCTCGCCGACCCCGACACCCACGGCCGAGCAGCCGCTGATCGGCAAGACGGTCTACCTGGACCCGGGCCATGGCGGGCCGATCGGGGACGAGATGTGGCAGATGGTGCCCGACGGCCACGGCGGCACCGTGCAGTGCCAGACCGAGGGCGCGATCACCAACGCCGGGCTCCGGGAGGAGTCGTTCACCCTGCAGACATCCCAGCTGCTGGCCGCGGACCTGAAGAGGCTGGGCGCGGAGGTGATCGTCAGCCGCGGCGACGATTCCGGCGGCGGGGCCTGCGTGGACCAGCGCATCGAGGCAGCCAACCAGGCGGGTGCGGACGCGTTCATCTCGCTGCACGCCGACGCCGGCCCGGAGTTCAGCTACGGCTTCTACATCGACTACCCGACCGCCGTCACAGGCGATCCCGTCGAGCAGCAATCCGCGGACCTGGCCCTGTCCATCCGCGACGCGATGGTGGCCGTCGAGCTGATCCCATCCACGTACGCCGGCGAGGAGGGGCTGCAGGCGAACGGCACCATGGCCGAGCTGGGCCTCGCCCGGGTTCCCGCGGTGGTCGTGCAGATGGCCAACATGGGCAACGGCATCGAAGGTGCTCTTCTCGCCGATCCATCTGTGCGCAAGGGCTATTCGAAGTCGCTATCGGCGGGCATAGTGGACTTTCTGACCGGTCTTGCCGCACCCACCGGCTAGCGTGGCAGTTTCGCAGTAGAGTCACAAAAATAGATGGGAGGTGCACGGATAATTGCGCAATTTCACTCATAATCGCGTTCGCCTGGTGGGCCCGCGCGCGCACCACGACGGCGTCGAGAAACTGCTGGCCAGCTATCGGGACATTCCCGTCGGCGCTCCTGTGCGCCTGGCCAAAAAGACCTCAAATCTATTCCGCGCCCGCGGCAAGACCAACGCGCCGGGTCTCGATGTGTCGGGGCTCGGCGGTGTCATCTCCGTGAACACCGCTGCGCGCACCGCCGATGTGCAGGGGATGTGCACGTACGAGGACCTAGTGGACGCGACGCTGCAGTTCGGGCTCGCGCCGCTGGTGGTGCCGCAACTCAAGACGATCACCCTCGGCGGCGCGGTGACCGGGCTCGGCATCGAGGCCACGTCCTTCCGCAACGGCCTGCCACACGAGTCCGTGTTGGAGATGGACATCCTCACCGCCACTGGCGAGATCATCACAGCTCGACCTGAGGATCCCGAGACCTCTGACCTATTCCACGGTTTCCCCAATTCCTATGGCACTCTCGGCTATTCCACGCGGCTGCGCATCGAGCTCGAGCCGGTGGAGCCGTACGTGCGCCTGCGGCACGTGCGCTTCGCCGATCTGGTGGAGCTGCAGGAGGCGATGGCCACGATCGCCCTGGAGCACACACACGATGGCATCCGCGTGGACTACCTCGACGGCGTCGTGTTCGCCCCCGACGAGTCCTACCTGGTGCTGGGCGAGCAGGCCTCGAAGCCCGGCCCCACCAGTGATTACACCGATCAGGACATCTTCTACCGGTCCCTCCAGCACGCGCCGGGACAGAGCCCTAAGACCGACCTGCTGACCATCCGCGACTACCTGTGGCGCTGGGACACCGACTGGTTCTGGTGCTCGCGCGCGTTCGGCACACAGAACCCGAAGATCCGTCGCTGGTGGCCAAAGCGCTTCTTGCGCAGCAGCTTCTACTGGAAGCTCATCGGCCTGGACCAGAAGTACGACATTGGCGATCGGCTCGAGAGGCGCAAGGGCAAGCCCCCGCGGGAGCGCGTCGTGCAGGACATCGAGGTGCCGATAGAAAACACCGCGGAGTTCGTTCAGTGGTTCCTGCCGACCACCGAGATTGAACCGGTGTGGCTGTGCCCGCTGCGGCTGCGTGAAGGCCGGCCCGGCGCCGCCCTGGATGACGCCGCGCAGCCCTGGACGCTGTACCCCCTCGAGCCCAAGCGCACCTACGTCAACATCGGCTTCTGGTCATCGGTGCCAATAGTGCCCGGCGAGCCCATCGGCGCGATGAACCGGCTGATCGAGCGCAAAGTCTCCGAGCTCGACGGCCATAAATCCCTGTACTCAGAGTCGTTTTACGACGAGGATGAGTTCCATGAGATGTACGGCGGTGAGCGCTATTCCGAGCTCAAACGCCGCTACGACCCCCACTCACGTCTGCTAGATCTGTATGCAAAGGCGGTTAGACGACAATGACGATGTTCAAGGGAGCCCCCATGGACAGCTTCTTCAGTTCCCTTCTTGGCGGCGGCCGCTCCCCCGAGCTCACGCTTGCCGAGATGCTGGACACGGTCTCCGAGGGCCCGTTCCCCATCGCGTTCACGGCATATGACGGCTCCGCCACCGGGCCTGTCGACGCCGAGGTAGGCGTGAACCTGAAGACCCCGCGCGGCGCGAACTTCATCGCCACCGCGCCCGGCGACCTCGGCCTGGCCCGCGCCTTCGTCTCCGGCGACCTGGACCTGATCGGCGCGCATCCGGGCGACCCGTACCCGATCTTCAAGAAGCTCATCGAGGAGATCCGGCTGCGCCGCCCGTCGCCCAAGGATGTCGCCGCCATCGCGCGCTCCCTCGGCCGGGACCGCCTGCGTCTCCTGCCGCCGCCGCCACAGGAGACGCTCCCGCGCTGGCGCCGCGTCACCGAGGGCCTGCGGCACTCCAAGTCGCGCGACGCGGAGGTGATCAAGCACCACTACGACGTGTCCAATGCGTTCTACGAGAAGGTGCTCGGCCCATCGATGACATACACCTGCGCCGTCTACCACTCCCCCGAGGACACCCTCGAGCAGGCGCAAGAGGCCAAGTACCAGCTGGTATTCGACAAGCTCGGCCTCGAGCCCGGCATGCGGCTGCTCGACGTCGGCTGTGGGTGGGGCGGCATGGTCCGCTTCGCCGCCGCCCGTGGGGTCAAGGCCATCGGCGTGACGCTCTCGCGGGAGCAGGCGGAGTGGGCCAATAAGGCCATCGCCGAGCAGGGCCTGAGCGAGCTGGCCGAGGTGCGCTTCAGCGATTACCGCGAGGTGCCCGAGACGGGCTTCGACCGCATCTCCTCAATCGGCATCACCGAGCACATCGGCGTGAGCAACTACCCCGCCTACTTCCAGTTCCTGTTCGACAAGCTGCGCCCGGGCGGCCGCCTGCTCAACCACTGCATCACCCGGCCCCGCAACAACGGCGCGATCACCGCCGGCGCGTTCATCGACCGGTACGTCTTTCCCGACGGTGAGCTCACCGGCTCCGGCAAGATCATCACCGTCATGCAGGACACCGGCTTCGACGTCCGGCATGAGGAGAACCTGCGCGAGCACTACGCGCTCACCCTCAAAGAGTGGGTCCAGAATCTTGTGGACAACTGGGATTTCTGCGTGAGCGAGGTCGGCGAGGGCACCGCTCGGGTGTGGGGGCTGTACATGGCCGGCTCACGGCTCGGCTTCGAGAACAACATCATCCAGCTGCACCAGGTCCTCGGCGTCAAGCCGCTGGCGAACGGCAGCGCGGATGTCCCCCTGCAACCGTGGTGGCATTGGTAATGAGACGGGACGGTTGACCAGATGGCCGATGTGAAGATCGAAAAGGCCCTGTCCGAGGGCACTCCCCTGACCATCGCGCGCCCCACCGGGACCCCGCGCGCCGGCATCGTGATCGTCCAGGAGGCCTGGGGCGTCACGCCCTATATCGACTGGCTGGCAACCACTTTCGCCGGCGGCGGCTATCTCGCGGCGGCCCCGCATCTGTACCACCGCGCCGGCGACCCGGTGATCGAGGACCATGACTTCAGCAAGGCTCGGCCCGTCATGGCCACGCTGACCGGCGACGGCATCGCCGAGGACATCGGCAACGCGGTGGCGTTTCTGCGCGCCGGCGGCGCCTCGAAGGTGGGCATCATCGGCTTCTGCATGGGCGGCACCATCGCCCTGTGGTCGGCCGCGCACGCCGACGTCGACGCCGCAGTCACCTTCTACGGCAGCGGCATCGCCGAAAGCCGCTGGCCGGGACTCGAATCCGGGCTCGAGACCGCCGCCAGCGTGCGGGTCCCCTGGCTGGGGCTCTATGGGGACAAGGACCAGTCGATCCCGGTCGAGCAGGTGGAGGCGCTGCGCACGGCGATCGAGTCAGTGAACGCACCGACGCAAATCGTGCGGTACCCGACGGCGGGCCACGCGTTCGCCTCCGCCTCGGGCTCGCCGCGGCACGTGCGCGACGCCGCGGAGGACGCGGGGATCCGGACGCGGGAGTTCTTCGCCGCGCATCTGTAGGCCTCTTCACGAGTTCGCCCCCGTTTTGTGTGTTCGCCCCCGTTGCAGCGGGGGCGAACACACGAACCGGGGGCGAATTCACGTGCCGTGCGGCTGCCCGCGGCTGCGGATCGCCATCCCGCCCATCGGGAGAGGTTGAATGTTTTTCGCTCACCCGTTTAGCTTCAAGGGAGGACAGTTCGCACGCAATCCAGCTGTCGATGGTGGTTTGCCGATGACACGAGGAGAGACCTGATGGACCTACGAGAGTCATCCGAACAGCTCGCACTACGCAAAGAGCTGCGCGCCTATTTCGCCACCTTGCTGCCGGCGGAGAAGCGGCGGACGGCGGGCGAGCAGGGCGTGGGCGGCGAGCACTTTCGGGAGGTCGTCAGCCTCCTAGGCAAGGACGGCTGGCTCGGCATCGGCTGGCCCGTCGAGTACGGCGGGCAGGGTCGCTCCTTCGAGGAGCAGTTCATCTTCTTCGACGAGGTCCAGCGGGCGGGCCTGCCGTTCCCGTTTGTCACCGTCAACACGGTCGGCCCGACGTTAATGAAATATGGGACCCAGGAGCAGAAGGACCGTTTCCTGCCCGGCATCCTGGCCGGGGATATCGTCTTCGCCATCGGTTACACCGAGTCGGAGGCCGGCACGGACCTCGCCTCGCTCAACACCCGCGCAGTGCACGACGGCGGCGAGTGGGTGGTCGACGGCAGCAAGATCTTCACCAGCGGCGCGAACACCGCCGACTTCGTCTGGCTGGCATGCCGCACCGACGTGGAGGCGCCCAAGCACAAGGGCATCTCGATCCTGATCGTGCCCACCACCGACGCCGGCTTCTCGTGGTCCCCGATCAACACCGTCGGCGGGCTGATGGTCACCTCCACCCACTACAGCGGCATCCGCATCCCCGAGAACAACGTGGTCGGGGACATCAACGCCGGTTGGCAGCTGATCACCGCGCAGCTCAACCACGAGCGGATCGGCCTGGCCGCGATCGGCGGCCGCACCTACGGACTCTGGACGCAGGTGCTCGACTGGGCCAGGGACACCGGTGCCATCGACCTCCCCTGGGTGCAGATGGACCTCGCCCGCACCCATGCAAAGTTGGAGGCGATGCGGCTGTTGAACTGGAAGATGACCAGCGCCGTCGCGCAGGACACTCTGTCCGCGGCGGATGCCGGCGCCACCAAGACTTACGGCACCGAGACCCATTTGGACGTGTACCGCACCTTGCTCGGCATTCTCGGGGCAGCCGGGCGCATCCGGCCGGAATCCCCTGGAGCTCTGCTGGCCGGACAGATCGAGCAGATCTCCCGCCAGGGTGTGGTCAACACCTTCGGCGGCGGCGTCAACGAGGTCCTGCGCGACATGGTCGCCAGCATCGGGCTCGGCCTCACCCGGGAGAAGCGGGTCAAGTGAGCCGCTGCCACTAGCGACTCGGCAAATTTCACGCTGCCCAGAGATGACGCTGTCTGCGCCTCGGGCAACCCTATGGAAGGACGACCAATGGACTTCAGTTTGAGCGAGGAACAGCAGGCTATCGCCGGCCTCGCTGACGACATCTTCACCAGCAAAGCCGGCACTGACTGGGTCAAGCAGGTCGAGGCCAGCCCGGAGCGGGTGGACCGCGAGCTGTGGCGCGAGCTAGCCGATGCCGGTCTGCTCGGCATCGCCATCCCCGAGGAGCTCGGCGGCGGCGGCCTGGGTCTGGGCGATCTCTACGTGTTGCTAGAACAGCAGGGTCGCCATGTCGCGCCCGTGCCGCTCTGGCAGACGGCGCTCGCCGCGATGGCGATCAGCGAGTTCGGCGACGAGCGGCAACGCGCGGAGCTGGTCCCGCCGGCCGCGGCCGGCACCCAGTTCCTGACCGTCGGCCTGGAGGAGTTCGGGCCGGGGGCCGTCGGCGATCCCCGCACCACCGCGCGGGCCGACGCCGGGGGCCAGTGGCGGCTGTCCGGCGCCAAGGCCGCGGTTCCCGCCACCCATGTGGCGCACCGGGTGATCGTGTCCGCGGCGACGGAGTCCGGAGCCGCCCTGTTCCTGGTGGATCTCGCGGCTGCGGGCGTGGAGGTGCAGCAGACACAGTCCACCAACTGGGAGATCTGCGCCAACCTCGCCTTTGAGTCCGCACCGGCCGAGCTGCTCGGCCCCACTGACGGGACGGCAGCCACCTGGCTGCTCGACCGTGTGGAGCTGGCGCTGGCGGCGATCACCCTCGGTGTGGGCGCCGGCGCGGTGGCGCAAACTGTCGAGTTCCTCAACGGGCGCCAGCAGTTCGGCCGCCCCCTGTCGACGTTCCAGGCCGTGGCGCACCAGATGGCCGATTGCTACATCGACCTCGAGGCCATGCGGGCGACATTCTGGCAGGCGGCGTGGCTCCTGGCCGAGGGGCATCCCACGGGCACCTCGGTGCTGGTGGCGAAGTGGTGGGCCACCGACGGCGGGCAGCGCGTGGTGCACCGCACTCAGCATCTACACGGCGGCATCGGCGTGGACACCGACTACCCGCTGCACCGTTACCTGTTGTGGGGCAAACAGATTGCCGCGACGCTCGGTGGCGCAAGCTCCGACCTGGCCCGCCTCGGCGCACAGCTCGCCGCGGGCGAGAACGTCGCAGTGTAGTAGTCCGCTCGTCCTGGGTTCGAACAAATGAGGAGTCAAATGAAGACGCTAGTTGTTGGCGGCACGGGCATGATCGGCACTCATATCGCCGCAATTCTGCGGGATCAGGGAAACGAGGTCACGGTGGCCGCGCGCACCGCGCCGAAGCCGGGTTCCCTTGCCCACGAGTTCCCCGTCGTGCTGGGCGACTACAGCGCCGGCAGTTTCTCGGCGCAGGACCTCGCCCCCTTTGAGTCGGTGGTCTTCGCGGCCGGCAGCGACATCCGGCACCTCCCCCGGGGCGTGGACACCGCCGAGTTCTGGGAGAAGACGCAAAGTGGCGGCGTGCCCCGGTTCGTCGCGCTCGCCAAGGAGGCCGGGGTTAGCCGAGTCGTCCAGATCGGCAGCTACTACCACCAGGTGCGCCCGGAGCTGGTCGAGTCCAACGAGTACGTTCGGGCCCGGTGCTTGGCCGACGAAGGCGCACGGGCACTCGCAGACGAGAACTTCACGGTGACGACCCTCAACCCGCCGTCCATCCTCGGCGCCAATCCGGGGGGCACCATGTCCGGCTTGGGCAAGGTCCTGGCCTGGAGCGACGGCAACCTGCCGGACGTCCCCAATTTCGCCCCCGCAGGCGGCACCAACTACATGTCCGCGCGGTCACTCGCGGAGGCCGTGGCGGGGGCCCTGCGCAATGGCGAGTCGAAGGCGTATCTGATCGGCGACGCGAATCTCACGTTCCGTGAGTACTTCCAGGCGATCTTCGACGCCGCGGGCAGCAAGATCCAGCTCGCAGAGCGGGACGAGGAGCATCCCTTCCTGCCGGACGCGTTCATCGTGCAGGGCCGCGGCAACGCCATCTCCTACGAGACGGATGCCGAAGAGACGGCGGCCCTTGGCTACACGCAGGGCGATGTTCCCCGCGTGATCAGCGAACTGGTCGCCGCGACCAGGGCTCGGGCCTAACTAACGCCGCTGGGGCGCACTGCGGGCCCGACTACTCCTCGAGCCGCACTGCCCCCAGCTCCGCCTCGAGCAACTCGATCGCCACAATCTCTGGATCCCGTCGCTCGAGCTGCTCCCCCGGGCCGGCCGCGGCCTCGTCGAGCATCTCGTCCTCGGTGGACGCGTCGAAGTGGTCCTCCGGCAGGTCGGGCTCTGGCGGCAGGTCGTCGGGGTAGTCGCTCGCCGCGCTCTGCGCGGCGGGAGCGAGACCTTCTTGCGAGGGCCGGGTGATGACAACCGGCGGGGTCGTCCTCGCCTCGGCCCGCTGGACCGGGGCGGCGGTTAACGGCTCCGCGGGCTCGGCCGGCTGGTAGTTGGGCGATTGGCTGGGTCGTTTGAACCCGGTCGAGACCTTGGGCGGCGCGGCCTGCGCCGCCCGGGTCAGCGGCGGCGGACCGCCTGCCGGCGCGGGTCCTGAGTCCTTCTCGATGACGAGCTTCCAGCTGCACTTGAACACCTCGGCCATGGCCTGCTCGATGACCTCAGCGTGGTGTTGCTCCGCCAAGCGCGCGGCCAGCGGCGGCGCGGGGTGGCTCATCGCGATAACCTCGCCGTCGACCCGGCGGACGGTGGCGCCCGAGAGCATCACCTCGAGGGTCCGGCTGGAATCCCGGACCTTCTTGATCACCTCGGGCCAGGCGGCACGAACCGCGACGGCATCCGGGCGGCCGGAGTCAACAGCGGCAGCGAGCTCGGGCACGGCAACCGGCTCGGGCTCGGGCGCAGGCGACACCGGTGCCACAGCTTCAGGAACCGGCGACGGTTCCGCGGGACCGTCCGGCCCCGCCATGGGTTCGGCAACGACGGGCTCGGAGACCACAGGCTCGACCACAGGAACCGGTGCTGGCACTGCGACCACGGGCACCACCGGTTCGGCCGCGGAGACTACTGGCACGACAGGCTCGGGGACGGCAATCGGAGCAGGCTCTGCAACCTGGGCCGCACGCTGTGAGGGCCGGACGAACGCGGGCTCGACCTCGGGCGCAGTGTCGGCAGCCTGAGAGCCAGCGGCCTGGAAGCCAGCAGCCGGGGCGGACACCAATCCGGCGGAGATCCCCCGCTCCAGCCGCTCCAACCGCTGCATCAGCGCGGCCTGGCCCTCGGCGGCTCCGGGCAGCAGCATCCGCGCGCACATCACCTCAAGGAGCAGGCGGGGCGCAGTCGCGCCGCGCATCTCGCCTAGTCCGTCATGGACGATCTCGGCATAGCGGGTCAGGGTGGCGGGGCCAATGCGGTCGACCTCCGCGCGCATGCGGGCGAGCACGTCGACGGGGGCGTCGACCAGGCCGCGTTCTCCGGCGTCGGGCACGGCCTGCATGAGGATCAGGTCCCGGAACCGCTCCAGCAGGTCGGAGGCGAAGCGGCGGGGATCATGCCCGGCCTCTACGAGGCGGTTGACGGTCTCGAACAGGGCCGCGCCGTCGTTGGCGGCGAGGGCATCGACGGTGTCGTCGATCAGCGCGACGTCGGTGACGCCCAGCAGGGACAGCGCCCGCGGGTAGGTGATGCCCTCCGGTCCGGCGCCGGCGAGGAGCTGGTCCAGCACACTCAGCGAGTCACGCGGGGATCCGCCGCCCGCGCGGATGACCAATGGGAACACCGCGTCCTCGACGGCGACGTGCTCCTGCTCGCAGATGTTGTCCAGCAGCCCGCGCATCACGGTCGGCGGCAACAGTCGGAACGGGTAGTGGTGGGTGCGCGAGCGGATCGTCGGCAGCACCTTCTCCGGCTCCGTCGTCGCGAAGATGAAGATGAGGTGCTCCGGCGGCTCCTCCACGATCTTGAGCAGCGAGTTGAAGCCCGCGTTGGTGACCATGTGGGCCTCGTCCACGATGAACACGCGGTACCGCGACTCGGCCGGGGCGTAGAAGGCCTTGTCCCGGAGGTCGCGGGTGTCCTCGACACCGCCGTGGCTGGCCGCGTCGAGCTCCATCACGTCGAGGTTGCCGGAGCCGCCCGGGCCGAGGGCGACACACGAGTTGCAGACACCGCACGGGCTGGCCGTCGGGCCCTGAACACAGTTGAGCGACCGGGCGAGGATGCGCGCCGACGACGTCTTGCCGCAACCGCGCGGCCCCGAGAAGAGATAGGCGTGGTTGATCCGCCCAGCCTCCAGCGCAGCGCTCAGCGGCTCGGTGACGTGTTCTTGGCCGACGATCTCTGCGAAGGTCGCCGGTCGATACTTCCGGTATAGGGCCACGTGCAGAGGGTACCGGTGGGGTGTGACAAGAAAAACTCAGCCAACACAGTGCTAGCCGAAAGACACCGTCCGCCGCGCCAGCAGCCACACGCCGTCGACCCGCCGCAGCTCGTCGTCGTAGTGCCCGGCCCCGGACACGGCCGGCGCGGTCAGGGTCTGCCGCAGGAACATCCACGACGAGCGCGCCCGCGCGGTGTCCGCTGAGATCAGGTCGACGGCCACATTGGTGATCACGTGCTGGGAGTTCGTCCCCGGGCCCTGGATGCCCGACGCGCGCCGGGCCCCCACGCTCGCCGCGATCTCGGCGTGGCCGGTGAGCAGGCTGGCAGGCGCGCCCGACGTGGGGTTCGCGGGGAAGTCCCACACCGCGTCGGCGGTGGACTGCGAGAGGTATTCCTCCACCGTCCCTGTGTCCGCGAACAATGCGAGCTTGGCGAGCAGCGCATTCACCCGCGCGCTCACTTCTGCGTAAGAATCAGGCACCATAACCTCCGTCGACGTCGAGTTTCTGTCCGGTGATGAAGTTCGCTTGGCTGGAGGCGAGGAACACGACAGCCTCGGCGATGTCGTGCGCCGTGCCGAAGCGCCGCAGCGGCGTGTTGCGCTTGGCCGCCTCGAGGGCCGCCTCGTCGAGGTCGCCGGCCGCGATCAGCGATCGCGCCATGCCGTCGGCCAGCATGCCGGGGCCCACACAGTTGGCGCGCACTCCGAACCGGCCCTCCTCCACCGCTATCCCGGTGACGATCGCCTCGACGGATGCCTTGGGGATCACCGACAGGCCGTCGCGCACCGCGTACCGACGCCCGGCCGCGGACGTGACGGCCACGATCGACCCGCCGGACTCGCGCAGGGCCGGCAGCGTCGCGCGCACGACGGTGAAGAACCCGACGGCGTCGTCGATCAATGTCGAGCGCAATTCACTGGGGGCCACCTTGCTCAAATGCCGTTGGCGAACCAGTGGGCCCGCCGCATAAACAAGGGTACGAATTGCGCCAATAGCCTCCAGGTGCGCGACGGCATTCTCGTCGGTGATATCGAGCTGCAGCGCCCGCACCTTTCCGCCGGATTCTGCGATCAACGCATTCGCGGCATTAATATTGGACCGGTAGGTGATGAGAACGTCCGATCCCCTCTTGACCAATAGCCGGGTGATTGCCGCGCCGATGCCCCCGGTCCCGCCCACGACCACCGCTGCGCCATCCTGCGTCCACATCACGACTCACTCCTAGGTTGATGGGATTCCCCCTGCACACAGCCAGATCCAGTCGATCAACAAGGAATGACTGTGAAGTCCGACACAGGCGGAGGCCATGGTGTCGACTGACAGGAAAGCATGCCCTTGCAGCGGTGACCCGCCAGCAAGAATTCACACAGTAGCCGTTCAGAATAGCATACTCAATCGGCGTCCCACCAATCGAGACACCGTCTTTACCATTTTGACACTCAGCACTTGCTAAGGTACTTCAGGATTTCAATCACACAAACACTTGACTACCCACAACGAAACTCGAATAACCACGCACATCAGCTCGGACACTCGATAGCCGCTCCTGCACAAACACACATATTCCCCGGCGGGTGCGATTATCGATGCCCGACACGGAGGTATTTTGTTTCCCCTTAGCGGACTCACCACAATCATATTGCTGGTCGCATTCTTCGGACTGACGTTCCTCATGACGCTGACGATCCGGCAGAAGAAGGAGAATGTCGACGGCTTCATGGTCTCGGACGGCGCCGTCGGATTCGGTTTGTCCTCCTCGTCCATGACCGCCACCTGGATCTGGGCGGCGTCGTTCTATGCCGCCGCGCAGGCCGGCTACGTCTACGGCATCTCGGGCCCCATCCACTATGGGCTCTGGGGCGCGCTGATGATCTTGTGCATTTACCCCTTCGGCCGCAGATTCCGCAAGGTGGCGCCGCACGCGCACACCTTGGCCGAGGTCATGCACGCCCGGCACGGCAGCTCCAGCCAGCTGATGCTCGCGGGCTCCAACATCGTGGGCAGCGTCATCAGCCTCACCGCGAACTTCACCGCCGCCGGCGCGCTGCTCTATATCCTCACGCCGTACAACTTCGAGACCGGCGTGATCATCGTGGCCATCGGCGTGCTGGGCTACACCGTCTGGTCCGGCTTCCGCGCCTCGGTGCTCACGGACTTCGCCCAGCTGGTGGCCCTCATGGGCGCGGCGATCATCATCATCCCCACGGTCTTCTTCGCGGCCGGCGGCCCCAGCATGCTCCGCGGCGGCCTCGACGACCTCGCGGCGAGCGACCCGGAGAAGGCCAACTTCCTCTCCATGGACGCGTTCCTGAATCAGGGCGCGCCCTACCTCGTGGCCGTGCTGGCCTACGCGATCGGCAACCAGACCATCGCGCAGCGCCTCTTCGCCGTGCGCGCGGACAAGATCAAGTCCACGTTCGTCACCGCCACCTTCGGCTACGCCGGCACCGTGATTGGTCTGGGCATGATCGGCGTCCTCGCCGCCATGGTCGGCATGTCCCCGCAGGACGGCGACATGAACAACATCATCCCGCAGATGGCCGTCGACTACCTGCCGGTCGTCCTTGTGGGCGCGCTGTTCATCATGGTCATCGGCTCGCTGTCCTCCACCGCGGACTCCGACCTCGCCGCGCTGTCCGCGCTCGCGATGACGGACATCTACGGCAAGAACCTGGCCCGCGGCAAGGTCAACCCCACCACGATGCTGCTGATCGGCCGCATGACGATGGTGGGCGCCACCGCGGCGGGCGTGCTGTTCGCGTTCGCCAACTTCGACATCCTTGAGCTGCTGGTGTTCGTCGGCGCTCTGTGGGGCGCGTTGGTCTTCCCCGTGATTGCCAGCTTCTACTGGAACAAGATCACCAACCAGGCGTTCACGATCTCGGTGCTCGTCGCTCTGGCCTTCTTCGTGGTGGCCCGCTTCGAGCTCATCCCCATGACCGGCGTGCAGGCCGTCTTGTTCGAGGTCCTCTGCGCCATCGGTGCCGCAGTGGTCGTCGGGCTGCTCACCTTCGGGATGTTCGGCCTCCGCACCGGGCTCATCGCCGGCTCGATCATGCTCCTGGTGATGCTGCCCCTGCTGATCGGGTTCCTACGCGATTACCCGGTCCTGCTCGGCTCACTGGTCGCCTACGGCGTCAGCGCCCTGGTCTGCACGGTGATCAGCCTGCGGAGCAAGCAGGAGCCGTTCGACTTCGATCTCATCGACCAGCGCGTGCTGTCCTTCCAAGCGGAGCAGGCGGTCGTGGCCGTCGGATTCAAGGCCGCCAAGGACCAGAAGAAGAGCGACAAGCAGGCCGGCAGGTCCGGCTCAGCGGTACTAACCAAGTCGGATGACGAGACCAAGAAGGACGGGAAGGAAAACCGATGACCACTTTCTTTATGACGCTCTACATCCTGATGTGGCCGGTCATGGCCCTGGTGGTGCTGATCATTCTCTCGATCGGCGTCTACAAGGACTTCCGCGAGGCCAAGGCTGAGGGCCGCATGGTGGTTTAACCAACCACCGGAAACACTGCCCAAGCCCGGCCGCGACATGACTACCGTCACAGCGATGACCGAGTCTCGCGCGCCGGGCTTTGCCGGCAATATCACCGATCTGCTAGCCACCTCCACCCCGGCCTGGCCCGAGAACCTCCGCCCGCCCGTCGGCGCCCCGAACGTCGTCGTGATGCTTGTGGACGACATGGGCTACTCCGATATCGGCCCGTTCGGCTCGGAGATCCCCACCCCGCACCTCGACGCGGTGGCCGCCGAGGGCGCGCGGCTGACGGACTTCCACGTCACCCCCACCTGCTCCCCCACCCGCGCCGCCCTCCTCACCGGCTGCAACTCCCACGCCGTCGGCATGGGCGCGGTCGCGAACGTGGACACCGGTTTCCCCGGCTACGCCGCCGAGCTGCCACCGAACCAGCCGACGTGGGCCGAGACGCTGCGCGGGCATGGCTACTCCACTATGGCGATCGGCAAGTGGCACCTGTGCCGCGAGTCCGACATGCACTCGGCGGGCAACCGCCACTCATGGCCGCTGCAGCGCGGCTTCGACCAGTACTACGGCTTCCTCGAGGCGCAGACGAGCCTTCATGAGCCGCACCAGCTGTACGAGGGCAACAGCCCCGTCAACATCGACCAGTACCCCGAGGGTTATTACCTGACGGACGATCTCACCAATCGTGCCGTCGAGATGATCGCCGACGCGCGGGCCTCAGACCCGACCAAGCCTTTCGCGATGTACTACGCGCACGCCGCGGTGCACGTGCCGATGCACGTCAAGCCCGCGGACCTCGCCCGCTTCCGCGGCAAGTACGCCGAGGGCTGGGACATCATCCGCGCGCGCCGCCTCGCCCGCCAGCAGGAGCTCGGCGTCATGCCGCCCGAGCTCGGCCTGCCCCCGCTGACCGAGGAGCTCGGCTACGACATCCCCGTATGGGACGACCTCACCGACGACGGCAAGGCCCTCGCCGCCCGCCACATGGAGGGCTACGCCGCGATGGTCGGCACCATCGACGAGTCCGTCGGGCGGCTCCGCGAGGTCCTCGGCCGCCTCGGCGAGCTCGAGAACACCATCTTCATCTTCCTCAGCGACAACGGCGCGTCGGGCGGCGGCGGCCACGACGTCGGCACGTTCAACCATCTGCGCAACCTCGACCGCTCCCGCAAGCCCAACAACGAGGAGCGCATCGCAGAGGATCTGCCGCGCCTCGATGAGATCGGCGGCCCCGCCAGCTGGCCGCAGTACGCCTCCGGCTGGGCCACCACCGCCAACACCCCGTTCCGCCGTCACAAGTTCAGCACCTACCGCGGCGGGCACCAGGTCTCGTTCCTGATGTCCTGGCCCGCGGGGCTGCCCGAGACCGCCGGCGCAATCCGCAACCAGTACGCGCACGTGACCGACCTCGCGCCGACGATTCTCGAACTCATCGGCCTGCCGGTCGCCACCGAGCGAAACGGCCTAGCCGCGCGCCCGCTCGACGGCGTCAGCATGGCCGGCATCCTGCGCAGCGCCGACGCGACGAGCGATCACACCGAGCAGTACTACGAGTGCCTCGGCGAACGTGCGTACTACGCCGGCGACTGGGAGGCCGTGGCCGCCCGGACACCGATGACACCGTTCGAATCGGATCGCTGGGAGCTGTTCGACACCGCCGCGGACCCCACCCAGCTGGACGACCTCGCCGCCGAGCACCCCGAGCGCGTCGAGGCTCTCATCGCCGCCTGGCGCGAGGCCGCCGAGCAGAATCAGGTCTTCCCGCTGGCCGACGGCAGCCCGCTGCACTGGTTCCAGCGCGACCCCCTCGAGGCCCGGTTCGCGACGCCGATCACGCTGCTGCCCGAGACACCGACGCTGGAGCGCTTCCGTGCGAGCCAGCTGATCGACGGCCGCTCGTTCGAGTTCAAGGCCGAGCTCGCCGGCTACCAGGCGGGCGACGAGGGCGTGCTGCTGGCGCACGGCGGCCAGGAGAGCGGCTACGTCGTGTATATCGAGGACGGGCTGCTGCATCTGGTCCAGAACGCGTGGGGACAGATGATCGCCGCCGAGCCCGTCACCGTGCCCGTGGGGGCCCGCAGCATCCGGGTGCGGGTGGAGGCCCCGGGCAAGGCCCGCTGGGTTGCCAGCATCGAGATCGACGGGCACAGCGTGCGCGACGGCGTCGAGTTGGTCCAGCTGTCCTGGCTGGTGCCGTTCAGCGGCCTGCACGTGGGCGCGATGCGCCGCTCCCCCGTCTCGGCGGCGCTGCGCGCCCGCCACGGCAGCTTCCCGTACTCGGGCCAGCTGAGCCGGATCACGTTCCGCCCAGGCGATTTCGCGCCCGATGCGATGTCGATGATGATCGAGCAGTTCAAGCTGATGGGCGCCGCCACCCAGTAGTCGACCGCCCAGTAGTTGAACGCCCAGTAACCAGGCCCGACGAAACAGAACTCGGCCCCCACTCCCGAAGGAGTGGGGGCCGAATTTCAAGTTCATCTCCCCCATCAGGGAAGAGGCACTTTGTCCTTACAGCGGCGAAACGCCAGTGGCCTGGGGGCCCTTCTGGCCCTGGCCAACCTCGAAGCTCACACGCTGGTTCTCCTCGAGGCTGCGGAAGCCGCCGCTCTGGATCTCCGAGTAGTGAACAAAGACGTCAGCGCTGCCGTCGTCGGGGGCAATGAATCCAAAGCCCTTCTCAGCGTTGAACCACTTAACAGTGCCTTCTGCCATGACTAACTCCTCTTACAGTGTCCACGACTGAGATCCGTCCGTCGGACCCCAGGGCCGGTGTTACACGGCGGTTGTTGACGGCTCCCAAGAGGAAATCCATCACGCCCTAGCTAATGTGCGAGCGTGGAAACACAAACACAAACACAGCGACCGTGACGTAGTTAACCACAGTCCACCGGGGATGTCTCGGTACTTGATAAAAGCATCACAGCCGGTGATTCTGCCCACAGTCCGAAACAGCCTGACCTGCCATTTTCTGGTTCACGAGCCCAAGGCTCGGCGGACGGGCGCGGGATATCCGCTATGGTTGGCTCAACTCGGTGTCGACAAGACACAGCACAACGCTACGAAGACTCCGAGACGTCGTGGAACGCTTCTCCCGTACCGGCTCCCGGCCCAAGTAGTTATGGCCCGGACAACCGTGTTCTAGATCAGTGCGCCCTCTGCACGAGCACTTCTCGCGGCGATCGATTTTGCCCACCGGCAATCTCGCCACATTTGTGCCCGCTAGCACGGCAGCTCTGTGCGGCCTGGGCACAACCCGATGCCTAAGAAAGGCACCGACCCACCCCATGTCATCCACACAGACCACAGCAACACTGCCCGCAGCAGCCCCGACCACCGCCGTAGCCTCCTTCGCGGACCTCGGCGTCCCCACCAAGCTGGTCAGCGCGCTCACCGACAACGGCATCAAGTCTCCGTTCCCCATCCAGACCGACACGCTCCCCGACACCCTGCAGGGCCGGGACGTGCTGGGCCGCGGTAAGACCGGCAGCGGCAAGTCGCTCGCCTTCTGCATCCCCCTGGCGGCCCGCCTGAGCTCCAGCGGCAACAAGACCCGCCCCAGCCACCCCCGTGGCCTGATCCTGGCTCCGACCCGTGAGCTGGCCACCCAGCTCACGGTGGCACTCGAGCCCCTGGCTCGGGCGGCCAACCTGCGCGTGACCACCATCTTTGGCGGCGTCGCACAGAACCGCCAGGTCAGTGCGCTCAAGGGCGGCGTCGACATCGTCGTCGCATGCCCCGGCCGCCTCGAGGACCTGATGCGTCAGGGCCACGTGCACCTGGACGCCATCGAGATGACCATCCTCGACGAGGCCGACCACATGGCCGACCTCGGCTTCCTGCCCGGCGTCACCCGCATCCTGAACGCGACCCCGACCTCCGGCCAGCGGCTGCTGTTCTCGGCCACCCTGGACAACGGCGTCGACAAGCTGGTCAAGCGCTTCCTGAGCAACCCCGTCATGCACTCGGTGGACGAGGCCAACTCGCCCGTCGTCGCCATGACGCACCACATCTACGACGTCACGAACACGACGGCGAAGAAGGACCTCGTCGAGCTGCTCGCCTCGGGCACCGGCCGCCGAATCCTGTTCATGCGCACCAAGCACCAGGCCCGCAAGCTGGCCAAGCAGCTCACGCAGGCCGGCATCCCCGCCGTGGACCTGCACGGCAACCTGTCGCAGAATGCGCGTGACCGCAACCTCGCCGCCTTCTCCACCGGCAACATCAAGGTCCTCGTCGCCACCGATATCGCCGCACGCGGCGTGCACGTCGACGACGTCCAGCTGGTCGTCCACGTCGACCCGCCGGCCGAGCACAAGGCCTACCTGCACCGCTCCGGCCGCACCGCCCGCGCGGGCAGCAGCGGCGACGTCGTCACCGTGGTCCTGCCCGAGCAGCGCAAGGATGTCGCCATCCTGCTGCGCAAGGCCGGCATCAAGGCGCAGCCGCAGCAGGTCACCGCGCAGTCCACGGCCGTGACCGGCCTCGTCGGCGAGACCGCGGCACGGGTCACCCCCGCACCCGAGTCCGCGTCGAACGACTCCGATGAGCGTCGTCAGGGCGGACCTCGCGGCGGCCAGCGCGGCGGCGGACCTCGTGGCGGCGGCCCCCGTGGCGGTGGCCAGGGCGGACCCCGTGGCGGCGGACGCTCCGGCGGCGGCGGACGCGGCGGCCAGTCGGGCGCCTCGCGCTCGAGCGGCGCGGCCACCACCGTCAAGTACTCCAGCGAGTCGCAGCCGTCCGGCGGCCAGCGTGCGGCGGCACCCGCGGGCGGCCAGCGCCGTCGCTCCGCGCGCCCGGCCTCCGCGCCTGTCCGCGGCTAACCATCTCCCGCAGCTCTGACTGAAGCGGCCCGACTATCCCACACGGATAGTCGGGCCGCTTTCGTTTCGGAATTCCTATTTTCGTGCCCCTCCACCATTCCCCCGGAATCATTTCCGATAACACCAGGCCACGGCGCATATTCGAGCTGTCAACCACGGACGTTCCCCGAGCGATATTCAGCACCCATCGGACGCTAGTCCCGGTTAGCGGGACTCCTCGACCAATGCTGTGTTGACCGTCACAGACTGTCTGGGCGCCGCAGGGCGTCACAAGTAGCAGTCAGCCCGCGGCTGAGAACCCTGGAGGAATTGAATGTCCATTTTGAGGCAACGACGGATCGGCACCATCGCCGTCGCCGCAATCGCCAGCGGCGTGCTGCTGGCCGGCTGCGCGAGCAACGGCGATAGCGGCGGCTCGACGACGACCGGCCCCCAGACCGAGACCGGCGCCGTCGGCATCATCGGCGACCAGGGCGACGGCGGCTCCCCCGTCGAGGGCGGCACCCTGAGTTTCGCGGGCTACTCCCCCGTCGCCAGCCTCGACCCGACCAAGACGCAGCCCGCCGGCTCCACCGGTGGCACCGAGATGGCCGCGGTCTACGACCTGCTGGTCCGCTACGACGCGAAGACCGACAGCTACGAGCCGCAGCTGGCGAAGGAGCTCAAGGAGAGCGACGACCGCCTCACCTGGACCCTCAAGCTCCGTGACGGCGTCACCTTCAGCGACGGCACCCCGGTCAACGCCGACGCTGTGGTCTCGAGCACGAACCGCTTCAACGAGGGACACGGCGGCAACAGCCAGGCATTCACGGCGGGCGTCAAGTCCGTCGAGGCCACCGACGAGCACACCGTCGTCTACACCATGAACCAGCCGTGGACCGAGTTCCCATCCATGCTGACCTTCGGCCACGGCATGGTCGTCGCACCCTCCTCCGACGGCCCGGACGGCACGTTCACCCCGATCGGCGCCGGCGCGTACACCTTCGAGTCCATGACGCCCGGCGCCGAGCTCGTGCTCAAGGCCCGCTCCGACTACTGGAATGGCAAGCCGCACCTGGACACCTTGAAGTTCGTCGACATCAAGGATGACCAGCCCAAGATCGACGCGCTCAACACCGGCGGCATCCAGATGGCGTTCCTGCGCAATGCGGCGGCCATCGACACCGCCAAGGCGACCCTGCCCGGCTTCTACGAGACCAACAGCCTCGCCGACGTGGTGCAGATCAACCAGCGTGAGGGCCGCCCCGGTGCCGACGTGCGGGTGCGCCAGGCCATGCAGCTGGCGATCGACCCCGAGGTCATCGACGTCCGCGCCAAGGAGGGCAAGGGCCTGCCCGGCAATGAGATCTTCCAGTCCTGGTCCAAGTGGCACAACATCGACGCTCCGTCCCTGAACACGGACGAGGCCACCACGCTCGTCGACGCGGCCAAGGCCGATGGCTGGGACGGCAAGATCACCTACTTCACGGTCCAGGCCCAGGCCTCGCAGGCGACCGCGCTGGCGATCCAGGCGATGCTCGCGCCGATCGGCATCGACGTGACCATCGAGTACGCCGCCTCCGTGACGGACGTCGTCAAACGCCTCTACGTCGACAAGGACTTCGACATCTCCACCGGTGCCTACAGCATCAGCGACGAGGCCCCGTTCACCCGCCTCTTCAGCGCGCTGAACAGCACCTCCACCAACAACATCCTCGGCGTCAACGACCCGAAGATGGACCAGATCCTCAGCGACATCCAGACCGCGAAGGACGACGAGGCCAAGCTCACCGCGATTACCGCGCTGCAGACCGAGGTCAACGAGACGGTGCCGTACCTGCCGCTCGCCGCGGGCGCGAACTTCGTCCCGTGGACCGACAACGTGTACGGCGTCAAGCCGAACTCCGACGCCATCGTCTTGCTCGACGGCGCGTGGATCAAGAAGTAGCCTTCACCGACTGAACGCGAGAGCGGGTGCGCCCCACGTGGGCGTGCCCGCTTTTGCTGTCCCGCCGAGCGCCCCGGGTGCCGCCCGGCACATCAGATGAACGCCCGTCTGGCCAATCCACTACTGGAGTACACAAATCCACCCTATTGTGGCAGCAGTCACATTTTGTGGCGGGCGTCGCACAACGATGCCGACACAGCCCACGGCGAGCGACCGCGGTGGGGTGGACACAATCCGGAGGGTTTGAAGATGTCACGATCAAACAGGCGCCGCGCAGGCACGGTGGCAATCGCCGCCATCGCCAGCGGACTCATGTTGGCGAGCTGCGCCAGCAACGGTGATTCCAGCTCGGACAGTTCGAACGGTTCCGGCGACACCGGCCTCCAGACCGAGGCGGGCGCAATCGGCATCATCGGCGACCAGGCCGATGGCGGCACGGCCGTGGATGGCGGCACCCTCAACTTCGCCGGCTTTTCCCCCGTCGCCAGCCTGGACCCGACCAAGACCCAGCCTGCCGGCTCCACCGGCGGCACGGAGATGGCGGCGATCTACGACCTGCTCGTCCGCTACGACGCGTCCACACACACCTACGAGCCCCAGCTGGCTAAATCTCTCACCGAGAGCGACGACCACCTGAGCTGGACCCTCAAGCTGCGCGACGGCGTCACCTTCAGCGACGGCACCCCGCTCAACGCCGACGCAGTGGTCGCCAGCACCAACCGCTTCAACGAGCGCCACGGCGGCAACAGCCAAGCATTCCTTGCCGGCGTCAAATCGGTCGAGGCCACCGATGAGTCCACCGTCGTGTACACCATGAACCAGCCCTGGAGCGAGTTCCCAGCCCTCCTCGTCTTCGGACATGGCATGGTCGTCGCCCCCTCCTCCGACGGCGCGGACGGCGCGTTCACCCCCATCGGGGCCGGCGCGTTCACCTTCGAGTCCCTGACCCCCGGCAGCGATCTCGTGCTCAAGGCCCGCGAGGACTACTGGAACGGCAAGCCGCACTTAGACAGCCTGAAGTTCGTCACCATCGCGGACGAGCAGCCCAAGATCGACGCCCTCAACACCGGCGGCATCCAGATGGCCTTCCTGCGCAACGCGGCCGCCATCGATGATGCCAAGGCCACCCTGCCCGGCTTCTACGAGACCAGCAGCCTGTCCGACGTCATCCAGATCAACCAGCGCGAGGGCCGTCCCGGCGCCGACGTGCGCGTGCGCCAGGCCATGCAGATGACGATCGACCCCGAGGTGATCAACGTCCGCGCGAAGGAGGGCAAGGGCATGCCCGGGACGGAGATCTTCCAGTCCTGGTCCAAGTGGCACAACGACGTGCCGGCCATGACACTCAACGTCGATGAGGCCAAGACGCTCGTCGAGGAGGCCAAGGCCGACGGCTTCGACGGCAACATCACGTACTTCACGCCGGGGAACCAGTCCTCGCAGGCCACCGCGCTGGCCGTCCAGGCAATGCTCGCGCCCATCGGCATCAACGTCAACGTCGAGTACGCAGCCTCGGTGACCGACGTTGTCAAGCGCCTGTACGTCGACAAGGACTTCGATATCGCCACCGCTGCGTACAGTGTCGGCGACGCGGCACCGTTCATGCGCCTCTACAGCGCCCTGGACAGCACCTCCAGCAACAACATCCTCGGCGTCAACGACCCGAAGATGGACCAGATCCTCACCGACGTCCAGACCGCGAAGGATGACGACGCCAAGCGCACGGCCCTGGCCGCGCTGCAGACCGAGGTCAACGCCACAGCCCCGTTCCTGACACTGTCCGCGGGCGCGAACTTCGTGCCGTGGACCGACAACGTGTACGGCGCGGTGCCCAGCATGGACGCGATCATGCTGCTCGACCAGGCGTGGATCAAGTAGCGACCTGAGCCAACCGCGGCGGTCTGCCGCGATCGCGAAGGCGGGTGCACCCCATGTGGGCGCACCCGCCTTCGCCGTTCCGCAGGCACAGTCGGATTCGACCCGCGCCGGGCGAAACCTTGCCGCTAGGCGGAAATCACCCACACCTCCTGTGCCTTGCATCACATGCTCACCACGATGGCGCCACGGGGCGCCTTCATGGCGGCGTGTGCGGCGGGCGAGTCCCGCCGCCGCCGAGACGAGCTGGAGGATCTTGAATGTCACGATCGAGTCGACACCGCATTGGCTCCATTGCCGTCGCGGCCACAGTCAGCGGGCTACTGCTGACGGGCTGCGCGAGCGGCACGGCCGGTTCACATAGCGGCGGGGCAACGGACCCCAGCACGGTCGGCATCGTCGGCGACCAAGCTGACGGCGGCCAACCAGTCAGCGGGGGCACTCTGCGCTTCGCGTCCTATTCGCCGGTCGCCAGCCTTGACCCCACCAAGACACAGCCGGCCGGCACCACCGGCGGCACCGAGATGGCGGCGGTGTACGACGTGCTGCTCCGATATGACGCACAGACGGAGACATATCACCCGCAGCTCGCGAAGTCCCTCACGGAGAGCGGAGACCACCTCGTCTGGACCCTGAAGCTGCGCGACGACGTCACCTTCAGCGATGGCACTCCGCTCGACGCCGACGCGGTCGTCGCCAGCACCAGCCGCTTCAATGAGCTCCGCGGACCCAACAACGAGGTGTTCCAGGCTGGCGTCCAGTCCGTCGAGGCCACCGACCGCTCCACCGTCGTCTATACCCTCAACCAGCCGTGGACTGAGTTCCCCGCCATGCTGACCTTCGGCCACGGCATGATCGTCGGCGCCGCAGCCGACGCTGGCGAGCAGTTCACCCCGATCGGCGCGGGCGCGTTCACACTGGAGAACCTGGTCCCCGGCGAGCTCTCGCTCAAAGCCCGGTCGGACTACTGGAACGGCGCGCCGCACCTGGACGGTCTCAAATTCGTGACCATCAAGGACGAGCAGCCCAAGATCGACGCCCTCAAATCCGGCGGTATCCAGATGGCGTTCCTGCGCAACGCGGCCACCGTCAACTCCGCCCGAACCCAGTTTCCGGGCTATATCGAGACGCTCAGCATGGCGGACCTGGGTCAGATCAACAGCCGCGAGGGCCGCCCCGGTTCGGACGTGCGCCTGCGCAAGGCCATCCAGCTCAGCATCGATCCCGAGGTGTTGAACCAGCGCGCGAAGGAAGGCCAGGGCATGCCCGGGACTCTGCTGTTCCAGGAGTGGTCGAAGTGGCATGACGCCACGACGCCTGCCGTCAACCTCGACCTCGAGCAGGCCAAGGCTCTGGTCGCCGAAGCCAAGTCCGACGGGTTCGACGGCAAGCTGAACTATGTGAGCGTGCAGGACCAGGCCTCCCAGCAGCAGGCCCTGGCGGTGCAGTCCATGCTCGGGGCCGTCGGCCTCGAGGTCACCATCGACTACTCGCCCACCGTGACCGACATGGTCAAGAAGCTGTACGTCGATCATGACTTCGACATCGGCTATGGTGCCCTCAGCATCTCGGACGCGGCGCCGTTCCTCCGCTTTTACAGCGCGCTGAATAGCACGTCGTCCAACAACGTGGGCGGATATAAGGACGCGGGCCTCGACGCGCTGCTGGCCAATGTTCAATCCGCGACCGACGACGACGCCAAGCGCGAGGCGATCGCAGACCTGCAGGTGGAGCTCACTGAGAAGGCTCCGCTGCTGGCGTACGGCGCGGGCCCCAACTTCGTTGCCTGGACCGACAATGTCCACGGCATGGTGCCGACGATGGACTGCATGATCCTGTTCGAGAAGGCGTGGATCTCCTAGCTTGGCAATTCCCCACAAAAAACAATGCCTGAGTAATTTCCTATGACCGGCATCACATCATCCATGGCACGATCAGATGCAGCCCGCAGCACCGCCAGACGTCCTGCTGCACACCTGATCTGGAGGTAATTGATGCCACGTTCGATTCCACGCAGACAACTCGCCATGGCCACTATCGCGATGATGGCCAGCGCAGCGCTGCTCGCCGGCTGCGCCAGCAGCAGTTCCAGCGGTTCAGACGACGGCAGTGGCGGCGCGACCACGTCTCCCGGCACAGTGGGCATTATCGGCGATCAGCCCGCGGGCGGCAGCCCCGTCGATGGCGGCACCTTGAGCTTCGCCCCGTTCGCCCCCGTGGCGAGCCTCGACCCGACCAGGACAATTGCCGCGGGCGCGTCCGGCGGCAGCCAGATGGCCGCTATCTACGATGTGCTGATGCGCTGGGATAGCGGCACGGAAAAGTACGTCCCCCAGCTCGCGGAATCGTTCACTTCGAGCGACGACCACCTGAGCTGGACCCTGAAGCTGCGCGACGGCATCAAGTTCAGCGACGGCACGGAACTGAACGCGGACGCGGTGGTCTCCAGCACCAATCGATACAACCAGAACAGGGGCAGCGGCAGCGAGGTGTTCCAGGCCGGCGTCCAGTCCGTCGAGGCCACCGATCCCTCCACTGTCGTCTACACGCTGAAGCAACCGTGGCCCGAGTTCCCCTCGCAGCTGAGCTTCGGGTACGGCATGATCGTCGCGCCCAGCTCCGACGGCCCGGACAACGCGTTCACCCCCATCGGCGCCGGCCCGTTCACCCTCACGAAACTTACCCCCGGCACGGAACTGCTCCTCACTGCCCGCGCTGACTATTGGAACGGCGCACCACACCTCGCCGAGCTCAAGTTCGTCGACATACTGGGCGATCAGCCCAAGATCGACGCGATGAAGGCCGGCGGCATCCACATGGCGTACCTGCGCAACGCCGATTCCGTCGACACCGCCAAGGCGGACTTCCCCGGCTACATCGAGACCGACAGCATGATGGACTTCGGCGCCGTCAACAGCCGAGAGGGCCATCCCGGCGCCGATGTCCGCGTTCGCAAGGCTATGGCGCTGGCTATCGATCCGGACGTCATGAACGAGCGTGGCCGCGATGGCAAGGGAATCCCGGGCACCGCAATGTTCCTCGATTGGTCCAAGTGGCACAACGACGTTGCCGGCATCACGCCGAATCTCGATGAGGCGAGAGCGCTCGTCGAAGAGGTGCAGGCCGAGGGCCTCGACACCCACATCAAGATCGTCAGCGCGCAGGTCCCCGCCTCACAGGCGATGGCCTTGGTCGAGCAGTCCATGCTGCAGTCCGCCGGGTTCACCGCCGACATCGAGTACGTCGCCAACTTCACCGACCTGCTCAAGACCTTGTTCGTCACCTACGATTTCGATCTGGCGCTCTCCGGCACCCCGGTCCCTGACGCCGCACCTTTCGGCCGGCTGTTCTCGATCTTGAATAGCACGTCCAGCACCAACTCCGGTGGGTACGCGGACCCCAAGATGGACCAGTTGCTCGAAGATGTGAAATCAGCGATCACCGACGATGAGAAGCGCACGGCACTCGCCGCCGTGCAGACCGAGGTCAACGAGAAGGCGCCCATCCTGGCGTGGGGCGCGGGCACCAACTTCGTGCCCTGGACCAACAATGTGCACGGCGTCGTGCCCAGCCAAGATGGCATCGTGCTCTTCGATAAGGCGTGGATCGAATAGACCCTGAATGATTAATTTCGACGCGAAAGCGGGCGGCCCCTCGTCGGGCTCGCCCGCTTTCGCGGCGATCACCCAGGCGCCCACACTATGCTCGATGGATGGAACTGCATTCCATCTCCTATTTCATCGCGGTAGTCGACCATGGCAGTGTGACGGCTGCCGCGAACGCGTTGTTCATCGCGCAGCCCTCGCTCTCCCAGGCCATCCGCACACTTGAGAAGAGCCTTGGCGCACCGCTATTCGAGAGAGCGGGCCGTCGCCTCGAGCTCACCGCGGCGGGCCGGGAGTTCGACGCGACCGCCCGGCGGCTGCTCGCCGACCTCGACTCCGCACGCGCCAGGGTGGAGTCCGTCCGCGAACTACGCACCGGCCGGCTGGAGATCGCGACCTACTCGACGTTCTCCATCGACCCGACGGTGGAATTGGTCCGCTTGTTCAAAGCGCGCTTCCCCGGCGTGCTGATGCATGTCATCGACGTCAACGGCCCAGATGGGGTCCTCGAGGCTCTCCGCACCGGCGTGGCCGAGGTCGGCATCACTCGACCGATCGTGGATCATCCACCGCTGCAGTCATTTTCGCTGCGATGCCAGGAGCTCGTCCTCGCATTGCCCCCGGGTCTAGCCGCCGCATTGCCGGATCCGGTACCGCGCGCGGACGTCCAAGACGTCCCACTGATCATAGACGTCGACGCCGTGATGGGCATTCACGATAGCCCAAACCTGTTAGCGGAGAACGCATCCAACGTCATTATTGATTGCGTTCAGCCGACGCTGACATGGGATCTAGTGCGTCATGGCGCCGGCGCCACCATCCTCTCGCGGGCAGTGGCCGACGGCCAGTTAGCGGGCGTCGTCGCTCGCGCGATGGATCCGCCCGCCTACCGAGAGGTCGCGCTGGTCACCCGCAAAGCGCCGTGGTCGCCCGCAGCCGCGGCGTTCATCCACTTCATCACGACGGCGAAGGACGACTGCTGACATGGACCTGCGGCAGCTCCAGTACTTTCTGGCGATCGTCGACCACGCCGGAATGGCCGGGGCGGCAACCGCACTCGGCGTCACCCCGCCCACGATCTCCACGTCGATCCGGACGATGGAGCGGTCCCTTGGACTGCAGCTGTTCCACCGGGTCGGCCGTGGCATGGTCCTGTCCTCCGCCGGCCACACTCTGGTGGGACCGGCCCGACAAATCCTGCGCGACGCGATCGCGGCGAAGAACACCCTGACCTCCTCGCCCACCAGCGCGCTGGTGGGCCAACTCGACATCATGATCTTCCCGCTTCTCGGGCTGAGCGCTCTGGCGGCGGCGCTCACCGACTTCCGCGAGTCCCATCCCTCGGTGCTGGTGCGGATCAAGGAGTTTCAGGATGCAGACCAGGTTGTCGATCTGATCCGGGACGGACATTGCGAGTTCTACCTCAGCCATCTCCCGTTGTCCGCCGCCGACCCGCTGCAGTCGATCACCCTGGCACTGCATGAGCTTCGGCTGGTGTATCCGCCGGGCACCGACCTCCCACCGGGGCCGATCACGCTGTCCCAGCTTCCCGACATCCCCATGCTGTGGGTTCCCAACGACTCCACCGTGCTCTCCGAGCGGATCCAGCAGGAGGTGCAGAGAATGGGAAACATCCCGCACCTGGCGGCGGTGGTGGAGCATCGTGAGGCGCTACTGCCATTTGTCGCGGCGGGCGTCGGCGGCACGGTCGTGGAGCGCGCGGCCGCCGAGGCCCTCACCAACGGCTGCGTCGTCCGCCCCACCATCCCCGTCCTGAACCGCGCCGTCGGCCTCACCTTCGATCCGGACCTGCTATCCCCGGTGGCACGGGCCTTCCTGGCGGTGGTGCGGGAGCGCCTGGATCCGGATCTGAACTAGGGACCCGTCACAGCCGCCCGCGCAGCGCCACCTTGCTAATCTTGCCTGTCGCGGTGACCGGCAGCTGCTCAAGGAAGACCACGTCCCGCAGCTTCTGGTATGGCAGCACGCGGGCGGCGACGAATTCCATCAGCTCCTGCTCTGAGACTGCGGATCCGGCCACCGGGACGACGAAGCCCACCGGCTCCTCGCCCACCTCCGGCGAGGATCGCCCCACCACCGCTGCTGCGTCCACCCCGGGGTGGGTGACGAGGATGTCCTCGATCTCCCGCGGATACACGTTGTATCCCTTATAGAGCAGCATGTCCTTGATGCGGTCGGAGATGAACACGAAGCCGTCCTCGTCGACGTGGCCCACGTCGCCGGTGTCGAGCCAGCCGTCGACGAACTGCGCCGCCGTCGCCTCCGGCTTGTTCAAGTAGCCGTCGGCGACCTGCGGCCCGTGCACCCACAGCGTGCCGCGCTCATTGGCTGCGAGCACCGCGCCTGAGCCGTCCAACGCCCGGACCTGGACCTCGGTATCGAACAGCGGCACGCCGACACTGCCATCCTTGACGGGATACCGTCCCGTCATCGGCGGCACAGTCACCACCGCGGTGGCCTCCGTCATCCCGTACCCCTCGCCCACCTGGGCCGACTGGAACATCGCTCGCAGGGACTCGGCGGTCGGCAGGTCCAGCGGCGCCGCGCCGGACGTGATCACCCGCACCGACGACAGATCCCGCGTCCGCGCATCCGGATGCGCCGCCAACGCATGCCACATCGCGGGGCTGCCGCTAATGGCGGTGACCCGATGCCGCTCGATGAGCTCCAGCATCACCGCGGGCGCGAACCTGCCGGTGAACACGCTCGTCACCCCGGACAACAGCGACGAGTTCAAGAGGACCAACGCGTGCACGTGGAAGAGCGGCGAGACCACGATGCCGACGTCCTCGCCCAGGCCCATCTCCCAGGACCCCGGGCGCACGTCCTCACTGAACCCGAATTGCCCGTCCGCGCGGCGCAGAATTTGGTGTCCGGTGCGCGCCATCATCGTCTGGGCCACGTTCGCCAGCACGTTGCGGTGCAGCACCCGCACGCCTTTCGGGATGCCCGTGGTGCCGCCGGTGTACGAGACGTGCGCGATGTCGTCACCGCACAGGTCGGTGCAGGTGTACTCCTCGGCCGCGGACCCGGTGAAGTCCCAAAACTCGACGGCCGACGCGCCGGCATTAGGGTCCAGGCCGCCCGGCGCATCGACGATCACCAGCTCCGCAGCCGTGCCCGCGACGGCAGCCAGCGCGATCGGGGCCTGGGCAGCCTGCGTCACCACCGCCCGCGCGGCGGTGTCGAGCAACTGGCTGTGCAGGCCCTCGGCCGGCTGCAGCGGATTAACCAGCGACACCGTCGCACCGGATCGCAGCGTGCCGTAATAGGCGACGACGAACTCAATCCCGTTGGCCATATGCATCAGCACGATGTCGCCGCGGCCAATGCCCGACGCGCGCAGCGCAGCGGCGAAGCGTCCGCTCTGCGTCCCGAACTCGGCATACGTCAGCGCCTTGTCGCCGAAGACGAAGGCGTGCCGATCCCCGTACAGGCGAGCGGCCGTAGCCGGCAGCGTGGCAGTCGTGAGGTCGGGGTAGTCGATGGTCCCGGCCAGAAAGTCGGTCCTCGTGGTCAGCATGATTCATCCCGTCGTCGCCCGTCCTAGCCGGCTTCCATTGAACTGGGCGCGGGGTGGTGGAATCAATGAGCAGATGGCGAAGTCATTGGACGAGGTTTCCTATAGGCCGCCGAGTTGTGGAACCTGGCTGCCTTCTCCTGGCTGCCTCGAGAACGACGAAGTTGACGCGGATCTAGCGTTTTCGCGTCAACTTCGTCGTTCTCGGCGGCTATAGATGGCCATAGGCGGCCATGGCTGGCCTATGGATTGCCTATGGATTGCTAGTGCGTGGCCATCTCGATCCGCGCCCGCTCCGCAGCCGAGATGTCCTCCGCCGCAGGCAGGTCCACCTCCACGGATTCGAGCTTGCCGCTAAACGCGAACGCGCCCTTGCCCTGGTAGTCCGGCGAGACGGCGCTGCCCCGGTTGCGGCCGATGTCGAACTGCTCGTTCATGCTGAAGATGCCGCGGGCGGTCTCCTCGACCCGGCCCTCCGCCACGACCGCGCCGTCGACCGAGATCCGCACGGAGCCGCCCCTGCCGAAGCCCTTGCCGTCGTAGTCGAAGTCGACCGCGAGGACCTGCGCGTCCGCGGGGATCGGCTGCTCGGCGCGGAGGTGGGTGACCCCGCCGCCGCTGAAGTTGTAGCAGTACACCGGCTTTCCGTCGAGCAGGTAGAACGACAGGCCGCCGAAGCGCCCGCCAATGCTCGCGATGACGCCGCTGGCCGCGCTGCAATCGCCGGCGATCCGCGCGGTCAGCGAGAACGAGCGGCTAAAGAAGCTCGGTGCCGCCTTCTCGTTCAGCCCATCCATGTGCGGGTAGAACTTCATCCGCGTGCGACCGCGCATGGGGTGCGGAGGCCGCGACTCCTCGTTGGGGAAGCGGTCGACGGTGCGGTCGTCGAGCGGCAGGACCTGGTGCTTCGCCGCCTCCATGAGGAACTTGTCTTTGAGCTCGGCGAGCTTGTCCGGGTACAGGTCGGCGAGGTTCTCCGCCTGCGACCAGTCCACCGTCGTGTCATAGAGTTCCCAGACGTCCTTGTCCATGTCCGGCAGCATCACCCCCGGGGTCGCCATCAGCCACGGCGGGCGGTGCGCGGTCACGGCGGTCCAGCCGTGGTCATAGATGCCGCGGTTGCCGAAGATCTCGAAGTACTGGGTGGTGTGGCGGTCCGCGGCCTCGGCGTCGTTGAACGTGTAGTTCATCGCGACGCCCTCGATCGGCTGCTGCGCGACGCCGTCGACCGTGTGCGGCGCGGGGATGCCGGCCGCCTCGAGGATCGTCGGGGTGATGTCGATGCAGTGGTGCCACTGGTCGCGCACCGCGCCGGTCTCCGTGATTCCCTTGGGCCAGTGCATGATCAGGCCGTTGCGGGTGCCGCCATAGTGCGAGGCGACCTGCTTGGCCCACTGGTACGGGGTGTCCAGGGCCATCGCCCACGAGGCCGGGTAGTGCACGTAGCTCGACGGGGTGCCGATCTCGTCGAAGCGCTCGAGCACCTCGGCCGTTGTGCTCTTATAGCCGTTGAGCCCGGCCAGGTAGTTGAACGCGCCCTCCATGCCGCCCTCTGCGGAGGCCCCGTTGTCGCCGATCATGTAGACGATCAGCGTGTTCTCCAGCTCGCCACGCGATTCGAGGGTGTCGACCAGGCGGCCGACCTCGTCGTCGGTGTGCTCGAGGAACGCCGCGTAGACCTCCATGAGCCGGGCGGAGACCGTCTTCTGGTCCTCGTCGAGCTCGTCCCAGTGCGGCAGGCCCGGCGCCCACGGGGCGAGGACGGTGTCCGGCCCGACGACGCCCAGCTCGATCTGGCGCTCGAGGGTGATCTCGCGCTGGCGGTCCCAGCCGTGGTCGAATTCGCCGCGGTACTTGTCCAGGTAGCGGTCCGGGATCTGCAGCGGCGCGTGGCAGGCGCCGAACGGGACGTACGCAAACCAGGGCTTCTCCGGGTCCATCGTCTTGACGCCCTCGACCCAGTTCAGCGTCTGGTCCACGAGGTCCTCGGTCATGTGGTAGCCCTCGTCGGGCGTCTTCGGCGGGTCGATGACCTTGAATCCGTCGACCAGCACCGGCTCGAACTGGTCCGACTCCGCGCCGAGGAAGCCGTAGAACTTCTCAAAGCCCTCGCGCAGCGGCCAGCGGTCGAACGGCCCGGCGGGGGTGATCTCCCACGGCGGGGTCTGGTGCATCTTGCCGAACGCGCCGGTGGCATAGCCGTTGCCCTGCAGCACGCGGGCGATGGTCGCGGCGGAGTCGGGCCGGGTGCCGTTGTAGCCGGGGGCGGTGCCGGCCTGCTCGGCGATGACGCCGAAGCCGACGCTGTGGTGGTTGCGGCCGGTCAGCGTCGCGGAGCGGGTCGGCGAGCACAGCGCGGTGGTGTGGAAGCGCGAGTACTTGAGGCCGTCCGCCGCGAGTCGCTCCGCGGTGGGGGTGCGGCATGGGCCGCCGAAGGCGGACGCGGCGCCGAAGCCCACGTCGTCGATCATCACCAGCAGCACGTTGGGGGCGCCCGCGGGCGGGCGGATCTTCGCCGGCCGGCTGAACTGCGGGTTCTGCGTCCGATAGTCGAAGGCCGCGGAGACCTTCGACGGCTCCTGGGCGATGGGGATGGAATACCGGTTGACCACTGCTGCGCTCCCGCCATACAGACCGTAGCCGGTTGGCTACACCGATCAAATGTAGCCGCTCGACTACACTTCGTGAAGTGGAATCCGATTCAGTGAAACCCCAAGACTCGAAGCCCCAAGACTCGAAGCCTCAGGGGCGCGACGAGGTCCGCCGGTCGATCCTGCGGGCGGCCCGCCAGCACTTCGCCCGCGAGGGCACCCGCGGCTCGCTGCGCGATATCGCGGCGACCGCCCGCGTCAACGTGGGGCTTATCCACCGCCACTTCGGCCGCAAGGACCAACTAGTCGACGAGGTCATCTCCGACACCCTCGATCGCAGCGCTCGGGCCCTCGAGGACGACGGCACCGTGCCCGACGCCATCCGCCAGATGTTCCTCGGGGCCACCGGCAACACCGACTTCGTGCGGACCATCGCCTGGCTGGCCCTGGAGGGCGACGGGACCGCGCCCAGCCCCCTCGCCGGGGCCCAGCATCGCAATATCGCGCGGGTCCGCGCCCTGTCTCCGCAAGATCCCGACCACGATCTGCGCCTCATGGCCGCCCTCACTGTGCTGTGGGGATGGTCGATCTTCAACCGGGAGATACTGTCAGCGTTCGACATCGACGATGCCGACCGGCCAACAGTCGAGGCCCGGATGGCGGACCTGCTGGCAGAGCTGGTCGACGACGAGAGGCCCACCCAATGACCCAGTCCCCCTGCTGCGCCGGGTCCACCCGCACCCCCGGCTCCGATGCCAGCCAACCGGCCGCCTTCGACTCGCCGCGCAGCACCAAGGGCCAGGTCCTGATCCCGGGCGGAGTCTTCGCGATGGGCGACCACTTCAACGAGGGCTATCCCGCCGACGGCGAGGTCCCCGTGCACGCCGTCGAGCTCGCCCCGTTCCACATCGACGCCACCGCCGTCACCAACAGCGCGTTCGCAAAGTTCGCCAAGGCCACCAGCTACGTCACCGAGTCCGAGCGCTACGGCAGCTCCGCCGTCTTCCACCTCGCCGTGGCCGCCGAACCCGCAGACGTGCTCAACCGGCTCGACTCCACGCCCTGGTGGCTGACCGTGCGCGGTGCGGACTGGAAGCATCCGGAGGGCCCGCTCTCGGGTATCGGCGACTGTCAGAACCACCCCGTCACGCACGTGTCCTGGCACGACGCGCAGGCCTACGCCTCGTGGGCCGGCAAGCGCCTGCCCACGGAGGCCGAGTGGGAGTGCGCCGCGCGCGGCGGCCTCGTCGGCAAGCGCTACGCCTGGGGCGACGAGCTCACCCCACGCGGGCAGTGGCGCTGCAATATCTGGCAGGGCGAGTTCCCGCACGTGAACACCGAGGACGACGGCTACCTCACCACCGCGCCTGTGAAGACCTACCGCCCCAACGGTTTCGGGCTCTACAACATGGCCGGCAATGTGTGGGAGTGGTGCGCGGACCGCTTCGACCCCGCCTACTACCAGCGCTCGCCGCGGCAAAACCCGGCCGGGCCGGACGAGGGCGAGAGCCGGGTCATGCGCGGCGGGTCCTTCCTGTGCCACGACTCGTACTGCAACCGCTACCGCGTCGCCGCCCGCTCCTCGAACACCCCCGACTCGGCCTCGGCCAACCTCGGGTTCCGCTGCGCGAACGACGCCTAACGCGGCTAGGCCATTTCGTCGTCGTCCGCTCCGAGTGTGGCTCTGCCAATAGTCCTGCCGCGGGCCTACGTTGCGCGGGCAGACAACGCCCGTAACACCTCAATCGGGAGCGTCGGACACCGTAAATCCCCCGGTGGACGAGCCTCGAATTAGGTGTCGCCGGAAAAGCCCAGGTGGCGCGGGTGGTGGCGGCCGGTCAGCCTTCACCAACGGGGGGTTTGGGCCGTTCCTCCACAATAATTGCAGGTCGGGTGCCCGCTCGTGAAAATCCTGACGGAGCTATTCGGACGTTTCCCCAGGTGGCTGCGAACGGGGGTCGTCTCTGACCGCACGAGCGGGCGAAACCCGGTCCTCATCGCCTAGATTCCCGGGCATCGGGTGCCCGCGGAACGTAGGCGTCCTGCAGGTCCCGATCAGTGGCCGAGTCACAGCTTGTAGGTGCGCAGCAGCCCCTTGCTGATGATGGTCTTCTGGATCTCGCTGGTGCCCTCCCCGATCAGCAGGAACGGGGCCTCGCGCATGAGCCGCTCGATCTCGTATTCCTTGGAGTAGCCGTAGCCGCCGTGGATGCGGAAGCTCGCCTGCGTGACCTCCGAGCAGTACTCGCTGGCCAGGTACTTCGACATCCCGGCGGCGACGTCATTGCGCTCGCCGGAGTCCTTGAGCCGGGCCGCGTTGACCATCATCAGGTGCGCGGCCTCGACCTTGGTGGCCATCTCCGCGAGTGAGAACGCGATCGCCTGGTGCTCGGCGATCGCCTTGCCGAACGTGTGGCGCTGCTGGGCGTATTTCACAGCAAGCTCGAACGCGCGGATCGCGACCCCGCAGGCGCGGGCGGAGACGTTGACCCGGCCGACCTCGACGCCGTCCATCATCTGCGCGAAGCCGCGGCCGGGCGTCCCGCCCAGAATCTGGTCGGCACTGGCCTGGTAGTCGTCGAAGAAGAGCTCGGTGGTGTCGATGCCCTTATAGCCCATCTTGTCGAGCTTCCTAGGAATGGTGATCCCGGGGACGACCTCGCCGAACCCGGCGGGCTTCTCGATCAGGAACGTCGTCAGGTTCTGGTGCGGGCGAGAGGCACCCTCGTCGGTGCGCACCAGCGCGGCGACCAGGGTTGAGCTCGCGCCGTTGGTCAGCCACATCTTCTGCCCGTTGATCACATAGCCATCGCCCGCCCGCGTGCCTTTAGTGCGGATCGCGGCGACGTCGGAGCCCAGCTCGGGCTCGGACATCGAGAACGCGCCGCGCACCTCGCCGGTCGCCATCCGAGGCAGATAGTGGTCCTTCTGGGCTTGGGTGCCGTGCTGGCGGATCATGTAGGCGACGATGAAGTGGGTGTTGATCACCCCGGACACGCTCATCCAGCCGCGCGCGAGCTCCTCCACACACAGCGCGTAGGTGAGGAGGGATTCGCCGAGGCCGCCGTACTCCTCGGGGATCATCAGGCCGAACAGGCCCATGTCCTTCATCTGGTCGACGATGGCCTGCGGGTAGGTGTCGGAGTGCTCGAGCTCCTGGGCGTTCGGGATGACCTCCTTGTCCACGAACGCGCGGACGGTGGCGAGGATCTCGGTCTGGAACTCGGTGAGGCCGTGGGTCTGGGCAAGACGGGTCATAGCAGGTCCTTGTGTTCGAGGGGCGCGGCCGAGTAGACGGCGCCGGAGTCAATGAGCCGAGCGATCTCATCGGAGTTCAGGCCCAGGTGCTCGGCCAGGACCGCGGCGGTGTCGTCCCCGTTCCCGGGAGCTGGACGCGGCCGGCTGTGCTGTCCATCGATCGACATCGGGGCACCAGGTGCGAGATGCGCGCCGATGCGGGGCTGGTCGAGCTGTTGGAACAGCGGATTGGCCGTGACCCGCGGGTCCGCGGCGACCTCCGCGAAGGTGCGGTACCGCTCATACAGCACCGACGACGCCGACAGGAACTTCTCCACCTCGTCACCGGTGTGCGCGCGGAACCAGGGGCCGAAGAGTCCATTCAGGAGGTCGCGATGCTGGAAGCGGGTGCCTTCGTCCCGGAAGTCGACGCCGAGCGCCGTTTCCACCGCGGCGACCGCCGCCGTGGTGCCGGTGAGCTCCGCCAGGTCGCGAAAGTGCCGCGGCGTGAGCGCCACAATCATGAACCGGGCGCCGTCGGCGGCGGCGAAGTCGTTGCCATAGGTGCCGTAAACCGCGTTGCCGATCCGCTCGCGGTCCGCGCCGCCGAGCTGCGCTTCGGCGAGGTAGCCGAGGTTGCCGGCGGTGGCCAGCGCCACGTCTTCGAGCGGCAGCACAATTTTCGAGCCGGCGCCGGTGACCTCGCGTCGGTGCACGGCGGCGGTGATCGACAACGCCGCGTACAGCCCGCACGCGATATCCCAGGCGGGCAGCAGGTGGTTGACCGGACCATCGTGGCCGCTGGGCCCCGTCGCGAGGGGGAAGCCGACGGCGGCGTTGACGGTGTAGTCGACGGCGGCGCCGCCATCCGCGCGGCCGAGGACCTGCAGGTGGATCAGGTCCGGCCGCTCGCGCGACAGGCCCGTGTAGTCCAGCCAGTCCCGGCCCGCGGCGTTGGTGACGACGATGCCAGCCTCCACGATGAGGTCGCGGATCACTTGCTGCGCGGCGGGGTCCCGGAAGTCGGCGGCGAGGGAGCGTTTGCCCTTGTTCAGGCCCGCCCAGTAGATGGACTCGCCGTCGTCGGTGAGGGGCCAGCGGTGGTAATCGGCGGCCCCGCCGATGGGGTCGACGCGGATGACCTCGGCCCCCAGTTGGGCGAGCGTCATGCCGCAGAGCGGGGCCGCGACGAAGCTCGAGACCTCGACGACCCGCACGCCGGCCAACGGCGCAGACATATCGGACGAATGGCTATCGGACGAGTTCATGCGGTACGTCCTTCCCAGGATTGATCGGCGCCGGGCGCCACGGCCCAGCGATGTGCGAATGAGAATGCAACGGTTATCCGCGCTGAGCCTGTTTGACCAGGCCACCGCCGATGATCAGGCGCTGGATCTCGCTGGTGCCCTCGTAGAGCCGCAGCAGGCGCACGTCGCGGTAGATCCGCTCGACAACCATCTCCCGCATGTAGCCGGAGCCGCCGTGGATCTGCACGGCGAGGTCCGCCACCTTCCCGACCATCTCGGTGCAGAACAGTTTCGCGGCCGACGGCGCGATCCGGCGGTCGGTGTTCTCCACCCATGCCCGGGCGGCGTCGCGGACTAGCGCGCGGCCGGCCATCACCCCGGTCTGTTGGTCGGCGAGCATCGCCTGGACTAGCTGGAATCCGCCGATCGGGGTGCCGCCCTGGGTCGCGGTGGCGGCGTGCGCCACGGACTCGTCGAGCGCGCGCTGCGCCTGCCCGACGGACAGCGCCGCGATGTGCACCCGGCCACGGGCGAGGGACGTCATGGCTGCGCGGTAGCCGACGTCCTCGCTGCCCCCGACCAGCGCCGAGGCGGGGACGCGCACGTCGGTGAAGTGCACGTCCGCGGTCCAGGCCCCCTCCTGGCCCATCTTCTTGTCCTTCGCGCCGACCTCGACGCCCGGCGTGTCCGCGGACACCAGGAACACCGCGATGCCGGTGCCGTCCGCATCCGCGGGCCGGGTGCGGGCGAACACGACGAACAGGTCCGCGAGCGGCGCGTTCGTGATGAAGCACTTATCGCCGTTCAGCACCCAATCGTCGCCGTCGCGCTTCGCGGTGGTCCGCAGCCCCGCCGGGTTCGACCCTGCCCCGGGCTCGGTGAGCGCGAACGACGCGACGACCGCGCCGGAGGCGATGCCCTCGAGCCACTGGGCCTTCTGCTCGTCGGTGCCGAAGCCGACGAGCACCTGGCCGGCGATGCCGTTGTTGGTGCCGAACATCGACCGCAGGGCCAACGTCGTGTACCCGAGCTCCATCGCCAGCTCGGCGTCCTGCATCAGGTTCAGGCCCAACCCGCCCCACTCTTGCGGGATCGCGTAGCCGAACAGGCCCATGTCCTTGGCCGCGGCGCGGATGTCGTCCGGGATCGCGTTGGTCTCGGCGATCTCCTGCTCGCGCGGCAGCACGACGGTGCGGACGAAGGCCCGGGTCTGGGTGAGGATCTCACGGAAATCGTCGTCGTCGACCTGGGCGGGGGCGGCCTGAGATGTAGTCATGCTGCCAGCCTGCGTGGTGCGGAGTCCGGTGTCCAATACGAAAAGAGACATTCACCGATAGCCACCTTCGATGAATTTTGCGGGGTCGAATCGCCTATCCGCCGATATATTCGGATCATCACCCGGCGCGCCCCCGCGCGTTTAGAAAGGACTGCCATGAGCCTGTTGGCCAACCGCACCGCCGTCGTCACCGGAGGCGCCCAGGGCATCGGTTTCGAGATCGCCCGCCAGTTCGTGGATGCCGGCGCCCGCGTCGTCATCGGCGATCTCGACCTCGAACGGGCAACCGCGGCCGCCGAGCAGCTTGGCGGCCGCGATGTGGCCCGCGCCGTGCGCTGCGACGTGGTGCGGGCCGAGGACTGGGACGTGTTGCTCGCTGAGGCCGTCGACGGCTTCGGCTCGCTCGATGTCGTCGTCAACAACGCCGGCATCACCCGCGACGCCACGATGCGCACCATGACCGAGGAGGATTTCGACCTGGTGATCGGCGTGCACCTGAAAGGCACCTGGCAGGGCACGCGCAAGGCCTCCGCGATCATGCGGGAGGCCAAGAGCGGCGCGATCGTCAATCTCTCGTCACTGTCCGGCAAGGTCGGCATGATCGGGCAGACCAACTACTCCGCCGCCAAGGCCGGCATCGTCGGCATGACCAAGGCCGCGGCGAAGGAGATGGCGCACCACGGCGTCCGGGTCAACGCGATTCAGCCGGGCCTGATCCGCTCGGCCATGACCGAGGCCATGCCACAGAAGGCGTGGGACGGGAAGATGGCCGAGATTCCGATGAACCGCGCGGGCGAGGTCGCCGAGGTCGCGTCGGTGGCGCTGTTCCTCGCATCCGACATGTCCTCCTATATGACCGGCACCGTCCTCGAGGTCACCGGCGGCCGATTCATGTGAACCGCACATTACGAGTAGAAGAGAGCAGCGATCATGCGTGAAGTAGTCATCTGCGAGCCCGTCCGCACCCCGATCGGCCGCTACGGCGGCATGTTCCAATCCCTCACCGCCGTCGACCTGGGCGTCACCGCGCTGCAGGGCCTGATCGAGCGCACCGGGATCGCACCCGACACCATCGAGGACGTCATCCTCGGCCACTGCAACGGCAACAGCGAGGCCCCCGCCATCGGCCGCGTCGTGGCACTCGACGCGGGCCTGCCGATCACGGTGCCCGGCATGCACATCGACCGGCGCTGCGGCTCGGGCCTCCAGTCCGTCATTCAAGCCGCGCTACAGGTCGGCAGCGGGGCCAACGACGTCGTCGTCGCCGGCGGCACCGAGTCGATGAGCAACGCGGCCTTCTACTCCACCGACATGCGCTGGGGCGGCGCCCGCTCCGGCATCCAGATGCACGACGGCCTGGCCCGCGCCCGCGGCACCGCCGGCGGCAAGCACTACCCAGTGCCGGGCGGGATGATCGAGACGGCGGAGAATCTGCGCCGCGAGTATGGGATCAGCCGGACCGAGCAGGACGAGTTAGCCGCCCGCTCCCATGCCCGCGCCGTCGCCGCCCAGACCAGCGGGATCTTCGCCGAGGAGATCATCCCGACGACCGTGACCTCCCGCAAGGGCGAGACCGTCATCGACACCGACGAGCACCCTCGCGCCGACACCACCGCCGAGTCCCTCGCCAAACTCCGCCCCATCATGGGCCGACAAGATCCCGACGCCACCGTCACCGCCGGCAACGCCAGCGGCCAGAACGACGCGGCATCGATGGCCCTGGTCACCACGCCAGAGCGGGCCGCCGCGCTCGGCCTGACGCCGCTCGTGCGCATGGTCTCCTGGGGCGTCGCCGGCGTCGCCCCGAAGGTCATGGGCATCGGCCCCGTGCCCGCCACCGAGATCGCGCTGCGCAAGGCCGGCCTCACCCTGGCCGACCTCGACGTCATCGAGCTCAACGAGGCGTTCGCCGCCCAGGCCCTCGCAGTCACCCGCGAATGGGGATTCGTCGCAGCGGATTTCGAGCGCACCAACATTCACGGCTCCGGCATCTCGCTGGGCCACCCCGTGGGCGCCACCGGCGGCCGCATGCTCGCCACCCTCGCCCGCGAGCTGCACCGCCGCGACGGCCGCTACGCGCTGGAGACCATGTGCATCGGCGGCGGCCAGGGCCTGGCAGCGGTCTTCGAGCGGGTGTAGTCCCACCTGCCCGCGACGTGACCGACGTGGTTGCCCGGCCCCACTGTCTAGGACAGTGGGGCCGAGGCCATCACAGCCCTAGGTCCTTGGCGATGATCGTCTTCATGACCTCGCTGGTGCCGCCGTAGATCCGGGTGACGCGGGTGTCGGCGTAGAGCCGGGCGATGGGGTATTCGGTGACGTACCCGTAGCCGCCGTGCAGCTGCAGGCACTTGTCGATCACCCGGCCCGCGGTCTCCGTGCAGAACAGCTTCGCCCGCGCCGCGTCGGGGACGGTGAGCTCGCCGGCGTCGTGCAGCTCGATGGCCCGGTCGACCATCAACTGGATCGCCAGGACGTCTGTCGCGCACTCCGCCAACACGAATTTGGTGTTCTGGAACGCGGCGACGGGCTTGCCGAACACCTTGCGTTCCTTGACGTAGCCGATCGCGTGCGCCAGCGCCGCCGACGAGGTCGCGGCGGCGCCGAACGCGATGGTCAGCCGCTCCTGCGCCAGGTTGTGGGTCAGGTAGGAGAATCCGGCCCCCTCCTCGCCCAGCCGGTCCGTCACCGGCACCTTCACGTCGGTGAAGGACAGCTCGGCGGTGTCCGAGGTCCGCAGGCCGATCTTGTCGATCTTGCGACCCACCGCGTACCCCTCGGATGACGTGTCGACCACGAGGATGCTCAGGCCGGCGCGGCGGTCCTCGGGGGTGCTGGGCGCGGTCCGGCACACCACCAACACGCGGTCCGCGAGCACGCCGCCGGTGATGAACGTCTTCGCGCCGTTGAGCACATAGTGCGTGCCGTCCGCGGACAGCTTGGCGGACGTGGCGATATTGGCCAGGTCCGATCCGGTGCCCGGCTCGGTCATGGCGATCGCGAACATCAGCTCGCCCGACGCGAACCCGGGGAGCCAGCGGCCCTTCTGCTCTGCGGTCGCATGCTCCACGAGATACGGCAGGATCAGGTTGCTGTGCACGGAGTAGCTGCCGAAGGACGCGCCCGCGGCGGCGATCTCTTCGGCCACCACCACGTTGAACTTGATGCTCGCCTCGCCGCCGCCGCCAAACTCCTCCGGCGCCTGGACACCAAGCACGCCGAGCTCCCCCAGCCGCCGGTAGAACTCACGCGGCGGATGCCCCTCCGCCTCCCACTCATGGTGGACCGGGCTGACCTCCTTCGCGATGAAGTCGCGGATGCTCTGGCGGAATGCCTCGTGGTCCTCGTTGAACACGGTTCGCTGCACGTGAATCTCCTTCGAATGGCATGGGTTAGAACCAGAATGCAACAGACTCCCCCGCTACGCCAGCACCGGTCTCCTATGCCACTAATAGGCCCACCCAATATGCTCTGACCTGCGATCCATAGGAAATAGTGATTGGTCGATTCAACTACTGCCCATTGCCCAAGTGACCCGCGCCACATCTAATGAGGGAGTCCGCAACGCACGATCTGCGCCGCTCCGATCGACTCTCCTCGATCGCCCCCCACCTCCCCGCGAAGGGACACCCCCGTGACCACAGCTGAGCTCGCCCCAGATAAAAAAGACGGCTCGACGCCACCCCCGCCGGCTGGCGCCGCCCCCGGTGGCATGCTGCCCGCAATGGGCAACATCGTGAACAGCAAGCGCGCCTGGGCCATGACGGGTCTCGTCACGTTCCTCTATGTCGTGAACTACGCCGACAAGGCGGTGCTCGGCATCATCGCCCAGCCGCTCGCCCGGGAGCTGGGGCTGACCTCCACGCAGATCGGAATGGTCGGCAGCCTGTTCTTCCTGACCTTCACCATCGGCGGGTTCATGGCAGGAGCGCTGAACAAGCTCCTCACGCTGCGGTGGGCGCTGCTCGCGCTGTGCATGATGTGGTCGATCGTGATGTTGCCGCTCGTGATCTCGGCGAGCCTGGCAGCGCTCATCATCTGCCGGATGCTGCTCGGACTCGCCGAGGGCCCCAGCTCCGCGCTGATGCACACCGCCGCGTACTCGTGGCATCCGCCGGCCAAGCGCGGCCTGCCCAGCGCGCTGCTCGCCGGCTCCGCGTCCGTCGCGAAGATCGCGCTCGCCCCCGTCCTCGCCTTCATCACTGTCGAGTTCGGCTGGCGCGCGGCGATCTTGGCGCTGTCCGGCCTCGGCGTCCTGTGGATGGTGTGCTGGGTGACCGGTTGGACCGAGGGCCCGTTCACGAGCAAGGCGGTCAAGTCCCCCAAGTCGGATGACAGCGCGGCCCCGGCCACCATCGTCCACGAGGAGCCGAGCGCACCGTGGCGGAGCATCCTGCTCTCGCGCACCTTCGTCAGCTGCTGCGTGCTGATCATGGCCGTCTACTCGCTGACCACCGTCGTGCTCACCTGGCTGCCGTCGTACTTCGAGGTCGGCCTGGGCTACACCGCGCTGCAGGCCGGCTCGATGTTCGCGCTGCCCTCCGTCGTGGGCCTGGCGCTGATGCTCGTCTCCGGAGCTGTGACCGACAAGATGATCGCCCGCGGCGCCCGCTCCCGCGTCGTCCGCATCATCGTGCCGTGCGTCGGCGTCCTGATCTGCGGCTCCGTCCTCCTGTTCCTGCCGCAGATCGGCACCCCCGCGCTCGCCGTCGCCGCCGTCTCGATCGGCTATGGCTTCGCGGCTATCGTGTTCCCCCTCGTCAACTCCGCGATCTCCGAGCTGTGCCCGCCGCAGCAGACCGCCGGCACGATGGGCGCGTTCCTCGCCATCATGGCCATCGGTGGCCTGATCGCCCCCTACGCGACAGGAGTCCTCGTCGACAACGCCGCGACCGCCGCGGAGGGCTATGCCCAGGCCTTCCAGGCGATCGGCGTCGTCGGCGCCATCGGCGCGGTGCTGGTGCTGATCTTCGCGAACCCCGAGCGGGACAAGAAGCTCATCCGCGCCGCGGCGCAGTCTGCCAACGCCGCGACTTCCGACGCATAGCCACCGGCTATCTGACGCATATCCCGAAGGCCATTGTCCCGGTGGCCGACGGCGTGGTCGACTCGAATATCGAGGCCCACGCGGTCGGCCACCCGAGTCGATCGCCACACAGCCGCAACAACCACTGGAGGAAACCATGCGCGATGCCGTGATCGTCGACGCCGTACGCTCACCGATCGGGCGCCGCGGCGGCGCGCTGTCCGAGACCCACTCCGCGACGCTGGCCGCGCACGTGCTCACCGCGCTCGCCGCGCGCACCGGACTGGACACCACGACGGTCGACGACGTGATCTGGGGCTGTGTCAGCCAGGCCGGCGAGCAGGCCGGCAACATCGCCCGCACCGCCGTGCTGGCCGCTGGCTGGCCCGATTCGGTCCCCGGCGTCACGCTGACCAGGGCGTGCGGCTCGAGCCAGCAGGCCGTCTCCTTCGCCGCCGCGACCGTGATCTCCGGCCAGTACGACGTCGTCGTCGCCGGCGGGGTCGAGTCGATGACGCGGGTGCCGATGGGCACCGCGGCCATGGGCGCCCAGCCCAACCCCCCGGAGGTCCTGGAGCGCTACGGCGTGGAAGGCTTCAACCAGGGCGTGGGCGCCGAGATGGTCGCCGAGAAGTGGGCGCTCTCGCGGACCGCTCTGGACGAGTACTCGCTGCGCTCGCACGAGCTCGCCGCCGCGGCCACCGCCGCCGGCGCGTTCGAGGGGCAGATCGCCCCGATCGCCGGCCTCTCGCAGGACGAGGGCATCCGCTCTGGCGGGACGCTTGAGTCGCTCGGCAAGCTCCGCACCGTGTTCAAGGAGGACGGCGTGATCCACGCCGGGAACGCCTCCCAGATCTCCGATGGCGCCGGGGCCCTGCTCATCACCACCAGCGAGTACGCCGCCGCGCGGGGCTGGCGCCCGATCGTCCGCATCCACACCGCCGTCGTCGCCGGCGACGATCCGGTGATCATGCTGACCGCGCCGATCGCGGCCACCGAGAAGGCGCTGCGCCGGTCCGGGCTGTCCATCGACGACATCGGCGCCTTCGAGGTCAACGAGGCCTTCGCTCCGGTGCCGCTGGCCTGGCTGGCCGAGACCGGGGCGGCGGCCGACCGGCTGAACCCGCTTGGCGGCGCCATCGCCGTCGGCCACCCGCTCGGGGGCTCCGGTGCGATCTTGCTGACCCGTCTGGCACATCACATGCGGGACAACAACATCCGCTACGGCCTGCAGACCATGTGCGAGGCCGGCGGCCTCGCGAACGCCACCATCCTCGAACTCCTCTGACCAGCGCTCACAGACTAGGAAGCACAGACATGCAGCTCAAGGAAACCTCTATCGCCATCACCGGCGGCGCCTCAGGCCTCGGCCTCGCCACCGCGCGGCGCGTCCTCGACGCGGGCGGCGCCGTCACCCTCATCGACCTGCCCACCTCCGACGGCGCCGAGGTCGCGCAGTCGCTCGGTGACAACGCCGCGTTCGCCGCCGCCGACATCACCGACGCCGAGCAGTTCGCCGCCGCCCTCGACGTGGCGCACGAGCGCGGCGGGCTGCGCGGCCTCGTGCACTGCGCGGGGGCGGGCCGCCGCATGCGGGTGCTCGAGAAGGACGGCTCGGCCGGGTCCCTCGAGGACTTCGAGTTCGTGATCCGCCTCAACCTCGTCGGCTCATTCAACGCCCTGCGCCTCGGCGCCGAGCGGATGGCACAGCTCGACGCCGTCGACGGCGAGCGCGGCGCCATCATCATGACGGCGTCCGTCGCCGCGTTCGAGGGCCAGATCGGCCAGATCAACTACAGCGCCTCCAAAGCCGGCATCGTCGGCATGACGGTGGTTGCCGCCCGCGATCTCGCCAGCAAGGGCATCCGCGTGAACACCATCGCGCCCGGCATCATGGACACCCCGCTGCTCGCCCGGCTGCGGGCCGACGTGCGCGCCTCGCTCGAGGCCTCCGTGCCCAGCCCGTCGCGGCTGGGCCGGCCGGACGAGTTTGGGGCGCTGGCCGCGTCGATGCTCGAGAATGGCTACCTCAACGGCGAGACCATCCGATTGGACGGCGCCATCCGCATGGCGCCGCGCTAGCGGGCGGCCATGTCTACCATCAGCAAGATGACCAGCACGTTCTCCCCCAGCGACCTGGCAAGCGTCCAGCTCGACTACCCCCGGGTGTCGATGGCGCTGTGGCCGGCGAGCATGGGCGCGCTGTATGGCGAGCGTCCCGCGATCGTGGACGGCGACCGAGTCTGCACCTACCGGGAGCTCGATGAGCGCACGGGCCGATTCGCCAGCGCGCTCGTGGCGGCGGGGGTCCGGCCCCGCGACGTGGTGCTGCTGCACCTGGGCAACTGCGTCGAGTTCCTCGTCTCGTACTACGGAGCCCTACGAGCCGGGGCCACAGTGACTTTGGTGAACCCGCTCCAACCACGGCCCGGCCTGCGCAAGCAGATCGAGGAGACCTCCGCGGTGGCCGCGGTGACCCAGCCGGCACAGCTGGACACGCTGTTGGGCGCCGCCGCCGGGACCGCCATCGCCACGATTGTGGTCGTGTCCGACGGCCCCCTCGAACTCCCCGAGTCCGCCGCGCCGACGCCGGGCGTCACTGTCGTCGGGCTCGACGAGTTCAGCCGAGGGCACGACGCGGACTTCACCCCGATAGCAGTTGGGGGCGAGGATATCGCGCACATCGCGTTCACAGGCGGGACCACCGGCGCGTCGAAGGGCGTGCGGGTCCTGCACCGCAACGTGGTCGCGAACGTCACCCAGATGTGCGCGTGGCGGGCCGGGCACCAGATCGCGATGAGCGACGCGGGGCTCGTCGAGTTGCGCCCGATCGACGGGCTGGACGTGCGCGGGGTCGTCCCCGGGGCCGGCGCCACCATCGTCGTCTCACCGCTGTTCCACGCGCACGCGCTGATCAACACGTCGTTCCTGCTGCTCTGCGGTGCCACCCAGGTGCTCGCCGGCCGGTTCGACCCCGCCCGCATGCTCGCGCTCATCGAGACCCATGGCGCGAGCTACATCACCGGCAGCCCGGCGATGTGGCACGCCCTCGTGGCCCACCCGGATATCGCCACACGCGACACCTCCTCGGTGCGGGTGGTCGCGTCCGGCGCCGCCGCTATCGATCACGTCACGCTCGACGCCCTGGCCGCCGCGTTCCCCAACGCGAGCATCGCCGAGGGCTACGGCCTGACCGAGGGCACCTGCGTGGTCACGACCGCCCCGCTGGTGGTGGGCGCGGACTTTCGGCAGGGTAGTGTCGGCCTGCCGATCTTCGATACCCAGGTGCAGATCCGCGACCAGGACTCGCCCGCGGAGGTGCTGGCCGACGGCGAGCGCGGCGCGCTGTGGGTGCGCGGGCCGCAGGTCACCGATGGCTATCTCGGCCATCCGGAGGCCACCGCCCAGCAGTACGTCGATGGCTGGCTCGACACCGGCGATATCGCGTACCGGGACGAGGACGGCTACATCTACATCTGCGACCGGGCGAAGGACATGCTGATCTACAAGGGCTACAACGTCTACCCCCGCGAACTCGAGGAGATCTTGGTGACGCACCCGGCCGTGTCCTCGGCCGCGGTCGTCGGACGCGAGGCCGGCCCCGTGGGTCAGGAGCCCATCGCGTTCGTCGTCGCGGTCGACGGGGCCACGCTGGATGAGTCCGAGCTGATGGCGTTCGTCGCGGAGCAGGTGTTGCCGTACAAGAAGGTTCGCGAGATTCTCGTGGTCGACGCGTTGCCGACCTCGGCCGCGGGCAAGATCCTCAAGACCGACCTGCGGGCCCGGCTGTAACCAGACGCGGAACTAGGGAGGCGGCGCCACTGGCGCCGCCTCCCTAGACATTTCTCAGACCTGCCGATCACATGAGCCGGAGCCGCTCCTTGGCCGCCTCGTACTCGGCCGTGAGCCGGCGCACCACATCCGCGGCGGGCGCCACCGCGTCGACCGCGCCCACGCCCTGGCCGGCGCCCCAGATGTCCCGCCACGCCTTCGCGTCCGAGCCGGCGTCGGGGCCGGTGCCGAAGTCCATGGCGGACGGGTCGGACTCGGGCAGGCTCGCCGGGTCCAGGCCGGCGGCCTCGATGCTGCCGCGCAGGTAGTTGCCGTGCACACCGGTGAACAGATTCGAATACACGATGTCCGCGGCGCCGGAGTCCACGATCATCTGCTTATAGGCCGGGTCGGCGTTCGCCTCGGTCGTCGCGATGAAGGCCGAGCCGACGTAGGCGAGGTCCGCGCCCGCCGCCTGCGCGGCCAGCACCGAGCGGCCATGCGCGATGGCGCCGGACAGCAGCACCGGGCCGTCGAACCATTCCCGGATCTCCTGCAGCAGCGCGAACGGCGACTGCGTGCCCGCGTGCCCGCCCGCTCCCGCGGCGACGGCGATCAGGCCGTCGGCGCCCTTCTCGATCGCCTTGCGGGCGAATCGGTTGTTGATGACGTCGTGCAGCACAATCCCGCCATAGGAGTGGATCGCCTCGTTGACGTCGGCGCGCGCGCCCAGCGAGGTGATCACGATCGGTGCCTGGAACTCCACGACCGTCGCCAGGTCCTCCGCGAGGCGGTCGTTGGACTTGTGCACAATCAGGTTCACCGCGTACGGCGCGGCGGGCGCCTCGGGATTGTTCGCGTCGTGCTTGGCCAGCGCCTCCTCGATCCGTGTGAGCCACTCCCGCAGCGCCGACTGCGGGCGCGCGTTAAGCGTCGGGAAGGAGCCGACGATCCCGGCCGTGCACTGCGCGATCACCAGCTCGGGGTTGGACACGATGAACATCGGCGATGCCACAACGGGCAGCCGCAGACGGTCTTTCAGTGGGGATGGCAGAGCCACGGTACCTCCAGTGTGTAGGGGAAACTCATGATGTTCGGCCAGCGCGGTGATCCCGCACCAGGTCGACAAAAGCCTGGCCGACCGGGGATAGCGCGCCGGCGTTGAAGACCAGCCCGAAGGCCCGCGTGAAGCTCGGCTCGCAGCGGCGCACAACGACGCGGTCCTTCGCGAGCTCCGCCACAGACCGCTCCACTAACGAGCCGCCAACGCCCGCCAGAACCAGTGGCAGCCGCGCCTCGCGGTGCTCCGTGAGGACCGCGATCGGCGGCCGCGCGCCCGAGTCCCGGATCCCGGCCTCGATCGCGTCGCCCAGCGAACCGCCACGGGGCACGAACACCATCGGGATATCTGGCAGTTCGGCGAGCCGCACCGTCCCCTCCGGCAGCTCCGTGCCGGGCGGGTACACCAGCCAGTACTCCTGGCTGCCGAGCTCGATCACGTCGAGCCCGTCGCCGCCCTCGACCGGCAGGTGCGCCAGCACGAACTCACTGTGCCCGTCCCGGATCACGCCTGCCGAGCTCGATTCCCCACGCAGATCCGAGATGCGCACCGACACTTTGGGGTACGCGCCCCGGTACCTGGCCACGAGATCGAGGAACTCACCCGTGCCCAGCCCGGGGAAGGCGGCGATGTCCAACCGGCCCGCCACCTCGCCGTCATCCGCCGCCAGCATGTCCTCCACCGCGGTGACATCGCGCAGGAGCTGGCGGCTCGGGCCGATTAGGCTGCGCCCGGCCGCGCTGAGCACCATGCCCCTGCCGATGCGGAAGAACAGTTGCACGCCGAGCTCCCGCTCGAGGCTGCGCAGCGCCTGGGACACGGTGGGCTGCGCCACCGACAGCGCGTCGGCCGCGCCGTTGATCCCCTCGTTCTCTACGACGGCGAGGAAGTACCGCGCCTGACGGAAATCCACTGGGTCAGTCTCCTCTTTGCCGGTCGGTCGCAACGGTCACGAACGCGACCGCCGCCGGGGATGGCTCCCCCGCCCGCAGCGCGAGGCCGATCGGCCTGGTCAGCGGCGGCTCCAGCGAGCGCGTCAGCACGCGCACCATCGACCCCGCAGCCACGCGGCGGGGCACGATGGTCGCGCCAACGCCGCGCTGCACCAACCCCCAGATCGCACTCGGATCTGCGCAATCGACAACGATGTTCCCCGCGTCCTCGCCCAGCAGCTGGCCGATGCGCGCGAACGTGGACCGGTCGCCGAGGTCCAGGATCAGCGGCACGTCCCGCAGGGTGGCCGTGGGGACGGGGTCCGGCAGGTCCGCCGCCAGCGCCGTGTCCATCGCCAGGACCAGCTCCTGCTCAGCGAGCGCGATGGTGGTCATGCCCGCGTGCTCCACGGACAGGTCCGTCACCCCCACCTCCGCGTCGCCCCGGCGCAGCGCGGTGTGGACGCCGGCGGGGCCATCCGCGTCGATGATGTTGACCACGATGCGCGGATGCCGGAGGCGGAACCGCCGGACGAGGCTCACGAGCGGGTCCAGCGAGAACGCAGAGTACGTGACGATGTCCACGCGGCCCGCCTCGAGATTACGGACCGCGGCGACCTTGCTCTTGGCCATCTCGACATCGGCGAGGATGCGCCGCACGGACGCGTCGAGCCGGCGGCCGTCGTGGGTGAGCTCGAGGCGCCGGCCCGTCCGGTCGAATAGCGTTGTGCCGAGGCGTCGTTCGAGTGTGCGGATCGCTTGGGAGAGCGACGGCTGCGAGATATACAGCGACTCCGCTGCCTTAGTGACACCACCATGGTCAACCACGGCCACGAAATAGGTCAACAGGTGCAGATCCACTCGGCTAGTCTACTGGTCCGGCGCCGACGATCCACGCGCCGTCGAAGGCCGGCGCCCGCTTCTCAGTGAAGGCCCGCACCGCGTCCGGCGCATCGGTCGCGAAGTTGACCGCCTGCGAGCGGGCCTCGTTCTCCAATGCCTCCCGCAGAGACAGCGAGCTGCCCTGCTCCAGCAACCGCGCCGACAGGTGCAACGCCATCGGCGGCCCCGCAGCCAGGCGGCGCGCCAAATCCGCGGCGGCCTCGTCCAAGTCCTCCGGGGCGGTGAGCTCGGAGACCAGGCCCAGCGCGTGGGCCTGCTCCCCGTCGAGGACCTCGGCGAGCATCACCAGCCGCTTCGCCTGGTGCAAACCCACGAGCCGGGGCAGCAGCCACGAGCCGCCGAAGTCCACGGACAGCCCGCGCTTGGCGAAAACCTGGCTGAACTTCGCGGTGCGCGATGCCACCACCAAGTCGCACAGCAGCGCGATGTTCCAGCCCGCGCCGAAGGCGTAGCCCTCGACTTTCGCGATGAGGGGCTTCGGGAACTCCGCGAGGGCCAAGGCCGCCGCGTTGATGTGCCGCATCCGGCTTATCGGATGGTCGTCGCCGCGCCGGCCCAGGTCCGAGCCGCTGCAGAAGTCGCCGCCGGCGCCCGTGAGGATGACGGCACGCACCGTGGCGTCGTCCGCGAGCTCGGCCAGCACCGCGGTGAGCGCGCGCCAGCCGTCGAGATCGAGCGCGTTGCGTCGGCCGGGCCGGCTCAGGGTGACGGTCGTGACGGCGCCGTCCCGTGCGATCAGCACGGACGGGCCGCTCATGCGCCGGTCCAGGCCGGCACACGCTTCTCGGCGAATGCTCGGGCGCCCTCTTGCGCGTCGGCGGAGGCGAACACCGGGTCGATGAAGGCGCGCTGCGCGGCGAACGCGTCCGGGTCGGTGTACCGGGCGGCCATGGCCACCACCTGCTTCGTCGCGCGCACCGCCAGCGGGCCGTTCGCCGCCACCCGCGCGGCCAGCTCGCGGGCGACGGCGAGCGCCTGCCCGGGCTCGGTGAGCTTGTTGACCAGGCCATGGTGGAACGCGAGCTCCGCGCTGAGCGGATCGCCGGTGATGGCCATCTCCATCGCCAGCGGATACGGCAGGATCTTCGGCAGCCGCAGCAGGCCGCCCGCCGCGGCCGCCAGCCCACGCTTGACCTCCGGCAGGCCGAACTTCGCGTCGCGGGACGCGACGATCATGTCTGCGGCCAGCGCCAGCTCGCAGCCGCCGGCCAGCGCCCAGCCCTCGACCGCCGCGATCAGCGGCTTCGTCGGCGGCGACTCCGTCAGGCCGCCGAATCCGCGGCCCGGGAGCGACGGCCGTTCCCCGCGGCTGAACGCCTTGAGGTCCATGCCCGCGCAGAACGTGCCCCCCGCGCCGGTGAGGATCGCGATGGTCAGGTCGGCCCGGGCCTCGAACTCGTCGAGCGCGGCGGCCAGTGCCTTGGTGGTCTCGAGGTCGATCGCGTTCTTCACCTCCGGGCGGTTCAAGGTGATGACGGCGACGCCGTCGGCGAAATCGGTCAGGACGGGGCTCATGGGCGGGCGCTTTCTGTAGGTGTATCGACAATCCAGCGGTCGGGGTCCCCGGCGAGCAGGCGCACGGCGCCGCGGTCCGCGAGGACGAGCAGGTGGGCGTCGGTCTCGCGGACCGCCAGCCGGTGCAGGCGGGGCGTCATGGTGTCGAACGGCCGCGACCAGGTGACGCGTTCGGTCACCTCCCAGGCCGTCGACTCCGGGTGCGCGGCGACGTCCGCGAGGATCTCGGCGAATCGCTCCTCGTGGTGCTCGAGCAAACCGCGGGCGCGCGCGGCCACACCGCTGAAGCGGTACTCGTGGGCGGGCAGCACCTCATGCTCGGGCAGCGCGGCCGTCGCGTGCAGCGAGTGGAGATAGCGGTGCAGCGGGTCCACGAGCTCGCCGGGGATCGTCGAGATGTTCGGGCTGATCCGCGGCAGCATGTGGTCCCCGCTTAGCAGCACGCCGCGGGAGTCGTCGGCGAAACACAAATGTCCCGCGGTGTGGCCCGGCGTCCAGATCGCCCGCAGGTCCCAACCGGGCAGGTCGAGCCTCGCGCCGTCCTCGAGCACGATGTCCACCGACTCGCCCGCTCCGAAGCGGACGAGCGAGACCGGATCCGCCTCGATCACCGTTCGCGGCGCGCCGAGCCGGGTCAGTTGGCGCGCCCAGCCGGCCTCGTTGCGCTCGGTGTCGTCGGGGGTGTGGTGCCCGAGGAGCGTCGCGTCCGCGGCGTGCATGGCCAGGGCCGCGCCGCTGACCGCACGCAGCCGCGGGGCCAGGCCGAAATGGTCCGGGTGCAGGTGCGTGATCGCCGCGTAGCGGACCTCGGTGATGTCGTGGCCGGTCTGGCGGACGCCGTCCACAAGAGCGCGCCAGGACTCCTCCGCGTCCCAGCCGACGTCGATCAGGGCCAGACCGTCGTCCAAGGCCAGCGCGTAGACCAGCACGTAGCGCAGCGGATTGCGGGGCATCGGCACCGGGATCGACCACAGCCCGGGACGGACCTCCTCCACCGGCGGCAGCTCGCCGAGCTGCCACGCCTCGTATTGGCGCACTCCGGTCACCCGCTGCACGGCCGCCGGCCGCTCAGTTCCCGTCGTCTGTAGCGTCATGCCGCACCGTCCTGGCCCAGTAGGTCTCGCAGGTCACGCTTGAGGATCTTGCCACTCGCGTTGCGCGGCAGCTCATCGACAATGTGGACTCGTTGCGGCCGCTTATAGGACGCGAGCCGGGCGGTGGCGAACGCGACGAGCTCGCTCTCGTCGGGCACGGCGGCGCTGTCCGCCAGCCGGACCACCGCGGTGACCGCCTCCCCCCAACGATGGTCCGGCACGCCGATGACCGCGACCTCCGCGACGGCCGGGTGCTGCGCCAGCACCGATTCCACCTCGATCGGGTACACGTTCTCCCCGCCGGTGATGATCAGGTCCTTGAGCCTGTCAGTGACGAACAGATAGCCGCTCTCGTCGAGGTGGCCGGCGTCGCCGGTGCGCAGGAACCCGTCGCCGGTGAGCAGCGCGGCGGACTCCGCGGGGCGCCGCCAATAGCCGGAGACGTTGTTGCGGGAGCGGCACACGATCTCGCCGGTGTGCCCCGCAGGCAGTCTCTCACCGGTGACGATGTCGCGGATCTCGAGCTCGACGCCGGGCATCGCCTGGCCCACCGACCGCAGCAGGTGCGCGCGCTCGCCCTCGGGCTCGTGATCCGCCGCCGCGAGTGCGGTGACCGAGCCGGTGGTCTCGGTCATGCCGTAGCGCTGCACGAATCCGCAGCCCAACGTGTCCATGGCCCGGCGCAGCAGGTGCGGGGCGATGGGGGATGAGCCGTATGCGATCAGTCGCAGGCTCGAGAGATCGTGCGCGTCGAGCCCGGGCAGGTCCAGCAGCAGCTGGATCGTCGCGGGCACCAGGAAGGCATGCGTGACGTGGTGCCGCTCGATGAGGTGAGCGACGGCCGCCGGGTTGAATTCTCCCAGCAGCACCGCGTGCACGCCGGCGGACAGGCAGGTGCTCAGCCAGCCGGCCCCGGCGATGTGGAACAGCGGCATCGCGTTCAGCGCCACGGAGTCCGGCTGCCACTGATAGATCCGCAGGCCAGCGGGATCGTTGTGCAGGTTCCGGTGGGTCGAGACCACGCCTTTCGGCCTGCCGGTGGTGCCCGAGGTGAACAGGTGCAGCACCCCGGCCTCGGGATCCGCGCCCAGGCCCGGGTCGGTGTCCGCCCCGGCTGCCACGAGCTGGTCCCAGTCCAGCGCCGAGTCTGGCTCCGTGTCCGAGCTTGATTCTGGGTCCACGAACACCACGCGCAGTCCGGGCAGGGCCGCGTGGGCCGCGGCCGCCAGCGCGGCGAATTCCCGCTGCGTCACCAGCACGTCGAGGTCCGCGTCAGCCGCGATCGCCCCGATGTCGCCCGGGGTCAGCCGCCAGTTCAGCGGCGTGAACACCAGACCTGCTTTCGCGCAGCCGACAAAGGTCTCCGCGGCCTCCAGCCGCATCCGCAGCAGCGTCCCGACGCGTCCCCCTGCCCGGGCTCGGGCGGCCAGCGCGGTGGCGACCCGGTTCGTCCGTCGGTCCAGCTCTCCGAACGAGACGGTGGTTTCTCCGCAGGTCAGGGCGGGCGCATCGGGCTTCTCGACCGCGAGGCTCCTGATGCGTTGGGGAAGATGCAAACCGCTCATATCGCTCCTTTGGGGCGCGCCGAAGTGGCTGCGAGGCGGCGCTCATGCCGCTGGGACACTGGGGTGCTGGGGCACTCAGTGGACCACCCCGATCACGGCGCCGACAAAGACCGACAGCCGCATGGTCCCTTAGCCATCGCCTATGGCGGAGCGTCTTCCCAACCGCGCCGATCGCTCGTAATCTAACGATCGTTCGAACTGGGGAGGACCGCGGCGAAAGCCAGACGCGCCAACGAGGAGGCACCGGATGAGGACTTTCGAGGTAGTGGCGCGGTCGCTGTCACGGCAGCACACCCGCACGATTTTCGGTCTGATGGGCGACGCGAACCTGGCTTATATCGGTGCCTATGTGGAGGCCTGCGGCGGGGAGTTTGTCGCCGCGGTCGCCGAGGGCAACGCGGTCTCGATGGCCGACGGCTACGCGCGGATGAGCGGCGAGGTGGGCGTCGCGTCGGTCACGCACGGCCCCGCCGTGACCAACTGCCTGACCGCGCTGACCGAGGCGGTGCGCGCGCGCAGCCACGTGCTGCTGATCGCCGGCGACACACCCAACGTCCACCACCACTTCCAGAGCCTGGACCTCGAGGGGTTCGCCCGCGGCGCCGGCGCCGGGTACCTGCGGATCCGGAAATCCGCCGAGGTGGCGGCCGACATCGCGCAGGCCTATGCACGGATCCGGTCCGAGAACCGGCCACTGCTGCTGGACATCCCCTTCGACCTGCTCGAGCAGCCCGCAGAGAACACTGGGGGCGCGTCCCCGGCCCAGCCCATGGCTGCCCGGCCGCGATGGGCGCCCGACGCCGAGACCATCGACGATGCCCTGGGCATCCTGCTGAGCGCCCGCCGTCCGCTGCTCCTCGCCGGGCGCGGCGCGGTGGAGTCCGGCGCCCGCGGCGACATTCTCCGCCTCGCGCGGCTGCTGGGCGCCCCCGTGATGACCACGCTCCTCGCGAAGGACCTCTTCGCCGGGGAGCCGGAGAACCTGGGGATCCACGGCAACCTCGCGCATCCGGTGGGGGCAGCGGAGATCTCGCGGTCAGACGCTGTCATCTCCTTCGGCGCGAGCCTGAATACCTTCACCACCGACGGCACCGCGTTGATAACTGGCAAGTCGGTGATCGCGTGCGATGACCGGCCGGAGGCCATCGGTCGATTCGGGCCGGTGTCGATGGCGGTGGTGGCCGATGCCGCGATGGCCGCGCGTGCGCTGTGCGAGCGCCTGGAGGCGGCGGGGCACGCCGCCCCGGCCTCGGACCGGGTACCCACGCTCGCCGGGCAGGTGGCCGAGGCGGAGCAGAAGGGCTATCGCAGCATCACCGGCGGCGGGACCGTCGACATGCGCGACGCGATGACGTGGCTCGGCGAGGCGCTGCCCGACGGCGCTCAAGTGGTCACCGATATCGGTCGGTTCTCTTTCGCCGCTTGGAAGCACCTGCCCGTCACACCGGGCCGGTTCACCGTGCCCGGCACATTCGGGTCGATCGGCTTGGGGATCGGGACCGCGGTGGGCGCAGCGGCGGCGCGGCGCGAGGTGCCCACAGTCTGCGTCGCCGGTGATGGTGGCGGGATGATGGGAATGCTGGAGCTGTCCACCGCGGTGCGTCACAAGCTGCCGCTGGTGGTGGTCATCCTCAATGACAATTGCTACGGGGCCGAGTATCAGAAACTGGCCGATCTGGGGTTGGCGACGGCGCACTCGGAGGTGGCCTGGCCCGAGTTCGCGGACCTGGCCCGCTCGTTGGGCGCTGCGGCGGTGACCGTCCGGCACGCCGCCGACTTCGCGGCCGCGGGCGCCGCCATCGCAGCGGGTGCGTACCCGCTGTTGATCGACGTCAAGGCCGATGCCGCCCGCCGCAGGCCGACCTCGCCCGACGCACAGGAGTCCGCATGACCGTAATCGTGGAGCGCCGCGGCCCAGTTCTCGTGATCACGATCAATCGGCCCGAGGCGCGCAATGCCGTCAACGCCGCGGTGGCGGAGGGGATCGGCGACGCCCTGGAGCTGGCGCACACGGACCCGCGGATACGGGCCGTCGTGCTGACCGGCGCCGGCGTGGCCGCGTTCTGCGGGGGCGGGGACCTGAAGGCGATGGCGGCGGGCGAATCGCTCGATCCCGCGGACCCGGTCAAAGCGGGCTGGGGGTTCGGCGGAGTCTGCGAGCATCCGATCGACAAGCCGATCATCGCCGCGGTCAACGGCTTCGCGGTCGGCGGCGGCGCGCAGATGGCGCTGGCCTGCGATCTGTTGGTCGCCGGCCAGTCGGCGCAGTTCTCGCTGCCGGAAGTGCGCAATGGGTTGGTGGCCGCCTCCGGCGGCCCGGTCTGGTTGGCGAAATGGGTGCCGCGGGCGATCGCGATGGAGATCCTGCTGTTGGGGGATCGCTTCGACGCCGCGCAGGCGCAGGAGTGGGGCCTAGTCAATCGGGTGGTGCCGGATGGCCAGGTCCTCCCGGTGGCGCTCGAGATCGCCGCCGCGATCGCGGCGCGGGCGCCGTTGGCCGTGCAGGCCACCAAACGTGTGGTCGCGGGCGTCGTGGACGGTGTGGCGGTTGCGGATCTGGAGGCGTGGTCCCGCTCCAAGGTCGAGACTCTGCGGAACCGCGCGACCGAGGACGCGCAGGAGGGGCCGCGCGCCTTCGCGGAGAAGCGGCCGTCGGTGTGGGTCGGCAGATAGCGGGCACCGGCGCACGCGACAAAGTCTGACCGACGCACGGTCCGTTAGGCATCCCCTATGGCGACAACCCTTCCCAACCACGCCACCAGACCGTATTCTAACGATCGTTCGAACTAAACCGAGGCGGGTATCACACCGCCGCCAGTAGTAAGGGGCCGCCACCATGACCGCATCCTCCGACGTTGTGCTCGCCAGCCGCGATGGGCACGTCATGACGTGGACCATCAACCTGCCGGAGACCCGCAACCCAATCTCCGGCGACGACGTCGTCGAGCGGCTGGTCCAGCTTGTCGACGAGGCCAACGCCGACCATGAAACCCGCGTCGTCATCCTCACCGGCGCCGGCAGCGCGTTCTCCGCGGGCGGCAACGTCAAGGACATGGCCGACCGCAAGGGCATGTTCGGCGGCGCTCCGTACCAACTGCGCGAGGGCTACCGCCGCGGGATCCAGCGGCTACCGAAGGCCCTCTACCACTGCGAGGTCCCGATCATCGCCGCAGTGAACGGCCCCGCCGTCGGCGCCGGCTGCGACCTGGCGATGATGTGCGACATGCGGGTGGCCTCGACCAACGCGTTCTTCGCCGAGAGCTTCGTCAAGCTCGGCATCATCCCCGGCGACGGCGGCGCGTGGCTGCTGCCCCGGATCATCGGCGCCTCCCGCGCAGCCGAGATGTCCTTCACCGGCGACCGGGTCGACGCGGCCACCGCCTTGGACTGGGGCATGGTCTCGCGCGTCGTCGAACCCGAGGCCCTCCTCGCGACCGCCCGCGAGCTCGCCGACCGCGTCGCCGTCAACCCGCCGCACGCCCTGCGGATGACCAAGAAGCTGCTGCGGGAGGGCCAGCGCCAGGACCTCGACAGCATTCTGGAGCTGTCCGCGGCGATGCAGGCCCTCTCCCACCACACCGCCGACCACACTGAGGCGCTCGCCGCGTTCCTGGAGCGCCGGCCCGGCCAGTTCACCGGGAAATAGCCCACACCCACCGGAGCCCACACCCACAGGGAGTATCACGATGAAACGCACCATCTTCGCTCAAGAGCACGACGAGTTCCGGTTGATGATCAGGGACTTCATCGCCCGCGACGTCGCACCGCACCGGGAGGAGTGGGACGAGCTGGGGCGTCCGCCGCGCGAGTTCTTCCGCCAGCTCGGCAAGCTCGGCATCCTCGGCATCCAGGCGCCCGAGGAGTTCGGCGGCGGCGGGGAGGCCAGCTTCAAGTACACGACGGTGGTCTTCGAGGAGATCGCCCGGGCCGGCGTCTCCTTCGGCTCTTACACCGTGCACTCCTGCCTGATCCTGCCGTACCTGCTCGAGTACGCCACGGCGGAGCAACGACAGCGCTGGCTGCCGGGCTTCGTCTCCGGCGAGATCATGACCGCGATCGCGATGACGGAGCCCGGCACGGGCTCGGACCTGGCCAATATCGCCACCACCGCGCGGCTCACCGACGACGGCCAGCACTACATCGTCAACGGAGCCAAGACCTTCATCACCGGCGGCGTCACGGCCGACCTGGTGTTGACCGTGTGCCGCACCGCCCCGTACGACCCGGAGGACCGCCGCGCGGGCCTGTCCATCATCTGCGTGCCCGCCGACGCCGAGGGCTTCTCCGTGGGCCGCAAGCTCGACAAGATCGGCCTGCAGCAGCAGGACACCGCCGAGCTCTCCTACGCCGATGTGCGGGTGCCTGCGGCGAACCTGCTGGGAGAGGCGGGCAAAGCCTTCGGCTACCTCGCCCACAACCTGCCCCAGGAGCGCCTGAGCATCGCCTTGAACTCGGTGGCGCACGCGGAGGCCGCGATCATGCACGCCACCGCGTATGCGCGCGAGCGGAAGGTCTTCGGCAAGCCCGTGGCAGCGTTCCAGAACACGAAATTCGTGCTCGCCGAGTGCTCCACCGAGACCACCGGCGCCCGGGTGTTCGTCGACCACGCGCTGGAGCTGCTCGACCGCGGCGAGCTCACCGTCGCCGACGCGGCCCGCGCCAAACTGCTGTGCACCGAGGTGGCGGGCCGGGTGATCGACAAGTGCCTGCAGCTGCACGGCGGCTACGGCTACATCACCGAGTACCCCATCGCCCGGCTCTACGCCGACACCCGCGTCACCCGGATCTACGGCGGCACCAGCGAGGTCATGAAGACCATCATCGCCAAGGACCTCGGCCTGTAGGTCGAACGGAACAGACCAGGAGCGAGCCATGTATCCAGGACACCACGCCGCCACCACACCGGAGAAGGCCGCCGTGATCGAGGCCGCCACCGGCCGAGTGCTCACCTACCGCGAGCTCGAAGACCGGTCGGTGCAGCTCGCGCACTGGCTGCGACGGCAGGGGCTCAGGCCCGGAGACCACATCGCCGTGCTGTCGGTCAACGACGCCACGGTCTTCGAGATCTATTGGGCCGCAGTGCGATCCGGCATGTACGTCACCCTGGTCAACTCCCACTTGCTGCCCGGGGAGGTCGCGTACATCGTCGACGATTGCGACGCGCAGGCACTATTCGCCTCCGCCCCGCTGGCCGCGCTGGCCACGGCCATCGTCGACGCGACTCCGGGCATCCGCCTGCGGCTCGCCTTCGGCGGCGAGATCCCCGGCCACCTGGACTACCGCGCCGCCCTCGCGCCGATGAGCACCGAGCCACCGGCCGATCAGCCCAAGGGCTCCGACATGCTCTACTCGTCCGGGACCACGGGACGCCCCAAGGGGATCAAACCGCTGCTCGGCGACGGCCAGGTCGGGGACGAGTCCACCTCGCACGTGGTGGCCACGTTGCGCGCCTTGGGGTTTGGCGAGGACTCAGTGTACTTCTCCCCCGCCCCGGTCTACCACGCGGCCCCGCTGCGCTACGGCGCCGCCGCGCACTCGCTGGGCGGCACCGCCGTGATCGCGGATCGGTTCGACGCCGAGACCGTCCTGGCACAGCTCGAGCGCTACCGCGTCACCCACAGCCAATGGGTGCCAACGCATTTCGTCCGCATGCTGAAGCTTCCCGCGGACGTCCGGGCACGCTATGACCTGTCCTCGATGAAGGCCGCCATCCACGCCGCGGCGCCCTGCCCCGTCGAGGTGAAGCAGGCCATGATCAATTGGTGGGGCGAGGTGATATTCGAGTACTACTCGTCCACCGAGTCCCCCGGGAGCACGTCCATCACCGCGCGGGAGTGGCTGCGCAAGCCCGGCAGTGTGGGCCGCGCGGCCAACGGGGCCGTCGTCCATGTCTGCGGGGCGGACGGCGCCGACCTGCCGGCCGGAGAGATCGGCCTGATCTACTTCACCCGGCCTGGCAGCACCTTCGAGTACCACAAGAACCCCGAGAAGACGGCGGACTCCCGGCACCCGCACCACCCGACGTGGTCCACCACCGGCGACCTCGGCCACCTCGACGAGGACGGCTTCCTGTTCCTGACCGGACGCGCCCAGTTCACCATCATCTCCGGCGGGGTCAACATTTACCCGCAGGAGATCGAGGACGCCCTCACGCTGCACCCGAAGGTGCTCGACGTCGCGGTGCTCGGCGTGCCGGACCCGGAGATGGGCGAGTCCGTCAAGGCCTTCGTGCAGCTGGCGGACGGGGTCCTCGACACTCGTGGCCTCGCCGAGGAGCTGATCGCGTACTGCCGCGGCCGGATCGCCGGCTATAAATGCCCGCGCAGCGTCGAGTTCGTGGCGTCGCTGCCCCGCACCCCGACCGGGAAACTGGTCAAGGGCGCACTGGCGGTGCCGGCGTGACGGCTGGGGGAAAGACCGCGGCGCCGTCCCCGCGGCAGCGGCTGTTCATCGAGGCCGCGCGCGCCGAGTTTGTGCGCAACGGCTACGGCGCGTCGTCGATCCGGACCATCGCGCAGGAGGCGGGCATGAGCCTGTCCGCGCTGTACTACCACTACAAGAACAAGCAGGACCTGCTGTTCGGCATCCTCCTGGACTGCATAGACACCCACGACGCGCTGTGCGCGGCAGAGCTGGCGGGCGCCAGCCCGGACCCCGCGTCCCGGCTGCGCGCCCTCGTCACCGGCATGGTCCGGTTCCGCACCGCCTGCCAGGAGCAGTCGCTGATGATCGCCACCGAGGTGCGCAACCTCGAGCCCGAGAACGCCAGCGCGTACGAGAGCCGCCGACGGGCCGCCAACGACCAACTGCGCGAGATCATCGAGGCCGGCATCCGCGACGGCAGCTTCACGACGCCGCAGCCGCAGGACTGTCGGCGTGCCATCCTCGCAATGGTCACGGCGATCTCAAACTGGTACGCCCCCGCCGGACCCGACACCCCCGACGAGATCGCCGCCCGATACAGCGAGCTGGCCCTGCTCCTGTTGCAGCCGAACCTCCACACCCGAGAGTAGGACACATGCCCACACGATTGGTGCCCTCCGCCGGCCCCGCGTCGCCCGAGCTGGAGCAGCTGCGGCTCGAGGTGCGGGCCTTCCTGCGCGAGCAGATCGCCGCCGGGGTGTTCACGCCCGGCGTCGACACCTGGCTCACCCGCTGGGACCCGGCCTTCACCCGATCCCTTGCCGCCCGCGGCTGGCTGGGCATGACCATCCCCACCGAGTACGGCGGGCACGGGCGCACGTTCATGGAGCGCTTCGTCGTCACCGAGGAGCTGCTGGCCGCCGGCGCGCCCGTCGCCGCGCAGTGGGTCGCGGACCGCCAGGCCGCCCCGTCCCTGCTGCTCTACGGCACGGAGGAGCAGAAGCAGCGGTTCCTGCCCGGCATCGCCCGCGGCGAGATCTGCTGGGCCATCGGCATGTCCGAGCCTGAGTCCGGCTCCGACCTCGCGAGCGTGCGCACCAAGGCGGTACCGGTCGAGGGCGGCTGGCAGGTGACCGGCACGAAGCTGTGGACCTCCGGCGCACAGCACGCCGACGCCTTCTTCGGCCTCGCCCGCACCGCCCCGCTGGACCCCGCACACCGCCACGACGGGCTGAGCCAGTTCATCGTGCTGTTGGACTCCCCCGGCGTCGAGATCCGGCCGATCCTGTCCCCGTCCGGCGACCACCACTTCAACGAGGTCATCCTCGACGAGGTCTTCGTGCCCGACGCGCTCGTGATGGGCAACATCGGCGACGGCTGGCACCAGGTCACCTCCGAGCTCGGCTACGAGCGCAGCGGGCCCGAGCGGTTCATGTCCACCTTCGGCGTCCTCGCCGCGGCAGCCGACGAGGTAGGCGCCGGCCGCCTGCCCGCCGACCCCCGGATCGGCGCGCACGTAGGGCGGCTGTTCGCGCTGCACCACATGGCGCGCGCGGTGTCCGAGTCCCTCGAGCGCGGCGAGAACGCGGACGTCGCCGCATCCGTGGTCAAGGTGCTGGGCACCCAGGTCGAGGGCGATATCGCCGACCTGGCCGACGAGCTGTCCGGCGAGGCCGGGCCCGACGGCGAGGCCTTCGCGGAGCTGGTTCGCGCGGGAGTCATGCAGCGCCCGGGATTCACCCTGCGGGGCGGTACAAGTGAGATTCTGCGCGGCGTGATCGCGCGGGGATTGGGGCTTCGATGATGGCTAAGACGACGACGACCACAGCCACTGAGCTGCGCGAGTTCGAGCAGATGCTCGCGCAGGTGTTCACCACCGCCCGCGACGGCGGTCCCCGTGCGGTTGGCCCGGCGGCTCTCGACCGCGAATTGTGGTCCACGCTGGCCGAGCTCGGCCTCGCGCGGCTGACCGGCGCGGAGGCCGATGGCGGCAGCGGGGCCACCTGGACCGAGGCCGCGCGCCTGTTGGTCGCGGTCGGCGCCGGTGCCGCGCAGGTCCCCGTCGCGGAGAACGACCTGCTCGCGGGCTGGCTACTGGAGGCTGCGGGAGTGGCGAGCGCAGGGGTTTCGAGCGCTGGGGTTTCGAGCGCGGACCCCGCCGCCGTCCGCACCGCCGCCGTCCTCGACGCCGACGGCAGCGCCCGGCACGTCCCGTGGGCCCGTGACGCGGACTCCGTGGTGGCGCTGTGGGAGTCGGCTGACGGCTGGCGGGTCGCCGAGGCGCCGCGCGACCAGGTCGAGATCACCGAGGCCGAAAACTTGGCTGGCGAGCCGCGCGACCACATCCGCATCGATACCGGGACCCTGTTGGGGGCCGTCGTGCCGGACGCGGCCCCCGCGGAGCTTCTCCTCCGCGGCGCCTTGGCCCGATCCCTGGCGATGGCCGGCGCGATGGAGCGGGTCCTCGAGCTCGTCATCGAGCACACCACCGCCCGCGTCCAGTTCGGCCGGGCGCTCGGCAAGTTCCAGGCCGTGCAGCACATGGTCGCCGACATCGCTTCCGAGGGCGCGCTGGCCCGCGCCGCCGCGGAGGCCGCCGTCGATCTCGCCGAGGAGTTCGGATTCGACAGCGCAGAGGCGGAGTTCGCCATCGCCGCCGCGAAGTCCTGCGCCGGGCACGCCGCGTCCGTGATCGTCCGCAACGCGCATCAGTGCCTCGGCGCGATCGGCTTCACCACCGAGCATGAGCTGCACCGGCACACCAACCGGCTGCTGTCCTGGCGCGCGGAGTTCGGCTCCACCAGGGACTGGGACGAGGTGTTGCTTGCGGCCTCCGTCGCCGCGGGGTCCGAGGGCCTGTGGCCGCTGCTGACCGCGGCAACCTCGTGACCGGCCTGCCCCTGGAGGGGATCACGATCGTCGCGCTCGAGCAGGCCGTGGCCGCGCCACTCGCCACCCGGCACCTCGCCGACCTCGGCGCGCGGGTCATCAAGATCGAGCGCATCGGGGAGGGCGACTTCGCGCGCGGCTACGACACCGCGGTGCTCGGGATCGCCTCGCATTTCGTGTGGCTGAGCCGTGGCAAGGAGTCGCTCTGCGTGGATGTGAAATCTGCCTCCGGGCTGGCCGCCGTCCAGCGGCTGATCGCGTCGGCGGACGTGTTCGTGCAGAACCTCGCGCCCGGTTCGGCCGCTCGCTTGGGCCTGGGCGCGGAGGAGCTGCGCCGAGAGCATCCAGGGCTGATCGTCGCGAACATGTCCGGCTATGGCACGGCCGGACCGCTGCGCCAGCGCAAGGCCTACGACATGCTGGTGCAGGCCGAGACCGGGCTGTGCTCGATCACCGGCACCCCGGAGACCGCGACCAAGACCGGCATCCCGTCCTCCGACATCGCCGCGGGCATGTACGCCCTCACCGCGATCCAGGCCGCGCTGTTCCGCGCGAGCGCACCGGGTCCGGCGCGACGATCGAGGTCTCGATGTTCGACGCCACCGTCGAGTGGCTCGGGCACCCGATGTACCTGCAGATGTACCAGGACACGCAGATCCAGCGGATGGGACTGAGCCACGCGTCGATCGCGCCGTACGACGCGTATCCCACCGCGGACGGGCAGATCCTGATCGGCGTGCAGAACGACCGCGGCTGGCGCGCCCTGGCCGCCGACGTCTTCGGCCGCCCGGAGCTCGTCGAGGATGCGCGCTTCGCCACCAACATCGCGCGGGTGCGCCACCGCGCGGAGACCGATACGGTCGTCACCGAGCAGACCCGGCGCTTCACCACCGCCGAGCTCGACAAGCGGCTCGCCGAGGCCGGGGTCCCCGCCGCCCGCCTCGGCGACATGCGGGACCTCATCGAGCACCCCCAGCTGTCCGAGCGGGACCGCTGGCGCGAGGTCGACACCGAGGCCGGGCCCGTCCAAGCCGTGCTGCCGCCAATGACCTTCGGCGACGTCGAGCTGCCGATGGGCGCGGTGCCCGCGCTCGGCCAGCACACCGACGCGTTGCTCGCGGAGGCCGACTACAGCGCCGCGGAGATCGCGGGGATGCGGGAGGCCGGGGCCGTCCAATAGCCTGCCGAAGACTCCGCCCCCTCCGCAGCTCGGATGGTGAGCCGGTGCAGGTCCACGAGTGTGGACTGGTCAAGGCCGGCTCCGATGTAGCCGCCGGCCAAGGTGAACGCGACCGGCAGACTCCGCTGCCGGCACCAGTCGAAGACCATCTGCTCGCGGTGTGCGAGCACCTGTGCGGTGATCCCGTCCAGGCCGCCAACCCCGCACCCCTCGTACGGGTCCATCCCGGCGTTGTACAGGCACAGATCGAACGGTCCGATCCGGCCTGCCTGCGCTAGGGCTTGTTCGACGGTGCGCAGATAGTCCCCCGCCCGGTCGACCTCCCACAGCACCGAGTTCGCATGATCGGAGTACTGGTCGAACATGCTCACGGAGACGTCCGCATGCCAGATCCTCTGGTCATCGGCGATCAGTTGCGCGGTTCCGCCGCCGCAGTGCGCATCGAGATCAAGGATCAGCACCGAGCTGACCGTGCCGTCGGCGAGGAGGGCCTTCGCGGCGATCACCAGTCCGTTGAACGTGCAGAACCCATCCCCATGATCGCGTTTGGCGTGATGCAATCCGGAGGACAGCGTCCCGGAGGCGCCGTCGCCGAGCGCGCTGCGGGCCGCGGCGAGCACCCCGCCGTTGGAGGCCAGCACCATCGGCCACAGCGCCGGATCCCAATCGAACCCCTGCGATTCCGCGAGGTCCCGCGACTGGCCGGTCCGCACCGCCTGGATATAGCCGGGATCGTGAACGCGCGCGAGGTCGTCGGTGGTCTGCGCCGCCGGCGCGAGGACCTCGACGCCGCTGATGGGCCTGGACGTCAGAGAGTCCGCGACCCACGCGGCCTTGCGGGTGGTGTCGAAGCCATAGGCGGAGCCGACATAGTCGGGACTGTAAAAGAGTTTCATGGGCGTTGCCTCAGTTTCTTAGTCGTCGTTGGCCCTGTTCTGGGCATAGAGCCGGTCGCTGGCCTCCTTCCGCGCGGTGGTCCGCGCCAACATCTCGGCCTGCGAATGGTCGCTGGCCCGGCGCCACGCTTCGTCCTTCGGCACGCCTTCAGCCAGTAATTGCTCAAGCATCGGCGCGAAGATCCTTTGCCCCTCACGCTGCTCGGCCCAGCCGGTTACGTTCGGCCAGGAGCCGTTCTTGACCACGCACCAGCGGCCGGACCGCCACACGTACCGCGGCGACGTCGCTGCCTGCGCTGCCGCCTCCGTCTTGAGTTGCTCGATGAAGTGATTCGCTTCCCCGTCAGGGTGTGCGAGGAACCGTGGTCCCGGAATAGCTGCCAGGATGAATCTCCTTGTCAGGCAATGTGGTCGAACTACCGGCCTGCACCGGTCGGGGTGCCGGTCAGTCGTCGAGCGCCGCTCGCTGCGCGGCGCTGAACTCGGGCATCGCCGCAGCCGGGTTGGCAGTTTTGGCGCTGCGGTAGCTGCGGATGTTGGCCGATGCGGCGGCCATCGCGTCGCGCGATTTCTCCTTGCTATAGGTCAGGGACTGGTCGCGTTTGACGCCGAGGCGGGCGCCTACCTCGATCGCATCCTGATCAGCGCCCATATAGAGGAACTGCCAGTCCTGGTCGTTGGTTTGCTGCTCGACGAGGGCTTTGATGGCGGGGTGGGTCCATTCACCGCTGGCGTTCTCTTTGCCGTCGGTCATGATCGAGACGATCACCGTGCCCGGACGATCCGCGTCGGGTAGCGCATCGAGTTCGGCTTTGACGTCGGTGATGAGCGTGCCCATGGCGTCGAGCAGTGCGGTGCGCCCGCGGGGCCGCAGGTCCAGCGCCGGCACCTCGGCGATCGGCACGCCCTGGTAGACGACCTCGTAGCGGTGGTCGAACTGCGCGAGGGTCACCGCGCACTCGCCGGCAGCGGCTCGCTGGTCCTCGATGAAGGCCGCGAAACCGCCTTCGACATCGGTTTTGATGGACTGCATCGAGCCGGAGCGGTCGAGCAGAAACACAAGGCGGGTCAGATCGGTATTGGCCATGATGAGGACCTTTCGAGGGGGGTCAGGTGTTGCGGCGGGGCTTGAACCGCATCGGCGGTTTGGTCGTCGATGCGGTAGCCGGTGGGGTGGCGGTCTGTCCGGTTTGCTTGTCGTAGCGGGCGCGCTGGATGTCCTTGGCCATCACCCGGCCGTCGGGTCGGGCGTAGGCGGCGAGCATCGGGGTGCCGGCCAGGCGCGGGCCGACAGCGTTCTCAGTCAGCCCGGCCTTCGCGCCGGCCGATCTCAGCGAGAGATCGTGATCGAGGACCGCGCTGGCGAGTTGCTCGTCGAGCAGGCGGCTCGCCTCGTCGAGTACGACGCGAAGATGCTCCAGCGCCGTGGGGGGGTCAGCCGATTCGGCGTGGGCTAGTGCGGCGCGGATGCGGGCGTAGTGGTTGGACATGACCCACCGTACCGCATAAACTGCGGATGCGCAGTAACTGCGGAGCTAGGATCGCAATGGGGGAAATGGAGGTTGTCATGGAATGCTCCTGCGGGGAAGCCCGCCGAGGACGGGGCGACTTGCCATCCGCCGGATGGCGGGGGCCGCTTCGTCATCCGAACCACCCCGCATAACGCCATGGGGTTGGTGTGCGGCCAGTCGGAGCTTGGCACCGCATCTCGTGAAGCCCCATCAGTATAAAATAGGCCTCTGACATTCTTGGCTGTCACATAGGATCCGCTGGTGGGGAGGCTAACCGGCCCCTACTTTCCGCAGGGGTGGGAGCCGGGGCTCGCCGACCGTTTTATGGAATTTCTGGTTGACTCAGAATGTGAGCGGTCATGAGGATTTCACGTGGGATTCAGCTGAGCATCTTGCGCGCCTGGCCAGTTGCGACACTCTGTGGGAGCACTACCTGCAGACACGGGTGCGGTTCGAGGCCGCTGGTCAGGTCGGGACGCTATGGCCCGTGGACAGCGCCGTCGGCGGGAACCGGCCGCCACTGGGCCCGTTGCATGTGGTGACCGCGGTCCAGCCGAATTCCGAGCCCTGCAGCGTCGACATCATGGCCCGGATGGGCGTCCTGGACCAGGAGCTCGACGATGCGGGCATCCGCTCGATCCGCGCGGTCGGGTCCAGCTTCGATGGGACCCACAGCGAGGACAGTCGGGCGGTGTTCGGACTCGACAACGCGCAGGCCCGGGCGCTCGGGGTGTGGTTCGGCCAGGTCGCGGTCTTCGCCTGGAGCGGGCCACGGTGGTCGCTGCTCGGGTGTGCCACTGAGCGCCGCACCGATCGCGGATGGCGATGGGATCCCAGCTCCTGAGCCCTCGCGCAGCGGCTGTCTGCCGCGCGGCCAGCTACCAGTATTGGGCAGGCCCCAAAGCGGGATGAGCTTTACGCCACCAGCTTTGCGACCTTTCCGACGTCACGGAGGAACCCCGCGAAGTCGGGCTCCCCCTCGGCGGGGACGAGGACGACGTCGTCGGCACCCGCTGCCGCGAACCGCTGCACGGCCGCCGCGACATCGTCGACATCGCCCCATGCTGCGCGGTCGCCGTCGAGGCCGCGCTCACCGAGCTCGGCACGCACCCGGTCCTCAGCACCATCACCGAAGGCGGCGGTGACATACGCGATGATCGCCGTGGGGTCGGTGCGCCCGGACTGCGCTTGCCCGCTGCGCACCAGGCGAATCCTGTCGGCGACCTCGTCGGGGGTCAGACCATTTACGAGAATCGTGCCGTCCGCGACCTCGCCGCTGAGCGCGAGGGTCTTGGGTCCCTCGCCGCCGGTGTAGACGGGTGGCTCGGTGTCCGGACGCCAATCGAGTCGCACCTTGTCCAGCTGCACGTACCGTCCCGCGACGGTGACCTCCTCGCCGGCGAGGAGGGATCGCAGCGCGGGCAGGTACTCGCGCATGAGCGTGAGCGGGGACGCGGCGCGCGCGCCGACCTGCGACATCCACGGCAGCACACCGTGCCCCATGCCGGGGTAGAACCGGCCGGGGAACATCTGCTCTATCGTCGCGATCTCCATCGCGGTGACGGCGACGTTGCGCAGGGGCATCGGTGAGATGCCGATGCCGATCTTCAGGTTCTCGGTCCAGGCGAGCGCGGCTGCGGCGGGAGCAAACGCGGACTCGCGGAAGCAGTCCTCCCAGATCCACAGTTCTGGCACGCCGGCGGTCTCGGCCGCCTCGACCGCCGCGCGGAATGCCTGGGGCGGGTGTTGGTAGGGGCTGAAGACTGCACCGATGCGGATTGGGCTCGTCGTCGCTGGCTCGAGGGGAGTCATGGGAGATTCCTTTCGGGAGGATGATCGGACACCGTCGCGTGGATGGATCGGCAGTTGATCGGTAGATATCCGTGTGACTGGTTAGGGGTGCCGCTCGTGCTCAATCTGCACGGCGGTGCCATCCGCCAGGTCGCGAATAACGTCCACGTCGCAGGCCAAACGGCCCATGCGCACCAGGCCGGGCCAGCCTCCGGGAGAGTCGTAGTAGAGGACCAGGTTCTGTGAGGGCGCGTGGTAGCCAATCTCGCCGGGCTCGGGCGCATCCGCCGACGGAACACCGTCCAGGGTGAGCGCGCGGGCTAGCGGGGCGAGCTTTTCCACCGCGTTGAAGTCCTGGAAGGTGAGCGTGACCGGCAACATCGCGGCGAATTCACGCGCGACAGGATGATCGTAAAGCTCGCCGCTGATCAGTTCGCCGCCGATGGTCAGTTGGATCCGCATGGGTATTCCCCTCTCCGGCTGCGTCAATGGTCGGTGGACTCCGGTGTCAATGTCGAGAGATTCTGGGTGCTGTATTCGCTGGCCGCCCACGAGGCGAGCAGCCGCAGGGACTCCTCGGAGGACGATCCGGGCTCGGCGGCGTAGATGGTCAGTGTCAGGCCGGGTTCGGCCGCCATCTCCAACCCTTCGAAGGCCAGGGTCAGCTCGCCGACTACGGGATGGTGGAAGGTTTTGGAGCCGGTGCCGTGGTGGCGGACGTTGTGCGCGCTCCAGCGTCGCCGGAACTCCTCGCTGCGCGTGCCGAGCTCGCCGATGAGGTCGTGGAGGTCCTTATTGTGGGGGTCGCGGGCGGCCTCGGTGCGCAGAATCGCGACGGTGACCTCGGCGAAGAGCTCCCAGTCGGGGTAGAAGTCGTGGGCCCGGGCGTCGAGGAACGTGTACCGGGCGATGTTCGGCGGCTGGCCCGGCATGGTGTACACGTCCTGGTAGAATGCGCGGGCCAGCGGGTTGACTGCGAGGATGTCCATGCGTCCGTTGCGGACGAATGCGGGACCGGCGGTCACCGCGTCCAGCGCCCACTGCAGGCTCTCATGCGCTCGCCAGGTCTTCGGGCTGCGGCGCCGAGGCCGGCGGGCCACGGGGCCGGCGGCGTGCGCGAGGTCGAACAGGTGCGCTCGCTCGGCGTCGTCTAGGCGTAGCGCTTTGGCGAGGCTGTCGAGCACTTCGGGGGAAGCGCCGCTGATCACCCCGCGCTCGATGCGGGTGTAGTACTCGACACTGACCCCGGCCAGGGTGGCGACCTCGCTGCGGCGTAGCCCGGCGACCCGTCGGTTGGTGCCGGCGGGCAGGCCGACCCGCTCGGGGGTGACCCGAGCGCGCCGGGATGTGAGGAACTCCCGTACTTCTGCTCGATTGTCCATGCCTCGACCGTAGGCGATGGCCCATCGGTGTGGGAGTCCCTCGCGGTACCACCATCAGCCGGGACTCCCACACGCCCCCGATTAGTGGTGTCCTGGAAACCGAGCAAGTAGTCGAGTCTAAGGAGAGTGCCCATCATGCGTGGAGCCATCCTGCGCGCCCCCGGCGGGCACGTCGGCTATGTCGGCGTCTCCCACGACGTGCAACTGCCCGGCGAGGAGCTGATCGCACTCATCTGGGATCGCAAGATCAACCCCGGCAAGGTCTTCGACCTCACCCTCCCCCCTGGAGGATGCCGCGGAGGCGTATCGGGCGATGGACGAACGACGGGCCATCAAGATCCTCCTCCAGCCATAGAACAGTCTGCAGCAGACCAAAAGCTCGCCCCCCTCAAGCGGAAGGCTGTCCCATGGCACACAGCACCACCGGATCATTCACCGGCAAGGTCGTCTTCGTCACCGGCGCCGGCAGCGGCATCGGCCGCGCCACCGCACTGGCCTTCGCGGCACAGGGCGCCGATGTGGTCGTCGCCGACATCAACGACCAGCCCGCCCAGGAGACAGCGTCGATGGTCCGCCAGCTGGGCCGTCGAGCGGAGGCGGTGGCCTGCGACGTCACCAGCGGCGAGGATGTCGCCGCGGCCGTCGCCACCACGGTCGAGACTTTCGGCAGGCTCGACATCGCCATCAACAATGCCGGCGTCGAGCAACCGCCCACACCCCTCGCGGAGACTAGCGATGCGGACTGGGACCGCATCATCGGCACCAACCTGCGCGGGGTGTTCCTGTCGATGAAACACGAGATCCTCGCCATGGGCGAGAACCCCGGATCCATCGTCAATATCGCCTCGGGCGCCGCCGTGATCGGCATCCGCGGACAGGCCGCCTACGCCGCCTCCAAGCATGGGGTGATCGGGCTGACCAAATCCGCGGCACTCGAGTACGCCGCCCACGGGATCCAGATCAACGCGATCTGCCCGGGCATCATCGAGACCCCGATGATGGACCGCTTCTCCGGCGGCACCCCCGAAGGCCGCGCCCGGGTCATCGCGCAGGAGCCCATCGGCCGCATGGGCACGGTGGAAGAGGTCGCCGCCGCCGCGCTCTGGCTGTGCTCCGACCTCGGCGGCTTCGCCATCGGCCACGCCCTCGTCCTCGACGGCGGTCAAACCATCGGCATTTGACCAGGCCGGCCACCTCTCCCCCAGCCTCAAAATCCACAGATTGGATGACACACATGCTCACCTATGACTTCACCGGCCACACCGCGTTCGTCACCGGAGCCAGCGCCGGTATGGGCGCCGCCACCGCCCGCGCGTTCGCCGAGGCCGGCGCCGCCGTCGCGCTCGTCGATATCAACCAGGCCGCCGCCGAGCAGGTGGCCGCACAGCTCCGCGAGCAGGGACATCGGGTCCTCGCGATCCAAGCCGACGTCACCGACGAGGAGCAGGTCGCCGCGGCGGTGCGCCAGACTGTGGACGCCTTCGGGAGCCTGGACCTGGCCTTCAACAACGCCGGCATCATGCGCGCCCCCATCGACACCGCCGATGAGAGCGCCGCCGCATTCGACCAGGTGACCGCGGTGAACCTGCGCGGGGTGTGGGCGTCGATGAAACATCAGCTGGCGCAGATGCGCACCCAGGGCTCCGGCGCCATCGTGAACTGCTCATCGCTCGGGGGGCTCGTCGGCGGCGTCGGCCGGGCGAGCTACCACGCCGCCAAGCACGGCGTCCTCGGGCTGACCAAGAGCGCCGCGCTCGAGTACGCGCCGCTGGGCATCCGGGTCAACGCCATTTGCCCGGGAACCATCGACACCCCCATGGTCGAGCGCATGATCGCCGGCGGGGAACTCGACCTCGGCGACGCCCTCGCCGCCATCCCGATGGCGCGGCTGGGCAGTGCTGAGGAGATCGCCGCCTCCGTCCTGTGGCTGTCGAGTTCCGCCGCCAGTTACGTCACCGGCGTCGCACTCCCCGTCGACGGCGCCTACACCGCCCAATAACACCGATCAACCACCATCGAATCTGAATTCAGGAGTATCTGTGAGCCTCTTCTCACCCGTCACCCTCGGCGATCTCACCCTTCCCAACCGGCTGGTCATGGCCCCCCTCACCCGATCCCGGTCCGGCCGCGACGGGGTGCCCGGCGATGACGTCGTGGAGTACTACCGGCAGCGGGCGTCCATGGGGATGCTCACCACCGAGGGCACGTACCCGAGCTTCGCTGGGCAGGGTTTTGTGCGGCAGCCAGGCTTGGTGACCGACGCGCAGATCGCCGGGTGGCGACGGGTCACCGACGCCGTCCACGCCGAGGGCGGGCTCATCATCGCCCAGATCATGCACGCCGGCCGGGTCTCCCACTCCGACATCACCGGCGCTCCCACCACCGTCGCCCCGAGCGCAATCGCCATCGACGGCGCCACCCACACCTACGATGGCAAGGCCCCGTACCAGGTCCCGAAGGCCCTGGCGGCCGATGAGCTGCCCGGCATCGTCGACGAGTTCGTGCGCGCCGCCCGCAACGCCATCGCAGCGGGCTTCGACGGCGTCGAAGTCCACGGCGCCAACGGCTACCTGCTCCACCAGTTCCTCGCCCCCGCCGCGAACCATCGCACCGACGCCTATGGCGGCTCCCCGGAGAACCGCGCGAGGCTCACCGTCGAGACAACCGCCGCCGTCGCCCAGGCGATCGGGGCGGGAAAGACGTGGCTGCGCATCTCGCCCCAGCACAACATCGAGGACGCCCTCGAGACCGATCCCGCCGACGCCCTCGCCACGTATCTGGCCGTGGTGGACGGCATCGTCGCGCTGGGCCTGGCCGGCCTGAGCGTCCTGCACACCGAGCCGTCCGGCGAGCTGGTGCAGACCCTCCGGACCCGGTTCGGGGGGCCCGTCCTGGTGAACACCGGCTTCAACGCGGTCACCACGCTGGCGGACGCGCGCGCCGTGACGGGCAACGGCTGGGGCGACGCCGTCGTCGTGGGCCGGCCTGTGCTGGCGAACCCGGACCTGGTCCGCAGGTGGAGCGAGGGCCTGCCCCTCAATGAAGCCGATCAGACCACGTTCTACACCGAGGGGCACAAGGGCTACACCGACTACCCGTTCTGGCAGCGCTGATCGAGCGCAGCAAGCCAGACCTTCGCCTGCGACATCCGGTGCCGCGTCTACTAGGAAGAAACGCCCCTTGACTTTAGATACCGAGCCAGACGGCACCGTCGACACGACGACGGTCAGCGCTGTGGACGCACCCGCCGCTGGCGGCCACCTGCCGCTGTCGGCATTGCTCGTCATGGCGCTGATGGGATTCATCCTCATCGCCACGGAAACCATGCCCGCCGGACTCTTGCCGCAGATCGCAGGAGGACTGGGGGTTTCTGAGGGAACCGCGGGACAGCTGGTCAGCGCCTACGCACTGGGCACCGTCGTCCTCACGATCCCGGCCATCGCCCTCACCCGCGGCATGCGGCGCAAGCCGGTGTTCCTCGTCGGAATTCTGGGTTTCCTCGTCATGAACACCATCACCGTGTTCTCCTCAGACATCGCGCTGACGCTAATCACGAGGTTCGCCGCCGGCGCGTTCTCGGGATTGGTGTGGGGGATGCTCGCGGGATACGCGCGCCGCATCTCCGCCCCAGAGCTCGCCGGCCGCGCCCTCGCCGTCGCCTCGATTGGCGTTCCCCTCGGATTGGCGGTGGGAACCCCCTTCGGCTCATGGCTGGGCACCGCATTCGATTGGCGCTGGTCCTTTGGCGTCCTCTCCGTGTTGACGATGGCCACTGCGGTTCTCGCCCTGGCGATCGTTCCCGACGCCCCTGGGCAACGTGCGGAATCACGTCTCCCGCTGCTGCGGGTGTTCGCCATCCCCGGTGTCACCGCCATCCTCGTCGTGATCTTTGCCTGGATGCTCGCGCACAACACGGTTTACACCTACATCTCGTCCTACCTGCGGACCACGACTCTCGCGATCTCGGTGAGCGCGACTCTGGTGGTGTTCGGGGTTTCCGCACTCGTCGGCATCGCGGTCACGGGCGTGCTCATCGACCGCGCCCCGCGGACCCTGATTCTCGTCAGCCTCGTCCTCTTCCTCACCGCTGGTGTGGTCTTCGTCGTCGCAAGCCAGTCGTCCGGCGCGGTGCTCATCGCCGTTGTGCTCTGGGGAATCGCCTTCGGCGGCGCGGCACCCCAATTGCAGACCGCAATCAGCGAAGCCAGCGGCGAGAACGCGGATATCGCCAACTCCCTGCTCGCTGTCGCGTTCAACGTCGCTATCTTCTCGGCAGGGGTGGTGGGGGCAGTTCTCATCGGCGCCTTCGACGGAATGGCCCTGCCGGTCCTCATGGTCGGTCTCGCCGCATTGGCTTTCGCAATTGCCCTGACCGCACGCCGCACCGCGTTTCCCGCCCGCCGATAGCTCGGCGGCGGCACTGCAACACCCAGCACGATGTCTGCGACCGGGTCGCGATTTAACCGCCAACGGGCTGCTGTCTGACTCAAGATAGAGCACCTACCAGGAAGGGCCGGAAAAATAATGCGCCGAAAGCTCCTCATCACAGGGTCAATGGCGGTGGTTCTGGCGCTGTCCGGATGCGGCGCCCCCGCCGACAGCACCCGCACTGCGGCCACGGACCGGTCCGCGCCATCCGCCGCGACGCCGACCCCCACTCCGGACAGCCCTGAATCGGGAACCTCTGCCTCAGGAGCGACTGCCGTCCGATTCACCTCAGGCGACACGGTTGTCGAGGTCGCCATCACACCCGACAACTCCGCGGCCCAGGACTTCCTGTCCATGCTTCCGCTGACGCTGTCGGTCGAGGAGTACGGGGGCAGGGAGAAGATCAGCTACCTGCCTCGCGATCTGGACACAGCGCAGTCCCCTGGATCCCGACCAGAGGTTGGAGATCTCAGCTATTACGCGCCATGGGGAAACCTCGTCTTCTACTACAACACCGACGGCATCAGCTATTCGGACCAGACCATCCACCTGGGCACCTACAACGCCACTTCCGAGCAACTCACCGAGCTTGAAGGCGACAACGTCACCGTCGAAGTGATCAAGTAGGGCCTCCGCGTCGCGACGGATTGTCCACACTCGCCCCGGAGAGGGAGGGGCCCACGCCGCCATCTCCGATGACTACCCTGGCGCCGGAGAACAACCGACGGCGGGGTGGGAGGTGTCTGTGCTGGGCTTCCTCGCGCCGCTCCTGTCGCCTGTAGGCCTGCTGCTTGCGCTATTGGGCGTGATTATCTGGCTGTCCTTCAGCGCCGCTGGCCGAAACGCGCGCAGGTCTGCGGCCGCGGCCTCCGTGCTCCTGTCGATCTGCGGATCGATCGCCGTATTCGCATTCGCCAGCATCGACGACTTCAACGACTACCCCGGCTATACCTGCTCCCAGCGCGACGGGCACGTGCCGGACGGATTCCCCTCCGACCGGCTCCCATCAGACCGAGGCGTGGTGAGCACGTTCCATCCCAGTATCGCCTGGTCCCACGATTATGAACTGTTCCCTGCCGGCGTGCGCTGCACGTATTGGACCAAGGACGACCCCCGCATCACCGTGGTCACCCACAGCCCCAAGGGGTACTCGGTGTGGATCTACGGACTGCTCATCCTCGCCCTGGCCCAAGCCGCGCGAGTGGTCGACCCCGACCTACTTGCCCGACGCGACAGCTGACCCGCAGCGGCGACCTAGCGGACCACGGTTTCGAGGAGCGTTGTGAGAGCCTCAGCTCATGAACACCGATCAGTGGTCGGACGATCATCGGCCCCAGCCGGGTGACTCCCCCACTCTCAGTGAGTCCAAGGGGGCTCACCCCACCAGCACTCGCACCGTCTCCGCCACACAGGCCGGCTTGTCCGCGCCCTCGATTTCGATGGTGTGCGTGACGATCACCTGCGCGCCGCTGGCCCGCCGCTCGAAGGCCGTGATCTGCCCGTCGGCCCGCAGTCGCGAGCCCACCCTGACCGGCTGGGGGAAGCGGATCTTGTTGACGCCGTAGTTGATCGCCAACTTCACGCCGTCCACGCGCATGAGCTGGGCGCCGAACATCGGCAGCAGCGAGACCGTGAGGTAGCCGTGCGCGATGGTCGCGCCGAAGGGCCCGTCCGCCGCGCGCACGGGGTCCACGTGGATCCACTGGTGATCGCCCGTGGCGTCCGCGAAGAGGTTGACGCGCTCCTGGGTGATCTCGAGCCAGTCGCTGTGGCCGAGGTGCTCGCCTACTGCAGCCTCGATCTCGTCGATGCCGTTGAAAATGCGCATGGTCTAGCTCCTCACAATCAGTGTCCGCCACGCCGGAGCGTGACGCGGTAGGTGTAGTGCTCGGGCAGGAAGTAGCTGACCGCCAGCTCGGCGGCCCGGCCCTGGGCGTCGGAGTAGAGCCGGTCCACCCGCAGCATCGGGTGCCCCGGCTCGCAGCCCGTCGCGGCCGCGACCTCCGCACTCGCAGCCGCGACGGTGATCGATTGCGCCGCTTCGGTAATCGGGCTCTCCAGGTGCGGCTCGAGGAGCCCGATGATGGTGTGCGCGCTGGCCGCGCCGTCCGCCAGCTCGGGGGCGTCCCGCACGTGGCGCGCGATGTGCTCAGGCAGCCACACGGTGGTCAGGACGAAGGGGACGCCGTCGTGCAGGCGCCGGAACACGACAGAGTCCACCAGGTCCGTCTCGAGCCGCAGACGGCTGGCGGCCTCGACGTCGACCCGGCGACGCAGCGCGGACACGACCTCCATGGTGGTGTCCGTGGACAGGTTCATCAGGTCCTCAATGGACCCGAGCTGGCGCAGGTAGCGGCCGTCGGACTCCGTGGCGAAGGTTCCCCGGCCGGGGACCCGGTAGACGATGCCCTCCGCGACGAGGTCCTGGAACGCGCGCCGCACGGTCTGCCGGCTCACGTCGTGGCGGCCTGCGAGCTCGGCCTCGGTGGGCAGCCGCAGCCCGCCGCGGTACTCGCCCTCGGCGATTCGGCGGCGCAGCTCGTTGGACAGGATCCGGTGGGCCGGCTCGGTCACGTTCATGCGCCCAACACTAGAGCCCGCCGCGGGCGACCAGCTGGGCGACGATGACGTTGCGCTGGACCTCGTTGGTGCCTTCGCCGACGATCATCAGCGGTGCGTCGCGGAAGTAGCGCTCCACGTCATATTCCGTGGAGTAGCCATAGCCGCCGTGGATGCGCACGGCGTTGAGCGCGATCTCCATCGCCGTCTCCGACGCGAACAGCTTCGCCATGCCGGCCTCCATGTCGCAGCGCTCGCCGCTGTCATAGCGCTCGGCGGCGTGCCAGGTCAGCTGGCGGGCCGCGGTGAGCTTGGTGGCCATGTCCGCGAGGTAGTTCCCGATCGACTGGTGCTTCCAGATCGGCTTGCCGAACGTCTCGCGCTGCTGGGCATAGGCCAGGGAGTCCTCGAGTGCGGCCGTCGCCACGCCCAGCGCGCGGCTGGCGACCTGGATGCGGCCGGTCTCGAGGCCCTTCATCATCTGCCCGAACCCCTTCCCCGGCTCGCCGCCGAGGATCGCGGCGGCGGGGAGCCGGTAGTTGTCGAAGGAGAGCTCGCAGGACTCGACGCCCTTATAGCCGAGCTTGGGCAGATCCCGTGAGACCGTCAGGCCCGGGCCGTGCTCGGCGAGGACGATGGAGATGCCGGCGTGCCGCGGGCTGGCCTTGGGGTCCGTCTTGCACAGCAGCGCGATCAGGCCGGAGCGCCGCGCGTTGGTGATCCAGGTCTTGGCCCCGTTGATGACGAGGTCGTCGCCGTCGCTGCGGGCATTGGTGGCCATCGCCTGCAGGTCCGAGCCCCCGCCCGGCTCGGTCAGCGCCATCGTCGCCCGCAGCTCGCCGGTCGCCATCCGCGGCAGATAGTTCTGCTTCTGCTCCTCGGTGCCGTAGAGCGTGAGCAGCTTCGCGACGACGGTGTGCCCGCCCATCGCGCCGGCCAGGCTCATCCAGCCGCGGGAGAGCTCCTCGGTGACGCGGGCGTAGCAGGGCATCGACACCGGGGCACCGCCGTACTCCTCGGGCACGGCCAGGCCGTAGATCCCGATCTGCTTCATCTGCTCGATCCACTTCTCGGGGTACTCGTTGGCATGCTCGACGGCTTGCACCGACGGCTTGACCTCGCGGTCGACGAACGCCCGCACCGTCTCGATCAGGTAGGCCTCTTCGCCGCTCAACTTGCCCATGGAGATACTCCTCAGTGCGTGGAAACTTTGTACGGCCATATTCAGCCATTGGCCGGTGTTTGTCAACGTTTGGTATTGACACAGCTCCCGAACTGCTGCCAGCATCGTGGAATGCAGACCCCCCAACGCAGGCGCGCAGTGCTGATCGCCCCCGGCTCCGACGAGCGCAAGGCCCGCAAGGCGCTCGCCTCGACGGCCGACGAGGTCGTCCTCGACCTCGAGGACGCCGTCACCGCCGCCCACAAACCCGCCGCCCGCGACCTCGCATGCCGCCTGGTGCACGAGAACGCCGGCGCCCGTCCAGTGTCAATCCGCGTCAATGCGCTCGGAACTCCGTGGGGCGCAGCAGATCTCGAGGCGTGCGCGGAGCTCGGGTCCGCACTGGCCTCCGTCGTGCTCCCCATGACGGAGTCCGTGCACGATCTCGTCGAGGCGGACCGCATCCTGGCCGGCACGTCCATCGGGGTCCAGGCGCTGGTCGAGACGCCGCTGGGCATCCGTGACATCGGCGAGATCACCCGCGCCACAAGCAGATTGCAATCGGTGATCATCGGCTATGCAGACCTCGGCGCGGCGCTGGGGCGCTCCCCCTCGGCCCTTCCCGAGCATTGGCTCGCCGTCCAAGACGCCGTGCTGATCGCCGCGCGTGCCGCGGGCATCCAGGCCGTCGACGGGCCGTTCCTCGGCATCGCCGACGACGAGCGGTTCCGCCGCGCCGCGGACTGGACCAGCGCGCTCGGCTTCGACGGAAAATGGGTCATCCACCCGACCCAGGTCGATTCCGCGACAACGGCTTTCACACCGAGCGACGCAGCAATCGAGGACGCGTGCCGGGTGCTCGAGGCCCTGCGGGTGGCCGAGGAGGACGGCGCCGGGGCAGCGCAACTCGACGGACAGATGCTCGACGAGGCGGTCGCCGTGGCCGCCCGCCGGGTGCTCGCACAAGTGGGAGGACAGTGACCATGACCTATGTCGGCGGACCCTATTTCGACGAGCTGACGGTGGGCCAGGTATTCGACACCGCCCCGTCCGTCACCCTCACCAGCGGCCTCGCGGCCACCCACCAGGCCATCCTCGGTGACCGCCTGCGGCTACCACTGGACGCGCACCTGAGCGCCGCGGTCACGGGAGCTGCTGCGGCGGTGGCGAATCCGGGCCTGGTGACCGACCTCGCCATCGGGCAGTCGACCCTCGTCACACACCACGTCAAGGCCAACCTGTTCTACCGCGGCCTGCGCTTCCACCGCTTCCCGCTCCTCGGCGACACCCTGGCCACCCGCACCGAGGTGGTGGGCCTGCGGGAGAACTCCGCCAAGCCCGGCCGCGCCCCCACCGGCCTCGCGGCGCTGCGCATGGTGTGCGCCGACCAGGACGGCAACACCGTCCTCGACTTCTACCGCTGCGCGATGCTGCCGCTGGGGCTGAACCCCGACGAGGACCGGATCCGCAAGGCCGACGACCTGTCCGCGATTGGACCGGCGGTGCAGGACCCCTTCACCGCGCCCGCAGGCTGGGACCTGGCCGCCTACCGCGGCCGGGTGCCGGGCGCGCACTTCTCCCCCGACCTCGCCGGTGTCATCATGCGTAGCAGCGGCGACGTCGTCTCCAGCGCCCCCGAACTCGCCCGGCTGACGCTCAACATCGCCGCCACCCACCACGACGAGCGCGTCGGCACGGCCGGACGCCTCGTCTACGGTGGCCACACCATCGGCCTCGCCCTCGCCCAGGCCACCCGCGCCCTGCCCAACCTGGTGACCGTCCTCGGCTGGCAGTCCTGCGACCACACCGGCCCGGTCCACGAGGGCGACACGCTGACCAGCGAGCTCACGGTGGAGCGCGCCGAGCCGCTGCCCGGCGGCGGCGGCGTCCTGGACCTGCGCTCGCGGGTGTTCGCGGTCGCCACCGGGGCCGAAGACGTCCCCGTGCTGGACTGGCGGTTCTCGGCGCTGATGGCCTAGATCATCGGTCGCCTAGTCGGTCAGCTCGTCCACCAGCCCCCAGTCGAGCGCGGTCTGCGCGTCCAGCGCGACTCCGGTGGCACCCAGCCAGAATGCCCGCCACCGACCGATCCGGCGCGGCACGCTGACCGTGCCGCCGGCCCCGGGGATCAGTCCCATGGAGACCTCGGGGAGCCGGAACACCGTGCCCGGGTGCGCCACTATGCGGCCGGCGAACGCGGGCACCTCGATGCCCGCGCCGACGCAGCTGCCGTGCACGTGCGCCTCGATCCGGTCGGCGAAACGCGCGACGAGGCGGCCCGCCCCCGCGCGGGTCCGGATCAGGTGCGCGGTGGCCAGGTCCGGCGTGGTGCCGAACTCGTCGAGGTCCCCGCCCGCGGAGAACGACGGGCCCGTGCCGTCCAGCACCACGGACTCGATTGTGTCGTCGGCGGCCACGAGACCGAGCGCGGCGACCAGACCGTCACGCACCTCGGCGCCGTAGGCGTTGCGCCGCTCCGGCCGGTTCAGGGTGATGACCAGCCCATTGCCCTCGCGGCGGATCAGCACCGGCTCCTGCGGCGCCGGCGGCGGCAGGGGACGCGGGCCGCGCGCGACGAGCCAGCGGGCGAACTCCGGCGCGCCAAGCAGGGTCGAGTACGCGAAGGACTCCACGTCGATCGCGGCCGGCGCCGGCAGGTTCGCCGAGATCTTCAGCACCTGGCCCAACACCAGCGCCGCGTGGGCGTTGTGGGTGATCGCCTCCCGCAGCTCCGCGATCGCGGACACCGGGTCGGGGGCCGCCACGACGGTTCTGTTTTCCCCCTCAGCGCCAACGGTCGTGTCCAGAGCCTCGGCCAGCGCGGCCGCGGCCGGGGTCATCGCGCCGCGGCATAGGCCGACAAGCAGCCGGTCGGAGGCCAGGGCGGCGGCGATCGCCCCCTCGGCCGGCCGTGCGTCGAGGTCCACCACCAGCATCGGTTCATCCACTTGGGCGTCTGCGGCCAGCAGCGGAGCCGCGGCGGCCCCGGCCGCCAGCTCCTCCGGCGTGATCATCAGGCTCATGGCGACAGCTTTCCAGCCCGGCATCCGCTGTGCGAGGCCGGGTTTCGCGGCGCGGCCGCGGGGTAGCATGACGCGGTGTCTGATCCCGTCAAAGACTGGGCCGAGAGCGGCGTCCTGGCGTTGACCGGCCGCGCCGACGGGCCGCCGGTCCTCCCGCCCGGCTGCGCCGCCACGCGAGCCCGAGAGCTGACCGCGTGGATCGCCGCCGCCACCGCCGACACCCCCCACCCCGTCACGCTCGACGGCGCGAAAATACTCTCCGAGCGCGCCGCGCTGACCGGGCACACCCGCACCGGCAGGGTCTCCGTCGGGGGCAGCTGCCGGCTGCTGCCCACCGCCGATGGCTGGGCGGCGGTCTCTTGCGCACGGCCCGACGACCCCGCGCTGTTCGGCGCACTGATCGGCGCCGAGATCGACGAGTCCAGCCCCTGGCCCGCCATCGCCGCCTGGGTCCGCGGGCATCTCGGCGCAGAGCTCGCCGAGCGGTCCACGATGCTCGGCCTCGCGGCCGGCCCCGTCGTCAGAACTCCCGTCACACCAGCCCCGCTGGCGGATCCACGTCGGGTGGACGGGCTGCTCGTCGTCGACTTCAGCGCCCTGTGGGCGGGGCCGCTGTGCGCGCACCTGCTCGGCCTCGCCGGCGCGCGGGTGGTCAAGGTCGAGACCCCCACCCGCCCCGACGGGGCCCGGCGCGGCAATGCGGACTTCTACGCGCTGCTTCACGGGGGCCACTCCGCGGTCTCACTCGACCCGGCCGCCCCCGGCGGGCGGCGGGCCATGGCCGAATTGGTCGACGCCGCCGACATCGTCATCGAGGCGTCGCGGCCCCGAGCCCTCGCCGGCTTCGGCCTGGACGCCGAGGCCACGGTGCGAAACGGCACCACGTGGATCTCGATCACCGCGCACGGGCGTGGGAGCGAACGCGTGGGGTTCGGCGACGACGTCGCCGCAGGCGCGGGGCTGGTCGCGGCCGACACGGACGGCTCGCCGCTGTTCGTGGGCGACGCCATCGCGGATCCCCTCACCGGGCTCACCGCCGCCGTGGCCGCGATGTCCGCTCCCGCAGGCGGGGCGCTGTGCGATATCGCGATGTCCGCGGTGGTGTCCGCGCAGTTGACCGCTGAGCCCGCCGGCGGCGTCCGCGGCCTCGAAATCTCCCGGCCCCGGCCACGCGTCGGCCGTGGCCGCGTGGCCGGCCACGGCGAGGACACCCAGGAAGTGTTGTCCGGGTTGGGGATCGGCCTGCCATGACGCTGATCGTGAACGCGGAGGTCGAGAGCACGCCGGGGACGGATGTGCGTATCGTCGGCAGCCGGATCACCGAGATCGGCCGGGGTCTCGCGGCGGGCACTGCTGCGGTGGTCGACGCGCGCGGCGGGGCGCTAATCCCCGGATTGACCGACCACCACCTGCACCTGCACGCCCTCGCCGCGGACTCCGTGTCCATCCGGTGCGGCCCGCCCCAGGTCCACGACGGCCCCGCTCTCGCCGCCGCCCTCGAGTCCGCGCCGGGCGATGAGCACGGCTGGGTCCGCGGGGTCGGCTACATCGACACCGTCGCTGGCGACTTGGACGCCGCCGCGCTGGATAGGCTGCACGCCCGCAGGCCCGTGCGTGTGCAACACCGCAGCGGCGCGATGTGGGTGCTCAACAGTGCGGCCATCGCCGCCACCGGACTTGCCGCCGCCGACCATCCCGGCGTGGAGCGCGATGCGTCAGGCGCGCCCACCGGCCGCATCTGGCGGGCCGACGACTGGCTCCGCGAGAGGCTCCCGGCCGGGCGTCCGCCGGCGCTCGGCGCCGTGGGCGCGGAGTTGACGCGGCTGGGCATCACCACCGTCACCGACGCGACGCCGGATCTGCGGCCGGGGTCGCTGACGGCGATCGCGGAGGCCGTGGCGTCGGGCGAGGTGCCGCAGCGCGTGCACCTGCTCGGGGCACCGCTCGCGGGAGCGCCCCTGCATCCTCGGATGAGTGTCGGCCCGTACAAGATCGTGCTGGCTGATTCCGGGCTGCCGGACCTCGACGCCCTCGCCGGCGCCATCCGCGCCGCGCACGCCGTCGGCCGTCCCGTCGCGGCGCACTGCGTCAGCCGCGAGTCCCTGCTGATCCTGCTGGCCGTGCTCCACGAGGTGGGCACGCTGTCCGGGGACCGCGTCGAGCATGGGGCGCTGGTTCCCCGTGAAACAATCGCCGATCTCGCGCGCCTGGGCCTGCGCGTGGTGACGCAGCCGGGGTTCCTCGCCCATCGCGGCGACTACTACCTGCGGGAGGTCGAGCCGCGCGATCTGCCGGACCTGTACCGGTGTCGATCACTGCTCGATGCCGGAGTTCCCCTCGCGCTCTCGAGCGACGCGCCGTACGGCCCCCTGGACCCGTGGGCGGTGATGGCGGCCGCCATCGCCCGCGAGGCCCCCACCGGCGAGGTCGTCGGCGCCGACGAGCGGATCAGCGCGGCCGCCGCCCTCGCCGGCTATCTGTCCCCCGCCAAGGATCCGGGCGGCCCGGCGCGGCAGATCGTCGTGGGCGGGGAGGCCGACCTCGTGCTGTTGCACGTGCCCGTTGCCGAGGCGTGGGCCGCGCCGGCGGCCGAGTTGGTGCGGCTCACGGTCATCGGCGGCCACCGGTACCCCGCCCCTTAAAAGACCCGAAGGGGAATACGGCCTACAGCGCGCTGCCCGCGACCCAATCGGCCCAGGACACGGTCCAGTCGCCGTTCTGCCAGATCTGCAGGGGCGTGCCGCCGGTGTTCTTCACCTCGACCACGTCGCCGGGCTGCGAGAAGTTGAAGAACCACTCGGCGTTGGCGGTGCTGAGGTTCAGACAGCCGTGCGAGGTGTTCGTGTTGCCCTGGGCCCAGACGGTGGAGTCCAGCGCGTGCAGGTAGATGCCGTCGTTGGAGATCCGGGTCGCCCAGTTGATGACCTCTTTGTAGCCCAAGCGGGAGTTGATCGGCAGGCCATAGGTGGACGAGTCCATCACCACCGGATTCTCCGTGCCCAAGACCGTGTAGACGCCGGGCTGCGTCCAGAACGTGAACGTCTGGCCCCCGACCTCCTGCGTGCCGCCCATGCCCATGGAGGTGGGCATCGTGCGGACCTGCTGCCCGTTCTCGTAGACGGTGACCATGTGGGTGTTGTCGTCGGCGATGGACACGTGCGAGTCCCCGATATTGAAGGCGATCGACTCGTCCTCCTGGCCGTACATGCCGCCGCCGACGTCCACTCCGTAGAGCTTCGCGCTGATGGAGACCTGTGTGCCCGCCGGGTAGTACTCCTTGGGGCGCCAGTGCGCGGTGGTGTCGTTGACCCAGTTCCACGAGCCCTCGACGTTGGGGGTGGTGGTCACGGTGAGCGTGCGCTGCGCGGCGGCCCTGTCAACGATGGGCTCGTCGAAGTGCGCGGCGACGACCATGCCGACGCCATACGTGGCGTCGGGGTTGATCGCGTTGCCGCCGGTGTTCTCGAAGTAGACCTTCGTCTGGTTGCTCGGCTCCAGCGTCGTGACCGTTTCCGTCGCCGTCGCGGTCACGCCATCGCTGTCTGTCGCCGTCGCCACCACCGTGTAGGCCCTGTCATAGCCAAGCGGCTCGTTGGTCTTCCAGCTCACCTTGTCCGGTGTCAGCACGCCCGGCACCGCGGCGCCCTCGGGGTTGGTGACCTGCACATCCGTGAGGGTGCCGCCCTGAACTGTCACCACGATGGGGTCCACGGGGTTGATCGGCGTGCCGTCCGAATGCGCGACGGTGATCTGCGCAGAGCTGACCGGCGGGGACTCCGGCGAGTCGCCACCGTTGCTCCCGGACCCTGGAGTGGTGCAGCCCGCCACTGTCAGCAGCGCGACGAGCGCGCAGAAAAGCCCGAAAAGGATCCGTCGAGATGCGCGCATCCCGCCTCCTAGCATTGCTGGCCACGCGAGAACGATCTCCCGCCACGCGCGCGCTAATTCAAATAGATTCTATGACCGGGCCAGGTTACCGGCCAGAATGCCCCCGCGCGCGCCCAGGGCCGAGAAGCATCGATGGGAAATCCCACAGGCCCCGGCGCGGCCAAAACCGCACAGTCCACACTGGACCCATGCCCGACGCCACAGACAGCCCCACGCCCGACACCCCGATCTGCTCCGCGAAAGGCTGCCGAGCGGACGCGACATGGTCGGTGATCTGGAACAATCCGAAGATTCACACGCCCGACCGCGAGAAGGTCTGGGTCGCGTGCGACGAGCACCGCGACACCCTGTCCGAGTTCCTGCGGATCCGATCGATGTTCATCCGCGTCGACCCGCTGGAGAGTTAGCGGGTCAGAACTTGCGGAGCGCCTGCTCCGTCTCGGCCAGCAGCACGCAGGTGGCGACGCCGTCCATCGCCGTCTCCAGCTCAGCCAGCGACGGGTAGCTCGGGGCGAGGCGGATGTTGCGGTCCTCGGGATCGTTCTTGTACGGGAACGCGGAGCCGGCGGCCGTCAGCGCGATGCCCGCCTCTTTGGCGAGGGCGATGACGCGGCTGGCATTGCCGGCAGTCACGTCCATGCTGATGAAGTACCCGCCCTCGGGGTTCGTCCACGACGCGGCCTTGGCCGCGCCGAGGCGGCCATCGAGAATGCGCAGCACCAGCGCGAACTTCGGCGCCAGGAGCTCGCGGTGCTTGGCCATGTGCGCGCGCACGCCGTCGGCGTCGCCGAAGAACAGCTCGTGGCGCAACTGGTTGACCTTGTCCGGACCGATCGTCTTCTTGCCGAGCAGGCCCAGGTACCAGTCCAGGTTCGCGGTGGAGGCGCCAAAGAAGCCGACGCCGGCGCCGGCGAAGGTGACCTTGGAGGTCGACGCGAAGAGATATGGGCGATTGGGGTTTCCGGCCGCGGCGGCCAGGCCCAGCACATCGAGCACCGGCGCGGACTGCTCCACCAGCGGGTGCACGGCGTAGGCGTTATCCCAGAACAGGCGGAAATCCGGTGCGGCGGTCGGCATCGCGACCAGTGCCCGCGTGATCTCCTCCGAGTACACCGAGCCCGTGGGGTTCGCGTAGTTCGGCACGGACCACAGGCCCTTAATGGCGGGGTCCGCTGCCACCAGCGCCGTGATGACGTTCATATCGGGGCCGTCCTCGCGCAGCGGCACGGGGATCATCTCGATGCCGTACTGCTCGGTGATGGCGAAGTGCCGGTCATAGCCGGGGCTGGGGCACAAGAACTTGACGGTCTCCTCCTGCGACCACGGGCGCGGGGAGTCCCGATTTCCTGTGAGCAGGGAGAACACGATGAGATCGTGCATCATCTCAAGGCTGGCGTTGTTGCCGGCGACAAGGTTCTCGACGGGAACGTTGAGAAGTTCCGCGAAGATTCCGCGCAGGCCGGGCAGGCCCTTGAGCCCGCCGTAGTTGCGGCAATCCGTGCCGGCGGCGTCCATGTACGTGGTGCCCGGCAGAGCCAGCAGCGCATTGGAGAGGTCCAACTGCTCGGGGGACGGCTTGCCACGCGTCAGGTCTAGTGACAGCTTCTCGGCCTTGAGCTGCGCGTAGTTTGCGGTCTGGCGCTCATGTTCAGCGAGCAGTTCCTCGCGGCCGAGAGAGTCGATCCACATTTGGTGCTTGCCTTTCCCAGGCTCAAGACAGTAAGAGGACCCCGCGCACCCGCCAGAGCCCATTGACCCTTGCTGCCTTCCGGCCCTGGGGGAGTTCATAGGATGGACGCCGCGCGGGGTCCAATTAGCAGTGTAACGGCATGCGGCCTGCCTGCCCAATCCGCATCCGAATCCCCGTTTCTGAGACTCGTCCAGGGAGCGCAACGGCGGCTCGATCCCCGTATGACAGCCGCCCGGCGACACCCGAATTTGGGCCAAAAACCTACCCTGAGCAGCCCAATGTGCATTTCCAGCGCAGTACCTATAAGCTCCCTCTCGGAGGATTCGCCTAGTGGCCTATGGCGCTCGCTTGGAAAGCGGGTTGGGTGCAAGCCCTCAGGGGTTCGAATCCCCTATCCTCCGCCAAGAGCCCCCGGCGACCCGCAGCAATGCGGGTCGCCGGGGGTTTCTTTATGCCGTTATCCCTATGCGGTGAGGCGGTCTGGAAGCTGCCCCTCGGACGGCAGATCCGCCACCGTCGGAATGCCCGTCGCCACCTCGTCCGCCGTCAGATCCCCCACCATGCGCAGCAGCTCCAGCGCATAGGAGCGGGCCTCGACAATCGACATGTGCCGCTCACCGACGCCCAACCAGACCCGGCGCTGAGCAGCCGCTCCGCCCCCAGCGATCGAGCGTTCCGCCCACGGGGTCACGGACTCGCCGCCGCGCCCCACGACCGGCCGCGCGTGAATGGTGCAGCGCCGGACCCCGTCAGCCGCGAACTGGTCGATGACGTGGTCCGCGGAGCAGCGCGGCAAGCAGGCGTTCGGGTTGACGGCGTTCGTCATGATGTCCTCCATCTGTGGCAGCAGGCTTGCACCATCCCACGCGCCACCGACATTGTTGATTCCTGCGTTTCCCATCCTGGACAGCCGCCTTGGAAATAGGATGCGCTGATGCGCATCCTCCGAAATGCCGCCGCCACGGCCACGGCCGCCGCCACCGCTGCCGCACTTCTCGCGACCAGCCCCCTGGCCTTGGCCGATCCGGTCGGCTGCGCACTCAGCAATACCGGCGTCGCGGGCCTAGGACTCGGCGCCGCCGGCGGGCCCAACCACCCGATCCCCTGGCTCAATGGCCAGAGCGGCCTGCTGCCGAATCTGGGCGGGGGCACCCAGGCCGTCGAACACATCACGGGACTGCAAAGCCCCAACGAGACCATCCCCCGGTTCAACGTCGCCGGCACCGACCTCGGCATCATGTGGGACAACGGCCTTGGCGGCACGCTGGCAGCATTCGGCGACACCACCGGAATCACTAGCGACCCGCTGTGCGAGGGGCTCGTCGGCGACTGGCGCTCCAACGTCCTCCTACGCAGCACCGACACGAATCTGTCCGACGGCATGCGCTTCGACAGCGCCCCCCTCGACCGGCCCGGCCGCGCTCGCGAGGCGCTACCCAGCCTGAAGGTTCCAGGCGTCGAGTTCACAGTGATCCCCACCTCCGGCATCTCGGCGCCGACCCCCAGCGGCGTCCGCCAGTACATGAGCTTCATGTCCGTGCGCTCGTGGGACGAGCCCGGCGAGTGGACCACCAACTACTCCGCGATCGGCTACTCCGACGACAACGGCGAGACCTGGCACGCGCCCACCTTCGATGCCCTCACCGCGGCCCGCAACCGCCCCGCAACCCCCGGGGATGCCGACACCATGGGCTCGGTGCGCTGGCGCGACACTCCCGGCAACGAGAAGTTCCAGATGGCCGCGTTCACCCGCTCGTCCGATCCGGCCGACAACTTCGTGTACTCGTTCGGGACGCCGTCCGGCCGCAGCGGCTCGGCTCGGCTGTCCCGCGTGCGCCCGGACGCCGTCCTGGATGTCGCGCGCTACGAGTACTGGGACGGGGGCGGGTGGGTGGCGGGCGATCCGACCCGTGCCGCGGTGGTGATCGATGGTCCCGTCAGCGAGCTTTCGGTGGCCTGGAACGCCTACCTGGGAAAATACATCGCAATGTACTCCGGGGTCACAATCCGCACCGCAAACTCGCTCACTGGCCCATGGACCGAGCCGCACACACTGGTCAGCTCGGCCGAGGTGCCCACCCTGTACGGCGGCTTCATGCATCCGGTCTCCAACGCCTCCGGGGACCGGCAGCTGTATTTCGTGGGCACCACGTGGTCGAACTACAACGTGATGCTCCTGCGCACGGATCTGGCGCCGTTCAAGGATTAACCGGGCAACCCTCGGCTAACCTGTGGTGACCCACATCACAGGAGGCTTCATGTCCGGCACGGCCAGCAGCGGAATTCTCATCGACCGCATCGAGCATTGGGCGCAACGTCAGCCCGATGCCACCGTTGTCACCTTCGGCGATGTCTCCTTCACCTGGTCGCAGTGGCTTGAGCGCCTGCGCCGGCTGAGCGGGGCACTGGCCGGGGCAGGGATCGGGGCGGGCGACGCGGTCGCGTTCGTGGACAAGAACCACCTGTCCTGCCTCGAGGTCACCTACGCGGTGTCCGCTATCGGCGGCGCCAACGCCATCCCGAACTGGCGGCTCACCGGCGACGAGCTGGCGTACGTGCTGACGGACTCGCGGGCGCGGATCGTGTTCGTGGGCGCGGAGCTGGCCGGCGAGGTCGCCGCGATCCGCGACCGGCTGCCCACCGTGGAGCGGATCATCATCGTGGGAGATGAGGCTGCGGGAGGGCACTCAGACGAGTTCGAGGGCTGGCTCGCGGCCGCCGAGCCGGTGGGCACCGCGCCAGACCTGGTCGCGGACGCCACCGCGCTGCTGCTCTACAGCTCTGGCACCACGGGCCGGCCCAAGGGTGTGCGCCTGACCCACGACAACCTCAACGCGCACAGCGCCGCCGTCGCCGAGGTCCTGCCATTCCACGACGGCGACGTGCTGCTGGTCGCGATGCCGCTATTCCACGTCGGCGGGACGTGCTTCGCCATCATCGGGCTCGACTCCGGCAAGCCCGCCGTGTTCACCCGCGAGGCCGACGCCGCCAACCTATTCGGCGCACTAATGAAGGGCGCCAACATCGCCTTCCTGGTGCCGCCGGTGATTGCGGCGGTGCTGGCCGCGGGCGAGCAGGCCATCGCCGGCTTCGCCGCGCTGCGCCGCATCATCTACGGCGCGGCCCCCATGCCCTTGCCGCTGCTACGCGCGGCGCTCGATGCCTGGCCGAAGACCGAGTTTGTCCAGGTGTACGGCATGACGGAGCTGGCCGGCGTGATCACTGCGCTCCTGCCGGATGTGCACCGCGATCCCGCCCAGGAGGCCCGCATGGCGTCCGGCGGGACCCCGCTGCCCGGCGTCGAGATCCGTATCGTCGACCCGGGCACTCTCGAGGACGTGGCGCCCGGCGAGGAGGGCGAGATGTGGTGGCGTTCGAAGCAGACCACCCCCGGCTATTGGCATCGGCCCGAGGCCACGGCGGACGCGATCGTCGACGGCGGCTGGCTGCGCAGCGGCGATATCGGACGGGCCGACGAGGGCGGATTCGTCTATATCGTGGACCGGCTCAAGGACATGATCATCACGGGCGGGGAGAACGTGTACTCGCCGGAGATCGAGCGGGTGCTGATCGAGCATCCGGCCGTCGCCGACGTCGCCATCATCGGCATCCCGGACGCCAAGTGGGGCGAGGCGATCAAGGCCGTCGTCGTACTCGAGCCCGGCGTGACCGCCACTGCGGCAGAGCTGATCGCGTACTGCCGCGAGCACCTGGCGAAGTTCAAGTGCCCGGCCACCGTCGACTTCCTCGACGAGCTGCCCCGCAACCCCACGGGCAAGATCCTCAAGCGCACCTTGCGCCAGCCGTTCTGGGAGGGGCGTCCCGCGCAAGTCTGATACCGAAAAAATGGCCTCGTCTCCCGCTTACCAGCGGGAGACGAGGCCATTCGCCTAGGCGGTTCCGCTTACGCGGGCTCGCTCGGCTCACGCACCTTCAGGTCGTTCTCCTCCGGCGCGTTGGGGTAGAGGTAGCGCACCACCAGCGCGGCCAGGGCACCGCCGACCAGCGGTGCGACGATGAACAGCCACAGCTGGCTCAGCGAGTCGCCGCCGGCGAACAGCGCCGGACCGAGGCTCCGGGCCGGGTTGACCGAGGTGCCGGTCATGGGGATGCCCATGAGGTGGACGGTGGCCAGGGCGATGCCGATGGCCAGCCCGGAGATCGCGGTGGACGCGACCTTCGTGGTCACGGCCAGCACGACGGCGACGAAGATGAAGGTCAGCACGATCTCGATGGCCAGCGCGCCCCACACGTTGATGCCGATCATCGAGTTATCGCCCCAGCCGTTGGTGCCCAGGCCTGTCGCGTCCGGGCCCGTGCCCGAGTTGTAGGCGGTGGCCCCCGCGAAGATCGCCCGCAGCACGCCCGCGCCGATGATGCCGCCGACGATCTGCGAGCCCCAGTACATGAGGGCGTCCTTGGCCGACATGCGGCCGGAGACCAGGAAGCCCATCGTGACGGCCGGGTTGATGTGCGCGCCGGAGAGCGGGCCGATGGCGTACGCCATGATCAGCATGATAAAACCGAAGGCCAGCGCCGTCGCGACAACGCCTGCGGAGGTGCTCGCCTCGGCGAATCCGAAGCCGAACGAGAGCGTCGCTACGCCGACACCGATGAATACCAGCAGCCCCGTGCCCAGCATCTCCGCGAAAATCTTGCGTGGTTCCACATTCTCTCCTTAGGTTGCCTAAGCATCACTTAGCTGAAGTGAACCACAATGTGTGCGCGACTTTTGATTATCCGCGGAGATCACGCGCGCAATCCAGAACCGCCGAACCATGTTGTGGCCACTGTCATTTCCGCATCCACCGCCACGCGGGCACAATCGTTGGCGATGCACCCGCCAGATAGCGCCCCCGCCACCACCCCCGCCGGCCGGTTCGCCCCGAGCCCCTCGGGAGATCTGCACGTCGGCAATCTGCGAACTGCGGTGTTGGCCTGGCTGTTCGCCCGCTCCACCAACCGCCGCTTCTTGGTGCGGGTGGAGGACCTCGATCGGGTGCACCCCGGCGCGGAGGTCCGCCAGCTGGCGGACCTCGCGGCGCTCGGCCTCGACTGGGACGCGCCGCCGCTGCGGCAGACCGACCGGCTCTACGCATACGACGCGGCAATCGCCGACCTGTCCGCGCGCGGGCTCGTCTATGAGTGCTTCTGCACTCGCAAGGAGATCCTGCGGGCGGCGTCGGCCCCGCACGCCCCCGACGGCGCCTACCCCGGCACCTGCCGGAACCTCACGGCCAAGCAGGCCGCTGCCCGACGCGCGAGCGGCCGGCCGCCGGCGCTGCGATTGCGCGCCGACGCCGCGGAGTTCGAGGTCACCGACGAGCTGCTGGGCCTGTACACCAGTCAGGTCGACGACGTGGTGCTGCGCCGCGGCGACGGCGTGCCCGCCTACAACCTGGCGGTGGTCATCGACGACGCTGCCCAGGGGGTGGACCAGGTGGTGCGCGGGGACGACCTGCTCAGCTCCACGCCCCGACAGGCCTATCTGGCCGCGCTGTTGGGCCTGCCCATCCCGTCGTACGCCCACGTGCCCCTGGCGCTCAACGCCCAGGGGCAGCGACTGGCCAAGCGCGACGGCGCGGTGACCCTCGCCGATCTGGCCGCCGACGGCCGCGACGCCGCCGCGGTGCTGGGGCTTATCGCGTCGTCCCTGGGCTTGGCCGCCGCCCCCGCCGAGCGCGTGGACCTGCCACTGTTGCTCACGCGGTTCGATCCCGCGCGGCTGCCGCGCGAGCCGTGGGTCTTTCGGCCGCCCCAAAGCCGACGTCCGTAGTCGTAGTTCACGTCATTATTGGCGGAATAGGCGAAGAGCCACACCCAGAACACGATCAGGGCGATCCAGGCGACGGCGCCGATCGCCCCGATGATGGTGCCGTGGATTTGTCAGTACGCGCCAGAACCGGCCGCGGCGACGAGAATAACCAAATACACGACGAGGATGGCCATGCTGATCCCGCCGATGATGGTGCCAGCCAGCGCCAGCCCGCGCCCCTGCTCGCCCGAGGTCTTGATCTGGTTCATCGCGACCAGGCCCAGGACAAGGCCGATGGGCCCACAGCACGCCAACGAGACCACCAGCGACGCGATGGCCATGCCGTTGGTGGGCTGGGCGACCGGATATGGCTGCGGGTACGCGCCGGCTGGAGGGTACGAACCGGGCGGCGGGTAGGAGCCTGGGGCCGGATTGCCGCCCACCGGCGGATAGCCGTAGCCGCCCGCATCCCCATCCCCCTGGCCGGAGAAGGGATCGTCGCCGGGTCCAGGGTATGGGGGATTTGTCATGGGCGGGAGCCTATCAACGCAAAGGCCCATTCCGCAGCCAAGCCATTGCCTTGTCCGCCATTGGAATGACGCCCGGGAGTTGCGCGCTATCGCCTGGTCACATGGCTCGGCTATCAGCTCGAGGCCGACGCCACAATGATGATCCCGAGCCAGGCGAGGATCACCGCGGCGGCAATGCCGCCGACCACTATGCCCGCGATTGCCATGCCGCGTCCTTGCTCCCCGGACTTCTTGATCTGCTGCAGCGAGACAATTCCGAAAATCAGGCCTAGCACCGACGGGAACCCGCAGAGCGACAGTCCGGCAACCGCGGTGATCAACGCCGCGATGGCCAAGCCGTTGGTGCCCGGTGGCGGCGGATACGGGTATTGCGCCCCGTACTGCCCCATCGGCGGGTAGCCGTAGCCCGGGCCCACCGGCGGATAGTCCTGGCCCCCCACCGGGTAGTAGCCGTAGCCGCCCGTGTCGGAGCCTGACTGCTGGCCCTGATGTGGATCCGGAGGGTAAGTCACAGGCCGTAGCCTAGCAACGCGGTCGCCCGCTCCGCGGCGCTCCACACCGCCGCACTCCCAGCGAACGCACGATCTGGTGCCGCGGGATGCTTGGATACACGGTGTGAAAACAAGTGAGCCAATCGAGCCCGTCTCTGGACAGGCGCCCGCGACAGCCGGTGCCACCTTCGCCTCCATCAGCACCGCGTATTACCCGACCATCGTCGCGATCTTCGCCCCGCTGCTGCTGATCTCCAATATCTGCGCGACCAAGGGCGTCGCGTTCGGACCCGTGGTCGGTGAGTGGTCGATCATCACCGATGGCGGATTCTTCCTCTTCCCCCTCGCCTATGTGCTGGGCGACGTGCTCAGCGAGGTCTACGGCTTCAAGGCCACCCGACGCGCCATCTACCTGGGCTTCGCGATCGCCTCGATCGGCGCGCTGGCCTTCTGGCTCACGATGCTGCTGCCCGCCGCCGACTTCTATCCGAACCAGGCCGCGTTCGAGACCGTCGTGCAGGCCTTCCTGCAAGTGCTGCTCGCCAGCCTCGCCGGCTACCTCGTGGGGCAGACGCTCAACGCGTTCGTGCTGGTGCGCATCAAGGCGTTCACCAAGGAGAAGCACCTGTGGGCGCGCCTCATCGGGTCGACGGTGGTCGGCGAGTTCGCGGACACGCTGGTGTTCTGCCTGATCGCGGCGGGCGCGATCGGCATCACGGATACCAACGACCTGATCACGTTCGTCGCCATCGGGTTCGTCTACAAGACCGCGGTGGAGATCTTGCTGATGCCCATCACCTACCGCGTGATCGCGTATGTGAAGGCTCGCGAGCCCAGCTACCAGCCCGCCGGACAGCCGGGCTAGAAGTCGTCGATGCTGACGATCCCGTCCTGCAGGGCTCGGGCCAGGAGTGCCGACTTCGTCGTGGCGGGCCGGCCGATCGCGGCGTATTTGCCACGCACCCGCGTCAGATACGTGTTCACGGTGCCCACGGACAGGTGCAGCTGGGCGGCGATCTCGCGCTTCGAGTCCGAGTACAGCCACACCCGCAGCACCTCGCACTCGCGCGCGGATAATTGCGGACGCTCCAACTCCATGGGGCCGACGGCAGGGGCGGGGATCTCCCGCCCCTGCCACAGCGTGGGATTCGGGGAGAAAAGGCGCGCCTCGGTGGGGCTTCCTTCGAGCCCGCGGGTCTCCATGGCACTCGTCATGATTAGCCACATCCTCTCGGATGCAAAGGATCGCCCGGCGGGCGCTTGATGGTCTAACCATACAAACGCGAAACGGCTTTTGACAGCCGGATATTCACGTGCCCCAAGAAGATGGGGCATCGTTCATATTACGAACGATGCCCCGGTATCCTGGATATATCAGCTGGTCAACGGCCCCCGAGCACGATAGCGCGCCATCGTTTCCGTCTTGAACTCGTGATAGCGGCCAGCGTCGATCGAGGCCCGAATATCGTCGACGAGCTTCACCGTGAAGCGCTCATTGTGGATGGTGCACAGCGTCGAGGAGAGCATCTCCTTGGCCTTGAAAAGGTGGTGGATATAGGCGCGGGAATAGTTGGCGCATGTGTAGCAGTCGCAGTCTGGGTCGATGGGCCCGAAATTGCGTCGGTTGCGGGCGGTGTTGATGTTGAACCGGCCGTCGGGCGTGTAGATCGCGGCATTGCGGGCCACCCGCGAGGGCTGCACGCAGTCGAAGGTGTCCGCGCCGGCCTCGACCGCCTCGAACAGGTCGTCCGGCTCGCTGATCCCCAGCAGGTGCCGCGGCTTGTGCTCGGGCAGTTCGGAGCTGACCCAGCCGACGATGGTCCCGAGGTTCTCCTTCTCCAACGCCCCACCGATGCCGTAGCCGTCGAAGCCGCGGCCGTCCTCATCGCGCAGCGCCTCCAGCCCGCGGGAGGCCTGGCGGCGCAGGTCCTCGTACTGCGCGCCTTGGACCACGCCGAAGAGCGCCTGGTACGGCTTGTCAGCGCGCTCGATTGTCTGCCGCCGGTGCTCGTCCAGGCAGCGCTGCGCCCACAACCGGGTGCGCTCGACCGAGCTCTCCTGGTAGCCACGGGAGTTCATCAGCGTCGTCAGCTCATCGAACGCGAACATGATGTCCGCGCCCAGCTGGTGCTGAATGCGCATCGACACCTCGGGCGTGAAGCGGTGCTTGGTGCCGTCGAGGTGGGATTTGAACGTCACGCCCTCGTCGTCGACGTGCGCCAGGCGGTCCTTGCCCTCCGCGATCACGTCGTCCGCCTGCACGCTCACCGACTCCATCGCGAGCACCTTGCGGAAACCCGAGCCGAGAGAGAGCACCTGGAAGCCGCCGCTGTCGGTGAATGTGGGCCCGGGCCAGTTCATGAATTTGCCGAGCCCGCCGGCCTCGTCCACGATGTCCGATCCCGGCTGCAGATAGAGGTGGTATGCGTTGGCCAGCACCGCCTGCGCGCCAAGGTCTGCGACCGCTTCCGGCAGCACCGCTTTCACGGTCGCCTTGGTGCCGACGGCAATGAACGCCGGGGTCTGGATATCGCCGTGCGGGGTGCGGAGGATCCCGGTGCGACCAAGTTGGCCGTCGAGCCGGGTGTTGACGCTGAAGAGATCGGGGGCCCCAGGGGCCTCGGCATCGGGAGAAGTCACCCGCCCATCCAACCAAACACGCAGTGAACCGCCCCACAAAGCGTCACGATAAATACGGGGTGGGGTATAAATGTCGGCAGCGAACATATACCCCCACCCGTATTTGGAGGAGTCATGAGAACGTCCCCCCGCAGCGGCCCCCTCGGGCGCCTCGGCCTCGCGGTCGCCACCCACACGCGCTGGGTCCTCGGCCTCTGGCTGCTGGTCCTGATCGCGCTGGGCACCGCCGCGCCGTCCGTGTTCAGCTCGCTCGCCGGCGCCGGCTGGCAGGCCAACGGCTCCGATTCCGTCCAGGCCCGTGAGCTCGCGCAGGAGCACTTCGGCGGCAACTCCTCGGCGGCCATCCAGGTGGTCATCCACTCCGATACCCACACCGTGCCCGACGCGCCGATGACCGCCGTGATCGACGAGGCGACGGCCCTGCTCGGCGCGGATCCGCGCATCGGCGACGTCATCGCGCCCCAGCCCGGGATGACAATGAGCCCCGACGGGCGCACCGGCATCCTCATCGCCGGCGCGAACGCGAACACCGACGAGATGGTGCGCGCGGTCGACGACCTCAAAGGCCCCCTGACCGCTCTCTCCGCGGACGGGATCGAGGTCTACCCCACCGGCGCGTCCGCGCTATGGAGCGACTTCAACGCCGCCAACCACGACGCGATGATCAAGGCCGAGCTGTTCTCCTGGCCCGTGACCCTCGCGATCATGGTGCTGGCGTTCGGCTCCCTGGTGGCGGCCGGACTGCCGCTGCTGCTGACCATCGCCGGGCTGGTCGCCTCGGCCGGCGGGTTGGTCCTGCTCAACACCGTCACGCCGATCTCCGTGTGGGCGATGAACTTCGCGATGATGTTCGCCCTCGCCCTGGGCATCGACTACGCGCTGTTCATGGTCTCGCGGTTCCGCGCCGCCGTCCGCGCCTCGGGCGACCCGCGCCAGGCCGTCGCCGAGACGATGGACACCGCTGGCAAGGCCGTCGCGCTGTCCGGGCTGACGGTGCTGGTCAGCCTGTCCGCGGTGCTGCTGGTCCCCGCGCCGGCCGTGCGCACGATGGCGGTCGGCATCATGCTCGCCGTGACGTTCGTGCTGGCCGCGACGCTGACGCTGCTGCCCGCCGTGCTCGCCAAGCTCGGCGAGAGGATCAACGCCGGGGCGCTGCCGTGGGCCAAGGAGCAGAGCCACCGCTCCGAGCGCTTCGCGAAGTGGGGCCGGCTGCTGGACCGTCACCCGTGGCCGTTCGCGGTGGGCTCGATCGCGCTGCTTCTGGCACTCGCGTTCCCGATCCTCGGTTTGAAGGTCGCGATGCCGTCGATCCAGGTGGTGCCCGAGGACTCCTCCGTCCGCCAGGGCTACGAGCTGGTCCAGGCGCAGATGGGCGACGGGGCGCCGGGCGCGCTGCAGATCCTCACGCCCACCGCCCAGGCGGACGAGGCGGCGCGGATCGCGTCGGGCACGGACGGGATCGCGATGGTGACCCCGCCGATGCCGGCCGCCGACGGCGCGGACTGGACGATGCTGCAGGCGATCCCCACGGTGGACCCGTCGAGCCCGCAGATGGCGGTGATCCTCGCCGACCTGCGCGCCGACCTGCCCGCCGACGCCCTCGTGGGCGGCGCGCCCGCGGAGAACCTGGACCTGCAGCAGGCGCTGAACGACTACCTGCCGATCATCATCGCCGTCATCCTGGCGCTCGGTTTCCTACTGCTGCTGTTCGCGTTGCGGGCGCCGCTGATCGCGCTGCTCGGGACCGTCACGAGCCTGCTGTCGACGGCCGCGACCTTCGGCGTCGCGCGCCTGATCTTCCAGGACGGGCACGGCTCCGGCCTGCTCGGATTCGAGCCGCAGGGCTTCCTCAACGGCTGGGGCCCGGTGTTCTTCTTCGCGATGATCTTCGCGATCGCGATGGACTACACGGTCTTCCTCGTATCGACCGCGAAGGAGCAGTTCGAGAAGCACGGGGATGCGCGGCGCGCGATGATCGGCGGACTCGCCCACTCCGGGCGCGTGATCTTCGCGGCCGCCGCGGTGATGGTCGCCGTGTTCTTCTCCTTCGCCCTCGCGGAGCCGCTGCCGCCGAAGGAGATGGGGATCATCCTGGGCGTCGCGGTGCTGCTGGACGCGGTTCTGATCCGCCTGGTCCTGCTGCCCGTGCTCATGCGCCTGACCGGGGCCGCCGCCTGGCACACCCCCGCGTGGCTGGACCGGATCCTGCCGAAGATCAGCTTCTCCCATGGCTGATCTATACCCCCTAGGGTATACTTGGGGGCATCTACCGAAGGAGCACCACCATGGATAACACCAGCGCCGAGGCCCGCGCCACCATGAATCGGCTCAAGCGCGCCCACGGCCAGCTCGCCGGCGTGATCGCGATGATGGATAACGGCCGCTCCTGCAAGGACGTCGTCACCCAGCTCTCCGCGGTGTCGCGCGCGCTGGACAAGGCCGGGTTCGCCATCGTCGCGTCGGGCCTGCGCGACTGCATCACGGGCGAGACCGCCGACGGCAGCGAGCCCATGAGCCAAGCCGAACTCGAGAAGCTCTTCCTCAGCCTCGCCTAAAGGAGAAAATGATGGACATCGGCATCACCACCACCCTGCAGAGCGGCTTCGACGACGCCGTCGCCCGCACCCGCGCCGCCCTCGCCGAGCAGGGCTTCGGGGTGCTCACGGAGATCGACATGCAGGCCACGCTCAAGGCCAAGATCGGCGCCGACGTCGAGCGCTACCTCATCCTCGGCGCGTGCAACCCGCACCTGGCGCACCAGGCCGTGCAGACGAACAAGCAGCTCGGGCTGCTGCTGCCGTGCAATGTCGTCGTCCGCGACGATCTGGCCGCCGGCCCCGGCCACGTGATCGTCGAGGCGATGAATCCGCAGCTCATGGTGCAGGTCGCGGAGGACGCGGCCCTGCAGGGAGTCGCCGACGAGGCCGGGGCCAGGCTCCGCGCAGCGATCGCGTCGCTGACGGTCTAGCCTCTCGCCCCCCGCCCTACGGCTCTCCTCGACCCCGATTCGCGGGCCTTCCGGTGATTCGCATGCCCTGCAGAGCCCGCGTCTTGACGGAAGGCCCGCGTTTCGACGTGGCGCGACCCGGTCCCCCTGACGTCATCGCGCCGGCGCCGCGCCGATCAGCGCGGAGGTCGCCGCCAGCACCGAGTCGCCGGTGGTGTCGACGAGCTTCCGCGCCGCCATCGCGCTCGCGGCCAACGAGGATTGGTAGCGCAGGTGCGGACTGGCCGACATCGCCGCCTCGACGACCACGGCGGCAACCTCCTCGGGAGTCTGCCCGCCCGAGAACAGCCCGCGCAGCCGGTCCTCGTAGGCCGCGGACAGCTCCGCGTATCCGTCCTCCGACTGCGCCTCGACCCTGCGCACGTTCGCGGTGAACCCCGTGTTCACGGGCCCCGGCTCTATCACGGAGACCCCGATGCCGAACTGGGCGAGCACCGGCGCCAGGCCCTCCATCAGCCCCTCGACCGCGAACTTCGACGCGTTGTAGGCGTCGCTGAACGGCATGCCGATCAGCCCGTTCATGCTGGTCACGCTGACGATATTGCCGCTCCCCTGGGCGCGCATCGCCGGGATCACCGCCCGCGCGCACCGCAGGGTCCCCCAGAAATTCAGGTCCATCGCGGCCGCGATCGTCGGGTCGTCGAGCTGCTCGAGGGTGCCCCGCACCCCGGCCCCGGCGTTGTTGACCAGCGCGTCTATCCGGCCGTGATCGCCGAGCACCCCGGCGACGCAGGCGTTGATCGCGTCCGGGTCCGTGACGTCGAGCCGGCGGATCTCCAGGTCGGCCCCGCTGCCGCGCGCGGCCTCGAGCGCGTCGGCGCGGGAGGGGTCCCGCACCGTGGCGACGACGCGGCAGCCGGCCTTCGCCAGTCCCACCGCGCTGGCTAACCCGATTCCCGACGAGCTGCCGGTGACGAGGGCGATTCGATTCATTTCGGCTCCTCCGCATCTGGCCCGGCCGGAGAAGACGCCCGGTTGCCGAATTCGCCACGCGCGGGTGACTCCACAGTACGAGCGTCGAGCGGATGATGACGGCACAGACCACAGGAGCCGGGCGGAGGCGAGGCGAGGCCGCGCGCGGCCATCTCGGCGCTCTAGCATCTCGGCGCTCTAGGTTTTCCTGCGCTCAGGCCGCCTCCCCCATTTCGCAGGCCTTGAGTTTCGCAGGCCTTGAGGTGAGACGCAGGCGTTGCAGCGCTCGCGTTTCGCCGGAAGGCCCGCGCTTTCGAGTCGGACGGCTCGCGTTGCCGTCGACGCCATGAACCTGCGTCGATCCCGCCCCTTATACCTATACCCCCTATTGGTATACAAATACGCATGGGGGGTATACACTCGATCCCGAACCCCCGAAAGGAACCACCATGTGCCCCGCAGCCACCCCCGCCGATGACATCGCCGACGACTCGGCCAGGGCCCCGGCCAACCACGGTTACACCGCCGACAAGGCGAAGCTGCACACCCGGCTCCGCCGCATCGAAGGGCAGGTCCGCGGCCTGCAGCGCATGATCGACGAGGACACCTACTGCATCGACGTCCTCACCCAGATCTCCGCTGTGAACAGCGCGCTGCAGTCCGTCGCCCTGGCGATGCTCGACGACCACCTGCACCACTGTGTGGCCGGCGCCATCGCCAACGGCGGCGAGGACGCGGCCGCCAAGATCGACGAGGCCTCCGCCGCGATCAAGCGCCTAGTCCGTTCCTAAACTCCACCCCCACCTCGAGCAAAGGACCCCAATATGTCTGCGAACACCTTCTCTGCCACCGGCCTCACCTGCGGGCACTGCGTTGGCGCCGTCACCGAGGAGATCACGGCGATCGACGGCGTCAGCGACGTCCAGGTCGAGCTCGTCAAGGGCGGCGCGTCCATCATCACGGTGACCGCCGCGCAGCCCGTGACCGCCGCTCAGGTCGCCGCCGCACTCGACGAGGCCGGCAACTACCAATTGGCATAGGGCCCCGCCCGGCCACCGAAGGATGATGAGAATGCGCACCACCGAGGAACTACTCGGCCAGACGCCGACGAACTCCGTGCAGATCGACATCGAGGGCATGACGTGCACCTCGTGCTCGGCCCGCATCGAGAAGAAGCTGAACAAGATGGACGGCGTCACCGCCACCGTCAACTACGCGACGGGCAAGGCGCAGGTGGAGCACACCGCCGACATCTCCGCCGATCAGCTGCTGGCCACCATCGAGGCGACGGGCTACTCGGCCGCGCTGCCGAAGCCGCCGGAGCCCGACAACCCGACCACTGCGCGCGAGCCCTACCTCGACCAGCTCCGCACCCGCACGCTCGTCTCGGCCGCGCTCACGCTGCCGGTGGTGCTGCTCTCGATGGTGCCGCTGTTCCAGTTCAACAACTGGCAGTGGTTGGCGCTGACGCTCACCGCGCCCGTCGTCGTTTGGGGCGCGCTCCCCTTCCACCGGGCCGCGCTGCTCAACGCCCGCCACCGCGCCGCGACCATGGACACCCTGGTCTCCGTCGGCGTGACGGCCGCGTTCCTGTGGTCGCTGTGGGCGCTGTTCCTCGGCGACGCGGGCCACCCGCATATGAAGATGGGCTTCGACCTGCTCCCCGCGGCCGGCAGCTCCGGCGATCACATCTACCTCGAGGTCGCCGCCGCCGTCACCGTGTTCATCCTCGCCGGGCGCTACTTCGAGGAGCGCGCCAAGACCCGCTCCGGCGCGGCCCTGCGCGCGCTGATGGACATGGGCGCCAAGGACGTCGCGGTGCTGCGCGACGGGGTCGAGCACCGCATCCCCGTCGGCCAGCTCGCGGTGGGCGACGAGTTCGTGGTCCGCCCCGGCGAGAAGATCGCCACCGACGGTGTGGTCGTCGACGGCCGCTCCGCCGTCGACTCCTCGATGCTCACCGGCGAGTCCGTGCCGGTGGAGGTGGAGGCGGGCGACGCCGTCGTCGGCGCCACCGTGAACTCCGGCGGACGACTCGTAGTGCGCGCCACCCGAATCGGCGCGGACACCCAACTGGCACAGATGGCCACACTGGTCGAGCAGGCCCAGACGGGCAAGGCCCCTGTGCAGCGCCTCGCCGACCGGATCTCCGCGATCTTCGTGCCGATCGTCATCGTTATTGCCATCGCGACGCTGATCGTGTGGCTGATCGTCGGCAGCTCCGTGGCCGCCGCGTTCACCGCCGCCGTCGCCGTGCTGATCATCGCGTGCCCGTGCGCTTTGGGCCTGGCCACGCCGACCGCGCTGATGGTCGGCACCGGCCGCGGCGCGCAGCTCGGCATCATCATCAAGGGCCCGCAGGTGCTCGAGTCCACCCGCCGGGTCGACACCATCGTCCTCGACAAGACCGGCACCGTCACCACCGGCGAGATGGGCCTGATCGCGGTCCACGCAGTCGCCGACGAGGCCGAGGTCCTGCGGCTGGCCGGGGCCGTCGAGCACGCCTCCGAGCACCCCATCGCCCAGGCCATCGCCGCCGCCGCTGGCTCCTTGGCCCCTGTCTCCGACTTCTCCAACCACGAGGGCCGCGGAGTCTCCGGCACGGTGGACGGCCGCGAGGTCTACGTGGGCCGCCGGGCCTGGCTCGTGGAGGCATTGGGCGCGGATGTCCCGCAGGACCTGCAGGAGATTGTGCACGCCGCCGAATCCCTCGGCCAGACCCCCGTCTGGGTCGCGTGGGACTCCGCGATCCGCGGCGTCGTCATCGTGGCGGACACCATCAAGGAGACCTCCGCCGCCGCGATCGCCCAGTTCAAGGCCATGGGCCTGCGCCCCATCCTGCTCACCGGCGACAACGAGCGTGCGGCGAAGGCAGTGGCTGCCAAGGTGGGCATCGCCCCCGAGGACGTGTTCGCCGAGGTCCTGCCGTCCGAGAAGGTCGCCACCGTGGCGCGCCTGCAGGCCGAGGGCAAGATCGTCGCGATGGTCGGCGACGGCGTGAACGACGCCGCCGCCTTGGCCACCGCCGACCTGGGCCTGGCGATGGGCACCGGCAGCGACGTCGCCATCGAGGCCTCGGACCTGACCCTCGTGCGCGGGGACCTGACCAGCGCCGCCGACGCGATCCGGCTCTCGCGGGCCACCTTACGCACCATCAAGGGCAACCTGTTCTGGGCCTTCGCCTACAACACCGCCGCGATCCCGCTGGCCGCGGTGGGCCTGCTGAACCCGCTGATCGCGGGCGCGGCGATGGCGTTCAGCTCGGTGTTCGTGGTCTCGAACAGCCTGCGGCTGCGCCGGTTCAAGCCGGCCTAGTGTCGCCCTCGTGAGAAAGAACTGGCTGGGCGGTCGACAGCGCGACCACCCAGGCCAGCTCTTCTATTGCAGGCACCGATCTCTGGCAGAGGGCTAGCCTAAAGCCTCAGTGCGGCACCCTTTTTCATCACAAAGCTGGGCACGTCACCAAGGTTGACGGTGGCCTCGTAGGTGCGGTCGAACCCTGTGGAACTGATCTTCCAGCCCTCGCTAGTTCGCCGGTAGCAGTCCGTGTAGTAGGCAGCTCCGATCAACATCATGTTCGACTCCGACATGATGACGCGATCCTGCAAATACCAACTTCCACTCGCCTCGTCACCGGCCACCGTTATCACCGGGTGGTTGACCAGATGATCGGTCACGATAGAAGAGTCAAGAGATGAGCGCATGAACTCCACCAGCGAGTCGCGGGTGGCAAGCGTGATCCGTCCGCCCTGGTGCCCCTCTTCTCCGTAGTTGCCGATGGCGTCCTCGGTGAGGGTCCCTGCCAGGACCTCCCACGCCTTGGTGTCGATGGCACGGATATATCGATATTTCAGTTGCTGAATGGCGGTGATATCGTCCATGATTTTTAGCCATCCCACTTATCATAGCCATTCGACGATATAGACTTTCTAAGCGCCTGCGAATTATAGGAAAAGAAATCGACAGGATCAAATTCGAGGACCACGCGGGCGGGCGTATCGAGCAGCGTCATCTGCTGTTTCATTGCCTCTTCGTCAGCACCTTTACCTACCCGCTTCAAAAATAGCGGCAAAAGCCAACGCACTAGGTCGCGATCCCCATCGTGAACGGTCGCCATCGTCTTGGCCGTGACCATGCCTGCATTCAATTCCGTACCTAAAGCAGAGACTACAATGCAACTCTGCGGGCGCGCACGCAAAGCTCGCACCCGCAGTCGATTGGTTGTCGTGTGGACCCAGAATTTACCTTCCGACCACACGAAGGAATGCGGCATCGAGACAGGCCAACCGGCTTTATTTGTCCAGGAGACCGTGCACTCGTCCTGCAATTCGAATAGTCGCTCTCGTTCCGCCTCGGAATACTTGAAGGCCGACAAATCTTCAAGGTTCTGCATTTTCTCTTCCATGCTGATAAATATTATTGATTCCGCAGTCGAACCAACGTCGGAATTTCCACTCTTCGGAATGGCGATCTCCGCTTCTAGCGGCACTCCATTATCGAGAACTCTGCCTTGGGGGGTGCGCTCGACACCTCGCCGGCGCCGCGCGGGCACCGGCGAGGCCACGCCGAATGCCCACTACGGCATGGGCAATGTTCCGGTCTCGAAGTACTGCTCCACCATCGGCCGCAGCTGGCTGCTGACGATCTCGATACGCGGGCCTTCCGGGCTCAAGTGATATGCCCAGTAAGACTTTCCGTCACCAAGCTGCCCTACGGCCTCGACGGCGTAACCTTGCTCCTCAAGCTTGGCGGACTCCGCTTCGATGTCGTCTGCCCAGTACCCGAGATGGTGGATTCCGGACCCCTCGGCCGGCACCCAAATCGTCCCAGGCACGCTCTGCACAATCTCCAGACGGGGCCCGTTAAGCGAATACCACGCCAGGAGTTCGACGACCGTGTCGCCGGACGGCAAGGTGACCGGCTGGGCTCCGCCCATCACGTCGCCCCACTCGTAGCCGAAGAGCTCCGTCAGCTCCTGCATCTTCTTCTGCGGATCATCAGCCACGATTCCCACGTGGAATAGATCGGCGGCCTTCACTCGAACACCTTGGGGGAAGCAAACATGAGATCTCCACTCCTCGTCATTGACATCTTTTGCCAGGAAGCGGCCCTGCGTTAACCGCGGGCCGCCATCATTCCCATCGGACGCCGCGCCGGGCAACGACATGCCCAATCACATATCTAACCTAGTTGTCCTATAGTTACTCGTCAACCATCAGATCTCGAATAGCTGACGATGTCGCGCAATCGCAGGCCTGACGGCCGAACGGCGCCACCCATGCCCATTTGCAAGCGGCAGGGGCGGCGCATCCCTAGGCCTCCGCGAGGTGGAGGCCCAGCGTTCAGTTATTTGATGATGACCGTTGTCGGATCGATCTGCTGGCCGTCTTGCATGGTCAGCATAATCAGCCCATTTCCGCAGACCGACGGGAATCCTGCCAGCGCCTCGCCGTTACAGGTGAAGGTCAATCCATCGCCTGCCGGCAGGACAACGTCCTTGGCTGCTTGGATCGCCGCCCCCAACGCTGCCGGTGAAGTATCGGCACCCGAAAGGCCTTCCAAAGCCCGAACCAGGCCGAGCATCCCTTGATACCCGACCACGGCTTGGCCCTCAGTGCTGGTGCTGGGCGAGTACTTTGCCATGATCTCTCGGAACAGCACGCTCTCGGGGGAATCTGATGACGTGTCGCCCGAGCTGAAGATCTTGAGTCCGTCCATGCCGGCGCCCACAGCGTCGACAACCTCAGGCGCCGCGCAGGCCTGCACGGTCATCATCTCCGCCGTATTACCGAGCGTCGACAGCGACTTCAGCACCGAACTGCACACCGCCGATTCCCCGTAGATGATCACACCATCCGGGTTACCGCCCAGGCCTGCGCTAACCTGCGGCGTCGCGTCCGGCGAGCCGTACGGGATAGGCACGATCTTGAGATTGGAGCCATTGGCCTCGAAGGCGGGCACACCGAGCATCTCCAGCGATGCCGTCGCAGCCGGCACGTCAATGGTGTACGCGACAACGTTCTTCATGCCCTGATCCCCGGCATACTGGGCCATCGCCTGGGAGGTATTGGAGCCCGCGGTCCACATATAGGCGCCGGCGCCGGTGGTCTCCGCCACGCTGCCACCGACGGCCGAGACGTAAGGGATGCCCGCCTCGGTGATCACCGGTGCGATGAGCTGGCCGAGACCGGTGGAGGTGACGACGACGGTCGAGACCTTCGCCTCCACCATCTGGTTTGCGCAGTCGCGCGCGGAGACGGGCTCCTCCTGGTTCTTGCAGATCACCAGTTCAATGGGGTGCCCGCCGATGCCCCCGAGCTGCTCGTTCGCATATTTAACGACGGCCTCGGCCGCCTCCCGGTTCTCAGGCTGCGAGATGGCCTGGCCACCTTCGTTGTTGATCAGCCCGATCTTCACAGCATCGCCCTTGGCGGCAGTCCCGGGGAACGCCCCCGCCGGCAGTTCCGCCGCGGAAGACGACGATGAGGAGTTGGAGCTCTCATCTGCGCCGCTACTGCTGCAGCCAGTCAACGCGGTGAGCGCGAGGACTGCAATGGACGCCACCACAAATTGTGCGGTACGCGGGCCATCCAATGATTTCATGGGAGGTCCCTTTCATTTCGATAGTGTTGGCCGCCGCAGAGATCCCGGGCGGGATGGGGCTATATGCAGGCCGACAGCTGACGCCACCCGAGTACCGACTCCGGGCGCTCGGCAGATCGAGCGGCGTGATCACTATTGCACACCTAGTGATCTATGTCACTAGTTTTACCTCATGGATTTCATCCACCAGGAATTCACCGGCCCAAACCCCCAGCGAACCGAGCCGAGATCATCATCCACCCAGGTCCAGGCCCACTCTCCCGCTTGCATGCAATCGAACCCAAGCGGCCCAGCCTTGACGATTGCGCGCGGGCTACCGCAGTGAACTAGTCGGAGGTCCAATAGGAATGGCCCGTACCAGGCGATCCGCTATCACACCCCGACAACTTAGTGACACACGGCATAGATCTGTGCCATAGTGACTTCAGACTGCCGATCGGGTGTCGTCCATCACAGCTGGAGAGCCCTGCTCCACGAGCGTTGGGCTCCGTCCAGAGGTCCATGGTTGTCGCACCATCCACGAAGGACACTCGATGAACCATCTGATAACCGGTCGGCAGAACATGCCGCGGCAATGGTCGTCAGCACCGACTGTTCGTGCCACCCATAGCCGACGCAACTAAGGGCGGGCGCGTCCGCATCACCACACCCTCCCCGCTGCCAGTTCTTGGCAGCGCTGTCACCTGACCAGCCACCCTCCCCTTTCGAACCGAAAGATCCAGTGATGACCCAAGACTTCCAGTTCTTGTTCCTCGGGCTGGGCAACGGCGCCGTGTACGCGGCGCTCGCCCTGGCGTTGGTCATGACGTACCGCAGCTCGGGCGTGGTGAACTTCGCCACCGGTGCCATCGCGCTCTACGTCGCCTATACCTACGCGTTCCTGCGGAAAGGCGAGCTCCTCATACCCATACCGGGCCTGCCCAAGACCGTGAGCCTGGGCGGCCCACTCGGGCTGATCCCCGCGATGGCCATCGCGATGGTGATCGCCGCTGCCCTAGGCGTCTTGATCTACTTCTCCATATTCCGGCTGCTCAAGACCGCCCCCGCCGCCGCCAAGGCCGTCGCGTCCATCGCCTTGATGCTCGCCGTCCAAGCCCTGCTCGCCGCCCGGGTGGGCACCACCCCCGTATCGGTGAAGGCCATCCTCCCCACCAACGTCGTCGAGATCGCCGGCATGCGCATTCCTGCCGACCGCCTGTGGTTCGCCGCCATCATCATCCTGCTGACGATCCTGCTCGCGGTGCTTTTCCGGCTTACCCGCTTCGGTCTGGCCACCCGGGCCGCGGCCGAATCGGAGAAGGGTGCGATCGTCACCGGCCTCTCCCCCGAGAAGATCGCCTACGCCAACTGGGCGCTGAGCACCATGATCGCCGGTCTCAGCGGTATCCTCATCGCGCCGATCGTGCCGCTGCTACCCATCTCCTACACCCTGTTCATCGTCCCGGCGCTCGCCGCCGCACTGGTCGGCAATTTCAGCTCCATCGGGCCGGCCGTGGCGGCAGGGCTGGGCATCGGCGTGTTGCAGTCGGAAATGACGCACCTGCAGACCACGGTGAGCTGGCTCCCCCAGACCGGCATGGCGGAACTGATCCCGCTGGCCCTGATCCTCGGCTTCCTCGTCTTGCGCGGCAGGCCGCTCCCCTCCCGCGGGGCCATCATCCAGAACACTCTCGGTGCCGCGCCCCGGCCCAAGGGCCTGCTCGTCCCCACCGTCACCTTCAGCGTGATTGCCTTGGGCTTCCTCGTGTTCACCCACGGCGGCTACCGGGGTGCGATCATCATGACCCTGACCCTGGCGATCGTCGGGCTTTCCCAGGTGGTGGTCACGGGATTCGCCGGGCAGATCTCCCTCGCCCAGCTGACCCTCGCAGGCGTAGCCGCCTTCATGCTGAGCCGATTCACCGTCGAATGGGACATTCCCTTCCCCATCGCGCCCATCCTCGCGGCGTTGGTCGCCACAGTCGTGGGCATCATCGTCGGACTTCCAGCCCTGCGGATCAGGGGCTTGCCGGTCGCGGTGGTCACGCTCAGCCTCGCGGTATTCCTCGAGATGTTCTGGTTCCGCAACAATGACCTCAACGGCGGTATCGACGGGGCCAAGGTCAAGGACGCTTCCCTGTTCGGCATCGACCTAGGTATCGGCTCCGGCACCTCCTTCCCGAACATCAACTTCGGCATCATGTGCCTGATCGTGCTCGTCATCATCGGCCTCACGACAGCCAAACTGCGCACCAGCCGGCTCGGCGCGTCCATGTTGGCGGTGCGGGCCAACGAACGCTCCGCCGCAGCCTCTGGCATCAACGTCTCCCGCACCAAGTTGATCGCGTTCGCGATCGGGGCGTTCATCGCCGGGATCGGCGGCTCCCTGATGGCGTACCAGCAGACGCTGGCCGTGCCGGAGTCGTTCACCGCAATGGGCGGGATCGCGCTGTTCGCCATGGTCTACCTTGCCGGCGTCACCTCCGTCTCCGGCGGCATCCTCGCCGGCATCATGGGCGCGGGCGGCATCGTGTTCATCTTCTTCGACCGGGTGGTCGACCTCGGCGACTACTACGCGGTGATCACCGGCGTCGCCCTGGTCATCACCATCATCATGAACCCGGAGGGCATCATCTCCGAGCTCCACAAGCTGGTGGACAAGGTCCGACGGAAGATCACGCGGACCGGTGACGACCACCGCGCGGGCGTCGGCGAGTTCAGCCTCGATGACACCGCCCCCTATGCCGGCCCGGCACGGGAGCTGGGCGAGGTCATCCTGTCCGCCCAGGGAATCGGCGTCCGCTATGGCGGCATCACCGCGCTCGACGATGTCTCCTTCGACGTACGCGACGGCGAGATCATCGGTCTGATCGGCCCCAACGGTGCCGGCAAGACCACCTTCATCGACGCGATCAGCGGATTCGCCGACGCAACCGGCCAGGTGCTGCTCGAGGACATGAGCCTCGACGGTCGAAAGGCTTACCAGCGCAGCCGATCCGGACTGGGCCGCACCTTCCAGGGCATCGACCTCTACGACGACCTCTCTGTGCGCGAGAACGTCTCGGTCGGGGCCACCGCATCCCTGGGCCGCGGCCCGGACCAGCCGCCGATCGACCCGGCCGGGATGGACAAGCTGTTCCACACGCTGCACCTGGACGGCGTGGCCGATCGACCCGTCAAGGAACTCTCGCAGGGGCAGCGTCAGCTCGTCTCCGTCGCCCGAGCCCTCGCTGGCCGGCCGCGCGTGGTCCTGCTCGACGAGCCCGCCGCCGGCCTCGACAGCAACGAGAGCCTGTGGCTGGGCGACCGCCTCCGCGCGATCCGCGACTCCGGCACCACCGTGGTGATGGTCGACCACGACATGGAGCTGGTGCTCACGGTCTGCGACCGGATTGTCGTCCTCGACCTCGGCAAGGTGATCGCGATCGGCACCCCTGACGAGATCCGCAAGAACCCGGCCGTCACCCGGGCATACCTCGGCACCACCCACACGGGACAGGAATTGAACGCATGACAAGCATCTTGAACTGCAGCGAGGTGGACGCCGGCTACACCCGGGGCCGGCCGTGCGTCCGCGATTTCAACCTGGACGTCCGCGAGGGTGAGGTACTCACCCTTCTCGGCCCCAACGGCGCGGGCAAGACCACCGTGCTCCTCACCCTCGCCGGCTTCCTGCCCACACTGGGCGGAACGGTGGAGATCGCGGGAAAGGCCGTGCGGACCGGCGACGGCTGCGCCGCCGCGAACGCGGGACTGGCGCTGGTGCCTGACGACCGATCGCTGTTCACCAGCCTGACCGTGGAGGAGAACCTCCGACTGGCGGTCAACTCCCGCAAGGCCTGGTCCGCCGAACGCGACTCCATCCTCGGTCACTTCCCGTCGCTGCGCGAGCGGCTAAAGGTCCAAGCCGGGGCTCTTTCTGGCGGTGAGCAGCAGATGCTGGCGATCGGCCGCGCGCTGGCCCAGCACCCCAAGGTCCTGCTCATCGACGAGCTCAGCATGGGGCTGGCCCCCGCTATCGTGGAACGGCTTCTGCCCGTGCTGCGGACCGTCGCCGATGACACTGGCACGGCGGTGGTCTTCGTCGAGCAGCATGTGCAGCTCGCACTCGCGGTGGCCGACACCGCCATCGTGCTGCGACACGGATCCATCGCGCTGCGCGGGGCTGCGGCCGAACTGGCCGAGAACCCCCGCTTGGTCGAGGAGGCCTACCTGGGCGCGCACGATGCCGCGGCCGTGCCCGACGGCGCCCCTGCCCAGGGTCTTATCGCCTGACCAGGGCATTACCGCCAGATCAGGGCCTGCCTCCGTGGTGCCGCGCAACGTGCGCGGCACCACGGAGGCACATGCCTTTCCAATCAGGCCCATTGACATGATGGGCCGAATCGAGCGCTCGCCACTACCTCCGCGAACACCCCGGTGGGACCACGATCAATCCTCTTGCCAGCCGGGAAACTCCCGCACGCTCGCCCGACCACAGGCCCCGACAACCTCATCGAAGCATTCCAGCAGAGATCCCTGGCCCTCGATCAGATATGTCTGTCCAGCAGTGGTGAACCAGGCGACGGCCATCTGTGTGAGCGCGAGGGTCTCCAGCTCCGACAGCTCGGAGACACCTCGCTCAGCCAGCACCGCAGCCAGATTCGTCTCGAAGGCGCGGGTACCGGTCCAAAATTGCTGATTCGCCAGCTGTGGCTGCGCCGCGATCACGGTGCGGATCGTATTGAGTACGCGTGGCTCGTAGCCTTTTTCAGCCTGCTCTCGGAACACCATGTACAAGCTGGTCAGCGGAGGTTCGTCGACCGGCCTCCCCCGCAGTAGTTCTATCGCCGTCTCCCGCCGGACGCGCAGGTGGTCAAACAAGACCGCTTCCTTGGAGGGAAAGTGGTGGAAAAAAGTACGCCGGCCAACGCTGGCGACCTCCGCTATCTGATCCACAGTTGTTTCGCGGAATCCCTGCCGCTGGAAAAGGTCGAGGGCAGCGTCGACTATTCGCGCAACTTTGGCACCCGGGTCTCGCTCACGGGTCGGATTTGTCTGCACACGACGACAATAGCCGCTTCGTGTCGTCAACGCTGCAGCGTGCAACGCCACTTCTGACCAAGCCCTTGACCTCTCACCCAGTATGGCACTAGTGTCATAGTCGTGAGTGATGCAGCTCACTTAGTAAACCTTCTTGTGGGGTATCCCGCACTATGAATCGAGGAATCCACCGTGATCACGCTTTCGTACAACGGAAAGTCGCCCCAGGTGGCCGCATCCGCACTGGTAGCCGACAACGTCTATCTCATCGGTGACGTGGTCATCGGCGAGAACTGCACCATCTGGCCCGGAGTGGTCATCCGATCGGATACCACACCGATCTACATTGGCAACAATGTGCACATCGAAGACAACACGGTGCTGCACACTGCCGCGCACATCGAGGACAACGTGATGATCGGCCATAGCTGCACCATTGAGGGCTTCGTCGGCCACGACACCCTGATCGGGAACACCGCCGCACTGATGCCGATGTCGCGGATCGGCGCCTACAGCACCCTTGCCGCCGGATCGGTAATCCTCGATGGAAAGGAAATACCGGAATACTCCTTCGCGGTGGGCTCCCCGGCAAAAGTCCATTCGAAGATTGAGGTCGACAACCCCGACCATGCCATGCGGACGGTGGGCCCCTATCTCGAAGGCATGGTGCAGCTCCTCGAGTCCTATCGGGCACAGGGCATTTGGAGCCGGGCATGACCACCAAGGTTGGCCCTCTCTCCGGCCTTCGTGTCATCGACTGGACAGTGTGGCAGCAGGGACCGGTCGCCGGCGCAATGCTCGGCGACCTCGGTGCCGACGTCATTAAGGTCGAGTCGCGCAACGGCGGGGACTCCGGACGAGCGATGCTCGCCTTCGAGAACGGCCCGTCGCCGTATTTCGAGGTCAACAATCGGAACAAACGAGGTATCACTATTGACCTCAAGAAGCCCGAGGGTGTGGACCTTCTCAAGAAGCTGATCGCGGAATCGGATGTGTTCATCCAAAACTTCCGGCCCACCATCGCCGAGAGCCTGGGTCTGGATTACGACACTCTGCGCGCCGAGAACCCCGGATTGATCTACGGTTCGGCCAGTGCCTACGGGCACAAGGGACCCGAGCGAACCTCTCGCGCATACGATCTGCTCGGGCAGGCACGGTCTGGGATTCTGCTCGCACCCGGCACTAACGAACTGACGGTTCCCGACGGTGGCCTGGCGGATCAGATGGGTGCCATCATGCTCGCCTACGGCGTGCTCGCAGCCGTGGTGGCAAAGGAACGACATGGTGTGGGCCAGCGTGTCGACACGTCACTGTTCGGCAGCATGCTCGCCCTGCGGGCACTCCCGCTCGCTCGGGCGATTATGACGGTAGATGGTGTCGAGGCTCCGATGCCGTTCATCCAGCACTCCGGGGGAGCAATCGCAAACCGTCTGGAACCGGGGAATCCGTTATGGAACCACTATCTCTGCGCAGACGATTCCTGGATCACGCTGGCGATGGTGCAGTCCGACCCACACTGGTCGGACTTCCTGAAAGCCCTCGGAAACCCAGAAACGCTGACCGCTGATCCGAGATTCACCGACCACGTTGTCCGCTGCCAGAACGCCGGCGCCTGCGTTCCGTTGCTCGACGAGATATTTGCCACTCGTCCCCGCGCGGAGTGGCTATCCCGGTTCCGCGAGGTAGGTGATCTCCCCATCACCGGAATCAACTCCACCGCGGACGCCGCGAATGATCCGCAGGCGATTGCGAACGAGTACGTGACATCGTTCGACCATCCGGCGGTCGGTCCCCTTCGCGTGCCAGGCTTCCCGATCACCCTGTCCGAAACCCCCGCCAGCATCCGCTATCCGGCACCCGAGTATGGCGAGCACACGGAAACGATCCTGCTTGAGGTACTCAAGATGGACTGGGACGAGATTACGGCGCTTCGTGAACTCAAGGTCATCTGATGACCAAACTCAAGCCGGGTTCACGGCTTGGCAGTACCGAAAGCGCCGCACAAGTGATCGTCACTAGGGGTGGACACGGAGTCATCACGTGCGGGGGCGTCCCGATGCTAGCCGCCGATGCCGAGGTTCTAGGCAACCCGCAACACACTGCAATCGATGGCGAAGGGCTGATCGTTCTCGGTAAACGATACCGATGCGCAGACACGTCCGTCGAAGTGTTGTGCGTCCGCCAGGGCACCGGAAAACTCCAACTCGACGGCGCACCAATGGATTTGGTGACCCAAGCCAAACCTCTCCCCGCGTCAGACTAGGGAAGGGATTTTCAGCTCCCCCAACTCTGTCGCAGACCTTAGCTCTCAGGGAAAGAAGCCAAGAATGGTCCAGTCACTCCACAACAAAAGAATCCTTGTCACCGGTGCTGCCACCGGCATCGGTGCGGCCACAGTCGAGGCACTTACCCTAGCCGGTGCCAAAGTCGCCGCGACTTTCAACAACACTGAACCTGCGAACGAATTTGGCGCATCATGGGTCCGCTGTGACGTCACAGATCCCGATTCTGTCGACGCTGCCTTCGCCGAAGCCATCAAAGAACTCGGTGGCCTGGACGTCCTGATCCACGCGGCCGGACTGTGGGAGGCCGGCATCCCCGGAAATATCGGCACCGAGAACCTCCACAAGATGATGAACATCAATTTCAGTGGAACAGTTCTGACGAATCAGGCTGCCCATGCAGCGATGCGGGGCAGCGGCGGAAGGATCATCAACTTCGGGTCCAGTGAGGGTGTCACCGGTAGCCCGGTCTCGGCGACCTATGCAGCATCGAAGGCCGCGGTGCACTCTTGGACGCGATCCGCAGCTAAATCCTGGGCAGTGGACAACGTCACCGTAAACACCATCGCACCGGCGGTCCAAACTCCGGGAGCCGACAAATTGCGCAAGTTCCTGGGCCCCGATGCAGGCGCGATGATCGACGAGCAATTGAAGTCCGCGATTCCACTCGGCGGCAAACTCGGTGACCCCCTCGTCGACCTTGGGCCCGTCCTCGTGTTCCTTTCCAGTGACGGCTCCAAATTCATCACAGGTCAGTTCCATTCCGTGGACGGCGGCCTGCTCATGGTGGGCGGGTAATGACACCTGGACCAACCGAATAATCCATCAGACTCGCTCACAAATGAAGATTAGGACATCCGATGAAAACCACCCATGCCCTGCGAACCGCAGGGGGGATCGCCGCAATTGCCTCGATTATCGCCCTGACAACGCTGACCGCCTGTAGTAGCAGTAGCGACGGCCCCAGTGTGGACCTCACGTCCACTTCGGGACTACCGTCTGATGCCTTTCCCGGACAATCCGCTTCCGGCGAGAGTGTGAAGATCGGCCTCATCGCCAATGTAGGTGGCACGACGATCTCCCAGCCGGAGAGCCGGGAGGCCGCCGAGGCCGTCGTAAAGTACGCGAACGAGAATCTCGGCGGACTTGGCGGCCGACCAATCGAAGTAGTCAGCTGCAACTCTCTGGAAGAGCCAGTGTCCGCGAGAGACTGCGCGAACCAGATGGTCGAGGCGAAGGTGCCCGTCGTCGTTGTCACCGGCACTGGGTTCGGCAACATCATGGCCCCCATCATTACCGGCGCCGGCATCCCGTACGTCACCGCTATCGCGGGCAGCGTGGCCGAAGTCAGCGCTGACAAAGTCTACGTCTGGACCGCGGGCTCACTCTCTTCTCTGGCAATGGCCACCTATGCCGCGGACGCCGGCATGAAAAATGTGACCGCGTACGCCATCGACGTCCCTGCCGCCACGGGCGCACTCAAATCCATTGGCGGGCCTGCCTTCGAGACGAAGGGTGTCAATCTCAATATTGTGCCTATCCCGCTCGGCACCCCGGACGCGACACCACAGGTATTCGCCGGTCTGGATACGAATCCTGAGGGCGTCATCATCTACGGAGACTCCACCGTATGTATCTCAGTCATGAAATCACTTGCCGCGTTGGGCTCGGAAGCCGAGAACCTGACTACGCAGGCATGCGCCGATCCTGAGGTAATCCAGTCCCTTGGATCAGGCATGGACGGCACGAAAATCTTCAGCTCAGCTGACACGTCATCAGATCATCCCGAAAGCGTGCTCTACCGCGCCATCATGAACACGTACACCCCTGGGACCCCCACCGAAGGTTATGCCGTCACCGGCTACCAGGCAATGCTGGGGTTCGTGCGGGCTACCCAGTCCGTTCAGGGGACTGACACCTCCTCTGAAGCCTTGGACGCGGCGATCAAGTCCACGACGGATGCCGTACTGCCGGCAGCAGGCGGATTGACCTTCACCTGCGACGGCAAGTCCGCCCCCGGATACACCTCGATCTGCGGAGACGGCCTGGTTACCATGACGATGGAAGACAGCAACCAAGTAGAACCATCGACGGTTGGCATCGGATAAAGCCCTGCTCTACTGATCCAACTCCACCTTGCCCTACGACACGACCGGAAATCCGGTCGTGTCGTAGGGCAAGGCCCCGACTATGTCAGGGCCATGCGGAGGTAGATCATCCTCTGGCTACAGCCACAAGGACACAGGTTCTAGCGGTGTGCCCAACCCTCGTCGTGCCACGACGTCGAGAGTTCCGACATGGGTGAGGGCCAGGTCTCCAGGTAGGTGACGCCCTCGGGGCCCGCCGTCATGATGTACGGGGTGCCGGCCCTGCTGATCCAGAACTCGCCCGCGCCGATGGTCTTGCTGCCCTCTTCCCCATCTTTACCCCAGGCCACATGAAACTCACCGCCAAGGACGATGATGAGCTCATCAAGATTGTGGTGGTGGCGGGGCACCGAGAAACCCGGGGCGCAGCGCAGACCGTTCAGGTTGAAATCGCTGTCAACCTGTCTGCACACCCGCATGTTGCCCTTGAAGGTCTTTTCCATATCCACAGGGGCGTCGGCAAGCGAACCGCCGTCGTTCCAGAGGTAACTGGGCATGGTCGGGTCTACCGAGAGGTCGCCCCATCCCTCTTCTGCCGCCAGCAGGTTGAAGTATTCGATTGCCATAGTCTTCAGCCTGTCGAACGCAGCCTGCGCTGTCTTCAGCGGATTCCGTTGTCCGGAAAGGACGTTCATTCCATCAAGCGGAATCGCGCGGCGACGCCAGGAACGAGCGGCACCTACGATTTTGGCATGACACTTATTTTTGGTGACCTGGTAGACGATTCGGACTGGGTCCCGATCGGCCTCAACGTGCTACCAAGTTACTACTGGAACGACGGCGGCACGCTGGCCGACTCGCCCGTTGATTTCGTGGCAACTTTCAGCGGGAACATGTTTGTGACAACCAAGCCCATCGAAATGTCCCGGTTCAATCGGAATCCGCTGCGCGTGCTGCCGGGCTTCGTTGTGCCCCGCCACCACCACAACATGGACGAGATGCTCTTCGTCCTGGCTGGCGAATACAGCATCGAGTATGACGAGGGCGACGAGTTGCGCACCGCCAAGGTGCGACCGGGCGAGTTCTTCATCAGCCGCGCGGGCACGGCCTACACGATGACCGCCGGCCCCGAGGGCGTCACCTACATCGAGACGTGGCCCCGGTCCGTCACCGAGCTCGAGACGTTCTGGCACGACTTCGGCTGGACTCACCGCAAGGAAGGGCAGGCGTGACCATGGGAGACCTGACGTACGAGGCCACCACCAGGACACTGCAGACGCCCCGCGGCGAGCTCCACTACCACCAGGCCGGCGAGGGCCCGCCCCTCCTGCTGCTGCACGGATCCGGCCCCGGGGTGAGCGGTTGGGCGAACTACCGCGACAACCTGCCAGCCTTCGCCCCGCACTTCACCACCTATGTCCTGGACTTCCCCGGCTTCGGCAAGAGCTACTCGTGCGACAGCAATCCGATGATCGCCGCGCTGCCCGCCGTCCTCGACTTCCTCGACGGCCTGGCCCTCGGGTCCGTGCCGGTCGGGGGTAACTCCATGGGCGGCAGCGTCGCGGCGAACCTGGCCGCCAAGCATCCCGAGCGCGTCTCGCGCCTGGTCACGATCGGCGGCGTGGGGATCCCCGTCTTCAGTCCCTCGCCCCCCGAGGGCATCAAGCTGCTCGTGCAGTTCGTGGAGGACCCCACCCGGGAGCGGCTGATGGCCTGGATGGAGTCCATGGTCTACGACCCCGCCATCCTGACCGAGGAGTTCGTCGAGATGCGGTGGCAAGCTGCGACCGATCCGGGGGCCCTCGCCGACATCAAGAAGCTGTTCAACTCCCAGTCGCTGGCCGGGATGCGCAACCGGGCCGCCTCCGCCCCCCAGCAGGTGGAGTTGCTGACCAAGATCCAGGCGCCCACCCTCATCACGTTCGGCCGCGATGACCGAGTGACCCCGCTCGACAGTGCGCTGGTCCCGATGCGGCTGATCCCGAAGTGCGAGCTGCACGTGTTCTACGACTGCGGGCACTGGGCCATGATCGAGCGCAAGAACGAGTTCGAGAGCGTCGTGCTGTCCTACCTGCTCCGCGACCGCTAGCGCTCAACTTTCAACTTGACGGTCTTGCCCCGGCGATCCTGTGGATCACCGGGGCAAGACCGTTCACACCACTACCATTCGCAACCGAGCCGATCATTCCAAGTCGGTCGAGTGCCCCGGGAACAGGGAGAGCGTCGGGTCCAGGTCGACGGCCGCGTTGTTGATCGCGGAGGCGACCTCGCCGAAGCCGACAGCCATGAGCCGGACCTTGCCGGGGTAGGCGGTGACGTCGCCGGCCGCGTAGACGTGCTCGACGTTGGTGCGCATGCGGGTGTCGACGACGATGGTGCGCCGCTCGAGTTCGATGCCCCAGCCGACCAGGGGCCCCAGGTTGCTGATGAAGCCGAGTGCGGCGACCACCGCGTTCACCTTGAGCACCCGCGCCTCGTCCTCGCCGTCCACCCTCACGTGTGCCTCGAGGATCGAGTCCCCATCCCCCACCAGCGCGGAGACCTGCGCGTCCGTGATGATCTCGGCCCCGCCCTCGTGGACCTCCCGGACGCTCGCCGCGTGCGCCCGGAACGCGCTCCGCCGGTGGACCAGCGTGACGGAGCGCGCGATCGACTTCAGGGCGAGCACCCAGTCGACCGCGCTGTCCCCACCGCCCACCACCAGCACGTCGCGATCGGCGTACTCGGTGGGATCGGGAACGAAGTAGCTCAGGCCCCGGCCAAGGTATTCCTCGCCCGCCGGCAACGCCCGAGCGGTGAAGGTGCCGATCCCCGCGGTCAACACCACCGCGCCCGCGTCGATCACCGTGCCATCGGAGAGCGTCACCTGGGGCCGGCCCTCCGGCGAGTGCCGGAACTCGACCGCCTGCCGGCCCAGCAGATAGGTCGGAGAATAGGTGTCGGCCTGCTCCTTGAGGGCCTTCACGACGTCGCGGCCGCGGGCACCGGGGACCGCCGCGATATCCCGGATCTCCTTCTCCGGGTACAGCGCGGCGATCTGTCCACCACACTGCGGCAACGCGTCTACGACGACGGTCTGCAGTCCCCGGAAGCCCGCGCAGTAGGCGCCGAAGAGCCCGGTGGGGCCCGCGCCGACGATGAGGATGTCTGTGGTCACGGTCTCGGCCATTGGCCGACCTCCTAAGAATTGTGGTGGGAACGCCCGACCCGCCGCGAGGACGTCGCCGGAGACGCCGCCGAGGCACCGCGGCCATACGGTGATCGCGCGGTTGCGAGGGCTCCCGATAGCCGCTCGAGACTTCGCCGGAGGGCGTGACCTGGCAGCTATCGGTTGTGATGTTTCAACCCTAGATCCTCTCCCCCGCATCCGGTCAGCGGAGGTTCCGCTTGATGGAATCGCACGTGGACACTGTTAAACAGTTCGCGAATAGTAGATTTCAGAATCGATGGCGGATGCCTCTGGCAGCGACGAATGCCCACTTTCAAACGGGCGAATCATATCGCCGTAGAGAAACCCCTACGACGCGTTCCAAAACAGTTCACCTATGCCGACTCAACTATTCCACTTGAGCGGAAAGGCGCCACCAGAACACAGTATTAGGGCTTTAATTCGAGATAGTTTCCATGAATGAGGAAGGCAAGTCGGATGAGTGATGAAGTTCGGGTGTGGATTGAACATGATTTGTGCACCGGTGACGGTTT
>NZ_BAVQ01000007.1 GCF_000524475.1 Tomitella biformata AHU 1821 | reverse complement strand
TCTACGACTATTGGCGTGTCTCTCCCCAAACCGCCAGCTCACACGCTATCTAGACGACTTTGACGGCACCCTGCACCGGTCCCCGAGCGTCCCGGCCGTGAGCATCAGGCTCGCGAAAACCAGCGTGTAGGAGTTCACCACCCACTGCAGCGAGATGACTCCGGCGTGGAGTTCGCTCTGGATATTGCCGAGGGCGACGCTCACAATCGTCGTGTCGAGGAAGGTCAGGAACAGGACCAGGCAGACCGTGGTCAAGGCGATACCCGAGGATTTCGCCCGGCCGCCCACCCGCTCCACAGTGCCCATCCGACTCACCCCGCTCCAGCTGAGGCCTCAGTCCAGACCTCAGTTGGTGGTTACCGCGCCCGTAGTCGACTCTCCTGAGGCCCCCGGCAGTTGAACGCCGACGCACTCCGCTGGCGGTGTGCCGCCGTTCTCCAGGGTGAGGAGGTCGCAGAAGGTCGCCGCGGAGACTTTCCACGTGCCGTCCTCCTGTACCGCTACTCCGGTCTGGTCGGCCAGGACCGACTTGCCGTCCATCAGGATCGAATAGGTGACCGACGCCTGCCCGGGGTCGGTGCTCAGGAGACCAGAGACGGTCGCCGTGGTCGCCGTCGCCAGGCCCGACCCGGCCTGTGCATCCACCGTGGCGGTGAAATTGGGCGCGTCCTGCAGATATTCCAGTTTGGTCCCCGCGGGCGACGCCCCGGCGAAGAAGGTGGTGAAAGCCGTGGTGATCGCCTGCTCATCGTCGGCGGACAACCCCGTCGCCGCGTCGGAGCCGGGGGTCGGGGCCGCTGTGGAGCTGACGGTGCCAGGCGGGGTCGACGAGCTCGGGGAGCTGCTGCTCGCGCAACCCGCGCTGAGTGCCAGTGCCGCGACCGCCAGCGGCGCGATGACGAAGGCTGCAGCCTGTGCGGGATATGAGCGTGAACGTGGAAGATCCATGGCCTCCCTCTCCGTTGTGCGACCTCATGTGATCTTTATCTACTCCGATTTCACCGGAGGCGAAAGACCGGAGATTCCCGAGGGCCTTGCGTCGCGGCCAATTTGGGGCATCCTGGAGTCACGGATGTTCACGTTCGATCGATGGCCCCAGCGCGGGCGTCTCCGCCGCCGCCGGCCCTCACGAGCAGTCCACTGGCGGAAGGGAGGCGGCGAGATGCGCAGCACCCCGCCCGGCCAAGAACGTGCCGAGACCATCGAGATCCTGCGGCCGGACGGAGTCCGCCTCGACTCCGGTGAGCACGCGCGGCTGATCGCCGACGTGGACGGTCCCGCCTTATTGGGCCTGTACCGCGATCTGCTGCTCCTGCGCCGGGTCGACAACGAGTGCATGGCGCTGGCCCGCCAGGGCGAGCTCTGCCTGTGGGCCCCGATCGCGGGCCAGGAGTCGACACTCGTCGGCTCGCTGCGGGGACTACCAGCACAGGACTACCTCTTCATCAGCTACCGCGAGGCGACCCTGGCCTACCTGCGGGGCGCGACGCCCGCCCAATTGCTGCCGATGTGGCGGGGCAGCGCCTTGGGCGGCTGGGCGCCAGACGAGATCAACACGACGAACCCCAGCATCATCGTGGGGGCTCAGGGCCTGCACGCCACCGGCTACGCGATGGCGGCCAGCCTGCAGGGCGCCGACGTGGCAGCGGTCGCCTACTTCGGCGACGGAGCCACCAGCCAGGGCGACCTCAGCGAGGCCCTGAACATCGCGGCGGTGCACATCGCCCCGGTGATCTTCATCTGCCAGAACAACCAGTACGCGATCAGTGTCCCCGTCGACCAGCAATCTGCGGTGCCGCCGGTGCAACGCGCGAGCGGGTTCGGGATACCGGCGGTCCAAGCGGACGGCAACGACGTGCTCGCGATGCTTGCCGTCAGCCGGCAGGCGGCGGCGCATGTGCACGGCGGCCATGGCCCCTTCTTCATTGAGGCTGTGACCTATCGGATGGGCCCGCACACCACCAACGACGACCCCAGCCGCTATCGCTCCAGCGCGGAGACAGCGCATTGGGCGGAGCGCGATCCCATCGACAGGCTGCGCCGGCACCTCCAGGCGCAGGGCCACCTCGACGATGCCGCGACCTCGCGTATCGAGGACGAGATCGACACTGCCGCAGCGCAGTTGCGGAGCGCGTGCCTATCGCTGCCGGATCCCACCGCGGCCAGCCTGTTCGAGCACGTCTACGCCGGGCCGCACGCGCTGCTCCAGGAGGAGCGCGCCGACTATCTCGCCTTTCAACAGCGTCTAGAGGGGGTGCGGCCATGACCGCGACACCAACCACCATGGCCATGGGCGCCGCCATCGGGGCAGGACTGCGCCGCGCACTCGACGCGGATCCCACCGTGCTGCTGATGGGCGAGGACGTCGGCCGCCTCGGCGGCGTCTTCCGCGTGACCGAGGGCCTGCAGAAAGATTTCGGCGCGAAGCGGGTGATCGACACCCCGCTCGCCGAGTCCGGCATTATCGGCACCGCGTTCGGCATGGCCCTGCGCGGTTTCCGGCCAGTATGCGAGATTCAGTTCGACGGCTTCATCTACCCCGCGTTCAACCAGATCGTGGCCCAAGTCGCCAAGATCCACTACCGCACCGCCGGGGCCGTGCAGATGCCGCTGACCATTCGCGTCCCCTATGGCGGCGGTCTGGGCGCGGTGGAACACCACGCGGAATCCCCCGAGGCCTACTTCGCCCACACCGCCGGACTGCGGGTGGTCACCCCGTCCTCCCCGTCGGACGCGTATTGGATGATCCAGGAGTCCATCGCGGATGACGACCCGGTGCTGTTCTTTGAGCCCAAGCGCCGCTACTGGGAGAAGGGTCCCGTGGACACGGTTACCGCGCCGGATATCTCCCTGCACCAGGCGCGCATCGCGCACCCGGGCGGGGACGTGACGCTGGCGGTGTACGGCGCCCTCGTCGCCACCGCCCTGGCCGCGGCTGCCCACGCCGGCGCAGACGGGCTAAGCGTGGAGGTCATCGACCTGCGGTCCCTATCCCCCATCGACTTTGACACCATCGAGGAGTCCGTGCGCCGTACTGGCCGGCTGGTCATCGCGCATGAGGCGCCCGTGTTCCTCGGCCTGGGCGCGGAGGTCGCGGCCCGGATCACCGAGCGCTGCTTCTTCCAGATGGAGGCCCCGGTCCTGCGGGTCGGCGGCTTCCACATCCCCTACCCAGCCTCGCGCGCGGAATCACACTACGTGCCGGACACCGATCGTATCCTCGACGCCGTCTATCGAGTGGCGGCGCTATGAGCGCGGCGCAGCAGTTCCGCCTGCCCGACCTCGGCGAGGGCCTCACGGAGGCCGAGCTCGTGAGCTGGCAGGTGCAGGTGGGCGAGGTGGTGGAGCTGAACCAGCCCTTGTGCGAGGTGGAGACCGCAAAAGCCTTGGTGGAGTTGCCGTCCCCGTTCGCTGGGACTGTGTCGGCGCTGCTGGTCGAGGAAGGCGAGACCGCCCAGGTGGGCGACGCGCTCATCGAGATCGCGGCCACCCCGACGGCGCCGACCGGCTCGGACAAGGGCATCCTCGTGGGGTCGGGCCCCCTCCCACACCGTCCCAGCCGCCTGCGCCGGGCCGACTATCCGTCTAGGTCCGAAGTAGGGGGAAGCCGGGCCAGCGCCAAACCTGCGGCGCGAAAGCTCGCCCAGGAGATGGGGATCGACGTGACGACCCTCGAGGGATCGGGGGCCGACGGGGTTGTCACCATCGACGACGTCCGGGCATCCGGCGGGACCGAGGACAGACAGACCCGCCGCCCCGTCCACGGGGTCCGCCGGGCCATGGCCGAGGCCGTCAGCCTGAGCGCCAGCACTACTCCGCAGGTCACCGAGTTCCTCACCGTGGACGTCACCGCCTCGGTGGACCTGCTCCGAGAACTGCAGGCCAACAATGATTTTCGCGACCTCAAGCTCACACCGCTGACGCTGGCCGCACTCAGCCTCCTCACCGCTCTGCCCCGCAATCCGGAGCTGAACTCCAGCTGGGATGCGCACAATCAGGAGGTGATAGAGAAGCACTACGTGAACCTCGGCATCGCGGTCGCAAGCCCGCGCGGACTCATCGTGCCCAATATCAAGGACGCGGACCAGTTGCGCCTGCGCGGGCTGGCGCGGGCCATCGAGGACCTCACCGAAGCCGCGCGGGCGGCCACCACGCCACTGGCGGACCTCACCGACGGCACGATCTCCATCACCAACGTCGGTGTGTTCGGCATCGACACCGGCACCCCCATCCTCAATCCCGGAGAGGCGGCCATCCTCTGTCTCGGGGCCGTGGCCCAGCGCCCCTGGGTGCACCACGACTCCGTCGCCGTCCGGCAAGTGACCACGCTCGGATTGACCTTCGACCATCGGCTCGCGGACGGCGAGCAGGCCGCCCGGTTCTTGGCGGCGATCGGCGCCGGGCTCGAGAATCCGCTGCGACTGTTGGGGTGAAGCGGGCTCTGGCACACTGTCCCCACGGCAATCCGGGGGGGATGCGCAATGGCGGACAGGGCTACGGCAGACCGAGTCACGACGGGTGGGCAGTTCGCGACGAGGGCAGCGGGCCTGGGCCTGCTGGTCCTCTTGGTGATCCTGATTGCGCGCTGCGATCGCGTGCCGCTCCGCGCCGATCTACCCGCTCCGGGCAGCCCCGACCGGGCGGCCATCGAGGTGCTATTGGCCGCCGCGGAGCGGGTCCCGGAACGGGTGCGCGCGCCCGGGTATCAGCGGGGTTGCGGGGCGGGCGAGGGGTGTGTGTTCGGCCCGGCGTGGTCGGACGACACGGATGCCGAGGCGGGCCGCAACGGCTGCGACACCCGCAACGACGTGCTGGCCAGGACGCTCGATCAGGTCGAGTACCGGCCCGGGGCCAGGGACTGCGTGGTGGTCGCTGGGGTGCTGGCCGACCCGTACTCGGGTCAACTGTTGGAGTTCACCAAGCAGGACGCTGGCGCGGTGCAGATCGACCATGTCATCCCGCTGGCGGCCGCCTGGGACCTCGGCGCCCATGACTGGCCGCTGGAGTTGCGCCAGCGGTTCGCCAATGATGTGGCCATCAATCTCCTGGCCGTCAACGGCCCAGACAATCAGCGCAAGAGCGACGGCACCCCCGCCGAATGGCTGCCAGCCAACCCCGCGTACCGCTGCTTCTACGCCGGCAAATACCTGTCTGCGGCGGTTGCCTATCGGTTGCCGATCACCGACGCCGACGAGACCGTGCTCCGCTCCGTCGCGGCCCGGTGCTAGTTGTCGCCACCCACCGGATGCCGATGCGGCACCAGTAGTCGCTCCTGCCCGGCGAATCCCGCCTCGCCCGCCAGCCAGTCCGCGGTCTCCTGCTCCGCCCGCCGCATCAGGTCCGCCGCCTGCGAGAAGTCCGCCGGGTTGACGGCGACAGGGCACAGAGGCGGCACCAGCCGCAGATCCACCAGCCCCTGGCACGACTCGATCTCCGCAGCCATCTGGGCGTTGAGCGCCAATTGCAGGCCCCGCAGCATCATCTCCAGCGCCGAGTGCGGCGGCCGGCTGATCGGGCAGGAGGCCCCGGTCGGCAGAACCCAGACGGTGTTCGCGCCCAAGGACACCGCCTCCCGGATCGGGAGGTTCTGCACCGCCCCGCCATCGATGAGCAGCCGTCCGCCAACCGGCACCGGCGGGAAGATGCCGGGAATGGCGGCGCTCGCGGCTATCGCGTCGACCGCCGGGCCCGCGGACAGCCGCACGCTGCGGCCGGTCAAGACATCGCTGGACACCGTGTGGAATGGGATCCCGGCGAGTTCAAGATCGGGGAACTTGATGTGCTCGCGGATCAGCCGGCGGAACCGGCGCGGCGGAACCAGATGGTCGCGTCGCCCCAATACCCCGGCGATCCCCGTCAGCGGATCCGCGGGGAAGACCTTTGCGCGGGACATAGACCGCCAGAGCCCCGCGAGGCCGTCTAGGCTCGCGGCGCTGTACTCACCCGCAATCCAGGCCCCGTTGACAGCGCCCACCGACGTCCCCACGATGACGTCCGGAATGATGCCGGCCGCCTCCAATGACTTCAGCATCCCCACCTGGATAGATCCCAGGCTCGCGCCGCCCGACAATACGAATGCCGTGGTCATCTCGCCTCCTCGTGGTGCTCGCGCCAGCACCGAGTTCCACGGTAGCCCAGGGTGGGCCGCTAGCCGACCCGCTCGTCCTCCACCGCAGATTTTGGCAGTGTCTCCTGTGCCCGCAGCCACGGCAGCAGCGCCAGCAGAAGTATGATCCCGGTGAACGCGAACGCTGCCCGATAGGACAGGTGCTCCACCAGTAGTCCGGCCAGGATGGGGCCGATGATCGCGCCGACGTCGGAGACCATCTGAAATGTTGCCAGTACTGGGCCGCCTCGGCGATGGGACCCGATGATGTCCGCGACCGACGCCTGCTGCGGGGCGTTGAGCAGTCCGGTGCCCGCGCCCGCGACCAGGCAGGCAAGCAGCAAGGTGATGTTGTCCGCGACGAATCCGAGCCAGATCGTCCCCATGCCGGCCACTGCCAGGCCGGCGATCACCAGCGGTCTACGCCCCCGCTGATCTGCCAGCCGCCCGGCGGGGATCAGCGCGATGGTGTTGCCCACCGCGAACACTGCCATCGCGATGCCGACCAGCAGGCCGCTACCCCCCAGCGCCACCACGAACAGCGGGACCACAGCCACCCGCACGCCGAACGACGCCCAGCCATTGGCGAAACTCGAGCCCAGCGCGGCGCGATACGCGCTGTTACCCAACGCTTCTCGCAGCCGCATCGGCGGTTGCTCCGAGCCGCCCTGCGCGCCCCCGCTCGGGTGAGCGTCCCGCAGCATCGTCCACACCACGGCCATCGCCACCAACAGGGCGACCGCGTAGATCGCGAACGGCACCCGCATGCCGAGGAACTCGGACAGCACTCCGCCCAGGACGGGGCCAAACATATTGCCGATCAGAAACGCTGACGCGTACAGCCCGCTGATGCGGCCGCGGGCGCCGGGATCGGCGAGCCGCACCAGCAATCCCATGGCGGAGACCGTGAACATGGTCGAGCCGATACCGCCGAGGCTGCGGAAGACCAGGAGCTGCCAGTAGGAGTCCGCGAACGCACAGGCGCCCGTCGACACCGCGACGATGAACAGCCCGATCAGGTAGACCGGCCGCTCCCCCAGCTTGGAGACCAGCTTGCCGCTGGCTGGCGCGAAGATCAGCCGGAAGAAGGCGAACGCGCTGATGATGACGGTCGCGGCCGTCACGCCCACGTTGAAACTCGCAGCGTATGCGGGCAGCACCGGCGCGATCAGTCCGTAGCCGATCGCGATAACGAAAGCCGCGGCCACCAACACCCAGATGGACCTGGGCACAGGCACACGGGCGGGTTTCGGGTTCAATGCACAGTCCAGTCGTCGTCGGGCCATTCTTAGTCGAGCCATAGCAATCATCCCCGTGTCTCCCTTGGCGGGAGACACGGGGATGATTGCGGTGGAAACGTGAAGCGCTACCGCCCGTTTAGAGGGCCTTGAGCTCCTCGGTGACCTCGCCGACCGACTTCTTCGCGTCGCCGAACAGCATCGAGGTGCCTGTCGCGGTGAACAGCGGGTTGTCGATACCGGCAAAACCCGACGACATCGAACGCTTGAGCACGATGACCGACTTCGCCTGGTCCACGTTCAGGATCGGCATCCCGAAGATCGGCGAGTTCGGATCGCTGCGCGCGGCCGGGTTCGTGACATCGTTGGCACCGATGACCAGCACCACGTCGGTGCGGCCGAACTCGCCGTTGATGTCATCCATCTCCTTGAGCGCGTCATAGGAGACCTCGGCCTCCGCCAGCAGCACGTTCATGTGCCCGGGCATACGGCCAGCGACCGGGTGGATCGCGTACTTGACCTCAACACCCTTGGCCTCGAGCATGCCCGCCATCTCCTTGACCGCGTGCTGCGCCTGCGCCACGGCCATGCCGTAGCCCGGTACCACGATGACCTGGTTCGCGTACGCCATCTGGATCGCCGCGTCCGCCGCGCTGGTGGCCTTGACAGTGCCGCCCGAGGCGCTGGCGGGGCCGGCCTCGCCGCTGCCCCCGCCGAACCCGCCGGCGACGATCGAGATGATCGAGCGGTTCATGGCCTTCGCCATCAGGTTCGTCAAGATGGTGCCCGACGCGCCGACGATCATGCCGGCGACGATCATCGCCGTGTTGTTCAAAGCCAAACCCGCGGCTGCGGCGGAAAGGCCGGTCAGCGCGTTGAGCAGCGAGATGACCACGGGCATATCCGCGCCGCCGATCGGCAGCACCACCATCAGGCCCAGGACGCCCGCGGCGACGAGCACGCCGACGATCCACCACTGGGAGACCCCGCCGGTGCCGGCGCCGATGCCGATGACCACCGAGAAGGCGATCGCGGCGATGAGCAGCAGCGCGTTGAGCGGCTGCTGCGCACGGCCGAAGCTGATCGAGTGCCCGCCGATGAGCTCCTGGAGCTTCGCGAACGCGATGACCGAGCCCCAGAAGGAGATCGAGCCGATGATCGCCGCGAACAGCGAGCCGACGATGATGTGCACGTTCGGCGTGTCGTCGAGGTTGCTAAAGCCCGAGGACGTGACGAACTCCGACCACGCGATCAGCGCGACGGTGCCACCGCCGACGCCGTTGAACATGGCGACCAGCTGCGGCACGGCCGTCATCTTGGTGCGCAGGGCGGGCGGGATGCCGAGCACGCAGCCCACGACCAGTCCGGCGATGATGATCCACCAGTTGTTGGTGTCGCGGATGTCGATCAGGGTGGCGACGATGGCCAGGACCATGCCCCAGCCGGCGATGTAGTTGCCGCGCACCGCCGTCTTCGGGCCGGTCAGGCCCATCAGGCCGTAGATGAACATCGAGAACGCGATGATGTACAGGATGGTGACGAGGTTGTTCATCAGGCGTCACCCTTCTTTGCGTCGGCGGCCACGGCGGTAGAGGCTTTAGCGGCGGCGGGCTTGGTCTTGAACATGGCCAGCATGCGGTCGGTGACGACAAAGCCGCCGACCACGTTGAGCGTGCCGAAGACAAGCGCGATGAACAGGATCACCTTCACGCCCCACGGGGACTCATCGGGCAGGTGGCCGAGGACGACCAGCGCGCCGAGCACGACGATGCCGTGGATGGCGTTGGTGCCCGACATCAGCGGGGTGTGCAGGGTGTTGGGCACCTTGGAGATGACGGCGAAGCCGACAAATCCGGACAGGACCAAGATCGCAATGTTCGCGAGTAGATCGCCGTACATCAGTTCGCCTCCTTCTCGCAGGTCACGCAGGCGCCGGCGATGATCTCGTCATCGAAGTCCGGGGCCAGCTGGGCGTTGTCGTCGAGCATCAGCTGCAGGAGCTCTTGCACGTTGCGCGAATACAGCTCGCTGGCGTGCTCGGGCATCGTCGCGGGCAGGTTCAGCGGCGAGCAGATCGTCACCCCGTGCTTGACGACGGTCTGGCCGGGCTCGGTGAGCTCGCAGTTCCCGCCGGTCTCACCGGCGAGGTCGACGATGACGCTGCCGGGCTTCATGCCCTCGACCGCCGCGGCGGTGACCAGGCGCGGCGCGGGCCGGCCGGGCACCAGTGCCGTGGTGATGACGACGTCGAAGCTCTTGATGGCGTTCTCGAGGGCCTGCTGCTGCGCGTCGCGCTCGGCATCGGTGAGCTCGCGGGCATAACCGCCCTCGCCCGCCGCGTCGATCCCGAGGTCGAGCCACTGCGCGCCGACGGAGCGGACCTGATCGGCCACCTCCGGTCGCACGTCGTAGCCGGTGGGCCGCCCGCCCAGGCGCTTCGCCGTGGCGAGAGCCTGCAGGCCGGCCACGCCGACGCCGAGGATCAGCACGGTCGCGGGCTTGACGGTGCCCGCGGCGGTGGTGAGCATCGGGAAGAAGCGGGTGGACTCCGAGGCGGCGAGGAGCACGGCCTTATAGCCGGAGACGTTGCCCTGTGAGGACAACGCGTCCATCGCCTGGGCGCGCGAGATGCGCGGGATCGCCTCCATAGCGAAGCCCTGCACGCCGGCGGCCTTGAGGGCCGCGATGCCTTCGGCGTCGCCGCGCGGGTTCAGGAACCCGATCAGCGTCTGCCCGGAGCGCATGCGAGAGACCTCGTCCTTGCTCGGCGTCGCCACCTTCGCGATCACCTGCGCGGACCAGGGGTCGCCAAGTTTGGCGCCCGCCTGGGTATACGCATCGTCTGGGATGAGTGCGCCCAGCCCGGCACCGGATTCGACAATGACGTCGACTCCCATGCGGGTGAGCTTCTCGACAACCTTAGGTACCAAGGCCACGCGGCGCTCGCCGTCGTTCGTTTCCCGAACAACGCCCACCGTGCAGCCCTGAGCCTTTGCGCTCTGTGCTGTTTCCAAGTGTCCGAACTTTCTGCGATTCGAAGTGCAACCTGTCTCGTCCCCAACTGTGGCGGTCGCGCCACGAGTGCGGGACTAGCCCGACATTGGCCAGGGGATCGGGTGACTATAACTAAGGAATGCCACTCTCGCGCAAACCTACTGTCCACAGGGACCCGCAATAGCACCGAATCGCAAGTATTACAGGCTGTTTGGGGCCTATCCCATGCGGTGTTCCGATATCCCATCATCTGGGAACCGGACACTCTCGAAGTCGTACGTCCATAATTCGGTCAAATCGCCTGGCAGCGCCGCCCTCCGGCCCTAGACTTGGCGGCATGCTCGGCGCACCAGGACCACCCGCGACGACGTCTGCCGCCACCTTTCGCCTACCTGGCTTGCGGAGCGGCGGCTTCACTTTCGTGATGGCAAGCGCGATCGTGTCGATCTCGCTGCACAACACCGGCGCGATCCTCATCGCCGCCATCCTGTTCTGGATCGCACTCGTCAGCTTCCTCGCCCTGGTCGCGGACTACCTTCTTCGGCTGGTCGGACGCGGACGCGCGCCGGGCGGGGACCGCCACCCCGCCGGGTTCGAGAGCTTGACCTTCACCGCGGCCGCGGGGGTGCTGGGCGCGCGGTTCGCGGTCCTCGACGTGCGCTGGGCCGCGCTCACGCTGACGGTGGTCGCGGGTGTGTCCTGGCTGGTACTGAGTTATGCCGTCATCATCGACAAGTTGGTCCGCACCTCCGCCCGCAGCGGGTTGGAGGGCGTGGACGGGACGTGGTTCCTGTGGGTGGTCGGCACCCAGGTCGTCGCTGTGGCCGCGGGCTCCTATGCCGTGGCCTACAGCAGCCCCGTCTTCGCCTCCATCGCCGCCGTCGCATGGTCGATCGGCGTGCTGCAGTTTCTGCTGATCGCCTCGGTGGCGTTCGCGCGGCTCCTGTTGACCCCGCTGCCGCCCGACGCCGAGGCCGCGCCCTACTGGGTGTTCATGGGCTCCGCGTCGATCATCGTCCTCGCGGGCGCCGAGTTGATGAACCTGCGGTCGGAGCAAACCCTGCTGGAGCAACCGGCCATCTCCACCATCTCGATGGTCATGTGGTCGTTCTCCACGTGGCTGATCCCGTTGATCGTGGCGCTCTCGCTCTGGCAACGGATCCGCCCGGGCGGGCGTACCGGATTCCGGCCCGCGATGTGGTCGATGGTCTTCCCCATCGGCATGTACGGCGAGGCTAGCCGTCAGGTCGGCAAGATCCGCGGCACCACGTGGCTCGAGGACATCGGGCTCTACGAGGCGTGGCTCGCGTTCGCCGTCTGGCTCTTCGTCTTCGCCTCGATGCTCGTGTGGTCGCTAGCGCGGGCCGTCAGCCGCGGCCGGGCGGACCTGCCATAGTGGCGGTATGCCCCCCGACCACTCCCGCGCCGACCGTTCCCGCGACGCTGATGGCCGTGCCCTCAACGATCGGCCCCGGGACGGACTGGGCCGCCCCCTCCCGCCCGGCGCCGCGGGCGTGCCCCGCCAGCCGGAGGGGATCCGCCGCACGCCGGCCGAGACCCTCTACGTCGCCCAGACGCTGTTGGACGACCGCAAGCCCTTCCATGCCCACGATGTGTTCGAGGACCAGTGGAAGCAGACCACCGGCCCCGAACGCGACCTGTGGCGCGCCCTCGCCCAACTAGCGGTGGGCATCACCCATGCCGCCCGGGGCAATATCCGCGGCGCCGTCGCGGTGCTCGAGCGCGCCGCCACGAATCTTGGCCCCTATGCGGCTCGACCCCCGCACCAGATTGCCGTGCCCCAGCTGTGCGACTGGGCACGAGCGAGCGCGGCCGGTCTCGACGCCGAATCGACGACGCCCTGCTGGCTCGACGTGCCCCGGATGTGCGCGTCATGACTAGCGCCGACCCCCGCATCCCCACCCTGGTCCTCGCCGGTTTTCTCGGCTCTGGCAAGACCACGATGCTGAACCACCTGTTGCGCAATCAGATCGGCGTCCGGATCGGCGTGATCGTCAATGACTTCGGCGCAGTCAACATCGACGCGCTGCTGGTCGCGGGCCAGGTCGACTCCGCCATCAGCATTGGCAACGGCTGCGTCTGCTGCGTCTCGGACGTCGCCGAGCTCGATGCGATGCTGGACCGGCTCTCCCAGCGCGGCGCCGGCATCGACGCGATCATCATCGAGGCCAGCGGTCTGGCGGAGCCGCGGGAGCTGATTCGGATGATCGCCGGCAGCACCGTCGACCGCATCCGTTACGGCGGACTCATCGAGGTGGTGGACGCCGCGGAGTACCCGGCGAACCGGATCGCCCACCCGGAACTGGATCAGCACGTGCGGCTCGCCGACCTCGTCGTGCTAAATAAGGCAGACCGGCTCACCCCGGACGCATTGGCCGAGCTGCGCGCAGAGCTGGAGCCCCTGTGCGGGCCCGTACCCATCGTGACGACAGCGCACGGCCGACTCGATCCCACCCTGCTCTTCGACGAGCGAGAGCTCACGTTGCCCGACGGGCCGCGGCAGATGACCATCGACGAGATCCTCGCCGAGATCGAGGCCGAGTCCACCAGCGCAGACATTCACAGCCACCTGCACACGGACTTCGACTCGATCAGCTTCGAGAGCCCACAGCCACTGCATCCGCGACGGCTCATGGACCTGCTGCAGAACTCCCCCGCCGGGCTCTACCGGGTGAAGGGGCTGGTCTCCCTGGGGGATGCGGCCGCGGCGGAGGCGTTCGAGGTCCAGACCGTGGGCCGCCACATCACTGTCCGACGCAGCCCACGCCCGCGGGACCCCATGACGCGACTTGTCGCCATTGGCGCGGGAATCGACGCGAGTGCGCTGACAGACGGTCTGGCCCGGTGCGTGTCAGGACCAGACGAGAAGATGGACGAGAACGCGATGTTCTCGGTGCTGCGTTTTCTGGGCTAGACCGCGGAGCCGCTCGTGTCGATGCCCAGGCGGCGTGCCAGCTCGTCGCCGCCCACCTGCCGGATCAGGTCCGGCGGGCCGCACACCACCAGCATGTCCCGGGCTCGGGAGAGTCCGACGTACAGCCGCTCCCGGGACCGGTCCCGCGCCTCGCTCTCGTTGATCGCCAGCACTAGTGCGTTGCGCTCGAGGCCTTTGAACCCCAGGACGTGCCCGTAGAACACCTGCTCGTCGTCCCAGAACGAGTCCCAGTAGGCCTCGACGCCCAGTCTCTGGCGGCTGATCTGCTCGGGATGCCGGCTCGACGTGGACAACAGCGCCACATCGCCCGGCCGCCACCCCTCATCCAGCAACGCGTCGACCTGATCGTCTGCGATACCCAGCGCCTCGTCGTGGCGGCAGGGCACGTATCGCACCACTGGCCCTTCCCCGCCTCGCAGTCGCATGCGCTGTCCCACAAGAGGTTTGAAGGCCTCTGCGATTTGCCTGGTGTTGCGCAAGTTGCTGTCCAGTACCAGCGGGACCAGCGTCACCGGGGGCACCCCCTCCCTGTCGAACACCCGCTGCCCCTCGTCGCTGAATAGATAGAGCCCGCCGGACTCCTCGTCACGCAGGGCACCGAGGATCGGCCGCCACCAGTCGTCCGCGAAATCCTGCGCCTCGTCGATCACGATCGCGTCGAAGCGCGCCTTGTCGTCGAGCGCGGCGGCCAGCTCGGCCATCTCCCTGGGCAGGTCGTGCTCCCAGAACTCCACGGCGGCGGGACCGCGCACGGACTCGTCGGGGCCGCGCTTGGCGCCCCAGATCATGCCCAGCGCATGGAACTCCCCGACATATGCGGGTTTATCCCGCCAGCTCCAGCCGTCGGTGATCCGCCGCAGGTAGGACGCGAGCCCGTGGGAGTAGCAGAGCACGGCGACCCGTTGGCCCTCCGCCGTCAACCGCCGGGCCTTCTCCAGTGCCAGGTAGGTCTTGCCGCTGCCCGCGCCGCCGCGGACCTCCACCCGGGTCAGGTTTCGCGTGGCGTCGAGGATCGCGCCCTGCTGCGCGGTGAGCACCGACGAATGGTCCTCATTCTCGTTCGACTGCGCCACCACGTCGCGCTGGGGCAGGCCCCGGCCGCTGAGTATCGACCGGAGCACCGCCACGTCCTCATCGTCGAGGAAACGGTGGTCCCGCTCCTGCTTGTGCAGCTCCTGGTAGGCGGTGGTGACGATGCGGTCCAACTGGGTGCGGTCGATAACCTTCCATCGCGGGCAATCCGGGAGCGCGAAGTCCTCTGGCAGCTCAACTACCGGCAGCACCACCATGTGATCCCACCGGACGCGCCGGCCCGTCCACCGCGGGTCCCGTTCCACGTATTCACGCAGCGCGTAGGTCCCCTCCCGGACCTGCCGGACCGGGTCGATGGGGGCGTCGCCGCTGCGCTGGGCTTGCATCCACGAGGTGCCGTCATGCCAGACCCGTCCGCCCTTCACCTCCAGGCACACGATGCCGGCGCCCGGCATCGCGAGGACGAAGTCGATCTCGTAGTCCTTCGCACGGTGCGCAACCCGCTGGCTGGCGATCACCAAGTCGCCGTCGCCGGCCTGGTTCAGGAGCGCCTGCCACACGTTCTTCTCGTGGGTGTTCGCCAGGTGGGGTTGTTCGGGGAGTGCGATCACCATGTTCGGGATTGTTACACGTGTCCAACAATTTTGGGCCCGTTACCGGCTCACAGGCCGGCGAGCTGCCGCCCTAACGTGAAGACCTCGTCGAGCATCGGCGCCGTAAGTCGGCCGGTGAAGGTGTTCTGCTGGCTGGGATGGAAGCAACCGAGCACCGTGATCTCCGCGCCGCCGGGCATGACGACCACCGCGAGCGCATTGTGGCCAAACCGGGGCTTTGGCACCGGCACCCGGCCGCCGATCTCGCGCACAGTCCGCAGCGTGGCGTCCCAGCCGTAGTGGCCCAGCGCCACAATCACGCTCGTCTGCGGCAGCAACATCGCGAGCTCGGCGTGCAGCCACGGCGCGCAGGTATCTCGCTCCAGCGTGGTCGGCTTGTTCAGGGGCGGCGCGCAACGCACGGTCGAGACGACTCGGACCCCATAGAGCTGCTGGCCGTCGCCGGCGTGGTCGCTGCCGGGCAGCGCCGCCAGGCCCGCCCGGTGCAACGCGGCGAACAGCCAGTCCCCCGCGCGATCCCCCGTGAACATCCGCGACGTGCGGTTCGCCCCGTTCGCCGCCGGCGCCAACCCCACGATCAGCAGCTTCGGGTGTGTATCCCCGAATCCCGGCACCGGGCGGCCCCAATAGGGCTGATCCGCGAATGATCGCCGTTTGGTGCGCGCCACGTCCTCGCGCCAGTCCACCAGTCGCGGGCAGGCGCGGCACACGCTGATCCTCGCGTCGAGCGCGGCCAGCCCCTGGGCCGACGCGGCAAGCTGCACGGCCTCGGTCGCCGTGCGCGACACCGGTGTGTTCGCGTCAGCGGGGTCCTCGGGCCAGCCGGAGCCAGGAGGCACCGGCGAGGGAAACAGCGCGCCCGTGCCCGGATGCGGCAGCAGCTCCCCAATATCATCGTCATCCGCCATTGCGCCCACCCCTCGAGGTTAGCCGTACCGGGCGCTCGGCCAGGATGGGCTAAGTCCCACCAATCCCACCAATAACTTGCAACACACGCGTATCGGTAGTTGACTTCTCGTAACTTGCGCCCCTTTGGCACCATCGCCCGGCCGCATTCGAGCACCGCCCTTGGAGGTACACCGTGCAGCTTTCCCGTCGCGACGCGATCAAGGCATTCGCCACCGGAGCCGCAGCTGTGGCCGGCGCAGCGGCATTCGGCGGCGGCGCGGCGCACGCGGCGCCCGGCGGCCTGGGCACCCTGGTCGACTACTCGGCGGGGATCCCGTCCCCCGCGTCGATCCGCGAGGCTGGCCACAAGGGCGTGATCCGCTACTGTTCCGAGGCCCGCGCCCCCTGGATGGCGAAGCCGATGCGCGCCGACGAGGCGGCCGCCATGCACGCAGCGGGTCTAGCCGTCGTCTCCTGCTACCAGTACGGCAAGGACGAGACCTCAGACTGGCATGGAGGCTTCGACGCCGGCGTGCAGCATGCCCGGCGCGGGCTCGAGTTGCACCGCGCCGCGGGCGGGCCCGCCGACCGGCCGATCTACATGTCCATCGACTCCAACCCGAGTCGTCAGCAGTTCGACACCCAGGTGCTGCCCTTCTTGCAAGGCTGTGAATCAGTCCTCGGCCATGCTGGCACTGGCATCTACGCCAACGCGCCCACCATCGACTGGGCTATCGCCGCCGGCCTCGGCGCGTACTTCTGGCAGCACAACTGGGGCAGTGATGGCCGAGTGCACCCGGCCGCGCACATTCATCAGACCCGGATCGACAAGGACAAGATCGACGGCATCGGGGTCGATCTGAACTCCATCCTCAAGGCCGACTACGGCCAGTGGTCCACAGCAGGGGCGCCAGCGGCCAGCCCGGCGGTGGTCCCGGCCGCCACCTCAGCGCCCGCGCCAGCAGCATCCGAGTCCGAGCAGCGCATCGCGCAGATCGCACGAGAGGCGGTCCAGTACGCCCGCAGCACCATGGGCAGCTGACCCACTAGCTGAAGCCCACCACGTCCTCGCCCCACAGCAGCCGCATCTCCCGGTCCGGGTCTGCGGCCACGGACTCCTCGCGGCCGATCAGCAGCGTGTGGCGCCCGTCCTGGTCATAGGCCGGCCAGTCGAGCTTCCCGTCTCGCGCGAACGCCGCCCACCTCGCCTGAATGCGCTCGGATACAGCCATCGCCGCCGCCCGGCCGCCCAGCAGGAACGTCGGGTCGCGCCGGATCGCCCCGAAGGTCCCGAAGATGTAGGGAATCTCCATCGCATGGCCTGCGCCCACCCGCGCCGCCCTGAGCATGGGCGTCGCGAAATCGAAGCGATACAACCAGGTCGGGGCGGCCTTGCTGTGCGCGCTGGCGATCCATAGCGCGGGCATCCGGAAGGCCGCGTCCTGGGAGATCGCGATGGCCCCCTTCGCCCTCGGCAAGTCCGGATAGCCGGCGATGACCGCGGCGATCTGCTCAGGCGAGACCTCCGGATTGTCCCCGATGATCTTGGCAAGCATCCGATACACGGAGTCCGGCGTTACCGGCATCATTGGCAGCCGCAGCAGACGGAAGATCGTCGCCTCATCCCGGTTGGTGCCGATCAGCAGCGGGATCTTGTGCTGCTTGCCCTTCTGGAACGCGGCCACCGGGTAGTACGGGATCAGGTCACGATCCACGACCGGGGCGATCGCCAGGGTCCCCGGCACGCTGCCGAAGACCTCCGTCGCCAGCTCCGCGCTGGCCCGGGCGAGCCGATCCACCGGGATCCGCCGGAGCTCGCCCACCTGATCCGGGGTCAACCCCAGCCGGTCCAGGAGCAGCCGCGCGACCGTGGCGGCGCGGTCGCGCCCGTAGATGGACGTTGCGGGGGAACTCTGCGCTATCGCCTGGTGAAACAGGCCCTCCGCGGACGGGACCGTCATGAGCGTCGTCACCGAGCCGCCGCCGGAGGACTCGCCGAACACCGTCACATTGCCGGGGTCCCCACCGAAGGCAGCGATGTTGTCCCGCACCCAACCCAGCGCGGCGATCTGATCCCGCAGCCCCAGGTTGGACTCGAAGGGGTGCTCCGGCGTGGCGAGCGAGGTCAGGTCCACGAACCCCAGAGTTCCCAGCCGGTAGTTGAACGTCACCACGACGACCTCGCCGTGGCGGGCGAGTTCCGCACCGTCATAGACGCCCTGCGAGCCGGCGCCCATGTAGTACGCGCCGCCATGGATCCACACCATGACCGGCCGCGGTGGGCCCTCCGTCGCGGGGCGCCACACATTCAAGTTCAGGCAGTCCTCGTCGGGTTGGAGCACTGCCTCCATCGCCATGCCCTCCGCCTGCGGGCAGACGGGGCCGAACTCCAGACAATCCATCGGGGCCGTCCACGGGAAGGGCGGGGCAGGGGACCGGAATCGTCGCTCGCCCACCGGCGCAGCGGCGAAGGGGATCCCCTTCCACACGTGGACCCCCTCTGCCGCAAACCCCCGCACCGGGCCGGACAGGGTCTGGACGCTCAGTCGGTGTGGCATCTGGGCGCCCTCAGCCTGCGCCAAGGGCGGAGCGCGGAGGCAATTCGACCATCCGCGTCTGACTGATGAACTCGGTCAAGATCTGCTCGACCTCCTCCGGCCGCTCGGTCTGCGGGAAGTGGCCGACGCCAGGCAGGACTCGCAAGCGGCTGCCAGGCATCGCCTCATGCGCGCCCAGCCCATGCGCCACCGGGATCATCGGGTCCGCGTCGCCCCAGATCAGCTGGGATGGGATCGCGTTGGCCAGGTGCAGTCTGCTGCTGGCACTCACCGCTTGGCCGCGGGTGTCCACCACCGACCGCAGAGTGCGGAGAAACGCCTTGCGGGTCTCGCTATCGGACAACGAGGCGTAGGCGAGCCACATCTCCTCTAGGTTATCGGCGCGAACCCCCTTGCCGCCCACCCACTCTCGAATCTTGTCCCCGAGCGGCCGCAGAAACGGCGGCGCGATGACAGGCAGCACCAGCTCGGCGCCTGGCGCGGCCAACAGGCGTAGCGGCCAACCAACCTCCGGACCCAGCCCGCCGCTTGAGATCAGCGCAATCCGGCCAACCAACTCGGGGTGCTGGTAGGCCAGCTGCAGAGCCACCCCGCCGCCGAGCGAATGGCCGACCACAGTGACCCGGTCGACATCCAATTCCTGCAGCAGGTCCCGAAGCACGGCGGCGAACGCGCCCAGCGAGTAGTCGCCCCGGCCCTTCGACGACAGCCCATGCCCTGGCAGGTCTGGCGCGATCACCCGATAGGTGCGAGCCAACTCCGGCATAACCTGCCGCCAGACCCGCGAACTGCCCGCGATCCCGTGTACCAGTAGCAGGGTCTCCGGCCCGTCGCCGCCATGGCGGTAGACGATCTCCGCGCCATGAAGGTCCACCTGGGACTTGCTGATCATGGGCTTGCCCATCACGTACTCCTTGCCAACATTGCGTGCGCGTCCGATACCCCCAGCCAACCTGCCGTATCGGCACCGTGTCGTGGTCCATCCTCCACCACAATCACGGACGGGGCAGAGCCAGCCGGTTATCGACACCCGCAAACGATGGCATGGTCGCAATTCGATCCGCGGTGAACTGGCATGAGTGCGGTGGCGACAGGCACCCCGCGGCGCCTCGTCCATCTCCGCTGTGACTGGCCTAACACTCGATATCGACCGGACCTCCAGGATTGTCAGCGGCGCTAGGCCCACGCCGCCCCGCCCATCCCCCCGCGGCACGATAACCAGCACAAATGCCCCAGGCGCCCATTCGCGGCCGAGGCGGTGCACGAGACCTTCTCACCACCGCAGGCGATCGACACGCCCGCCACAGCAGTCACATGAGCCCCGCCACCCACGCTTGGTCACGTTTATGTAACGGACAGGTCACGAATTGGCGTACTGTCGCCTCCGGTTCGCGGCAACGCGACGACACCCCAGGTCGACAGTGAGGAAGAATCTTGGCAGGCCCCCGAACGAAGCGCACGTCCACCCTTCGCCGCCGCAGCGTCTGGGCGGCCTCGCTCGCCGCTCCGGCGCTACTGCTGGGGGCGGCCAGCACTCTCCCGAGCGGCCCGGCGGCGGCACCTGCGGCAGTACCCGCGGAGGACACCAGCGCGCAGCTGCTCTCCGACGCCACCACGATCGATCCCACCGCAACCGATGCGCCCATAGTCGACGCCACCGCCACGTCCGGCGAACCAGCCCTCGCTGCACCCGCTGTGGAGACCACCGCGCCCTCGAGCACCCCGGCGCGCCCAGCCGGCCTGCCCTCCGACGTGCGACACGGCGGCGTGCCCGACATCAACTACACGGCCTACAGGCACGCGGCAGAGTTGCTGTTCACCCAGCAGCCACAGTGCGGCATCGACTGGACGCTCATCGCGGGGATCGGCCGGGTCGAGTCCACGCACGCGAACAACGGCGCCGCCGACGCAGACGGCAACCTGCTCACCCCCATCCTCGGACCGGTGCTCGACGGCAGCCTGCGGGGCAACGCGGTGATCAAGGACACCGACGGCGGGGAGCTCGACGGAGACGCCAGCTTCGACCGGGCCGTCGGGCCCACGCAATTCCTCCCCGAGACCTGGCAGGCTTACGCGGGCGACGGCAATGGCGACGGCGAAGCCGATCCGCAGAACCTCTTCGACGCGGCGCTGACCACTGGCAACTATCTCTGCCACGGCAACCTCGACCTGCGGAACGCGGCCGACATCGCGGCAGCGGTGCTGCGCTACAACAACTCGCAGGCGTACGTCAACGACGTTGTCGGATTCGCCCAGCAATACGCTGCGCACTAGGGCCAAGCCCCCCTCACGTCCCCGGCCCAGCTCAGCGGCCGGTGAATAGATCCCGAGGCCGCTCCACGCGGTTCGCGTCGAGCGACTTCTGCTTGAGCAAGTAGATGCCAGCCAGGGACATGGCGATCAACGAATACACGGCATAGACCACGTGCAGTTCCGCGACGGCGGCGACGGTGCCCACCAATCCCAGAATCAGAATTGTCCAGGCGACGAATTTGGCCAGTGGGCTGCGCCTAGCCTGGGGAACTCGCATGTCCATGCTGCACCTGATTCTCCGACTGAACTCCGGCTGACATTGGCCTGGACATTACGGTAGTTGCGAACTGGGTTCGGCTAGCTTTCCGGCGTGTCGCATCTCACTTCAGTCGGCGCTCCCCCTCCATCGAGGTGGTTCCCGACCACCCCAGACAGGTCTGCGAGAGCACTCCCCTGCGCCCGCCCCTTGGCGTATCATTGATAAACCGGCCGTGCACAAACCCGACCGGAGAAGGGCGGGCTCAGGTGACTAAGCGCATTGTCCACAACACCGATCTAGAGCGGTTTGAAATCTATGTGAAGGACGATGTCGGCGCGTACGCCGACTACATGGATATCGGAGACACGCGGAACTTCGACCACACCGTCACGAAGCAACGATTCGAGGGCCACGGGCTGGCCACCGAGTTGATCGGTTTCGCCTTGGCGCAAACCAGGTCCGAGGGACGCAAGATCGTCACCTCCTGCTCATTCGTGCGCGGCTACATCGACACCCACCCGGAGTACAACGACCTCGTGGCCTGACGACTACCAGACCATTGGCCGGCTAGGAACTTCGCCGCCAACCGCCCCGTGGGGAGAAGACCTCTCGAAGCGGCCGTAACTGCACCTGCTCATAGCGGCGTGCCTTGCCTCGAGTGATCAGGATGGCAACGACGGCGAAGATCCAAATCGGGTACTGGACCAGCCACGCCAGCCGGAATGATTCGAAACTGTAGCCGCCGTTTGCCCCCAGCACCCCGCCGACCGCGGCCAGGACCACCAACGAGGCCAAGAACCCGCCCTGGTTCACCATGCCCTGGGCCAAGCCCAGATTGGCATGGGGGTTGGAAGTCCGCGCGTAGTCGAATCCCACCACCGAGCCCGGACCGCCGGCCGCCGTCACCACCACCAGCACGACCAGCAGCCAGAGCGGTGCCGTGCTGGGCAGCGCGAGCACCACGGTCCACACGACGATATTCGCGCCGATCACCGTCAGCACCAGCCACGACCTGCGGAGCGGATGCCTGGCGGTGAACTCACCCATCAGCGGTCCGATCACGATGGTGGCCAGGACGAAGAGCGTCAACATGGAGCTCGCAGCAACCGCGGACAGGCCCTGCGCCGTGACCAGGTAGGGCATCCCCCAGAGCAACGCGAACACCATCCCCGAGAATTGCGTGCCCATGTGGGCGAAGAAGCCAAGTCTCGTGCCGGGACGCAGCCACACTGCCTTGAGTTGACCACCGATCTCCGCCAGCCGCAGCGGCGTGGCCACCTTTCCCAGCGGTATCGGAGAGTCCTTGACGAACAGGGCCACTAGGAAGAAAGACAGCAGCGCCATCGACGCCGCGGAGCCGAAGGCCACCGACCAGCCCGCCCCGCTGATCAACGCGAGCAGCGGCACCGTGGAGAGGATCTGCCCCGTCTGCCCCAGGATGCCCGTCAACTGCGTGATCAGCGGCACCCGCCGGATCTCGAACCACCGCGGCACCAGCCGCAACACAGAGAGGAACGTCAGCGCATCGCCGATACCGACGAGCACCCGCGCCCCGATCGCGATCGGCAGGGACTCAGTGAACGCGAGGGTGAATTGGCCGGCCGCCATAATCAGTGCGCCGCAAACTAACAGCGCCCGAGAGCCGTACCGGTCCAAGAGCACGCCGGAGGGGATCTGCATACCCGCGTAGACCACTATCTGCAACACCACGAACATCGACAGCATGCTGGGGCCCACGGAGAACCGCTCCGTCGCATCCAGGCCCGCGACGCCGAGCGAGGTGCGCTGGAGCACCGCGACAATGTAGGCGAATAGCCCCACCCCCCAGACCAACCAGGCCCGGCTCATCCAGGATCGGCGCACCGGCGGGTGTCCCAGACTGGGCGTTGTCACGTAGTTCCCTCCCAAAGAAAAGCCTCGGTTCCCGTCCGGCGGGACGGGAACCGAGGCTCATCCTATCGCTGGCCTAGCGGTTGCTCAGAGGGAGACGATCTCGTGGTCCCGCAGACCCGACATGAGGGTGTGCAGGTGCTCCTCCGTGCCGCCGAGAGTGTGCTCGATCGCCAGCAGCCTGCTCACGTAGTGGCTCACCGGATACTCCGCGGTGACGCCGATACCGCCGTGTAGCTGGATGGCCTCTTGCCCGATCTTGCGGGCCGAGCGGCCGATCTGCAGCTGGACTCGCGCCGCGATCTCCGGCGAGTAATCGCCATCAGCCAGCGCCATGGAACCGTACAGGCTCATGCCGCGGGCCAACTCGAGCAGCACATACATGTCCGCCGCACGGTGCGTCAGGGTTTGGAATGTCGCCAACGGCACACCGAACTGCTTGCGGGTTTTCAGGTACTCGGTGGTCAGGCGCAGTGCCTCCTCCATCGCGCCGACTGCCTCCGCCGCCAGCGCGGCCTGCGCCCGCACCTCGATGGCGTCGATCGCGGCAGTGCGGTCCCCAGCCTCCACCTGCCCAGCCTCGCCCAGCAGGGTCGCGGGGGCCGCCGTGAGTTGAAGTTGCGCACCGCGCAGGCTGTCGTGAGTGGCGTAGGCCGTGCGGGTGACACCGGGGGCGTCCGCCGCGACGAGGAACAACCCAATACCGGCAGCACCTGGAAGGTTGGCGCTGACGATCACCTGGTCCGCGCAATCCCCGTGCAGCACAGGGTTCTTCACGCCTGTAATCGCCCAGACGTCGCCGTCCGGGGTGGCCGTTGTCGCTACCGCCCGAACAGGCCAGCGCATGCCCGGCTCATGATGGGCGAAGGCAAGGAGTAGCTCACCCTCGGCCAGCTTGGGCAGCAGGTCCGCCCGCTGCTCGGCGGAGCCGCACTCCGCGACCAGGCCGCCGGCCACCACCACCGCATCCAGGAACGGCTCGGGGGCCAGGCGACGGCCGATCTCGGTCATCACTCCCATCACCTCGATCGGTCCCGCGCCCATACCCCCGTCGCCCTCGGCGAATGGCAGGCCCAGCAGTCCCATCTCGGCGCACTGCGCCCACACGTCCCGGCTCCACCCGAGCTCCGTGGCGACGACGGTGTTGCGCGACTCGGGGTCATACGCCTTGCCGAACAGGTCGCGGGCGGCGCTGGAGAGCATCTGCTGCTCATCTGTGTATTTGAAGTCCATGGCTATCTCACAATCCCAGAATCGACTTGGCGATGATGGTGCGCTGTACCTCGTTCGAGCCGCTGTAGATCGAGACCTTGCGGTAGTTGAGGTAGCGGGGGGTGCTCTGCTGCGCCCAGCCCGGAGACTCGACGTCCGCGGGGGCCCGGAACGGCAGTGTGTCGTAGCCGCCGACATCCATCAGCAGTTCTGTCGCCGCCTGTTGCAGCTCCGACCCGCGCAGTTTCAGCAGGGACGAGACCGGGCTCGGCTTGCCGTCCGCGGAGTCCGCCACCACCCGGAGCTGTGTGAGCTCGAGTGCCAAGAGGTCGTTTTCCAACTCGGCGACGCGCGCCGCGAACAGCGGGTCGTCGAGCAGCGTGCCGGCGCCCACCGTGATAGCCGCCGCCTGTGCCTTCGCCTGCGCGACTCGCACCTTCGACGCGCCGACACGTGTGACGCCAGCGCGTTCGTTGCCCAACAGGAACTTCGCGTAGTCCCAGCCGGCATTCTCCTCGCCCACCAGGTTCGCGGCCGGGACGCGGACGTCCTCGAAGAAGACCTCGTTGACCTCGTAGGTGCCGTCGATGAGCTTGATCGGGCGGACCGTGACACCCGGGGTCGTCATGTCGATCAGGATGAACGAGATTCCGGCCTGCTTCTTCGGCGCGCTCGGGTCCGTGCGCACCAGGCAGAAGATCCAGTCAGCGTGCTGGCCCAGGGTGGTCCACGTCTTCTGGCCGTTGACGATGTAGTCCTCGCCATCGCGCACCGCCTTGGTCTTGAGCGATGCGAGATCGGAGCCGGCCTCGGGCTCCGAGAAGCCCTGGCACCACCAGATGTCGAGATTCGCAGTGGCCGGCAGGAAGCGCTCCTTCTGCTCCTGGGAACCGAAGGCCGCGATGACCGGGCCGACCATCATGGCGTTGAACGCGAGCGGTTCCGGCACAGACGCCAGCTGCATCTCGTTGAGCCACAGGTGGCGCTGCACGGGGGTCCAATCACGGCCGCCCCACTCCACGGGCCAGTGCGGCACGGCCAGGCCGGCCTCGTTGAGGATCCGCTGGGCTGCCCGGAAGTCATCGGGGGTGACGTCGCCGCCGTTGGCCAGTGCCTCGCGCATGCTCGCCGAAATTTTCGTGGTGAAGAAGTCCCGCATCTCCTGCTGGAATGTGGCCTCCTCATCGGACAACGCGAGTTGCATGTGGTTCCTCTCCTCGAAGTCGGGATAGCTGCGCCGCTCGTCGGCAGACACCACGTTAGGCGGCCTGCCCAGCCAGTTCACGAGATTCGAGAACCGCGCGCCACAACCCCATAGTTGAACTTGACGTCAACTCCGATTAGATCATATGGACCGCGCCCCGCATAGGAAAGCGCGCGTCCCAGGGAACATCCCCGGGACGCGCGCGTCTCGTCTTCGATGGTCGGAGGACTACCGCTGGATAGCCTTGGTCTCGAGGAACTCCTCGAGGCCCATCGTCCCGCCCTCACGGCCGATGCCGGACTGCTTATAGCCGCCGAACGGCGCATTCGTGTTGAACGCTCCCCCATTGACCTCGACCTGCCCAGTGCGCAACCGGCGCGCCACCGCGGTCGCCCGCTCGGAGTCGCCCGCCCACACACCGCCGGCTAGGCCATAATCGGAGTCGTTGGCGATGCGCACCGCGTCGTCCTCGTCGGTATAGCCGATGATCGAGAGCACCGGGCCGAAGATCTCCTCGCGGGCGATGGCCATGTCCTCGCCAACTCCAGAAAACACCGTCGGGCCGACGAAGTAGCCCTGCGCCAGGCCGGACTCCCGACCGTCGAGCGCGAGCTGCGCGCCTTCGGCGACGCCCTGGTCGATGAAGCCGCGCACCCGCTGGAGCTGGGTGGCGTTGACCAGGGGACCGAGCCGCGATGCCGGGTCGAACGGGTCCCCGGGGACAAAACTGCGGGCGATGGCGACCGCGATCTCGGTCGCCTCGGCGAGCCTGTCGTGCGGGACCAGCATCCGGGTGAGCGCCGTGCAGGTCTGGCCGGAGTTCAGGAAGCACTTGAACACCCCGTTCGCGACGGCGGCGTTCAGATCCGCGTCGTCCAGGATGATGTTCGCCGACTTGCCGCCCAGCTCCAGCGCCACCTTCTTGACTGTCTCCGCCGCCACCACCGCGACCCGCTTTCCCGCGCGGGTCGAGCCGGTGAACGAGACCATGTCCACCTCCGGATGCCCGGCCAGGGCTTCGCCCACCACCGGTCCGGTCCCACTGAGAAGGTTGAAAACGCCTGGAGGCAAACCGATCTCGTGGAAAATATCGGCGAGCGCGCAGCTGATGAGCGGCGCGACCTCCGTCGGCTTCAGCACCACCGTGCAGCCCGCAGCGAGTGCGGCGCCGACCTTGAGCACCACCTGGTGGAGCGGGTAGTTCCACGGGGTAATGGCGGCGACGACGCCGATGGGCTCGCGCACGATGAGGGAGTTGCCGATCTCGCTGGCGTCGAACTCATACGTGCGCGCCAACTCGGCGAATGCGGCGAGGTTGGCCGCGGGCATCCCCACCTGCACCGGCTTTGCGAGCGCGAGGGGCATACCCATGTCCTTCGCCACCAGCGCGCCAAGGTCCTCAATCCGCTCCATCAGCAGCTCATGGGCGCGCTGCAGGTAGTCCCCGCGCTCCGCGCCGTTGAGCGCGGACCACGCGGGGAACGCCCGTCGGGCGGCCTCCACCGCGCGGTCCGCGTCCTTAGCCGTGCCGTCGGCCACCCGGGCGATGACCTGTTCGGTCGCGGGGTTGACGACGTCGATCACGCCAGTGCCGTCTGACGCGGTCCAGGCCCCATCGATATAGATGCTCGTGCGGTCCATAACCGCGTCAGACGCGGTCACCGGTCGGCGTCCGTGTACTTGATGACGCCGCGGATGATCTTGCCGTCCAGCATGTCCTGGTAGGCCTCGTTGATCTGCTCCAGCTGGTACTCCTTGGTGACCAGGTCGTCCAGGTTGAGCTTGCCCGCCTTGTACATGGACAGCAGGTTGGGGATCTCCGCCCGCGGGTTCGCGCCGCCGAAGATCGCGCCGCGCAACTCCTTCTGCAGCATCGTGAACATGAACAGGTTCAGGGTGACGTCCATGTCGCCCATGCCGCCCATGCCCACCACCACCACACGTCCGCCCTTGCGGGTCAGCGTCATGGCCGGGTCGATGTCCTCGCCCTTGATGCGGCCCACCGTGATGATGGTCTTATCGGCCATCTTGCCGTGCGTCAGCTCCATGATCGGCACGATTGCCTCGGCCATCGAGTTGAAAGTGTGGGTGGCGCCGAACTTCTTCGACTGCTCGCGGTGGAACTCGGACGGGTCGATGACGATGACCCGCTCCGCGCCGGAGACCGCAGCACCCTGGACGGAGTTCATGCCGACGCCGCCGGCGCCCACGACGATGACCGTCTCGCCCGCCTTGACCTCCGCCACGTTGGTGGCCGAGCCCCAGCCGGTGGTGACGCCGCAACCGACGAGGCAGGCCACCTCGAACGGGATGGACTCGTCGATCTTGATGACGGCGGTCTCGTGCGCGGTCACATACGGGGAGAAGGTCCCCAGCAGGACCATCGGGATCACGTCCTCGCCCTTGGCCGTCTGCACCCGGTAGGTGCCGTCACTGATGGTCTGCCCCGTAAGCAGGTACATGCCCAGGTCGCACAGGTTCGAATGCCCGGTCACACACGACTCGCACTTGCCGCAGGACGGGATGAAGGACAGCACGACGTGGTCGCCCACATTGATGTCCTTGACGCCCTCGCCGACCTTGATCACCTTGCCGGCGCCCTCGTGCCCGCCCATGACCGGGTAGGACGGCATCGGGGTATCGCCGGTGACCAGGTGATGGTCCGAGTGGCACATGCCCGACGCGCCGAGCTCCACCATGACCTCCCCTGCGCGCGGATCCCCTACCTCGATCTCCTCCACGCTCCACGGCTGGTTGATTCCACGGAGGATCGCGCCCTTGGTTTTCATCTTCGGATGTCGCCTTTCATGGAGCCATGGTGCGTTCTGCAGAGCGCACCCTTCTACAAGGAACCTAAACGGTTTGAGCCCGGTTGTGAAGGGCGACACAGGAACGTGTTGCAGAAATGCCTCTGGCCACCGGAAACCGGTGGCCAGAGGCATGCTCACTGTGTGGGATTCGCGAAAAACCCCGTCAAACTAGAACTTGTTCGGCTTAAACTTATAGCCCTCGGTCTTCGCCGCACGGTCACGGAAGGTCCCGTGTCCGGCGCCGCCCTCACGGGGTGCGCCCTCACGCGGCGCACTGTCCCGGCCACTGGCCGAGCTGTTGCCCTTATAGCCGCCGCTCTGGAAAGTCGGCTTCTTGCTGGCGAACTTCTTGTCGCCAAACTTTTTATCACCGAACTTCTTGTCCGCGAACTTCGGCTTGTCGCCGTAGTTTCCCGGGCGTCCGCTCGGCGGGCCGTCGTCCTTCTTCAGCTCGATCAGCTCGCCGCAGATGCGGGTGCTGCGCAGCGCGGTCATGGTCTCGCGGGACAGCTCCGCGGGCAGCTCCACCAACGTGTAGTCCGGCTTAATGCTGATGTGCCCGAAGTCGCCGCGGTTCAGCCCACCCTCGTTCGCGATGGCCCCGACGATGGCTCCCGGCTGCACGCCGTGGCGTCGGCCCACCTGGATCTTGTACATCGCCAGGTCCCCGCCGCCCTTGCGGCCGCGGTTGCCCTCTTGGCGTGCAGGACGATCAGCACCGAACTTGTCATGCCCGCGCTCGCGCTCCTCGCGTCTGGGCCGATCGGCCTCTGGCTTGAGGAGGAAGGAGTCGCCCTCGACGGACTGGCTCGCCAGCGCCGCGGCGATATCCACCATCGGGATGTCATGCTCGGCGTGGTAGTCCTCGATGAGCTTGCGGAACAGGTCGACGGTGTTGCCCTCGAGGCTCGCGGTGATCGCGTCCCCGAACTTCGTCACACGCTGTGCGTTGACGTCGTCGACCGACGGCAGGCTCATCTCGACCAGCGGCTGACGGGTGGTGCGCTCGATCGCCTTGAGCAGGCGGGTCTCCCGCGGGGAGACGAACAGCAGCGCCTCGCCGGAGCGGCCCGCGCGGCCGGTGCGGCCGATGCGGTGCACGTAGGCCTCGGTGTCGTGCGGGATGTCGTAGTTGACGACATGGGAGATGCGCTCGACGTCTAGGCCGCGCGCGGCGACGTCCGTCGCCACCAGGATGTCGATGCGACCGTCCTTGAGCTGGCCGATGGTCCGCTCGCGCTGGGCCTGCACGATGTCGCCGTTGATGGCGGCGGCCGAGAGGCCACGGGCGCGCAGGCGCTCTGCGAGCTCCTCGGTGGCTTGCTTGGTGCGGACGAAGATGATCATCGCGTCGAAGTCGAGGACCTCGAGGATGCGAGTCATCGCGTCGAGCTTGCGGTTGTTGGAGACCGACACCCACTTCTGGGTGATATTCGTGGCCGTCGCGGTCTTGCCCTTGATCGTCACCTCTTCGGCGTTGTTCAAGTAGCGCTTCGAGAGCCGGCGGATCGAGGACGGCATCGTCGCGGAGAACAACGCGACCTGCTTGTCCTTGGGGGTGTCGCGCAGAATCCGCTCGACATCCTCCTGGAAGCCCATCTTCAGCATCTCGTCGGCCTCGTCGAGCACCAGGTACTTCAGCGCCGTGAGGTCGAGTGTGCCCTTCTCCAGGTGGTCGATCACGCGACCGGGGGTGCCGACGACGACATGCGCGCCGCGGCGCAGCCCCGCCAGCTGGACGCCATAGCTCTGGCCACCGTAGATCGGCAGGACGTTCACGCCCTGCAGGTGCACCGAGTAGCTGCCGAACGCCTCGGCAACCTGGAGCGCCAACTCACGGGTGGGCGCCAGGACCAACGCCTGGGGCGTCCTCTGGGTGACGTCGATATTGCTCAGGACCGGCACGGCGAACGCGGCGGTCTTACCGGTGCCCGTCTGGGCGAGGCCCACAACGTCACGGCCCTCGAGGAGCAGGGGGATGGTCGCCGCCTGGATGGGCGACGGGGTCTCATAGCCGACGTCATTGAGTGCGCGCAGCACCCGTTCGTCAATGCCTAATTCTGCGAAGGTGGGCTCCACGCCTTCGAGATTAGCGGATACTGGCTCAGTTTCACTGTCAATTTCACTCATTTGACCAGCAGTTTATACCACCGCAGAGGAGCTGCGAAGGCCTAGTGCGATCATGTGGTGGCATACTGCCGCGCCGCCGTCGCCGCGGCCGCAGAACCCTCGTTATCAACCTGGCATCGCACGCGCGGCCAGAATGGAGCCCCACAACTGTGCCCACCGTCAATCACACCCGGCCCGAAGCGCCCCGCGATGCCCTGACCGGCAAGGTAGCACTGGTGACCGGGGCGTCCTCCGGCCTCGGCCGCGCCGTGGCCGAGCTCCTGCACCGTCGCGGCGCGACAGTTCTGGGCGTGGCACGCGACGCCAGCGCGCTGGCCTCGGCTATGTCCGATATCACCGGCGATCCGTCGGATAATCGGTATTTCGCCGCCGATATCGGCTCGTCTGAGGCGTGCGCGGACGCCGTCGCAGCGTGTGTGGCCCGGTTTGGCGGTCTGGATCTGCTGATCAATGTCGCCGGCGCGCACACTCTGCGACACTCCCACTCGGTCACCGACGAGGAGTGGGCCGACGACCTCGCGGTCAACCTCAACGGCCCGTTCTACCTCTCCCGCGCGGCGATCCCCCACCTACTCGAACGCCGCGGCAACATCGTCAATGTCGCCTCGATCGCCGGCGTGCAGGGCCAGGCGTACTCGGCGGGGTATTGCGCCGCCAAGCACGCGTTGATCGGCCTGACCCGCGCGCTCGCCGTGGAGTACAGCGGTTCGACACTGCGGGTGAACGCCGTCTGCCCGGGCGGTATGACGACACCGCTGGTCGCAGGCTTCACCTTCCCAGAGGGGGTCGACTTCGATCTGGTGCTGCGCTCGGCCGCGCCGCGCGGGCTGATGCGGCCGGAGGACGTCGCGGCCTTGATCTGCTTCCTGGCGTCGGACGACGCGGCGGCGATCCACGGCTCGGTGCACCTTGCGGACAACGGCAAGACTGCGGGCTGACCGCCCCAGACCCTGCGCGCGCCCCGCGAGGCCGCCCGCAGCCCCCGATAGTGTGTCTCGCACATCAGATTCTCGAACTCATCCGCTCCCCCGACCCGACCTCGTGAAGGACAGCGCCTGTGATCCAGCCGACCCCCATTCCCACCCACTGGTACAACATCACCGCGGACCTGCCCGTACCGCCGCCGCCCCATCTACACCCGGGCACCCGCGAGCCGGTGACCCCTGAGGACCTCGCGGCGCTGTTCCCCTCCGAGCTCATCGCGCAGGAAGCGGCGACGGAGCAGTACATCGAGATCCCGGAGCCCATCCGCGAGGCCTACGCCACCTGGCGTCCCGCGCCGCTGATCCGCGCGTACGAGTTCGAGCGCGCACTTGGCACCCCCGCCCGGATCTATGTCAAATATGAGGGCGTCAGCCCCGTCGGCAGCCACAAGACCAACACCGCCGTCGCGCAGGCTTACTACAATTCGATCGACGGTGTCACCAAGCTCACCACCGAGACCGGCGCCGGCCAGTGGGGCAGCGCGCTGGCCTTCGCCTGCGCCAAGTTCGACATCGAGCTGGACGTCTGGCAGGTCGCTGCCTCCTATAGGACCAAGCCGTACCGTCGGCACCTGATCGAGACGTACGGGGCCAAGGTCCACCCCAGCCCGTCCCCACTGACGGAGACCGGGCGAAAGCTCCTCGCCGAGGACCCCGACACCCCTGGCAGCCTCGGCATCGCGGTCAGCGAGGCTATTGAGATCGCGGCCAGCGAGCCGAACACCCGCTACGCGCTGGGCAGCGTGCTGAACCACGTGGTGCTGCACCAGACTGTGATCGGCCAGGAGGCCGTGGAGCAGCTTCGCAACGCGGGCGAGGAGAACGCCGATATCGTGTTCGGCTGCGCGGGCGGCGGCTCGAACCTGGCCGGCCTCGCATTCCCGTTCATCCGTGAAGTACTGCACGGTAGGGCCAAAACACGCGTCATCGCCGTCGAGCCCGCCGCGTGCCCGTCGATCACCCAGGGCGAGTACCGCTACGACCACGGCGACCTCGCCGGCTTCACCCCGCTGCTCAAGATGCACACCCTGGGCCAGGATTTCATTCCCGACCCGATCCACGCGGGCGGCCTCCGGTACCACGGCATGGCACCGATGCTGAGCCACACAGTAGAGCTCGGCTATGTCACCGGTCAGGCCATTGACCAGCGCGAAGCCTTTGCCGCCGGAGTGCTTTTCGCCCGCACCCAGGGCATCGTGCCCGCCCCTGAGGCGGCCCACGCCATCGCCGCCGCGGCCGAGTACGCCCGGGGGCTGACCAAGCCCGAGGTGATCGTGATCGGCCTGTCCGGACATGGGCAGCTGGACCTGCCCGCCTACCAGGCCTACCTGGACGGCGACCTGGAGGCCACCTCCTAACAATTCCCGTGCGGCCGCTACCAGCGGCACATAGCCCACTTCGGGGTTTGTAACACTTCCGTCACAGACGCCGATGCTCAAGTGAGGGATTTATCACACCGTCACGAAGGAGTTCCCCGAAGTGGGCACGCACGTTGGCACGAAAGATCTAGACCTCCTGCTAGCCGCCGCGCAGGACCTGTTGGGCAACCCGGTGGAGTGGACGCGGCCGGACCGCTTCCACGACAGCCTGGCCCTCGCGGTAATTGACGCGATCCAGTCCACCGCGGCCGAATACGGCAAATCCGTCCGGGCCGTCGACCGCTACCGCGCCTACCGCAGCGCCCAGGGGCAAGCCGACGTCGTCGACGGCACCCGCGCCCTGCTGCGCACCTTCGAGGAGGTGGGCGGCGCGCTCACGTGGAGCGGCAAGATCGGGAACTACAAGCGCTCCTACTCCGATTCACTGTCCCTGCGGGCGAATGCCATCCAGGAGGCGGCCGAGAGCCTGCACGCCCTGCGCATCGACTCCGCGGCGGACCTGCGGGCGGTCGTCACCGACCCCACCCGCTACCAGGCGGCGCGCGACGCGTGGATGTCCGCCTCCGCCGCCACCGACGAGATCAACTGGACCTACCTGCTGATGCTCGTCGGGGTGTCCTGGGTGCAGCCGCAGTCGCTCAGCTCCCGCTTCGTCATCGAGACTCTGGGCGAGGACCCGGGCATCGACGCTGTTCGCGGACTGCTCAGCGCGGTGGCCGATGGGATCGCCGTGTCCCTGGTGGAACTGGAGCACGCGATCTGGCGCTGGGAGCTCAACCTCGCAGAGCCGGCTGAGATCCCAGCCCTGCGGCCCGCAATCCTCGCCGCGGCCTGACCACACGCAAACTCAGCCGAGGCTGAGCACGAACTGCACGACCCGTGCGGCGACCTCGTCTCGCACGGGCTCGTGCAGCAGGTCGTGGCCTGCGGACGGGTAGGTGACCAGCTTCACGCCCACCAGCTCGTCCAACGTCGCCCGCACCCCGGCCAACGGGATGATGCGGTCATCCTCCCCGTGCAGGGCCAGCACCGGCATTGCCGCCAGACGGACGGCGAGTTGTTCCCGCATGTCCTGCCAGTGCCGCGCACGGGTGCCGCTCTCCGCCGTCGCGCCCGCCCCCGCCCGCCGGCCTGGGCCGAGGGGCGCGCCGCACAGGATCAGACCGTCCGCGCAGCGGGGCGCGGTGGTGGCCAGCGATAACGCCACCCCCGCCCCCAACGAGTGCCCCATCAGCACCAGCGGCGAAGTCTCCCCGGCCGCCACCGCCCGGGTGATGAGCCGCTGTGCGTTCTCCGCCAGGTCGGGGATGGGGCCTGGTGTGCCCAGCGCCCCCTCGGTCAGCCCATGCCCCACATGGTCCAGCCCCCACACGGAGATTCCCGCCTTGTTCAAAGCCCCCGCGAAATGGTGATAGTCGCCGCTGTGCTGGCCCAGTCCGTGGAGGAACACGACGGTGCCCCGGACCGGGCCCGCGACAACGGCCCAATGCCGGTAGAAGACCGCCCCCGAGACCCCCTCATAGAACGCCATACGCCGATTGTGCCCCAGATCTCAGCGGAGAATTTTCGTACCGACGAGTAACCAAGGGCGTCCCCCACGTGCCCTGGCCAAACGCATCGGATATTGTCTCACCAGATCCGCAAAGTGACTATGGTCACTACAAAGCCTATGAGGGGGTTTCCGTGCGCGAATATGTTGTTCCTGCGTCCTACACCATCAAAGATGACGCGACACTTTCCGATAACGTCTTCGAGTTCGCCGAGAAGACGCCGAATTTCGTGCCATTCCAGCGGAACGCCAACGGCGCGTGGATGGACGTCACGGCAGCCCAGTTCGCTGCCGAGGTCTCCGCTCTCGCGAAGGGCCTGATCGCCTCCGGCATCGAGTACGGCGACCGCGTGGCCATCATGTCCGGCACCCGGTACGAGTGGGTGGCCCTGGACTTCGCAATCTGGACGGCGGGCGCGGTCACCGTTGCCATCTACGAGACCTCCTCGGCCGATCAGGTCGAGTGGATTCTCAAAGACTCCGGTACCAAGATGCTCGTCTTCGAGACCGACCAGCACACCGCGCTGGTCGCGCCGATCGTCAAGAGCCTGGGCACTGTCGAGACGGTCCTGCAGTTCGACGGCGCCTCCGGCGCGGTCGAACAGCTCACCGAGAAAGGCAAGTCGGTCACCGACGAGGTGCTGCATGCCCGCCGCCACCAGGTCGTGGTCACCGATCCCGCGACCCTGGTGTACACCTCCGGCACCACCGGCCGGCCCAAGGGCGCCGCGCTGACCCACCTGAATCTGCTCTCCGAAGCCGCCGCGGCGACCCAAGCCCTCGGATCGATGATGGTCGAGGGCAAAACCACGCTGCTCTTCCTGCCGATGGCGCACATCTTCGCCCGCGCCATCTCGGTCGCCGGCTTCGCCGCCAAGCTCACCATCGGCCACACCTCCGACATCCCGAACCTCGTGGAGCACCTCGGTAAGTTCAAGCCGACATTCGTGCTCTCGGTGCCGCGCGTGTTCGAGAAGGTGTACAACACCGCCAAGCAGAAGGCCGAAGACGGCGGCAAGGGCAAGATCTTCGCCGCAGCGGAGGCCACGGCCATCGAGTGGAGCGAGGCCCAGGACACCGGAGGGGCCAGCTTCCTCCTGAACCTCAAGCACACCATCTTCGACAAGCTCGTCTACTCCAAGCTCAAGGCCGCGCTTGGCGGACGCTGCGAGGCCGCGGTGTCCGGCGGCGGGCCGCTGGGCGCCCGCCTCGGGCATTTCTACCGCGGCGTCGGCGTCACCATCTACGAGGGCTACGGCCTCACGGAGACCAGCGCGGCTGTCACCGTCAACCGCGAGGGCGCCCAGCGGGTCGGCTCCGTCGGCCAGCCGGTGGACGGCAGCGGCGTGCGCATCGCCGAGGACGGCGAGGTCCTGGTGCAGGGCTCGGTGGTCTTCAACGGGTACTGGAAGAACGACGCCGCCACGGCCGACTCGATCCGCGACGGCTGGTTCCACACCGGCGACATCGGACGGCTCGACGAGGACGGCTACCTGTTCATCACAGGCCGCAAGAAGGAGATCATCGTCACGGCCGCCGGCAAGAACGTCGCACCCAGCGGGCTCGAGGACACCATCCGGGCGCATCCGCTGATCAGCCAGGCGATAGTTGTCGGCGACGCGAAGCCCTTCATCGCAGCGCTGATCACCCTCGACCCGGAGGCCATCCCCGGCTGGCTGCAGCGCAACGGCAAGGCCGCGGACATGCCCATCGAGCAGCTCGCGGTGGATCCCGACCTCATCGCCGAGGTCGACTCCGCGGTCAAATCCGCCAACGCGCAGGTCTCCAAGGCCGAGGCGATCAAGAAGTTCCAGGTGCTGCATAGCGACTTCACCATCGAGTCCGGCGAGCTGACGCCGACGCTCAAGCTCAAGCGCAATGTCGTCCACGAGACCTACGCGGACACCATCGAGGCGCTCTACACGAAGTAGCCCGCGCAGGCAGCAAGTGGGGCGGTACCGCGAAATCGGTACCGCCCCGAGCTATTTGACTCTGACGCGCAGGATCAGCCCTTCGCCACGGCCTTGCCGACGAAGAAGTCGACCAAGTCCACGAGCTGGCGGTTCGCGGACTCGGAGTCGCGGTCGACCAGCCACCGCAGCACCACGCCGTCGATCATCGCCACGCTCAAACGCGCCAGGTAATCTGGCGACTCGGTCCACTCGGTGCCGGTGAACGCCGCCGAGTTGACCAGGAAATCCGTCGCGACCGTGTCGCTGACCACGTACTGCCGGCCAGCGAGAGTCTTCGAGCCGTCGTGGTCGTGCGGCCTCAGCCGCAGCGCATAGGTGGTGATCTCGTACGTCAACAGCTGAACGTTGGGGGTCTCCTCGATCAACACCCACATGGCGGCCAGGCCGTTGCGGATCATCTCCCGGAGGCCCTCGATGCCCTGGGTGTGCTCGACACCCTCCGCGGACTGGGCATAGACGGCTTGCGTCGCCTCGCCGAGCGAGGCGACCACGTTCGAGATCGCGGCGCCCATGAGCTCTTCCTTGTTCTCGAAGCAGTAGTGCACCACCCCGAGCGAGACGCCAGCTGTGTCGGCCACGCGACGGATCGTCACAGAGCCGAACCCCTCTTGCTCCGCGAGCGTCAGGGCGGCACGCACAAGCTGCGCCCGTCGCTCTTCTGCGGGCAGACGAGAATTAACTTCGCGAGTAGTCACTTCGACACCTAATTATTCGCACGTTTTGACCTGAACGTTCGTCCAGGCCCATAATGTAAATGTGACCGAGCCAACTTGGAGAAATTGGGCCGACAGCGCTCACAGTAACCCGCACAGTACCCAGCTTCCCGCCGATGTTCATGATTTGACACGCCTCGTCACCGCGGCAGCGAATACTGGACTGCAGGTCAAATGCGTTGGCGCGGGGCATTCCTTCTCCCCGATCGCGGTTACCGACGGGGTGCTAGTCGATCTCCGACGGATGTCCGGCATCGAATCTGTGGTGCCCACCGCGACGGGCGCACACGTCACCGTGCTGGCCGGCACACCGTTGCACCAGCTCAACGAGCTGCTGTGGGCCCGCGGCCTGTCGATGCAGAACCTGGGTGACATCGATACGCAGTCCGTCGCCGGCGCGATCTCCACGGGCACCCACGGCACCGGCAGTGCGTTCAGCGGCCTCGCTGGATTGGTCGTGGGCCTGCAGGTGGTGCTGGCCGATGGCTCCGTCGTCGACTGTTCGAGGGACCAGGGCCCAGACCTCTTCCACGCCGCCCGCCTGGGACTCGGCGCCATCGGCATCCTCAGCAAGATCATCCTGGACTGTCCCCACGCCTTCGCGATGCATGCCCACGAGGCCCCCGACACGCTCGACAACGTGCTCCGCGACCTCCCGCACATCTGCGAGACCGTCGACCACTTCGAGTTCTATTGGTGGCCCCACACCCGCCGAGTCCTTACCAAGCGCAACACCCGGCTGCCACTGGACACCCCGCTCAAACCCGTCGGCAAGGTCACCGGCTATATCAGTGACGAGTTCCTGTCGAACCTGGTCTTCGAGCAGACGAGCCGGCTGTGCACCCGCGTCCCCGCCATCATCCCGCGCATGAACTGGGTGGCCGCCCGCCTTTTGAGCGAGCGCGAGTACACCGACCGCAGCTATCGGGTGTTCGTCTCCTCCCGCCGAGTCCGCTTCCGCGAGATGGAGTACGCCATTCCGGTCGACGCGCTCCCCGGCGTCCTCGCCGACCTGGAGAAGATGATCGACACCAGCGGCGAGCTGGTCAGCTTCCCGGTGGAGGTGCGATTCGCTGCGGCAGACGACGTGTGGATGTCCACGGCAAATGGCCGCGACTCCGCCTATATCGCGGTGCATAAGTACTGGCGACAGGACTACGAGGCCTATTTCCGCGCAGTGGAGGAGATCGCAGTCGCCGCTGGCGGGCGGCCCCACTGGGGCAAGATCCACTGGCGTACCGCCGCGGACCTGCGCGAGGTGTACCCGCACTTCGACGCGTTCTCCGCGATCCGCGAAAAGCACGACCCCCAGCACCTCTTCGGCAACGACTACCTGGCAAAGGTGCTCGACTATCGTATTCCCGCCGAGCCTGTGTGAGTCACGAACGTCACCTCGGCTCGTTGCCCGCCCGATTTACCCGTAACCTGCACCGAGTACACCGCGCCGGGTCTGAGCCCGGCCACCCGGAAGCAGCACTTACGGAGGCGAGCAATGGCAAAGCTATCCCGACGCGCCAAGACGGACGTTGCGGTACCCGCTGAGCTGGATATCCCCGACCTGCCGTCGCCGCTGATGTCCGCACTAGACCGCGGCCTGTCAGTGCCGACCCCGGTGATAGTCGAGTCAGTGGCGAAAATGCGCCGTGCACACCCGGAGGAGAGCCCCGCGCAGATCATCGCCCGCCTGGAGCGCCGCTTCCTGCGCACCGTGACCACCAGCGGGGCCGCGGTCGGCATGGCCGCCGCCATCCCCGCCGCGGGCACTGGGACGGCGATCGCCGCCGTGGGCGGCGAGACCGCGCTGGTCCTCTCCGCCGCGGCAGTCCTGGCGCTCTCGCTCGCCGAGGTCTACGGCATCCCGCTCACCGACATGGAGAAGCGGCGCACGCTGGTGCTGTCCATCGCAGTCGGCGACGGCGCCCTCTACCTGGTCCGCGGCCTGCTGGGCAAGACGGGCAAGAGTTGGGCCTCGTTCATGGCCAAGGACATGTCCGCGTCCAGCCTGAAGATCCTCAACTCCACGCTGACGAAGAAGTTCCTCGTCAAGGCCGGCACCAAACAAGGCCTGGTGACGATCGGCAAGATCGCCCCCTTCGGCATCGGCGCCGTCATCGGCGCAAGCGGCAACCGGGTCATCGGCCGCCGGCTGATCAAGAACTCGCGGGCGATCCTTGGTCCGCCGCCGCCCCGTTGGTGGTAGCGGGCGCAGTGGTGGTAACGGGCGCTGCCGCGGAACTCATCCCGGCGTGGGTGGGCCGGACGAAGAACATGGTGGCGGCCACGCCGACCACGAGGACTGCCGCGGGCAAGTACATGGACTCGCCCATGGCGTGTGCGTAGCCATCCCACAGGGCCTCGGGCAGCCGCTCCACGTGCCCGGACGCGTCCCCACCGTCGCCGCCGCTTGACGGCATGCCGTTGGCCGTCAAGCGGGCCGCCATCACCGCGGCGATGGCGGCGCTACCCAGCACCGCGCCGACCTGCCGCGTCGTGTTGTAGACCCCGGAGCCAGCACCCGCGACGTCCTGCGCCAAGTTCCGGGTGGCGGTCGCCGAGAGCGGCGACCAGATGCACGCGTTCGCGACGCCCATCAAGGCGATGGGAATCAGCATCAGGGGCACCGAGGCGCCGGGCTGCATGATCATCCCCAACCAGACAACGGAGACCGCGAGCAACATCAGGCCTGGACCGGCGATATAGCGCGGATGGACCCGGTCCACCAGCCGGCCGACGAACGGCGCGAGCACGCCCGTCAGCACTGCCATCGGCGTCATCAACAGCGCGGACTGCGTGGGCGAATAGCCGAGCACCAACTGGGTGAACAGCATCAGCGGCAGCACCAGCCCGGTGATGGCGAAGCCCATAGCCGCGATGCCGATATTGGCAACAGTGAAGTTCCGGTCCTTGAACAGCCGCAGCGGCACTAGCGGCTCGCCGGTGTTCTTGGCCTGCCAGAACAGGAAGGCGGCGAAGAACACCAGCCCCACAATGATCAACAGTGGCACCGAGATAATGCCGGTGATGGTGCCCCAGTCGTACTTCGAGCCCTCCTGGAGGCCAAAGACCACCAGGAACATGCCGATCCCGCTGAGCACCACGCCGAGGATGTCGAACTTGTGCGAGCGCAGCGGCAGCTTCGGAACGAGCTTCCAGGCGAGGATAAAACCGACCACGCCCACGGGGATGTTGACGAAGAAGATCCACTCCCACCCGAGCGAGTCCACGAGCACGCCGCCCAGCAGCGGTCCGACCAGCGTCGCCGCGCCGGCCACTGCGCCCCACGCGCCCATCGCCTGGCCGCGGCGCTCTGGCGGGAAGATGCGGGTGATCACGGCCATCGTCTGAGGCGTCATCAACGCCGCGCCCAGACCCTGGAACACCCGCGCGACGATCAGCATCTCGATGCCCTGGGACAACCCGCACCACGCCGAGGCGGCGGTGAACACGACGAGCCCGATCAGGTAGAGGCGACGCTGCCCGAAACGGTCGCCCAGCCGACCCGTGATCAGCAACGGCACGGCATAGGCCAGCAAGTAGGCGCTGGTCACCCAGATCACGGCGTTGATGTCCGCGTTCAGCCCGCTCATCAGCGCGGGCGTCGCCACGGACACAATCGTGGTGTCCACGAGGATCATGAAAAAGCCCAGGCACAAGGCCCAAAGTGCAGGCCATGGGCGGATTTGATCGCTCACGCGGGAGTCCTCGGTTCGTATTCGGGCCACAGAGCCCTAGATGGTCCAGTCTCGGAGGTTCCGCGCACGGCGACGTTCGAGAAATCGCTCCTCGCGGATCGTACGCGGAATGCGCGGCGCCCCGCGAACTCTCCCGATCCGCCCTCCCGCTGAACCGCACCTCGGCCCGGACGGGCGCCGCGCTACCGTGTGCCGCGTGGAAGCCAACTCAGAAGCCATCGTCCGCCTGTGCTGGGCGCGTGCGCTCGGTCTACCCGACGACGCCCTCGCCGCACCCGGCAGCCAGATCGTGGTTGCCACCCCGGACAGCGCCCCGCTGCGGATCCTCTCGCTCTTCGACTCGTCCGCGATCGTCGGTCCGGCCTGGATGGTCGAGCAGATCGCCGACCGCGTCGGTCCCAGTCTCGCCACTGGCGAGTGGGATCTTGCAGCGGCACTCTCCGCGCTGGGAGTCGGCGCGCGCGAGATGGCCCGGGAGGTGCTCAGCTATCGCGACGAGTACGCGCTGCCCACGGCCTCTGCCGAGGACGAGGACGAGGGCCCGCTTGTCAGCCACGATCCAGGGGATCTAGAGACCCTCCTCTCCCGCTGCGCAGTCGACGACGTGAACGACGCGGACCTACGCGGCCTCGACATCGCATTCACCATGCTCGACGACCACGAGCACCGCCCACTCGCCGCCGCCGCGTACCGGATTGAACACGGGCTGTTGGCGGACGTGCGCACGCTGACCCATCCGGACCACCGCAGCCAAGGCCACGCCGTGCTGCTCGCGGAGTTGGCGCTCGAGGACGCCCTAGACGCCGGCCTCATCGCGCAGGGCCGGCATCATCCCGCGAGCGTCGCCGGCGGACGGCTCGCGTCCGCCCTCGGCTTCACCACCGCGGGCTCGATTGTCGTGCTCGCGGCCGGTGCCAGCGACTGAGCAGGTCTAATATCGGGTCATGGCGGCAATAGAACTCATGCGCACCTACGACGCGCGCCACTCGCAGGAATCGGGGCCGGGCCGCACCTTCCTCGTCGACCGCCTGTGGCCCCGTGGCATCGCCAAGACCGAGCTCGCCTTCGACAGCTGGCTCAAGGACATTGCACCCAGCACCCAACTGCGCACGTGGTTCGGCCACGACCCGGCGAAATTCGACCAATTCCGAGCTCGCTACCGCGCTGAGCTCGACGCCGACCCCGCAGTTGCGGCCCCCATCCTCAACGCGCTCGCAGACGGCCCGGTACGGCTGCTGTTCTCCGCGAAAGACACCGCCCACAACCAGGCTGTGGTCCTCAAGGAGTGGCTGCTTGAGCGCTGACAAGTTGAGCGCTGAGAGGCAGCGCGGTTGGATCCGTCGGCTCGCCGCCACCTGCATGCTGCACCGCGGCCTGCTGTTCGGCGCCCTCGGCATGTCCGCCTTGGCGACCATCATCGACGTCAGTTTCCCCCTCCTCACGCGCGCGGCGATCGACGGGGCCAGCGCGGGCCGCACCTCCGCGATTGCGGCCATCGCGATAGCTATCGCGGGCCTCGGCCTGGTGCGTTGGGCCTGCCAGTTCGGGCGTCGGCTCCTGGCCGGCAAGCTCTCCCTCGACGTGCAGCACCGCCTACGCCTCGACCTGCTGACCTCCCTGCAGGCGCTTGACGGCCAAGGTCAGGACTCGATCCGCACCGGCCAGGTGGTGTCCCGGTCCATCTCGGACCTGCAGATGGTCCAGGGCCTACTCGCCATGCTGCCGATGGTCGCGGGCGCCGCACTGCAGTTGGTGCTCAGCCTGGTGGTGATGGCCTACCTGTCTCCCCTGCTCACCGTGGTGACACTGGTCATCGCGCCGGCGGTCGCATACACCGCGTATCTCAGCCGCCGCTCGCTGTTCGCCGCCACCTGGTCCGCCCAGCAGAGCGCCGCCGACATCGCCCAGCACGTGGAGGAGACTGTCACCGGGGTCCGCGTCGTCAAGGGCTTCGGGCAAGAATCACGGGCCATCGCCACCCTGGAATCGCTCAGCCGCACCCTGTACGCCCGCCGCATCCGAGCCGCCCACGTCAACGCCCGATACGCGCCGATCCTCGCCTCGCTGCCGCAGTTGGGACTGGTGTGCATCATCGGACTCGGCGGCTATCTGGCGCTACGCAGCTCGATCTCCGTCGGCACCTTTCTAGCCTTCGCCTCCTACGTGACGATGATCGCGGCCGTCGCGCGAATCGTGTCCAGCATCATCGTGATGGCCCAGCTCTCCCGCGCAGCCGTCGAGCGGGTGTACGACGTGATCGACGCCCAGCCGACCATCGCGGACAGCGCCGACCCCCACCGCCTGCCGGAGGGTCCCGTCGGTGTGTCATTGCGCGGGGTCACCTTCGGATTCGACCCCGCCCGGCCCGTCCTGCACGAGGTGAACCTCGACGTCCGCCCCGGGGAGACGCTGGCCCTCGTCGGCCCCGCGGGCTCCGGCAAGACCGCGCTGTCCCTGCTGCTCCCCCGCTTCTACGCGCCAGCCGCGGGCAGCATCGCCCTGACGGCAGGCGGGACGACCATCGACATCGTCAACCTGGCCCGCGAGCAATTGCGGGAGGTCACCGCCCTCGTCTTCGACGAGCCCTTCCTATTCTCCGACACCCTCGGCGCGAACATCGCCCTCGGAGCACCGGATGCGACGGCCGAGCAGATCCGCGCCGCCGCGATCGCCGCCGACGCCGACGAGTTCATCACCCGGCTACCCGACGGCTACGACACGGTGGTCGGCGAACGGGGGCTGTCCCTCTCGGGCGGCCAACGTCAGCGGGTCGCGCTAGCCCGCGCGATCCTCGGGGACCCGCGGCTGCTCATCCTCGACGACGCCACCTCGGCCGTGGACGCAGAGACGGAGGCCCGGATCTTCCGGGCGCTGCAGGCAGGCCGGGCCGACCGGACGACTATCGCCGTGGCGCACCGCCGCTCGACGCTGCTGCTCGCGGACCGCATCGCCGTGCTCGACGGCGGCCGGGTGGTGGACGTCGGCACAGAGGCTGAGCTCGAGGCCCGCTGCGGGCTCTTTCGCGAACTGCTGTCGCCACAACCCCGCGACAAGGTCGTGGAATCGTGCGACCCGGCGTCGGACAGGCCGTCGCAGGAGCGGCTGTGGCCGGAAGTTGCGGCCCCCGAGCGTGGCCCCGCACGGGCCGAATCCTCAGCCGCCCCGGGATCTCCCGTCCGCGGCGGACCCGGAGCCGGCGCGTTGGGCTCTATGCCGGCGACCCCGCAGATTGAGGCCGCGGTCGCCGCGCTCGGCCCCGCCACCGAGGAGCCGGGGCTGGACGAGCGGGAACTGCGCCGCCCCGATCCGAGTTTCCGATTGGCGGGCCTGCTGGCGCCGGTGCGTTGGCTGCTCGCCACCGTCGTCGCGCTGGTGGCACTGGACGCCGTGGCGGGGCTCGTGTTCCCGATCATCATTCGCTACGCCATCGACCATGGCGTACTCCCACGCCACAGTCCCGCGCTCTTCGCGGCCGTCGCCGTGGGCGTGTTGGTGGTGTTCGCGAACTGGTTGGTGCTCGCGTGGATGGCGGTGCTGACCGCCCGTGCGGGCGAGCGGGTGTTGTACGGGCTCCGCGTGCGCAGCTACAGCCATCTGCAGCGGCTCGGCCTCGACTACTACGAGCGGGAGCTGTCCGGTCGCATCATGACCCGCATGACGACGGACGTGGACGCACTGTCGTCGTTCCTCCAGACGGGCCTGTCCACGGCGATCGTCAGCTTCCTGACCATCGTCGGGGTCTCCGGGGCCCTGCTGCTGACCAACACCACGCTGGGCCTGGTCGCCCTCGCCGCGCTGCCACCGGTACTGCTCGCGACCCTCATTTTCCGCCGGGTGTCCTCGGCCGCGTATTCGCTCTCCCGCGAGCGCGTCTCGGCCGTCAACGCGGATTTCCAGGAGAACATCGCCGGGCTTCGAACCTCCCAGGCGTACCGCCGTGAGCCGCACGCCGCGATGCGATTCGCGCAGCGGGCCGACAGTTACCGGCGGGCCCGGCTGCGCGCACAGGTCGCCATCTCCATCTACTTCCCGCTCATCACCCTCCTCTCGGACCTGGTGTTGGCCGCGGTGATCCTCGTCGGAGCCCATCAGGTGGCGGTTGGCGCCACCTCCACGGGCACATTGGTCGCCTTCGTGCTCTACCTGGGCTTGCTGTTCGGCCCCATCCAACAGCTGTCCCAGGTGTTCGACGGCTATCAGCAAGCCCGGGTGGGCCTGCAGCGCATCGGCGACCTCCTGCGGACCAAGAGCACCATCGAGACTGCGGATGCCGCGGCGGGCGCCCCTGTCCCCTTCTCCGGACGCTTACGGGGGGAACTCGAGCTGCGCGGGGTCGACTTCCAGTACCCCGGCGCCGCCGCCCCCGCCCTGCACAAAATTGACCTGCGCATCCCCGCCGGGTCCACCGTGGCGCTGGTCGGGCGCACCGGTGCGGGCAAGTCCACCATAGTGAAGCTCCTCGCCCGCTTCTACGATCCGACGGCCGGCAGCGTGCTCGTGGACGGCGTCGACCTGCGGCGCTATCCGCTGGCCGACTATCGCCACCGCCTGGGCGTCGTGCCGCAGGAGGCACACCTGTTCACGGGGACTGTCGCCGAGAACATCGCCTTCGGCCGGCCCGCCGCCACCCGCGCGCAGATCGAGGCCGCCGCAGCCGCCGTCGGCGCACTCGACACAATCGCCGCGATGCCCGCCGGCATGCTCGAGCCCGTGGGCGAGCGCGGCCAGGGGCTCTCGTCCGGCCAGCGGCAATTGATCGCCTTGGCCCGAGCGGAATTGGTCGATCCCGACGTGCTCTTGCTCGACGAGGCCACCGCCTCCCTCGACCCGGTGACGGAACTCACAGTTCTCGAGTCCAATCGGCAGATTATGCGAAGACGCACGTCGGTTCTCGTCGCACACCGGCTCGCCACCGCCGAGCAGGCAGACATTATCGTGGTGGTTGAAGATGGTCAGATCATCGAAGCGGGCCCCACCGCCGAACTCCAGGCGGCCGGCGGGGCTTATGCCCGGCTGCGCGCTTTAGCCGTCGTTTCCCATCCGGTTACGAGCAATTCTCTGATTTGACACACTATTGGGATCGGGGCCACCCGCCCGTGCGAGAGACAAGCTAGCCTGTACTGGCATGCACGCTGATCGGTGAGTGAAATGAAACGAGGCGAATTCCTGCCGTGACCAGCAGTTCGACGTCGCAGTTCGGCCAAAACCAGTGGTTGGTCGAGGAAATGTACCAGCGCTTCCAGGAGGACCCGTCCTCCGTGGACGCCAGTTGGCACGATTTTCTCGCCGACTACTCGCCCGGTGGGGGCGAAAACGGCCAGGCGAAACCCACACCCACAACCAAGCAGAGCGCCGACGCGGTTACCCCCGCCACGCCCGCTGTCAACCCCCCGGCGGCTCCAGCGAACCAGGCCACAGCCACACCGGCTCCCGCCAATCCCGCCGCAGCCAAGTCGGCTAACACACCCCAGCCTTCCTCGGCCGCAAAACCTGCGCCGAAAAAACCTGAGACGAAAGCACCTGCTGTGACGCAGCCCGCCAAGACCGCTGGACCCACCCCTGGCGCGAAGGTGCTTCGCGGCATCGCCGCGACGGTCGCGCGCAACATGACCGCATCCTTGAGCATCCCTGTGGCCACCAGCGTCCGCGCCGTGCCGGCGAAGCTGATGATCGACAACCGCATCGTGCTCAACAACCACCTCGGGCGTACCCGCGGCGGCAAGGTCTCGTTCACCCACATCCTCGGCTTCGCCATCGTGCGCGCGGTGAACGGCTACCCCGGCATGAACCGCCACTTCGCGGAGATCGACGGCAAGCCGAACATCGTCACTCCCGAGCACACCAACCTCGGCCTGGCGATCGACCTCCCCGGCAAGAACGGCGAGCGCTCACTCGTCGTCGCGGCGATCAAGAACTGCGAGGCCATGGGCTTCTCGAAGTTCTGGGGCGCCTACGAGGACGTCGTGCGGCGCGCCCGCGACGGCAAGCTGACGATGGACGACTTCACCGGTGTCACCATCTCCCTGACGAACCCGGGCACCATCGGCACCGTGCACTCCGTGCCGCGGCTCATGGAGGGCCAGGGCACGATCGTCGGCGCCGGCGCCATGGAGTACCCGGCAGAGTTCCAGGGCTCCAGCGAGGAGCGTCTCGCGGAGGTCGGTATCGGCAAGCTCCTGACGCTCTCCTCGACGTACGACCACCGCGTCATCCAGGGCGCGGAGTCCGGCGAGTTCCTGCGCCGCATCCACACCCTGCTGCTGTCCGACGAGTTCTGGGACGAGCTGTTCACGGACCTGCGCGTGCCGTACGAGCCGGTCCGCTGGCGCCGGGACGAGGCGACGGGTCCGATCGACAAGAACACCCGTGTCCTCGAGCTCATCGCGGCGTACCGCAGCCGCGGCCACCTCATGGCCGACACGGACCCGCTGCGCGTGAACCCGGAGAAGTTCCGCAGCCACCCGGACCTCGACGTGCTCAGCCACGGCCTGACCCTCTGGGACCTGGACCGTGAGTTCACGGTTGGCGGCTTCGCCGGCCAGGAGCGGATGAAGCTCCGCGACGTCCTCGGCGTGCTGCGCGACGCGTACTGCCGCACGATGGGCATCGAGTACACGCACATCCTCGACCCGGAGCAGCGCAAGTGGCTCCAGGACCGCATCGAGATCCGGCACGTCAAGCCGCCGGTGGCACAGCAGAAGTACATCCTGAGCAAGCTCAACGCCGCCGAGGCGTTCGAGACGTTCCTGCAGACCAAGTACGTCGGGCAGAAGCGCTTCTCGCTCGAGGGCGCCGAGACCGTCATCCCGATGATGGACGCCGTCATCGACCAGGCCGCCGAGTACGCCCTCGACGAGGTCGTCATCGGCATGCCGCACCGCGGCCGCCTGAACGTGCTCGCGAACATCGTGGGCAAGCCCTACTCGCAGATCTTCACCGAGTTCGAGGGCAACATGAACCCGAAGGCCTCGCATGGCTCGGGCGATGTGAAGTACCACCTCGGCTCCGAGGGCACCTACATCCAGATGTTCGGCGACAACGACATCACCGTCTCGCTGACCGCCAATCCCTCGCACCTGGAGGCCGTCGACCCGGTCCTCGAGGGCCTGGTCCGCGCGAAGCAGGACATCCTGGACAAGGGCCAAAAGGGCTTCACCGTCCTGCCGATGCTGCTGCACGGCGACGCGGCCTTCGCGGGTCAGGGCGTCGTCGCGGAGACGCTGAACCTGTCCCTCCTGCGCGGTTTCCGCACCGGCGGCACCGTCCACATCATCGTGAACAACCAGGTCGGCTTCACCACCGCCCCGGAGTACTCGCGCTCCTCCGAGTACTGCACCGATGTGGCGAAGATGATCGACGCGCCCGTGTTCCACGTCAACGGCGACGACCCCGAGGCATGCGTGTGGGTGGCCAAGCTGGCCGTCGACTTCCGCCAGCAGTTCGGCAAGGACGTCGTCATCGACATGATCTGCTACCGCCGTCGCGGGCACAACGAGGGCGACGACCCCTCGATGACGCAGCCGAGCATGTACGACCTGATCGACACCAAGCGCAGCGTCCGCAAGAGCTACACCGAGGGCCTGATCGGCCGCGGTGACATCTCGATGAAGGAGGCCGAGGACGCCCTGCGCGACTACCAGGGCCAACTCGAGCGGGTCTTCAACGAGGTGCGCGAGCTGGAGAAGTTCACGCCGGAGGCCAGCCAGTCCGTGGTGGAGGACCAGACGCTGCGCACCAGCCTGGTCACCGCCATCGACCAGACGCTCCTCGAGCGCATCGGCGACGCCCATGTGGATTACCCGGAGGGCTTCCACCCGCACCCGCGCGTCAAGCCCGTCATGGAGCGTCGACAGAAGATGTCCCGCGAGGGCGACGTCGACTGGGCGTTCGCGGAGCTGCTCGCGCTGGGCTCGCTGGTCCACGACGGCCGCCTCGTGCGGTTCTCGGGCCAGGACTCGCGCCGCGGCACGTTCAGCCAGCGCCACTCGGTGATGATCGACCGTCAGAACGAGGACGAGTACACCCCCCTGGCGAACACCGGCGGGGACAAGGGCGGCAAGTTCCTGATCTACGACTCCGCGCTCACGGAGTTCGCGGGACTGGGCTTCGAGTACGGCTACTCGGTGGGCAACCCCGACGCGCTGGTGCTCTGGGAGGCGCAGTTCGGCGACTTCGTCAACGGCGCGCAGTCGATCATCGACGAGTTCATCTCTTCCGGCGAGGCGAAGTGGGGCCAGCGTTCCAACGTGGTCCTGCTGCTCCCGCACGGGCATGAGGGCCAGGGGCCAGACCACACCTCCGGCCGCATCGAGCGCTTCCTCCAGCTGTGCGCGGAGGGCTCGATGACGGTGTCCATGCCGTCGACCCCGGCGAACTACTTCCACCTGCTGCGCAGGCACGCGAACGACGGCATCCACCGCCCGCTGGTGGTGTTCACGCCGAAGTCGATGCTGCGCAACAAGGCCGTGGTCAGCCCCGTCTCGGACTTCACGAACAACAAGTTCCGCTCGGTGCTGTGGGATCCGCGCTTCACCGACTCCGCCGCCGACCGCAACGCGGTCACCAAGGTGCTCATTGTCGCGGGCAAGCTCTACTACGAGCTCGCCGCCAAGCGCGACAAGGAGAACATCACCGACACGGCGATCGTTCGCCTGGAGCAGCTCTACCCGCTGCCGAGCCGCCGTATCCGCGAGGCTCTCGAGCACTTCCCGAACGCGACGGAATACCGTTGGGTCCAGGAGGAGCCGGCGAACCAGGGCCCGTGGCCGACCATCGGCCTGGCGCTGCCCGAGCTGCTGCCGGACCTGCTCGCGGGGATCAAGCGGATCTCGCGTCGCGCTATGTCGGCACCGTCCTCGGGCTCGAGCAAGGTGCACGCGGTCGAGCAGCATGACCTGATCGAGGCGGCGTTCGCCTAGCGCTCAGCACCTGATTGACGGGTTCGCCCCCGTTTCTTGGCCCAACCCCCGTTGCCACGGGAGCTAGGTCAAGGAACGGGGGCGAACTGCTGTCCGGGGAGCCTAGGTGTGGGCCGTGGCCGCCACCAGCGCCAGTGCGTCCTGGGGGTTGAGCGCGACGGCCGGCAGGGCCCAGTTCAGCAACTCTAAGAGCTCTTCGCGGGAGAGCTCGGGCTCGCGCAGCCAGGTGATCACGGTCTCCTCTACGAAGGCGATCCAGCCGCGTACCGCCAGCTCTACCCGCGCGGAGCGTGGAATTCCGATGAGGGGCACGCGCTCGAGGACTCGGACGGTCAGCGCGGTGCGGGTCTCCTCGAACACCAAGCGCATGTCGGCGTCCCCGGTGGCCGAGCCACGGAGCAGGGAGACGTAGCCGTCACGGTTCTCCGTCACGTAGTCCAGGTAGGCCGTCAACGAGTGTCTGAGCTGTGCCAGCGGCTCGAGATTGGGATCCGGCTCGGTGGCGTCGATCATCTCTTGACTCAGATGGCGCACGACGGCCAGCAGAAAGCCCTGCTTCGAGCCGAAGTAGTGAAAAATCAGCCCCCTGGAGACGCCCGCCTGATCGGCGATCTCCTCCACCGATACCGCGTCAATGGAGCGGATCGCCAACATCTGCGTCCCCAAGTGCACCAACTGCGCACGCCGCGCCTGCGGGCTTAGGCGAGTTCTCTTCTCTTCCACCCCCACATCGTACTGACTCTGAGTCAATTAGTTCGCAAATACCTCCCCGCGGCTATTGACTGATGTTCAATAGCAACTTACTCTTGAGTCATGACCACAGCCACACAGCCGAAGGACACCGCCCCCAGCAAGGCCCGGCACGCCGAGATCATCATCATCGGCAGCGGGTTCGCAGGCTTGGGCGCCGCGATCAAACTCAACGAGGCGGGGCACACGGACTTCCTCGTGCTCGAGCGCGGCGAGGAGGTGGGCGGCACCTGGCGGGACAACTCGTACCCCGGCGCGGCGTGCGATGTGCCCTCGCAGCTCTACTCGTACTCGTTCGCGCTGAACCCAGACTGGAGCCGCTCCTTCTCCAAGCAGCCCGAGATCCAGGCGTATATCCGCAACGTCGCCGCCGCCAGCGGCGTGTTGGACCGCCACCTGTTCAGCACCGAGCTCCTCGGCGCGCGATGGGACGCCGCGGCGGCACTGTGGCGCATCACCACCAACCAGGGTGAGTTCACCGCGAGCATCGTCATCCCCGCGGTCGGCGCGCTGTGCGAGCCCGCGCTGCCGGACATCAAGGGCATTGGCGACTTCGAGGGCGAGATCTTCCATTCCTCCCGCTGGAACCACGATGTGGACCTGACGGGCAAGCGCGTCGCCGTCATCGGCACCGGTGCCTCCTCCATCCAGATCGTGCCGGCGATCGCGGGCAAGGTCTCGCACCTGGACGTGTACCAGCGCACCGCACCGTGGATCCTGCCGCGTGCGGACCGCGAGTACAGCGCGGTCGAGCGGTTCGCCTATAAGCACGTCCCTGGTTTCCAACGCCTCGCCCGTGCCGGCGTCTATGCGTTGCGCGAGACGCAGGTCGTCGGACTGACCAAGCTGCCCGCACTGCTCAAGCCGCTGCAGCTGAGCGCGACGATGCACCTGCGCAAGGCCATCAAGGACCCCGTCCTCCGCGCGAAGGTCACCCCGAACTTCAGCATGGGCTGCAAGCGCATGCTGATCTCGAACAACTACTACCCAGCGCTGGCCCAGCCCAATGTGGACGTGGTGACCGACCCCATCTCCGAGGTCCGGGCCGGCTCCATCGTCACCAAGGACGGCACCGTCCGGGAGATCGACGCGCTGATCGTGGCGACCGGTTTCCACGTCACCGACTCCCCCGTGTTCGAGGTCATCCGCGGCAAGACCGGCACGACGCTCTCCGAGACCTGGGACCGCATCGGCATGCAGGGCTATAAGGGCACCGCCGTGGCGGACTTCCCCAATATGTTCTTCCTCGTGGGGCCGAACACAGGCCTGGGCCACAGCTCGATGGTCTACATGATCGAGTCGCAGATCACCTACGCCGTCGAGGCCGTCGCCACATTGAAGCGGCACGGGCTGTCCAGCGTCGAGGTCCGCGGGGACGTGTCTGCGGACTTCAACCGGGAATTGCAGGAGCGGCTCAAGCCGACCGTGTGGATGACCGGCGGCTGCGCCAGCTGGTACCTCGATAAGCACGGCAACAACACCACCCTCTGGCCCGGACACACCTTCGAGTTTCGCAAGCTCACCAAGAAATTCGACCTCGACGCCTATCACGCCACCTCCCGCCGGGATTTGGCCACCAGCACCAAGACCGCCCTGGAGGGTTCCGCATCATGACTGAAATCGCTGGAAAAGTAGCCGTCATCACCGGGTCGGGGTCCGGCATCGGCCGCGCGCTCGCGCTGAACCTGGCAAAGGGCGGCGCGAAGCTTGCGCTCTCCGACATGGACACCATTGGCCTCGCAGAGACCGTGCGGCAGGCGGAGCTCCTCGGCGCGCAGGTCCACTCGGCACCCCTCGATGTGACCCAGCGTGAGGCGTTCCTCGACTACGCGGCGGCGGTCCACGAGCACTTCGGCGTCGTCAACATGATCTTCAACAACGCTGGCATCGCCTTTACCGGGGATGTCGAGGTCTCGGAGTTCAAGGACATCGAGCGCGTGATGGACGTGGATTTCTGGGGCGTGGTCAATGGCACGAAGGCCTTCCTGCCGTACCTGATCGAGTCCGGCGACGGGCACGTCGTCAATGTCTCGAGCCTGTTCGGCCTGCTCTCGATCCCCGGCCAGAGCGCGTACAACGCCGCGAAGTTCGCGGTGCGCGGGTTCACCGAGTCCTTCCGCCAGGAGATGATGATCAGCAAGCAGCCGGTGCAGGTCACCTGCGTGCACCCGGGCGGCATCAAGACGGCGATCGCCCGCAACTCCACCACCGCGGACTCCCAAGACCAGGCCGACCTCGCGCAGTTCTTCGACCGCTACCTGGCCCACACCAGCCCGGACGCGGCGGCCAAGCGCATCCTCAAGGGCGTGACCGGCAACCGCGGCCGCGTGCTGATCGGCATGGACGCCCGCGTCCTGGACCTCTTCGTCCGCATCACCGGCTCCGGCTACCAGCGGATCGTGTCGACGGTCACCGGCCTCGCGATGCCCAAGCCGAAGGCCCCCGCGCCGACCACCGGAAGCGTTCTCTAAGGCGATGGCAGACCCTCGCCGGGGTGGCTGGCCCCCGTACCTGCCGCCGCGGTTGGTCGCGACGGCGCTCCGCCCGTTCTATTGGGCGGTCCTCAATCCGCGCCTGCCGTGGCATCTGCAGCGCCGGATCATGGACGCGGCCGCAGTGATCCAGACAGTGCCCAAGGGGGTAGACCGGAAACAGGTGTTGCTCGGCGGCCGCCCCGCCGAGCAGCACACCCCCATAAAGGGCGCGCCCGGCGCTGAGTCACCCCGCGCGATCTTGTACCTGCACGGCGGGGCCTTCACAATGGGTTCGCCGCGCACGCACCGCTCGCTGGCAGCGCACCTGGCATTGGCGGCCGGTGCCAAGGTGTTCACGCTGGACTACCGGCTCGCGCCCGAACATCCCTATCCGGCCGCGGTCGACGACGCGGTGGCGGCGTTCGTGGAGTTGGCGTCGCGACGGGGCTCGTCAGCTGCCCAGGTCGCTGTGGCGGGAGACTCCGCCGGCGGGGGGATCGCCGCGGCGACAGCACGACGGGCCATCGATGAGCACGGCCTCGTCCCGGGGGCGCTCGCGCTGATCGCGCCGTCGGTGGATCCGGCGAACCGCGACACCCGCCAGGCCGCTGACGTGGTGGTGCGCACGGCCTGGGTATACCCCGCGGCCGACGCCTACCGCGGCTCCGCGGCACCGCACGATCCGGGCTTCGCGCCCATGTACGCCCCCACCGAGGGCTTGCCGCCGACCTTCGTCACCGTGGGCACCGCGGAGGTCCTGCATGACCAGGTCTGCGCCTATGTGGAGCGCCTGCGCGACGGCGGCGTCGAGGTGGAGTTCGTGAGGTCGGACGTGCTGTGGCATGTGGCGCAACTGCAGGCCTCCCTGGTCAAGCCCGCCGCGGAGTCCGTGGCCGCCATCGGCGCATTCATCCGGTCCCACCTGGCCTAGGAGAAGGCGGGCGCGGACGGTTGCCCGTCTGCGCCCGCTACTCCTCCCCTAAAAGCTGTGCGCGGCCAGCCAGTCCCCCACGACAGTGCCGATCTGACTGCCGCCCGCGTCAACCTGTCCCACCATGTCCTGCAGGTCCTCGGTGGTCAGCTCGCCGGCAACCTTGTTGAGCGCTCGGATCTCATCATCGGTCAGCTCGCCGTTCCGAAACAGCGGGATCACGTTCTGCGCCGGCAGTTGGCCCACCGGGAAACTCAGCGCGATGACTCCGTCGTCGTCCATTCCGGGCGCACCGACGAAGGTGCCAGCCACCTGAATCTCATTGGCCGCCAACTTCTCTCGCGCTTCTGCCGCCGAGCCCACCTGCACGACGCGCGCGAACTGGCACTGGTCCACCTCCGCCAGCGAACGCAGCGCCATCGCCTGGTCGAGCATGCCGGGCTCCACCCCCAGAGTCATGGTGGCGCACTGGGGCCCCAGCTCCGCGACGGTGGAGATCTGCAGCCGACTCGCATTCTCCGCAGTCATCGCCAGCGCGGACTGGTGCTGTGCCAGCGCGGGGTCGGCCACCCGCAGGTACTCCGGCAGCACACTGCTGAGCTGCCGGTACGTCTCCTCTGTGACCGCGGCGGGGTCCGGCACGGGCGCGTCGGCGGGAGGGCTAAAAGTGAACCGCGCATCCGGCTGAAAGTAGTCGATGAGAGCGCCGGAGTGGTCGGGCACCAGGCTCACCCGGCCGGACCCGAGCGCCCGGAGCGTGTCCGCGCGGTCCCCCACGGCCAGGTCGGTCGTCACCGTCTTCCCCGTACCGCGCAGCGCCGCCGCGTAGATCTCCGCGGTGATCCTGCTCTGCGTCGAGTCGTCGGAGCCAATCACCGCGTTGGTCGCAACGAAGTCACCACCGATCGTGCCGCCACCGCACGCGGCCAGCCCCAGCGTCAGCGCCACGATCGGCGCCACCACCGCCAGCCTGCGCGCGTGTGCGGCCCGCCCAACCCCCGACACGGTCACACTGCCGCGGTGGTTGTCGCCAACGGGGTAGGCCCGGACCCCATCGCCACGCCCTCCGCGATAGCCGCCGCGGCCACTGCAGCGGCCACGGCCGGCGCCACGCGCGCATCCAAGGGAGAGGGCACGATGTGGTCTGCTGCGAGATCGTCGGTGAGCAGGTCCGCAATGGCGTTCGCCGCCGCGAGCTTCATGCCCTCGGTGATCTTGGTGGCGCCCACGTCGAGTGCACCCTTGAACACGCCGGGGAAGGCCAGCACGTTGTTGATCTGGTTCGGGAAGTCGCTGCGCCCCGTGGCCACCACCGCCGCGTACTTGCGCGCGATGTCCGGGTGCACCTCGGGCGTCGGGTTCGATAGCGCGAAGATGATCGGGTCGGCCGCCATCGTCTTGATGACCTCCTCGGGGACGGTGCCGGTGGAAACCCCCACGTAGACATCCGCGCCGTCCATCGCCTCAGCGAGGCCGCCGGAGCGGCCCTTCTGGTTCGTGAGGGCAGCCAGCTCGCGCTTGCTCTCGTTGAGGTTCGCGCGGCCCGATTCAACGATTCCGGCCGAGTCCAACACAGTGAGGTCCTCGATACCCGACGCGAGCATGATCTTCGCGCAGGCGACTCCGGCGGCGCCGGCGCCGGAGATGACCACCCGCAGGGTGGCGAAGTCGCGGCCCAGCACTCGGGCAGCGTTCTTCAGCGCGGCGAGCACGATGATGGCGGTCCCGTGCTGGTCGTCATGCATGACGGGGCAGTCCAGCGCCTCGATGACGCGACGCTCAATCTCGAAGCAGCGCGGGGCGGAGATATCCTCCAGGTTGACCGCGCCGAAGCTCATGCGCATCCGGACGATGGTCTCGACAATCTCGTCGGGGTCCTGGGTGTCCAGGACAATCGGAATCGCGTTCAGCCCGGCGAACGCCTTGAACAGGGCCGCCTTGCCCTCCATGACGGGCAGCGAGGCCCGCGGGCCGATGTCTCCGAGGCCCAGGACCGCGGTGCCGTCGGAGATGACCGCGACGAGGCGGTCGGTCCAGGTATAGAGCTTGGCGAGCTCGGGGTCCTTCTCAATCGCCAGACTCACCTCGGCAACACCAGGCGTGTACGCGATCGACAGGGCGCGCTGGCTGTCCAGCGCCGTCGTCGTCTCCACGGAGAGCTTGCCACCGAGGTGGCCCGTGAAAATCTCGTCCGAGGTCAGCGCGGACAGCTGCGCCTGGTTGCTGTTGCTGGCGGTCGAATCGGCGGTCACGTGTTAACTCCTGCAGTGTCGTTGTCAATCGATCTGGGTCTGGAGATCACCAAAGTTGCGACCTTGCTTGGTGTGGCCGTCGCAACACTGGAGGTGCCCAAGTGTTGTTATACAGCTTAGCGTCGAGCTCTAGACTGCTTAGTTCCACCACTGGGTCCACAGCACCGCGCCCGCGATGGCGAACACCGCGAGCGAGGCGAGGGCCGCAAGAATATCGCGTCGCCGGTCAGCGAACCGCTGGCACAGTACCGCCACGACGGTGCCCGCCACGTGCACGCTGATCGACACGGCGCCAGGACCGGGGAATCCCCGCTGGCCCCCGAGGACCCCCACGACGATCACCACCACTGCGAGCAAGGCCAGCCCAGCCACCACCGAACCGCTCAGGGCGCGCAGCGCGCGGACGAGAATCCCCGCCGACAACGGGCTGCCGGGGTCCTCATCCTGGTAATAGTCCCCTGCGTAGTAGTCATCCGGGTAGTCGTCCCGGTAATAGTCGGCCGACCCAGGTTCACCCGCGGTCCCCTCCGGCACCCAACTCTCACGCCGCGCCATCGCCGTCCCTCCCTCCGAGCACCGAGATCCCGGTGGCCTGTCCGACTAGCGCAGCGTACTGGTCCGGGCACGTCGTGTTCTCACCCAACCTCGTGCTCTTGTTCTCGCCGTGGAAGTCGGACGATCCGGTGGTGATCAGCCCCAGTTCGGAGGCCAGCTCCCGCAGCGCGGAACGGTCCGCGCTGTTGTGGTCGGGATGGTCCACCTCGATGCCCGCCAGCGTGCCGCCGAGCCGCGCAGGAGCCGCCAGCTCGCGTACATGGTCGAGATCGATGAGGCGGCCGCGGGCCCGAGCCAGCGGGTGCGCCAGCACGCTCACCCCGCCCGCCCTGTCGATCAGCGTGATCGCGTCAGCGATGTCGGTGTCCGCCTTGTCCAGGTAGTAGGGGCTGCTCGGCGCGAGGATGCTCTCGAAAGCCTCCCCTATGCTCACGACGACGCCTGCCTCCAGCAGCGCACGCGCCAGATGCGGCCGGCCCGCCGACGGTCCCGCGGCGGCCATGATCTCGTCCGCGTCCACCGGCAGCCCATCCGCCGCCATCCGCTCGGCCATTGTGCGCAGCCGGGTTCCACGCTCGGCGCGCAAACGTCGCCGCTCGGCGGCAAACGCCTCGTGGGCGGGGTCGAAGAGATAGGCCAGGAGGTGAACCGGCACCGGCCGGCCGTCCTCGCCGCGTGCGATGGTCGACATCTCCATGCCGCGCACCAGCCGGACCGCGGGGCCGCCGCTGGACAGGGCCGCCACCGCCTCGTCCCAGCCGGCGGTGGAGTCATGATCGGTCAGCGCCACCACGTCGAGGCCTGCGGCCCCGGCCGCGACGATGATCTCCGCCGGGCTCAGGGTGCCGTCGGAGGCGGTGGAATGCGTGTGAAGGTCGATGCGCACCCGACTATTCTGTCAGCGCGCCGCCCCAGCCCGCCGAAGTGGGGCGCCCACCCCAGCTCAGAGCGTCACGGGCCCTCGAGTGGGGTCGGTGACGTCGATCTTGGCCTCGGCCCAGGCCTCGCGCAGTGCCTCCGCGCCGCGCACCCGCACCCACGCGGCTTCTGTGGCGGTGATGGGCACGGCCTCGAGGAACTGCACTGGGTCGCGCGGCTCGGCATCGGCGGGCGCGGCCAGCGCCAAGTCCGGCACGTCCGACGGGCCGAGCAGCACCGCGGAAAATCGGGAGCCGTCCCAGAGCGGCTCGCCCAAGTCCATCAGCCCGTCGGCCGCCAGGACCACACCCTCGACCGCCGGGGCCGCCGCCAGTACCGCGACGCGCCGGTGCAGACCGTTGGGGTGCACGCCCACGTTGCGGATCGAGATGATGACCTCCGCGCGTGGGCCCAGGTGGGGGTCATTGAGGATCTGCGTCGGGTCGTTCATCGGGGTTCGCGCGCAGCCCACCGACGCGTACCGGACTACCCCGTTGTCCGCGAAGCACAGCACATCCACCGCCTCGAGCCCGAGGAATGTCACCGACGCGCTGGCCGACGGCTCGCCGAATCGCTCAACCAGGTGTGCCTTTACCGTTGCTGCCACGTTCTGCGCCATGGTGCCCATCTAACCCGAGTCGGCCCGGCCGACCGGCGAACGGGCGCAGTGCGGCACCCGGGTGGCAAAGTGGACGGCAAATGCTCATGCCTACTCGGGAAGAGGCCGCGCAATGTCGCCAACGCATCCGATGATCCCAACGCAACAGATTCGAGACCGGGTGCGCGCGCTGATGCCGGCGGCCCGTGCGGACCTCGCTGCGCTGGTCGCGATCCGCTCGATCGCCGACCCGCTGCAGGCACCGCCGGCGGAGTGCGAACGGGCGGCGGTGTGGGTGCGGGACGCGTTCATCGCTGCGGGCATCACGGACACCACGCTGGTGCGCACCTCCGACGGCAGCGACGCGGTGCTGGGCCACCACCCCGCGCCGGCCGGCGCCCCGACGGTATTGCTCTACTGCCACTACGATATTCAGCCGCTGGGCGATCTGGCGCTCTGGGACTCGGAACCGCTGACGCTAACCGATCGGGACGGCCGTTGGTACGGACGCGGCGCCGCCGACTGCAAGGGCAATCTCGTCATGCACTTGACCGCGCTGCGCGCCCTGGCGGCGGATGGCCCGCTCCCCGTGGGTGTCCGCATCGTTGCGGAGGGCTCGGAGGAGACTGGCGGCGGCGGGCTCGAGGACCTGGTGGCGAAGCGCCCAGAGCTGTTCGCTGCCGACCTGATCGTCATCGCGGACTCGGGCAACGTGGCAGTCGGCGAGCCGACTCTGACCACCACGCTGCGCGGAATCGCGAATGTCGATGTGCGCGTTGAGACCCTGCGCGGCGAGGTGCACTCGGGGATGTTCGGCGGCGCCGCGCCCGACGCGTTGGCCGCCCTGATCTCGATGCTCGCCTCGCTGCGGGATGCCAACGGCGACACCACCATCGATGGACTCGAGGCCGCACAGGGTTGGGACGGGGTCACCTATCCCGAGTCCCGCTTCCGCGCCGACGCCGGCGTGCTCGATGGCGTCGCCCTCACCGGATCTGGGGAGGTCGCCGAGATGGTCTGGGCCAGACCGGCGTTGACCGTCCTCGGAATCGACTGCCCATCCGTCCTCGGATCCGCCGCCGCCGTGCAGCCCAACGCCGAGGCCCGGCTGAACCTACGCGTCCCGCCCGGCATGGACCCGGTGGCGGCCCAGGATGCGCTGGCGGCCCATCTGCTTGCGCACACGCCGTGGGGCGCGCGACTGACCATCGAGCGGGAACCCGTCGGCCGGCCGTTCCAGGCCCGCGTCGACGGCCCCGGCTATGCGGTGCTCACGCAGGCGCTGGCCGACGCGTTCGGGCGGCCTGTCGTGACCAGCGGCCAGGGCGGCTCAATCCCACTGTGCACCGCGCTGGCCACTGCGCACCCCGAGGCCGAGATCGCGTTGATCGGCGTGGAGGAGCCGTCCTGCGCCATCCACGCGCCCAACGAGAGCGTGGACCCCGGCGAGATCGAGCGCTGCGCCGTAGCCGAGACCCTGCTGCTGACCCGCTTGGGCCAACAGCCGGGCTGAACGTTAAAACGTCACAGCGCCAATTTCGCGAGCATATCCCGCGCCTGCTCCGCCTGACCGGGCTCGCACAGCACGTCGTAGCGCCCGGCGACCAGCTGCATCGTCGACGAGAAGTCTCGCTGGCCCTTCGTCGCCGCATACGGCACCGAGGTGGAGATAACGCCGAAGATGAGCCCGCCCACCAGGCCCAGTAGCAGCGGCTGCACGAAGCCGCCGGTGACGATGCCGAGCAGCAACCCGAAGAACACGCCGAGCCAGGCGCCGGACACCAGCCCGCCGCCGATCACCTTGCGCCAGGTCAACCGGCCCAAAACGCGCTCAACCTGCATCAGGTCCACGCCCACGATGGTCACGTGCTGGACGGGGAATTGCTCGTCGGACAGAAAGTCCACCGCGCGCTGCGCCTCGGCGTAGGTCTTGTACGAGCCGATCGGCCAGCCGGTCGGCGGCGTCGGCAGTCCCTGCCTGCGCGGCGAACCGACGCCCCCAATGGGATTAGTCATTATGTGCTCTTGGCTCCTGTGCTGTCGGGCGGTGTGAACTCCACGGTACGAGCCATCCCCGCGGCCCGGCCCTTCGCGGCGATCACCCTCGCCATCTTATTGCTCGCCTCATCGATCATTTCATCACCGAGCATGGCCGCGCCACGAGCGCCGCCCGCGGCGGAGGTGTGGTGCTCATATGCGGCGACGATCAGCTCCGCGTGGTCATAGTCTGACAGCCGCGGGCTGAAAACCTCATTGCCGGCGTCAATCTGCGTCGGATGCAGCACCCACTTGCCGTCGAAGCCGAGGCCCGCCGTGCGGGCCGCCGAGCGCCGGAACGCATCCAAGTCTTTGATCTGCAGGTACGGGCCATCGATGGCCTGCAACCCGTGTGCCCGCGCCGCGACGAGGATCGACATCAGCACATGGTGGTAGGCGTCGCCGGTGTCATAGCCGTCCGGCTGCTCTCCGACGACCAGCGTCCGCATGTTCAGGCTCGCCATGAAGTCCGCCGGGCCGAACACGAGCGTCTGCAGTCGCGGGCTGGCGGCGGCAATCGCGTTGATGGCCAGCAGGCCCCGAGCATCCTCGATCTGAGCCTCGATCCCGATGCGCCCACGCTCGAGGCCATGCAACTGCTCCAACTGGGTGAGCAGCAGATCGAGCGCCTGCACCTGCACGGGGTCGGTGACCTTGGGCAGCAGAATAGCGTCCAGTCGCGCCCCTGCGCCGGCGACCACCGCGATGACGTCGGCGTGGGTCCACGGCGTCGTCCAGTCGTTTACCCGCACCGACTTGATCTGCCCGCCCCAGCCGTCGGAGTTGAGGGCCTCCACGATCCGCTGCCTCGACTCCTCCTTGGCCAGCGGCGCGACGGCGTCCTCCAGATCTAGGAAGACCGCGTCGGCCGGCAGCGTCTTGGCCTTGGCGATCATCTTCGCGCTGCTGCCGGGCACGGCGAGCACTGAGCGTCTGGGCCGGTCACGAACGTTGTCCACTGCGAACACCACTCCTCGGGGAAAGTTTTACTGGACCGAACCGCACATCGCCAGCCCACAGCCTCTAGCCTTTCAGCCATGGGACAGGTGAGCAAGGTGTTCGCGGCGCGAATGGTCGGCTTGGCGGTCCTGGGTCCCGACGGCGAGTCGATCGGGCGAGTCCGTGACGTGGTGATCAGCCTCCGCCTGGGGGCCGCTCCCCCACGCGTGCTGGGCCTGGTCGTCGAGATGCTGACGCGGCGGCGCATTTTCGTGCCGATCCTGCGGGTGACCTCGATGGACATCACGTCCGTGACCCTGGCGACCGGCACGGTGTCACTGCGCCAATTCAACCAGCGCCCCTCCGAGACCCTCGTCGTGGCGCAGGTCTTGGACTCGAAGGTCCAGATCCGCGATCCTGGGATACCCGAGCTGGCCGATGTCGACGCCATCGTGGTCGACCTCGGCCTGGAACGCACCCGCAGCCGGGACTGGATGGTCGCCCGGGTGGCCGTCCGCCGGCACCGGCATCGGCTGGCCCGGCGCGGTGCAATCCACGTCACGGAGTGGAAAAACGTCCAGGGGCTGAGCCAGCACTCCCTCACACTGCCCGGCCAGGGCACGACCCAGCTGCTCGCGCAGTTCGAGGGGATGCACCCCGCGGACGTCGCGCGGGCGATGCGGGATCTGCCAGACAAGCGCCGCCACGAGCTCGCGGACGCCTTCGACGACGAGCGGCTGGCCGACGTGGTGCAGGAGCTCCCCGCGGACGACCAGACCGACGTGCTCACCCACCTTGGGGAGAAGCGCGCGGTGGACCTGCTCGAGGCGATGGATCCGGATGACGCCGCCGACCTGCTGGGCGAGTTGGCGGCGCCCGAGGCCGAGGCCCTGTTGCGGTTGATGGACCCTGAGGACTCGGAGCCGGTGCGCCGCCTCCTAGAGCACTCGCCCGACACCGCCGGCGGCATGATGACCCCGAAGCCCGTCGTCCTGACCCCGAACACGACGGTCGCCGAAGCTCTCGCCCGGCTCCGGAACCCGGACCTCACCCCGGCGCTCGCATCCATGGCCTTCGTGGTCCGCCCGCCCACCGCCACACCCACCGGGCGCTACCTCGGTTGTGTGCATCTGCAGGGCTTGCTGCGCGAGCCCCCTGCGGAACTCGTCGCGGGCGTCCTCGACGCGGATCTGCCACGCCTGGACCCGGCCGACACCCTGGCAGCCGTCACCCGGTATTTCGCCACCTACAACCTGGTGTGCGGGCCCGTGCTCGACGACCAGAACCATCTCCTCGGCGCCGTCAGCGTCGACGACGTGCTGGACCACCTGCTCCCCGTGGATTGGCGCGAGCGCCAAGATGACCCGACGGTGCACGAGATCAAGAGCGGAGGCGCAATCAATGGCTGAGAAGAAGGTCAGCACCACCTCCCAGCGCCTGGATACACCGCGCGATCGCCACCGGCTGCAGCTGCACCTGGACCCCGAGGCCGCCGGCCGCACCATCGAGGGGGTGGCCCGCTTCTTCGGGACCGTCCGCTACCTGGCGATCCAGACCGTGATCGTGATCGTGTGGATCCTCTTGAACGTTTTCGCGGTCACCCTCCGCTGGGACCCGTACCCGTTCATCCTCCTCAACCTGGCCTTCTCCACCCAGGCCGCCTACGCCGCCCCGCTCATCCTGCTGGCGCAGAACCGGCAGGAGAACCGGGACAAGGTCTCCCTCAAGGAGGATCGCACCCGCGCGGCCCAAACCAAGGCCGACACCGAGTTCCTGGCCCGCGAGCTCGCGGCGCTGCGGCTGGCGGTGGGCGAGGTCGCCACCCGCGACTATCTGCGCCGGGAGCTCGACGAGATTCGCGAGCTGCTGGTAGCTCAGAACAATCCTGGTCCCCCGCCGGCCTCGGCCCCGCCGAGCGCACACGAATAGCCCCGGCTCCGGGATAGGGCCCCGCGCCGCCGCGCCGGTATGTATCCTCAGTCACAGTTGAGTGACAGTCGCTTCACATCGATGCTTGGGGGTCGTGCCGGTGGCCAAATCCTGGTTGTTCACTTTTGGTCGACGCACGTCCACTCTCGCGCTGATCGCACTGTTGCCCCTGGGCCTGACGGGCCTGGCTGCGGCCGCTCCCGTCGCCTCCGAGGGCGCCCAGCAGCAGCCGGTCAATCTGCTGCAGCTGCTCAGCGCTCCAGCCTCCGGGAGCGCCGGCCCCCTCATCGCCCTGCCCACAGTCACCGAGCCCGCAGTCACCGAGCACGTGGGCATCGTGCCGTCGGCGTTGCGGCCCATCCCGGAATATCGGACTGCCGCTGTGCCAGTTGTCGCCGCCGGCTCGGCGAATCCCGCCGCCCTGCCTGGCCCGCTGGCGCAGCTCGCCCCCGGACCCCTCGGCATCCCGGGCATCATAATGCACGCCTATCAGCACGCCGCCGACCTGATGGCCACGGTCCAGCCCGTCTGCGCGCTGCCGTGGAACCTGCTCGCGGGTATCGGCAAGGTCGAGTCCGGCCATGCCAGCGGCGGCCGGGCGGACATCAACGGCAACACGACCACCCGCATCCTCGGCCCAGTCCTGGACGGACATCTCCCGGGCAACGCGGTCATCACCGACAGCGACGGCGGCGCTCTCGACGGCGACGCCGCCTTTGACCGCGCTGTCGGACCCATGCAGTTCATGCCGGGCACCTGGTCCACCTTCGGCGCCGACGGCAATAACGACGGGATCGTCGACCCCAACAACGTCTACGACGCGGCGTTCGCGGCGGGCCGCCTCCTGTGCTCGGCCGGCATCAACCTGTCCGATATCGGCCAGACCGCGGCCGCGATCCTCCGCTACAACCACTCCGCCGCATACGTCCAGAACGTGCAGTCCTGGGCCATCGGCTATGGTACCGGGGCATACCCGACCGAATCCGACCTTCCGCCGATCGGCGAGGGCGAGAAGTCCATCGACGCGCAGCCCGACCTCACACCGGCCCCGACGCCCGACGTGCTGCCGCCACCGGAGGACACGCCCGCGCCCACGGTCGACGACGTCAAACACATCGACATAGCACCCGGGATCAGCATCCCCATCCCCGAACTGCCGTGCTTTATCGATTGCCCCGCGCCACCCGCCTGAAGGCCACCGCAAGCCAATGACCGGGGCGTGGGGTAGACATAAGCTGTATGTTCATTCCCGTTAAGCGATGCGGCTGCGAGGTTCGCGTGGCAAGATCGCTCAGCCTATGATCGGAAGCGATGTCTGAGCTCACTGATTCCGCAGTCCGAACGGCGTTAGCCCGTGTCGATGATCCTGAGATCCGCAAGCCAATTACGGAACTCGGGATGGTTAAAAGTGTCGATATCCATCCCGATGGAAGCGTCGACATTGGTATCTACCTCACCATTGCCGGGTGCCCGATGCGCTCTGAGATCACCGAGCGGGTCACCAAGGCTGTCGCCGATGTGCCCGGGGTGAGCGCCATCAAGGTGGAGCTCGACGTGATGAGCGACGAGCAGCGCACCGAGTTGCGCCGCAGCCTGCGCGGCAATTCCGAGGAACCGATCATCCCGTTCGCACAGCCAGGGTCCATGACCCGGGTGTACGCGGTGGCCTCCGGCAAGGGCGGCGTGGGCAAGTCCAGCGTGACGGTCAACCTGGCGGCCGCGCTCGCGGCCAAGGGCCTGAACGTCGGCGTCCTCGACGCGGATATCTACGGCCACTCGGTGCCTCGCATGCTCGGCACCGACGCCAAGCCGACTCAGGTCGAGAAGATGATCATGCCGCCCATCTCGCATGAGGTGAAGCTGATCTCGATCGCCCAGTTCACCACCGGCAACGCGCCGGTGGTCTGGCGCGGCCCGATGTTGCACCGCGCGCTGCAACAGTTCCTGGCTGATGTGTTTTGGGGCGATCTTGACGTGTTGCTGCTGGATCTGCCGCCGGGTACCGGCGACATCGCCATCTCCGTCGCACAGCTGATCCCGGGCGCGGAGATCCTCGTGGTCACCACGCCACAGCAGGCGGCCGCCGAGGTCGCCGAGCGGGCCGGGGCGATCGCGCTGCAAACCCGTCAGCGGATCGCTGGCGTCATCGAGAACATGTCCTGGCTGGAGCTGCCCGATGGCACCCGCATGGAGATCTTCGGCGCCGGCGGCGGCGAGGCCGTGGCGGCGAGCCTGACCAGGGCGGTGGGCGCGGACGTGCCCCTGCTCGGCCAGATCCCCCTCGAGACCGCGGTCCGCGAGTCCGGCGATGCCGGTGTTCCGATCGTGCTCAGCGCACCCGAGTCGCCAGCCGGAGCCGCACTGATCGCGGTGGCGGACAAGCTCGCCGTCCGCCGCAAGGGCCTCGTGGGCATGTCACTGAACATCAATCCCGCGGGCGGCTAGCCCACCGACCTGAACAGACCACAACGCCGGGCCGCCCTGAGGGGAGGCCCGGCGTTGTGGTCTGTGGTCAGGTCGCCTCGGAGTCGTACCGCGTGGGCGCGCCCGGGGCAGGATCGGGTCCAGCCGAAGGGATCTGGGCCGGCGGGTTCTGGGCTGAGGGGCTCTGGGCTGAGGGGCTCTGGGCGGGGGGCAGCGGTGCTGGAGGGTTGGGCTTCGAGTCGAAGTTGCCGGTGAAGATGGAGTCGTCGCCGTCGAACAGATGCTTGGTGATGACACCCTTCGGCGTCATCCCCCGCATCCCGCGTAACTCCTCGAACGGCTTCTTGAATTCCTCAAACTCCGGACCCAGCTCGTCCTTGAGCTGAGTCTGGGCGCCGGTCGCGTACTCGCGGGCCTGCTTCAACGCCTTGGCCACCCAAGACATCGCGCTCGGTAGCCGCTCGGGTCCCAAAATGATGAGGGCCGCGATCACCAGGATCGCCATCTCGCCCCATCCAATGTTGCTGAACACAGTGACAGAGTACGTGCCTGCCCGGCCACGCGGGAATTCCCCCGCACGGAAGGGCCGTTAGTCGGTCTGCGGGGTCACATTCACACCGATAGTTTGGCCCGCGCGGACGATCTCGACCGGGGCCTCCTGGCCGATATCGAGGGCGTGCACGGCGACCACGAGCTCGTCCGCACTGGTGACCGCCCTGTCGCCGACCCGCACCACCACGTCGCCCTCGATGATGCCAGCCTTCTGCGCGGGTCCGTCAGCGATGACGTTCGCGATCTCGGCGCCGGTGACCTGGTCGTTGCTGACCGTCCGCGCGTTGACGCCGATCTCCGGGTGGTGCATCTCGCCGCTCTCGATGAGTCGGCCTGCGACCTCGGCGACGGTGTTGACCGGGATGGCGAAGCCCAACCCCACCGACCCGCCGCTCTCGGAGCGGATCGCGGAGTTGATACCGATCACCTCACCGCGGGCATTGATCAACGGCCCGCCCGAATTGCCGGGGTTGATGGCCGCGTCCGTCTGCACCGCATCGATAACGGCGTTGGTGTCGGAGTCCTCCCCAGCGAGCCGCACCGGGCGATTCAGAGCGCTCACGATGCCCTTGGTGACCGTCCGGTTCAATCCCAGCGGGGAGCCGAACGCCACCACGTCCTCGCCCACCTGGATGGAGTCGGAATTGCCGAGGTTCGCGACCTTCATGTTGTCGACCCCCTCAACCTTGAGGACGGCGAGGTCGGTCTTGATATCCCGGCCCACGATCTGTGCCGGGACCGTCTGGCCATCGGAGAACGTGACGCGGAGTTGGGTGTCGGGGTTGTTGGCCGCCGAAGAGACCACGTGGTTGTTGGTGACGATGTAGCCCCGGCCGTCGATGACCACGCCGGAGCCCGACCCCATCTGGTCCTTCGACTGCACCTCGATGGAGACCACTGCCGGCAGCACCGCCGAAGCGACCTCTACGGACTCGTTGGTGGGCTGGTCTGGCGTTTCATCCGGCTGCACCAGGCGCACCTTGGAACTGGTCAGGGATTGGCTCACCTCGGCGGTGACCCGCCCGATAACGCCGCCGGAGACGCCCACCAGCAGGGCCAGGACGCCCAGCACAGCGAGGGCCCGCGGCGCGACCTTGCGGCCGAAGAGCACGTCGCGCACGCCCAGAGGAGTCGCGGCCGGGCGATCGCGTGCAGTCGGCTGGGGCTCCGCAGGGGTCAGGCTCGCCTGCGAGCCCGGATCCCGCCACGGGTCGACCGGCACGCCACCCGGGGGCACTGTGCCAGTGGACCCGGTAGTCGCCGGATCTCGGCGAGTGTCGTCTGGGCCGCGCTGCAGATCTCCCTCTGCCCCAAGCGGACGGCCGAAGGCCTGCTCGAAAACCGGGTTGGGCGGGGCCGCAACAGGATTGAACTCCGATTCGATTCCGGTGCCCTTAGTGAAGGAGCCCTCCACACCGGTGGGCCGCCCGAACACCTGCGTTGCGGCGGGATCCACAGTTGGTCGTCGCACGGGGCGTGGTGCCATCCGCGGCTGGCCCTCCCCCGGGCCGGGCGTCTCCGGATTCACTTAGTTCCCCTCACTGGCGACTGGATTGGCACCCCTCAGTATTCACACCGCACGGTATTCACACCCCGCAGTATTCACCCCACAGTAGAGACCGTCGCAATGAACGCCGTGCAGGAGCCTACCGCGCGTCGGCGGGTAGGGCGGGCCAGCGCGAGTTGCGGGGTGGCGTTAGAACGGCCACCGCCAGCGCAGCTTGCCCCGCCCCTCGAGTCCCCCATGCCCGCCTGCCTGCTCGGCCGGGCGATCGGTGGTGTCTGACGCCCCCGACGGAGACAGCGGGATGGAGCGGAGGGTGCTCAGGAGGGAGTCCGACATCGCGGGCTTTGCGCAGCCCTGCAGGTCTGCGCGGATCCGGCGTTGTGCCTCGACCTCCGCGGCACACTGCGGGCAGCTGCCGAGATGCGCGGACGCGCGCAGATGCGGGCCCATCCGCAACTCGCCGTCCGCATACGCGGCCACAGCCTCCGTGGTGAGGTGGCCGACGCTGGTCATGCGTGCGCTGCCCAGCGAGAAGGAGGAATCGGTGCCGCGCCCGCGAAATGGCCCGATCTGTTCGGTCATGACTCGTCCCCGTTCACCACGTGCCGCTCCCTCAGTTCCGTCCCAGTTCATGATCCGGTGCTGCCGCTAAATACTCGCGGATCGCATGCCTGCCACGATGGATCCTGCTTCGAACGGTACCCAATTTCACGCCGAGGGTGGTGCCGATCTCCTCATAGGAAAGGCCCTCGATATCGCACAGGACCACCGCGGCCCGGAAATCCGGGGCCAGCGAGTCCAGCGCCAGCTGCAGCGTGGGATCAAGGCGCGCGTCGTGATAGATCTGCTCCGGGTCGGGCGTGTTGGATGGCACCCGGTCGTAGTCCTCCGGCAGCGCCTCCATCCGGATTCGATTCCGGCGGCGCACCATGTCCAGGAACAGGTTCGTGGTGATGCGGTGCAGCCAGCCCTCGAACGTCCCCGCCTGGTAGTTCGACAGCGACCGGAAGACCCTGATGAAGGTGTCCTGGGTCAGGTCCTCGGCGTCCTGTGCGTTGCCGGAAAGTCGGTAGGCCAGTCGGTAGACGCGGTCGGCATGCTCACGGACCAAGTTGTCCCAGCTGGGCATGGCCGAGCGGTCGCCCGTCTCGTCGAACGCCGCCGTGCCCTGGGGTTCGCCGACAGGGGCGCCGTCAGTTGATCCTGCGCGAGTCCGCACATTGTTCATTCTCGAGCCTCCTGATCCTGCATCGCCACCATTGCGTGCCGTCGGGCTCGTCAGGCCTGCTGTCCTTACAACACAGCCCTGATAACACCCGTGCACCATTTTATGTTCCCGACCCCCGAAGCGCGACTTCCCGAGATTCAGTGCCCTTACTCTTTCGCAGTCGAATGTGCCGACTGTATGAGATACCTGAGCGGCACCTGAGAATGTCGATCCGGTGCGCCTAGCCGCCGTAGGCAGGCACCAGCGATAGTCTTCACAGCGTGACTCCTGATGCCCGCAACTCTGAATCCACGGCCGAGGCCTTTGCCACCGACTGGATCACCAACCTCGCGATGGACTCCGCAGCCGCGGTTGGCGGCGACTCTGGCCTGGCCGCCGCCCGGGAGCGGGCTGGCGACCTAGGCGTCGACGCCGTGGCGCCGTCCGTGGGCACGGCCCTGAGCATGTTCGCCCGAATGCTCGACGCGCGGACGATCGTGGAGATCGGCACGGGAGCCGGCGTCAGCGGACTGTGGCTGCTTCGCGGCATGCGCTCCGATGGCGTGCTCACCACTATCGACACCGAGCCCGAATACCAGCGGGCCGCCAAGCAGGCGTTCGTTGCCGCGGGCATCGCGCCCTCCCGCACTCGGCTGATCAACGGCCGCGCGCTCGAGGTGCTCCCCCGGCTGGCCGACGCCTCCTATGACCTCGTCTTCATCGACACCGCTGGCGTAGACCACCTGAGCTTCCTCACCGAGGGAGTTCGGCTGCTGCGCCCGGGCGGCGTGATCGTCCTCAACGGCGTCCTGGCCAACGGCGCGCCCCCGGAGGCCGGCCGCCGGGACCTGGCCGCGGTCTCGGCTCGCGACGCCCTGCGCGCGATCGCCGAGGATCCGACTCTCATCCCCGTGTTGCTGCCGCTCGGCGGCGGCTTGGTCTGCGCGGCGAAGGCCTAGACGCTTCTGAACACAGTCACGATCGCCGCCGCGGTGACCGTGACGCGCTCTGGCAGCGCCGCGATCGCCGCGGCGCGCTGTGCGGGGTCGCCATGCCGGGCAGATGGACCCATTCCGATCACGTTCTCGATGTCCTTGTGGGACAGGTTCATCCGGCTCTCGATGTGCACCATCTCGGCGGCCTCGAAGTGTCCGGCCATGGTGGCCTCAAGTCGCTCTGCCTTCCGCTCGTCCACGTTGACCAGGCCCAGTGGCCCCACCAACTCGCCCAGGTGGCCCGGCCCCGGGGTGAGGACCAGCACCGTGCCACCGGGTCGGAGCATCCGGGCGGACTCCTCCGCGTTGCGGGGCGCGAACACCGACATGACCAAGTCGGCAGCGCCATCGGCCACGGGCAGCCGCGCCCACGCGTCGGTCAACACGGACGCAGCCCGCGGGTGTGCCCGCGCGGCGCGTCGGGCCGCAGGCTTTGAGGCGTCGACTGCCACGCCGCGGGCCGACGGCGCGCCATCTAGGACCCGCGCGAGATAGTGGCCGGTGCCCGCCCCAAGCTCGACGACGACCGGGCCCGGCACGCCCTCCGCGCCCCAGTGGGGCAGCACTCGCGCCGAGGTCTCAGCGACCGCTGCCAGCAGCGCCTCGAAGTGGCCGGCGCCAAGGAAGCGCTCCCGCGCGGCGACCATGTCCGGGGAGTCCCCCGTGAACTTGAGCGCCCCGCCCGTCAATCCAACGTAGCCTTGCCGCGCGATGTCGAAGCTGTGCCCCGCTGCGCAGCGCACGGCCCGCCCCTCGACGGACACCTGGCCCTCGCAGACCGGGCAGCGCAGTGCGTCCGCGACCTCGATGAGCGCCGTCATCCCCGCAGCGGTGTGATCCGCCATCTCGCACCTCTCTCGCCCATACCCGCGCACAAAACAGAACCCCGCCGTGTCAGGTCGACAGGCGGGGTTCTCGATCTTCCAGCTGTACGGGGCATACTGCCAGCGAACTACTCGCCGCAGAATCCCCTCCTCAGAGAGCTAAGCGGTGACTCCACGCAGCTCTTCGCCGAGTGCAGCCGCCTCATCTGGCGTCAGCTCTACGACCAAACGCCCGCCACCCTCAAGCGGAACCCGCATTACAATTCCGCGTCCCTCTTTGGTTGCTTCGAGGGGACCGTCCCCGGTCCGGGGCTTCATGGCCGCCATCGTGTGCTCCCTCCAGATCTTCTCGGACCGGGCATCTGCCGGTCCGCGTCCGAATCAGTGTTGCGCGGCAAAACTAGTGCCGACCATCACCATTCTTCCCTATCGGAGGGGGAAACCGTTATTCGACCCACTCCCAACAGGACGGGTGTCTGTGGCGGGGAGGGCTATTCTGGCTGGCCACTGCCCCCTTCGCCCTGCCCGGCGAGGTCACGCAGACGGTCGATCTCCGCGGCAAGCCGGGCCAGAGCCCAATCGACCTCACTCGTCTTATATCCCCGCACCACCTGCTGAAACCGAAGCGCCCGCACATCCTCACCCGCGAGGTCCGCGGCCGGCAGGGTCGCCAGGGTTAGCCCCCTGGGCAGAGGGTCCAGTTCCTCGCCGCGGCCGAAGATCGCAGAGGCGAGGAAGAACAGCGCCCCCGCGACCACGGCCAGCACAACGATGTAGAGCAGCGCGGTGATCATGCCCCAATCCTCACATGGGCGCGTGCGTGCGCGTCAGGCTGTCGATCGGCGGGCGGTCGACCAGGTCCACGTCGCTGGTGCGCGGCGCGAAGGAGCCCTCCTTGGCGTAGTACTGGGTCAGACCCTCGCCCTGATCGTCAATCCCGCAGCGGCGCAGCATGGTTCCGATGATCTGGCGGCTCATCACGCCCAGCTCCATCAGGTCGCGATTGCGGTGCTTGCGCACGGACAGGTTCACCTGCCCCAACCCCGCCGCGCCGTAGCGGGCGTAGGTGTCGAGCAGCAGCCCGATCTCGACGCCGTAGCCAGGGGCGAAGGGCACGCTGGCCAGGAGCTCCCGAGTTCCCGAGTACTCCCCGCCGAGCGGTTGCACGATGCCCCGGAGCTCGGGCCGCAGCGCCGCGAGCATGGGCCGCGCCACGAGCTCCGTGACCCTGCCGCCGCCGCGGGGGTCCTCGGTCTCGTTGATCCGCAGCGGCCGGCGGTAGAAGCCCTTGACGTGGTGGATCCCGTCCTCGGTGAGCAGCGGGCCCAGGAGGTTGGGGACGTAGTTGGGGTCCGGGTCGATCAGGTCGGAGTCGATGAACACAATGAAGTCCCCGGTGGTGGCCGCGATTGAGCGCCACAGCGCCTCGCCCTTGCCCGGCACCGGCTCGAGCCCGGGCACGGCCTCCTCGCGGCTGATCACCCGGGCGCCGGCCATCCGCGCGCATTCCGCGGTGCGGTCGGTGGAGCCCGAGTCCAGGACCACCAGCTCATCCACCAGACCCTCGCCCGCCGAGCCGCCGAGCAGCGGGCGGATGGTGTCCAGGACCCCGGCGACGGTGGCCTCCTCGTTCAACGCGGGGAGCACAACCGATACGGTGCGACCACGTTTGGCGGAAATTAATTGTGGCACAGTCCAATTCGGATCATGCCAGGTGCGGATAACGCCGCCGTCGCTCATGCCAAGCCTCTCACTGTTCGGGCCGGCGACGCCGTGCCCACTATTGCGCCGACCATCTCCAGCACGCGGCGCGTCTGCGCCACCTCGTGCACCCGGAAGACCCGGGCGCCGGCCGCGGCCGCCAGCGCGGTGGCCGCCAGCGTCCCTTCTAGGCGCTCCTGCAATCCCACACCCAGTGTCTCCCCGATAAAGTCCTTGTTGCTCAGCGCCATCAGCACCGGCCAACCGGTGTCCACCAGCACATCGACATGGCGCAGCAGCGCCAACCCGTGGAAGGTGTTCTTGCCGAAGTCGTGGGTGGGATCGATCAAGATCGAGTCCCGCGCGACGCCCGCCGCGACAGCGCGCTCCGCGTCGCCGACGACCTTCTCCACGACGTCCTGCACCACATCGGCGTAGCGGACCCGGTGCGGGCGGGTACGCGGCACCGCGCCGCCGGTGTGCGAGCACACCAGGCCCGCGCCGATCTCCGCGACGACCTCCAACAGCTCGGGGTTGGACCCACCCCAGGTGTCGTTGATCAGGTCCACGCCCGCCGCGCGGGCGCGCCGCGCAACGCCGGGACGATAGGTGTCGACGCTGATCAGCAAGCCCGGGAACGCTTCTCGCGCCCACGCGATAAACGGAATAACGCGCTCGATCTCCTGCGCCTCGTCCACCTCGTCGCCGGGCCCAGCTTTGACGCCGCCGATATCGACCACGTCCGCGCCATCGTCGACGGCCTTGCGGACCGCATCCATCGCGGCCCCGTCGGTGAAGGTCGCGCCTTGGTCGTAGAACGAGTCCGGGGTGCGGTTGATGATCGCCATGACCAGGGCCCGCGCGGTCGTCACTGGCCGCCCGCACAGAGTGGCCGCAGCTGGTGATCCCGCCGCAGGCGCTGGTCCTGCCGCAGGCGCTGGGGGGCGATGAGGCTCACACGGCGGGTGCATGGTCTCCATCGTGGCACGGGCGCCCGCCCGCACCGGCCTCAGGTGCGGGGTTCCCCCGTGTCCACGCCGGGGAACCGCGTCCCATCGGCGCACAGGTTCAGCGCATCCTCCACAGTGGTGGCCACCGGCAGGACGTCGAGCATCGACTGGCTGACGAATCCCGTTGCCACCATCCCGGACAGCCAGTCGAGCAAGCCGGTGTAGTGCCCCGCTGGGTCCAGCAGCACGACGGGCTTGTTGTGCATGCCCAGGCCCAGCGAAGTCCACACCTCGGTGAGCTCCTCGAGGGTGCCGAGGCCGCCGGGCAGCGCCAGGAACGCGTCCGCGTGCGCGTCCATGAGCCCCTTGCGGTCCCGCATGTTATCGGTGATCAGCAGGTCGTCCGCCTCGATATCCGCGACCTCGAGGTCCATCAGGGCCTTCGGGATCACTCCGATGGAGCGCGCGCCCGTCTCGCGTGCCGCCCGCGCGACGGCGCCCATCATCGAGACGCGGCCGCCGCCGGAGACCAACGTCCAACCGCGACGGCCGATCTCGGCCCCCACCTCCGCGGCCAGCGCCTCGAACTCCGGCGCCACCGGGCCGGACGCGCAGTAGACGCACACGGCGAACTTATTCCAGCGTCCCTCGAGCATGTCGTGTCCGTTGCCGGCGACCTCGCGCCTGCTCATGGCTTCCCGGGCCTGTCTGCGATGGCCGCTGCGGATTCGGCCTCGGCGATGATCCGGACGACCTCCGCCGGTGAGTCCGTCACGTGGAACAGGTCCATGTCCTCCGGCGAGATCGTGCCCTGTTCCACCAGCGTGTCGCGGAACCAGTCCACGAGGCCGCCCCAGAACTTCGATCCGAACAAGATGATCGGGAAGCGGGTGATCTTGCCAGTCTGCACCAGGGTCAGCGCCTCGGACAGCTCATCGAGGGTGCCGAAGCCGCCCTCCATGCACACGAACGCCTGCGAGTACTTGATGAACATCACCTTGCGGGTGAAGAAGTACCGGAAATTGATGCCCAGGTCGGCGTAGCTGTTCAGGCCCTGCTCGTGGGGCAGCTCGATGCCTAGGCCCACGGAATAGCCGTCCTGTTCGAACGCGCCACGGTTCCCGGCCTCCATCACGCCGGGACCGCCGCCGGTGACGATCACGTAGCCGGCGTCTGCCAGGAGCTTCGCGATCTCCACGGTCTTCTGATAGACCTCCGTCTCGGGGCCGGTGCGCGCCGAGCCGAAAATCGACACCGCCTTCGGCAGCTCCGCGAGCGCGCCGAAGCCCTCGATGAACTCGCTGTGGATTCGCAGCACCCGCCACGGGTCGGTGTGCACCCAGTCGCCCGCGCCGCGACGGTCCAGCAGCCGCTGATCGGTGGTCTGCTGGTCGCCCTGCCACTCGCCACGGACGGTCACTGGGCCCATGAGGCGCTCGCGACGCGCCGATGCTCTCTTACTGATCATGGCGCCAAGGTTAGCTGCTCAGATATCCGCGCAGCACCCGCTCCACGAGATGGATCTGGCAGACCGGCACCCGCTCGTCGCGCTTGTGCGCCAGGTTGGGATCGCCGGGGCCGTAGTTCACGGCGGGAATCCCCAGCGCGGCGAACCGAGACACGTCCGTCCACCCGTATTTCGCCCGGAACTGCCCGCCCGCCGCCGCGACCAGCTCTGCTGCGGCCGGCGCCGACAGGCCAGGCAACGCGCCCGCCGACGAGTCCGTCACCTCGCACTCCACGGCGAGGCCCGCGAACACCTCCCGCACGTGTTCCTCCGCCTGGGCGATGGTGCGGTCGGGCGCGAACCTGAAGTTCACCTCCAGCTCCGCGGCGTCGGGCACGACGTTGCCCGCCACCCCGCCCTCGATGCGCACCGCCTGCAGGCCCTCCCGGTAGCGGCAGCCGTCGATATCCACGGCCCGGGCGTCGTATGCGGCCAGCCGGTCCAGCACGGCGCCCAGCCGATGGATCGCGTTGTCCCCCAGCCACGACCGGGCCGAGTGCGCCCGCACTCCGGTGGCGCTGATCCGCATCCGCAGCGTGCCCTGGCAGCCGGCCTCAATGAGTCCGCCGGTCGGCTCCCCGAGGATGGCCACATCGGCCTCGAGCCACTCCGGCAGCTCCCGCTCGATGCGGCCCAGTCCGTTGTACCGGGCGGCGATCTCCTCGCAGTCGTAAAAAATCAATGTCAGGTCGTGGACGGGCTCGGCGATGGTCGCGGCCAGGTGCAGGAACACCGCGTCGCCGGACTTCATGTCGACGGTCCCGCAACCGTGCAGGATCGGGCCTTCCCCGTCTTCGCTGTCGTGTAGGCGGCTCGGCACGTTGTCCGCGATCGGCACCGTGTCGAGATGCCCGGCCAGCAGCACGCGCCGGCCCCGCCCCAGCCTCGTGCGCGCCAGCACAGCGTCGCCGTGGCGAAGCACCTCCAGGTGCGGGGCCTGCCGGCGCAGCGCGGACTCGACCGCGTCGGCCAGGCGGCGCTCGTCCCGCGAGACGCTGGGGATGTCCACCAGCGCCGCGGCCAGAGTCACCACGTCTGCGAAAAGGTCCAGTTGATCACTCACCCACCCAGGCTAGGGGCCAGGTAGTCCAACGGCCAGCGCAGGCCCTCGGTAGCCTGGACAATCGTGACGTATCTCAACGCAGGCGCCCAGGCATACGGCCTCGCCACCATCTACTCCGCCAACGTCGTCCTGGACACGTGGTTTCCTAATCCTGCGCTGGGCGAGTTCGACGACCCGGGCACCGTGGCGCTGTCCACAGACGACGCGCCCGCCGGGCTCGCCGCGCTGACCGGACCCGACGCACGCCGGCAGGTGCACACGGTGGCCGTGCGCACCACCATCGCGTCCCTCGCTGCCCCGCCCGCCGACACCCACGACGCGTACCTGCGGCTGCACCTGCTCTCCCACCGCCTTATCCAGCCCCACCAGGCCAACCTCGACGGCCTCTTCGGCCTGCTCGCCAACGTGGCCTGGACCAATTTCGGCCCCTGCGCCGTCGAGGGCTTCGAGCTGGTCCGGGCCGCCCTCCGCCAGCACGGCCCGGTCACCGTCTACGGCGTCGACAAGTTCCCACGCATGCTCGACTACGTGGTCCCGTCCGGCGTCCGGGTGGCCGACGGCGGCCGTGTGCGCCTCGGCGCGCACCTGGCCAGCGGCACCACGGTCATGCACGAGGGCTTCGTGAACTTCAACGCCGGCACCCTCGGCGACTCGATGGTGGAGGGGCGGATCTCTGCGGGCGTCGTTGTCGGCGACGGCACGGACGTCGGCGGCGGCGCGTCGATCATGGGCACGCTCTCCGGTGGCGGCACACAGGTGATCTCGCTGGGCGAGCGCTGCCTGCTGGGCGCGAACTCCGGCGCGGGCATCTCCCTAGGGGACGACTGCGTGATCGAGGCCGGGCTGTATGTCACCGCCGGGACCAAGGTGACGCGGCTGCCCGGCGGCGAGGTCGTCAAGGCCGCGGAGCTGTCCGGGGTCGACGGGCTGCTGTTCCGCCGCAACTCCACCAGCGGAGCAGTCGAGGTGGTCCCACGCAGCGGGGCGGGCGTCGCCTTGAACGCCCAGTTGCATGCGAATTAACACGTGACCACATCCAGCGGCGGGACAGAGGCGGGACCAGCAATGGCGAGCGAGCCAGTAGATCAGGGCGAGAAGGCCGACTCGCCTGGGAGTGTCCTCGGCAATGGGCTGAAGGTTCGCCACATCACCATGATGGGACTCGGCAGCGCCATCGGCGCCGGCCTGTTCCTCGGCAGCGGCCAGGGCATCAAGGAGGCCGGGCCCGCAGTCCTGCTGTCCTATGTGATCGCCGGGATCATCGTCATCTTCGTGATGCGGATGCTCGGCGAGATGGGCTCCGCCATCCCGTCCAGCGGCTCGTTCGCCGAGTACGCGCGGATGGGCATCGGCAACTGGGCCGGCTTCACCATGGGCTGGATCTATTGGGCGATGCTGATCATGGTGCTGGGCGCGGAGATCACCGGGGCCTCGCAGATCGTGCAGGGCTGGCTGCCCGGGGTGCCGCAGTGGGTGATAGCGCTCGTCTTCGTGACTTTCTTCGCCGTGGTCAACCTGTCCAAGGTGGCAAATTTCGGCGAGTTCGAGTTCTGGTTCGCCGCCATCAAGGTGACGGTCATCGTCGCGTTCATCATCCTCGGCGTCCTGCTGGTCTTCGGCCTGCTCCCCGGCACGGACCCCGTCGGGCTCGTCCATCTCAGGGGGGACGGGGACGGGTTCATGCCCAACGGCATCGGCGGCGTCGCGGCCGGCCTGCTGGTGGTGGCGTTCGCCTTCGGCGGCATCGAGATCGTCACCATCGCGGCCGCGGAGTCCGCCGAGCCGGAGCGCGGGATCGTCATAGCGGTGCGCAACGTCATCTGGCGGATCGGGATCTTCTACGTCGGCTCGGTCGCCATCATGGTTTTGGCACTGCCCTGGACGTCGTCGGTGCTGCACGAGAGCCCGTTCGTGGCGGTGCTGGACGAGGCCGCGATCCCGTTGGCGTCGGGCTTCATGGAGCTGGTCGTCGTGATCGCCCTGCTCTCGGCGTTCAACGCGAACATCTATGGCTCCACCCGGATGGCGTTCGCGCTCGCCAAGCGCGGCGACGGGCCGCGGGCCTTGACCCAAGTGGCCCCCAACGGCACCCCGCGCACCGCAGTGCTCGTGTCGGTCTTCTTCGCCTTCGTCGCGGTGCTGCTGAACTGGCTGCTACCAGACGAGCTGCTCTCGCTCCTGCTCAACGCCGTCGGCTCTGTGCTGCTGGTCGTGTGGATCTTCGTGTGCGTCTCGCAACTGCGGCTGCGCCCCATCCTCGTCGCGGAGAACAAGCTCAAGCTCAAGATGTGGCTGTTCCCGTACCTGACGTGGGCGACGCTCGCCGGACTCGGTGGCCTGATCGCGCTGATGCTCACCAATGAGACGGCACGCAACCAGCTCATCTCCACATTCGTGCTGTTCCTGATCATCATCGCGCTCTCGCAAGTCAACGCGAGATGGCGACGCAACCACCACCACCCCGATTCGGCCTACGCTGATAACGGCAAATCTTCCAGACCGTGATGCGAAATTGAGGAGATAGACCGATGACCACACAGCAACCCGAATACGCGCCCAGCCCAACCAAATGGGTGCGGGACCAAGTCGAGCTGATCGAGACCTCGGGCGGCACCGACGGCACCGTGCTGATGGGCATGCCGGTGATCTTGATGTTCACGCTCGGTGCCAAGACCGGCAAACTGCGCAAGGTGCCCCTCATGCGCGTCGAGCACGACGGCGCCTATGCCGCCGTCGCCTCCAAGGGCGGCGCCCCGACCAACCCGGTCTGGTACAACAACCTGGTCGCCAACCCTGACCTAGACTTGCAGGACGGCACCGAACGCAGGGCCTATCGCGCACGGGAGATCACCGGCGACGAGCGGTCGCTGTGGTGGGAGCGCGCCGTCGCCGCCTACCCGCCCTATGCCGAATACCAGGAGAACACGGACCGGCTGATCCCAGTCTTCGTCCTCGAGGCTCGGGAGTAGGCAAACCCTAGTCGCCAGACATGCCGTAGACCCGCTCGATCTGCACGGTCAGCAGGACCCTCCGCTCGCGGATCATCGCCATGCGGAACTCATCCCAGTCCGGATGTTCCCCCTGCAGCCGCTGGTAGAGCTCGACCAGCGCGCCCACCGTGCCGTCGTGCGGGTCCGCGGCGATGGTGCTCAGCAGAGCCCGCCCCTCGGCCACCGCGTACGACCAGCCGTCCTTGCCGTTGATGTGCATGCTGACACGATTGTCTCTGCGGATGTTCTTGGTCTTGGCCCTGGTGTCCGTCACCGAGATCAAGAACTTCTGTTGCCCGCGGTCGAAGTAGTAGAGCACGTTCGACACCTGTGGGCGGCCATCGTCCTTCAAGGTCACCAGCGTGCCGATGCCCTGATCGTGGAACAACTCCTCGAGTTGCCGCTGAAAATTAAGGCTCATAATTCTACGGTACTTTCCCGCGGCTGTTCTCACCCCGAGTTCACGAATGAGCCCACCGCACAACCGAGTCCCCGAATTCTGGTGAACATGGCCGATTGGCACATCCGCGCCGCATACGCACAGCGAGCAGACGAGTACACGCGTCTGCTCGGCTCCCTCGAGGACCTGCATCCGCTCGATCGGCGCTGTGTCGAAAGCTGGTCCAACGAGGTCTGCGGCTATCTGCTCGACGCAGGCTGTGGACCCGGGCACTGGACGAATTTCCTGCATCAGCGCGGTGTCAACATCGAGGGCATCGACCTCGTGCCTGAATTCATCGCGGGCGCGCAAGATCGTTTCCCCGAGGTGCCCTTTCGAGTCGCGTCGCTTCGGGACCTCAGCGTCCCCGATGGGACACTGGGCGGAGTGCTGGCCTGGTACTCGTTGATCCACGTCCCCCCGGACGAGCTGCCAGCCATCCTCGCGGAGTTCGCCCGTGCCCTCGCCCCGGGCGGGCGGCTACTCATCGGCTATTTCGACGGAGTCGCGGCGGAGGCCTTCCCACCCGTGGTCACGACCGCCTACTGCTGGTCCGCCCAGCAGCTGGGCCGTCTGCTCAACGAATCTGGGTTCGCAGTCCTCGCCGTGCAGACACGCCAAGATCCCGGCAGGAGGCCACACGCCGCCCTCAGCGCGGTCCTGCGCCCCTGAGTGGGTTTACCGCGGCCGCACCAGCTGTGCCTTCTGCACCTTCCCCATCGCGTTGCGCGGCAGCGCGTCGAGCACCCAGATCTCCCGGGGTCGTTTGTGGACCGAGAGCTCCGCGGCCACGAAGTCGATCAGCTCCCCACCGTCCGCGCTGAGCAGGCCCTCACGGGCAACGACGCAGCCCACGATCCGCTGTCCGAGGTCCGCATCGGGCACCCCGATCACCGCCGCCTCCGCGACGCCAGGGTGCCCCAGCAGCACCGTCTCGACCTCACCCGCGCCGACGCGGTAGCCGCCGGACTTGATCAGGTCCGTCGACTCGCGGCCGACGATCCGGTGGAAGCCCTCGGCGTCGAGGATCGCGATGTCGCCGGTGTTGAACCAGCCGTCCTCGGTGAACGACTCCGCCGTCGCCTCCGGGTTGTTCAGGTAGCCGCTGAACAACGTCGCGCCGCGCACCTGTAGCCGGCCGATGCTCTCGCCGTCCGCGGGCACCTCGGCCCCGGCCTCATCGCGCAGCCTCGTCTGGACTCCCGCCACCGCCATCCCCACCCAGCCGGGGCGGCGTTCGCCGTCCGCGCGGGTGGAGATGGTGATCAGCGTCTCCGACATGCCGTAGCGCTCCACCGGCGCCAGTCCGGTCAGCGCCCGCAGCCCGTCGAACACCGGGACTGGCAGTGGCGCGCTGCCAGAGATGAGCAGCCTGGCGCCCGAGAGGGCCGCCGCCGACTCGGGGTCGGCGACCACACGGGACCACACCGTCGGCACCCCGAAATACATGGTGCCCGCCGCGGCCGCATAGGCCTTGGGGTCTGGCCGCACGGTGTGGACCACCCGCCCGCCGCGGCGCAGCGGGCCCAAGATGCCAAGGACCAGGCCGTGCACGTGGAACAACGGGAGCCCGTGCACCAGCACGTCTTCGGAAGTCCATGCCCAGGCGTCGGCGAGCGCGTCGAGATCGGCGGCGATCGCCCGGTGGCTGTGCACCACGCCCTTGGGCGCGCCGGTGGTGCCCGAGGTGTAGACGATCATCGCTGCCGAGTCCGGGTGCGGCTGCGGCAGCACATGGTAGGAGCGGGAATGGCGGCGGACGGGGATCACCGGCAGCTCCGGCAGCCCTGCCCCGGCGTGGCTGTCCGGCGCCGAGCCGAGCCAGGCCTGCGCGCCCGAGTCGGCGAGGATGTGGCGCAGCTCGGCCCGGCCGGAGTCCGGCGGCACGGGCACCACGGTGACCCCGCCGATAAGGCAGCCCAGCACGGCCAACACGGTCTCCGGCGTCGGCTCGGCCCACACCGCCACCCGTGCGGCCCCGCGGATGCGCTCCGCCACCGAGGTGGCGGCCGCGAGCAGGTCCCGCTCGGAGAACACCGTGTCCCCAATGCGGAGCGCCTCATGCTCATCGCGCCCGGTCCTGGCCACGATCGGCATCCTCGGCTTCTGGCCCACCACTGTCGACATCCGCGCTCCTGTATCCATCGTTGATTGCCCGTCAGGTTAGCGCCCCGCGGCACGGCACCTCACATTCCGGCCCGCCGGGACGTCTGCACAGTGTCAGAGTCCCGCATGGAATGGAGCCCCAGATGATCGCCACCAGCACCGCCCCCGCAGGTATGGCTGAGCCTGTGTCTCCATCCGATTCCGGCCCATCCGCCACCGACAGCCGCGACTGGAGCTATGCGGTCACCGCGAGTCCGCTAGGTCCCCTCCTGATTGCCGCAAGCAGTCGCGGACTGATCCGGGTCGCCTTCGAGTCGGAGAATCACGCCCTGGTCCTCGAGACCGTGTCCGCCGCGCTCGGTGCAGCTCCGCTAAGGAGACCCCGCCGCCTTCTCGACACCGCGCGCCGGCAGCTCGACGAGTACTTCGCCCGGCGGCGTCAGAGCATTGCGCTGCCCCTCGACCTATCGCTGTCCGCACCGTTTCAGCGCAGGGTCCAGGACCACCTGCCGCTGATCGAGTACGGTCACACCGCCAACTATCCACAGCTCGCGCGCCTGGTCGGCAGCCCCAAAACGGTCCTGGCTGTGGACGTCGCGTGTGCCACGAACTCACTGCCCATCGTGCTGCCGTGCCATCGGGTGCACAGGCTCGACGGGGCACTGGGCGGATATCCCGGCGGGCTCGAGGCGAAGGCCGCGCTCATCATGTTGGAGTCGGAGGTCGCCGCCGGCCGGGGGCATCTGCTCGGGACTCTGCCCGCGGACCACGGGAGCACCGCCGCCTGAGCCATCTGGCCGACCCCGCTACCGCCCAACGAGCCCAGAGCTATACGCAAGGCCGGGTGGACGGCGATACTCGGAGCCATGACGACATCACCTCAGACCGTCCTCGACGGGCTCTGCTTCCCCGAATGCCCGCGCTGGCGGGACGGCGCCCTGTGGTTCTCAGACATCTTCGGCGAGAAGGTGATCCGGCTCGACCCGCGCACCGGCGAGGCGGCGGAGATGGCGCATATCCCCGGTGGCCCCGGCGGACTCGGATTCCTCCCAGACGGCGACCTGCTCATCGCCGGTGTCAAGGACCGCAAGGTCTACCGTCGCACTGCGGACGGGACACTCAGCGTCCACGCGGACTTGGCCGACCTCGCGACCTGGCATCTCAACGACATGTTCACCGACCACCTGGGCCGGACGTATGTCGGCAACTACGGCGATGCCTCGTCGATGCCGACGCCCCCGCGCCCGGCGAGCCTGGTGCTGATCGAGCCCGACGGCAGCGCCCGCGCCGTCGGGGACCCGCTGCTGTTCGCCAATGGCATCGCGCCCACCCGCGATGGGAGGCGGCTCTTCGTCGCTGAGACTCGCTCGGCCCCGGGCCGTATCAGCACCTTCGCGGTCGCGGCGGACGGTGCCCTTTCCGGCCGGCAGACTCTGCGCGAGTTCGGGTCCATGGTGTTCCCCGACGGCATCGCGGTCGACACGGACGACAACATCTGGGTGGCCTCCCCCGCCACCAGTGAGGTGATCCTCATCGATGGGCGGGATGGGCACACGATCCGCACGCTGTCCGCGCCCCGGCCGTTCGCCGTGGCACTCGGCGGAGAGGCGGGCGAGCACCTGTATGTCTGCGCGTCGGAGCATTGGGATCCCGCAACCTCACGCGAGCACCGGTCGGGGCGGATCCTGCGGATCGACCTCGGCTAACTCACGTTCGAGTTCGAGTTCCAGGGCGAGGTCAAGTTCGCTGCGGCTACGCAGAGCCACCGCGGTTGCAATCGCGGTGGCGCTGCGAAACCGCGGCGACTCGGTCGAACCAACCGGTCAGAGCCGCGCGGCCGCCGCGGCAATCCGCTCGTCGGTCGCCGTCAACGCCATCCGCACGTGCTCGTGGCCCCGCGGTCCGTAGAACTCGCCGGGCGCGACGAGGATGCCGCGTTCGGCGAACCAGTCCACGGTGTCCCGGCAGGCCTCACCGCGGGTGATCCACAGGTACAGCCCGGCCTCCGAGTTCTCGACGGTGAAGCCCGCCCGCTGAACGGCGGCCAGCAGGACCTCGCGGCGCGCGCGGTAGCGCTCCCGCTGGACCTTCTCGTGCTCGTCGTCGGAGAGCGCCGCGGTCATGGCGGCCTGGATCGGCAGCGGCACCATCATGCCGGCGTGCTTGCGCGCCGCCAGTAGTTCGGAAACGAGCGCCGGATCACCGGTGACGAAGCCAGCCCGGTAGCTGGCCAGGCTCGAGGTCTTCGACAGCGAGTGGACAGCAAGGAGGTTGTCGAAACTGCCGCCGTTGACCCGCTCGTCGAGCACCGAGATCGCCTCGGCATCCCAGGCCAGGCCCAGGTAGCACTCGTCCGAGACGACAATGGCGCCGCGGTGACGGGCCCATTCGATGACCTTGCGCAGGTGGTCCACCCCGAGAATCTTGCCGCTGGGGTTGGCCGGAGAGTTGATGTAGACCAAGTCGACTCGGGCCGGCCCGACCTGTGCGGTGCCGTCGGCGCGGAGCACATTCGTGCCTGCGAGCAGTGCCCCCACCTCATAGGTGGGGTACGCCAGCTCTGGGATCACGACGGTCTCAGTGGCGCCAAGGCCAAGCAGCGTCGGGATCCACGCGATGAGCTCCTTGGTGCCGATGACGGGCAGCACCGCCGACTCGTCGATGCCGCGGATGCCGTAGCGCCGGGCAAGTCCGGAGACCGCCGCCGCCCGCAGCTCATCGGTGCCAGCGGTTAGCGGATAGCCCGGGACCGCAGCCACCGCGGACAGCGCAGCCTGGATCACGGGGGCCACAGGGTCCACTGGGGTGCCGACGGACAAGTCGACGATCCCCCCGGGATGCGCCGCGGCCACCGCTTTGGCGGCCGCGAGCGAATCCCAGGGGAAGTCGGGCAGTTTGCGCGCCACCGGGATGCGGGGCAATTTACTCCTCGCCCATGGGCGGGAGCGCCTTGATCCAGTCCGGATCGTGCTCGGTGGCGCCCACCTTGGAGGCGCCCCCCGGAGATCCCAGCTCGTCGAAGAACTCGACGTTGGCGACGGTATAACGCTCCCACTCATCCGGGACGTCGTCCTCGTAGAAAATGGCCTCAACCGGACAGACGGGCTCACACGCGCCACAGTCCACGCATTCATCCGGCTGGATGTAGAGCATTCGTTTGCCCTCATAGATGCAGTCAACGGGACATTCTTCGACGCATGCCCGGTCCAACACATCTACGCATGGTTCAGCGATCACGTAGGTCACTGCCGCGTGCCCTCCCTATTCGATGTCGGCTTTGCAGCCAGATCTGCCGTGCCACCCGCGCGGATTCCGGTGCGAGGCACCGGAAAGCTCACGCAAAATGCGCATGGTCATTCAATTATGCCGCTGAGCGTAGCCGCGGCCTAGTCAGGGTGTGCAAACTTGGCTTACGGGGATGCCCGAACGTTCCGGCCGACCGTACAGCGTGGTCCGCTCGTGCACCGACCGCCCGATGCCCTCGGCGATCTCCCGCAGCTCCGCGACCGTCTTCTCGGAGCCATGCTGCGAGCCCGCCATCCGGGAGATCGTCTCCTCCATCAGCGTACCGCCGAGGTCGTTCGCGCCGCCCTGGAGCATCGCCTGGGTCCCGGCGACACCGAGCTTGACCCAGCTGGTCTGAATGTTGTCGATGCGCCCGTGCAACATGACACGGGCGAGCGCGTGTGCGGCGCGGTTCTCCCGCTGGGTCGGCCCGGGCCGCGACGCGCCGGCCAAGTACAGCGGCGAGGACTGGTGCACGAACGGCAGCAGCACGAACTCCGTGAGCCCGCCCGTCTGGTCCTGGATGCCGCGCAGCACATTGAGGTGGCCCACCCAGTGGTGCGGCTGGTCCACGTGGCCGTACATCATCGTCGAGCTCGACGGCAGGCCCACCTCGTGCGCGGTGGTGATGACGTCGATCCAACTCGCCGTCGGCAGCTTGCCCTTGGTCAGCACCCAACGGACCTCATCATCGAGGATCTCCGCGGCGGTGCCGGGAATGGTGTCCAGGCCCGCCTCCTTGAGCGCGAGAAGCCAATCCCGCACGCTCTCGCCGCCGCGCGAGGCGCCGTTGACGACCTCCATGGGGCTAAAGGCGTGCACGTGCATGCTCGGCACCCGCTCCTTGACCGCGCGGACGATGTCCGCGTAGCCGGTGACGGGCAGCTCGGGGTCGATGCCGCCCTGCATGCAGACCTCGGTGGCCCCGGCGACGTGCGCCTCCCAGGCCCGGTCCGCGACCTCGGACGTGGAGAGCGTGAACGCGTCGTCGTCGCCCTTGCGCTGCGCGAACGCGCAGAACCGGCAGCCGGTGTAGCAGATGTTGGTGAAGTTGATGTTGCGGTTGACGACGTAGGTGACGTCGTCGCCGACGACGTCCCGGCGCAGCCGATCCGCGAGAGCGACGAGGGCCTCCAGGCCGGCGCCGTCTGCGTTGGCGAGGGCGATGTAGTCCGCGTCGGAGCAGCCCGCCGGGTCCTTCTCAGCGTTGCGCAGCGCCGCCAGCACGTCGCCGCCGAGGCGCTCCGGCGCGCCGGCGAGCTCCAGGACCTGCTCGCGGACCGTGTCCCAGTCCCCGAACGCGCTACCCAGGTCGCTGCGGGTCTCGGTGTTGCGGCCGGTGGTGTCGATCTCGGTGTTCAGGTCCACGCGGCCGGAGGACACCCACTCCGCGTCGGGCTCCTGCCAGGGCAGGCCGACGGGCATCGCGTCGGGCCGGGCCAGTCCGGTGGCCGGGTCCTCTAGGGCGGCGACGTGCCGGGCGATGCGGGGGTCGATCCACGGCTGGCCGGCCAGAACGTACTTCGGCTGGGCGGTGAGCCGCTCGCCGAGCTCGAAGCCCGAGTCCGCGGTGATCTGCGCGAGGGCCTCGAGGTTCGGCCAAGGCCGCTCGGGGTTGACGTGGTCCGGAGTCAGGGGGGAGACGCCGCCCCAGTCGTCGACGCCGGCGCGCAGCAGTGCCGCGCACTCCTGCGCGGAGACGAGGTTCGGCGGCGCCTGGATCCGCATGGCGGGGCCGAGGACGAGGCGGGCGACGGCGATCGCGGCACGGTACTCCTCGAGCCCCGCGTCCGGCGTGGTCCGCATCGCGGTGTCCGGCTTGGCCCGGAAGTTCTGGACGATGACCTCTTGGATATGGCCGAAGGCCTTGTGCGACTTGCGGATCTCGTGAATGGAGTCCGCCCGCTCGGCCGCGTCCTCCCCGATGCCCACGAGGATGCCGGTGGTGAACGGCACGGTGAGCCGGCCCGCGTCGGTCAGGGTGCGCAGGCGCACGGCCGGATCCTTGTCGGGGCTGCCGTAGTGCGCCTCCCCCTTGTCGGTGAACAGCCGCGTCGCCGTGGTCTCGAGCATCATGCCCATCGACGGCGCGACAGGCTTGAGCCGGGAGAGCTCCTCCCAGCTCATGACACCGGGGTTCAGGTGTGGCAACAGCCCGGTGTCCTCGAGCACGCGGATCGCCATGGCGCGCACGTAGTCGAGAGTCGAGTCGTAGCCGCGCTCGTCGAGCCACTGGCGGGCCTCGGGCCAGCGATCCTCCGGCCGGTCCCCCAGAGTGAACAGCGCCTCCTTGCAGCCGAGTGCCGCGCCGTCGCGGGCGATCTTCAGCACCTCGTCGGGCTCCAGGTACATGCCGTGGCCCTCGGCGCGCAGCTTGCCCGGCACGGTGACGAAGGTGCAGTAGTGGCACTTGTCCCGGCATAGCCGCGTCAGGGGGATGAACACCTTTCGCGAATACGTGATGAGGCCGATGCCCGACGCGCCGACGCGCCCCTCGGCGAGCAGCCCGGCATCGCGCACCCGCGCCGCGGCCTCGCACAGCGAGTCCAGATCCGCGCCGGTGGCCTGCAGCAGCACCGCGGACTCGTCCACATTCAGCGTGACGCCGTCGTGTGCCCGCCGCAGGGCCCGTCGCATCGCCGCTGGTGTGGGCTGCGGGGCCGGGATGTGGGGCGTCGGGGTGTGGACGTCGGACGCAGGTGCGGAGGCGACGTGCACAGCGAGATCAGGCAAACGCTCTGGCGAAGGGGTCACCACCCGATCATGCGCCATCGGCATCCGCCGCTGCCACCGCACTCCCCGACACTGAGGTCGCGCGGCCTCCGCCGGCCGTTCGCTACGCTCACCCAATGCCCGAACCCATTGCCGCCGACGCCCCCGAGACGCGGCTGACGATCCTCGATCCCGGGCACCGGCCGAGCGCCAAGGCACCGTACGCGTGGGCCCTGACGTCGACGCTGTGGTGGATCCCGTTGAGCATCGTGGTGTGGTTTGTCTTCTTCCACGGTCCGGCTCGAGATTGGCGGTGGGTCGCCGTCGCCGCGCTGGCGGCCCTCGGCGTGGCCGGACTGCTGATCATGCCGGCGTGGCGTTACCAGATCCACCGCTGGGAGATCGGCGCCACCGCCATCTACACCCGCAGTGGTTGGCTCACCCAGGAGCGCCGCATCGCACCGATCGCACGGATCCAAACTGTCGACACCGAACGCGGCCCGGTAGAACAGCTTCTGGGCCTGTCCACTGTCACCATCACCACCGCGTCGTCCGCGGGGAAGGTCCGCATCAGCGCTCTCGACAAGCCGGTGGCCGACGCCATGGCCGCTCAGCTGGCCGTGATCGTCGGCGAGCTGTCAGACGACGCCACATGATCGACTCCGCCGAGGTGGCCGATCCTGCTCAGACAGACCCTGTGGTGGTGGACCCTGTGTTAGCGGCCGAGGAGGCGCTGCCGTGGCAGCGACTGGATCGCCGGATGCTCTTGATCTATCCGGTGAAGGAGGCCATCCGGCTGCTGCCATTCCTCGTGCTCACCGTCCTCATCGGCACCGCCACCGGCGCGTCCTATTACAGCCTCTACGCGTTCGCCCTCGTGGTGCCTGCGGCGGCGCTGCGCTACTTGACCACGCAGTACCGGATTGGGCCGCTGCACGTGCAGTTGCGCCGCGGCCTGCTGCGCCGCCGGTTGCTTTCGGTGCCCTTAGCCCGGGTGCGGTCCGTGGAGGTCGACGCGGACGCGCTGCACCGCATCCTGCACATCTCCCTGTTGCGCATCGGGACCGGGCAGCCGGCCGCCCACGGCGACGGCGGCCGGTCTGGCTTCGAACTGGACGGCCTGGACGCCACCGCGGCCGCCGAACTGCGGGACGCAGTGCTGTCCGCGGCCCGCGGCCGGGCACCGCATGCCCAGGGTCCCGTCGCTTCCGAGCAGATGGAAGGCGCGGTCGATCTTGCCCGCTGGTCCGCGCGCTGGGTGCGCTTCGCCCCGTTCTCACTCATGGGCGTGGTCGCCCTCGCCGCCATGGCCGGCGCGATGGGACCGACCGCCACTCGGGTTCTGCGCTCCGACGCCCCCGGGGAAGCCTATCGGTGGGCCAGCCACGCCAACCCTCTCGAGGTGATCGCGACTGTCGGCGTCGTGTCGCTGGCGGTGTCGAGCGTGCTGGCCGTGTTCGGCTACCTGTTGGCCTATGCGCGGTTCCAACTACTGGACACCGGCCCCGTGCTCTATGTCGAGTCCGGCCTGCTCAAGCGCACCCAGCGCTCCTACGACCGGGCTCGCCTGCGCGGCGCATCACTGCAGGATCCGCTGTTGCTGCGCTTGGTCGGCGGAGCCAAGACGATCGCCATCATGACCGGCGTGCGCCGCCGACGCCTGACTGGCGACGCGATCCTCCTCCCGCAGTCCCCCGCTCGCCACGCCCGCCGGGTGCTGGCCCAGGTGCTGCCGTCATTGCCGACCGGTACCGCCTTGCGAAGCCATGGCGCCGCCGCCACCCGCCGACGCTACTTCCGCGCCCTGGTCCCCGTCGCCGGGCTCGCGGTCGCCCTGACGGTCCTGCACGTGGTGGTCCCCGGTTGGCCCAGGTGGACGTGGGCCATCATGGCGGCGTTGGCCGCCGCGATGCTCGCCGTCGCAGTCGACCGTGCCCGGTCACTGGGCCACGCGACTCCCCCGGGCTGGCTTATTACCCGATCGGGCTCCCTCAACCGCAGCCAGGACCACCTCGTCGCCAACGGAATCGTCGGCTGGACGGTGCGCCAGACGATCTTCCAACGCCGCGCCGGCCTGGCCACCATCATCGCGGCGACACCTGCGGGGAATGGGCGATACGACGTGCACGACCTTCCCGTCGAGCAGGCCTGGGGCCTGATCGAGCGGGTCACCCCCGGCGCCGGCGACATCTGGGTGCGGGGCTAGCCGCGAGACCCGCCCTGCACGCCGCTGGAAGGGGCATCATGGAGCCATGAGCATGGAATCAAGCGCGAAGGACGAGGGCGGTGACCCAGTCTGCTGGCTCAACCGAGTGTGCACCGAGTGCGGGCTGTTTCTGGAGGACATGACCGCACCCACGTGCCCTCGGTGCGGAACGCCCATCGACATCGCGTAAACGGTGGGCTAGGCGGTGCCGCGCGCGGCCGCCCGGCCCATCGCGGACGTGGTCAGCCACATCACGGCTGGCATCGCGCCCACGAACACCAGTAGCGCGCCGCGCCAATCCCCCGGCACCACACCGCTGCCACCGATCCGGCCGAGCGCGAAGACGAGGTACACAGCGCCCCAGGCGATCAGCGGGGCCGCGATCAGCATGGTCTGTTGGGTGTCCCGAGCCGCGGTGCGCACCAGCAGCAGGTTCACGCCACCAGCGATGAATGCGGAGATCGGGAAGGGCACCGATCCCAGGGTCAGCGGCAGGAAGAACACCGACAGGATGCCCACCGCCGCGCCGTCGACGATCAGCAGCGCCAGCACCAGGCGGTCCCACACCTCTTGGCCGAATTTCATAGGTCGATAATGCGCTATCCACTGGGCCCGAGCCACGGCAGGTCCCCGCTGGCGCACGCCGTCGGGCCGGTAGTTCCCGGGGCCTGACGGCACGGCATCACGGGACCGGCGGGTAGCCGAGCAGCGTCAACAGATGCGACTGACTTTCCGCGATCCCCACGACCGAGCCCATGTACGCGGACCTGATCGCGTCGTCGTTCGGATAGATCATTCGCAATATCTGGGTCACTGGATCAACCACGAGCTGCCTCCCATGCTCATTGCCGGCCGGGGAGTTCCAGCCGACGTCGCGCGCCGCGTCACCCGAGTCAGTCCCCCGAGACCCCCGGCATGCACGTCGTGTCGCTCGTCACACTCTAACGGGATTCACGGGGCGGCGGGGAACTCGAGTCCGCCGAAGAGGTCGGACTCCCGGCCCCTCGCGTCGCGCTCGCCCAGTGCGCCACGGACGAGGATGAAGTGCTCGCGATCCAGGACCGGCTGCGCCACGAGGTTCGACAGGGTGAAGGCGCGCCCGCCCGGCGCCACCTCGACCTGGGTGGCGTGCGCGGCCAGGGCACGGAGTTTGCCATTCAGTGCGACCGAGATATCGACCTCCGTGGTGATCGTGGCGGCGGGGTGGGCGGGCAGCTCGGCCGCGGCCGGGGTGGTCCAGCCCGCGGGCAGCTCTCCCATCCGGGCCAGCCCTGCGGCCAGCGCGTCGTCCTCCGTGACGGTCAGATACACCTTGGGCGTCTGCCAACTGCCGGGGCCCACGGCCGCAGACTCGAGGGCCGCCATCGTTAGTCGATGCGCCTCGATGTGGTCGGGGTGGCCGTAGCCGCCGTCCGCGTCGTAGGTGATCACCACGTGCGGGCGGCGCTCTCTGATGATCTCCGCCAGCTGTTCCTCGGCCTGGGCCCGGTCCGCGTTCACGAACGCGCGCGGGTTGGCGGCCGCCGGGGTGCCGGCCATGCCGGAGTCCCGCCAGCGGCCCGCACCGCCCAGGAACACCGGCTCGACGCCGCCCAGCTCCGCGAGCGCATTCGTCAATTCGAGGACGCGGTACCCGCCCAGCTGGTCCGCCTCCGCCACGACCAGACCGGCCCACCGCCGGCCGATGACCTCGCCCTCCTCCCCCAGCGTGCAGGTCACCACAGTGACCTCCACGCCCTCGGCGAGATATCGGGCGATGACACCGCCAGTGGTGATGGTCTCGTCATCGGGGTGGGCGTGCACCAGCAACATCCGTCGCCGTCCGCCGCCGTGCTGCCTAGCAGCTGCCGTCGTGCTCATCCGTGTCTCCTGTTACTCGGGCTGGCGGGCCCAGCCGCCGACATTGACGAACAGCCCCGCGACGATCGGCTGTCGCGCCACCGCCCCGGTGACGGTGTCCCCGATCGCGACGACCGCGCTATCCTGCAGGATCGGCAGGGTGCTGTGCAGGCCCCAGAGCCGGGGCTCCAACTCGCGGGCCAGTGCCGTGCCCTGCGGGTCGCCGGAGAGCGCGCCGTCGAGCAGCTCCTGCGCGGCAGGATCGCAGACTCCGCCCAGGTTGCTGGGGGGCCGCTCATCGGGTGCGCTGGCAGTCTCGCCCTCAGTACTGGTCGGGCTCGGCGTTGCGGTCTCAGTGGGCACGGTGCCGGACTCCGGGGGGCGCTCGCAGCCGAACCGCGACGCGGCCCCCGTCGCGATATCTCCGCCCACGCTCTGCCAGCCCACGATTGCGCTGATCGAGCCGTCGAGGAGGCCTGCGCCGTAAATTTGGTCGGAGTCGGTGCTGCCGGAGACCGTCACATCCACGCCGGCCGCGCGCCAGGTATCCGCGACGGCGTTGGCGACCGAGGTGCCGCTGTCATCGCCGGCGGGTGCGGCGATGACGAGGGACAACTGCTTCCCCGTCTCGCCGGCGCCCATCTGATATCCGGCGTCGGTCAGCAGGGCCAGCGCCGCGGCGCCGCCGATCCGGGCGGGCGCGGTCTCCGCGTAATCGGGATCGGACGGGGCCAGCAGCTGGGCACGCACCGCGATGACGGCCGACTCGCTGTGTGCGCCGATCACCGCGAGCAGTTCCGGGTCCAGCAGCCCCAGCAGGCCCTCTCGAACCCGAGGGTCGGCGAGTTGCGGGTCGCGGGAGTTCAGGGTCAACGCCAGCACTCGCGGCTGCAGCTCACGGGCCACCTGCACGCCGGGGATGGTGGACAGCTGCGCGAGCAGCGCGCCGCCGCCGCGCATCGCCGTCAGCTGGGTGTCGCCCACCCGCAGCGAGCTCGTCACGGGGCCGGATCCCCCACCGCGCCGGAACACGAGGCGGTCCGGCGTCGCCACATCGCCCCAGAACCGGTCGTTGCGGTCCAGCACAATCTCGTTGCGGCCGCGATCGACGGTGGTGACCTTGAACTGGCCGCCAGAGACCGCGATCTTGTCCTTGAGCGCGTTGGCGAAACCGCCCAGGGAGTCCTTCACCAGGTGTGCGGGCACCAGGTTCGTGAACAACTCCTCCCACGCGGGGTACGGCGCGTCGAAGGTGACCTTGACTGTCTTGCCGCCCTCGCCGGAGGCGGCCACATCGGAGATCAACGCGTACCCCGCCGGGTCGACAACGCCGGGCTCGCTGATCATGCGCTGCCACAGGTAGCGGAAGTCCTCGACGGCGATGGGCGCGCCGTCGGACCACTGGGCCGCGTTCTGCAGCTGGTACTCCACTGCGAAGGGCGACTCGGAGACGACGTGCGCGGACTCGAGCACCGACGTGTCCATCATGAGCGTGGCGATCGCCGGATCCGCCGGGTCGGGCTGGTACCGGAATGCGCTCGGCAGCACGAGGCTCGCCACTGCGGCAGTGGTCGGCGACTGGTCGGCCAGCAGATGCGGGTTGAATCCCCGGCCGATGCCGTCCATCGCGACAGTGACCGTGGTGGCGGTCCGCGCGGGCGTCGCCGGCTGGGCCTCAGTGGGGTTCTCCACCGCCGACGGCGGATTCGCGACACAGCCCGCGAGCAGCACGGCGACGAGCCCGCACGCGGCGCCGTAGGTGGCAAAAACGGCGGATCGCCGGCGGCCAGCACGGCCGCCGACGATCCGACGAGTTCTCAACGGTCGATCCACTCACCCTCCCGAGTCCGGTGCTCGCACTCCCCCTCGGGTCCGCGAGTGTGTCGCCTAAGGCAGGCCGCTAGACCGACGCCTGGTCCCGCGACTTGCTGCGCGAGCGCTCGCGTGCGCGCTCGTTCGCGTTCAGGTGGAGCTTACGCACGCGGGTGATCTCGGGGGTCACCTCGACGCACTCGTCGACGGCACAGAACTCCATGGCCGCCTCGAGGTCCAGCTCGATGGGCTTGGCCAGGGTCTCCGTGGTGTCAGAGCTGGCGGCGCGCATGTTGGTGAGCTTCTTCTCGCGGGTGACGTTGATGTCGAGGTCCTCGGAGCGCGGGTTGATGCCCACGACCATGCCCTCGTACGAGTCGGCGCCGGGGTTGACGAAGAAGGTGCCGCGGTCCGAGAGCTGGATCATCGCATACGGGGTGACCGAGCCGGAGCGGTCCGAGACGAGCGAGCCAGTGTGGCGGGCGCGGATCTCCCCGGCCCACGGCTCGTAGCCGGCGAACACCGCGTTGGCGATGCCGGTGCCGCGCGTGGTCGTCAGGAACTCATTACGGAAGCCGATCAGGCCGCGCGACGGGACGTGGAACTCGAGGCGGACCCAGCCGTGGCCGTTGTTGGTCATCTCGACCATGCGGCCCTTGCGGCCGGCGAGCAGCTGGGTGATCGCGCCGAGGTACTCCTCGGGGCTGTCGACGGTCAGGTCCTCGTAGGGCTCGTGGGTCTTGCCGTCGACCTTGCGCAGAACCACCTGCGGCTTGCCGACGGTCAGCTCGAAGCCCTCGCGGCGCATCTGCTCGACGAGGATGGCCAGTGCCAGCTCGCCACGGCCCTGGACCTCCCACGCGTCGGGGCGGCCGATGTCGAGGACCCGGAGCGAGACGTTGCCGACGAGCTCGGCGTCCAGGCGGGCCTTGATCATGCGGGCGGTCAGCTTATGGCCCGAGACACGGCCGGCCAGCGGCGACGTGTTGGTGCCGATGGTCACCGAGATGGCGGGCTCGTCGATGTCGATGCGGGGCAGCGCCACCGGGTTCTCAAGGTCGGCGAGGGTGTCGCCAATCATGATCTCGGGGATGCCGGCCACGGCGCAGATGTCGCCGGCGATGGCCGATTCCGCGGGCTCGCGGGAGACGCCAACCGTGCGGAGCAGCTCGGTGATCTTGACCTGCTTAACACCGTCCTCGTGCATCCAGGCGACCTGCTGGCCCTTGTGCAGCTCGCCCGCGTAGATGCGGACAAGCGCCAGGCGGCCGAGGAAGGCGGAGGCGTCGAGGTTGACGACGTGGGCTTGCAGGGGGGCCTCGGAGTTGGAGATGGGCGCGGGCACCTTGTCCAGGAGAACCTCGAACAGGTCGTCCAGGTTCTCGCGGTCGGGAGCCTGGCCGTTCTCGGGGCGGTTCCAGGAGGCCTTGCCCTCACGCCCGGAGGCGTAGAGGACCGGGAGGTCCAGGACCAGCTCGGCGGCGGCCGCGGCCTCCTCGGGCAGGTCCGAGGCGAGGTCCAGCAGGAGGTCGTGGCTCTCCTCGACGACCTCGGCGATGCGGGCGTCCGGGCGGTCCGTCTTGTTGACGACCAGGATCACGGGCAGCATGGCGGAAAGCGCCTTGCGCAGCACGAAGCGGGTCTGGGGCAGCGGGCCCTCGGACGCGTCGACCAGCAGCACGACGGCCTCGACCATCGACAACGCGCGCTCGACCTCGCCGCCGAAGTCGGCGTGGCCGGGGGTGTCGATGACGTTGATGACGGTCATGGAGCCGTCCTCGTGCATCTTGTGGACTGCGGTGTTCTTCGCGAGAATCGTGATGCCCTTCTCGCGCTCGAGGTCACCGGAGTCCATCACCCGGTCTATTGGCTCCGCACGCTCCGCGAAGGCACCCGACTGACGCAGCAGTGCGTCGACGAGGGTGGTCTTGCCATGGTCGACGTGGGCGACAATGGCGACGTTACGGAAATCGATGCGGGGCGTGGTCACGCGGGGCGTACTCCTGGCTGGATACTGCGGCCGGCGCTGCCGTGTTCGACGGCGACGGACGTGCATGGTGGTCAACGATCGGGTTGCCGAACGCTGCGGCCGCGGCATTCACACGATCGGAGCACCCGTCTAAGAATGTTCAGATTCGCACGCAAAATACACGCAGCCTGTACTAGGCTACTCGCTCGCGCCTATTTTTCCCCATCTGTGTGCGGCAGGTCTCCCCCATCGCAGTCAGCGCCGGGCCGCGACCGTTCCAGCAGCGCCACAAGTTGCGGCTCCCAAGCCCGGTCGTTGGCGACCAGGATCGCGTCGCGCAGGCCCTGGGCGTCGACCCACTCCAGCGCCGCGTGCTCGCGCGCCGTCGGCTCCCCGCCCCGGTCCCCCGCACCGGCGCCGCCCACGATCTGGGCTTCATATGCCCGCAGCACCATGCCGCCCGGCAGCGGCACCTCCGCCCCAACCCGGGAACCCACCTCGGCCCGGACCCCGAGCTCCTCGCGAAGTTCCCGTGCCAAGCCGCGCTGCGGCGTCTCCCCCGGCTCCAGCTTGCCGCCGGGCAGTTCCCATTGCCCGGCCAGCTCCGGCGGGTACCGGCGCTGGGCCAACAGCAGCCGCCCGCCCCGGAGGATGGCCGCCGCGGCCACCTCACGGGGCTCGAGCACTGCGACCTGTCCAGAGATGAGCGCGATTCTGACGCGGTCCCCCACCACGAGGTCCGCGCCTGCCTCCGCGATGGCCGCGATCGCCGCCACGCCGGCCCGCCCTGAGTCTGGCGCAGAGTCAGGCCGCACCAGCAGCCGGACCTCGGCGGGCAGCTCGGTCACCGACACCACCTCGGCCGTCCCGTCTGGGTCCTTGTGGGCCAGCACCGATTCCGGCCGTAGTCCCAGCCGCACGGGCCCGTCGGGACGCGCCAGGGGCAGCGTGCCGAGCTCGCACTCCGCCAGCCCTGCTCGCACTCGCCCGGGCAGCACCACCGGGTAGCCCAGGAAGGCGGCCACGCGCTCGTCCCGCGGGTGCCGCCACAGCTCGCGCGCCGTGGCCGTCTGCGCGATCTGCCCGTCCTGCATCACGGCGATCCGATCCGCCAGCGCCGCGGCCTCGCCATGGTCATGGGTCACCAACAGCGCCGGAGTGCCCGTCACCCGCAGCACATGGGCGATGTCCACGGTGAGCCGATCCCGCAGTTCCCGGTCCAGGGCCGACAGCGGCTCATCGAGTAGCAACAGCCGGGGCCGCGGGGCCAGGGCCCGGGCCAGCGCGACACGCTGAGCCTGCCCGCCGGAGAGCTCCCGCACCCGCCGCTCCCCGAAGCCCTCCAGCCCCACCAGGACCAGCAGCTCCTCGATCCGCTCCATCCGGGCGGCCCGGGCTGCCCTGCCGCGAGCGAGGCCCGGGCCGGGCAGCCCATACCCGATATTCCCCGCCACGGTCCGGTGCGGGAACAGCTGGCCGTCCTGGAACACGAGGCCGAACTCCCGGCGGTGTGTGGGCACCCGCGCCAAGTCCGCGCCGTCGAACAGCACGCGGCCGGCGGCGAGCGGCTCCAGGCCCGCGACCGCGCGCAGCAGCGTGGACTTGCCACAGCCCGAGGGGCCCAGCAGCGCCAGCACCTGATTGCCTGGCCCACCCACCGCCAGGGTCACCTCGTCCACCGCCCGGGTCTGCCCGTAATCGACGCTGGCGGCCTTGACCGTCAACACGCCGCCCACCGCGACGGTCCTTTCAGAACTCACCGATATCTCCCAACCGCACAGTCTCAATGATCACCACGACGGCCGCCGTGACCAGTGCCAGCAGCACAGAGCACGCCAGGGCCGCGGTCAGGTTGTCCGCGCCCGGGCGGCCGATCAGCTTCCCGATCAACACCGGCAGCGTGGGGTTGTTGGGGCGGGCCAGGAACGAGGTGGCCCCGAACTCCCCGAGCGCCACCACGAACGCGAAGCCCGCCGACGCGGCCAGCGAGCGCGCGATCAACGGCAGGTCCACCGACCACCAGACCCGCAGCGGCGCAGCGCCCAGCACCCCGGCCGCCTGACGCAGCCGCTGGTCGATGGCCTGCAACGCGGGCAGCAGGGTCCGCACCACCAGCGGAAACGCGACCAGCGCCTGCGCGAACGCGATCAGCATCGGCGAGCTGCGGAGATCACCGGGCAGCGAACCCATCGTGATCAGCAGTCCGAAGCCGACGGTGACAGCGCTGACGCCCAGCGGCAGCATCATGAACGCGTCTGCGACGCCCGCCGCCCGCCCCCGTGCTCGGCTCAACGCCACCGCCGCGAGCAGCCCCAACACGAGGGCGATGGCCGCCGCGTCGCTGGCCGTGCGCAGCGAGGTGAGCGCGGCATCGACCGGTCGCACCCCCTCGATCGTCGTGCCCAGCAGCCGATAGGCGGCCAGGGTCCAGCGCCCGTCGACGCGCACCGACTTGAGCGCCATCACCATGGGCGGGGTGAGCAGCAGCGCGGCGATCAGCGCGAGCACGGCGCCCACCGGCAGCCACTGCCAACCACTGGGGCGCACCGCCGTCACCGCAGCCGGGCTGAGCGTCATCGAGTGTTGGCGGCGACGCCGGGCCACTGCGCCCACGGCCAGGGCCGCGGCAACCGCCAGCATCTGCAGGATGGAGAGAGCGGCCGCCATCCGCAGGTCGAACACCTGCACAGTTTGGAGGTAGATCTCGGTCTCCAGAGTCCGGTACCTGGTGCCGCCCAGCACCAGGACCACGCCAAAGCTGGTGGCGCAGAACAGGAACACCACAGCCGCCGCGGAAGCGATCGCCGGCGCCAGGGCGGGCAGCGTCACCGTCGCGAACGCGCGGGCCCGGCCGGCCCCCAGGGTCCGGGCCGCCTGCTCGGCCCGCGGATCCAGGTGCGCCCAGACGCCGCCGACGGTGCGGGCGACCACCGCGACGTTAAAGAACGCGTGCGCCAGCAGGATCGCCCACACGGTCCCGTCGAGCCCGGTCCAGGCGAACGGGCCGCCCTCGGCCAGGAGCAGGCGGAACGCCACCCCCACCACCACCGTCGGCAGTACGAACGGAACCGTCACCCCCACCCGCAGCAGGGTGCGCCCGGGGATCTCGACGCGGGCCAACAACCAGGCGATCGGCATGCCGACGGCCAGGGTCAGCGCCGTCGAGGCCGCCGCCTGTCCCAGGGTGAAAGCGACCAGCGAGCCCACCTCGGGGCTCCACCACAGGGCCAGGGTCCCCAGCGGGTCGAAGGCGCCGCTCTTATCTAGCAGTCCGCGCCGCAGGATGGCGAGCACCGGCCACGCGAAGAATACGAGCATGAACAGAATCGGCAGCGCGCCGAGCAGCAGTGGCCCCCTGGCCCGGGCAGGACTAGAGATTCGGCTGGTCCTGGGCATCAGCCTTGGACGAGAGTGCGCCACTCTGCGATCCACTCATCGCGATGTTCGCCGATCACGCTCGGCGCCAGGGTGAGCGGTGCCTCCGGCTTGGCCGCGTACCGCGCGAACGCGTCGGGCAACGGCGTGTCCCGCTGCACGGGGAACACATACATCTGGCCGGGCAGGTCCGCCTGGACCGCGGGGCTCAGCAGGAAGTCGATCAGCTTCTGCGCGCCTTCGGGGTTGGCCGCGCCGGTCAGCACCCCCGCATACTCAATCTGCCGAAAGCACGTGTCCGGCAACGCCTTCGTGGGCGGCGCGGAGCCATCGGCGCCCACCTCCGCCGGCGGCGACGACGCGTAGGACACGACAATCGGCCGGCTGCCCGCGCCAGCCGAACCGGAGAATTCGACGTTGTAGGCCTGCGTCCAGCCATCGGTGACCTGGACCCCGTTGTCCGCCAGCGCCTTCCAGTACTGCTGCCAGCCGTCGCCATCCGCGGCGATCGTGGCCAGCAGGAACGCCAGGCCGGGCGAGGACGTCGCGGGGCTCTCCACCACCGTCAGGTCCTTGTACTCGGGCTTGATGAGGTCAGTGATCGTCGCCGGCTCAGCAAGCTGGCGCTCCGTGAAGTAGCGGGTGTCGATGTTCAGGCACACGTCGCCGTAGTCGACGGCCGTGAGCGCGGACGAGCCCGGATAGGCGTAGTCCGCCGACCCCCCGGCCGCGGCCGGGGAGGTGTAGTCCGCGAACACGCCCTCCTCGATGGCCCGCGACGCGAAGGCGTTGTCCACGCCGAACGCGACATCCCCCAACGGGTTTTCCTTCGTCAGCGCCAACTGGCTGGTGAGTGCTCCGGCGTCGCCGCTGCCGCGCACCTCGACGGTGAGTCCCGTCTGCTCGGTGAACTGCGCCAACACCTCGTCGGAGAGTGCGAAGGAGTCATGGGTGACCAGGATGACGTCCGCCTTCGCGTCTCCGCCCCCCGCGCCCGCCGAGCAGGACGAGAGCGCCAAGCCCGCCGCGACCATCATCGCAATTCCCGCGAAACCCAACTGCACCTTCGACATGTGTGTCTTCCTCTCGAGGACCACTGCTGGCCGCAGCGCCCTGCAAACCCTATCCCGTTGGGCAATGCGTGCCGAAAGGCCGATCCGATGGCACCATGGAGGCATGTCGGAACTCATGGGCGTCGCGGACATCACCACCGCGCTGATGGATCTCGACGGCTGGCAGCTGACCGAGTCTGGCCTGCGCCGGACCATCGAGTCGGCATCGTTCCCCGCAGCGATCGTGCTGGTGCAGCGGGTGGCACAGGCCGCCGAGCACCTGGACCACCATCCAGATATCGATATCCGGTGGCGGAAGGTCACCTACAACTGCACCACGCACTCCGCAGGCGGCGTCACCGAGCTCGATGTGCTGCTAGCGCGGGAGATCAACCGGCTTGCGGCTCCGCGTTAGCCTGGCCCCCACGCGGCGCGGCGACAGCCTCGGGCCCGGCCGGCAAAGACGAACGGCGGCGACCTGTCAGCGCGACCCACACGAGCGTGCTCAACGTGAGCAGGGCATTGACCGTGCCCAGCCAGGCCAGGTAGGCCGGTCGGCTGAACTCCAGCGGATCCGGCTGCACCCGGAAGAGCACCGTCGAGACGCCCACGAACATCGACAGGGCCCACAGCCCGCACAGGATCTTGGTACCGAGCTTCGACCACAGTGGTCCGTGGACCAGCCAGATCAGTAGCGGCACCACCCACACCCAGTGGTGCTCCCAGGAGATCGGCGACGCGAGCAGGCCGAAGAACTGCACGATGAGAAGCTGGCCCAGCCGGTCCTCGGCGTCGATCGCCCGCCACGCAAGCACACACAACACCGCCGCCACGAGCATTGCGACGGCGAAGACAGCGGTGGAGCCCACGTCGTGGCCTGCGAGCCGGCTCAGCGCACCGCGCAGCGACTGATTGTTCACCGAGCCGATAGGTCCGACCCGCGCGGTGTCGCCCAGCAGGTCGGTGAAGTAGCTGCGTGCCTGATCCCCGATCAGCGCCCAGCCCAAAAGTACCGTCGCGCCGAAGGCCAGCGCCGAGGAGATCACCACACGCCACTGCCCGCGCGCCAGGAAGTACATTCCGGTGATCGCGGGGGTCAGTTTGATGCCCGCGGTAAGGCCCACCAGGAGCCCCGAGACCCACCAGCGTGTGCTCTTGACGGCCCACATCAGCGCCAACACCAGGAACATGTTGACCTGGCCGAAATCCAGGGTGGCCCGCACGGGCTCCATCCACATGGCCACGCCAGTCCACAGTGCCGCGGCGACACGCAGCTCCGGCCCGGTGGCCGCTGTGCCCCACAGGAGCTGCTGCGAGAGCCGGACGACGCCGTACAGCGCCGCGATCGTCAGGAGCTGCCACACGATCACGACGAGGGTGAAAGGCAGCCAATGCAGGGGGTAGAAGACGAAGGCGGCGAACGGCGGATAGGTGAAGGGCAGCGGGAAGTCGGCCGAGGCGCCGTCGTAGGCGAAGCTATATAGCCCGCCCCCGGACAGTGACGCCGAGCCGTCCACATAGACATGCAGGTCGATCAGGTCGAAACCATTGGGCAAGACCAGCTCGAGGACCATTCGCACAGCCACCGATATCCCCAGCAGAGTCCAGAACAGTGCTGCATGGCGTAGCAAAATTCCACGCAGTCGCTCTGACATCATGCGTAAACTCCCGCTCGCACATTCCCGCTCACACTTACCGGGATGCCCCAGCTTTGACCGGCAAAGGATAGCAGTCAGCCGTAAAAGTCTCAGCAGTCACTTCAGCACCACAGGCCCCTCGCGTATACATTTGTAACATTTGCATCACCACCCCTGGTCAAAGTCACCCGCCCAGGTAGGGTCAGCGCCACAGTGCTGTGACATTGTGAGGTCAATAGGTGCAGTTGCGGCGCGCCGCGATTGGCGAGTTGGCCACCCGTTCACGTAACTTAACCAACTGGCCGTGCGACTACATGTATGCCTGGCACGTGCACAACCGACCAGAACGGATTAACCGGTGCTTAGTTTCCGAGGATCACGCAAGCCCATGATGGCCCTGGCGCTCGCCTCCGCAGCCGCCATTATTCTGCCTGCCACCGCCGCGGCCGACGAGTCGCCCGCCCCGGTTCCCGCCGTCAGCGAGGATTTCCTCGCCGGCATCCTGAACGGTGACGCACAGTTGCCCTCCAATGAGGAACTCGCTGCAATGCAGTCGTTCCTGCCCGCCATCATCGGCGCCATCGCGAGCCAGGCGCAGGTGCCGGCCGCTGGCACGAACAATGACCTGCTGGCCCAGGCCAAGCAGATGCTCCAGGACTCCAGCCTGTCCGAGGAGATGAAGGGCACGCTCGATCGTGTCATCACCTTCCTCGATGGCAGCGGCGGCGGCGGACCCGATATCCCCGAGTCTGGCGCTGTTCCCATCCAGCAGTTCCTCTACCCCACCATCGGCAAGGGCTGCATCGGCGGCGATCAGGACTCCGTCGGCATGGCGCTGATGGTCTCCGGCCCCACCGAGGCGCCAGCCCCCGGCGTCCCCGGCGGCCAGGCAGGGTACGTCTTCACCGCGCTGGGCACCAACCCCGCTCAGCCCAACCCGGCCGAGCAGCTCATGGTCTCGTGGATCAACCTCGACACCGGCGCGCAGGGCACACAGGCCATGACGAACGAGGCGGGGATGAACGCGGCCGAAGGCCCCACCACGCTCAGCACCATCGCCAACACCGGCTCTGGCCGCATCGTCTCCACGATGTACGGCTCGATTGTCAGCCAGGGCGATGACGGCGCAGCGCCGATCAGCTGCACCATCCTGCCGACCGTCGGCCTTGGCGTAGTCCACTAGCGAAGCAGGCATTGCCGTAACCCAGAATTCTCTCTCGTCGCGCCCCTCTGCCATCGGCCGAGGGGCGCGCCGCCGTCTAGTGGTCCTTGCTCGCACCCTCCCCGTGGTGCTCCTGGCTGCCAGCCTCGGCGCAGCGTGCTCCACACCCGAACCCACCAGCACCGCCACCGCCCACACCACGTCCGGCGCCACCGCCATCGTCTCCGAGGCCCCGCCGTCGGCGAGCCCTCCCGCGGCCGCGGCGGAGAGCCCCGCAGCACCGCCGACCGATGCGCCACCCACCGTCGAGCCTGCGCCCGCGGCATCAGCGGCGGCCGCCCTCGCCCAGCTCTCGACACTGGCGGTCAAGGGCCGCGCACCCAAAACCGGGTACAGCCGCGACCTGTTCGGCTCGGCCTGGACGGACGCCGTCTCCGTCGAGGGTGGCCGCAACGGCTGCGATACTCGTAACGACATCCTGCGCCGGGATCTGACCGAGCTGACCTTCAAGCCGGGCTCGCGTGACTGCGCCGTGCTCACGGGCGTGCTGGCGGATCCGTACACCGGGACCACCATCGCCTTCCAGCGCGGCGCCGCCACCTCGTCGGAGGTGCAGATCGACCATGTGGTGGCGCTGTCGGACGCATGGCAGAAGGGCGCCCAGCAGCTCGACGCCGCCACCCGCCAGGACTTCGCGAATGATCCCCGCAACCTGCAGGCGACCCAGGGCCGGGCGAATCAGCAGAAGGGCGACGGCGACGCCGCCACCTGGCTGCCCCCGAACAACGCCTACCGGTGCACCTACGTGGCGCGGCAGGTGGAGGTGAAGTCGGCGTATGGGCTGTGGGTGACCGCCGCCGAGCGAGATGCCATCGAGCGTGTCCTGCTCAGTTGCGGGCCACCCGCTCCCGCTCCTTTGGCACCCGCCGAGCCGAGCCCCGCCCCGGCTGCGGCGCCAGAGACCAGGACGGCGCCGCTACCCGCCAATCCCGACCTTTACTACGCCAATTGCGCGGCCGCCCGCGCCGCCGGCGTCACGCCGCTTCATGTGGGCGAGCCTGGCTATCGCCCGCAGATGGACGGGGATAAAGATGGGATCGCCTGCGAATAGACTGGTCAACGCCATAGCGGCTGCGATTTCGGCGAATTGTGACAGAGGCCCGAGCTGACGTCAAGTGGCGTAGATCACTTCTAAAACACCAACCTACCGGACCGTAACTTACGGTATCGTAGGGCTATGGCAATTTCGGACGTGCAGGAATACACCCACCTGACCGCAGAGGACATCGAGGCCCTGGGCCGCGAATTCGACGCGATCCGCCGGGACATCGAGAACTCTCGCGGCGAGCGCGACGCGCGCTATATCCGCAACACGATCCGCGCCCAGCGGGCCCTCGAGCTTGCCGCCCGCGCCACCCTTGTCGCCAGCAACAAGCGGACCGCGTGGTGGCTCGGCACCGGCATGTTGGGCGTCGCCAAGATCATCGAGAACATGGAGATCGGCCACAACGTCATGCACGGCCAGTGGGACTGGATGAACGATCCGGAGATCCACTCCACCAACTGGGAGTGGGACATCGTCGGCACCGCCGACAACTGGAAGCAGACCCACAACTACATGCACCACAAGTACACCAACGTGCTGGGCATGGACGGCGATGTCGGCTATGGACTCCTGCGGGTGACGCGCGACCAGCGCTGGAAGCCCTTCTACCTCGGCAACATCGCCTACAACGCTATTCTCCAGGCGCTGTTCGAGTGGGGCGTCGCTATTCAGGACCTGGAGCTGGGCAAGGCCGCCCAGGGCCGGCTGGCCGACGGTGAGCTGCGCGCCAAGTCCAAGCCGGCACTGCGCAAGATGGGCAAGCAGATCCTCAAGGACTACGTGATGTATCCGGCGCTGACGGGCCCGCGGTGGAAGACCACGCTGACCGCGAACCTGACGGCCAACGTCATCCGCAATGTCTGGACCAATGCCATCATCTTCTGCGGCCACTTCCCCGACGGCGCGGAGAAGTTCACGAAGTCTGATGTCGACAGCGAGACTCAGGCCGAGTGGTACCTGCGCCAGATGCTCGGCAGCGCCAACATCTCCGGCGGCAAGGCCATGCACTTCATGAGCGGCAACCTCAGCTACCAGATTGAGCACCACCTGTTTCCGGACCTGCCGAGCAACCGCTACGGCGAGATCGCGGTGCGGGTGCGCGAGCTCGCCGAAAAGTACGACCTGCCGTACACCACCGGCCCCATGCTGGTCCAGTACGGGCAGACGTGGCGCACCATCGCCAAGATGTCGCTGCCGAACAAGTATCTCAAGGACAGCCGGGACAACGCGCCCGAGACCCGCTCGGAGGCCATGTTCGTCGACACCACGACCACCATCGATCCCGCCACCGGCCGCCGCCAGGGCCTGGCCACCGCGCTGCGCAACTCGAAGCGCTCGATCCTGTCCCGCCGCCGCGTGAAGGTCGCCGCCTGACTGCAGGTGCTCAAATGGCCCCGGGCCCGCACACAGCGGGCCCGGGGCCATTTGCACTACGAGTCCCCCGGCCGGGGCCAGCGCTGCCCCTCGAGGTGCTCGATGCCACCGTTGAACTCCCGCAGCAATTGTCGGAGTTGCCCCACCCGCTCGTCTGGCCAATCACGCACCACCTTGCGCACACCGTCGCAACTGATCTCCCGGTCGGCGCGCAGGCGCTCCAGACCGAGCCGCGTCGGCCGGACCTTCCTCGCCACTCCGCCGTCCGGGTCTTTGACGCGCTCCACGAGGCTCTTGCGCTCTAGCATCCCCACCTGACGGTTGATCGTGGAGACGTCCACCCTGCAGGCGACGGCAAGCTCTTTCAGGCTCATCGCGTCCGCCAGCTCGAGCCGCCCGAGCAGAATGTAGGCCGAACGGTCCATCTCCTGAAGTCGCCCGCGCTGCAAGGAGTGCCGGGAGAGCAGGATCAGCTCGTATTCCAGGCTGGACACGTCGCGCTCGTCGTCGCGCCCGTCCCCCGGCCGCCGAGGGATCAACTCCTGGCTCTCCACACGTCCCACCTTCCGATCGATGCCCCGCCGTCCGGCACAACTCGCTGCGCCAGGCCCTTGTGCATGATGCACAAGGGGATGTGTAACGTGCTAATCCTACGTGTGACCCGCCCCCTCACCCACTCGGATGCGAGACGGCGGGCACACCCAACGCCAGGAAGGACGCTGGGAAGACCGTGACCTTCACCCGACGTCTGGGCCCGGCGCTCGCGCAGCCGGCGCACGTGTCCGCGCGCCGGCCCGCACTCCTCATCGCAGTGCTCTGCTTGTCCGGCATCATGGCCGCGCTGGTGCAGACGATCATCATCCCGCTGATCCCCCTGCTGCCCACGATCTTGAGCACAACGCCGTCCGACGCCGCCTGGGCCGTGACCGCGACCTTGCTCGCCGGCGCGGCGATCATGCCGATCGCGGGCCGGCTCGGCGACATGTACGGCAAGCGGCGCATCCTCGTGATCAGCCTGGCGGCCCTGGCCATCGGCTCCGCCGTCTGCGCGGCCAGCAGCACCCTGGTCCCGATGACAACGGGCCGAGCCCTGCAGGGCCTGGCAATGGGCATCATCCCGATTGGCATCAGCATCATGCGAGACGAGTTGCCAGCCGAGCGGTTCACCGCGGCGATCGCCGTCATGAGCGCGACGCTCGGTGTCGGCGGCGCCGTGGGCCTGCCGGTCTCCGCCATCATCTCCGAGTACGCCGACTGGCATGTGGTGTTCATCGTCGTCGCGGCGCTCGCGTTGGCCACGCTGGCGTGCGTCCTAGCCGTCGTCCCGGAGTCTGCCGTGCGCAGCGGGGGCCGATTCGACTATGTGGGCGCGCTGGGGCTGGCGCTGGCCCTCCTGGCGCTGCTGGTGCCCATCACCAAGAGCGGTCAATGGGGGTGGGCCAGCCCGCTCACTATCGCCCTGCTTGTCGCCTCGCTCGCGCTGTTCCTGGGCTGGGGTTGGTATCAGATGCGCGCCCGGAACCCCCTGGTCAATCTGCGGATCAGCGCCCGCCCACAGGTGCTGTTCACCAACCTCGCCTCCATCGCCGTCGGCTTCGGCATGTTCGGCATGGCGCTGATCCCCCCACAGGTGATGATGGCGCCCACCGACACCGGATATGGGTTAGGCCTGACGATGACTCAGACCGGCCTTCTGCTCGCGCCGGGCGGCCTGATCATGCTGATGTGCTCGCCGATCTCCGCGCGCCTGATCGACCGCTTGGGCGCCCGCATCACGCTGGTCGCCGGCTCCACCGTCATCGGCCTCGGCTACGCCGTCGTGATGGCCGTGCCCATGTCGATCCTGCAGATCACCGCAGCGAATCTCATCGTCAGCACCGGTATCGGCATCTCGTACGCCTCGATGCCATCGCTCATCATGGGCGCAGTGCCGAACGCGGAGACGGCCGCCGCCAACAGCCTGAACTCGCTGATGCGGGCTATCGGCACCTCCACCTCGTCGGCGGTCACCAGTGCGGTGCTCGCGGGCATGACGGTCACCGTCGGTGTCCTCGAGTTCCCCACGATCGGCGCGTTCCGGGCGGCCGCGGCGATCTCGCTCGTAGCGTCGTTCGCCGCCATCGCATTCACCCTCTGCGTGCCGCGACGTCCCAGCCGCGCCTACCAGCCTGTGAATTAACCGAACTTCTCTGCGGCGCTGACGGCGGGTGGGCCGCTGCGCTATAACATGACTGCTGTGCAGCCAAAACCCACGAGGCGCCCACCCACCTGGCATCAGCGTGCAGGCAAGCCCGTCCGAGTCTGGTTCGGGCTGATCATCCTGGCCGGAATCTTCCATCGATACCTGCCGGACTCCCGCTGGCTCCTGGTGCACCTGTTCACCCTGGGCGCGGTGACGAACTCGGTCGTGGTGTGGTCCCAGCACTTCACCGAGGGCTTCCTCGGCTCGCCCCTGCCAGAGAGCCGCCGACGCACGCAGTTGATCCGGATCTATGTGCTGAACCTTGGCATCGTGGCTGCCATCGTCGGAGTGCTCGCCGATTGGTGGCACGTCACCGTCTCCGGCTCCGTGATCATCGGTGCGGCGGTCGCGTGGCATGGTGTCGGGCTGCTCCAGCAGATCAGCGCGGCCAAAGGCGGCTGGAATCGCGCCGGGGTGTGGTTCTACGTGGGATCGGCCTTCCTACTCCCCGTTGGGGCGGGTTTCGGCGCCGCTCTCGCCTACGGGTTCACCGACACCACACAGGCGGGGTTCCTGCTCGCGCATCAGGCGATGAACCTGCTCGGCTTTCTGGGCCTAGCCGCGGCGGGCACCCTTCTAATCGTGTATCCGCGGCTGCTCCGGGCGGAGGTCCCCGGCCGGGGCCGCGCACTGCCGGCACTGGGCATCCTGCTGGCAGGCATCGCCGCGGCGACGGCCGGCGCCCTGCTCGACTCCCCCAACACCGCCGCCGCGGGGGTGGGCGCCTACCTGGCGGGCTGGCTACTCGTGGCCCTGCCAATGATGAGACTGGCCCTGCGGGATCTGCCCCAGCACCTGCCGCGCGGGTACGCCGCGATGTCCGTCACCGCCGCACTGCTCTGGCTCCTCGGCTCCCTCACCGCCCTCACGACAGTCCTGGCCACCGGCCCGCTTCTCCCTGAGCGCCTTGCCCCCCTGACGGTCCCCTTCATCGTGGGCTTCGCCGCCCAGCTGCTGCTGGGCATAATGACCCAACTCCTGCCGAACCTGATGGGGGGCCAAGCCGCGGTCATCGCGGTGGGCGTGCGCGAGATGGACCGCTGGGCCACCTGGCGCATCGTCGTCATCAACGGCGGCCTCCTGATGTGGCTGCTGCCTCTGCCGAGTTGGACCCGCGTCGGCGTCTCCGCCCTCGTCATGGTCGCATTTGTGGCATTTCTGCCGATCATGATCCGCAGCGCCCGCGCCACCCTGGCGGCGCGCAGGGCGGCCGTTGCCCCGAAACCCACGGGCCCGGCGTCAATGTCCACGCCCATCCCGACACCGATGATGGCCGCTCCCGCCGATCCAGCGCCCGCCCGCCGGTCCCCAGCACTCCAGGCCACCGCCGCCCTCGCCTGCCTGGCCCTCGTCGCAGCCCTGGGCACCGCGATCAGCGCGCCTGCCCCACTAGATGCTGCCAACGGTGCGGTCGCCACCGGCGAGACCACCCAGGTCGACGTCGTCGCGAAAGACATGCGGTTCATGCCCGCCGAGATCGAGGTGCCCGTGGGCAACAGACTCGTCATCAACGTGACCAATGCGGACGACCAGGTCCACGACCTGGTCCTCGAGACCGGCCAGAGCACCGGGCGGCTCGGACCGGGCCAGTCCCGGCAGCTCGATGCCGGGGTGATCGGCCGCGATGTCGATGGCTGGTGCTCCATCGTGGGCCACCGCCAGCAAGGCATGGTCTTCCAGGTCCGTGCGGAAGGGCAGGACCCGGCCAACTCGGCTGCCGCACCGGGGCCCCACCACAGCGCGACCGGGGCGGACAGCATCAACAGCCACGCCGTCACGACCGCGCTAAACTCGGCGCCCGCCCCGGAGTTCCAGGCCCGCGACGCCGCGCTGGCCCCGGCGCCGGGCGGCACGACGCACCAGTACACCTTTGACATCACCGAGGTGCCGGGCGAGTTCGCGCCTGGCCTTGAACAGGTCCTGTGGACCTATAACGGGGCGGCAGGGGGCCCCACTTTGCGCGGCGAGCTCGGCGACGTCTTCGAGGTGACCCTCGTGAACAACGGCACCATGGGCCATTCGATCGATTTCCACGCGGGCATGGTCAACCCAGACACCAACATGCGCACCATCAACCCCGGCGAATCCCTGGTCTACACGTTCCGCGCCGAGCACACCGGCATCTGGCTCTACCACTGCTCGACCAAGCCCATGTCCGTGCACATCGCCGCGGGGATGTTCGGCGCGGTGATCATCGACCCGCCCGGCCTGGCACCCGTCGACGCCGAGTACCTGCTCCAGCAGTCCGAGGCTTACCTAGGCCCGCAGCGCGGCGAGATCGACGCGGACAAGGTGGCAGCCAAGACTCCCGACCTGGTGATGTTCAACGGCTACGCGAACCAGTACCTCTACCGGCCGCTCACCGCGAAGGTGGGCGATCGGATCCGGATCTGGCTCCTCGATGTCGGCCCGAACTTGACGACGTCCTTCCACGTGGTGGGCGCCCAGTTCGACACTGTCTACAAGGAGGGCGCCTACCTGCTGCGGCCCGATAATGCGCTGCACGGTGCCAGCCAGGCTCTCGACCTCACCCCGGCCCAAGGCGGCTTCGTCGAGCTGGAGTTCACCGAGCCTGGATCGTATTCCTTTGTCTCCCACATCATGTCGGATGCGGAGAAGGGTGCCGCCGGCAAGATCGTCGTCACGGAGTAGGCGCGACCCGCAGACGATGCCGGCGCCGCCTGGAACTCCAGGCGGCGCCGGTGCGTCGTACAGGTCTCCTCGCCCGCACTGGCGGACGAGGGAGCGGGGGCTAGGTCCAGAGCACCGCGATGACCACATTGGTAATCGCCAAAGTGCCCGCTGCGCGCACGAGGTTGGGTACCGGCTCGTCGCGCTTCTGACGTGCCCGGGCGATCTCGGCCAGCGCCACCACCGCTAGCGCGATGACCAGCTTCACGGCGATCTTCGCCATGAGGGGGTCCTTGCCCAGGCTGTCGATGCTCTCGGCCATGCCGACGACGATGATGCCGGCCAGGAGCACGATCCGCGCGCCCCAGACCATCGTCTCGGTCACCCTGGGCGCCTTGATCGTCGTGAGGTATGCCCCGACGACTGCAGCCATACCAAGCAGGTGGACAAGCACCACTACGTTGTATAAGAAGTCCATGGCCGCCACCCTATCGACTACCGGGCTGATAGGCGCCACGCATCCACCAATCTCGCCCGCCCCCGGAAAGCGCCGCTCCGCCTCGCCCCGTGCGCCCTGCCCCGCGCACGCCGCGTTATGATACACACGTTCTGCTCGGAACGTGCCAATCCTCACAGCCGAAAAAATGGCTGGGAGAGCGCTACCGCTGAGTGGCGCACACCCGGGGCTCTCACGAATTCATCTACTTGCTATATCCACTAGGTATATGAACTTAGGGAAGCCTAAGCTAGGCTCTGCGACGACGGCGTCACGCCATCGTCTTTCATACGCGATTTCAGAGAAAAAGGAACCACCATGGACATCACCCAGATGATCGCCCTCCTCGAGACCATCGTCGGCTTCAGCGACTTCTTCAGCGGCTCCGCCGACATCATGAGCGGTTCGGGTGACATGGCCGACGGCACCGCCAACTTGGTTGCCGCGCTCGGCGAGAATGGTGCCCTTAACGAGATTGTCGCGAGCTTCCTGTCCGGCAGCCTGGGCGGCCCCGCCGCCGAGGGCTCGGGCAGCCTGGGCAGCCTCGCCGAGGTCGGCAGCGCCGCCCTCGGTTCCGCCACTGGTTCCTAGTCAGTAGCCCCGCACGTAGGACGTCCACCGCAATCGTGGTGGGCGTCCTACGTTCTCGAGCACCCGAACCTTGGTTGCCGAAGCCCTGTCGGTCAGCCCATCGAGGCGTGCCATACCAGTGCGGCGGCCAGCGCCCCCGCGCCGTTAAGCGACCAGTGCAGCGCGATCGGGGCCAGCAGGCTCTGGCTGCGCCGGCGCAGCCACGTGAACACCAGCCCGGCGGCCGTAGTGGCCAGCACGGCGCCGGCGATCCCGACAATCTGGCCGAGCAGTCCACCGCCGAACACCTCAAGCAAACCCTTGTTGCCCTGGGTCAGCCCCAGCGACGAGCTGATGTGCCACAGGCCGAAGAACAGGGACCCGGCCGCCAGCGCGCCGCGCATGCCCGTCGCCCGGCTGAGCGCGCCGTCGAGCACCCCACGGAATGCCAACTCCTCCGGGATCACGGTCTGCAGCGGGATGATAATCATTGCCGCGATGAGGGCGCCGGAGAGCGTCGCGTAGCGGTCCGCCAGGAAGAAGCCGCGGGTGATCGGCAACAGCGCGCCAATCGCCACCACTGTCAGCACCACACCCACGGCGGCCAACGAGTACAGCGTCCCCTTGCGCCAATGCCGGGGCGATAGGCCCAGCTCAGACCACGCCAGGCCACGGGCCTTCATGAGTCCGAGCAGCAGTGCGGCGGCGATGGGCACGCTCGCGATGGAGGCCCACACCGTGGTGAAATGCGCGATGAGGTTGGTGGCCACAAGCACCACCACGACCACTGAGACGTCGATCCACGCATTCGATCGCCACGAGTGCACCCCCACCGGCGCTAAGCCGTCCACAGTCGGAGCCGTCATCCGCGCACATCCCTCCCCGCCAACGCGGCAGCGCGGGGTGCCGCGAACGCCAAAGCTGACCACATGCATTTCACTGTACTGCCGTCCATCTCTGAACGCCACGTTCGAGGACAGTTGCTTAGGGGACTCTCAGGTCGCCGAATCGACGTCCTCTGCGGTGTGATCGCCAGGCCCTCGGCGCACCGGCGCACTGGCCGAATTCGTGCCGGTCTAACCTTGATGTGTCGTACGCACACCCCTGTTCAGGAGAGAAAATGGCTGACTTCCTCTATGAGGACTTGCTTCCGATCGGTGCAGACGCCACCGAGTACCGGCTGCTCACCACGGAGGGGGTGTCCACCGTCGAGGGCCCGGATGGGCGGGAGTTCTTGTCCGTCGCCCCCGAGGCGATGCGGCTGCTGACCGAAACTGCGCTGCATGACATCTCGCACTACTTGCGCGCGGACCACCTCACGCAGCTCGCGAAGATCCTCGAGGACCCCGAGGCGTCGAACAACGACAAGTTCGTTGCGCTGGACCTACTCAAGAATGCGAACATCGCGGCGGCCGGCGTGCTGCCGATGTGCCAGGACACCGGCACCGCGATCGTGATGGGCAAGCGTGGACAGCATGTGCTCACCGAGGGCGACGACGAGCAGGTCATCTCCCGCGGCGTGTACGACGCGTTCACCAAGCTGAACCTGCGCTACTCGCAGAACGCCCCCATCACCATGTGGGAGGAGAAGAACACTGGCTCCAACCTGCCGGCGCAGATCGAGCTGTACTCCGACACGGCCAAGGGCCACGAGGACGCGTACAAGTTCCTGTTCATGGCCAAGGGCGGCGGCAGCGCCAACAAGTCCTACCTGTTCCAGGAGACCAAGGCCATCCTGAACCCGGACTCGATGATGCAGTTCCTCGAGGCCAAGATCCGCGCCATCGGCACCGCGGCCTGCCCGCCGTACCACCTGGCGATCGTCGTCGGCGGCACATCCGCCGAGTTCGCGCTCAAGACGGCGAAGTACGCGTCGGCGCACTACCTCGACGAGCTGCCCACCGAGGGCGCGATCACCGGCCGCGGGTTCCGCGACCTGGAGCTGGAGCAGAAAGTCTTCGAGCTCACCCAGAAGATCGGCATCGGCGCGCAGTTCGGCGGCAAGTACTTCTGCCACGACGTGCGTGTGGTGCGCCTGCCCCGCCACGGGGCGTCGCTGCCAGTCGCGATCGCGGTGTCCTGCTCCGCGGACCGCCAGGCCAAGGCCAAGATCACCAAGGACGGCGTTTTCCTGGAGCAGCTCGAGTTCAACCCCGGCCGCTTCCTGCCCGAGGTCACCGACGCGCAGCTCGACGCGGACACCGACGGTGTCTCCTCAACGGGCAAGAACGCCGCAGTACAGATCGACCTCACCCGGCCGATGCCGGAGATCCTCGCCGAGCTGTCCAAGCACACCATCAGCACCCGGCTGTCCCTGACCGGCCCGCTCGTCGTCGCCCGCGACATCGCGCACGCCAAGATCAAGGAGCTCCTCGACGGCGGCGGCGAGATGCCGCAGTATCTCAAGGACCACCCCGTCTACTACGCCGGTCCAGCGAAGACGCCCGACGGCATGGCGTCGGGCTCCTTCGGCCCCACCACCGCCGGCCGGATGGACGCCTATGTGGACCAGTTCCAGGCTGCGGGGGGCTCGATGGTGATGCTCGCCAAGGGCAACCGCTCCAAGCAGGTCACCGACGCGTGCAACACGCACGGCGGGTTCTACCTCGGCTCGATCGGCGGCCCCGCGGCCCGCCTGGCGCTCGACTGCATCAAGCACGTCGAGGTCATCGAGTACGAGGAGCTCGGCATGGAGGCGGTGTGGAAGATCGACGTGGAGAACTTCCCCGCGTTCATCATCGTCGACGACAAGGGCAATGACTTCTTCGCGCATAGCGAGGAGGTCACCTTGACCATCGGCAAGCGCCCCGGCCTGTAGCCCCCGCCACGCCTCCGGTGAGCGCACCTATTCGCGTCGATCGATCCGAATAGGTGCGCTCACCGGTCTGCGCCTACACCTTGTTGCCCAACGCCTCCGTGACAGTGCGGGTCAGTCGCAGCGGGCCACCATCCGGTGTGATGCTCAAAATCTCCTCGGGATCGACAATCGTCACGATGTGTCCGTCGGCAATGATCCGTTGGGCGACCTCCCGCAGCATGGCGCCCGCGACGCGGTTGACGGAGAACACGTATGTGACGTCGAAGACCACGTGCGGTGCGAGGTGCGTGTCCTCGGCCAGGGTGCGGACGACGCGCTCCGCGCCAGCGAACCGGATCGCCCCTTGCAGGGAGAACACGTCCGCCAGCCCGCCGTCGGCCATCCGGACCTCCCGCTCCGCGCGGATCACCCCGCGCGCCGGCGGCGCCACCTCCATGAGGTGCAGTCCCATCTGATCGGAGAAACGCTCGAAGGCCCGGACCCCACGGACGCTGTTCCCGTGCCCGTCTAGGCGCGGCGAGAACGTCGCCAGGCCCGACTGCCCGGGCAGCACCCCCAGGATGCCGCCGGAGACCCCGCTCTTGGCCGGGATGCCGACAGTCGAGAGCCAGTCCCCTGCCGAGTCATACATCCCGCACGTGGTCATGACGCTGAGGACCTGGCGCACAATGCGAGGGCTGATCACGTGCTCCCCCGTCACGGGCGAGACGCCCCCGTTGGCCAGCGTCGCCGCCATCACCGCGAGGTCGCGGGTGGTCACCAGAACCGAGCACTGGCGGGTGTAACCGCGGACCACATCGAGAGGCTCGAACACGAGGTTGTCATAGCTGCGCAGCATGTTCGCCAGTGCCCGGTTGCGGTAGGCGGTGCCCACCTCCGACTCAAAGGCGGCCTCGTCGATCGTCAACTCGCGGCCGGCGAAGGCGGAGAGCCCGGACACGATGCGCTCGACCCGCGCTTGGACGTCGCCGTCGGGCTCGATCAACGCGTGCGTGGCCAACGCGCCGGCGTTGATCATGGGATTCAGCGGCCTGCCGGTGCTCCCCTCAAGCGAAAGCTCGTTGTAGGGGTCGCCGGAAGGCTCCACATCGATCTTGTCGAGGACCGCGTCGAATCCCCTGTCCTGCAACGCAAGCGCGTAGACGAAGGGCTTCGAGATGGATTGGATGGTGAACTCAGTGTCGCTGTCGCCGGTGCAGTAGACGGCGCCGTCCACGGTGGACAGGGCCACGCCGAATCTGTTGGGGTCCGCGCGCGCCAGCTCGGGGATGTAGGTGGCGAGGGCGCCGGAGTCGTCCTCGGCGCAGCTGCTGAGCACATCGGCCAGGTAGTCGGGAATCAACGGTCGCATGGGACTACTGTGCCCCGTCCGCCCGAAAGGTCTTGCCCCGGCGCGCCAATTCCTCGCCCAGAATACGAATAGCCTTGGGCCCCACGCCGTGCAGCGCCAGCAACTCCGCGCTCGTGTGCCTGGTGACGCCGTCGAGAGTGGTCACCCCGATCGCCCCGAGAGCCCGCGTCGCCGGAGCCCCGATCTTGGGCAGACCCTGCGCCTCGCTCGTTCCGCTCACGATGCCTCCGCCCGCGAGCGCGTGATGAAGCATCGCCATTGCCGACCACTGCATGAGCTCCGCGGCCTCCGCCCGACTCAGACCCGCAATATCGGTCAGCCAGACGAGCGCTTCGATGCCCACAGCACTACGAATCGCGACCGCGAGCCGATGGACCTCGGTTGCAGTGAACTCGCCCAACAGCGGCGAGAGCGCATCCTCGAACCACCCGATCGCCCGGCCCTTGCGGAGCGGCAGATCAGCGGGCCCGGCATCCGGATCCAGCGAGAGCCGAAGCATTGTTCGCTGCTGATTCTCGGTCTCGGCGATCAATCGCGTGAACGCGTCGACGGCCGACCTCAGCCGCGTCTCGGGATCGTCGGACGCGTCTGGGCCCAGGAGGGAGGTGGTGTCCGTCTCTGGGTGCGCGGCCAGGAGCAGCGCCTTCTGATTGGGAAAATAGCGGTAGGCAGTCGTGCGGGAGATCGCCGCCGCTGCGGCAGCCTCCTCAACCGTCGGCGATGCCCCTCCCCTTGCCACCAATTCCCGGGCCACGGCGATGAGGTGGTTTCGAGTCCGCAACTTCTGCTGGGTGCGTCCAGATCGCTCATAAGGCGTTGACATGCCACTTACGGTACCTTAGTATCATGATGGTACTCAAGTAACATAATTGACAAGGTCATCATGACTACATTGACCAGCACAGTGCGAGACTGCGACGAGGGTGAGCGCCGCTGGTTTAGCGGCGGCGGGGTACACACCTGGAAGGCCACCGAGAGCGACACCGGCGGTGCGTTCCTACTATTCGAGGACGCCCTCGACCAAGGCAAGGCAACTCCACTGCATCAGCACCCCCATGCAGAAGAGACCTTCTACATGCTCGAGGGCGAGATACTGCTTGCGCTGGATGGACAACAACGCACCCTGCATGCAGGCGGGAGCGCGGTTATACCCCGCGGCGTGCCGCACGCGTTCCTGGTCACCTCGCGCAGGGCAAGGATGTTGTGTCTTCAGACCCCCGGCGGCGGGGAGTCGTTCTACCGAATCGCGAGCACGCCGGCAGTCGACGGCCAACCCCCGCCACCCGTCGATTTCGACAGGGTCCGCCAAGCGGCGGCAGCGACCGGCACAATCGTAATCCTGGGGCCGCCACCATTCTCCGCGAGTGAATCGCCCGGCCCCAGAGCGCGCCACCACAAACTTGCGATTGCTCATTACAGGCCTGACTAGATGGGATCTAGGAGGGGCGGTGCCGGCGGATGTGCAGCGCGTGGATCGCGTCCTCGAACTCCGGCACTGGGCCCACCACGATGACGCCCGGCGCGACGGCGTTGATCGGCAGGGTGCTTACCGGCAGCGGCGGCACGCCCAGATCCGCGAGCCAGCCCGCCAGCTGCGCCGACGAGCAGGCGTACACGATGCGCCCGAGGCCCACCCACCCGTGCGCGGCCGCGCACATCGCGCAGTGCTCCCCGGAGGTGAAGACGGTGGCCGCCGCGCGCGCCTCCGGAGCCATGTTCGCCGCCGCCCACCGCGCGAGCTCGAACTCCGGGTGCCGGGTGCTGTCCCCGCCGGCGATCCGATTGCGGTCCTCCGCGAGCACCGTGCCGTCTGCCCCCACCAGCACCGAGCCGAACGGCTCGTCGCCGGCGTCGAGGGCCTGCGCGGCCAACGCCACACAGCGGCGCAGGTGCGCCAACTCGGTGTCCGATAGCGCGAGGGGAGGCGGCGATGCGGTCATGGCTGAAAGCCTATACGCGCCATCGCCACGGGCGGGAGCCATTGCCCGGCGCACCGATCACCCGAACGGGCCGGCCAGCCAATCCTGCTCGAGCCCGAACCAGCCCGCCGCCATACCGACCCCGCCCAGCACCCACAACGTGCCGAGCACCACCGCGCAGGTGAAGACCAGTCCCGCCCCTTGCACCACTTGGCCCTGCTGAAGAAACCAGGCCATGAACGCGTCGTACTTGCCCCGGGCGTATTGCAGCAGCCGCTTGGCCCACGCGAACTCGCTCGCCAGGATCCCCAGGCCCGCGAAGACGATCAGCCAGCCCGGGCCGGGATACGGGATCGTCACGATGCCCACGATCAACACCGCCGCGCCGACGACGCCGACAGCCACCCGGTAGGCGAGGTCTAGCAGGGGCCGCCCGACCAATCGGCCTCGCCAGCGTACAAATGACTCCGCGTGGATTCTCATAATTAGCACCAAGATACCGAAGGACCCGAACCTCCGCGCGCTGAGATTCGGGTCCTTCGGCACCTTGGCACCCCTGCTTGCCGGACCGCTAGGTCAACGGGATCCGATCACCGCAGCGTCGAGTCCAACCAATCGATGGTCTGCATGCCGAACAGGTCGGTGCCCCAGCCATACGCGTCGGTGATGGCCTTCGTCATCGAGCAATCGCTCGGCGCGTATGTCACGTCGGTGCCACCGGACCGGTAGGTGTCGACCAGATCGCGGGAGTCCTGGGCAGGCACCAGGGACATCGGCGAGTCGTCGGCCCCACAGGAGGTGACGAGGACCTTCGCACGCGGCGAGCGCTTGCCCAGTTTGTTGTCGTCGAAGGCGGGCTGGAAGTCCGGGATGTCCGCGGGGCTCTGGCCGTCGATGAACAGCGTGTTCAGCGGGACGAACGGCATCGTGAAGTACGCCGGCGTCTGGCACTGCGTGCGATAGTACGAGGCGATCTCCTTGCCCACCGGCGTCAACTTCTCGTCGATCTTCATCTCCGGGTACCAGGGCTCGAGGCCCAGCAGGTTGGCGAACGCGAAGCCGGAGCCGACCGAGCCGTCCGCAGTCTCCATGAAGTTCTTCTGGTTGATGACCATGCCCTCAAGCACCGCAGACTGCACGTTCAGCTCGGGCGCGTACTCATCCTGGATCTCCGCGGCCACGGCCGCGCCGACGCCGCCGCCAGCGATGCCAAAGATGGCCATCGGCGACTCCTTGCTCAGTCCCGCGTCCTCCACCTGCAGCGCGGCCCGCAGCCCGTCGAGGTTGGACTGGCCGCCGAACTTACCCGCGAACACACCGTGCGGGTTCATGTCGCCGCCGTTGCCGACGTCGCTGATCATCACCGCGTAGCCCTTGTCGAACATCAGGGCCAGCGGGCCCAGTGCCGACCACGACGCACCGTCCATCGGATCCGCGCCGGTCCACTGGTTGCTGGGATGGCAGTAGCCGCCGACGCTGTCGTTGGCCTCCTGATAGCCGATGATCGGCCGCGTCGAGTTGTCCCGGCCATCCCTGGGGATCATCAGGATGCCGGTGCTGATCGCCGGCTTGTCATCCACCCCGCGGGTCACGTACATGACCTTGTAGGCATCGAGGTCGCCTGGCTGGAAGCCGGTGAACATCACCTGGGCGGGCTTGACCTTGATGAGCGTGCCGGGCGCCTCGGCGCCGGTGAGCGCGGGGACCTCGTAGAAGGAGTCGGTCGGCTGCAACGCGTTGAAGATCTCCTCCTGCGTGCCGAACTTGCCGCTCTCGAACGTGCCGATGGTGTAGTCCGTGAACACCTCGTCGAGGCCCGGGGTCCGCACCGGGTCCGCGTGCGCTATGGACTGCGCGCCAAGGACGAGTCCGAGGGCAGCGGCGGTTGCCGTCAAAACCATTGTCATGCGCTTCATTCGAACGTCACTTTCGTTCCCTCTAGTGCGGATTGGAGCATCTGCGGAATATTTCGCAGGGGCCGTGCGCCCTCGAGCTTCTGGTCGTAGGGCTCGCGCAACTCAGCCTCCAGTTGTGGCCAATCGTTCTCCGCCATCGCCTTGTACTTGGGGAGCAGTTCGGCGGAGATGTAGTCCCAGCGCGATTCGAAGACCGACCAGTTCCAGCTGGGCAGCGGGGTGGTGAGGGTGGCGGTGCGGCCATCGGCCAGCTTCGCGCTAATCGTGATCGGCTTATACGAGCGCGGCGGCACCACGCCTGCCACCGAGGGTGAGGCTGCGACCGTCGACATGTACGTGATGGCCTCACCCACGTCGCCCTTGTAGGCGCGGACTCCGTCCCACTGGGTCTTGATGACGTCGCCCTGCTCGCGCCTGAGCAGCACGCCGTTGCCGGCGGCGATGCGGTCCTGATCACCCGACGCGACATCACGCCACGCGTTCATAATTGACTTGTCAAACAATCCGGCCCGTTCCATTTGCTCCAGCGCCGGGAGGCCCTCGGAGACATATGCTTGGTGCATCGGCATCAAGTCCGAAAAAATGTTCTTCTGCATCACCAAGATCTCACCCAGAATATGATGCAGGTCCTCCGGGGTAATGGTCGCGCCCGAGCGTGCGAGAGCCCTTAATCCCTCCGGAAGGAGCTGCACCGCGTCGGGGCCCAAGACAGTGAGTGTCTCGCCGACAATCGCGTTGGCCGTCTGCGCCATTCCTGGGAAATCGTAGATGCCGGCCATCAGCTCGAAGTCGATGAGTCCACCGCCGAAGTCCGCGCCGACGAGCCCGCCCATGCCGGCCCACTGCAATTCAGGATGGTCCAGTTGAAGCCCCACGTAGTAGCTGTAGGAGTCGATGAGGTTCTGCCGGTTCGCCTCGACACCCGCCCGCGGATTCCAGGTCGCCAGGTCGATGCCGGCGGCCTCGGTCACGTCCACCAACCGGTACTGCAGCAGCAGCGCCGCATAGCGGGTGGGCTCGACGCCCTGGCGTTCCGCCGTCGCCAGCAGATCCTTGAGCTGCGCCTTGTCATAGGGCAGCGCGGGGTTCACCCCGCCCGGGCCGTTGACCGCATCGCGGTTGACGAGCGGCAGGTCCAGATATGGGGCCAGATCCGCGGCGGCCGTGGGGGTGGAGTTCGCGACGCCGACTCCCAGCGAGAGCGCGAGCGCGGCGGCAGTGGCCAGCGCGATGGTGCGACCGAATCTGGGACGAGCTGAGCGGCCCGTGGCTCGAGACATCAACTTCACTCCTGCAAGTTGGCAAATATGGGAACGTGGCGATGGCGGCCTGGACGCCTCCCGCTCGGCTGGTTGCCGATGAGGATCATTGCCGTGCACCAGAATTCTCATGTCGCAGAGCTCGCCAACATTGGAACATGTTACACACCCGCTGGTAACCTACTGTCAAGTATCGACATCACTGCAGGTCCAGGCACCACCCAGATGCGTTCGCGAGTGACTCAGGTCATGACAGGCGCTCATTCTCGCCCTATCTAGCTCAGGAACTGCGCCGCCTGGTCCGCCAAGTCCAGCAGGGGTTGCGGCGCGACACCCAGCACCACGGTGACGACCACCCCCACCCCAATCGCGATCATGGTGAGGATCCCTGGCCGGACCACAGTCGGCGGATCGTCGGGTTCCGCCGCGAAGAACATCAGCACGATCACGCGGATGTAGAAGAAGGCGGCAATGCCGCTGCTGACGACGCCGACGATGACCAGGGCCAGCGCATCGGCGGTCAGCGCCGCCTGGAAGACCGCGAACTTAGCGACAAATCCGCTGGTGAGCGGGATGCCGGCGAAGGCGAGGAGCAGCAGCGCGAATACCGTGCCGAGCAGCGGATGCCGGCGGCCCAGCCCAGCCCAGCGTGCCAGGTCGCTCGCCTCCGCCGAGTTGTCCCCCGAGACGTCCCCCGTGCCGTCCGCCCCGACCGACCGCACCAACCCCACCACGCCGAACGCCGCGAGCGCGCTGAAACTGTAGGCCGCCAGATAGAACAGCGTCGAGGACAGGCCCTGGCGACTCAGCGCCACGACTCCGGTGAGGATGAACCCCGCGTGTGAGACGGACGAGTATGCGAGCATCCGCTTCACATCGGTCTGGGTGACCGCGAGGACCGAGCCGATGAGCATCGTGAGGATCGCGACCGCCCACATCATCGGCCGCCAGTCCACATGCAGGCCGGGCAGCGCCACGTAGAACACGCGCAGCAGCGCGCCGAACGCGGCCACCTTCGTCGCCGAGGACATGAAGGCGGTGATCGCGGTGGGCGCGCCCTGATAGACGTCCGGCACCCACGAGTGGAACGGGATTGCCCCGATCTTGAACAGCAGGCCCACCGACAGCAGCCCGGCGCCGATCAGCGCCAGCGGCTTCTCGCCCCCGCCGGCCGCGACAGTGTCCCCGATGCCGGCCAGCGAGACCGTGCCCGAGTATCCGTAGAGCATCGCGATGCCGAAGAGGAAGAAGGCGGAGGAGAACGCGCCGAGCAGGAAGTATTTGAGCGCGGCCTCCTGGGACATCAGCCGGCGATGCCGGGCCAGCGCGCACAGCATATATAGCGGCAGCGAGAGCACCTCCAGAGCGATGAACATGACCAGCAGGTCCCCCGCCGCGGGGAAGAGCAGCATGCCGCCGATGGCGAACATCGCGAGCGGGAACACCTCGGTCTGCGTCAGCCCGGCCAGGTCGGCCAGCCGCTCGTCCGCGCCGCCGGGGATCGTGGACGCCTGCGGGGCGAAGCCGTCGACCGCCCGGCCGCCGGGCCGCACGCCACGCCCCCTGCCGGCGACCTCCCGCACAAGTCCCGCGGTCGGCAGGATTCGCCGTTGGCCGATGAGCATCATCGCCAGCAGGGAGATCAGCACGATGACGCCCTGCAGGAATAGCGCGGGGCCGTCGATGGACACGGAGCCCAGCACCGCGGACTGGTTGGTCCCGGCGAGTGCCACGATGGCGATGAACGCCGCGATCAGTCCGCCGATGCTGAGCACCATCTGGCTGCCGTAACGGGCCCAGCGGGGCAGCGCCGCCTCGACTATGACGCCCGCGATGGCAACCCCGAAGATGATCAGCATCGGAGCCAAAAGCCCGTACTCGACGCTCGGCGTAGTGCTCATTCGTGCTCACCTCCCCCAGTGCCGGGTATGGCCGGCCGCGGATCGTGCAGTTGGAGCGAGCTCAGCGTGTGGCCCACTGCGGGATCGATCACGTCGAGCACCGGTTTGGGGTAGAAGCCCAGAACCACCAGCAGCACCAGGAGTGGGGCGACCACCACAAGTTCTCGGGGCACCAGGTCCCGCAGCCCCTCGTTCCCGGCAGCCAGCGGCCCGGCCATGACCCGCTGGTAGAGCCACAGGATGTACAGCGCGGCCAGCACCAGCGCGATCGTCGAGACCACGGCCGCGACTGGATAGCGCGGATAGGTCCCGATCATCACGAGGAACTCGCTGATAAACGGCGCGAGTCCGGGCAGCGACAGCGTGGCCATGCCGGCGACCAGGAAGGTCCCAGCCATGATCGGCGCCACCTTCTGCACGCCGCCGAACGCGGAGATCGCGCGGGTGCCGCGGCGCGAGACGAGGAACCCGGCGATCAGGAACAGCGCTGCGGTCGAGATGCCGTGGTTGAACATGTACAGCGTGGAGCCGGCCAGCGACTGGCTGGTCAGGGCGAAGATGCCGAGCACGATGAAGCCGAAGTGCGAGATCGAGGTGTACGCGATCAACCGCAGGATATCTGTCTGTCCGATGGCGAGGACCGCGCCGTAGACCACGCCCACCACCGCCAGCGCGATGATCCATGGGGCGAAGGTCTGTGTTGCGCCGGGAAACAGCTCCAGGCAGTACCGCAGCATGGCGAACGTGCCCACCTTGTCCACCACTGCCATCATCAGCACCGCGACGGCTGGGGTGGATCGCTCGGCGGCGTCCGGCAGCCAGGTGTGCAGCGGCCACAGGGGCGCTTTAACGGCGAACGCGAACATAAACCCGAGGAACAGGGCGTTGGCGACGGGCGAGCTGATCACGAGCTGGCCGGAGGAGACGGCGTCGGCGATGGCCCGGAAATCGAACGTGCCGCCGCTGAACGGGCTGTCCTCCCCCGCGGTGACGACGTAGAGCCCGATGACTGCGGCCATCATCATCAGGCCGCCGAAGAGGTTGTACAGCAGGAATTTCACGGCCGCGCCCGCTCGCGCCACCCGCTCACCGGCCCGGCCGAAGCCGCCGATGAGGAAGTACAACGGCACCAGCATGGCCTCGAAGAAGATGTAGAACAACAGGATGTCGAGCGCGGTGAAGGACATCAGCACCATCGACTCGACCATCAGGATCAGCGCGACGTAGATGTGCGCGACGCGCCTGCCCGTGTAGGCGGCAGTCTGGAGGGTCCCGGTTGGGTTGGCCGTCTGGACAGTTCGGACCGCGGCGCCGGGACCTTCGGGCCGGCCGCCCAGTCGGTCGTCGTTCCACCCGGCGAGCAGGAGAAGTGGGACCAGCAGCGCGGTGAGCACCACCAGCACCAGTGCGACGCCGTCGAGGCCCAGCGTGTAGCGGGTGCCGAAGGCGGGGATCCACTCGTGGGATTCGACCAGCTGGAACCGCTCGCCATGGATATCGAAGCGCATCGCCACAATCGCGACCAGGACGAGCACCGCCAGCGACACGACGAGGGCCAGGGTCTTGGCCCATTGCACGCGGGCCGCGGGGACGACCAGCACCAGCACCGCGCCCACCAGTGGCAGCAGCCACAACACGGTCAACCAGGGGAAGTCCATCAGAACCTCCCCAGCAGCATCACGATGAGCACCAGCACGGCGCCGCCGAACATGGCGAGGGCGTAGGAGCGGACGTACCCGGTCTGGAGTCGCCGGAGCAACGAGGAGGACACAATCGTCAACGCGGCGACACCGCGCACAGCGCCGTCGAGGACCTTGTCCTCGACTACCACCATCGACTTCGTCAGCACCTGGCCGGAGCCCATGAACACCGTCTCGTTGAAGGCATCGCCATACAGGTCCCTCCGGGCGGCCGTGGTGAGCGCGGAGGCCGCCGGGGCGACGGCCGGGATCTCCCGCAGCACGTACTGGCGGTAGGCGATGCCCACGCCGACAAGCACGACGGCCAGGGTCAGGATCGTCAACGCCCACACGGGCATCGGCGGCTCTGCGTGGTGGAAGCCCACCACCGGCTCGAGCCAGTCCTGCAGCGAATTGCCGATCGTCAGCAGCCCACCGGCCGCGACCGAGCCGACGGCGAGCGCGATCATCGGGACGGTCATCGAACGGCCGGACTCGTGGGGATCGGGCATCCCGGTCTCACCGGTGATCTCATTGCGCCGCTGCGCCCAGCGGCGCTGTCCGAAGAAGGTCATGAGCATCACGCGGGTCATGTAGAAGGCGGTCAGGCCAGCGCCGAGCAGGGTCGCGACACCAAGCACCGGCCCGGTCAGCCCGGGCTGCGCGAACGCGGCCTCGATGATCTTGTCCTTGGAGAAGAAGCCAGAGAACGGGGGGATGCCGATCAGCGCCAGGTAGCCCAGGCCGAAGGTGACGAACGTGATCGGCATCAGGGTGCGCAGCCCGCCGTAGCGGCGCATGTCCACCTCGTCGTCCATGCCGTGCATCACCGAGCCGGCCCCGAGGAAGAGCCCGGCCTTGAAGAATCCGTGGGTGAGCAGGTGCAGGATGGCGAAGGCGTAGCCGACGGGGCCCAGACCCGCGGCCAGGACCATATAGCCGATCTGGCTCATGGTGGAGGCGGCGAGTGCCTTCTTGATGTCGTCCTTGGCACAGCCGATGATCGCGCCGAACAGCATCGTCACCGCGCCGACGACGATCACCCCGGTACGCGCGCCGGGCGCGAGGTCGAAGATCGTGTTGCTGCGGACGATCAGGTAGACGCCGGCCGTGACCATCGTCGCCGCGTGGATCAGCGCGGAGACGGGCGTGGGGCCTTCCATCGCATCGCCCAGCCAGGATTGCAACGGCACCTGTGCGGATTTGGCGCACGCGGCGAGCAGCAGCATCAGCCCAATGGCGTTGAGGGTGCCCTCGCCTGCACCCGGGGCGCCCGAGAACACATCCGCGAAGGAGACCGACCCAAAAGTCGCGAACATGATCATCATCGCGATGATCAGGCCCATGTCCCCGACGCGGTTGACGACGAAGGCCTTCTTCGCCGCCGTCGCCGCCGTCGGGCGGTACTGCCAGAACCCGATCAGCAGGTACGACGCGAGCCCCACGCCCTCCCAGCCGAGGTAGAGCCCGAGGAAACTGTCGGAGAGCACCAGCACGAGCATCGCGGCGAGGAACAAGTTGAGGTAGCCGAAGAACCGCCGCCGGCCAGGGGCGTCCGGGCCGACGCGCCCCGCGGGGTCCGGGCCGTGCGCCATGTAGCCGATGGAGTAGATGTGGATCAGCGCGCCGACGCCGGTGATCAGCAGGACGAAGCACACCGAGAGCTGGTCGAGCTGGAAACCGAAGTCCACCCGCAGGTCCGCGACGGGCACCCAGCTGAAGAGGCGCACAGCCAGGACCCGGTCCGCGCTATCGCGGCCGAGGAGGTGGATGAACGCGACAAGGCCGAGTCCGAAGCCGCCGATTGCCGCGGCGCTACCGAGCAGATGTCCCCACGCGTCGGCGCGCCGTCCCGTCACGAGCAGGATCAGCGCGCCCGCGAGCGGCAGCGCCGGGATGAGCCACACGATTGCGGCCATTGCCCCTGAGTTCATTTGCGCCGCCCCTCAGTACTTCAGCAGGTGGGAGTCGTCGACCGAGGCCGAGCGTCGGGCACGGAAGATCGTCATGATGATCGCCAGGCCCACAACTACCTCGGCCGCGGCGACCACCATCGTGAAGAACGCGAACACCTGGCCGTCGAGCTCCCCGAGCTTGCGGGAGAACGTGACGAAGGACAGGTTCGCGGCGTTGAGCATGAGCTCGATGCACATGAACACGATCAGCACGTTGCGCCGCAGCAGCACCCCGGCCGCCCCGATCGTGAACAACAGCCCCGACAGGTAGAGGTAGTACTCGGGGTTCATCGCGTCGCCTCCCCGGCTGGGTTGGAGTCCGGCTGCGGGTGCGAGTTGGGCACTGGAGTGGAGTCGTTGACTCCGGTGTGGAAGCCGCTGGCACGGGTCTGGATCGCGCGGCTCACCGAGAGCGACGAATAGGTGCCGTCGGGCAGCAACGCCGGCACGTCGACCGCGTTGTGGCGGGCGTACACCCCGGAGGTGGGCAGCGTGGTGACGCGATCGCCGCCGCGCACCCGATCCTGGGATAGCTCGCGCTGGCCCTTGCGCTTGGTCAGCGGCTCGCGGTGGGCTAGCACCATAGCGCCCACGGTGGCGGTGATCAGCAGTGCCCCGGTGACCTCGAAGGCCCACACGTAGCGGGTGAAGATCAGCTCTGCCAGGCCCTCGACGTTGCCGCCCGCGTTCGCCTCGGCCAAGCCCGTGAACTGCGATCGGGCGACCGCGTTGCCGATGCCCCCGATCAGCAGCGCCCCGAACCCGAGGCCCACGAGCACCGCCGCGACCCGCTGCCCGCGCAGGGTCTCGACGAGAGATTCAGAGGAGTCCAGGCCCACCAGCATCAGCACGAACAAGAACAGCATCATCACCGCGCCGGTGTAGACCACGATCTGCACGACGCCCAGGAACACCGCGTCCTGGACGATGTAGAACACCGCGAGGATGATCATCGTCATCGCCAGGAACAGGGCGGAATAGACGGCTTTGGCGGCGCTGACCACGCCGAGCGCGCCGATCACCGCGAAGGTGCCCAGCACCCAGAACAACGTCGCCTCGCCAGCGGAGGCCTGGACCGCGGCAGCCTCGATCATCGCTCGCCATCCCCTGTCTCCCCGGTCTCATCAGGCTCCGCCGGCTCATCAGGCTGGATCTGGCCGATCACATTGCCGGTGACGTTCCCGAGGTAGTAGTCGGCGTCGGTCATCCCCTCCGCACGCGGATGGGGGGCCGCCGCCATGCCGGGTTCTAGGGGCGCGAGCAGCCGGTCCTTCTCGTAGATCAGATCGTCGCGGTTGTCGGCGACCATCTCGTATTCCTGTGTCATGGTCAGCGCCCGGGTGGGACACGCCTCCACGCACAGCCCGCAGCCGATGCAGCGCAGATAGTTGATCTGGTAGACGCCGCCGTAACGCTCCCCCGGCGAGTACCGCTCCTCGTCCGTGTTGTCCGCGCCCTCGACGAAGATTGCGTCGGCCGGGCACGCCCACGCGCACAACTCGCAGCCGATGCACTTCTCGAGGCCGTCGGGATAGCGGTTGAGCTGGTGCCGGCCGTGGTAGCCCGGGGCCAGCGCCTTCTTCTCCTCCGGGTAGAACTCGGTGTTGGGCTTGGCGAACATTTGCGCGATGGTCACGCCGAACCCCGCGAGGGGGCCGAGGAACTCAGGCACGGTCGGCCTCCTTCGCAGTGGTGGATGGGCGGCGGAACTCCGGTGCCGCCTGCCCTGGCATGGGCGGTACGGGGAAGCCGCCGGCCATGGGGTCGAAGGGCACCCGCCCCGCCCCGGCCTCCTCCGCCGCGCGATCCTCGTCGCGGGCGCGGTCGGCCAGCATCAGCCGCCACACCAGCAACACCACCACGAGGGCGATGACGAGACCGCCGATCACGAGCGCGATAGACCAGTGGTCCTGGCCCTGGTTCCGCAGCGTGCGGAAGGTCGCGACCAGCATCACCCACACCAGCGCCGACGGGATCAGCACCTTCCAACCGAGGTTCATGAACTGGTCGTAGCGCAGCCGCGGCAGGGTGCTGCGCAGCCAGATGAACAAGAACAGGAACATCCACACCTTGATCGTGAACCACAGCACGGGCCACCAGCCGGTGTTCGCGCCCTCCCAGAGGCTCAGCGGCCAGGGCGCGCGCCAGCCGCCGAGGAAGAGCGTCGTCGCCAGCGCGGAGACGGTGATCATATTGATGTACTCGCTCATCATGAACATCGCGAAGCGCAGGGAGGAGTACTCGGTGTGGAAGCCGCCAACCAGCTCGCCCTCCGCCTCAGGCAGGTCGAACGGCGCCCGGTTCGTCTCCCCCACCATCGAAACCGTGTAGATCACGAACGCCGGCAGCAGCAGCACGATGTACCAAAGCTTGTCCTGCGCCTCGATGATGCCGGAGGTGGACATGGTGCCCGCAAGCAGGAACACCGCGGCGAAGGTCAAGCCCATCGCGATCTCGTAGGAGATCACCTGGGCGGTCGAGCGCAGTCCGCCGAGCAGCGGGTAGGTGGAGCCGGACGACCAGCCGGCGAGCACGATGCCGTAGACCCCGATCGAGGCGACCGCCAAGAGATAGAGGACCGCGACGGGGAAGTCGGTCAGCTGCAGCGGGGTCCAATGTCCGAACACCGAGACCGAGGGGCCGAACGGGATCACCGCGAAGGCCATGATCGCGGGCACCAGGGCGATGATCGGCGCCAGCAGGTAGATCGGCTTGTCCGCCGCCGTCGGGATGATGCCTTCCTTCAGCGCCAGCTTGATGCCGTCCATGAGCGTCTGCAGCAGCCCATAGGGGCCGACCCGGTTGGGGCCGACCCGCATCTGCATCCAGGCCATCACCTTGCGCTCGACATAGATCGCGACGACGGTCGTGAGCAGTAGGAACACGAAGATGACCAGGGACTTCGCGAGGATCAGCCACCAGGGGTCCAGGCCGAAGGCGGACAACCCCGGCCTCACTGCGGCTCCTCCGCCACCGCGGTCCGGGCAGGCGAGATGTCGACTACTGCCCCGGGCTCGACGGCCAACTCCTGGCACACGGACGCCCCAGGCGAGTTCATCGGCAGCCACACCACGCGATCGGGCAGGTCCGTCAGCACCAGGGGCAGCGTGATCGCCCCGCGCGCGGAGGCCACCGTCACGAGGTCGCCGTCTGCCACCCCGATCTCGGCGGCAGTCGACTGGCTCAGGCGGACCACCGGAGTGCGCGCGGTCGCGGCCAAGTGCCGCTCGCCATCTTGCAGCCGGCCCGCGTCGAGCAGCATCCGGAAACTCGCCAGCAGCGCCTGACCCCGCGCCGGCAGCGTCGGGGTGGCCGGCTCGACCTGCGGCGGGGTGGGGCGGGCACCGTCCCACGCGGCAAGTCCGGCCAGCTGCTCACGCGCCGCCGCGAGGTTGGGCAGTTCGAGCGCGACGCCCATCTCCTGCGCGAGCAAATCGAGCACCCGCATATCCGCCATCGCCCCGGGCACCGCGATCGCCTCCTCGAACGGCCGCCGGCGACCCTCCCAGTCCAGGAAGGTGCCCGCCTTCGACACCACTGGGGCGACCGGGAACACGACATCGGCGAGATCCGTGACGCTGCTGTGGCGCAGCTCCAGGCTGACGGTGAATGCGGCCGCACGGACGGCCTCGCGCGCAGCCTCCGGATCGGGCAAGTCCTCCAGCTCCACGCCTCCGATCACCAACGCTGTGAGCTCCCCTGCCCGTGCGGCGGCGAGCATCTGGGTGGTGTCGCGGCCCGTGGACTCGGGCAGCGTCGGCGCATTCCACATCGTCGCGGCCTGTCCCCGCGCCTCGGCGTCGGCCACCGGCCGCCCGCCCGGCAGGAGGTTCGGCAGCGCCCCCGCCTCGAGCGCTCCGCGGTCGCCGGCACGGCGGGGCACCCAGCCCAGCTTCGCGCCGGTATCGGCGGCGAGACGTGCGGCGGCGGACAGCGCGCCCGGCATGAGCGCCGCCCTTTCCCCCACCAGGATGATGGCGCCCGGCGCCCGCAGCGCGGCACCCGGCGCGCTGTCGCCCCCCAGGGAGTTGACCACTGCCGCCTCCCCGCCGGGCGCGCTCGCCAGCAGGGTGCCCGACATCTTGGTCAGTCCCTGAGTGGCGAAGGCAGCCACCGAGTAGACCTTGAGCCCCTTCGTCCGCGCCGTCTTACGCAAGCGCAGATAGACGATGGGCGACTCCTCCTCCGGCTCGAGGCCCACCAGCAGCACCGCGGGGGCCGCCGCGAGGTTCTCGTAGGTGACCTCGAAGCGCCGGCCCGCCACCGAGGAGGCGAGGAAGCGCGTCTCCTCCGCGGAGTGCGCGCGGGCCCGGAAGTCGATGTCATTGGTGCCCAGCGCGAGGCGGGCGAACTTCCCGTAGGCATACGCGTCCTCCCAGGTGGAGCGGCCGCCGACGAGCACGCCCGCCTGTGCCTGGGCCAGTCCGCGCGCCGCCACGGCCAGGGCGTGCGGCCAAGAGGCCGGTGCCAGGACGCCATCCGCGCCCCGCACCAGCGGGGTGGCCAGCCGGTCGCGCTCGGTGGCATAGGTGAAGGCGAATCGGCCCTTATCGCAATTCCACTCCTCGTTGACCAGCGGCTCCTCGCCGGCGAGGCGGCGCATCACCTTGCCGCGGCGATGGTCGGTGCGCTGGGCGCAACCGCTCGCGCAGTGCTCGCACATGCTGGGGCTGGACACCAGGTCGAATGGCCGGGCCCGGAAGCGGTAGTCGGCGCTGGTCAGGGCACCTACCGGGCAGATCTGAATGGTGTTGCCGGAGAAATACGACTCGAACGGCTCCTTGGCGTAGATGCCCACCTGCTGTAGCGCGCCGCGCTCGAGCATCTCGATGAACGGGTCGCCCGAGATCTGCTCGGAGAACCGCGTGCAGCGCGCGCACAGCACACACCGCTCGCGGTCGAGGAGAATCTGCGCGGAGATGTTCAGCGGCTTGGGGAAGGTGCGCTTGACGCCCTCGAAACGGGTCTCCGGGCGCCCGTGCGCCATCGCCTGGTTCTGCAGGGGGCACTCGCCGCCCTTATCGCACATCGGGCAGTCCAGCGGATGGTTGATCAGCAGGAACTCCATCACCCCGTGCTGCGCCTTGTCCGCCACGGGCGACGTGTGCTGCGTGCGCACCACCATCCCCTCCGTGACTGTGGTGGTGCAGGAGGTGAGCGGCTTGCGCTGGCCCTCGACGTCCACCAGGCATTGGCGGCACGCGCCCACCGGCTCGAGCAGCGGGTGGTCGCAGAACCGCGGGATCTCGATGCCCATCTGCTCGGCAGCCCGGATCACCAGAGTCCCCTTGGCCACGGTCACCTCGGTCCCATCGATGGTCAAGGTGACCTGGTCGGTGGGCAGCGGCAGGCCGGCCGCGTCCTGGGTTCCCGCGTTCTGTTGTCCGGTCATCGGGCACCTCCGAATATGGTGGCCGCGGCCGGGTCGAACGGGCAGCCGCCGTGCGCGAAGTGGGCCAGGTACTCATCCCTGAAGTATTGGATAGAGGATGTGATGGGGCTGGTCGCGCCGTCGCCGAGCGCGCAGAAAGCACGGCCGAGGATGTTCTCCGAGAGGTCGAGGAGCTTCTCAAGGTCTGCTTCGGTGCCCTGCCCGGCCTCCAGCCGCTCGAGGATCTGCACCAGCCAGAACGTGCCCTCGCGGCAGGGCGTGCATTTGCCGCAGGACTCATGCTTATAGAATTCCGACCAGCGCAGCACGGTGCGCACCACGCAGGTCGTCTCGTCGAAGATCTGCAGCGCCTTGGTGCCGAGCATCGAGCCGGCCGCGGCGACCCCCTCGTAGTCGAGCGGCACATCGAGGTGCTCGGCGGTGAAGATCGGGGTGGACGAGCCCCCGGGCGTCCAGAACTTCAGCTCATGGCCCGCCCGCACTCCGCCGGCGTAGTCCAGGAGTTGGCGCAGGGTGATGCCGAGCGGCGCCTCGTACTGGCCGGGCCGGGTCACGTGCCCGGACAGCGAGTAGATGGTGTACCCGGGGGAGGTCTCCGAGCCCATGGTGCGGAACCAGTCGGGGCCCTCCCGCAGGATCGACGGCACACTGGCGATGGACTCGACGTTGTTGACCACCGTCGGGCACGCGTAGAGGCCCTCGACAGCGGGAAACGGCGGGCGCAGCCGAGGCTGGCCGCGCTTGCCTTCGAGGGAGTCCAGGAGCGCCGTCTCCTCGCCGCAGATATAGGCGCCCGCTCCGGCGTGCACGACGAGTTCGAGGTCGTAGCCCGTGCCGAGGATGTCCTTGCCCAGGTAGCCCGCGCCGTAGGCCTCCGCGACCGCGGCCTGCAGACGGCGCAGCACCGGCACGACCTCCCCGCGCAGGTAGATGAACGCCCGGTCCGCCCGGATCGCGTAGGCGGCGATGATCGCGCCCTCCACGAGGGTGTGCGGGCTGGCCAGCATCAGCGGGATGTCCTTGCAGGTGCCAGGCTCAGACTCGTCGGCGTTGACCACCAGGTAGTGCGGCTTGACGGTGCCGTCCGGCCCTGGCCCCTGCGGGATGAAGGACCATTTTCGGCCCGTCGGGAAGCCGGCGCCGCCGCGGCCGCGCAACCCAGAGTCCTGGACCACCTGGGTGACCTCGTCGGCGCTCATGCCCAGGGCGCGCTCGAGTCCCTGATACCCCTCGCGTTCGCGGTAGCCGGCCAGGGTCCACGGCGCGGGGTCGTCCCAGTGCGCGGTGAGCACCGGGGTCAGCGGCACTGGGCCCGCGGGCTGCTCGCGCGCGGCCCGCAACCCGGCCAAACCCGCCTCGCCCGCGCCGCCACCCGCGACTAGAACGCCGGGCCGCTCGTCGGGGAAGCCCGCCAGCACACGGGACGTCGCCTTGAAGTTGCCGACGAGACCGTCGATCGGCGCGCCCCGGGTGGGGACTGCTGGTTCCCCGGCGCGCAGCGCGTCGACGACGGTCTGTGCCGAGTCGGGAGTCTGGTTGTCGAAGAACTCCCAGTTCACCATCATGACCGGCGCGAAGTCGCAGGCCGCGTTGCATTCGATGTGCTCGAGGGTGATCTTGCCGTCCGCCGTCGTGTCAGCGGTGTCACCTTCGCCGCCAAGCCCGAGGTGGCGGCGCAGCGCGGCGAGGATCTCGTCGCCGCCCATCACCGCGCACAGCGCATTGGTGCACACACCGACGTGGTGCTCGCCCGTCGGATTGCGGCGGTACATCGTGTAGAAGGTGGCGACACCCGAGACCTCGGCGGTCGAGAGCCCGAGCAGCCGCGCGCACAGCTCGACGCCCGCCGGGGTGATGTAGCCATCCTCGGCCTGGACCAGGTGCAGCAGCGGGATCAGTGCGGATCGGGCGGTGCCGACCGGGCGCACGGTGTCATCCTCGGCCGTTTCGCTCTCCTCATACCGGCCGATCACCACTGCGGCGTCGGCCTCCAGCCGCGCTAGCACCTCGGGTGGGTATGACGCCCTGGCTCCGGGCTTGACCAGGCGGTCCGGCTCCTCGGGGCGGCGGCCAAACTCGATCCACACCTTCCCCTCAGCCGACTTGTTGGCGGCGGTCATCGGTCCACCCCGCCCATCACGGGGTCAATGCTCGCCACTGCGGCGATGACGTCCGCGATCATGCCGCCCTCGCACATCGCGGCCACGGCCTGCAGGTTCGCGAACGACGGGTCCCGGAAATGCACTCGGTAGGGACGGGTCCCGCCGTCGCTGACCATGTGCACCCCCAGCTCCCCGCGCGGTGACTCGACCGCCACATATACCTGGCCGGCTGGCACTCGAATGCCCTCGGTCACGAGCTTGAAGTGGTGGATCAGGCCCTCCATCGAGTGGTCCATGATGTTGCGGACGTGCGCCGCGGATTGGCCGATGCCGTCCGACCCGATCTCCAAGTCCGCCGGCCACGCCAACTTTTGGTCCGAAATCATCACCGGGCCGGGCTCGAGCCGGTCCAGGCACTGCTCGACGATCCGCAGCGACTGCGTCATCTCCCGGATCCGGATCAAGTAGCGGGAGTAGCAGTCGTTGCCGTCGGCGGTGACCACGTCGAACTCGTAGCTCTCGTATCCGCAGTACGGCTCAGATTTCCGGAGATCGTGCGGCAGACCTGTCGCGCGCAGCACCGGCCCGGTCATGCCCAGCGCCATACAGCCGGACAGGTCGAGGTAGCCGACGCCCTCGTTGCGGCCCTTCCAGATCGGGTTCTCCGTGAGCAGCAGGTCCAGCTCACGGAGGCGGCCGGGCATGATGTCGAGGAGTTCTCGAACCTTGTCCTCGGAGCCGGCGGGCATGTCCTGGGCCAGTCCGCCGGGCCGGATGTATGCGTGGTTCATCCGCAGGCCGGTGATCGCCTCGAACACATCCAGGACCAGTTCGCGCTCGCGGAAGCCGAAGATCATGGCCGTCGACGCGCCCATCTCCATGCCGCCGGTGCCCAGCGCCACCAGGTGCGACGAGATGCGGTTGAGCTCCATCAGCAGCACGCGAATGACGTTGGCGCGCTCCGGGATATCGTCGGTGATGCCGAGCAGCCGCTCCACGCCCAGGCAGTAGGCGACCTCGTTGAAGAAGGGCGAGAGGTAGTCCATCCGCGTGACAAAGGTGACGCCCTGCGTCCAGTTGCGGTACTCGAGGTTCTTCTCGATTCCCGTGTGCAGGTAGCCGATGCCGCAGCGCGCCTCGGTGACCGTCTCCCCCTCCAGCTCCAGGATCAGGCGCAGCACCCCGTGCGTGGACGGGTGCTGGGGCCCCATGTTCACGACGATGCGCTCCTCCGGGTTCTCCCGCACCGCCGCGACGATCTCATCCCAGTCCTCGCCGCCCGCGACGTAGACGGTCCCCTCCTCGCTGGGCTTCTCGTGACGGCCGCTCATCGGTAGGACCTCCGCTCATCGGGCGGCGGTATTTGCGCGCCCTTATATTCGACGGGGATGCCGCCCAGCGGATAGTCCTTGCGCTGCGGGTGCCCCTCCCAGTCGTCGGGCATCTCGATCCGGGTCAGCGAGCGGTGGCCGTCGAAGATGATGCCGAAGAAGTCGTAGGTCTCTCGCTCGTGCCAGTCGTTCGCCGGGTACACGCGGCACAGCGATGGGATGTGCGGATCCGCGTCGGGGGCTGCGACCTCCAGCCGGACGCGCCGGTTGTGGGTGATCGAGAGCAGCTGGTAGACGGCGTGCAACTCGCGGCCAGTGTCCTCCGGGTAATGCACGCCGCTCACGCCGAGGCACATCTCAAAGCGCAGGTCCGGCTCGTCCCGCAGGCGTTGGGCGACCGCGGGCAGCTGCCCCCGGTGCAGGTGGATGGTCATCTCGCCGTGTAGCACCACGATCTTCTCCACTGCGTCCGCGAAGTCCACGCCATGCTCCGCCAGTGCCGCGGCCAGGTTGTCCGCCAGCTCGTCGAAGTAACCACCAAAGGGCCGGGTTGTGCTGCCCGGCAGCGTGATCGGGCGCACAAGTCGGCCGAATCCCGTGGTGTCCCCGGTGCCGGGCACCCCGAACATCCCACGCTGAGATTGTCCCGTCACCGAAGTTGACCCTTCAGCGAGAACGTGGTCGGCGAACCCAGCGCTGCGGCCTCGGCGGCTGCGACCGCCTCCTCGCGGTTGACGCCCAGCGGCGTCTCCTGGATCTTCTCGTGCAGCATCAAGATCGCGTTCAGCAGCGCCTCCGGCCGGGGCGGGCAGCCCGGCAGGAAGATGTCAACCGGCACGATATGGTCGACGCCCTGCACGATGGCGTAGTTGTTGAACATCCCACCGGTGGACGCGCACACACCCATCGCCAGCACCCACTTGGGCTCCGCCATCTGGTCGTACACCTGCCGCAACACCGGGGCCATCTTCTGGCTGACCCGGCCGGCGACGATCAGCAGGTCGGCCTGCCGCGGCGAGGCCCGGAAGGCCTCCATGCCGAAGCGGGCCAAGTCATAGCGGCCGGCCGCGGTGGCCATCATCTCGATGGCGCAACAGGCGAGGCCGAAGGTCGCGGGCCACAGCGAGCCCTTGCGCGCATAACCAGCCAGCCCCTCGACCGTGGTGAGCAGGAAGCCGCTCGGCAGCTTCTCCTCAAGACCCATTTTCGACTCGCCTTCCACTTCGTGTGTGCCTGCCAGAATGCGCCTACCTCGGCCTACGCCCAGCTCATCCCTCCGCGGCGCCACTCATAGGCGTAGGCGACCGAGACGTTGAAGATGAACAGCGCCATCGCCGCGAACCCGAAGACCCCGAGGGCATCGAAGTGCACAGCCCAGGGATAGAGGAAGACGATCTCGATGTCGAAGATGATGAACAGCATCGCGGTCAGGTAGAACTTGATCGGGATCCGCGGCCCCATGCTGCCGCCGGCCCCGCCCTTCGGCAAGGGTGTCGGGTCAATCCCGCACTCATAGGCGTCTAGCTTTGCCCTGTTTCGCCGGCTCGGACCCACGACCGTCGCGAGGATGACGGAGAGCACCGCGAAGGCCGCCGCGATGGCGCCCAGGACGAGAATCGGCGCGTACACGTTCATCGCAATCCACCGCCCGTCATCGAGATGCCCATCACATTAAGCCTGCTGTGTGATGCACGGCTCACAGTACTCATTTTCGGCAGGCGCGGCGGGGTTTCGACCTAGCCGCCGCCCCGGAATCAGGCGTGGGCAGACGCCCTAATGAGATCTATCACGGTGCGCGCCAAATCAATCGGGTCGACAGGGCGCGACGCTATGGCGTCCGCCCGCGACCAGCTTGCCAGCCAGTCGTCATCACGCCTGGCCGTGAGAACCAGGATCGGCGGGCAGGGGTCGATCTCATCCCGCAACTGCTTCGCGATGCCCATCCCCCCGGCCGGAGACGCCTCCCCATCCAGGATGACCAAGTCGATACCGCCCGCGTCGAGCAGCCGCAGGACCATCGGCGCGGTCGCCACCTCGATGTGCTGGATGGGCGGTAAATCCGGATGCGGCCGCGGCCCCAGCGCCTCGATAACACTGCGGCGCGCGAGCGCGTCACTGCTGTAGACGAGGACGCGAAGTTCGGGCTCAGAAGCGGTCACGGGGCCGATGCTACCGCCAATGTGATGCGCGCCACCCCGCTTCCGTGCACACCTGGCCAGGACCCTCTCCTGGAGGTGGGAGGATAGATCGTCCGACTCGCCGCCCGCTCTAGGAGATAGATCCGTTCAGCGTTGTCTCCGTCGCGGTGATCCTGCTGCGCCGGCGCCAGCCCGACCTCGAACGCGGATTCCGAGTGCCCGGTTCCATCAAGGGCGTGCCGGTCGTCCCCGTCCTCTCGATCGGCGCCTGCCTCTATCTAGTCGCGTGGCGACCGCACGCGGGTGCGCCGGTTACACCGATCAAGACTCTCCCCGCCCCAGTTTGTAAGCGACTCTTGAATCATATTCCGATATGGGCATATGATCATGCTATGGCACGAGCAGCAACGACTTCGGATGTCTTCAACGCGATAGCCGAACCTCGGCGTCGGGAGATTCTCGCCCTGCTGCGAGCAGGCGAGCGGCCGGTGACCGAGCTGGCGCGGGAGCTGGGCCTGCCCCAACCCGGCGCGTCCAAGCACCTGCGAGTGCTCCGGGAGGTCGGGCTTGTGCGGGTTCGCCAGGCGGGCAAGCAGCGCGTGTATGGCCTGGACGCCAGTGGACTGCGAGCGGTTCATGAGTGGACCGGCGGGTTCGAGCAGTTCTGGCAGGAGACCTTTGACCGGCTGGACGCATACGTCCAAGTACTCAAACAGGAAAGAACAGAGGAGTAGATGATGGATTCGATGGGACCTGAAACGTCGACGCAGGCGGACACCACCGACCGCGAGACCGTGATCTCCCGAGTGATCAATGCCCCGCGGAACCTGGTCTTCCAGGCGTTCACCGAGGTGCGGCACCTGGCGCAGTGGTGGGGGCCGAATGGGTTCACCACGACCACGCGGACGTTCGAGTTCCGCGTCGGCGGGGTGTGGGAATTCGTGATGCGTGGGCCGGACGGGACGGACTACGAGGAGTGGATCTCCTGGACTGAGCTAGTCCCGCCAGAGCGGATCGCGATGCTCCACGGCGAGTACCGCGGCGACCCGAATGCGTTCGAGTCGGTCCTCACGTTCACGCCCCACGGGGAGACGACCCGGATCGAGATGCGCACAGTGTTCCCCACCAAGGAACTGCGCGACGAGGCGATCGAGAAGCACGGTGCGATCGAGGGCGGTCAGCAGACCCTGGGCAACCTGGCTGACTACGTTGCGGAGGTCGCACGAAAGGGCACTGAGGACTGATGGCCGGCAAAGCCTTCTTCAGCGTGTCGATGTCGCTCGACGGCTTCATCGCGCCAGAATCCCCCGACGAGCTTATGGGCCAACAGTGGATGGGGTTGCAGCAGTGGGTATTCCCACAGCGGTTCTTCCGCGAGAACCTCAAGCTCGGCGACGGCATCGAGTCCGCGCTTGAGCAGGCGCGCGAGGCTGCTGGCGAGCAAGACGTCCGGGTCCCGGGCGGCGGGGAGACGATTGCGCAGTGTCTCAATGCCGGCTTGATCGACGAGTTCCATGTCGCGCTCTCACCCGTGCTGTTCGGCTCGGGAATCCGCCTGTTCGAGGGTGTCGAACCGGGCCGAGTGGCTCTTGACCTGGTCCGCGCAGAGCCCTCGCCGAGGACGACGCATCTCAGTTACACCGTGTATCCGCGGTAGGCGCGAAGCTCGACCAGGAGGCTGCCGACACTTCCCGAGACCGCGCCGAGGCGGCAACACGATCCGGACGCCCACATCTGTGGTAGAACAAGTTCCAGTCTTCTACCGTGCCGTGACTGCGACCTAAGCCCCTGATGAAGGATCCCGATGGACTGGTACACCGGCAACACCGTCTATGACACCGTCCTGACCATCGCATTCGCCTTCGCCGCGTTGGTCATCATCGGCGGGTTCTTCGCCCAGAGCTCGTACGGCCGCTTCAGCACGACCAACCTCGGCCTCAACCTGAACCCGAAGCTGGGGTGGTGGCTGATGGAGATCCCCGCGACGGTCTTCTTCCTCGTCTTCTTCTTCACCGGCCCGGACCGATTCGAGCCCACCTCGCTGGTGTTGGCGGGGATCTGGCTGCTGCACTACGCGAACCGCGGCTGGTTCTTCCCGCTGTCGATCCGCCAGGTCCCCGGCAAGCGCGGCACATTCAACATCTCGGTGCTCGGTATGGGCATGCTCGTGACCTGCATGCACGGCTACCTCAACGGCGCGTTCTTCAGCCACGACTACCTCGGCCAGTACTCGACCTCGTGGCTGACGGACCCCCGATTCCTCATTGGCGTCGTCGTCTACCTGTGCGGATTCGCGCTCATCCTCAGCTCGGAGTCGATCGTGCGGAATCTGCGCGATAAGACGAACCCGGGCGCGACGGAGTACAAGATCCCGTTCGGCGGCGGCTACCGCTACGTCACCAGTCCCGCCTATCTCGGCGAGATGATCGCCTGGGCCGGCTTCGCGTTGCTGACCTGGTCCCTCGCCGGCGTCGTCATCTTCCTGATCACCGCGGGCAACCTGATCCCCCGCGCCATCGCCACCCACAAGTGGTACCGCGAGAAGTTCGCCGACTACCCCGCAGAGCGGAAGGCTCTGGTGCCTTTCGTGCTCTAACGGACCGCTAACGCCACTCGCGTAGGACCGCCGCGGCCTCCTCGTATCCAATCCGGCCCTCTGCCACCCCGATCACGAGGTCGTAGGCGTCGTCGGCCGGCGCGTCCAGATCTATTCCGTTGAGCCCGTAGTGCACCACGGTCGCCAGCCATCCCAGCCGCTTATTCCCGTCGACCAACGGGTGATTACGCACGATCGACTCAAGCAGCACGGCCGCCTTGTCGTCCACGGACTGGTACACCTCGTCCCCGAAAACAGAAGCCGACGGCCGATGGGCGGCCGAGTCCAGCAACCCCAGGTCAGGGAGGGGCCCGACTCCGAGATCACGAGCCAACGTCAGCAGCGGACAGTTCGCGCACCTCCCCCTCGCGCAGGCGTCGCTGCGCCGCCTCCGAGATGGCTCGCACAGTCGCCTCCTGCTTGCTGACCCCATAGGCCTCGGCAAGCAACGTCAATGTGATACCACTTGAGACCGGCTTCGAGAGACATTCGAACACCTCGATGACGCCCCCTCTGCGGTGGTTCGCGCCGATGAGAGGATGACAGTCATGTCGATGCCCCCACCGTTGCCCGTCAAGAACGGGGTGGGACCGACGCGCCTCCGCATCCCGACGTCTGGACCATGGGCGACGATCGCCGAGTACGTCGTGGCGAAGTTCGACCACCTAGACGCCGACAGCCTGTACCGGCGGTTCGACGACGGCGGGTTCGTCGGCATTGACGGCCGTCCGATCGCGCGAGGCACAGAGGCCGGCGGGCACGAGTTCCTCTGGTACTACCGCGAACTGCCGAACGAGATCCCGGTGCCGTTCCGCGAGGAGATCCTGCTCGTCGACGATGACCTCGTCGTGGTCGACAAGCCACACTTCCTCCCGACCATCCCCGGCGGGCGCTACTTGCACGAGTCGGCGCTCGTCCGCCTGCGGGTACGCCTCGACAACCCGGACCTGACGCCAATCCATCGACTCGACCGCGGCACCGCGGGTCTGGTGATGTTCTCGGCCCGCCCTGCGACCCGCGGCGCTTACCAGACGTTGTTCGCGAAGCGGCAGGTCACAAAGGTCTATGAGGCGGTCTCGACGCTACCGCTCGAATGGGATCAGGACGCGCCAGCACTCGCCGGACAGGACCTTCCCCTCGTCTGCCGCAACCACATCGAATCCCGACGCGGCGAATTCCGGGCCATCGTCGACGATGCCCGCGAGCCCAACTCCGAGACCCTAATCGAGCTGCTAGCTGCCGGTGTGAGCGCCTCCGGGCGTGCTGTGCTGCACACCGTTCTGCACCCGCACACCGGACGGATGCACCAGCTGCGGGTGCATCTGGCAGCGCTCGGTGTCGGAATTCTGGGCGATAGCTGGTATCCCGACCTGCTGCCCGAGAAGCCCGACGATCATTCCCTCCCACTCCAATTGCTCGCGCGGGAAGTGGACTTCACCGATCCTCTGTCGGGACAGCCGCGCCGATTCACCACCCGGCGGACGCTGAGCGAAATGCCCGTGCCGTGATCGACCGGCGGCCAACGAGGTTGCTGCCAACGTGCTGCGCGGGCCCGGACACGCCGTAACTACGCTCAGTACATGCCTGCACCAGCCCACCCGATCCCCGCGAGAACACTGCGAACCGCATCGATAATCGGCCTCGCCTTCGCAGCGGCGCTTCTCCTGTTTGGCCAGAACCTGATCCGCATCGGGTCCAGTGACGCAGTTACCGCACAGGACCTTCAATCATCTGGGTTGTCGGGCACTGTCATCGATGCGCGGTCCAGCGAAGTTCGCACGAACGATGGAATGTTGCATGCGATGCATGCGGAACTGACATTCATTGGCGCAGCCGGGGACGAGCACACAATGGAGACGGACAATTTTCCCCGGTACCACCCGCCTCTCAACTCGCCGCAAGGCTGGGTCGAGGACTTCCCCACCAAAGACCAGATTGTCGGCCAGGCGGTCCTCTACCGGATTGGGGAGCAGCCCTCGGTAACGCTTGTCAGTGAGATACCTGCCCTGACCAGTGCGGGGTGGGGTTTTCCGCACTACCTAGGGCCGGCGCTGATGGTGCTCGGCGCCGGCGCGGCCGTCGGCGGGATCGCGGGAATTGTGCGGGCGACGCGGCGAATGAGATCCACTGGCTGCTGAGAACCACCGCGGGCAGAGACTCCACAGCGAACATTGTGGTGCTGTACTGCTCCCACCGCATGGGCGTCGGCGCCGTGACCACTCGATCCGGACCGTCGGGCATAGGGATGACCATCTTCGCGGCATGCAGAAAGAGCCCGGCACCGCCCAGCCTTGCCACCCGGCTATTGAAGTTCTGATCGCCGTAGCGATTGTCGCCAGCGATGGGGTGGCCCGCATGTTGCAGGTAGACACGGATTTGATGCTTGCGGTCAGTCAGTCCTGATCTTCGTAGAGAATGACATTCCTCATCTGCTCGATCAGCGACGATGGTTGTCCGGTCGATGGCCCTTCTCTCGTCGGGGTGGAAGGCCCTGCGCTCACCCGACGCGAAGTCGGGGAACCTCTCGAATGAAGATCACGCCGGCCGACTGGCGTCTGCTGAGGTTGACGCGCCGCAGATCTGCACTGACTCCGCTTGCCGGGAAAAGAACCTGCCTTAGACAATCAATGGCTCCACCTAATAGTCACACCGAGAACCATCTCGCTATCGGATGTACCGGCTACCGGAGCACTCGAGTTCACGTCGAGACGAGGCACTGGGCACGGGGCAATCGTGCTGGCTACCATGGCAGCATGGCGAGTGCACGGGTGCTCCAGATCGGCATTGACCCAGCGGTGGTCGACTTCGCTCCTTGGCCAGGTCAAGACGCCGACGGTCTCCGCACTCGCCTTGATGACGCTGGAGCGGTGCTGCGAAACGCTGGATTCGACGTCACCGTTTGCCTGCTTCCGGACGACCCCGCCGCCGCCGAGACGGCAGTGAGAGACATCTGCACTGATGGCACCTTCGACGTGGTCGAGATCGGGTCCGGATTGCGGACTTCCCACGAATACACGCTTGTCTTCGAGCGGGCCATCAACACCGTTGCCGCACTCCAACCAGGCATACCGTTCTGCTTCAACGACTCACCCGAGACGACGTTCGACGCAGTACGCCGCAGCCTCGCACGCTGAACAGCGGAACTACAGCGATCACCACCTCGGAGTCGAGGGCCGCAATGACGGACGGTAGCCAATCGAGGTTCTCGGCATGGATCTCGGCCCGATGGCAGGGCGGGGCGTCCTCGCGCCCCCCTGTCCGCCGCAGAGTCCATCCTTTGGAGTCGAGCCACACCGAGCGGTAGATGCCCCCGGATGGAGTTCGCCCGCGTCGAGTATGGGCACACTCCTGCGGGCACGTCCGAGCCTATGGGCGGCGCTAAGACCCGCGGGGCCAGCGCCGATGACGAAGCCTTCGAAATGTGTGTTCCTATTCGAACCTTCACAGCCGCGCCTCCGCTACTGCAAACCTACTTTCAGAATTGCAATCAGGTTGCCTAGACGTCAATGACGTGGAGGCGTTCGCCCTGCACGCTGTAGAGGGCAATGATCTCGGCGGGCCGACCCTCGCGGGCGTTCGCGATCAAGTGCGGGGTCATCGTGTCGAACTCCGCAGCTTCACCAGCTTCGAGGACAGTGCGCTGATCGGACAGTGCAAGGATGACCGCGCCTGCGAGAACATAGAACCACTCACGCCCGGGATGCGTGGTGTACTTCAGGGGGCTGCCTGCGCGCTCGGCGGGTAGATCACCATCACCTTGAAGCCCTGCAGCCCCCGGCGTGGACGCCGACCCCCAGGCGAACACGGCTCAGTCTGCGACCGGAACACATGCGGGCTGGAGGACACCTCCTCCGGCCCGCGACCACAGATTTACGCCTTGAGCACGTACCGCAGGGTCTCCACCACCTGTTCGGTGGTCGTGCACCAGGCCTGAGCCGCGGCGTCGACCTCCTTGAGCGGATGGACGATATCTGCCTCGTGAAGGGTCAGGTAGGGCTTGCCCAGTGCGGCGCAGTAGCCGGCATCGAAGGCGGCGTTCCACTGCTTGTACTTGTCCCCGAAGCGCACCACTACCAAATCGGCCTTCTCGATCAGGGTGCGCGTGCGAACGGCATTGACCTTGGAGGACTGGTGATCACGCCAGAACTGGCTTTCGGTCTCGCCTAGATGGTCGCCGGCGGCGTCGCTCGCAGGGTGATCGGTCACCGGCGCGGTGAATTCCACGTCCAGCCCGGCGGCCTCCGCGCCGCGCTGGATCTCGTCACGCCAATCGGTGTGGATCTCGCCGGAAAGATAGACAGAGAAACTCATGGCTCAAAGGCTCCTGTATCGGGTATGGAAGGGTCTGATCTGCTCCCTCGTTCACCACCCTAATAGCTCAGCCATTACTACAACCGGCGGGCACGGGCATCGATCCGGCGGCGGTCTGTACTGCGCTGGGTCTCCCGGAGGTCGCTTAACATTCACCCCTCCTGGAGATTCGGGACGGTTCAACTAGCTCGTCACAGGATCAAAATACCTAGTCAGAGGCATTCGTACGCGTTGAACTTGAAGTCCACCGAGTTCTGTACCCAATCAGCCTCTGGACCGAGACTGCAGAACGCGATCGGCTCGTCGAAGGATTTACGTTCCTGGACGCCTAGCACTGCCGCTCAGCGTGGCTGCAGGCCCGTCATGAGCATGGCGAGGACGCCATCGGCGAACGGGTTGTCCAAGTCACCCGTTCGTAACAGCCAGCGGTGGAAGACCGGGCCGAACAGCAGCTCCACCGCCAGTCTCGGGTCTACGGACTCGTCCACCTGGCCGGCCCGGATTCCGGCCGCGATGCGGGCGGCGGTCGCATCGAGCTGCGGGCGAAGGAGCCTCCGCACCAGTTCACCGGCGACGGCGAGGTCGGTCTGGATCTCAGCGGTGATCGCGCGCTGAAGGCGGTCGTTGGCTGGATCAGTGAGCGCTGCGACGGCCCCCCGGAGCACGAGCCGAAGATCGGATTCGAGATCGCCGGTGTCTGGCAGCGTCACCGAGCCCTCTTCCTGAGTGTTGGCGTCCAGGATCGCATCGAAGATCACGGCCGCCTTCGATGGCCACCAGCGGTAGATCGTTTGTTTGCCAACTCCGGCGGCAGCCGCGATTCCTTCGATGCTCAGTCGGGCGTATCCCACGTCGGCGACGAGGTTGCGCGTCGCGGAGAGGATCGCCCGACGGGCTCGATCGCTCCGCCGGGAAGCGTCGGGGCCTGGCGCAACTGAGCGTGCGGGGACCGAAGATGTTGGGGTCATACAGTCAAGCTACAACAGTACGAGACGAGACGATTCGTCTTGACGGCAAGTATGCCGCTCTGGCATCCTGACGAGACTCACCGTCTCGTTGGAGGGAATCCCGATATGAGCGAAGGATCATCCACTACTCGCACGTGGCTCATCACAGGTGCCGGCCGCGGACTCGGCCGGGCGTTTGCGCAGGCCGCCCTGGCTCAGGGGGATCGCGTCGTCGGGACGGTCCGCCGACCTGGGGCAATGGCGGAACTGCGCGCCGACCATCCGGACTCGGTGCAGGAACTCCTGCTCGACATCCGTGACGCCGCCGCAGTTACCGCCGCGGTCGATCAAGCGGCACAGTCCTTCGGCGGCCTCGACGTACTCGTCAACAACGCGGGCACCGGTTTCGTCGGGGCTATCGAATAGGTCGACGAGCGGCAGGCCCGAGATCATCTGGACCTGAATCTCTTCGGCGCACTCTGGCTCTCGCGGGCCGCGATCCCGCATCTGCGGGCGAGCGGTGGTGACGACATCGTGCAGATTTCGACGGTCGGCGCCATCGGTTCGATGCCGATGTTCGGGCTCTACAACGCGAGCAAGTGGGCCCTCGAAGGATTCAGTGAGGCGTTGTCCACCGAGGTCGCGCAGTTCGGCATCCGGGTGACGATCGCCCAACTCGGCGGGTTCGCCACCGACTGGGCCGGCTCGAGCATGCCGTTCGCGACGCCGAAACCGGAGTACGACGACCTCCGCACTGCCATGTTCGGCACCACGGAGATCCCTTGGCCGACCGCCGATCCCGATGAACCGTCGACGGATGCTGACCCGCGCCTGGCGGCCGACTCGCTGGTCGCGCACCTGTCTAATCCCGACCGTCCACTGCGGGTGCTGATCGGCGACGATGCACGGGACCATGCCGCCCTGGCTTACACAGCACGCCGGGACTCCTACGGCCAGGGCAGGGACTTCGACTGGCCGTCATAGGTCGATCGGAACCGACCTCATGGAAACCACCGGTCCCGTACCCACGCTTCCTCCCCGTACCTGTTGCCGATTTTCGGCGACTAGGAACGCGCCTTGGCCGAGGAGCCTGTTCCTGGCTTGACGCTGTCGGCTACAACCCCGCCTTGAGCAACTGCTCCCACCGCATGGGCGTCGGCGCCGTGACCACTCGATCCGTGCCGTCGGGCATGGGGATGACCATCTTCGCGGCATGCAGAAAGAGCCCGGCACCGCCCAGCCTCGCCACACGGCTATTGAAGTTCTGATCGCCGTAGCGATCGTCGCCAGCGATGGGGTGGCCCGCATGTTGCAGGTGGACACGGATTTGATGCTTGCGGCCGGTCAACAGTCGGATATTCAAGATGGTGGCCCGGTTCCCCACTCGCCGCCGCACCGACACGTGGGTCTCGGCGCGCTGGCCGCCCGCGTCAACGACCACCCGGGTGTCTCTGCGCTGCAGCGGCGCATGTAAGGCCGTCGCCCCCGAGAGCCAGTTTCCGGCGACAATGGCCAGGTAGTGCCGCTCGATCTCGTCTTCCCGATCGCGCAGCACGTCGTGAAGGTACCGCAGGATAGAGGGGGTCTTCGCCAAGGCCAACACACCGGAGGTATCACGGTCGAGGCGGTGGATAAGCTCTAGTTCCGGCAGTTCGGGTCGCAGTTGGCGGAGCGCCTCAATCACGCCGCCAGGAACATCTGTGCCTTTATGGACTGCCACACCGGCCGGCTTGTTGATTATCAGCAGGTCCTGATCTTCGTAGAGAATGACATTTCTCATCTGCTCGATCAGCGACGATGGGAGCCTCCGCGCCGGCGCACTGGCATCGTCCACCCGCAACTCGGGGACATCAATAATATCGCCGTCTTGAATGCGATAGTCCTGCTGCGTCTTGCGTCCGTTGACGCGCAATTTTCCCTGCCGTAAAAGCCGGAACAACAGTCCCGCCGGCACGCCCTTGAGTTGGGACCGCAGAAACTTGTCCAGTCTACGGCCGGCGTGCTCGTCATCGACGGTGATCTTGCCAGCCGCCCTCTCGGTCGACGGCCCTTCTCTCGTCGGGGTGGAAGGCCCTGCGCTCACCCGACGCGAAGTCGGGGAACCTCTCGAATGAAGATCACGCCAGCCGACTGGCGTCTGCTGAGGTTGACGCGCCGCAGATCTGCGCTGACTCCGCTTGCCGGGAAAAGAACCTGCCTTAGACAATCAACAGCTCCACCTAATAGTCACGCCCATAGCCGGGCCGAAGCGGGCAGCTCCCCCGAGTGTTCGTCACGCCCGCCGCGGAGCCCAACTAAGCGTCGAACTCGAAATCCACCGCGTCGCCGCCCACACCAATACTGCGCGAGGGAGATCACCGTCTCGGCGGCTAGGATGCCGCTTTGAGTCAATTAGTCGTCGAACGCGGCTTTCATGCAGCGCATGGCCGCGAGGGTTCTTGGCACCCCGATGTAAGGCATCAGGTGCACGAAGCATTCCGCGACTTCTTCTTTGCTCATACCGGCGACGTCAACCGCCGTCTTAATATGGCCAGTCAGCTGCGGTTCGGTTCCCCCCGTAGCTGCCAGTGCCGCCATGTTGAGCATCTGGCGATCGCGCAGCCCGAGCCCCTCGCGCTGGTAGGTGCCGCCGAAGACCGCACCGACCACCCAGTCCGACGCGCCTGGAGCGAATTCATCTAACTGCTGCTTCCAGGCCGCGGCGCCTTCTGGAGACTGCGTTTCTTCAACGAATTGGTTGCCCTTAGCGATGCTCAATTCCACGGGGGTCCTCCTCGATTATAAGAATTTGCCTGGTCAGACTAGCAGTCGCCCACCGAGACGACGGGCAACTAGACCACGCACGGCATCTACACGTTGAACTTGAAGTCCACCACGTCGCCGTCGACCATCACGTATTCCTTGCCCTCCATGCGCACCTTGCCGGCGGCCTTGGCGGCGGCCATGGAGCCGGCCTCGAGGAGGTCATCGAAGGCCACGATCTCGGCCTTGATGAAGCCGCGCTCGAAGTCGGTGTGGATGACGCCGGCGGCCTTCGGCGCGGTGTCGCCCTTGTTGATCGTCCAGGCGCGAGATTCCTTCGGCCCGGCGGTCAGGTAGGTCTGCAGGCCCAGGGTGTGGAAACCAGCCCGTGCGAGCGCGTCGAGGCCGGGCTCGGTCTGGCCAATTGAGTCGAGCATCTCCTGGCGGTCCTCCTCATCCAGCTCGAGCAGTTCCTGCTCGACCTTGGCGTCGAGGAACACGGCATCGGCCGGCGCGACGGCGGCGCGCAGCTCGGCGACCTTCGCGTCGTCGGTCAGCACGGACTCGTCGGCGTTGAACACGTAGAGGAACGGCTTGGTGGTGAGCAGGCTCAGCTCCCGCAGCAGCTCGAAGTTCACCTTGTCCTGCACGCTGAACAGGGTCTTGCCGTCCTCGAGGAGCAGTTGCGCCTTCTGCGCCTCCTCGAAGTTCGGCTTGAGCTCCTTGTTCTTGCGGGACTCCTTGTCGAGCCGCGGCAGCGCCTTCTCGAGCGTCTGCAGGTCCGCGATGATCAGCTCAGTCTCGATGATCTCCATATCGGCGGCGGCGTCGACGCGGCCATCCACGTGGATCACGTCGTCGTCGTGGAAGACGCGCACCACCTGGCAGATGGCGTCCGCCTCACGGATGTTTGCGAGGAACTTGTTGCCCAGGCCTGCCCCCTCGGAGGCGCCCTTCACGATGCCGGCGATATCCACAAAGGACACGACGGCCGGCAGGATCCGCTCGGAGCCGAAGATCTCAGCCAGCTTATTCAGCCGGGGATCAGGCAGCTCGACGACTCCCACATTGGGCTCGATGGTGGCGAACGGATAGTTCGCGGCCAACACATCGTTGTTGGTCAGGGCGTTGAAAAGGGTCGACTTGCCGACGTTGGGCAGTCCTACGATTCCGAGGGTAAGGCTCACGGTTAAGAGAGTCTACGTGCCCCGTCCTGGCCGATGCCCCCACCGGTGCCCGTACCCGGTTTTACACTGGCGCTATGACGTTGGAAGTCTCCCGCGCACAGCTCCTTTCCTACCGTTGGCGTGCGCAGCAACTCGGCCGCGTCTCTGCCTCCATTGCTGACAGCGCGACAGACTGCGACCTCCTGGATTTCGGGGTACAGGACACCGGGCCCGACGGCGCCGCGTGGGCACTGCGGATCCGCGGCTGTCGAGATCCAGGGGATGTTTCCCTGGCCTGGACCCTGCGCGGCGCCCCGCACCTGTACCGCACCGCACCGCACCGCCCAACTGTCGGGCATCGCCATTGCGACGGCCCCATTCTCAGAGCCCGACGCCGCAAAGCGGGTCTTCGACGCGAGCAAGCCTCTCAAGGCCGCGGGCATTCCGGTTTTGACCGCACTGCGGAACGTTGCACATCAGATGCGGGAGATCGCCGCGGAGCCGATCGTCAAGGGTGCGATGTCCACCGCCCTGACCGCCGCCTTGCCCGCGCCGTATCTGCGCTTCTGCCGCCCGTGCGACGCCACCCACCCGTATGAGATGCCGTTCCGGCTGGCCGCTCTCCACGCCGGTCTGCGGCTGCAGCCCGGCACCTCTCCCCCGGTCCTTGAGCGGATTCCCGGCTGGACATTCAGTCCCTATGAACTGCTCGCCGAGCACGCGCTGGCGCCGCTCAATGTCATCCGCAATTATTTACGCTTCTACGGTCCGGCGACGGTCAAGCAGGTGGCCGCTTTCATCGACTGCCCGGCGAAAGAGGTCAAGGCCCATTGGCCGAGGGACACGGTCAACGTGGCGGTCGTCGGTGAGAGCGAGGTCCGCTCCGCCCTCGCATCCTCTCTAGACCTGCTCATCTCTAGACCAAATCCGGAAGGCGCCATCCGGCTCATGGGCCCTTACGATCCGTATCTGCAACTTAAGGACCGGGCGAGCCTCGTGCAGGACGAGCCCCTGCGCAAGTCCCTCTGGCCTGTGCTCGGCCGCCCGGGCGCAATCGCCTGCGACGCTGAGGTTCTGGGCACGTGGCGGCCTCGGACCAAGGGGAAGTCCCTCACTCTTCGACTGGTCCTGTGGGAGCCCGAGCAGGCGGGCCCTGCACTGTGGTCGGAACTGGAGACGCAAGGCCAGGATCTCGCAGATTTCCGAGGCCTGGAATTCGCGGGCTGGGCGGACAAATAGCCATTCCAATCACGCTGCCGCGGGGAGCCCACAGGTCTACTCTCATGCCCATGATCATTGTGACGACAAACGACATCCCCGGCGCCCGCATCACCCGCACGATCGGCGAGGTCTTCGGCCTCACGGTCCGCTCCCGCCACATGGGCTCCAACATCGGCGCGGGCTTCAAGTCGCTGGTCGGCGGCGAGCTGCAAGGCATCACGAAGCTGCTGCACGAGTCCCGCCAGGAAGCCCTGTCCCGCCTCGCCGCCGAGGCACATGAGCGCGGCGGCAACGCCGTCGTCGCATTCCGCTTCGAGACCAACGAGTACCAGGGCACCGGCACCGAGGTCTGCGCCTACGGCACGGCCGTTGTCGTCGAGCCGCTCAATTAGTCGCTCCCGGCGAGTTGGCGCCCCACCTTGTCCAGCTCGTCGGGCTGTCCGAGCAGCGTGACTACGTCGCCCTGCTCGAACCGCAGCAGCGCACTGCCCTGGAGCACTTCGTTGTTCCGCAGCACCGTCAGCACGATGACCCCTGAGGGTATCGACTCCGGCCCCAGCGGCTGGCCGACGAGGGGCGAGTCGGACGTCACCGGCACCTCACGCAGATCGACATTTGAGCCGACTGAGTCGAAACGCTTCACGTCGCGTTCCACGGCCGCACGGTAGCCGTTCACGATGTCCCGCACCGCGAGGATGCCGATCACGTGGCGGTCCGCATCGAGCACCGTCAGCCAGCCGTGGCCTTGGTGCATCGCGTCCAGAGCGTCGTCGAGGTTGTCGTCGACGGGCACCGTCGGCACGGTGGGGTCCACCAGTTTGCGCAGCGCCGTCGCCGGGTCCGCCGCCTCCACCTCGGCCCGCCGAACCGAGCCGACGAACCGTTGGCCGCGGTGCACCACCGGCGCGCCCGGCACCCGGGCCGCCCGCATCTGCTCGGCGGCCTCCCCGCAGGTGCCGTCCCGGTCCAGAACCAGCCGCGGGGTCGTCATCGCGTCTTGCACGCGCACGCGGTCCAGCAGCGGGAGGCCCGCCGCCAGCCGGGCGCTGTACTCGTCCTCACGGCTGTCGAGCTGCTTCTCATAGATGCTCACCCCAGCCTGTCGCACGATGAGGAACGCCAGCCCCACGGCCACCATGGCGGGCACCATGATCGTGTAGCTGCCCGTCATCTCCGCGACCATGAGCATCACCGCGAGGGGCACCCGCGCGACGCTGCCGAAGCAGGCCATCATCCCGACGATGACGAAGGGCGCGGGGCTCTCCGGCACCGCGGGCGCGTCGAGCGCCTCCAGTACCCGCCACACGGCCCCGCCGGTGAACGCCCCAATCACGACGCCGGGGCCGAAGATTCCGCCCGAGCCGCCCGAGCCGATCGACAGCGAGGTCGCCAGGATCTTCGCCAGCGGCAGGATGATCACCAGCCACAGCGGCATCGCCAACAGCAATTGGCGGTCGAGGGCCTCCTGCGCCCAGCCGTAGCCGCTGCCGAGCACCTGGGGGATCCCCAGCGCCATCAGGCCGACGAGCAGGCCGCCCATCGTCGCCTTGAAGATCCGGCCCGCCGTCCGATTTCCCGGCAGCCGCTTCGTCAAATGCATGACGCCGTAGAAGGTACGGGAGTACGTGATGCCAACCAGCCCGGCCAAAATGCCGATCACCGCGAACCAGGCCAATTGGACTGGGTCGTCGAATTGGTAGTCGCGGGCGGCAAAGCCGAAAAGCGGCTTATAGCCCTCAATGGAGCCGAATACCGCGTACGCGGTAATCGAGGTGATGAAGCCGGGAACGAGGGCGCGCTCGTCAATGTCATTGCGGTAGGCGATCGACGCCGCCAACACCGCGCCACCGAGCGGCGCGCCAAAGATGGCGCCGATGCCGGACCCGATGCCGACGGCCACCGCGATGCGGCCATCGGATGGCTTGAGGTCGAAGAAGCGGGTCAGCAGGGACCCGAAGCCCGCCGAGATCTGCGCGGTGGGCCCCTCCCGCCCGCCCGAGCCGCCCGAGCCGATGGTGAGCGCCGAGGCGATGATCTTGACAATCACCGTGCGCACGCGGATCTGCCGCGGGTTCTTGTGGATTGCGTCGATGGCCGCGTCGGTGCCGTGGCCCTCCGCCTGTGGCTCCAAGGTGAACACCAGCGTGGCCGATGCCAGGGCCCCGAGCGCGACGACGAGCGGGATCGCCCACGGGCGGGAGAAGTCGGAAAACGATCCCCCGTCGCCCGCCTTGCCGCCCTCGCCGTCTGGGGTGGGCGGGGCGTAGCCGCCGATATCGGTCAGCAGGAACTGCGTGGCATGCGAGAGCACGTAATAAAACGCCACGGCGCCCAAGCCCGCCACTACGCCGATGAGAATCCCGAGCACAAGCCATTTCTTCAAATAGCTCGCGCCGCCCAGCCATCGGCCGGACGCCGCCCCGAAGAACCGTAGATCGCGGCGAACCACGCCATTCCGACTAGACATATACGGCAGCCTATACAGGTGCACCCGGTGCCCGTTCCAGGACACCTGAATGGCAATTCACAGGCGCCGGCGAAATCAGGCGTAGTAGACGCCGATCGGCTGGCCGTCGATATCGTGCACCTCGATGTCCAAGTCGAACACGTCCCGCAGCACGGCCGGGCTGATCATCTCGCGCACGTCGCCCTGAGCCACGATCGCGCCCTTCTTCATGGCGATGATGTGGTCGGAGTGGCACGCCGCGTAGTTAATGTCGTGGATGACCAGCACTACGGTCTTGCCGAAGGTCTTCGCGAGGTCCCGTAGCCGCCGCATCATCAGTGTCGAGTGCCGCATGTCGAGGTTGGCGAGCGGCTCGTCGAGCAGGACGTAGTCGGTGTCCTGGCAGAGCACCATCGCGACGTATGCGCGCTGCCGCTGCCCGCCGGAGAGCTGGTCCAGGTGCCGGTCCGCGAGCTCGCCGAGTTCGAAGAACTCAATGGCCTCCTCGATCGCAGCGTGGTCGGCTGCCTTGAGCCGGCCGCCCGAGTGCGGGAACCGCCCGAACGCCACCAATTCCCGGACCCTCAGCCGCACCGTCATGTGGTTTTCCTGCCGGAGCACCGCCAGCCGCTTCGCCAGGTCCTCGCTGCGGGTCTTCGACACGTCGAGCCCGTCTACGGTGACGGTGCCGCCGTCGGCCTGCAGGAGCCGGCCCACGATGGAGAGGAGCGTCGACTTGCCCGCTCCGTTCGCGCCGATGATCGCGGTGATGCCGCCGCGCGGGATGGTCAGCGAGACGTCGTCGACCACCACCGTCTTCCCGTAGCGCTTGGTGGTGTTGCTGATGGTGATCATTTGCGAGACTCCCGGATGAGCAGGACGATGAAGTACACCCCGCCGACGAAGTTGATGATGACGCTCAGCGCCGTGTTCAGCGCGAACACGTGCTCGAGGATGAGCTGCCCGCCGACCAGCGTGACGATCGCGATGAGCATCGCGGCCGGCACCGAGATCCAGTGCCGGAACGTGCCCGTCATCTGACGGGCGAGGTTGGCCACCAGCAGGCCGAGAAAGGTGATGGGGCCGACCAGTGCCGTCGAGATCGACACGAGGATCGCGATGATCACCAGAGACTGATTGACCACCCGCCGATAGTCCACGCCGAGGTTCACCGCGTGCTCGCGGCCGAGCGCGATCACGTCCAGCTTGCGGAAAAGCCGCAGGCCCCACAGCCCGACGGCCACCATCACCACCGCCGAGAAGGCCAGCAATTGAGTGTTCACCGAGTTGAAGCTGGCGAAGAAGCGGTCCTGCAGGGTGATGAAGTCGTTCGGGTCGATCAGCCGCGCGCCCAGCGCCGACAGGCTCGAGAAGAAGGCGCCGAACACGACACCGACCAGCACCAGCACATATAGGTCCTGGCTTTGCTTGCCGAACAGCCAGCGGTACAGCGCGCTGGCGAAGACGACCATCACCAGGACCTGGCCGATGAACATCAGCCGGGGGTCGATCTGGGCGAGGGTCAACGTGCCGAGGAAGTACACGATCGCCGTCTGGATCAGCACGAACAACGCGTCGAAGCCCATGATGCTAGGCGTGAGGATGCGGTTGTTCGTGACCGTCTGGAATAGCACGCTGGAGTAGGCGATGGCGGCACCGACGACGATCATCGCCGCGACTTTGCGCGAGCGCAGGCGGACCGCGTACTCCCAGTTGCCGGTGATCTTGAAGGTGCAGAACGCGATCACCAGGCCGACTGCCGCGACGAGCAGGATCAGCAGGATGCGGCGTTGGCGGCGCGATTGCGCGGCGAGCGGCGCCAGCGTGGCCTGTTTGGCGGGGGCAGTCATCTCACGCAGCCTTAGAACGGGTACGCAGGATGAGCACGATGAAGATGGCGCTTCCGAGCACGCCGACGACGGTGCCAACCGGGATCTCGTAGGGGAATCGGATGATGCGCCCGATGACATCGCAGATCAGCACGACGAAGGCGCCAGCCAGGGCCGTGATCGGCAGCACCCGGCGCAGATTGTCGCCCAGCGCCATGCAGACGAGGTTCGGCACGATCAGACCGAGGAACGGGATATCGCCGACGGTCACCACGGTCACCGCAGTCATCACCGCGACGAGCAACAGCCCCAGGTTGATGACGCGGTTGTAGGAGATGCCCAGGTTGATGGCGAAGCTCTCCCCCATGCCCGCGACCGTGAACCGGTCCGCGTAGAGATAGCCGATGACGGTGAGCCCGCCCGCGACCCACAGCAGCTCGTAGCGTCCGGCCAGCACGCCGGAGAAGTCGCCCGACGTCCAGGTCGACAGCGTCTGGAGCAGGTCCGCGCGGTAGGCGAAGAAGGTGGTGACGGCGGTGATCACCCCACCGAACATGATGCCCACCAGCGGCACCACGATCATGTCTTGGAAGCTGAGCCGCTTGAGGATTTGCAGGAATATCAGCGTGCCCAGTATCGCGAACACCACGGCGATGAGCATTTTTGCCATGATCGACTCGGAGCCGAAGAACATCGTCGCGACCAGGATGCCCAGCCCGGCGGACTCTGCGGTGCCGGCTGTGGACGGCGTGACGAACCTGTTGCGGGCCAGGTGCATCATGATCAGCCCGGCCACGCTGAGGGCGGTGCCGGCCAGCAGGATCGCCACCAGTCGCGGCACCCGCGAGATGAGCAGCACCTGCACCTGGTCGTCACTGAGTCGCAGGAGGTCTGCGGGGCTGATCGCGCTGACACCGACGAAGAGCGACGCGATCGAGCCCGCCAACAGCACCAGCCCCGCCACCACGAGATGCCAAGGCCGGATAGCGCTGGAGCGCTGAAGTTCGCGTCGTTCAGCGTCGGGCTTCTCCTCGGGGCAGTCCTCCCGAGGTTCCGGATTCAGCGTCGTGGTGACGGGGCTGGGGCCAGGGCGCATCACTGCAGGCTGTCTCCCACGGTCTGGACCATGGCCTCAACCGAGCTGAGCCCGGTCGGCGCGATGTACCAGGTGAACGGGTCGAGGAACACGATGCGTCCGTTCTTGGCGGCGGACGTCCGATCGACGAGGTCGTTGTCCAGCACGCTGCCCGCGGCCTTGCCCTCCTCGCCGATCGCGGCATCGCGGTCGACCACATAGAGGATGTCGGGGTTGGACTCGGCGATGAACTCCGAGGAGATGGAGTCGCCGTGGGTCTCCACGGACAGGTTCGCCGAGGCCGGCTGCACGCCCAGCGGGTCGTGGATGATGCCGAAGCGCGAACCCGGGCCATACGCGCTGATCTTGCCGCCGGTGGTGAGCACGATCAGTCCGGTCTCATCGCGCTCCGCGGCCAGCGCGGCCACGGTTTCGCTCTGTACGTCCAGCGCGTCGAGTCGCTGCGCCACCTCGTCCTGCTTGTCGAAGATCTTTCCCAGAGACTCGGTGCGATCGCGGAAGCTCGCCAGGAAATCGCCGTTGTCGACCGTGACATCGATGGTCGGGGCGATCTTCGACAGCTCGTCATACGCAGTGGCGGAACGCCCGCCGATGATGATCAGGTCCGGAGCCAATGCGTTGACCTTCTCGAAGTCGGGCTCCTTGAGGGTGCCGACCTTCTCGTACTGGTCGGTGCCGAACTTGCTGAGGTTTTCTGGCAGCGAGTTCAACTCCGGCACCCCGGCGATCTCCACCCCGAGGTCGTTCAAGGTGACCAGCGCGCCCGAGTCGAAGACCAAGACCTTGCTGGGCACGCGATCGAAAGTTTGGCTGCCTTGCGCATGAGTGATGCTGACAGTCTCGATCTCGGCCCCTGCCGACTTGTCGTCCGCGCTGCCGGCATCCGACGTGCCACAGGCGGCGAGTCCCAAGACGACCGGCGCGATGAGCGCGGTGAGCCAACGGCGTGAAGCCGGAGTGCGACGCATGAATCCTCCTCATAGGTAAACCTAACTTTGGGAAGGCTAACCTAGTGGCCTTCGCGGCGTGAGGCCCACCCTTCGACGCGCCCCACTTTCGTGGGCGGATCCTCGCCAACCACTGGTGGCACCGCCCCATCTCGCCATGTGAACCGCGTCAGCGTGAGAGCCTGGAACCATCCCAATCCAGGAGGTTCGCGATGATCCGGTGGCTAGCTGTCGCGGCAGTGTGGCTGGGCACGATTGTCACCCTGGTCCTGGCGTTCGTGGTCTCGCCGTGGTGGCTGCTGTTCGCAGCGCCTCTGTGCGCGTTCGCCATTGTCGGCGCCCACGATCTGCTCCAGCGCAGACACAGCATCCTCCGCAACTATCCCGTGCTGGGGCATGCGCGGTTCCTGCTCGAGTCGATCCGCCCCGAGATCGGGCAGTACTTCATTGAGCGCAACACCGACGGCACCCCGTTCGACCGTGAGACACGCGACACCGTCTATGAGCGCGCCAAGGGCTTGAAAGATGTGGAGCCTTTCGGCACGGAGCGCGATGTCAACGCCGTCGGATATGAATTCTTCCGGCATTCCCTGCTGGCCCGCGCAGCGCCCGAGGCCATCCCCCGAGTCCGCATCGGCGGACCCGATTGCCTTCAGCCCTACGACATGGCCCTCTACAACGTCTCCGCCATGAGCTTTGGCGCCCTGTCTGGCAATGCGATCGAAGCGCTCAACAGCGGAGCGGCGCGCGGAGGCTTCGCGCATGACACCGGGGAGGGGGGAATCAGCCCTTACCACCTCAAACACGGCGGCGACCTCATCTGGGAAATCGGGTCCGGCTACTTCGGTTGTCGCACCGCAGACGGCCATTTCGATCCGGATCTGTTCACCGCGAAAGCCCAGCTGGCACAGGTTAAATGTGTCTCTATCAAGATCTCGCAGGGTGCCAAGCCGGGTCTCGGCGGGGTCCTGCCCGGCCCGAAGGTCAGCCCCGAGATCGCGGAGACGCGCGGCGTCCCCGTCGGCCAAACTGTCGTCTCTCCCCCGTCGCATAGCGCGTTCGGCACCCCGCGGGAGCTCTGCGAGTTCATCGCCGAACTGCGCAGGCTCTCCGGCGGCAAGCCCGTCGGCTTCAAACTCTGTGTGGGCGCACGGCGGGAGTTCCTCGGCATTTGCAAGGCCATCCGCGCCACCGGGATCAGCCCAGACTTCATCATCGTTGACGGCGCCGAGGGCGGCACCGGCGCAGCCCCTTTGGAGTTCGAGGACCACGTGGGGATGCCGCTCACCGAGGGCCTGATGCTGGTCCACAATGCCCTGGTGGGCACGGGCCTGCGCAAACACATCAAGGTTGGGGCCTCCGGCAAGGTCGCTATCGGGAGCGATATCGTCAAGCGGATTGCCCAGGGAGCCGATTTCACCCTGGCCGCCCGCGCGATGATGTTCGCCGTCGGCTGCATCCAGGCCCAGCGCTGCCACACCAACCGCTGCCCGGTCGGCGTCACAACCCAGGACCCGCGTCGTGCTCGCGCTCTCGATGTGCCGGACAAGGCGAGCCGCGTCTACAACCTGCAGCGCTCGACCGTGGCAAGCGCCCGGCAGATCGTCGCGTCGATGGGGCTCGGCAGTTTCGACGAGTTGACTCCCGCCATGCTCAACCGACGGGTTGCGGTCCACCGCACAGCCACATATGCGGAGCTGCACGAGTGGCTACCTCAAAATGCCCTGGTCAACGATCCGCCGTCCACCTGGCGCCGGGACTGGGAGCGGGCCAGCGCCGAGCACTTCTAGACTCCGGCGCCGCTGCCGACCGCGCACTGCGCTCACCCGGGACCCCCAATGACCGTCGACAGTGCGAACTGTGTTCGCCTCTGCGATCATTGGGCTAAATTCACCTTCTCCACACACAAGGATGGCGATGCACCAGATCCCAGAGGACATCAGCGGACCCGTTCGGCGGGCCCGCGGCGAAGTGATCGGAGCAGGCGGGCGATGGCTCTCAGAGTGGAGTCTGCGGCTGATCCTTATCGTCGGCGCCATCTGGGTGCTCGATATCGTCGTCTCCAAGGCGTGGGTTGTGGTGCTGCCGATCCTGCTGGCCATCGTGCTGTCCACGGTGCTGTGGCCGATCGCCGGCTGGATGCAACGTAAACGCGTGCCCCCCGCCCTAGCCGCCGGCCTAACCATGATCGGCTTCCTCGCGGTGCTCGCTGGCGTGATCGCGGCCATCGCGCCCTCGGTCGTGAACCAGTCCAGCGAACTGGCTAACAAGGCTGTCGAGGGGCTCCACAAGGTGCAGGAGTGGATCACCGGGCCACCGCTCAACGTCCATCCGGAGCAGATCGATCAGGCCATTCAGTCCCTGACCGGCAAGTTGCAATCGAGCGCCACGATGGTGGCGTCGGGCGTGTTCAGTGGCGTCAGCACTGCGGGGTCCATGATCGTCACCATCTTGTTGGTTCTGGTCTTGGTCTTCTTCTTCATCAAGGACGGGCCCCGGTTTCTGCCCTGGCTGCGCCAGACCACTGGCAGTCCGGCCGCTCGGCATTTCGAGACCGTCGCTTCCCGCATGTGGGAGACCCTCGGCGGGTTCATCCGCACCCAGGCTCAGGTGGCGCTGATCGACGCGGTGTTCATCGGCGCAGGCCTGTTCTTCCTCGGTGTGCCCCTGGCCGGCGCTCTGGCGGTCATCACGTTCTTCGCAGCGTTCATCCCCATCGTCGGCGCGTTCGTCGCCGGTGGTCTGGCCGTGCTCATCGCCCTCGTCGGCAATGGGTTGACCACCGCACTGTTCGTGCTGTTGCTGATCTTCGTGGTCCAGCAGGTCGAGGGCAATGTGCTTAGCCCGATGATGCAGAGCAAGTCGATGAACTTGCACCCCGCCATCGTCCTGCTCGCGGTCGCCGGCGGCGGCAGCCTCTGGGGCATCGTGGGCGCGTTCCTCGCTGTTCCTCTCGCAGCCGTCATCGCGGTCCTCTTCCGCTATTTGGACGAGCAGATCGCCGAACGGTCCGCCGACGTCCTGCTGTCGGAGGCTGGCGACCACCCATCTGAGGCCATACTCGCCGAGGCTGCCCAATTGCGAGACGAAGCCCATCACAGCGATGCCGACGACTCAGGTGACGAGCGGCCCGACTCCGCATCGGTCATCACCAAGCTCGCGTTTTGGCGGCGATGATCTAGGGTCCGCGCCCGACCAGCGGGCGCGGACCTTCCGATCATCCTTCGTGCATGTGCAGGGTCGAGCCCGTTTCCCCCTTCTTCACGAATAATCGGTTGGGGATGCGGTGCTGCATCTCCGCAACGTGGCTGACGATGCCCACTGAACGCCCGCCTGCACGCAACTCGTCAAGGACACCCATCACTAGATCCAGGGCCTCCGCGTCCAGGGTGCCGAAGCCCTCGTCGATAAAGAGCGTCTCAAGCTGGATACCGCCCGACTCCTCCGCGACCACATCCGCGAGGCCCAGCGCGAGGGACAACGAGGCCATGAAGGTCTCGCCGCCCGACAGGGTGCTGGTTGGCCGGATAGATCCGGTGTTGGCGTCGAGGATGTTCAGCGCGAGCCCCCCGCGGAGCTCTCGCTTGACCTTGCCGTCGGAGTGGATGAATTCGAAGCGCCCGCCCGACATCGCCCGCAGTCGGCGTGATGCCACCACCGCGACCTCCTCCAGCCGCGCGGCCAGGACGTAAGTCCCGAGGGACATCCTGCGCGAGTTCTGGCCGTCTCCCAGCATCACCTCGGCGAGCGCGGAAAGGCTTTCATGGCGTTTCTCAATGGGTGCCAGGTTGGCCACCTCGGACTTGAGACCGTGGAACTTTGCGAGGACGGCACGCGATCGATTATCAGCCTGATCGTGCGCGGTCAATGCCTGCTCTAACTCCTCGGCTGCACTCGCCGCCGCAGCTTCCGCCTCGGCAACGCCGACAGGATCAAGGCCTGCAACCTCGACAACCTCCGGTTCTTGGAGCACCGCCCGAGCACTCGCAGAGCCTTCGGCCGCGGCGGAGATCGCTGTGGCGATCTCTGAACGGCGGGCCGTAGTGCGTACCGCCGCCAATGCGGAGGCCAGCGAGTCGAAAGCTGCCGCTGCGACCGCCTCAGCAACCACAGCCTGGTCCTTCTCGACGGCCTCGCGAGCAGCGTCGACCTTCCCCCGCAGCTCCGCCAACCCGGACACCCGGTCACGGGCCGCCGCGATCCGGCTGGACCGGGCGGCGACGTTGGCGTCCTCTCCGATAATCTCCACGAGCTGCCGCTGCGTGTCGGCGACGTGAAGTTCTAGCTGTGCGTATTTCTGCTCCGCTAGCGCCGTGTCGGTGCCAAAGGTGGCCAGGTCCTTCTCCAGCTCCCCGCGCTGCACCTGCAGTGTCGTCGCCCTCGCCTCTGACGCGACCAAGGTGCCAGCTAGTTCCGCAGCCTCGCCCAACCTGGTGGTGGCCTTCGCGAGCTCTTGCTTGGCTGAGGCAGGGTCGAGCCCACCGGAAGTTGCCGTGTGCAGGACCACCGCCTGCTGCGCAGCACCCTGTGCCGCGCGAGCTCCCTCCAGCGCGTCATACGTCGTGACCACCACCTTCTGTGTGGCGTCCTCTGCTTCTTTGGTGACCAGATTGTCGGCCGCAATCGCTGGCGCAGGGTGTTCGACGGAGCCGCACACCGCACAGGACTCGCCCGCAACCAGCTGGCCGGCAAGCTCTGCCGCCATCCCGTTGAGCCGGCGCTCCCGCAGATCCAACGCGATGTCTCGAGCATCGTTATAGGCCGTCGTCGCAGTCGCCACCGCGGTGTCGCACTTGATCTGCTCTGCCTGTGCCAGCACCATGTCCTGAGCCGCGCGCACCGCCTTCTTGGCCTCGTCACAGATCATGGTCAACCCAGGGAGTTCGCTTTTCGCGGCCTGCGCGGCAACCACCTTGGCCGCGATGGTCGCAACTTCCCCCGGAAGCGCTTCTAGTTCTGTCCTATTCCTATCGGCCTTCGCTGTCAGTGTGGAGATACTGTCGCGTGTGTCCGCGAGGAGCCGGCTATCTCGCGTGACTACGTCCTCCAGCCCGCGAGCCTGTTCGAGAAGGGTCAGCTCCGCCTCCCACTCTCTAACAGAGTGCAGCAGGGAGGGACGGTTCAGCTCGCCGCGGTCGGACCGGGCAACTGCCAATTTAGGGGCGGCGGTGGCATCACCATCGAGATCACGCTCGAGTACCGCGACCTGCCCAACCAATGCCTCGCACGACTTCGTCGAGGACGTCAACGCCGTGTTCGCCCACTCGACCTTCTCTGCCCGGCCGGCCATCTCGGCCTCATCCGCCATCAGCACCCGCTCCGCGGCCGACGCCGTGTATGCGGCTAGCTGCGCCGTGGCATCACGCGCCCGCTGCTGCGCACGCGCCTGGCCCTGCAACCGCGCAAGGTTTTTCGCGTGCTCGTTGGACGTGGCCCGAGACGCCGTCAGCACGACTTCCGAGGCCGCGACCGCCGCCGCGCAAGTAGCAACCAACGCCTCCGCCCAGCCCAACGCGGACGGCTGCTCTGCGGTCGGCTCGAAGTTATCTCCTCCGGCCGCCGTCGCCAGGGCTGCCAACTCCAAGTCGATGGCCTGGCGCTGCCGCGCAAGGCCCGCAGCGCTCACGCTCTTGCGATCCGCGAACCAATCCTCAACGGACTTGAATCGGCTGGTGTCGAACAGCTTCTCTAGGAGTTTCGCTCGGTCCTTCGTCTCCGCCTTGAGGAATCTGGCGAACTCTCCCTGCGGGAGCAGAACCACTTGAAAGAACTGCTCCGCGCTCATGCCGAGCAATCGCAACACCTCGGCGCCAATGTCATTGAGCCTGCTCAGATTCTCACCACTGCCGTCCAGCCATTCGAGCGTTCCACTCGCCTGCTGGAGCGTGAACCCCTCACCCCGCTGCTTCGGTCGCATGAATTCCGGACTACGCGTCAGCCGGAGATCACGTCCGCCGAGCGTGGCCTCCAGCACCACTTGCGGTCGTACATCACGGGCAGCATGGTCGGAATGCAACCGTTTACCACTTTGCCTGGATCCCGGCACCGTGCCGTAGAGCGCGTAGGCGACAGCGTCGAGCACCGTCGTCTTGCCCGCACCAGTTTGCCCATGCAGTAGGAACAAGCCGTCTGCGCCCAACTCGTCGAAATCGACCTTCTCGGTACCCGCAAAGGCCCCGAACGCGGTGATCTCCAACTTGTGCAACCGCATGCTCAGCCCCTCGTCTCTGCCATCGACGCGGACAGCGCGTCCTCAACCAACTTCAGCTCATCTGCGGTGGCCTCGCTCCGCACATCGGCTAGGAACGAGCTGACAACCTCGCTGTCCGTGCGCCCTCGGACACGATCTCGGTACCGCAACTCCGGATTGCCGCCAGGCCGCTCCCATTCGACCCTGACCGCATGTGGGAACCGCTCCTGCAACTTCCGCATCGCGTCTACCGGCCGCACATCATCAGTCAGGACCGCAGAAATATAGTCCGCCTCGATGGACTCGTGGATTGGGTCCGCAAGCAGCTCTGGGAGGGTGCCTGTCAGCTGGCTCAAGCCACGCACTGGGGTCAGCTCAACCAGGCGCACGTCTGCCAGCCCATCCGCGGCCAGATCCACGATCCACACGCCTTTGCGGTGCGTGCGCTCACCGAATGAATATGGCAGCGGGCTTCCCGAGTACCGCACCGGATGATCGATCACCTGTGGCGAATGCAAATGCCCCAATGCGACGTAGTCGACGCCCGAGAACACTCCCGCGGCGACAGTCTCGACACCACCCACCGAGATAGAGCGCTCCGAGCCCGTCGACTCCCCACCCACCACAAATGCGTGCGCCAGCACCACCGACCGCACGCCCGGCTCCTGCGCCGCCGCATGCTGCCGGATTCGCTCCATCGCCGCGGTCAGCACGTCCGCATGTGTACGCGCGCCTGGCACGCCCATTTCCCGTCGGCACACGTCTGGCTCAAGGTACGGAATCCCGTAGAACAGCACCGATCCGTGCTGGTCAGCTAACTGCACCGGCTCTGCAATTCCGGCCACGGTGGTAAAGAGGTGCAGCCCCCCAGCCGCCGCGAAATCGGCCCCCGCGCCAAGTCTGGCGGGCGAATCATGATTTCCGGACGTCGCGACGATGATCGCACCGGCGTCTCTGATCGCCACCAGCGCACTGTTACAGGCACGCACAGCATCCGCACTCGGCACCGAACGGTCGTAGACATCACCGGCAATCACCACAACATCGACTTGCTCGCTCTCTACGAGCGCTGCAATCTCGGCGAGCACGCGCACCTGATCCATCTGCAGATCCACCCCGTGGAACGTCCGGCCGATATGCCAGTCCGACGTATGCAAAATCCTCATGGCGATGACGGTAGAGCACGGCACTGACATTGATGACGAACGTCGACCGTTCGCGCCGCCGTAGGCCCTGCGGCGAACGCACGACTGTGAGTATCCCGGACGGCTGTCTCCGGCCGGCTGCTGTCCCAAAGGTGCCCAGAGCGGATTGGCGGGATTGTCATACCCTCGCGGTAGTGTCGGCTTTAAGTTCCAAAAGACGGTGAAGTCGCTGGTCAGAGGGGGTGCGAGATGGCCGTCATCGATTCTGGTATCGAGGCGGCGCTCGCCGCTGCCGAGGC
>NZ_BAVQ01000008.1 GCF_000524475.1 Tomitella biformata AHU 1821 | reverse complement strand
CGGGCTCGATCTTCTTGGGCATGTTTGCATCCTTTCAACTCACAAGGATGCGGCACAAAACCTGGGGCAGTTCAGGAAGCGCAGCACCAGCCTCCCCCGCCAACTCCATACAGTCGGGGCCAAGCCGCCCACCGCCACCACGTTCGTGATCGGCACCAGCCAGAACTTGACCTCTGCCAGCGCCATGTTGAACACCACAACCAGCACGGCCACCCAGGCCGCCACCGCAATGGCGACAACCACGCCCGTCCACTGGACCGGGGGCCGAGCAGGCTCGGACCACGCCAGTGCCTCGCGACTAGCCGTCACTGCGAATCCGCTCATAGAATGCCATCGCCGCGGCGGTGGCAACGTTCAGCGAGTCTGCTCCCGGGGCCATCGGGATCCGCGCCCGAACATCCGTGGCCTGCATCGTGTGCTCGCGCAGTCCCGGACCCTCCGCGCCGACCAGCAGGGCAACCTTCTCGCCGGACATCGCAGCGGCGAGGGGCAACGCCTCAGGGTTCGGGGTCAGGGACACCACTTGGAAGCCCCGCTCCCGGAGGAGCTGCAAGCCGTTGGGCCAGTCGGGGACATCGGCAAACGGCACCCGGAGCACGTGCCCCATCGAGACTCGCACCGCCCGCCGATACAGCGGGTCCGCGCAACTGCCGCCAAAAAGCACCGCATCGACATTCATGCCGGCGCCGTTGCGGAAGATCGAGCCGATATTCTCGTGGTCGTTGACGTCCTCAAGGATCACCAAGGTGCGGGCCCCGTCCACCACGGCGTCGAAGGTGAGGGTGCTTGGCCGCTCGGCGACGGCCAACACACCCCGGTTCAGCGGAAAGCCGATGCAGGCCGTCATCATCTCCGCAGTCACCCGGTAGTACGGCGCGTCGACGGCGTCCAAGTCGGCACCGAGCTTGGCGAGGCGTCCTTCCACCCCCAGCAGCCCCGCCATCGGGAACCGCGAGTCGATCATGCGCTGCACCACCAGGACGCCCTCGGCAATCACCAGGCCGCGGCCATCCGGCAGGTCTGGCCGCCGATCCGAGCTGTTGAGATCGCGAAAGGAGTCGAGCCGGGGATCAGCCGGGTCGTTGATATCGATGACGTGAACCACCCCGCCATTGTTCCGCAGCCCGGAATGCGCCGACTACCAGCCCTGCACTAACACCTGGACTATTCGGACGAAATCTCGATCATGATGGACGCCGCCGCGCACAGCGTATTCCGCTGGTCGCTGGTCAGGCCCTCGATCTTCTCCCTGAGCCACTTCTCCCGGGTGGACTGCTCCGTCAGCAGCAACGCCTTGCCCTGGCTGGAGATCGCGACGATCGCCTGCCTCCCGTCGGTGGGGTGCTTGGTCCGGTCGATCAAACCCGAGCTCTCCAGCAGTCCCAGCACTCGGGTCATCGATGGTGGCTTGACGCGCTCGTAGTTGGCGAGCCCACCCGGCGTCATCGGCCCGTTCATCAACAGCGCCACTAACGCCGATATTTGCGGGAGGCTGACAGACGAAACTTGCCTCGTTCGCAATATCCGACTCAGCCGCGTGGTGGCCCGGGTGAAATCCCTGGCCAAAACCGCGACACGGTCCCCCTCCACATTGATGCCCACATCATAATCCTAGGTGACCTCTGGTAAATAAACGAATAATTTACCGAAGTTACTTATGAGTCCAGATTCGACCCAAAAACGACGGTGACCAGGCATGCCCCTAAAACTAGGGTGGTGCCGATCGCTATCCGAGGGCACTTCTGATGGGGTCCATGGCGAAGTACGCGATGAAGGCGGCGGATACCAGCCACATCAAAACGTGAGTCTGGCGAGCCCGTCCCGCGGCCACCGCCAGGACCACCCAGGCGATGAAGCCGACGCCGATACCGTTCGCGATCGAGTAGGTGAAGGGCATGACGACGATCGTCAAGAACGCGGGCATCGCGATCTCGAACCTGCTGAAGTCGATGTCCTTGATCTGCGACATCATCATCGCGCCGACGATGACGAGCGTCGGCGCAGCCGCCTCGATCGGCACCATCTCGTAGAGCGGGGTGAAGAACATCGCGGCCAGGAACAGCACGCCAGTCACCACGTTGGCCAGACCCGTGCGGGCGCCATCGGCGATGCCGGAGGCCGACTCCACGAACACCGTGTTCGACGACGAGGAGGCCGCGCCGCCCATGATCGCGCCAGCGCCCTCGACCACGAGGGCCTTGCCGATGCCGGGGACGTTGCCGTCCTTGTCGGAGAGCTCCGCTTCCTTGGCCAAACCGGTCATAGTGCCCATGGCATCGAAGAAGTTCGCCAGGACCAGGGTGAACACCAGCAGCGAGGCGGACAGCACGCCAATGCGGGCGAACGCGCCGAAGCTGAACTCGCCGACCAGGCTCAGGTCCGGCATGCTCGCGAAGATATTCGGCAGCATCGGCACGGACATGCCCCAGCCGCCGGGGTTCTCGCCGCCCATCGACGGCTTGATGTCCCAGATCGCCTGCGCGCCGAACGAGGCCAGCGTCGTGACGATGATGCCGATGAGCAGGCCGCCACGCACCTTGCGCACCACCAGCACGCCCATCAGCAACACGCCGAACACGAACAGGGCCGTGGGCCAGGAGCCGATGGAGCCGTTGATGCCCAGGCCCACCGGAACGGTGGTGTGGGCCGCGTCGGGCACACGGGTGACGAATCCGGCGTCGACCATGCCGATAAAGCAGATGAACAGGCCGATGCCGACCGCGATAGCCGATTTCAGCTCATTGGGGATGGCCTTGAACACCGAGGACCTAAAGCCCGTCGCGGCGAGGATCACGATGATGATGCCGTCGATCACCACGAGGCCCATGGCCTCGGGCCACGTGACCTGCGGGACGATCGTGACGGCGACGAGGGTGTTGATGCCCAGGCCCGTCGCGAACGCGAACGGGTACTTGGCGACCATGCCGAAGATGATGCTCATCAGGCCCGCGACCAGCGCGGTGACGGCCGCGACCTGGCCCACGGACAGAATGTTGCCGAGGGTGTCCCGCTTCGCGCCCGGGTCGTCGGCGCTGAAGCTGCCGAGGATCAGCGGGTTCAGGATGATGATGTAGGCCATGGTCACGAATGTGACCAAGCCGCCGCGCACCTCGCGCGTCATCGTCGAGCCGCGCTCGGTGATCTTGAAATACCGGTCCACCACTCCGGATCGGACCTTAGCCGCGGTGTTCTCCGCTGGCGGGACGCTGCCTGGTGGGGTTTCCATCACTGCGCCGTCGCCCGCCGTCTCATCTGCCATAGCGAGCAGAATAGGGCACCCGCCCAAGTCTTGTACGTTAGACCCACTCCTCGCGCAAGGCGCTGCGGTAGCGTGCCAGGAATGACCGATCGCAGCAGTGCCGCCGACAAGCCGCCAGTGTGGGCGCTACCCACCTCGCTCACCGACCCGCGGCCCGTGGTCATCGCCTGCGTGATCGGGTGGATCGTGGCGATCATTGTCACCCTCATCGTGGCTGGAACGTCGTCTCCGATCCTCCCCACGTGCTACGCGGGGCTGGGCATCGGCGCCATCGGAGTCGCCATCTTCCTCATCCAGCGCGCCGCCGCCCGACGCGGCACCAGGGGCGCCCAGCGCGGGCTGGTCTAGCCCAAATCCAGCAGGCCCTACTCGGCCAGCCCCGCTCGAGGTGAGGTCAGCCGGCCAGTTTGGCCCGCATGTGTTCAATCACCTGTCCGTGCTCGTGCTGTGGGCTGAACAGGATGACCTCGGAGTCTTCTTCGACCCGCACCGTATGCCCGGGCGGCCAGTAGAATAGGTCGCCAGCGCGAATCGTCTCCTGTGTCTGATCGGAGTAGGTGACTGTGATGTCACCTTGCTCCAGGTAGCCCCAATGTGGGGCCTGGCACAGGTCGCCGTCGAGCCCCTGCAGCAGCGGTGCGATGTCGGTACCTTTCCCGAGTGTGAAGTACTCGCCACCCATCGTCGCGTAGCCGGTCGCGTCTCCGAATTCGGTCTGCTGCCGGGCAACCGCTCCTGGTACATCAATCCTGGTCGGTATCTCGTTCTTAGCGATTCTCATCGTAACGCCCTTCTGTTTTTTCCAGGCCTGCAGGAACTCAGATCGGCACTCCTGGCTGTCGCGGGGTTCATAAGTTCCAGTGTGCTAGGACGGGGTATCGCACATCCAGTGTCGGATCTGTACCAAGCCGATGCCATTTCTGAACTGATGAGGACAGTCTTCGGAGTAGCATCCAAGAATGCAGGGAGGTCGAGGCAGATGACCGGTTATGGACAATTCTGTCCCATCGCCAAGACCATGGAAGTGCTGGACGAGCGGTGGACGATTCTGGTGATCCGCGAACTGCTCGCGGGCAGTCACCACTTCAATGACCTGCGCCGCGGTGTCCCGAAGATGTCACCGACGCTACTGTCCAAGCGGCTGCGCGGGCTGGTTCGGATCGGACTGGTCATGCGAATCGGCGACGGTACGCGCAGCCGATATGAATTGACACCCGCCGGACGTGAGCTCGCGCCGATCGTGATGGCGTTGGGAAACTGGGGCGTGCGCTGGATGACCCAACTCGGGGAAGAGGATCTAGACCCGCACCTGCTGATGTGGGACGTGCACCGCAACATCGACCTGGCCACCGTCCCTGATGGTCGCACCGTGCTGGAGTTCCACTTCAGCGACGTTGGCGCGCACACCAGCAACTGGTGGGTTGTCATCAACGGGCAGCACGAAGTCGACCTATGCGATTTCGATCCGGGGTACGAGGTGGTCGTCACCGCAACGTCCACTCTGCGGACAATGGTGTTGATTTGGCGCGGCGACCTGTCCTGGCGGGCGGCGCTGAATAACGGTTCTCTCACTCTCGAAGGTTCCAGCCACGTCCGCAATGCTCTGCCGCACTGGCTCAAGCTCTCCCCGTTTGCTGCGTCTCCACGCGTGCTACCGCAGGCCGACGCCGCGCGCTAGGAACGCTGGGGACGAGAGCTGCTCCAGGGTGGCGTGGTGTCTAGCGGGCCGGTCCACCGCTCGTCAGTGTGCATGCGGCCGCCATCGTCCACCCACCACGGCACAGTCATCTCACCCGAGTCATCGCCCAGCCGAACCCGCAGCTCCCGATGCACATGGATCTGCCCTGTCGGCGCCGACAGCCCCCGCTGAGCGGCAGCCAGCACCGCGCCCGGCTCCTGGTCCGCGGCGCTTGCCCGCCCCGTGGACACGACGTCCGCGTGTACCACGTCCGACGCCAAGTCGATGTCAAGCAGCTCAGCCAGCTCGACCGCGGCGGCCAGCAATCCGAGCACCAGCCGAGACGGGGGCACGACGGCCGCAAGCCAGGCCTTGTCGAGCACCATCGCCCGCTCCGCGTCTACGACGGAGCCGTCCAGCGCCCGCACTCGGGCCGGCGCGTCCAGATCCTCCGTATCGATCACGCCCCTGCGCAGAGCCTCGGCCAACAGGCGATGCGCGGTGGCCGTAACCGCGGCTGACGGCGTCCGATCCGGGTCGCCGAGCCGCGCCAGCAGCGTCTCCGCCAGTTCGGCGGATTCCACCGCCGCACCTGCGAGGAGCCCGGCGTAGGCGCTGACGTCATCGATCTCGATCTTGTCGAGCAACCCGGAGAACGTCTCGTCCTCGCCGCGGTACAGGCCCAGACGCTGGCCGTCGACCACCGCGTGCCGGCGCAGCCACCACGCGGTGTAACCGTCCCGGTCCGCCAGCAACGGCCCGATCTGTGGATCTCCGGCCAGCATTCCGAGCGCCGCGGGCCAGCGATCCGGGTGGATCAGGTCGAGGTCGCGGACGGCGATCAACGTGTCGGGCTCCTCGTCGAGCCCGTCCCACCAGAAGTCCTCGTCGTCGAGGTCGTGATCGGGCCCCGTCGGCGCCTCCACACGCAGCAGGGTAAAGCTCCAGCCGACCCCGATTGCCCGCAGCGCCGAGTCACTGTGCCGGGCCCGGAACTCCTCGTCCACCAGCCCGAAGGGCGACTCCTCTGCCAGCACCTGGGCCAGCGGCGCACCCGCGAGCAGCAGTTCGTCCGCCGACCTGAGTTCGCCGTCCCCGTCAGGCAGCAGGACCGCGCCCAACCACGACGGCAGCTCCGAGCCCTCCGGGGCCAGCGCGGCCAGAGTGAGCACAGTGTCCGCCAACTGCTCCGGGGTGAGCTCACCGTCCTCGAATCCGTCGTCGTCGGCGGCCGCCTCCACCGCCGTCTCCAGCTCGGGGTCCCGCAGCAACTCCAGTGCGGTGACCTCGCCGGCGCCTAGCCGCGTCAACAGCGGATGCGCCGCCTCCGGATGGACCAGCCGGACCCAAGGCAGCGCCAGTCCGCCCTCGACATCGACTCCCACGACCACCGTGCGTGGCCCGGTGACCACGCGGCCATCGGCCAGCGGCACGGGCAGGCTCGAAAGCTGCTCTGCCACCAGGGAGTCGGCGGCGAGGGGTTCCAACGCGTCGTAGAGCTGGCGCCACCAGCCCGGCTCCCGGACCATGCCCGAGAGCAACTGTGCCAGGCCGCCCGGGTCCAGGATCGTCACGTCCACAGCGGCGAGCGCGACGGCGCCCGACGGCCCGGACAGCTCCGGGACCACCAGCGCGTCAACGGTATCCGCGAGCACTTCCGCCAGCTCCGCGGTGAGGTTCGGCAGGAGGACGGCCTTGGCCGCAGACACGTCCACTCCCCGCACAGTGGGCAGCCAGTCATGGTCGCGGAGCGCCGCGATGATCGATGCGCGGACCTCCGCGTCCGCCGCGCTGCGGGCGAAGCCGGGCGTGGGCACCAGTGCCAGGCGCTGTGCCGCGGGTACCGCGCGCACTAGAGCTGGATAGCCGTGTGCCACATGGTCGATGGTGCCGGTGGGCAGCAGGCGTCGGCGATCCGGGGCCATCGGCACGTCGGCCACCAGGATCGCCGGGAGTGAGAGTTCCTCGTCGGAGCGCGTCGGCGCGCGCAGCACGTCGGGCCCGGCCGGGACCACGCGGTCGCCGTCCATCCGCGCCAGCCAGCGCACCCCGCCGCGTCCCGCCTCCAGCCACGTCCGGTCGCCGATGGCGATCTGCGCCAAGATGTCTGGGCCCGGCTCGGCCGAGAGCTCGGTGCGCGTGCGCGTCCAACTGACCCCGTCGACGGTGATCACGCCGAGGCCGGTCAGCTCCAGCAACAGGTCCACCGCCTCGCCAGCCATCTGTTCCATCAGCGCGCGGGCGTCGATGTCCGGCCGCAGGGTCAGGACCACTTCGGTGTCCGCGCCCGCCACGGGCGGCGCGTCGATCGCCCAAGCGAGCCTTAGCACCGGCACGCCCACCTCGGGCTCTGCGATTCCGCTCTGCGCCAACAGCTCCCGGGTGCGGGCGCCGGAGAACCGCACCGCGCCGGAGGTCGAGCGGAGGTCGATGTCCTCGCTGATCATCGACACCGACGTGAAGCCCACGCCGAAGCGACCCACGCCGCCCGTCTTCGAGGAGGCCCGGAGGGCGCAGAGCGCCTCGACCCCCGCGGAGTCGAGCGGTGCGCCGGTGTTCGAGATGTGCAGTTGCTGCGCGCCGGAATCGGCGGCGGTCAGCCACACCGCCAGCGCGCCGACGATGCCGGCCGCGCTGGCCGCGTCCGCCGCATTCTGCGCGAGCTCGGTGAGCACCCGGTCGCGATAGCCGCCATGGCGCAGATCAGCCTCGGTGGCGGCGTCCTCCCGCAGCCGGGTGGGCGAAGCGCGCCACGAGTCCAGCGTCGCGGTGCGCAGTGCCCCCACGCCGAACTGATCGGCGGGAACAGTAGTCAGGGCGTCGACGGGTTCTGCTCTGCAGGGGCCGCCGGCACCCGCAGCGCCGTCGTCTCCACCGCGCCATCGTCATAGGGCTCGAATGCGGGCGAACCCGCACCCTTCGGAGCCGGGGTGTCTGAGTGCGCGCCGCAGCCGTAGTGCGCGTGCACCACCTGCCCGTCGGCGGACAACTCGTTGCCGCACACGCCGAACTCGTTCCGGAGCGCGCCCGCAAGCGGAAGGTAGAAGCCGCAGGTGTCGCACGTCGACGTGGCGGCGCGGGCCATCTCGGAGCCGGGGCCGTGCTGGCCCTCGTGCCAGCGGTCCGCGGCGTCGTCGCGACCCATCGGGCTCAGCACCTGGAGGCGTCCCAGGCCGATCTCCAGCACGACGTCGTCCACGGCCGGATCGCCGTTCGCGATGTAGCCGGGCACCAGGCGGGGATCTGCGAGGGCAGGTGGCAGGAGATCGCCGGGACCGAGGTCGCCCGGCCGGAGCCGATCGTCCCAGGGGGTCCACTCCGGCGCGATAATGGCATCGGCGCTGGGCAGCATCACGATCTCGCTGACCGTCGCGTGGTCCGAACCGGGGCAGGTGGCCACGACGACGACCCACTGCCAGCCGCGATAGCCGGGCACGTCGGCCTCGAAGTAGTGCGAGGCCGCTGCCTCGTCCTCGCCGACGACGCCGATGTGGGCGCCGACCTTGCCCTCGCCGAGCTCCTCCACGGCCGTCCTGGCCAGGTCCACCGCGTCCGCGAGAATCGCGGGCACAGCGATGTCAACAGAATCGGTCTCGTGCACTGCGGCCGCATCCAGAGAGTTCACGTCCACCATCTTGCCGCATCCCCGCGCAGTCGGCACCAGCGCTACCAAATCCGCCGCAGTTCAACAGCCCCAAGTGTCCTCTACGACACTTGCCAGGGGCCTCCGCACGAACGCTGACCAACTAGGGAAGAATCGACCTGTGACCGAACGAGATCCGCGTTTAGATCCGTGGCAGCGCCGCGGGGGAGCTGACGACCGACATCCATTTGATGATTCTGCGGCCGTCGGCAATCGCGAATCGTGGTACCAGCACACCGACTGCGGCGCCGGCGACGGTGGCGAATGGCCTGGCCCGACGCATGGCCGACCCGCCTCCCGGCATCCGGGCGAGGCGAACTACCCCACCAACCCCGGCCCACCGCCCGGCGAGCGCCGACCGCGTCGTACCCCGCTGCCCCCGCTCGGCCAGGACGACACCACCTACACAAACCCGCCGAAGTCCGCGCGGATGCCCCGCAAGATCACCGTCACCCGGGTGGCGGCGATGCGCAGCAAGCAGCTGACCGCGCTGGGCATCGCGAACTTCCGCCGCGCGGCCACCGCCGACGGCGCCGACAAGTCCGGCCTCACCGCCCTGATCTACGCCTACATGGCGAACTTCGCCTGCGACGCGGCGCTGACCGTGGCGCTGGCGAACACCCTCTTCTTCTCCGCCGCCACCGGCGAGTCGAAGACCAAGGTCGCGCTGTACCTCCTGGTGACCATCGCGCCGTTCGCGGTGATCGCGCCGCTGATCGGCCCGGCTCTGGACCGGCTGCAGCGGGGCCGCCGCATCGCGCTCGCCACCTCCTACGGGGTGCGCGTCGTGCTGGCGATCATTTTGGCCCTGAACTTCGACACCTGGATCCTCTATCCCGCCGCGCTCGGCATGCTGGTGATGAGCAAGTCCTTCGCGGTGCTCAAATCCGCGGTCACGCCGCGTCTGATGCCGCCGGAGATGGACCTGGTGCGGGTCAACTCGCGCCTGCAGATCTTCGGGTTGGTCGGCGGCACCACCGTGGCGGGCGCGCTCGCCGGCGTCGTCGCGTTCATCTTCGGCTCGCCCGGCGCCCTGTGGCTGACCGCGATTCTCGCTGTCGTGGGCGCCTATCTGAGCATGCGGATCCCGGCCTGGGTGGAGGTCACCGAGGGCGAGATCGCGACCACCTTCACCTACCATGGCGAGCCCGCCGCAGGTGAAGGCAGATCACACGGCTCCAGCAGCCGGCCGCCCGGACCCGCCGAGGACACCTCGAAACTGCGCCAGCCGCTGGGCCACAACATCCTGACCGGCCTCTGGGGCACCGGCACGATAAAGATGCTGATCGGCTTCCTGTTCCTCTATGTGCCGTTCGTCGCCAAGGCCCACGCCGACACCGAGGGGCTCATCGGGCTCGCACTCGCCGGCGCGGTCGCCGTGGCCGCCGGCGCCGGCAATATCGGTGGCAACGCCCTGGGCACCAAGCTCAAGATGACCAAGCCCGGCGTCGTGGTGTTGCGCTGCGCGATCGCCGCGACCGTCGCCGCGCTGTTCGCCGCGGGCACCCACACGATGCTGATGGTGGCCCTCGCCGCGCTGTTCGCCAACACCGCGAGCGCGCTGGCGAAGGTGTCCCTGGACGCGTCGATCCAGAAGGACCTGCCCGACGAGTCCCGGGCCTCCGCGTTCGGCCGCTCCGAGACCGTCCTGCAGCTGTCCTGGGTCTTGGGCGGCGCGATCGGCATCCTGGCCCCCACCGAGCTCTGGATCGGCTTCACCATCATCTCGGTGCTGATGGTGATCGGCCTGAGCCAGACGGCAATGATCTACCGCGGCAAATCCCTGATCCCCGCCCTGCGCGGCACTCGGCCCAACTCGATGGCCCCCGAGGCGGCGAAGACCAAGAAACACCCCGCTAGGAGCAAGCGTTGAAGAAGTTGACCGCCCGCCGTCGTCGGCTGGTTCGCACAGTGGCGATCGCGGTGGCTGGAGTGGCCGTGGCGGTCGGCCTCGCCATACTCGTGGTGTACGTCCTGGTGCCGTGGATCCGCGACCCCGCCACGACCCAAGAGCGCCCCATCATCACCGCCGCCGCTGGCGAGACCAGCGTCGAGGTCAAGCCGTACACCTATTGCGAGGTGTCACGGCCCGACGTCTGCGACCCGCCGGGCCAGACGGTGGAGCTGCCCGTCACCGCCGGCCAGCAGCTAGTGATCTCGGTGCCGGAGAGCATTTCCGGAGCGCCGTGGGTGCTGGCCACGTTCTACGTGGACCCCACCGCGGCTGCCGACTCCGAAGCCCTGCAGGGCGCCGAACAGTTGTTCACGCCCGGCTCGGAGACCACCGTCTCCATCCCCGACATCGATGAGAATGGCCGAGTCCTCGCCGGTGTCGAGGTGCGCCTGCCCACCGGCCTGTACAACCCGGACACCAAAGAGGACACGATCGTGACGCATGCGACCTGGTCGGTGGCCACCCGCTGAGGCTAGGAGTCCAGCTCGCGCGCGACCGCGCGCACCACCTCGGAGATCATCTGCGAGGTCTTGCGATCGGGGTACTTGCCCCGCCGCAAGTCCGGCTGGACCTTGGACTCCAAGAGCATGATCATGTCCTCGACCATCCCGTGCAGCTCGTCGGCGGGCCGCCGGTTCGACTCTTCCCGGCGGGCGCCGCCGCGCTTGATGGTCGGCGCGGGCTCGAGCACCTTGACGCTGAGCGCCTGCGGGCCGCGGCGACCGGTCACCATACCGAACTCCACCTTCTGCCCAGCCTTGAGCGATTCGACGCCTTCGGGCAGGGCCTCGGCCCGGACATACACGTCCTCCCCGCCCTCCTGGGACAGGAAGCCGAAACCCTTTTCGCCGTCGTACCACTTGACCTTGCCGGTTGGCACCGTGCTCACCCACTTCTCGTGTCGAAATTTGCCGTCAGCCAGCGGGCGGGAACACCCTCGACATAGCTGACGCGCCCCACTTGGCGCAGGACGCGACTACCTCGAAGAGTACCCCTACCCCTACCGCCCGCCCGGCTCGGCGCGCTACCGTAGTGGTCGTGAGCCACACATCCGAGCCGCACGCGGCCGCCCTCCAGTCCAATGCCAGCGCCGCCCGTTCCACCACGGTGTCAAGCGTGCTGATCTGGCTGGGCGTCGCGCTGTTCGCGGTGGGCCTGCTGTCGATCCTCGTGACGTTCGCGGTGCCACTGTTCCATTGGCGGCTGTCCGCGGCGTTCTACTACCTGGCGATGATGGCGCCTGCAGGCATGGTCATCGGCGTGATCGGCGCGCTGGCGTCCGGCCGCCGCGTCCGCAACTAATCGGCGTCTAGCCCGACTGCGGGTAGATCTGCACCTCGGTCGCTTTGACGACGAATTGCACGGCGTCGCCCACCACCAGGCCTAGCTCCCGCGCCGCCGCCACCGTCACCTCCGCCATCAACGGCAGCTCCGGTCCGTGTGCGCCGCGGATACGGATCGTCTCCCCGCGCGCCTCAAGCCCCGTCACGCGCACGGGGAACATATTGCGGGGGCTGCCCTCTGTCGCGCGCCGATAGACGGCGACCGCGCGCGGGGAGAACACCGCCACGCATCGTTCCCCGCTGCCCAGCTCGTGCAGGCACTCCCCCTGGATCTGCGCGCCGTCCGCCGTCACGAGCGTGGCGATGCCCGCCTGCGCCGCGGCCAGCGCTGTGCCCTCCGTCATGTTGGTGCCGGCGAGGTCTGCGGTGAAGATGCTCCGGGGCTCGCGCAGGACTCGGTCGACGGGTCCGAAGTCGACCACGACGCCGTTCTCCACCACCAACACGCGGTCTGCGAGCGTCAACGCGTCGATCAAGTCGTGGGTGACGATCACCGTCGCCGTCTGGCCGTCGACGGCCGCGGCCCGCTCCCGCAGGACTCGTCGCAGCATCGAGCGGACCTCGGCGGCCACCGTGACGTCGAGGGAGGCGAGCGGCTCATCGAGCAGCAGCACCCGCGGCTCGGCGGCCAGCGCCCGGGCGATCGCGATGCGCTGGGCCTGCCCACCTGAGAGCTTGCGCGGTTTGCGCTTGGCGAGCTCGCTCAGGCCGACCTCCGCCAGCCAATGCGCCGCCAGTCGCTTCGACTCCGCGGTGCCGCGGCCCTGGCTGCGCGGGCCGAACTCCACATTCTCCAGCACGGTGAGGCTGTCGAAGAGCAGCGCGTCCTGGGCCAGCAGCCCCACGCGACGCTCCGCCACGGGCACGTCCACGCCGGCCTCGCTGTCGAAGAGCACCGTCTCGCCCACCCGCACATGCCCCAGATCGGGCCGCACCAGCCCCGCCAGCGCTGCCAGGACCGTCGACTTGCCCGCCCCGTTCGGCCCCAGCACCGCCAGCACCTCGCCAGCGCGGAGGGTGCAGGCGACGTCTACGCCGCGCTCGACGACCTGGGCCCGCATCGAGAGCCAATCCGCCACGCTCACATCCGTCATCGAGTCTCCGCCTCTTCCTTCACTCGAACAGCCCGGCCGCGCCCGGCGGGGCTCCTGTGCACCGCCACCACGATGACGACGGCCACCACGACCAGCAGCATCGAGAGCGCCACGGCCGCGTCGGGATCATCGACGCGCTTGAGATAGATCTCCAGCGGCAGCGTACGGGTCCGGCCCTGCAAACTCCCCGCGAACGTGATGGTCGCGCCGAACTCGCCGAGCGCCCGAGCGAACGCCAGGACCACGCCCGAGACCAGGCCGGGCAGCACCATCGGCAGTGTCACCCGCCGCAGGACCGTGCCGGGGCGTGCGCCAAGGGTTGCGGCGACCGCCTCATACCGCTGGTCCATGCCCCGCAGCGCCCCCTCGAGGCTGAGCACCAGGAACGGCATCGAGACGAACACCTGCGCGAGCACCACGGCCGTTGTCGAGAACGCGATGTCGATGCCGAACACCCGCAGCGTCTCCCCCATGAATCCGCGTCGGCCGAAGGTATAGAGGAGCGCGAGGCCACCCACCACCGGCGGGAGCACCAGCGGCACGAGCACGAGGGCGCGGACCGGGCGCCACCACCGCCCGGCAAACCGGGCCAGCAGGACCGCCAGCGGCACGCCCAGCGCCACCACGATCACCGTCGAGACACTCGCGGTCACCACGCTCAGCCGCAGGGCCGCCAGGGCGGACTCCGACGAAATCAGGGCGCCGAAGCGGTCCCACGGCACCTGCGTCGCCAGGCCGATCACCGGCAATGCGATCAACGCGACCCCGAGCAGGGCCGGCGCCAACAGCCAGCGCGGCACGGCCAGGTGGTGGTTCGGAGGTGGTCGCATCACGGGGAATCCTAAGCGTGGCACGGCAACGCCAGGCGCATTGGCTATCCTGGGGCCATGTCACACGTGAGCCTGGGCCTACCCCGAGTAGGGGCGCCGGGCGAGGCCGTAGTCGACGAAGATGATCCCGGACGGGCAACGGGTCCGTTACGTGACACTTTTGGGCGCGTCGCCACAGACCTCCGAATCTCCCTGACCGACCGGTGCAACCTGCGCTGCACCTATTGCATGCCCGCAGAGGGCCTCGATTGGCTGCCCGCCGACGAACTGCTGACCTTGGCCGAGCTGACCCGGCTCATGCGGATCGCCGTGATGGACTTGGGCATCCGCGAGATCCGCTTCACCGGGGGCGAGCCGCTGTTGCGCCGCGACCTGCCGGAGATCATCGCCGCTGCCGCAGCCCTCGAGCCGCGCCCGGAGCTCGCGCTGACGACGAACGGGCTCGGACTGGCTCGCAAGGCCCCAGCGCTCGCCGCGGCGGGCCTGAACCGGGTGAATGTCTCCCTCGACTCCATCGACCGGGCGGAGTACGCGGAGATCACCCGTCGCGACCGCCTGCAGGACGTCCTGGATGGGATGGCCGCCGCGCACGACGCGGGACTGCGGCCAGTGAAGGTCAACGCGGTGCTCAAGCCCAACCTCAACGCCGCCGACGCTCCCAAGCTGCTGCAGTACTGCCTAGACCACGGCTATGAGTTGCGGATCATCGAGCAGATGCCCCTCGACGCCGGCCACGACTGGCAGCGCTCGACGATGATCACGGCGGCGCAGACGCGCGCGGTGCTCGGTGAGAAGTTCGCGCTGACCAAGGCGACAGAGCCGCGCGGCGCCGCCCCAGCGCAACGCTGGCTGGTCGACGGCGGCCCCGCGACGGTCGGCATCATCGCGTCCGTGTCCGAGCCGTTCTGCGGCGACTGCGACCGCACCCGTCTCACCGCCGACGGGCAGTTGCGCAATTGTCTCTTCGCGCGCGAAGAATCCGATCTGCGGGCCCTGTTGCGCGGTGGCGCCACCGACGACCAGATCGCCCGCCGCTGGCGCGCCTCCATGTGGGCCAAGCGCGCCGGCCACGGCATCGACGACCCCGGCTTCCACCAGCCCGACCGCCCGATGAGCGCCATTGGCGGCTAGCCGCCACCCCACCACCACACAGGAGCGATAAATGCCCCACTCAGAACTGTCGGCTGTGACCGTCCGCTATTTCGCCGGGGCGCGTGCCGCCGCCGGAGTCGACGAGGAGAGCGTGCCGCTGCCGGCTGGCGCCTCCGTCACGACGCTGCTTGTGGAGCTCGGCCGTCGACGCCCCCCGCTCATCGAGATACTGGAACGGTGTTCCTACTTGGCCGGCTCTGTGGCGGTCCGCGACCTGGACGCCCCGCTCCCCGCCGGAGCCACCGTGGACGTACTGCCGCCCTTCGCCGGCGGCTAAGACCTGGACAGATGGGTCAGGGCGGCGACGAAAGACGCCGGGAACGCCGCCAAAACCGACCGTTCAAGCCAGCGCCCTTGACTCAAGGTGACCTAAACCACATCACAGCCAGGTAACGGTCTCGCAACTTTTCGTAACTTGAGCTATAGACCAGGTCTTTTACCCCAATTATGTTCCTCAGGTCACATTTGGTATCGCGCGCGTCCAACAGCCCAAAATAGGTGACTACGGGCCACTCAACGGATAGCGTCAGCGGCGGTCAATCAGTCGACCAGATCCGGGCCCGCAACGCCGAGCTCCGTCCAGTGGGCATCCGGATCCCAACGAATAACCCAGGGACGGAGACGGGGGACCCAAGTCCACCGAACGGGACTCTGGGGCAGTAGTTCAAAAATGCAGCACTTTTCGCATTCTGAACCACAGCCCCTGGGGTGAAGCGAAGCCGCTCTGTACGGAGCGGGGACGCGGGGCAACCTCTCAGCCCTAACCCGACAGCTGACCTCGAAGGCGTGTGTGGAGAGGAAATACCACCGATGACCGGACGTCACCGCACCCCCAGCACCGCTGGCCGCAACATCACCAAGATCGCCGTTTCTAGCGCCGTCATCGGTGCCGCGAGCATTGCATTCGCCGGTACGGCTAACGCCGCCACCGACGCCGAGTGGGACAAGGTCGCGCAGTGCGAGTCCACCGGCAACTGGGCCATCAACACCGGCAACGGCTACCACGGCGGCCTGCAGTTCTCCCCCAGCACCTGGACTAGCCACGGCGGCGGCGCCTACGCGGCGACCGCGAACCAGGCCACCAAGGCACAGCAGATCGAGATCGCCGAGAAGGTTCTCGCGAACCAGGGCAAGGGCGCATGGCCCTCCTGCGGCGTCGGCCTGAGCGGCGCGACCCAGCGCACTCCGGCACCTGCCCCAGTCGCGCAGGCCGCGCCGACGGTCGCCCAGGTCCAGTCCTTCCCCGGCGCCGTCGCCGCGGACGCGACCACCGAGGCAGCCATCCTCGACACGCTCATCTCGATCGCAGACAGCAACAACATCGAGGTCTCCCCCGAGTTGCGCGCGGCCGCCGAGCAGGCCATCGCCCGCATCACCGCCAGCACCGAGCTGGACAAGGCCGACAGCGGCGTGCTCGACCAGTACCTGACGCTCGCCAGCACCCTGCTGAGCTGAGCCAGCAGCACTTCGCCTTAGCTAGGCAAACTAAAAGGCCCGACACCTTCGCGGTGTCGGGCCTTTTAGCCGTCTAAATGCCCTGCAGGCGTGATCGCGGGCCGATCTGGGGTCCCCGGATGGCCCCGTGGGTCCGCGGGGGCTGAGCGCCTAAGCGCAGCTGACCCACTCTTCGGTGCCATCGCCAAAAACTTGCAACTTCCACACTGGCAGTTCTAATTTCACGGCTTCGACCAATTCTCGGCAGACGTCGAACGCCTGCCCTCGATGGTCCGCGGCAACGGCGCAGACGAGCGCCTCGTCGCCGATCTCGAGGTCTCCCACCCGATGGCTCACGGCGAGCGCGCGGACGCCGGTGGTCGCGGTGGCGATCCGTTCGGCGATCGCCACAACCACCTCCCCCGCGCTCGGATGAGCCGAGTAGCTCAATCGGCGCACCGCACGGCCGCCGTCGTGGTCGCGCACGACGCCGCAGAACCCAACCACCGCGCCGGCGGACTCGTGCGAGACCCAGGCCTCATGCTCGGCCAGGGTGATGGCATCGGCGGTGACCTGCCCGCGCCACAGAATCGGATCCGAGCTCACAGGTGGTCTCCTCCGGCTATCTGGTCTAGCGCATGTTGCAAGATCGGGTCCAGCACGCCGAGGCCGTCGCGCACCCCGCCCGTCGAGCCCGGCAGATTCACGACGAGGGTTCGCCCGGCAACGCCGGCCACCCCGCGCGAGAGCACGGCGGTGGGCACCGCAGGCAGTCCGGCCGCGCGGATCGCGTCGGCAAGACCGGGCGCCTGGAAGTCCAGGGCCGCAGCGGTCTCCTCGGGGGTGCGGTCGGTCGGCGAGAGGCCAGTGCCGCCGGAGGTCAGGATGAGGCTGGGGCCGTCGGCGAGGGCTGCGCGGATGGCCCGGCCGACGGGCGCGCCGTCAGCGACAACGACGGGACCGACGACCGCAAAATCCTTGGCCCGCAGCCAGTCCGCGATGACAGGACCGGTGCGGTCGGGGTAGACGCCCTCAGCGGCGCGGGTCGACGCGATCACGACAACCGCAGTGCGCGTCATGATCGGCGCCATGATCCCGTCTTGCCGCCCTCTTTGGACAGCACCCGGACGCCGTCCATGACAGCCTCGGGGTCGACGGCCTTGACCATGTCGTGCAGCGTCAGCCCGGCCACCGCCACCGCGGTGAGCGCCTCCATCTCCACACCCGTGCGATCTGTGGTGCGGACGGAGGCGGTGACCTCCACGCAGTCCGCGCGGAGCTCGAAGTCCACCGTCACGCCCGAGAGCGCGATGGGGTGGCACAGGGGGATCAGCTCCGGGGTCTTCTTCGCCCCCATGATCCCGGCGATGCGCGCCGTCGCGACTGCGTCGCCTTTGGGCAGGCCGCCCTCGGACAACAGCGCGATCACCTCTGCGGTGGTGCGGAAGGTACCGGCGGCGACCGCCCGACGAACGGACGTCTGCTTCTCCGAGACGTCCACCATCCGGGCATGCCCAGCCGAGTCGAGGTGGGTCAGCGACCCGCCCGACTTATCCTCTGCCATGGCGATCTAGCGGTTCGGGACCGTGATGGGATGCACGTAATTGACGTCCGCGGCCGGCAGCGGCAGCTCGAGGACCTCGCCAAATGGCGACAGCGGACCCGAGCGGGTCGAGGAGAGCTCCGTGACCGCATGCTCACCCTCGGGGAGCTCCGGCCAGCCAGTGTCGTTGCGATGATGAGTGTTCTTGTTGTCAGTCACGGCACCATTTTGGCAGGCAACGCGCACAAGGGCCAGTCCAGGTCACTAATCTGGTCTCTGATGCCCAAAAATTTGCCAGATCCGAGCCCCGCCGCCCTGCCGTCTGCCCCTAACCTGGCGGATTGGCTGCGCGGGCGCTCCGACGCGGAACTGGCCCGACTACTCGGCCTGCGCCCCGACCTCACCGTGCAGCCGCCGCGCACCACCCAGGTGCTGGCCACCCGCGCGGAGCAGCGGATGTCGGTGCACCGGGTGGCCGGCGAGCTCGACACCCTCGCGATGGGCGTCCTGGAGGTGCTGATCCTCCAGCAGGCCGACGTGTCCCCCGTCTCCGCAGATCTGGTGCGCACCGACCTGCTCGAGCACGCGTCCGCCCCGGCGGTGGACGCGGCGCTCGGCCGCCTGCGGGACTTGGCACTGGTGTGGGGCGACGACCAGCAGCTCTCGATGACCCCCGCGGCCCGGGAAATACTGCCATGGAGCCCCGGCCACCTGGTGGACCCGCCGGCAAGCGATACCGGCACCCCCGCCGAGCTGCGCACCGCCATCGCCGGCCTGGACGGGAACCAGCGCGCGCTGCTCGAGACCCTCGCCCGCGGTTCTGGCGTGGGCCGCACCCGCGACGCCGCGCCCGAGGCGGCCGCATCGAGCCCCGTCCAGACACTTCTGCGCGTCGGCCTGCTCAACTGGGTCGACGATGAGACCGTCCAGCTGCCGGAGGCGGTGCGCGCAATCTTGGCCGGCGCGCCACTGCGCGGGGAGCTGCGGTTGACTGAGCCCACCGTCCCGACGGTCAAGAACAAGATCGCCGACGTCGACGCGGCCGCCGCCGGCCAGGCGATGGAGTTGCTGCGGCACAGCGCCGCGGTCCTCGACGAGCTCAGCCGCGCCCCGGTCCCGACCTTGCGCACCGGCGGCGTGGGCGTGCGGGAGCTGCGCAGGCTGGCCAAGGCCACCGGGCTCGCCGAGCCCGCTCTCGCGTTCGTATTGGAGCTGCTGGCGCACGTGGGCCTGATCGCGACCGGCATCCCGGACCCGGCCCCACTGAGCGATACCGCCGACTCCTATTGGGCCCCAACCGATATCGCCGACCACTGGCTCGCGCAAACGCCCGCCAACCGCTGGGCCGCGCTCGCCGCGCCGTGGCTGGGCCTGGCCCGCAAGGTGTGGACCATCGGCGGCCGCGATACGACAGACAAGCTGATCCCCGCGCTCTCCCCCGATCTGGCGTCCGCCACCGCGCAGGAGGACCGCCGGGTGATCCTGGAACTGCTGGCCGACGTCAAGCCCGGGTCCGCCATCGCCGCGCCGGACCTGCTCACGCTGCTGCGCTGGCGCCGGCCCCGCCGACACGGCCGAATGCCGCTGCACCTCGTCGAGCACTTCCTCAGCGAGGCTGCCGCGATAGGCGCCGTCGGCCGCGGCGCGCTGTCCACCCCGGGCCGCGCGCTGCTGGCGCCTGCCACGGAGACAGGCGGGGCTCCGACCGTTGCCACTGCGATGTCCGCCGCCATGCCAGCGCCCATCGACCATGTGCTGCTGCAAGCGGACCTGACGATGATCGCGCCGGGCCCACTCACCCCTGAGCTGCAGGCGCGGGTGGAGCAGGTCGCGGAGGTCGAGTCCGCCGGGGCCGCCACCGTCTACCGGATCACCGAGCAGTCGCTGCGCGGGGCCCTCGATGCGGGCAACAGCCCCACAGAGCTGCACGAGCTGTTCGCGCAGGCGTCGCGCACTCCGGTCCCCCAGGGCCTCACGTATCTCATCGACGACGTGGCGCGCCGGCACGGGCAGCTGCGCGTCGGCTATGCCAACGCGTTCCTCCGCTGCGAGGACCCTGGCCTGCTCGCCGAGGTCCTCGCCCGGCTGCCTGAGCTCGGGCTGCGCCGCCTCGCGCCGACCGTCGCCATCTCCCACCTGGACCTGGCGCCGCTGCTGGCCGAACTGCGCGGCGCAGGACTCGCCGCCGTCGGCGAGGACGAGTCCGGCTCCATCGTGGACCTGCGCCCACGCGGCAGCAGGGTGCCGCCGCCGCGCCAGTCCAGGGCCGCGGTGCACCGGCCGCCCTCCCCGACCGCCTCCGCGGAACAGCTGGCCGACGTCGTGTCCGGGCTGCGGGCTGGGGACCAGGCCGCCGTCGCCCGCAGCTCCGACACCGTCCGTGTCGACGGGACCAAGGCCCGCGGCGCGGCGACCGTCTCGCTGCTGCAGACCGCAACCCAGGTCGGGCGCGCCGTAGCGGTCGGCTACGTCGACGCGAAGGGCACCGCCATCCACCGCATCGTCGACCCGGTGCGCTTCGACAGCGGCCAGCTCGAAGCCCGCGACACCGTCACCGGCGAGGTGCTGAAGTTCTCCCTGCACCGGATCACATCCGTCGCGCTGGTGGAGTGATCCGCCCGATTCGACCCGCGAATGGCAACTTGTCGGTGCGAGCTGGACAATGGGGAGCACGGCCGGGCACTCCGGCCGTGATCGTGACCGCCGCAGCCGGCGGGCCTGAGGAGGACGCGTGAGCGACGGACCGCTGATCGTGCAATCCGACAAGACTCTCTTGTTGGAGATAGACCATGAACTGGCCGCCGAGGCCCGCGCCGCGATCGCCCCATTCGCCGAGCTTGAACGCGCCCCCGAGCACGTGCACACCTACCGCGTCACGCCGCTCGCCCTGTGGAACGCGCGCGCCGCGGGGCACGACGCCGAGCAAGTGGTCGACGCCTTCGTCCGCTATTCCCGCTACGCCGTCCCGCAGCCCCTCCTTGTCGACATTGTCGACACGATGGCCCGCTACGGACGCCTGCAGCTGGTCAAGAGCCCCGCGCACGGGCTCCTGCTGGTGAGCCTGGACCGTGCGGTGCTCACAGAGGTCATGCGGCACAAGAAGATCCGGCCCATGCTCGGCGAGATGATCGACGCCGACACCGTCATCGTCCACGGCAGCGAGCGCGGCCGGCTCAAGCAGGAGCTGCTCAAAGTCGGCTGGCCCGCCGAGGACCTCGCGGGCTATGTCGACGGCGAGGCACACCCCATCACCCTCGATTTCCAGACGAACCCGTGGGAGCTGCGGGACTACCAGGAGATGGCGGCCGGCTCCTTCTGGGACGGCGGCTCGGGCGTGATCGTGCTGCCCTGTGGGGCGGGCAAGACGATGGTCGGCGCGGCTGCGATGGCCAAGGCCGGGGCCACCACGTTGATCCTGGTGACGAACACCGTCGCCGGGCGGCAGTGGAAGCGCGAGCTGATCGCCCGCACGTCGCTGACCGAGGAGGAGATCGGCGAGTACTCCGGCGAGCGCAAGGAGGTCCGCCCCGTCACCATCGCCACCTACCAGGTGATCACCCGCCGCACCAAGGGCGAGTACAAGCACCTCGAGCTGTTCGACTCCCGCGACTGGGGCCTGGTGATCTACGACGAGGTGCACCTGCTGCCCGCGCCGGTCTTCCGGATGACGGCCGACCTGCAGTCGCGTCGGCGCCTCGGCCTGACCGCCACGCTGGTGCGCGAGGATGGCCGCGAGGGTGACGTGTTCTCGCTGATCGGCCCCAAGCGCTACGACGCCCCGTGGAAGGACATCGAGGCGCAGGGCTGGATCGCGCCCGCCGAATGCATCGAGGTCCGGGTCACGCTCACCGAGAACGAACGGATGATCTACGCGACCTCCGAGCCCGAGAACCGCTATAAGCACTGCGCGACGGCCCGCACGAAGGTCGCCGTCGTCGAGGCCATCGTCGCCCGGCACCCCGGCGCGCCGACGCTGGTCATCGGCGCCTACCTCGACCAGCTCGAGGAGCTCGGCGCGGACCTCGACGCCCCGGTCATCCAGGGCTCGACCCGCAATAAAGAGCGCGAGGAGTTGTTCGACAAGTTCCGCCGCGGCGAGATCTCCACCCTCGTGGTCAGCAAGGTCGCCAACTTCTCCATCGATCTGCCCGAGGCGTCCGTCGCGATCCAGGTCTCCGGCACCTTCGGCTCCCGGCAGGAGGAGGCGCAGCGCCTCGGCCGGCTGCTGCGGCCCAAGCACGACGGCGGCCAGGCGCACTTCTACTCCGTCGTCGCCCGCGACACCCTCGACTCCGAATACGCCGCGCACCGCCAGCGCTTCCTCGCCGAGCAGGGCTACGCGTACCGGATCGTGGACGCCGACGACCTGCTGGGGCCAGCTATCGGGGGTTCGGCTGCCGAGTGAGGCTGCCGTACCATCAACCGCGTGCGCAATCTGTCATTTCCCCTGGATCTCAAATATGCCAAGTCCAACAACGAGAACTACTCGGAGCTGCTCCGGCTCCGGGTATCCGCGCTGATCGTCTCGGTGGCCCTGCTCGCCGGCGGTATCGCGCTGTTCCTGCTCGGCTCAGGCCTGTTGGACATCGTGGGCATCGCGCTGATCGTCATCAGCCTGGGCACGGCCTCGTTGTGGTTCATCCTGCCTCGCAAGGTGGGCAGCATCGAGTCCCAGTACGTGTCGGCCCCCCTGGTCGGCGCGGTCCTCGCTGCCAAGCGCAAGCACGGGATCACGGTGCTGGGCCTGGTCAACGTCTCCCGCGACCCGGACGCCAACCCGCGCTACGCGCTGGTCACGCGGACCGCGACGGCCATCACCGGACATCCGAGCGTCGTCGGCGCCAAAATCCCCTGCGCCGCAGTGCTCGCGGACCGCACCAGCAAGCCGCAGGGTGACACGTGGGACACCGCGAGCCTCATGCCCATCGCGTGGGGCACCAAGGACAAGAATGTGATCGTCCGCGCCACCGGCGAGATCCAGAACTACGAGTGGGACCTGCTCAAGCGCAGCCTGCCGCGCCTCGAGGAGGTCCGGGTCACCCGGAACCAGCTGGTGTTGCTGGCGACGGACGAGCTGCCGCACGTGATGCGCGGCGAGTAGTCAGGCGGGCTCGTATTCGGCCAGGTCCACCGTGGCGGTCCGCCGGGAGTAGGCGAGCACGTTGCGCGGCCAGTTGCTGGAGATCCGGCCCGACTTCGACTGGTACCAGCTGACACAGCTGGCCCACGCGGTCTTGCCGAGCCGCGCCTGCACGTCGTCGTCATAGCCCTGCTCGACGTCCGCGCGCACGGTCGCGGTGGCCATCCCGCGCCGGCCCATCTCCTCGATCAGCCCGCGGATGTAGCGGGCCTGGCGCTCAAGCATGTAGATGATCGAGCCGGTCCCTAGATTCGTGTTGGGGCCGTACATGATCAGCAGGTTGGGGAAGCCCGGCACCGCGATGCCGAGGTAGGCCCGCGCGCCGTCCGCCCACCGCTGGCTCAGCAGCTCCCCGCCCGCCCCGCGGATCTCGATCGAGTCCAAGAACTCCTGCGTCGCGAAGCCCGTGCCGTAGACCAGGACGTCCACCGCGTGCTCGGCGCCGTCCACCGTGCGGATCCCGGTGGCGGTGATCGCGTCGATGCCCGTGGTCTCGAGCCGCACGTTCGGCGCCGCGACCGCCGGGTAGTAATCGCTGGAGAACAGCACCCGCTTGCAGCCCATCGGATAGTCGGGCGTCAGTTTTGCGCGCAGCGTCTTATCCCTGATCTGCAGTGCCCGCATCCCGGCGGCGGTGGCGCGGAACATCCTGTCCACCACCGGGTTTCCCAGCACCGCGAAGGTCCAGAACTCCCCGAACAGCCACCAGAACAGACGCTCCCCGCGCTGCACCACCGGATACTTGCGGAACACCCGGTGCTGGCGCGGGCCGTACTCCCGGTCCATCCGCGGCAGCAAATACGGCGCGGAGCGCTGCAGGACCAGCAGCTGCCCCACCTCTGGCTGGATCTTCGGGATGATCTGGATCGCGCTGGCCCCAGTGCCGATCACGGCAACGGTCTTGCCCGCTAGGTCCACCGAGTGGTCCCACTGCGCGGAGTGGAACGCCGGGCCCGCGAACGAGTCCAAGCCCGGGATCTTCGGCAGCAGCGGGATCGAGAGCTGCCCGGTGGCGGGCACGAAAAACTGGGCGTCGTATTTCTCGTCGCCCGTCTCGACGTGCCAGCGTCCGGTCGCGTCGTCGTATGCGGCACTTCGCACGGTGGTCTCGAAGACGATGTGGCGACGCAGCGCGTGGCGGTCCACCACGTCGTGGATATAGGCGAGGATGTCCGCCTGCTCGGAGTACCTGCGCGGCCACTCCGGATTCGGCTCGGCCGCATAGGAGTAGTAGGGCGATGGCACATCCACCGCGGCGCCGGGATACGTGTTCTCCCGCCACACCCCGCCCACATCGGCGGCCTTCTCCAGGATCACGAAGTCGTCAATGCCCGCCCGCCGTAATTCCAGCGCGATCGCCAATCCGCCCAACCCCGCGCCGACGATCAACACCTTTGCCTCCACCATTCCCAGAGAGTACCCACCACTGAGAGGGACCACCGGGATCTTCGCCGACTGATTCGGGCTATCAATGAGGTTCGCCCCCAACCGAGGAGTCCCCATGCAGGAGCTGTTCGACAATCACGACATGACCGGGCTCGCCGCGGCGATCTCCGACGGCGAAGTGTCCGCGCGCGAGGTCGTGGAGTTCTCCCTCTCCCGCCTCGCCGAGCGTAATCCCACCGTCAACGCGGTGATCGCCGAGCGCGCCGAGGAGGCCCTCGCCGAGGTCGACGCCGGACTGCCCGGCGGTCCCCTGCGCGGCATCCCCTATGCCATCAAGGATTTGGGCCTGGATGTCGCGGGGCTGCCAACCACGAACGGCTCCAGGCTCTTCGCCGACGCGGTGGCGGCCGCGGACTCCGAGTTGGTCACGCGCTACCGCGCCGCGGGGCTGGTGATCATCGGCAAGACGAACACCCCCGAGTTCGGGCAGAACGCCAGCACCGAGCCCGCGCTCTTCGGCCCCTCCCGCAACCCGCATCGGCTCTCGCACTCCCCCGGCGGCTCGTCGGGCGGCGCCGCAGCGGCGGTCGCGGCCGGCATCGTCCCCGCCGCCCATGGCAGCGATGGCGGCGGCTCCATCCGGATCCCCGCCGCCGCAACCGGGCTGGTGGGCCTGAAGCCCTCGCGTGGCCGCGTGCCCGTCGGCAACGTCCTCGCCGGGCCGCTGTCCGTGCACCACGCCCTGACCCGCAGCGTCCGCGACACCGCGCTGCTGCTGGACCTGACCTGCGCCCCGCTGGCTGGGGAGCCGTTCACCATCAGCCAGCCCGCCCGGCCCTATGTGGAGGAGGTGGGCGCGGAGACCGGCCGCCTCCAGATCGCGGCGAGCACCACCATGCCCGACGGCTCCCCCGCGCACCCCGACTGCGCCGCCGTCGTCGACTCCGTCGCGGCGCTGCTGTCCCGGCTGGGCCACGACGTCACCGAGGCCACCCCCGACTACCCCGTCGACGCACTGCAGGCCTCGATGTCGATGGGTATGTCGGTGTCCATGGCCGTCACGGTCGACGCGCGCCTGGCGGAGCTGGGTCGCGGGCTGCTCGACGACGATCTCGAGGTGGTGCCTCGAATGATCTACGAGCGCAGCAAGTCCCAGGGCGCGACAGATTTCGTCGAGGCGATGAACGAGCTGCACCGCGCCGCCCACGTGATCGGCGCCTTCTTCACCGAGCACGATCTCCTGGTGACCCCCACCCTCGGCCAACCGACCCCGCCGCTGGGGCTCCTCGACGCCGGCTCCGTCGAGGCAATCTGGAAGCACGGCGGGATCTACGGCGCGCTGACCGGGCCGTTCAACACCACCGGCCAGCCCGCGATCTCACTGCCGATGGGCCACGACTCCACGGGCCTGCCGGTGGGCGTGCAGATCGTCGCCGCCTTCGGCCGCGAGGACCTGCTGATCCGCGTCGCCGCCCAGCTCGAGGCCGCCCAGCCCTGGTCGATCGCCCCGGCCTGGGGCTGAGCCCCGACGTCCCGGTCTCTATGGTGTGTCTCGTGTCTGTGAAAATGAGCGCTCCTCTCGCGAGGCGGGCCGCGGCGTCGATCGCGGCCGCTGCGCTGCTGGCGGGGTGCACCATCCCCACGGCCGCCGACAACCCGACGACGTCCGTGGCGGCCAGCACCACAGCAAAGGCCACCCCAGCTGCCGAGCAAGAGCCGGAGCCCACACTTCCCCTGACCGGGCGCGTGGTGTTCCTCGACCCCGGGCACAGCGGATACACCACCGCCGCGGCCTCGGACCAGGTGCCCACCGGCCGCGGCGGCACCAAGAACTGCCAGACCACCGGCACCAGCACCGATGGCGGCTACCCCGAGCACACCGCGGTGTTCGAGATCGCCGAGTTGGTGCGCGCCGACCTCCAGGCCCAGGGCGCGACCGTGGTGCTGAGCCGCGACGATGACGCCTCGCCGGAACTGTGCAACAACTTCCGGGCCGAGGCCGCCGACCACGCCCAGGCCGACGCCGTCGTCTCTCTGCACGCTGATGGCGCGGGGCCCGACCAGTTCGGCACCTACACCAGCTACTCGGCCCCGCCGCTCAACGATGCCCAGTCCGGACCGGCCATCAACCTGGCCACCGACCTGCGGGACGCGTTCACCGCCAGCGGCTTCACTCCCGCCGCCTACTCGGGCCAGGACGGGCTGATGGCGCGCGACGATTTGACCGGGCTGAACATGTCCCTGCGCCCGACTGCGCTGCTCGAGCTCGGCAACATGCGCAATGCCGAGGACTCCCGGATGCTCACCACTCCCGAAGGCCAGGCCCGCCTGGCGCAGGCGGTGGCCCTCGGGATCAGCAATTACCTGCAGTCCGTGTAAACCTGGGACCTGACTGGACATAGGGGGCGGGTATCCGGGTCGACTCATTCGTGCCCCAAACTATCGAATATTTATTCTCCCAAATCTCTTGACGGTGACCTGCATCATGAGTAAACTCGATGATACATTCGACCTAGGGGGGTTGGGGAATGATCATCGAATCCGACGACGTGACCACCGCCGCCTTCCGCCTGCCGCCCTTCGGCAGCCGCACCCCCGCCGCTGAACTCGTCGACTCCCTCCACGCCAACCAAACCTGGAAATCCCTTTTATCCTGGGACTCCTACGCCCGCGCCGCGCAACTGCACCTGACCCTGGCCACCTCCACCCCGGAACTGGACCTGCGCGTCCTCGACGACGACGCCACCACCGCCGCCCATTTGGCCGCCGCCAGCCACATCCGCCACGCCGCCGGGGCAACCATGCTCCGCGAAGCCCTCGCGATGGTCTTCCGCATCCCCGAAATTGGGAAGTGCCTGCGCGATGGCCTGATCACCGAGGCCCAATACAAAGTCTTGGTCACCGACACCGATCTGCTCGACGGCAAGTCCTACTGCCCGGATGTGGACGCCGCGATCGCCCGCGCCCTCCGCACAGCCTGCGCGACAGGTGAGCGGGACCTGCACAACCTGGCCAACCGCCTCATCTTCGAGCACGACCCCGACGCGTTCCGCGACCGCCACCAGAGAGCGAAAAGACAACGCGGCACCCGTGCCCGGCCGTTACGCGATGGCATGGCTCAATTCAGCATCACCGCGTCCGCTGAGGACATCGCCCTCGCGATGGCCGCGGT